>NZ_PDUD01000047.1 GCF_002646595.1 Flavilitoribacter nigricans DSM 23189 = NBRC 102662
AGTGTTTTGATTTGAGTTGCAAAATCCGCTAAAATCCACGCAAGTGTATGAATAACAGCTACTTAAACAAAAAATCGCAGTTTTTTGAAGGTGAGCCTTTTGTTTTTAGCCCCTTACATTATTGCTTACCAAAGGATTATCATCCGATGGAAATAAACTATACGGATTTCCCCCCCCCTTGCCGAGATAAGTATTTCCATTACAACAAGCGTATAATTTCGTTTTCGAAATATAAAGATAATAATTGGGTGAGTGTTTGTTCATAGTTTATTACACCCCCGTATTTGGCGGGGGTTTTTTAAAACTTTGTCAACAGTCCATACCAATATAAGCTGGAGAAAATAATTTCTCCGGATTTTAAAGATCTAAGTGTTGTTCATAGTGTTTGTTTATTCCAGTCCCAACTTCAGGTTGGGACTTTTTTTATTTCAGGGCAGCACAGTATCATCTAATCGGTCCCATTCCCATTACCTTTTTCCAGCCAACCGGCAGAGATCACTTCATTTAATTTTTCACCTCCCTTAATCCCGAAATCCAGCGTGCGGATCGGGAACGGAATAGTAATATCGTTGGCATCAAACGCTTTCTTGATGGCGATGATCGCGTTACTCTGGAGTTCCATATAATTTTTCTGATTGCCCGAATTGGTCCAGAACCGAAGCGTGAAATTGATGGAGCTGTTCCCGAATTCGGTAAAAAATAACTCCACCGGCCGGTTGTTGTTGTAATCCAGATTATCCTCGATCGCCGAGATAGCGATCTGTTTTACATTTTCCAGATTATCTCCGTAGGATACTCCGCAACTCAGATCGATGCGCCGTTCCCCGGAAGTGGAGTAGTTTTTGAGCGGATTTTGGTAGACATTTTTATTGGGCAGAACGACCTCCTGGCCCTGCAGGGTCTTCAGTATGGTAGATCGCAAGGATATTTTTTCCACAACGCCGAAAAAATCATTGGTTTCCACCAGGTCTCCGATCTTGAAGAAGGTACGCATCGACATCATGATGCCGGCAAAGAGGTTAACGATCGGATCCTGCAGCGCCAGACCAACCGCCAGACCGGCAACCCCGGCGGTACCGAGCAGGGTAGTGAGCGCCGTATCCAGACCGAGAATACTCAGGACAATGAATAGAACGATCAGGAAAAAAAGTGCGGTTGCAATATTGGACAGCAGCCGGTTAACGGTTTCCTTATCGGAAAAGCGGCTGATCAGGCGATAGAAGTAATTTTGCATGCGCTTGGTCAGGTAAATACCGACAACAAGCACGAGAATAGCGAGGAGCAGATCGGGTAAATTGACGATCAGACTGTTGAGCCATCCCTGCAGCTTGGTGCCCAGATTGCCCAGGGATTGATTGAATTGGTCGAGGATACTATCCATTCTTATTTTGATTTACGTTGAGTGTGTTTGGGAATTATTAATCGGGCTGCAAACTTCACTTTTCCTTTTATACTTCAGCTATTTTTCAGTCCGTACCTTCCAGGTATGCACTTCAAAATGAGCTTCGTCTAAACAAAAAATTGAATGTTTTCGCCACAAAGAAAAAATCCCAAGCACACTCTTAATCCTATTTCTATTTCCAACAGTCATTTTGGAACGATGTTCAGCAAAAAAAAATGGGGCGAACCTCGCTTTGAGGCCGCCCCGCTTCATCTACCAATAAGAAACTTGGGACTATGATACGTGTATGTATATAGTTATGTAGGACATTATCCTTCCTGGATAATGGAATAGTTATTTGTTTTGGGAATTTTCGGTTTCCGGCATTCTCAGTGTGAGAATGGGATTATTCTGGATCAGCGTCAGCAGTTTCATACGTGCGTAGGCGATCCGCATCAGAACGCTGACGAAGGAAATCTCGAGGATATCGGCGATCTCCCGCATTTTGTAACCTTCAATGTAAAGCGCCATCGGGTGGCTGTATTTTTCCTGCAGCGTATAAATGGTCTTCTTGAGGTCCCGCATGATCCGCTTACCTTCGAAAGGCGTAAACAGGACACTCTGCCGGGTAGGAGCATCGAGTAGACTTTCGGTAAAGATCCGACCCTGGATCCGGGTGGCTACGAAGGCGCGAAGAAAACGGTCTAACCAACTGTTCTTCAACGTTCTTTCGTTGAGTTTTCGCCAGTAGGTACAAGCCGAGAAATGAGTGCATTGAAAATTTTCGCCTTTTTTTCGACAGGCGCAGAAGGGTCGCAGTTCTTCACTTAATACCGGCTCGTTCACCTTCTTCTCGTCAGCAGTCATTTGAAAGTTCTTCATGCTTTCGAATTTTTAGATGTTAAAAATCTAATACATTAAAGGTGTACAAGTTTTATCCGATAGATCTGTCCTTTTAGTTAGTTAATGAACTGGTGTCGTGTTAACGTGTTGGAATAAGGATGGCAAACGAAATCGTTGAAGCCCACAATCGATCGATTCGATCAGGGAAGAAAAATTAAGTGTATTTCGTTTTACCGTAAGCCGTGCTACAGCGTGATGGCAGGCACCTGTTTCAACAAGAAACTGTCCATAGAACAACCTGGTTTGGGGGCAGGTTCGTTCGTGAACAAAAAAAAATTAATTTTTCAAAGCGTGTCCTATTTCCTATAAAAAACAGATATATAACTGAAAATTTAGTCAATTTATTTTACTGGAATCGGAACAAAATCTACTTTGCAGATGCTAACCTGAGCCGTGTGGTCGCCGTCACCGGCGGATCATATCCCCCTCAGTTTAATGAGTGCGAAGATTGTAATATGAAGATAAACAGATAGTTATGTTGCTCAATCTAGGAGACTTTCGGGAGGATTATAATCGTGATGAATTATTGGAATCCCAGGCGGAAAAAGATCCCTTTCAGCAGTTCGCGAGATGGTTCAAAACCGCTGTTCAGGCGGAAATTCCCGAGCCGAACGCCATGGTTTTGGCTACCTCCACAACCAGCGGACGGCCTTCCGCCCGGGTGGTTTTGTTGAAGGAAGTCGAGTCGGAAAGTTTTGTATTCTATACCAATTACGAAAGCCGGAAGGGGCAGGAAATGGCCGAAAACCCCCACGCAGCCCTGGTCTTCAACTGGCTGGAACTGCACCGGCAGATCCGGGTGGAAGGACTGATTGAAAAAGTGCCGGCCACTATGTCAACCGAGTATTTTCAATCGCGGCCCAAAGGAAGTCAGATCGGTGCCTGGGCATCCCCGCAAAGCCAGGTGATCCCCCGGCGGGAAATTTTGGAAGAACAGGTCCGGGAACTAAACGCCGAGTACAGCGACGCGGAAAAATTGCCCCGTCCCGAACACTGGGGCGGTTACCGTCTTCGGCCGCATACGGTAGAGTTCTGGCAGGGACGTACCAGCCGTCTGCACGATCGGCTGCTGTATACCCTTGCCGGTCCCGGCGCCTGGGTAATATCCCGACTGGCCCCCTGATCCCGGTGCGAGAATAAAGGTACCAATGACCTGCCGGCGACCCGCCGGCTTTGTATAATCCAGCAATGATCTGCTTATGAAGATGCGCTCGTTCTTTTATCTGGGCGGTTGTTTATTACTAATCCTGACCGGATGTCGGGAAAATAGCCGGCTTATCGAATTACCCATTCCCTGTACTCTAACGGAAGGGAATGGACCCACCCAGCGGATCGTACTACCGGAATCCGAATGGGGCGTGGAAGTGCCGCAGGCCTGGGCGGTACAGGAGGTAACCAGAGATTCGGTGCGGAGTGTCGGCGCGGTGGATACCAGCTTACTGTATGGCGAAAACCAGATCCGATCGATCACTCTCACTACCTTACTGGAGCAGGTCCCGAACCCCGGAGCGTATATTGCTTCCGAGATCCAGGCCGTTTCGGCCCAGTACGAATTGGTGAATAACGGGTTTCAGGAGATCAACAGAATTTCTACCTACTGGTTGCTGATGCAGGAGCAGGAGGTGTACACGCTGATCTACTATATTTTTGGAAAAAACACGTATCTTATCAATGCTTCCTGTTCCCGTACCGAGGCGTACGAGGAGGAGCTTTGTGCGTTAATAGGATATATTTTTACCCTGCGCTGATTCCGGAAGATGGTCCTTTCCCGGGCTATGATCTGAGATCGCCATCGCAACCGTAGTGCCAATACCCAAAATATGGAACATCCTCTTTTCTCCCGCCAATTACTCAACTTCCTGTTGTACGATGTATATCGCGTAGAGGAGTTGTGCCGTCATGACTACTACGGGCAACACGATCGCGATACCTTCGAGTTCACCATCGACGCTGCTACGGAGATCGCGGATCAGCAGCTTCGCCCTTTCTTTCGGGATATTGAACAGCCCGAACCGGAGTTGTGCGACGGTCAGGTGCAGGTACCGCCCCCGGTGGCGGATTTTGTACGGACTTTCGCAGAGTCGGGACTGATGGCGTCCACTTTCCCTTTGGAGCTGGACGGGCAACAATTACCCAAGATCATCTATGCAGCCGTTAAGTACATTTCGATGAGTGCCAATAATAGTTTCGTCATGTATACCGACCTGTCGATCGGCTGCGCGAACCTTATCCTGGCTTACGGTACAACGGAACAGCAACAACGCTTTATCCCTAATCTGCTGAACGGACGCTGGCTGGGTACCATGTGCCTGACGGAACCCCAGGCAGGCAGTTCGCTGTCCGATATCAAAGCTACGGCCCGCCCGAACCCGGATGGTACTTATTCGTTGCGCGGGCAGAAGATTTTCATTTCGGCCGGAGACCACGATGCTTCCGAAAACATTATCCATCTGTTGCTGGCGAGGATAGAAGGTGCACCTGAAGGCACCAAGGGCATTTCCCTGTTTATCGTACCCAAGTACAAGCTGAGCGACCAGGAAACGCCCAATGATGTGCAATCGGTCAGCATTTATCACAAAATGGGGCAGAAAGCCACTCCGGCAATGCACCTGGCATTCGGAGAAACGGGCGATTGCACCGCCTATCTGCTCGGGGCACCCCATAAGGGCCTGCCGCAGATGTTCCAGATGATGAACAGTTCCCGGCTGGGCGTCGGCCTCAACGGGATCTCTATTGCCTCGGCTGCTTACCAGACCGCGCTGCAGTACGCCCGCGAGCGACCACAGGGGCGAAGCCTGAAAACCGGAGCGCCCGTGCGGATCATTGAGCATCCGGACGTTCGCCGGATGTTGCTTACCCAGAAAGTCATTGTCGAGGGAGGACTGGCGTTCCATCTGCAGTGCTATTACTATCTGGATCAGTTGAAGGTGAGCCGGGATCCGGACGAAAAGAAGCGCTACCACGCCCTGCTGGAGTTGCTGACCCCGGTGGCCAAAACCTATGGCGCCGAAGAGGGGAACCGATCGGTCAATCTGGGGATGCAGGTGCTGGGCGGCTACGGTTATACGGAAGATTTTACCCTGGAGCAGATGGCCCGCGATGTCCGCATCAGCAGCATCTACGAAGGTACCACGGGTATCCAGTCGCTGGCCTTACTCGGCCGGGAGGTAGTTAGAAATAACGGAGCCGCTCTGGCCTACTGGAAGGAAGAGGTGAACGCAACCCGCAAGCAGGCCTCTACGATACCGGAAATAAGCGGACTGGCAGGGCGTTTGCAGGAAGAGATGGACCGGTTTGAACGCACCACCGGAGGACTCCTTAAGCTGGCCGCAACCGGTAAAACGGAAGCCTTTTTGGCCGATGCCACCCTGTATATGGAATATTTCGGACTGGTAAACGTAGCCTGGCAATGGCTGAAAATGGCCGCTGCTGCCTTGGAAAAGCCGGCCGACGACTGGAATGCTTCCATGGTGCACGCTGCCCGCTTCTTCTATCGCTATGAACTGGGCCGCTGCCTGCATCTGGCTCAGATACTCGATAACCGTGATCCACTGACCATGGCTGATCAGCAGCCGGACCCATTTGTCTAATTATCCCGTTCAGTCTGCATCAATATTTTACCATACATCGGTAGGTTCCTCAACTGATCTTTTTCGAAGAGATCCGCATGGTCATAATGCCGGCCAGCACGGTGGGTATGGCGTATACCAGAAAATTAGTGGACATACTCAGTCCCATGCCGATCAATATCCCTCCGACCGCCGGCCCGATGATACCACCCAGTCGGCCGATGCCGATGGACCATCCGACACCGGTGGTGCGAAATTCGGTAGGATACATCCTGGCCGCCACCGCGTACAGACCCACAAAACCACCCTGGATACCGAAACCCAATAATCCGAAAACGAGCAACAAAACATCCGATCCGACAAAAAAGCGGAAGATCGCCATCAGGACCGCCGTGAGGATCAGGAAAATACCAATGGTGCGTTTCAGTCCGTAACGGCTGGAGAAATAGCCCTGCAGGACGATCCCGAATACGGCCCCGACGTTGAAAACGGTACCGGCGTAAATGGCCAATTCCAAAGAAAGACCGGCATTGGTGGCCAGTTTCGGTATCCAGCTCGTCAGAAAATAAAGGGTAGCAAAGGCCAGGAACAGGGCGAACCAAAGCTGGAAGGTCGGTAAGCGATAATCACTGTGCAAGAGGGATCGTACTGGAATGGCCGCCTGTTTTGCGGCCTGGGGCGGTAGAGCACTCAGCGGTTCAACGCCCATCTGGATCAGTATCTTATTGGCTTTGGCAAGTGCATCCTTAGGGTGCCGTCGCAGATAAAAATCCAGTGATTCGGACAGAAAGAAATAGATCATCGGGATGGTAACAAAGGATGCGATCCCGGCGATCTGATACATGACCGGCCAGCCGTAGGCGGGTACCACCCGCGCCGCAACTATCCCCGAGAGTACCGCTCCCACCGGATAACCCGAGATCACGAAACTCACCCAGAAATCACGGGTCTTATTGGGCGTATACTCCGCCGCTAAGGCCGCTGTACTGGCCAACATACTGCCGATGCCCAGACCGCTGATAAAACGGTAGACCATCAACTGTCCGACCGACTGGGCAAAGGAGGTGAGGAAGATACTAATACCCATCAGCAGCGCACTGATCAGGATCATATTTTTCCGTCCGATCTTATCGGCGTAGGGCGCCAGCAGGAGCGCTCCGAAGGTCATCCCGAACAGGCCCATGCTGAAAACGATGCCCAGCGCTTCCGGGCTTACCGCCCAGGTATCGGCAATTGCGGGCGCGGTATAGGAAATGACCAGTACGTCCATGCCGTCGAGCATATTCATCAGAAAGCAGACGAATATCGTGGCGTACTGGAGCCCGGTCAGGGGGCGATCGTCGATTACTGTTTTGGCGTTGAATTCCATGGTTGTTTTTTGGTGAGAGGTGTCAGGATTTGGGTGTCAGGAATCAGGTGTCAGGAGAGAGGTGTCAGGGGTCAGGGGTTTTAGGTCAGGCCCAGCATTTTGATGGCGTTCTCTTTCATGATCAGGGGTTTGACCTCTTCCCGGAAATCGGCGTCTTCGAAATCCCGTATCCAGCGATCCGGGGTGATGAGTGGGAAATCGGTTCCGAATAGCATGCGGTCTTTCAGTAGCGTATTGGCGTACTGTACGAGTTGTTTGGGAAAGTATTTGGGCGACCAGCCGCTCAGGTCGATATAGATGTTGGGTTTGTGCATGGCAACGGAGAGGGCTTCGTCCTGCCAGGGCCAGCTCGGATGGGCGATAATGATCGGCGAATCGGGAAAATCGATCGCTACGTCATCCAGGTGAATGGGGTTGGAGTATTCCAGCCGCAGGCCACCACCACCGCGCACACCGCTCCCGAAGCCGGAATGCCCGGAATGAAACAGCATGGGCAGGCCGTATTCGGCGATCACTTCGTACAGGTGGTACGCCATGCGGTCGTTCGGACGAAAACCCTGTACGGTAGGATGAAATTTAAACCCTTTTACTCCGTAGTTCTCGATCAGGTTGCGAGCCTCACGGGCACCCATTCTTCCCTTGTGGGGATCGATACTGGCGAAGGGGATCATGATATCCGCATTCTTCTGAGCCATCTCCGCCACTTCCTCGTTGGGAATACGTCTTTTACCTACCGCAAATTCCGAATCTACGGTGAACATGATAAAAGCGATATTCCGCTCCCGGTAGTAGTCCGCCGTCTCCTGGATAGTGGGCCGCTTGTCGGATTTAAAATATTTGGCGAAAGCCTCATCCAGTTCCGGACGGAAATCATCGTGCGGTTGCCGGCAGGAGACTTCCGCGTGCGTATGTACATCAATAGCGACGATCTTATCCAGGTCGATCATTTTTCGGTTATTTTGCTTTTCTAGAAATCCGGTCCGGACCGTTTCCACTTATATAGCTTTACCGGTTTGCAGGTATCGTTTAGATTATGCTCCGGCAGAAGATCAAAAGTGAAAACTGGTTTAAGTGAAAAAAAGAAACAAATCCACGGATACCTAATCTTTCCACGTTTCCACGTTTTAACATTTCCACGTTTCCACGTTTCCACATTCATACAGTAAAAAAATCACAATCAGTCCATTCCTGATCAGTAGTTTCTAAAAACCAATATGCGGCCTTTAACCAATCAAGGAGTACCCCAGACTTTCAGCGCCGTATTCACCACCAATTCCATTTTCCGCCACTGGTCATCGTGGGTCAGATCATTGCCGTGGTGCGTGGAGGAAAAGCCGCACTGCGGACTGATACACATATTTTCCAGAGGCATATACCGGGCGGCCTCATCGATCCGGCGACGCAGGTCATCTATATCTTCCAGCTCGCGGACCTTGGACGAGATGATCCCCAGTACCACCATTTTATTTTCGGGAACAAAGCGCAGGGGCGTAAAATCACCGGAACGTTCGTCGTCGTATTCCAGGAAGTAGGCATCCACATTGATGTTGTTGAAAAGTACCTCCGCTACGGGTTCGTAGCCTCCTTCGGCAAACCAGGTGCTGCGGTAATTGCCCCGGCACAGGTGGATCCCCACCGTGAGATCGTCCGGTCGGCCGTCGATTACGGAATTGATCAGGGCGGCGTAAGTGCGCGGTAGGTCATTGGGATCTTCCCCCCGTTCGGTAGCCGCTGCCCGCATTTTTGGATCACAGAGATAGGCCAGATTGGTATCGTCCAGCTGCAAATAGCGCAGCCCGGCGCGGTAGAGATGGTCGATCTCCTCCCGGTAAGCCCGGGCCAGATCTTCGAAAAACTGATCCAGATCGGGATAAGAATCAATGTCGATGGATTTGCGGCCGCCCCGAAAGTGGACCATAGTAGGGGAGGGGATGGAAACCTTTGGCGTTTCGGTCGCTACCGATTGCAGATAGCGATAGTCATCCACCTGTATATCCCGCACGTGCTCCAGTTTGCCGGTCACACTCAATTTCGGCGGTTTGAAGCCATCTTCCGCGACTTTGGCGTTCGGGTTGGCCTCGATGCCTCCGGTTACGGAAACGCCGGCCAGTTCTTTGAGGAAATCCAGGTGGAAATAATCGCGGCGGAATTCTCCATCCGTAATGGACCGCATCCCCGTGGATTCCAGTTTTTTGACCGTTTCGGCGATGGCGGCATCTTCGATGGTTCGCAATGCCTCGTCCGATAACTCGCCTCTTTTCCAGCGCAGACGATTTTCTTTCACTTCCTCCGTGCGGAGCAGACTACCGACGTGGTCGGCTCTGAATGGTGGGTTCATAAGTTATATTTTTCGATTGTGGTTGATCTATTTTAGAAAGTTCATGAATTAGATTTTGGACAATTGAAATTTCCAATCATCCGATAATCACTTTGGCCCCATCCGGATCCCTCCATCCAGACGGATCACGGTGCCGTTCAGCATCCGGTTTTCAATAATATGCCGGGCCAGGGCCGCAAATTCTTCGGCCTGCCCCAGTCTGGACGGAAACGGCACCTGTGCCCCCAGGGAGGCGCGGGCTTCATCCGGCAAATTGGCCAGCAGCGGGGTTTCAAAAATTCCCGGAGCGATCGTATTGACCCGGATTCCGATCCGGGCCAACTCCCGCGCCAGCGGCAGGGTCATCGACACCAGTCCGCCTTTGGAAGCCGCGTAAGCCGCCTGTCCGATCTGTCCCTCGTAGGCCGCTACGGAGGCCGTCATAATGATGGTACCCCTTTCACCGTCGGCCTCCGGGGCATTTTCCTGCATCCGGTTAGCGGTGAGCCGGATAAGGTTAAAGGTACCGACCAGATTGGTATCGATCACTTTTTGGAAGAGTTCCAGTGAATGCACCCCTTCCCGCCCGAGGGTACGGGCGGCCGGGCCGATACCCGCACAACTGATCAGTCCGTGGATAGGACCGAAAGTTGCAACGGTTTTATCCAGGGCCGCCTCGATCTGCTCCTCCCGGCGGACGTCGGCCTGCAACGGCAGTACCATTGACTCTTGTCCTGCGTTTAGCTCGCTATCAGCGGGTAGGCGAATATCCAGTACGGCCACCCGGGCGCCGTATTGGGCCAGCATTTGGGCAGTAGCCAGTCCCAGTCCCGAACCGCCGCCGCTGATCAGGAAAGTTTTATTTTTTATTTCCACGGGCTTGATCTTTTATGGTGAGGACCGGGATCTCTGCGTCTGCTCCGTACAAGAGCTCCACAAAGGCCGCCCGGTTCCTTAGCACCGCATTTTGGTTGATCGAGCCTTTATCCGTAAGTTCTCCCAGCGCCGGCGAAAGGGCAAAAGGAGCAACGATCAGTTTGCGGATCAGCCGGGAACTGCCCGTACTTTGCCGGGCAAAATCCTGCAGTACCTTGCCGAGCGCTTCCAGCAGTCGGGGATTATCCGCCATATCTTCCGGAGATCCTGCCGTTATACCCAGCTCTGATCTTAGATAGGCCGGTTCGGGAAAGACGATCGCGCCTATGTAATCGCGGTTATGGCCGGTAATGACCACATCCTGGATCAGCCCCCGGGCGGCCTGGACAAAACTACTGCGCAGACTGCCCACGCTCACCCAGGTACCGGTACTGAGTTTAAAGTCCTCGGCGATCCGGCCGTCGAAGATCATGCCCGCATTCGGATCATCCGGGTCGACAAACTCCAGCGCATCCCCGGTTTTGTAAAAGCCTTCTTCGTCGAAAGCGGCCGCCGTGGCTTCTGCATTTCGCCAGTATCCGGGCATAATATTGTTGCCCCGGTAGCGGGCTTCCAGTTTGCCGGCCACCGGTACCAACTTGAGTTCCAGACCCGGCACCGGAACCCCGAGCATGCCGGCGAAACTGCCGAATTGCGTATTGAACATGGCCGAGGGGCTGGATTCAGTGCAGCCCAGCCCGGTAGCGATCAGTAATCTTTTGCCGGTAGTCTGGAACGACAGCTCTTCCAGCGTATCCCATACGTGCTGGGCCATTCCCGCTCCGGCGTAGAACAGTAGTTTCAGTTCCGAAAAGAACCTTTCCCGCAGTGTCCGGTCGGTTTTCAGGTAAGGGATCAATTCCTCAAAACCCTTGGGTACGTTGAAATAGATGGTCGGCCTCCGTTCCCGAAGGTTGGCGATCGTCGTTTTGATGCCTTCCGGGGTCGGATTGCCATTATCGATATAAAGGGAGCCACTATTGTACAGAGTAAGGCCCAAATTGTGATTGCCGCCGAAAGTGTGGTTCCAGGGAAGCCAGTCGATCAATTCAAAGCCTTCCGTCATAAATGGGAATACCTGAACGATCTGCTGCCAGTTGGTCGTGATATTACCGTGGGTATTGATCACCCCCTTGGGTTTACCGGTAGAGCCGGATGTAAATAACACCTTGGCGATGGTATTCGGAGTAATATTTTCGTAGGCGCGCCCGACGGCCTCACTCACCTTAGTGGTTGCGATCGCCGCAAAGGCATCGGTTCCCATTGCCAAGGCCGGAGGATTTGTGATATAAGCCACCCTGGCCCGGTGGGGGATTGCATTAAGCGCCCGCTCAAAGACGCTGCCGTTGGACACAAAGATCACTCCCGGAGTCAGTGCCTCGATGGCGTGTTTCAGTTTGGTAAAATCGCTGGACTTGGTGGCGTAAGCCGGACTGATGGTCGAATGCGGTACGCCGATATGGAGCGCCGCCAGGGCGAATAACGCGTGCTCAATGCAATTTTCGGCCAGGATAGCCACCGGCCTTTCCGGAGAAACTCCCTGATCCAGCAACCACTGGGCGATTGAAAGTACCCGTTCCAGCGTTTCCCGGTAGCTGATGGTACGCCACTGTCCGGCTTCATCTCTTTCTCCGAGGAACACCCGGTCGGGCCGATGTTCGGCCCAGTGCAGTAAACGCGCCGTCATCCGGTGGGGATGGGGCTCCAGGCGGAGCGACGACTGCAGGTAGCTGATACCCGCCGGTGTCGTCCGTTTGCGAATGTCGATCTTCTGGGTAGGGATCTCCAGGAATGGAGCCTCTTTAAAGGCAGCGGTCTTGGTCGTTTTCATCATTCCCCTACTTTTTTGGCCCGGCCTTCCAGGAAATCCCGCAGCCGTTGTTTGGCTTCCGGGGCATCCTGGGCGATGGCAGCCATCAGGCTTTCCATGACCAGCGCCTGGTCCTGTCCGGCATCAACGATCCGGGGTAATACGTGGGTCAGGGCGTAATTGGTCATCGGTGCGTTACCGGCGATCTTGCCGGCCAGTTCCCGGGCAGTATCCATGGAAGCACCTTCCTCCGCCAGATATTGTACCAGCCCGATGCGTTCGGCTTCTTCGGCCCGGTAGACCCGACCCGTGAGCATCATATCCGTCATGCGGGCCAGTCCGATGAGTTTGGGAACCCGGACGGCGGCGCCGCCACCGACAAAAATGCCCCGCTGCCCTTCGGGAAGGGCGAAAAAGGTATCGGGAGCCGCTACCCGGATATGGCAGGCGGCAGCCAGTTCCAGTCCCCCGCCGACCACCGCGCCGTGCAGTACGGCGATGACGGGAGCGGGACCAAACTGGATCTTATCGACTACCCGGTGCCACATGCGGGAATGTTGGATACCCGCCACGGCATTGCGTTCCTGTAATTCGGCCAGATCCAGGCCGGCGGAGAAATGTTTCCCCTGACCGTAGAGAATGATCACGCGAATATCGCCGGGGATAAGGTCAAAGATCCGTTCTATCCCCAGCAGCAGTTCGTCGTTGATGGCGTTGCGTTTGGCTGGTCGGTTCAGACCGATCAGGAGTATGTCCTGTTCGACCTTTATTTCGAGGCTATCCGGGAGATTGAGATGCTGCCAATGGTCCGGCATGGTTATTTTTTATTTTTCTTTTTTCGAAAATCCTTGGGGCTCATGCCCGTTGCTTTTTTGAAAAACCTGCTGAAATAGTTGGGCTCTTTAAAGTCCAGTAAGTGGGCGATCTCCGCGATGCTGTAGGAACTGTAGGACAAGTGCCGTTTCGCTTCCAGAATGAGGTGATCCCGTACGACCTGGAGAGCTGATTTGCCCGCCACCGACTGACAGATCCGGTTCAGGTGAATGGGCGTCATCTGGAGTTCCAGCGCATATTCCCGGATCTGTTTTCTACTGGAGTTGGTTTGTTTAATGCAATTTTGAAACGCTTTAAAGTGGATGTAATTCAGATCGTGGGTAGCCGGCAACTGCGCCGGATGCTCCTGTTGTTTTAAGCGCAGGATCCGGATGAGCAACATGCCGAGCAAACCGCGTATGGTCACCTGTTGGCCCAGCTCGTCCTTGCGGAGTTCTTCGTCAACGGCCCGGCCCAGACTGAAGATCTGTTCGAAATCGGCCCGGTTGTCGGTTTGTTGGAACAACTGCATTTTTTCCAGATCGGTCAGGCCCTTAGGGTAGTGTTCCAATAGTTCCTCCATCAGTGCGTAGGAAATGGAAATAACGGTCCCTCTGGCCTCCCGTTCCTGCCGGAATTCGTGCACGGTATTTTCCGGCATGGTGAGAATGGAAGGTTTATTCAGTTCGACCCGTACGTGCTCACCGATGAAAAAGGTCTTCCCGTTCTCCATTAAAAAGATCTGAAATAAGTTGGAATGGATATGGGGCTTAATGTGCCAGTTGTGCGATTTGCCGGTGACTTCCATCTGATGGCAATGCACAAACGCGGGTGACAGCATCTCGCCGGCTTCACCGTATACCACATAGTTCCGGATCTTCAATTTTGACGGTTCAATTGCCTTATTCATAAAAGTTGACTATAAATCAAGTGAAAAATATTTTATCTAAATATTGGATGTTTGCTTTGTGCTATTAAAAAGAAACAAATTGACTATTTGCGCCTGATTATCCAAATATTTTTTCTTTTCCTTTGTATATATACCCGTTTAAAATCTTGATTAGTTGAATTTGCCAAATAAAGCATCAGGTTTGTATGTTTGCTTTGTGCTGTTTAAAATGAAATTTCAGGCATGAATAAAAGAGATTGGAATAATCATCCACCGCTGGTCTATCCGGACTATAAGTCGACGGTCGTCCGAAATCCGGCCAAACCTCTGATTCCGGTTCCGGAAGAGATGATGGACCTGCGGATGCCGGTTTACGGCGATGCGGTGATCGATAAACTGGACCACGACCTGACCAAAAATAGTATCGTCAACGGAGAGCCGCTGGGAGAACGCATCGTCATTCACGGTAAGGTGATCGACGAGCAGGGGAGGGGGATCCCCAATGTACTGGTGGAGATCTGGCAGTGCAATTCGACCGGGCGGTACATCCATAAGCTGGATCAGCACGATGCGCCGCTGGACCCGAACTTCGTCGGCGCGGGTCGGGCCCTGACGGACGACGCGGGCAACTACCGGTTTTACACCATCAAACCGGGGGCCTACCCCTGGGGCAATCACCCCAACGCCTGGCGACCGGCCCATATCCACTTTTCGCTCTTCGGACACCAATTCGCCGACCGTCTGATCACCCAGATGTATTTTCCGGGAGATCCGCTGTTCGCCTACGATCCGATCTTTAATTCTGTACCTGCCCACGCCCGGGACTTGTTGGTGGCGGATTTTAAGATCGAGCTGACGGAGCCGGGATTTGCGCTGGGATACGAGTTCAACATCGTGCTGCGCGGCAGCCGGCAAACTCCCTTTGAATAGTAAGTGCCGGCTAATGATGACAATGCTTCCAGGGAATTGACCATCACTGGAAGAACGGGAACGGTAGCTTGCATCTGGAGATATCCCTGTTTCCCGTTCCCACCAAAACTAAAGATCTCAATCAAAAGATATGAAATACAAACAGACACCTTCCCAGACCATCGGACCGTTCTTCGCCCACGGATTGACGGCCGAACAGTATCGCTACAACTATACCAGTATCGCCCATCCCGTAGTCGCCGATCATTCGGTGCCGGGGGAACAGATCATCGTGCAGGGGCGGGTATTCGACGGAGCGGGCAACAGCTGTACGGATGCCATGCTGGAATGCTGGCAGTGTGACGCGGAGGGCCGTTATTCCGACCGCCAGCAGGACCCAAAAGCCGGTGGGTTTAAAGGCTTCGGCAGAGTGGGTACCGGAATGAACGAAGCGGGGCGCTACGAGATCAGAACGATCAAACCGGCTTCGATCTACGGCCAGGCACCGCACATTAATGTGACCCTGTTTATGCGAGGAATGCTGAACCATCAATTTACACGGATCTATTTCTCCGATGAAGAAGATTTGAATGCCCGCGATAAAATGCTGAACTTGGTACCGGAAGACCGTCGCCAGACCCTGATCGCCCGGCGCCTGGAAATAGCGGGAGCTACCGTTTATGAATTCAACATTTATGTACAGGGAGAACAGGAAACGGTCTTTTTCGATCTATAGCAGGTAGTTGAGATGGCCGGCATCCCGCAACAATCACCGAAAAGATGTACAGTCAATATCTATCCGATCCCGAAATTAAAGCGCTGACGGATGATGCCGCTCTGGTCCGGCACATGCTGCGGGTAGAGGTCGCCCTGGCTCAGGTACAGGCCCGGCTCGGCATTATACCCGCCGATTCGGCCCGGGAAATTTCCGAGAAACTGACTGCATTTGAACCGGATCCGGCGAATCTCACTGCCGGCACGCTGAAAAACGGCATACCTACCATACCGCTACTTGCCCTGGCGAAACAACACCTCTCGCCGGAAGCGGCCGATCACCTCCACTGGGGAGCGACTTCCCAGGATATTATGGACACGGCCACTGTGCTGATCATCCGCGAAACCTCCGCGGTAATGGACGGCAGGTTAAAGGCGCTCATTACCAATCTGCGGACATTGGCGGAAAAACACCGGCAAACACCAACGGTGGCCCGCACCCGGACGCAACAGGCGGTACCGATCACTTTCGGCCAGAAGGTAGATCAATGGTACCAGCCGCTCGAAAGGCATCGGCAGCGACTGGCGGAATTGCGACCCCGCCTGCTGATCGTCCAGTTGGGCGGCGCGGGCGGAGATCTTTCCGCCCTCGGCGAACGTGGGACCGAAGTCGCCCGGGACCTGGCCCGGGAACTGGATCTCGGGTACGTAGGAACCTGGCACAGCCAGCGCGACAGCATCGTCGAATGGGGCTCCTGGCTGGCGCTGGTCGCCGGATCACTGGGAAAAATGGCCGGCGATATCCTGCAGTTGAGCCAAACGGAGGTGGGAGAGGTGCAGGAGCGAAGTGCGGGTGGCGGCTCCAGTACAATGCCGCATAAGAACAACCCGGTATTGAGTGAAGCGATCGTTGCTCTGGCCCGTTACGCCGGCCAGCTGAACGCCGGCCTTTTTCCGGCCTTATTCCACCAGCAGGAACGCGATGGAGCCGCCTGGATCCTGGAATGGCTGAGCCTGCCTCCATTGATGATCGCCAGCGGTACGGCGCTACGCCATGCACTGACGATCAGCCGGGAGATCCGGATCGATCCGGCAGCCATGCAACGCAATCTGGATAAACTGAACGGATTGATCTATTCGGAACGAGCCAGTTTTATCCTGGCCGAACGGGTCAGTCGCCGCGACGCCAAAGAACTGGTTGAGCGGGCGTGCGCCCTGGTACGAACGGAAGGCATCCACCTGAAAGAAGCCCTGTCCCGCGTCGCTCCCGACATCCGGGTGGACTGGGCAACCGTGTTGGAATCCGGAAATACAGCAGGCTTACAATAAGTCCGATCCCCACCTCTTCTCCGACTCAGCCTACAAAAGCTTTTCAAAAGTATTCCCCATTAGTTGACAAATTGACGAATTGTAATTATTTTGCGAAATAAGCTAAATTTGATAACAAATTGGCATAGTTTTGTAATCAAATAGTTGTCAAACTAAAGCCTCTGATGTAAATGATCAAGATCGCTCTCCGGACCGGCCATTATGAAAAAGCCTACCTGGCCGGCATTTCACGTTTTCATTTTACTTCTTTTCTGGATCTGGTCTGGGAGATCTTTGAGGTTCAACTGCCGGAGATCTTTAATCGGGAAGTACTCTGGGAGATCTTACTGGAAGACATGCGGGAACAACAACTGGATATACCCGGCGGTATGCGTCCGAGTGAATTTAGAGAGCTGTTCAATTATTACCTGTCTACTTACTCGCCGGATCTACGCCGGGATTTTGACCCGGAAAAATTCACTTATCTCTTACTGGCTTGTGTACACAATGGACGGATCATTCCGGTATTAGACGAACGCGTAGTGGACGACTTAAGAGCTCCTCTCACCTTGTCGGAAGATAGTGTACTATCGTTTGTCGACCGGAAAAAAATTAACACCATAACCTTTTCAATACTCTGATATGAAATTTTTTGGGCGCTTTTTTCTGAATAATCTCGGCGTGATCAAGTCGAATAAGGAAGCTGAAAATGAAGAAGCAAAACAGGATTACCGGGATCTGATCCTGGACTGGTTCAATCAGTCCGGCCTGAGTCTGACCGAATTTGAGACGGACTTCCTGGAACCAACTATTGAACTTTATCGCACATCCAAACGGACGAGCCATTATTTTGCGGTAAAACCGGAGGAGGCACAATCGAACTACTTTGATGCGCTTAGCCTCGTTTATCTGGCTTTTCACGATCCGAATGAAAGTTTTTTCCAAAAAATTATGATATGCCTGGATGATCCGGAAAACAAAAACAAATTCCCCAAGGAGTTTTTGTCCCGAAGGCACTATAAATCTGACTTTCCGGAACATTTACCTATTTGGAGAACCATTTTACAGGCATGTGGCTTTCTGGAAATATTTAATGCCCTGACTTTTAAAAAACTTCGGAGCAGGGAACGCAGGAGCCATATAGAGCGCGTTTTGCGCGAGGCGGTCTACTCGAATGGACCGGAGGTGTTGAAAGCGTGGCTGGACTATATCGATAATCGGGCTTTTTACGAAAAACCACAGATCTATCTGGACTTGCTCAGCAATGCGTACTTTCAAAACCCTGCTCAGCCTATCGCAGCATCTGCCGACCTGGACCAATACCTGATGCAATTAATAGAAAAGGCAGTCGAAGAGCACAATAGCCGGGAGGGATTCCGTTTGCATACAACCATATTGCGAGAAGTGCAGGAAAGCTTCCTCGAATTCCAGCAAGAAGAGATTTTTCGGAATACGCCATCTCAGAAAAGACGTTTTCTAAAGGTCTGGGACTTTCCCAAGGCGGTGGCCGCAGTGGAGCACTATACCGGTCGGGTGGAAACGCTCCTCGAGCACATCATGTACCTCACCAATCCCGGGTATTACTTCCGCGATGTGGAATGGTTTTACCGAGAATTATTCCAGATGATTATTGATGATCACCGCGTTTCCAAAAAGTGGATGAACGACCTCCTCCATTGGTTCCCGGATTGCCTAAGCAGTGTGGTTATTGAAAATGTACATCTTCCGCTGCTCCAAAAAATAGCGCCGGACATCCGGATGGGAACCGAACTCCACAGCAAGGTGGAAGAGCTGGTATTTGTCAAACATTTCAGTAAGGCCGGGATCGAGCTGATAAAAACCATTTACCGGGCGGCACCAGAAAAGGATCTCATCCTGGCTCATAAGATCCAGACGCCTCACTTTGGTAATTCGGATTTTAAATACGGTTATCATAACCTGAACTGGAATAGCGATAAAGGGAATTACACTAAATTAAAAGCCTTCATTGCGGACTTTAGCCTGATCGTCCCGACCGCCCTGAAACGGGTGGTCAGTGCCTACTCGGTGGATGATATGACGGCTTTTCAGATCAATATCGACGGGGAGAACATTAATATAAACTCAGCCGTTGTAGAAAACTTCAACGAAATATTGGAAGAAAAACAGCGCGCTTACCGGATCATCCCCATTCCGCTGCTTCCCTATACCCTAAGGGATAGCCGGGAATACTACGCCACAGCGATCAGCTTTTTAAACGCCGAGGAATTCAATTTTTTTCGCAATAACTATCTGGAGCCGCATTTTCCGGAAATTTCCGATTGCCGGATCTACCGCGAGATGAGTTTCCCGGATGGATCGGTACCTTCCTTTCTGGAGTTCAGACAGGCGGCACAGGCCAAACGCAGACAGACAAAGTCGTCTTTCGAAAAAAATGTAAACTGGCAATGGTTCAAACAGGATCATATCGACCAGTTGTCCGGTAAAGAAAAATGGTATCCGTTGATGGATCTGCTGATCACCTGCAAGGGCAGCAAAACACCCCAAAAGAAATGGATGGAGCAGATGAATAAAGCCATCGATGATTTCGGTCGGGATCAGTACTTTAAAGAACTGACGGTGCTCATTACCGATTCCATCCGCAAGGATTTCTGGTTTTTCGATGTCTACGCGCAGGCGCTGCGGGGCATTGTCTGGACCTGTACCCGCCAAAATCCGAATGACGTCTCCCTAAATATTGTCCGCACCATAGCGGAATCGTCTTACACCAAAATATCCGGTGTGGGCCCCAGATCCGGCCGAATGGGCAATTTCGCGCTGCAGGAACTGGTCAACAGCGGTAGCGAGACCGCATTCGGGATTTTGAATATCATGCGCAATAAAACGAAATACCAACGGTTTATCCGGGTGCTTGATAAGTATATGGAAAAATTCAAGGAGGCATCGGATATACCGGATGAATTGCTGGCCGATCGCTCCATTCCCCACCTCGGATTCGAGGGGTGCACCAAGACGATACAGGTGGAAGATTACCGGGTGGTGTTTGAGTTGAAAAATCAGAAGCTGGTCAAAAACTGGTATCTGGGAGATCGCAAACAACGGGGCACACCGGCCGCGATCAAAGAGCAGTTCCCGGCTCTGGAAAAGGAGATCGCCCTGGAGTTCAAACACACCAATGCCCTGGTTAAAGACCTGAAACACCGCCTGAAGACCTATTGGCTGTACGACCGGAAATGGTCGGCTCCGGACTGGGAACAGTATATCCTGGCCCACCCGCTATTGCACATGTGGATCGAAGGTATGATCTGGTGTAACGAAACCCAAGATAAACGATTTCTGGTGCTGGGCGATCAAAAGATCGACCTGCACGGGCAAGCGGTAACAGTAGAAAAAACAGATGTCATTTCCTTTTGGCATCCGGTAGAAGCCGCTAGTGCAGAGCTAACTGCCTGGCAGCAAAAAATACTGGAGGAGAAGATCCCACAGGCCGAAAGGCAGGCCTATCGGGAGCACTATCCTTTTTCCGACCGGGAATTATCCCTGACGGCCACGCCCCGGTTCGCCGGTCATTTCCTGGAAGTACGCAAACTCATGGCCATTGCCAACGCGGCGGGCTGGATATTTACCTACGTCCACGAGGACGTGAACTGGCCGAGGGTGTTCATTAAAGATCTGAACCTGACGGCTCACTTTAAATGTGATTACAGCCGATTGGATTACGCCATACCGACTCAGGAATTATTCTTTACGGAAGGAGATACCCGCAAGATCACCTATGGCAAAAAACTGGAAGCGATACCGCTGTCGCGGGTGCCGGCCAAAACGAGATCTGAGATCTGTCGGGATATTGATCTGTTTATCGCCACTACCAGCGTAGCCATGAACCCGGCTCTGGCCGAAAAGGAACCAAGCCTCGGAAACTACCGGGATGACTTTCACAAGGGCCGGTTTTCGGATAATGCTGGCGCTGCGGTTAGAAAACAGCTTATTGCGCAGCTGATTCCCCGCTTGGGGCTCAATTCGCCGGGTTTCGAGGGGAATTATCTATTGGTAGACGGCAAGCTCAATCAGTACCGGATCAATCTCGGTAGTGGATTCGCCCAGATCCGGCAGAGCCAGCAGCATCTGAATCTGATGCCGGATATCCAGTCGGTCCGAAAAGACCGCCGGGTACAGTTACCGTTCAAAGATGACGACACGCTGTACCTCATTCTGGCCAAGGCCCTGTTCCTGCAACGGGACGATGCAGTGGCCGATCCGGCTTTTAAAACCCTGGTGACGGGAAATAATTAAGGTGTAACCAAACGAATGGGTACACCTTAACATGCGAGTATATTTTCGGAAGATCAGCGGCCGATGATCACGATCGACCGGCCGTGTCTTCTTATCATCTGTACGGTCTGGCTTTGAGTCAGCGCCTAGCAGTAGCGGTCAAAAGCCAGTTTCAGGTTTTCGGCAATGATCTCCGCCGAACGGCCTTCGATGTGGTGGCGTTCCAGGAAATGAACCAGTTTACCGTCTTTGAACAGCGCGATGGAAGGAGAAGACGGCGGGTAAGGCAGCAGGAATTCACGAGCCTTAGCCGTAGCTTCCATATCCACACCGGCGAATACCGTAGTCAGTTTATCCGGCGTCTTATCGTTGTCCAGCGCCATACGGGCACCCGGGCGGGCGTTGGCCGCTGCACATCCGCATACGGAATTGACCACCAGCAGTACAGTTCCTTCTTTATCGTCCAGCACGTCGATCACTTCCTGGGCCGAAGTAAGACTTTCAAAACCGATATCTGTCAGTTGACGGGCCATCGGAGCCGTTATTTGTACAGGATACATATCAAATTATTTTTGCTATTATTTTGCAAATTTAAGAGTTTTTGTCGGGAAAGGACAAGGTAATTCCCGGCATTATCTATATACAATCTAAATCTATTTTAGTTGATTTGCAGGATCGAATGAAACATTTTAGCAAAAGATCGTTATAATCTTTCTATCGGAATAAATTTTTAACAGATGACCCAAAAACTGCGAACCCTGGCACTGGGGTTCAGTATACTCTATTTTTGTCTCCCTTCCTGTACCTCCGACCAACTGCCAGAACCCATGGTATTGGCCGTATGCGATACGCTCCAAACCTCTTACGAAACCAACGTCAAAGATATCATCGACCGCACCTGTGCGTACAGTGGTTGTCATATCGACGCTTCCATCGGCAATTATCTGACCTACGAAGGTATGCTGGGCCGCCTGCAGAGCGGTTCGATCCGCAACCGGGTGATCAGTCTGCGGGACGACCCTACGGTCGGTATGCCGCCGGACTACGTTCCCGGTGACCGGCCGAGTAATCTCACCCAGGAGGAACTGGAGATCATTCAGTGCTGGCTGGATGCGGGGTTTCCCAAGGAGTGAGCCGGATAGATGTCCCCGACGCTTAATAATGAAATGGTGCAGCAGTTTGGCGCCGAAATCCGGTCGAAGCCGGAAAACCGGGCCTTACCCAACAAACATAATAATATGATACGTCTTTTTACCCTCTCGTTCGTATTGCTCGGAAGCCTGCTGAGTTTACAGGCCCAGGATGCCGAAAAAGTATACCAAACTTTCAAGGATCGCCGCGTGATCAATACCCATTCGGTGGAAACCCTGCCGGCGCACAAACTGGATATTCGGATCGTCCACCGTTTCGGTGATTTCGCCGGGGATAACGGTGGCTACCAAACGTTCTTCGGTCTGGAAAATGCATCCGATGTGGTCATTGGCGGCGAGTACGGTTTTACGGACCGGTTTACCGTGGGGCTTTTCCGGGCCAAAGGTGCGGGGATCACTCCCGAAGGTAATTCCGGACTGCGTCAGCTGACCAACGGTATTCTGAAATACCGTCTGATGCACCAGACGAAAAATAATCTGGTTCCCTTCAGCCTGACGGCCGTTGGCGTGATCTCGTTATCTACCGCCAGTAAGATCGAGGATAATCCCGATCTGATCCGCAGTTTCCCCAAATTCGCCCACCGGATGGCCACCAACTGGGAACTGATCATCGCCCGGAAGTTTTCCGAAGGCTTTTCGCTGCAATTATTGCCGGCTTATACGCACCGCAATCTCGTTACCTTTGAGGATGAGAACGGGATCTTTTCCCTGGGCGTGGCCGCGCGCGTACAATTGAATAAGGTCGTAGGCATCATCAGTGATATGACCGTGCCTTTCAGTAGCCGGCGCTCCAGCGATAACGGTTATTATTTTCCGTTCGGGATCGGTTTGGAATTCGATACCGGAGGGCATATTTTCCAGGTGAATTTTACAAATGCAACCGGCGTAATGGAAACGGACTATATTCCCTACACGATCTCCAACTGGGGTGAAGGTCAGTTCCGACTGGGCTTCACGGTGTCCCGCTTGTTCAATTTGTAAAACAGAAGGCGATCCGCAGTCGGCAAGCGGACCGGCTGTTACGGATCCTCAAAATATATTGTCATGAGAAAGATCGTTCTATTCCCTTCTATTGGTGCCATTTTGCTGTTGCTGAGTTGGCTTTGGTCCCCCTTTACGCCCCTGTCGGTAATGAACGAAGAGAAACCGGTCGCGGAAGTGCTGGTAGAACTGGGGGACGAACCCCTGCCGCATCAGGTGGATTTTAGTATTCCCGGCGTATCGGTAGATGCCGGTCGGCGGCTGGTGTTGGAAGGTATCGGGGCGCGGAAAAACGGCAAAGCCAGCGGGCGTCAGAGCAAACACTTCGTCTGCACTTCCTGCCACAATGTAGAGCGGGAAGATCCTGATCTGAGCAAGGCCGATCCCGAAGCCCGTCTACCGTACGTACAATCCAAAGGATTGCCTTTTCTCCAGGGCTCGGCTTTGTACGGGGTGGTCAACCGTACCAGTTTCTACAACGGGGATTACGATAAAAAGTACGGGGATCTGGTGCTGAAGGCCCGTAACAACCTGCGGGAAGCGATCCAGTTGTGCGCCACCGAATGCGCTCAGGGACGGATACTGGAAGATTGGGAACTGGAATCGGTACTGGCCTACCTGTGGACCATCGACCTGAAGCTGGGCGACCTCAACCTGACGGGAAAAGATATGGATAAGCTCGAAAGAGCGCTCCGCCTGAAAAAGCCGGACACGACGGCTACCGCGCTGATCAAAGAACATTATCTACAGGCTTCCCCGGCCACTTTTGTAACGCCGCCGGAGGACCGCACCGTGGGCTATACGGAGGAAGGGAATGCCGAGAACGGCCGCCTGCTCTACGAACTGAGCTGTCTCCACTGCCACGAACGGCAGCGCTACTCCTTTTTCGAACTGGATAACAGCGACATGAGCTTCGAGTTTCTGCTCAAACACCTGCCGCGCTACACGCGCTATTCGGCCTATCAGGTGATCCGTTACGGTACTTCACCGCTGAACGGCAAACGGGCTTATATGCCTCACTACACTTTGGAAAAGATGAGCAACAGCCAGGTGGAAGATCTGCGCGCCTACATTGAAATGCGGGCGAACGAGCAGGAGGTCCCGACTTCGACCGGTAAGTAAACGGAGCGATATGCTTTAGAGATACTAACTAGTGCCGAACATTGAAAATTAATAAAGCTTGTCTTCACCGCAAAGGCCGCGAAGCCGCGAAGTTTTACAATGGCTTTTTTCGAGAAAATTTACTGATGCAAATTTTTCGATCTTTTGCGACATTAACGGTTAAGAACGCAAAGTTTAGTGGATTTGCCATCGGCAAATCCACTAAAAAGCTTGGCGTCTTTGCGTCTCGCGGTGAAATTCAGTCATTTCTGGTTTTCGGTTTTTAACTATTAATATTCCTCACCACATAGCCGCTACTACCTCGAAGCCAACTGCCACCTTAACCAACAACGAATAACCCGTTGCTCACCCAGCTTGGTCCGGCAGGCAATTAGATATTAACCCTGAAAGTGGCCGATCAACGCAAAATAACGTGGTCTCCCCATTCTCCTTGGCTCCCCATCACCCCCTCCCCAAGTCACCCAATCTCTCCCTCACAAATCCCCTGGTTTTAAGTTTTTTATAACATCTACACCAAAACCCGCGTTTTATAAATCTATTATCTTTGGTAAAGAATTTTTTAACCGCACTTGCAAGCTAAGCATCCATGAAAAAAAATCTACCACTACTGTTCCTGTTCTCTCTGATCAGCATCTGCACAATCGCTCAAAAATCGTTGGAAGGTTTATGGGTTGGGACCATCACCGATGGGATCGGTTCCACCTCCGGGTATAAATTCGAAATGATCATTGAGATCGAAGATAAAACCATCAAGGGACGTTCTTTTGTCCACATCAGTCCCGACGAGATCATTGAAATGGAACTAAGCGGCCGAATGTACGAAGACCGCTCGATCTACATGCGGGACATTCAGTTTATCCCTACCGCCGGCAAAGAAGTGCCGCCTCCCTTCAACCGCAAATATCAGTTCGCCTACGACCGCAGTATCTGGAAGTCCACCCTGGAAGGCTACTGGCAGGAAGTACGCGGCGATACCTTCAACCCCAAACGCCAGCGGGGTAAGATCATTCTAAAAAAAGTAGGTAATTCCAAGGCCTGATTAACGTAGTGTAAGCTCCCGGGGCCAAAGTAAGAGACCCTATTCCCGGTCGATCAGCGGGCCGTGCTGCTCCCAATCCTCGGCGTAGTCAATATCCGACAGCGCCGGCAGCACGTAATAACTGGCACCCAGGTGCTCCATGCGGGCCGTTGTGTCGGAGAATACCTGATCCGTACTCCAGGTCATATCCAGGAAGAGTTGGGGAGCCAGTTTTTTCATGCCCAGCAGGTAGTAGCCACCGTCCAGCGCCGGACCGATGACAAAGTCATTTTGTTGGAGTTGGGTAAATGCGGTTTGCAGGATATCCGTGCTGAGGCCGGGGCAGTCGCTTCCCACAATTACTGCCGCTTCACAATCGGCCAGGGCCTGATCAAAGGCTTTGAGCATACGGTCGCCCAGATCGCCCGGAGGCTGCAGGTATTTTTTGAAATCCGGTTCCGGCCAGCCATCTTTCCGATCGATAAAATTGCTGTAAAAAAGGTAGCGTTCCACGGGGACGGAAAGGGCGATCCTGCGGGTATGTCCCAACAATTGGTGGTAGATCCCGAGGGCTGCTTCGTCGCCCAGGTCCTTGGCCAGGCGGGTTTTTACCTTTCCCAGTTCCGGGTTGCGGATAAAGATGAGCAGTGCGTCTTGCTTCATGATCGGTTGGCCGGTAGATTTTTAATTATACAACAGGTAGGCAATGGCAAAGATGATCACCGCCGCAATGATCCCCATCATAAATATATTGTAGCAGATCCGCAGCTGGCGATATTTACGGCCCAGGGAGCGTCCCAGAAAATAGAGGTCGCGCATGATGGTGCCTTCCAGCTGCTCGTCATCATCCACTACTTTGGCCATGCCACTCTGGTATTCACGGAGGCTCATCCGAAAGAAATTGCCGAAAAAGAACAAATTGGATTCACCCTGATCAATGGTTTCGGGAGGGGTGTATCCGGACATCTTGATCGGCCGGGTGGCCAGCGTGGCAAAGATCATGCTGGCCAGACAGGTGCACAGCAAGATGATCGCGGGAACCAGCAGATAGGGAAGCTGGGCAATATAGGAAGCGGCCACCGGCATGGCAATGGTGATGATCAGTGCATTGACACTGAGCATGATGTTGGCCTTATTATCGGCGAGGTTACTGAGATCTAGGTGGTTGCGTAGGGAGGTTTTAAACATCATTTGGGCACTTTTACTGCCCTGGATTCCTTTCCTGAGTTTCTCTTTGCTGTCCTTAGCCATCTTTTTTAAGCGTTTTTGGTTAACGGCACATTGCTGTCCATACAGGGTTTGAGCTATAGTAGTTTGATAGTGATGTTTTTTTAAAAACTGGTGATTGAGGCGGTACCAGGCTACGTCCGAGTAGCGTTCATTGAGGACCATTTCCCACTCAGAGCGCAATCGGTCCAGGTATTTGAAATAATCTTCCTGGCCCAGGTTGCTCAGGTCCGCATCCTTCATCAGCTGTTCCAGACGATTGTCCGCCTGGGTGTGCATGGCCGTCACCCGGATACAGGATATCACACTGTTCATTTTTTCATCCGGGTAGGATTTTTCGCTCAGAAATTCCCGGGCCAAACGGGCACTGACTTGTTCGTGGCCATAGTAAACCTCCACAAAACCGGTATCGTGAAACAATGCCGCCAGTAAAAGGATCTCCTTTTCATCGGGCGATAATTCTGCAGCATCGCTGAGTTCCTCCGCTGCCTTTTTAACGCGTAGCGTGTGTTCCAGATCGTGGTAACAATATTGGGCATTGAGATTTTCCAATAATCCGGTTACATAGTGTTCTGCTTCCTGGACAATCCATTCCATACAGGCTCATCATTGAATTACGGCAACTATTTCTCCCCAATTATGTCCTTTTATAGTCGCCTTTTGTTTTACATGCTGGAAAAATAACAGCAAAAAGTACAAGATACAAGTAATCTGATTTTAATCAGTGATAAAACAAATTGAGACGAATTCCGATTTAAGGAATAATTGTAAAAAATAAAAGATTAAAAGAATGTTTAGAGCGTTATGCCTCATTTTCCTGATTGTAGTATCCCAAAACCTTTTCAGTCAGTCCCAATCGATCAAAAAAGACACCACGGAAAAAGAATCGATGTATAAAGTCAATCCCTGGGTAAGCGGGGGCATCGCTCTGGTAGGGTTATATACCAATAGTACCGGCCTGGTCCGCTTACGGGAATCTCCCTTAATTCCGGAGGAACGGTTGAATCGCCTCAATGAAGATGATCTGATCCGCCTGGATCGCGTGGCCCTAAGGCAGGACCCCAGTAAAGAATCTACCGATAAAGCCCAGAATATCTCCGATCTTTTGCTGTATTCGGGCGCACTTTCCCCCATTTTGCTTTTCCTCGACCGGCCGATGCGCCGGGAGTGGCTGGACGTTTCCCTGATGTACCTGGAAAGTCAGGCCGTTACCTCCAATTTCTATTCCTGGGGACCGCTGGGGCCCACTTTTGCCGAACGGCTGCGTCCGGCAGCCTATTATACCGAACTGCCGCTGGAAGAAAGGGAAGCAGGTAACAACCGGAACTCGCTCTACAGCGGTCACGTTGCCAGTACGGCGACCGGCTGGTTCTTCACCGCCAAAGTGATCGATGATTTTCACCCGGAACTGGGAGCCAAAAAGTGGCTGTTCTACGGTCTGGCCACCGTGCCGACCGTAGTGGTGGCGATCAATCGCGTACGTGCGCTACGGCATTTTCCCACGGATACCATAGTTGGGGGCATTGTCGGTGCGGCCGTCGGGATTCTCATTCCCACGATCCACAAAAGGAGCAAGGGCCGACTGAGTGTAGGAGCCATGTATAATGACCAGGCCAAAGGACTGGCACTGGGTTGGAAGTGGTAGCTCTGATGGTGGGTTGAGGTGTGAAGGTCCTGATATCCGGTAGGAATTGATTGGAGCGACGGACGTCACACCAATTCATCATCATTCCAGCTGGGGCGTTTTTTTACGCTTTCCCGGCGCAATTGGGGGAGTTCCAGATGCTCATTCCGGCCGGGGCTTTCCAGGCGATCTACCTTGTGCCGCAGGCGGTCCATTTCCCGGCGGAGTTCCCGTTCTTCCCATTCTCTGGACAAATGACCGCCCGGTAAACCAAATACCGAAAAATAGTGAATGGCGAGGCCGGCCCCCCAGGGGATCATCGGAAAAAAGAACCACCATTCGTAGGAGTTATAGTAGGTAAGCACGTTCATAATAAAGAAAAAGGCACCTACCGCCAGGTAGACGCTAAAATGCCGGTAAAAGCCTTTTTTTTCGCCGACTCTTTTCCGGGCCATCTCGTATATCTTATCTTCCATGCGCTAAAATTACAGCAATGTAAAATAAGATGCCACTCTTTGTTGGCAGGGGAGGAGATAAATAGACCTCGAGCGCGGGTGAGACCCTATTGGATTTGAGAGACTGTTTGAAAACCTCTCACTGGGTTACCCGTACGGGCCGCCACTTTGCACCTATTTTTAACTCCGTAGCTGGGCTATGCAGTGAAAAATAGCTTTCAATTGACGCCAAAATCCGGGTTTTTCTCCGGCAGCAGAAGTTTTCAAACAGTCTCTGAGGTGATTGGAAATCATGGCATTGGGACGTTTAGCGCTTTCCGATCCAAACGTCCCAATATGCTGACCCTCCAATAAGATACTGGTGATCGTTATCTTTTCACCGTAAATCCAAGGAATTCCAGATCCTCGTAGAAGTGCGGATAAGATTTTTCCACCACCATCGGTTCGTTGATGAGGATGGTGCCGTACATCGCCAGTGGGGCAAAAGCCATGGCCATGCGGTGATCCTCGTAGGTGTCGAAAGCCGGCGTATTGGTCAAATCCGCTTTGCCCTCCACCATAAAATATTGCTTTTGCGAATTCGGGGAAAAGCGGGGCGGCAATTTGGAAAAATAGGCCTGTACCTTACCGAGTTCTACCTGCAGGGCCTTGATGCGGTCCGTTTCCTTGATGCTCAGAGTCTCCAGACCGGAGAACAATCCCTGTACGCCCAGGCCGGCGCAGATGACGGCCATCGTCTGGGCGATGTCCGGACAAAGGATAAAATCCCATTCGAACATCTGCGTTGGTTCTTTTCCTGATTTCGTCAGGCGTACCCCGGTCTCATTGAAGGTAGACTGGATCCCAAACTGCTCCATAATGGGCACAAGGGCCGCGTCTCCCTGGGTACTTTCCGGGAAGAGACCGTCCAGTTGCAGATCGAGTTCATCGGCAAAGGCGGCCAGCGCGTAGTGGTAGGAGGCGGCGGACCAGTCGGCTTCTACCGTGAAATCCCGCGCCTGATACTTTTGGGGCGCTACCTTGACCGTATTGCCATCCCACTCGGCCGTTACGCCGAAGTAGCGCATCAGGCCCAGGGTCATTTCAATGTAGGAGCGGGAAACGATATTTCCTTCCAGGGTTAGTTCCAGTCCGTTGGGTAATACCGGTGCGATCATCAGCAATGCGCTGATGTACTGGCTGCTCGTAGCCGCCGAAATACTCAGCTGATTATTGCTGCCCAGCGTCTCCGCTTCCCCGATCTTCAGGGGCGGATAGCCGTCTTTTTCCAGGTATTCGATGTTGGCACCCAGGCTGCGCAGGGCTTCCACCAACACGCCGATCGGACGCTGCTTCATGCGTTCGGTACCGGTGAGGATCTGCGTACCCGGCTGTAGGGACAGGTAGGCGGTGAGAAAACGGAAGGTAGTCCCGGCCGGTCCGGCATCCCGCACTTCATCGGATGAAGCAATGAGTGCCTCCATGAGCTCGGTATCATTGGCGGCAGCCAGGCGGTTAATTTCAAAGGGCTCTTCGCATAAGGCCCGGATCAACAGGGCACGATTACTAATACTTTTGGAACCGGTGAGGGACAAAGTTCCACTGATCTTCCGGTCTGTCTTGTTCAGTTGGTAGGTCATAGGTACTGGCGGGGCAATTCGCCAATTTTCTGGTATGATTTAAAAAACGTATAGATCTACGAAAACACTGGAATTCGTAAATCTATACGCTTTAATAAATCAGTTCGATATTAAAAAAATGGATTACTCTTCTTCGTCGCTCTTCCCTTTCCGGTTCCGGGGACGGCGCTGACGGGCGGATTCATCGGACTTTTCGTAAGCCATGATGATCTCCTTTACCAGGCGGTGACGCACGACGTCTTCCGCACTGAGATAGACCGTTTTGATCCCGTCCAGGGGTTCGAGCAGATCGATCGCCCGGCGCAATCCGGATTTCTGGTGGAATGGAAGGTCCACCTGCGACAGGTCACCGGTAATGATGCACTGTGCATTGGGTCCGAGCCGCGTCAGGAACATTTTCAGCTGCATGGTGGAGCAGTTCTGCGCTTCGTCCAGGATAATGAATGCATTATCCAGCGTACGTCCCCGCATAAAGGCCAGGGGGGCGATCTCGATCACCCGGGTAGCCATGAACTGGTTCAGTTTTTCCGCCGGCAGCATGTCGTCCAGCGCATCGTATAACGGACGCAGATAAGGATCGATCTTTTCCTTCAGGTCACCCGGAAGAAAACCAAGACTCTCACCGGCTTCAACGGCCGGCCGGGCCATAATGATCTTCTTAACCTGGCGATTTTTGAGGGCGCGCACGGCCATAGCCACTGCGGTATAGGTCTTACCGGTACCGGCCGGACCTATCGCGAAGACGATGTCGTTATTCTCCGCGGCATCCACCAGTAGTTTCTGGTTGCGCGTTTTAGCCTTGATCGGTTTGCCGCTACGGCCAAAGACGATGGTCTTATTATTCTCACCGTTGCTCAGGCGGGTATCAAAGGGATTGCTCCCCTTTAAGATATCCTCCACCGTTTGTACCGGCAGTTCATGGTGCTCTTTGAGCATCCGGACCATCAGTTCAAACTTGGCTTTGGCTTTCTGGGTATCTTTTTTCTCCCCACTCAACTTCAGGCTATTGCCCCGGGATGTGATCGTGATATCCGGGAATGCCGTCCTCAACAACTTCAATTTGACATTGTTTTCTCCGTACAGTTGTACGGGATCAACGCCGTCTACATTCAAAATAATTTCGCTCAATATTCCTCCTCGATTTTATTTATACCCAAGATCGGGTAATTTACTGTTAATCAGAATTTAAAAGCACCTTTTCGGTGTGCCCCCGGCGATGAAATTTCGAAGGGTTTCCTTCGAATTCGGACTCGCCTGTCGGGGTGTTTCTACCATGAAAACCCTGCCTTGCAGAGAATAGTTCTGGTTTTAACAACTATTTATTATACGGGCTTAAAGTTAGCCATTTTTAGTAGCTTTTTCACCTTTCGCCGGGTTAAGGAATCGTGATCTTTTGCTCCGTTCCGGCTTTTTTCCGACCTGTAGTCATCCCTTCCCGGAAAATAAAGGTAGGGGATCATCAGGTGGATTCCCAGATTTTCGTTTAATTCGTGGCAAGAAACTGTTTTAAAAACAAATGCTGGTCTACCCATATGGGCCCGTACCGGGCAGCGCGCATTTTCCATCTACCGCAAAATGCGGGCTTTTCGACGGCGGCACCATTTTTAAAACAGTTTCCAAAGACGGTACCGGTGCTGGGGACCCGTACCCGGGAAATTTCCGGATGGCTCAACTCCAGACTGTTACCGAAAACCGAGTACCTACGAAATGCCAATTGTAACCCTCACCAGCGATTTTGGACAGGGGGATTATTATCTCCCACTCATCAAAGGGGCCATTCTCAGTCAGAATGAACAGCTCCGGTTAGTGGATATTACCCATGAGGTCTCCTCCTACGATATTGTCCAGGCGGCTTTTATCTTCAAAAACTCCTGGCGCAGCTTTCCCCCCGGCACCATTCACCTGATCAGCGTCAACGACTACTACCAGGAGAGCTGTTGCTACCTGGCCATCCGGCACGAAGACCATTACTTTATCGGACCGGACAACGGGGTATTCACGCTGATTTTCGATCAGGCTGATATTCAGGGCTACCAATTGGATATTTCGGAAGATACCACCTTCGATCTGCACCAGATCTACGCCCGGGCGATCGGCCACATTGCCAACGGTAAGGAATTTGAAAAGATCGGTAAACCGGTTGACGAAATGGTCCAGCGGATTACCTTCCAGCCGGTGGTGCAGCCTTCCATGATCCGGGGGGCGGTCATCCACATTGACCGTTTTCAGAACGCCATTCTCAATATCAACCGGGAACTCTTCGAAAGGATCGGAGCGGATCGTTCCTTTCAGTTGTACTTCAAACGGCACGATCCGATCGTCAAACTGAGCCGGCACTACCACGACGTCCCCATCGGCGAGGTACTTTGTCTCTTCAATTCTGCAAATTATCTGGAGATCGCCATCAATATGGGCAAGGCCGCCGAACTGCTGAGCCTCAAGGTGGAAGATGCGGTGCAGATCGATTTTAAGACTGTAGAGGGTTGATCGACCACTCTGTCCCAGTTTACTCCACCGAAGAATCGTCAATGAAATCCAGTGGATGTACCTCCAGGCCCGGTTCCAGCATCTTGCGGTAGGCATAATGGACGCGGTCCGGTTTTACACCGAGTTTAAACATGGTATTAACCATGATCTGGTTGTGTCCCCGAATGGTGCAAAGTATGAGATGTTTGTGCTGCCGCAAATTGAAATCGTTGCTGGCATGGGCCAGGTGATCGATGAGCAGCGCAAATACGCCTTTCCCCTGAAAATCCGGGTGAACGCCGAAAATAATGCCCTTCAACGAGCGGGGATGCTGGAATTTCAGATTGTACAGAAAGCGGGGGATCTTCCACCAGGATAATTTTCCTTTTGCGTGCTTGAGGAAGGGATTGATATCCGGATGTAATCCGGCGATGCCCACCGGTTGATCTTCGTGAAAAGCCACACAGCCCATCTCATTGGTGGCGATCGGCCGCAATTGCTTCAGGGCCTCTTTGATCAGCGCCGGTTCCAGCGGTTTGAAATAGGGGAAATGGGTGAAGGCCGCATTGTAGACTTCCGCGAAATGCACGGAGATCTGATCCAGGTTGTTCAGGTCAATAGATTCCACCCGGTAGGGGTAGCGCTCCTTCATTCGCCGGGCCAGGGCTCCGAAGCGATCGACCGGCACCTCATCCAGAGCGCCCTTCATGGTGAGGACCTGTTCGTAGGGCTGGAATCCCCAGTCCTCAAAAAAGGCCCGGTAATAGCGGGGATGGTAATTTTCCATAAAAATGGGCGGGCCAAAATTTTTCACCAGTAAGCCCCAGAACTTATCCCGTTCGCCAAAATTAACGGGGCCGTCAACGCCCTGAATGCCTTTGCTTTTCAGATATTCTTCGGCCTGCCGGAATAGGGCAAAAGCTACTTCCTGATCATCAATCGACTCAAAATAGCCGATCCCACCCATTTGGTGTTCAAGTTCTTCGTTGCGCTTGTGATCGATGAAAGCGGCGATGCGGCCGATGGGTTCATCGCGGTCGTTGAGCAGTACCCACAATTTAGCTTCACCGTGCTGAAAAGTCTTGTTTTTTTCGGGATCGAAGACGGCCTCGATGTCGGATTCCAGCGGGCAGATCCAGTTGTCGTCGTTTTGGTAGACGATATGCGGAACCCGGTGGAAGAGGCGCCAGGTGGCTTTGTCTTTGACTTCTATGAATTGCATAGGAAAGGAGTATTTAGGACACTAATAATTGAAAAAAACAAAGTCTTCACCGCGAAGAGCAAAGGACGCTAAGAACGCAAAGATTTAAAAAAATCTATTTAGGACTATTGACTTTGGGAGGTTATTGTTCTATTTTATGTTTTTTAATTTAACGCGCTCTATAATGAAAGAAACCGAAACCATTGCCAAGCATGTGGTCGATGCGGCATTTCAGGTACACTATTTTCTCGGACCTGGCCTATTAGAATCTACCTACCAAGCCTGTTTTGTAGAAGAACTTCAACGGAAAAGATTCAATGTAGCTACCGAACTGGTAGTGCCCGTAGAATACAAAGGTAAAATACTGCGGGAAAGTCTCCGGCTGGATGTGCTGGTGGAGAATGAGATTATTGTAGAGCTGAAGGCTATGGAATATCTCTTACCCGTACACAAGGCCCAATTGATCACCTATTTGCGATTATCCAATCTACATTTAGGTTTCCTTATCAACTTCAACGTGGCTAAAATAAAAGACGGGATCAGCAGAGTGGTTCACAACTACCGGTAAACTGTACCACTTCGCGATCTTTGCGTCTTTTGCTTTTAGCAGTTAATCTTCGCGACTTAACACCACTTCGCGTTTTAATAGGACACTTATGCCTTCACTTTGCGGTAAACTTAAAGATCATACTTCGCCAACCGCCGATACAAAGCGGCCCGTGTCAGTCCCAGTTCCTCCGCTGCCTTGCTGATGTTGCCGCCGTGTTTGGTGAGGGCCTTACGTACAGCCCAGGCTTCCAGGTCCGCAAGATTGTAGGTATCCGGTTCGGCGCTGCCGTTGCCGTCCGGGCCGCCCCGCAGGATGAAATCCGAAATCTCCAACGATTCCGATTCGGAGAGGATCACCGCGCGCTCTACAGCGTGGCGCAGTTCCCGGATATTGCCCGGCCAGTGGTAGGCCCGGAGCTGCTGCATGGTGTCCCGCTTGACGCTAAGGTCTTTCTTCTGGTATTTCTTGGCGAACATGCTCAGAAAGTGATCGATGAGCAGCGGAATGTCTTCCCGGCGTTCCCGCAGGGGAGGCAATTTGATCTCCACGGTATTGATCCGGTAGAGCAAGTCCTGGCGGAATGAATTCTCGTTCACCATCTCGTAGAGCGGCATGTTGGTGGCGCACACCAGCCGGATATCGACGGGGATGAATTCGTTGGCCCCGATCCGGCGGATCTGCCGGCTTTGCAGGGCCGTCAGCAATTTGGCCTGCAGGGGAAGGGAGAGGTTACCGATCTCGTCGAGGAAAAGCGAGCCACCGGAAGCGATCTCGAACCGTCCCGCCCGGTCCTCCCGGGCATCGGTAAAGGAGCCTTTTTTATGGCCGAACAGTTCACTTTCGAACAGGCTCTCGGGAATGGCCCCCAGGTCCACACTGATAAAAACATTGTCGTTGCGGGGTGACTGGCGATGGATGGCCCGCGCTACCAGTTCCTTACCGGTACCGTTCTCGCCCAGGATCAGCACATTCGCGTCCGTTTTGGCTACCTTTTCGATCAGAGTGAAGACCCGCTGCATGGGTTCGGAATTACCGATAATATCCCCGAACGGCTGATCCAGCGCGCTGCTGAGTACCTGCTGCTGCTGTTCCAGTTTCTTGACTTCCTTACGGGAGGCATTGAGTTTCAGTGCCGAGTGGATGGTGGCCAGAAGGCGTTCGTTTCGCCAGGGTTTTTCTACAAAATCCAGGGCGCCGGTCTTCACGGCGTTTACCGCCGTTTTTACGTCCGCATAGGCCGTGATCATAATGACGCCGGCGTCTTCCTGCAGTTCCAGGATCTTCTCCAGCCACATCATCCCGTCCTTACCGCTGGTCTCTCCTTTTTTGAAGTTCATATCCAGCAGGATCAGGTCATACTCCTCATTGCGAAGAATGCGGGGAAGCTGGAAGGGGTTGGCTTCCGTCTGTACTGTTGTAAAATGCTGGGAGAGGAAAAGTTGCATACTCAGGCGGATATCCTCTTCATCATCGACGATTAGTATTTTGGCATTCTGCTTCATACCCTTAAAGATAGGACAAGGCCCAAAATAGTTGCAAGAATGTGTTCGTTTTCGCACACCAAATGTTCGCAATCGTACAAGATTTTTTTATTTTTTTTGCTTGCTTTATAGTTAATTAACTGGTATTCAGTTGTTTGGAAAAGTTGGCACACCCCTTGTTCATTACTGTACACAAGTAATCACCTGACAATTTTTTTATAATATCGAACCGGCGGGTACCCGACAATTAAAGCAAACAACCCGACTGTAAATTTTTCGAAGCGGACCAAGAGTTATAAGGATTAAAAAAGTTCGCTAATCCAATGCCCGCCGATTTCGATATTTTCTGGTTAAAAACCATTTAAGAAGGAACAAACAATGGATCGTAAGATAGAAAAGAAGACCTGGACCTGGCAACGCATTCTCCTGATACTGGTGGGGATCGGCGGTGTAGCCCTGATCATTTCCGCCATCAGCAAAACCGGAGGTGCCAGTCGATTAAATGTACAACGCGAACGTCTGCTAACCGATACGATTAACGAGGGTGTGTTTAAGGAATACATCACGCTTTTTGGGGTAGTCGAACCGATCAAGACCGTTTACCTGGATGCCGTAGAAGGTGGCCGGGTAGAGGAGGTTTTCCTCGAGAACGGCGCCATTGTGGAGAGCGGTCAGGATATCCTGCGCCTTTCCAATACGGATCTGGAGCTCAATGTACTGAACCAGGAAGCCCAGATCGTAACCCAGGTCAATAATATCCGCCAGACAAGTATTCTGATGGATCAGCAAAGTCTTAATTACCGCGAACAGGCCCTGGATGTACAATACCGTATCGACCAGCTGGAAAAGCAGTTTAAAAGAAACGAATCACTCTATCGCGACAGTGTGATCTCGCAGGTGGATTTCGAAGCCACCCAGGATGAATACGAACACCTGATGCGCCGCACCAAACTGATGAAAGCGACCATCGAAAAGGATTCACTGTTCCAGGTGATGCAGAAAGATCAGCTGGAAACCACGCTCAATCTGATGCGCCGAAACCTCGATTTTGCCAGAAGAAGCCTGGACAACCTGACCATCAAAGCACCGATCAGCGGCCAGGTATCCTCACTGGACAACGAGATCGGACAGTTGATCAACCGCGGTGACCGCATCGCACAGATCGATATCCTGGACGACTATAAGATCCGGGCCCGCATCGACGAATTCTATATCTCCCGCATCTTCCCCCAGCAGGAAGGTAACTTCACCATGGACGGCCAGGAATACACCCTGCGCATCCAGAAGATCTATCCGGAAGTAACCAACGGTTCTTTCGAAGTGGACCTGATCTTCGTGGGAGACCGGCCCGCCAACATCAAACGCGGACAGACCATTTCTCTGAAACTTTCCCTCAGTGACGAAAAAGAAGCTATGCTGCTGGCTAAAGGCGGATTCTTCCAGACTACCGGCGGCAACTGGGTATACGTGCTGGATCCGGGCGGAGAGATCGCCCGCAAACGCCGTATCCGCGTCGGTAATCAGAACCCCAATTACTACGAAGTTATCGAAGGGCTGCAACCTGGAGAGATTGTTATCGTCTCTTCTTATGAGAACTTCGGGGATAAAGACGAATTAGTACTCAAATAGCGCGGACCGGAGAGCAAGGGGCATGGAGGTAATCACCCGACTGTAAATTAAGATCCTCCATGCCCCCTGCTCTTCGCTCTGTGTAAATAATGCATAGAGCAGGAGGTTTGGGAAAGGGCATTTAATATTCCCGACTGTTCAAATTGTTAGCCCTTCTCTCCAGGCCCCCCGCTCCATGCACTTCGAAAAAAGCCCGGCTTATGCCCGGGGTAGGGTGAAGATCACCCTGCTCCCGGAAGTTTGCCCCACGCAAAAAATTTAAAAATTTAACTGATGATCAAAACTAAAGGACTGGTAAAAGTCTATCGCACCGACGAAGTGGAAACCACTGCTCTCAACGAAGTTGATGTAGAGATCAAACAGGGGGAGTTCGTTTCCATTATGGGCCCATCCGGCTGTGGAAAATCCACACTTCTGAATATTCTCGGCCTGATCGACAATCCTTCCGGCGGAGAGTACCACTTTCTCGATCACGAAGTTTCCAACTACAGCGAACGCCAACGTTCCAATCTGCGTAAGAACAATATTGGTTTCATCTTCCAGAGCTTTAACCTGATTGATGAGCTGACTGTATTCGAAAACGTGGAATTGCCGCTGATCTACACCAAAGTGGGATCCAAAGAACGCAAGGAGCGCGTAGACGAGGTGCTGGAAAAAATGAATATGATGCACCGCCGGAATCACTTCCCGCAACAACTGTCCGGTGGTCAGCAGCAGCGCGTGGCGGTAGCCCGGGCGATCGTCAATAACCCGAAGCTGATCCTGGCGGATGAGCCTACCGGTAACCTGGATAGCTCCAATGGCGATGATGTAATGAAGACACTGGTCCACCTGAATCAGGAAGGCGCAACCATCCTGATGGTGACCCACTCCCAATACTGTGCCGAATTCGGCAACCGGATCATCCGGATGCTTGACGGACAGGTGGTAACCGAGAACGTCGTTCAGCAATATCTCTGAAGAGGCGTATTACCCGACCGTAAAGGTGCCTTCCCGAAGGCAAAAGTTACCGATCGACAAGACAACTAAAGCAGTAGCGGGTAGCAGGAACCGAACATCGGGATCAGGTCGCAAAAGCGGCTGATCGCGAACCGGTCCCAACTACCCCCTGCCAACCTTAATCGCTGAGCCTGCCTGGCTCGGCCTTCCTGCGTATTGCCACAATCGAATTCTTATGCTGTTCAATCATTTCAAGATCGCCTGGAGAAAGATCATCAGACAAAAGGGCTTTACCGCTCTCAATCTTATGGGCCTGGCGGTTGGCCTGGCGGCTGCCTTCCTGACGGTTGCCTACGTCCACCATCAGTATAGCTTTGATCGCTTTCATGAGTATTCGGACCGGCTGTACCTGAGTTCGGCCAAGAGCTATTACGGCGAAACCTCTTTCAATACGACCCGTTTTGATGCCGGTTTCGGCCCCATCATCGAGGAACAGGTGCCCGGAGTGGAGGCTTTTGTCCGCACGGCACCCCAACAGAACGTGGTACTGAGTACCCTCGATGGTACCGAAAAATACAATGAGGGACATTTCCTTTTTGCCGATAGCAATTTCCTCAATATTTTTTCTTTCGAGCTACTGGCGGGCAACCGGAATACCGCTCTGGAGGAGCCTTTTTCCGTGCTGTTGACGCCGGCGATGGCGGAGAAATATTTCGGCACCGCGGATCCGATCGGCCAAACCATCAATTTCCTGCCGCCGTCCGGCGGATATCTGAGTGATACCGAAGTAAAGGACCATGCGCTCACCGTAAGCGGGGTGATCGCTCCGGCTCCCGGAAATTCCAACCTACAGTACGACTTTATTGCTTCCTTCAATAGCCTGCGGACAATCACTCCGCTGGCATTCGAATCTCCCGCGGCAAGACTCGGGAGTTTCAACACCTATTTCCTGCTGGCGGACGGGCAGAACGCCGCTCCGGTCCAATCCCGGATCGAAGAGATCATTACCGCTGCCAAACCCGAACAAGACCGTGAAAACCGGACCGAGATTTCGATCAGTACCTTACCCGACTACTATTTCACCGATGCCCTGCAGAAAAAAATGGGGCTCTTCATCGGGATCGCGCTGCTGATCCTGCTGTTGGCCATTGTCAATTACGCCAGTCTGACCACGGCCCGGGCCACCCAACGAGCTAAGGAAGTGGGCGTACGGAAAACGCTGGGAGCGAGAAGAGGACAACTGATCAGTCAGTTCTTCGGCGAATCTTCCCTCATGGTCTGTCTGGCTTTCGGGATCGCACTCTTCCTGAGCCGTCTGGCCCTGCCCGCAGTCAATTACATTGCCGATACCCGGATCGAACTGGATCTTTTGTTGCAGGGGCCGATGGTGTTGGCGATTACGGGCATTCTTATACTGAGCATCTTTCTGGCGGGCAGTTATCCGGCCCTGGCTCTATCCCGCTTCATCCCGGCCAAAGTATTGCGGACGGGTAGGGGAAGTGCCCTGAAAGGTGAACGGACCCGGCAGGCACTGATGGTCTTTCAGTTTGTCATTTCGGCCGGGCTGATCGTTTGCAGCCTGGTCATGCAATCCCAAATGAATTTTCTGGGCGAACGGGATCTCGGTTTCGACCGGGACCAACTGCTCGTTATTCCCTTTGAAGCCGAGCGGGAAGGTACCGCGAATGCCCTGAAAGCGGCTGCCGGTCGGGAATCCGGCGTGATCGGAGCGAGTATCTCTACGGCGGTACCCTTCAAATCCGAGGGAACGAACTTCTTTTTTGCCAAAACACCGACGGGTAAACCGCTATCGATCCATTTCACTTCGGCGGACCGGGATTTTCTGGAACTTATCGGAGCCAAATGGATTGCACAGGATGATTCCCGTAACGATGGCAGTAACACTGCGAAACGGGTATTCCTGAACGAGACGGCCCTGGAAAAAATGGAACTGAAAAATCCTACAGGGGAGCGCATTCTCAAAGAGATGAGCGGGGACGAAAACGGATATACCGTGAATGGAGTGATCGAGAATTATGCATTTTTCAGTTACAAAACCGAAGTAGATCCCCAGGTCATTTTTGAGTTGACGGAAGAGGATACCCGCCAATTGATCACTTCGGCCTATCTGACGCTACGCCTGAAACCCCAGAACGATATTCAAGCGACCATGAGCCGACTGGAAACGGCCTACAAAGGGATGGATTTCGCCAAACCCTTTGATTTCTTTTTCATCGATGATCAATACCAAGACCTCTACCGGTCGGAAATGCGCACGGCGGCGCTGTTTAAGTCGTTTACCTTCCTCGCAATTTTCATCGCCTGCCTCGGCTTGCTGGGCCTGAGCGCTTTCCTGGCCGAAAGAAGGACCAAAGAGATCGGTATCCGCAAAGTGTTCGGTGCCACGGTAGCCAATATCGTCGGCTTGTTGTCCCGGGATTTTCTCTACCTCGTGGCCATCGCTCTGGTGATCGCCTTACCGCTGACCTGGTATTTCATGGGACAGTGGCTGGAAGATTTTGCTTTCCGCATCGAGCTGAGCTGGTGGCTATTCGTCGTGGCGGCGGCCATGGCCCTCGGGATTGCCTTCCTGACGGTAAGCTTTCAGAGTATTAAAGCCGCCTTGGCCAATCCGGTCAAAAGTCTGCGGAATGAGTAAGCAACAAAAAGCTAAATGAATGCGCATCGAATAAACAAGGTTTTACCGCGTACTGAGCCCCTAAGCATTGAAAATACATACACCTGACTATGATCAAGAATTATTTTAAAGTTGCCTTTCGTACCTTATTCAAGCAAAAAGGGCTTTCCCTGATCAACATTCTGGGATTGTCCATTGGGCTGGCCTGTTTCAGTCTGTTCCTGCTTTACGCCATTAACGAACTGACCTACGACCGGCAGCACGAAAACGCTGATAATATTTTTCGGGTGTATCGCTGGACAGAGGCATTCGACGGCCGGGAAGCCCAGGCTGATGCCCACCTGCCGATGCCGCTGGGGCCGGCCATGCAGGAAACTTTTCCTGATGTAGAGGAAGTGGTACGCTTTCGTACGGCCTGGGGGGAGAACTTCGTTCGAAGCAACGGTCAGGTCCAGCGCGAAGGCGTTACCTTCGCGGATCCCAACGTATTTGACGTATTTACCTTCCCGCTGATCTACGGCCCCGAAAAGGAGATCCTGAAAGACCTGGAATCTGTGGTGCTGACCAAAAGTACCGCCATCCGGCTGTTCGGAGAGGAAAATCCAACCGGGAAAACGATGGACATCAAGCTGGAAGACAGCTTCCAGCCCTTTACGGTGGCGGCGGTAGTAGAGGACCAACCCTCCAATTCCACCATTCACTTTGATATACTCGCTAATTACCAATACCTCGCGTCCAAAACCCGCAGCGGAGAACGCTATCAGGGCAACTGGCAGCGATCCGCCTTCATGACCTTCCTGCAACTCAAACCCGGCAGCGGGCTACCCCATGCTCCGGAGCGCCTGCAGACCTTCAGAAACGAACATTATCCGGATACGGAAAGGGAAATGCGCGAAGCCGGTCGCTGGACGGGCGATGGCTCTCCGGTAACCTATAAGCTGCAGCCCCTGCGGGAAATGCATACGAATACGGAGGTTCCGGGTGGTTTTCGCTCGGCGATCGATCCGAAAAACATCTGGATCCTGCTCAGCATAGCGGGTGGCGTATTGCTGATCGCCTGTATCAACTTTACCACCCTGGCGATCGGTCGTTCGGCCGGTCGGGCGCAGGAAGTGGGCGTTCGCAAAGTGATCGGCAGCAGCCGTAAACAACTGATCGGCCAGTTCCTGACCGAATCCTTTCTGCTGAGTGGACTTTCGGCGGGTATCGGTCTGGGGTTGGGCTATCTGCTGCTCCCGGCATTCAATGAACTTTCCGACCGGGAACTGGTCTTTTCGCTGGAGCAATACCCCGAATTGGGTTGGCTGACGGCGGGCCTGGTGCTGGTGGTCGGATTGCTGGCCGGCAGTTATCCTTCACTGGTGATGTCCGGATTCCGTCCGGTTGAAGTATTGAAAACGAAGGTCCGGCTGGGCGGTTCCAATCTCTTTACCAAATCTCTGGTTACGCTGCAGTTCGTTTTATCCATCGGTCTGATCGCTTCTACGCTGATCATTTTGCAGCAGCTGCAATACATGCACAATCAGTACCCAGGTTTCAACAAGGAAAATGTAGTGGTGGTGAATGCCGAAGGCACGGATGTAGCCACGGTGTGGCCACGTTTCCGGGATGCGATGTCCCGACGGACCGACGTACTGGGCGTGACGAGCGCGGAGATCAGTCTGGGCGCCAATCAGGGCTACAGTCGCTCCGGTTTTGAATACAATGGTGATGAACTCAAATCTCTTTACGAATATTTTGTGGATGACCGCTACCTCGATGTAATGGACATCCCCCTGCTGGCCGGGCGCAATTTTGATCCCACTATTTCTGCGGATACCCTCACCTCCGTCATTTTTAACGAGTCTGCCGCCAAAGATTTCGGCTGGACGGCCGAATCGGCCATCGGGCAGCCGCTCACGGGCTATTCCCGGGATCCGGAAAGGACGCCGATCGTGATCGGGGTGGTGAAGGATTTCAACTTTTTCTCCTTCCGGGAAGGGGTGGAGCCCCAGTTGTTTCACCAGTTTTATGATTACCAGCCGTTCCGTTTTATGGTCCGTATCCCTTCCGGAAATCCGGAACAGGTGCTGAAAAATATAGAGACCGAATGGGAAGCCATCGTCCCCGATTTTCCCTTTTCCTACAGTTTTCTCGATGAAGACGTCAACCAATTCTATCAGGCCGAAGAACGCTGGGGGACCATCGTGGCCTGGGCGGGCGGCATCGCTATTTTCCTGGCCTGCCTCGGTTTACTGGGGCTGGCGGCGCTGGCCGCGGCCAACCGCACCAAGGAGATCGGGATCCGTAAAGTACTGGGGGCGAGCCTCAGCGGCATCGTCGGCCTGCTGTCCAGAGATTTTGTGCGGCTGGTAGCGATCGCCTTTGTGATCGCCGTTCCGCTGTCCTGGTATTTCATGCAGCGCTGGCTGGAAAATTTTGCCTACCGGATCGATATCCCGGTATGGGTATTTATTCTGGTCGGAATGGTAGCACTGCTGATCGCTTTTCTGACGGTGGGCTTCCAGAGTATGCGGGCGGCACTGGCCAACCCGGTCAAGTCGCTACGAAGCGAATAAAAGGAACTATAAGACCAGCGCTCCAAAAGTGGATGATTTAAGGATCACAAAACGCTCAACATGTTTAAGAATTTTTTGAAAGTAGCTTTTAGACAACTGCGGAAAAATCGCTTCTACGCGATCATCAGTATCAGCGGACTGGCCCTGAGCATCGGTTGCTGTCTGCTGATGTTGAGCTATCTGCAGAGTGAATGGAGCTATGATCAGCAAAATCACCAACCGGAACGTCTCTACCGGGTGGTTTTTGAGAACTATCTTGGTCAGGGGAAATTTGCGACAACGCCTCTGCCGATCGGTCCGGCCCTGGGCCAGGAGCTTCCCGAAGTGGCCTCCGTCACCCGGGTTGCCAAAGGTTTAACGACCCTAACCCGCTACCAGGATAAACGTTTTTTTGAAAATCTGGCCTTTATCGATACCGCCTTCGCGGAAGTTTTCCACCTGGATTTTATTGAGGGCGATGCAGCCACCGCACTGGCCACACCCCAGAGTGTAGTGATCAGTGAAAGCTATGCGAAAAAATATTTTGGAGATGCCAATCCCATTGGCAAAACCCTGGAGATCGGCAGTTCGGGGGCCTTGTACTCGACGGTGAGTGGCGTATTCCGGGATTTTCCCCAAAATACTACTGTGGAGTTCGATCTGGCACTGCCGTTCAGCACTTTCGAATCTGCCTACGGCCCGGCGGAACTCTGGCAGCAAATGCCGGGGAATTATACTTTTTTCCGGCTGGCCGAGCATACCTCCATCGAAGTGGCGGAAGCTAAACTAACGGCCTTCACCGAACGCCACCTGGCCGATCAACTCGACGACTGGCAGCAGAATTACCAAATGGCTTTTCAGCCACTGCTCGATATACACCTACATTCCGACTATGGCCGCGAAAGTAGCAGCGGTAATCTCAAAACGCTGTATCTCCTGGGCCTGATCGCATTGATCCTGCTCCTGATCGCCGGTATCAATTACGTAAATTACACCACTGCCCGTTTCCCCAAGCGGGCCAAAGAGGTGAGTATTCGCAAGATCATCGGCGCCAATCGTCGGAGCCTGATCGGGCAATTTATGATGGAAACGGTGCTCACCACGGCACTGGCCGGCATCCTCGCGATCGTACTGGCCAATCTGTTCCTGCCGGGATTTAATCTGATCTCGGGCAAAAGTTTTCAGGCGGCGGATCTGAACCAGCCCTGGTTCTATGCCTCAGCGCTGGCTGTGATCATGCTGGTGGGCCTCATTGCGGGCATTTTTCCCGCCTTGTTCCTGTCCGGTTTCCGGCCGCTGGAGGCGATGAAGGGCAAATTTCACCAGCTCTCCATGGCCGATCTTTCCCGGAAGGGTTTGGTGGTGGGGCAATTTGCCGCTTCGGTCATTCTGCTGGTCGCCACGCTGGTGGTGTGGCAGCAAATGGAGTACGTCCGGGAAAGTATCCGGCCCGAGGTGAGTGAACAGGTCGGCGTTTTTCAGATCAACGGTAAATTATCGGAACAATTCCCGATCCTGCAGGAGGAATTACAGCAAGTAGCCGGCGTGGAACGGGTAGCCGGCGGCAGCAATGTCGCTACCTTCACGGGAGATAGCTGGCCGATGCAGCTCGACCTGAATAGTCCGAAAGTACAAACGGAAAATTATGCGGTCCAGGGCGCTTTCCTGGAAACGATGGGGTACGAACTGATCGCCGGACGCAGCCTGGATGCAAGTCGGGCGTCGGACCGAAACGGTGCCTTTGTGATCAACGAGACGGCCGTTAAAGCTTTCGATTTTCCTTCAGCAGCCGCTGCCGTCGGCGAACGTGCGCTCTTCGGGAGCGGCAAAAGCCAGAAGGAAGGGCAGATCATTGGCGTGGTAAAAGATTTCCATTTTCAATCTTTTCACGATCAGGTAGAACCGGCGGTGATCCAATTCGCACCTTTTGACTGGATGCGCAGTCAGTTCGTGGCCGTGCGCTTCCAGTCCGACGAAACGGATCGCCTGCAAACGGCGGTGAAAGAGATCGTGCAGACACTGGATCCCAACTGGCACGCTGATCTGCATTTTCTGGATGAACAGTTTATGGAGCTGCACCAGAACGATCTGCAGCAGGGGCGGATCTTCGGTTCCTTTGCCCTGCTGGCCATTTTCATCTCTTGTCTGGGCCTGCTGGGGCTGGTGACCTACTCGGCCGAACAGCGCACCAAGGAGATCGGGATCCGCAAAGTACTGGGCGCTTCCATGGCCGGTATTTTCCGCATGTTATCTATGGACTTCCTACGGCTGGTACTGATCGCTTTTTTGATCGCCGTACCGATCAGCTGGTACCTGATGACCAACTGGCTGGAGGGTTTTACCTACCGGATCGATATTTCCGTGGTGGTATACCTCCTGGCCGGGATCAGCGCTTTTGCCATTGCTATGCTGGCGGTAAGTTTCCAAAGCCTGCGGGCGGCCGTCGCTAATCCGGTAGAATCTTTAAGAAATGAATGAGTCGGGTGCTGCCGGATTACACCGGGCATCTGATCCATGCAATACAGCATATTATGCTTAAAAATAACCTCAAACTCGCTATTCGGCATCTGCAGAACAGTAAAACATCCACCCTGATCAATGTATTTGGTCTGGCTCTGGGTCTGGCGGCGGCTTTTTTCATCTGGCAATACATCCGGATGGAAAACAGTTACGACCAGTTTCACGACAAAGCGGACCGGATCTACCGAATGACCCTGAAATTTTACGGACAGGGACGCCTCGAAGGGCACGATGCCATGAATGTGGCTCCACTGGGTCCGGCTCTGGCGGAAGATTTCCCGGAAGTAGAGTCCTACGTGCGTTTCACTCCGGAATACGGCCGGACGGTTTTCAAATACGGCGACCAGCAATACGAGGAGGAGAAGATGTACTATGCGGATTCGACCTTGTTCGAAGTGTTTGATTTCCCACTGATCGAGGGCGACCGGAAGACCTGTCTTACCCGTCCCTTCACCACCCTGTTGACCGAATCGGTTGCCGAGCGCTACTTTGGACCCCGGGCCTCCTGGACGGAAAGTCCGGTGGGTAAGGTGATCCGGGTCAATAACCGGGGAGACCTGGAAGTGACCGGTATCCTGGAAGATGTACCCGAAAATTCTCACCTGAAATTCAATATGCTGGTCTCCTTCAATACCTTCCTGGTGACGAACGGAGATCCGACCCAACAGTGGGGCTGGAATGACTTCTTTACTTTCGTACTCCTGCGCGAGAACGTGGATCCGGCTGCCTTTGCGGCAAAACTTCCGGATTTCAACAAAAAGCGCTTTGTGGAAAAAACGGAAGGTTTCTACAGTGAAGCGGTTATGCAACCGCTGCTCGATATTCATCTCAACTCTAAACTCGGATACGAAGCGGAGCCCAACGGAGACGGCAACACGGTCTATTTCCTGTTTCTGATCGGAATCGTGGTAGTGATCGTCGCCTGGGTAAATTACATCAATCTGGCTACCGCTCGGGCCGAAGAACGGGCTCGCGAAGTGGGCGTGCGCAAGGTGATCGGTGCGAATCAGGGTACTTTGGTCGCGCAGTTTTTGACCGAAGCTTTTTTGGTTAATCTGGTCGCTATACTGCTGGCCGTTTGTCTGGTACAATTGGGACAACCCGCCATGGATACCCTGGTGGGTAAAACGATGCCCTCCATCTTTGCCGGCCCGACGGTCTGGTGGCTGCTGCCGACTTTATTGTTGGCCGGCACCGTGCTGTCCGGCCTTTATCCTGCTTTTTTCCTGGCTACCTTTTCTCCGGCCAAAACCCTGAAAGGAGAAAAACAGCGACGGGGTAAAGGCGTCCTGCGCAAGGGCCTGGTAACGTTTCAGTATGCCGTATCCGTGGCGCTCATCATCGGTACCGTGGTGATCTTCCTGCAGTTGCGGTATATGAAAAATCAGGACCTGGGCTTTGCGCTGGATCAGCAACTGATCATTAATGCGCCGACCTCACTGGATAGTGATTCGGTCTACAGAGCCCATTACCAAAGTTTCAAAATGGCGCTGAACAATATCCCCGAAATAGAGCAGATTGGGGCTTCTTCGGCCATACCGGGAAAGAAATATTTAGATATAGATGCCCACGGCGGCATCCGGATGATGTCGGCGGATAAGGAAAAGAATGTAACCTTCAAGGGCTTTGTCATGGATGAAGGTTTCCTGGAGGTTTTTGGTATGGAGTTACTGGCCGGCCGCAACTTCTCCGATGAAATGTCGACGGATAAAGATGCGATCATCCTGACGGAAAGTGCCCTGCCTATGCTGGAGTTGGAAGATCCCGAATCCGCGATCGGCAAAACGGTCAACTATCAGGGTTCGCCCCGTTCGATCGTAGGGGTGGTAGCCGATTACCATCATCGCTCCCTGCAGCACGCCTACGAACCGATGATCCTGCGGAATTCCGGTAGTAACTACCTGTATTTTTCGCTCGGGCTGGCCGCGGATAATGCCACCGAAGTGAGCACGCTCATCGGCAAGGTCGAACAGACCTGGTCCCGGTTCTTCCCAAATAACCCGTTCAATTATTTCTTTCTGGACGACCATTTCAACGAGCAGTACATCGCGGATCAGCGGTTGGGGAATATCATTGCCATCTTCTCCTCGCTGGCTATTCTGATCGCCTGTCTCGGACTGTTCGGGTTGGCATCCTATATGGTAACGGTCCGGACCAAAGAGATCGGTATTCGCAAAGTGCTGGGCGCTTCTACGGCCGGACTGGTCGGATTGTTGTCCCGGGATTTCCTGCTGCTGGTGGGTATTGCCATCCTGATCGCCTCGCCGCTGGCCTGGTGGCTCATGGATACCTGGCTGGAAAATTTTGCCTATCGCATCCATATTCAGTGGTGGGTATTTGCCCTGACGGGCCTGGTCGCACTGAGTATTGCCTTTTTCACGGTGAGTCTGCAAAGTGTAAAAGCAGCACTGGCCAATCCGATCGATTCCTTGAAAAGTGAGTGATAGGGTGCTCCGCACTTTATCCCAACTTCATAAAAATACAACCGTAAGCTATGTTGCGAAATAATCTCAAACTTATCCTCCGGCAGTTTTGGCAAAACAAAACCTTCAGTCTGATCAATATTCTCGGGCTGACCCTGGGGACGGCCTGTTGCCTGTATATCCTGTTCTTCGCCATGGAGCAGTATCAGTACGATAAGCACCATGCCGATCTGGATGCCCTCTACCGCGTGGTGACCGACACCAAATTGCAGGAAAATCCGCGGCGTGAGATGTCTACCCTGTCGCCGCCCATTGCACCGGCGCTGGGCGAAGAATTTGCGGAAGTAGAAAACTGGACCCGCGTGATCGGTACGCCGGATGTCAGCCAGCAGATCCTGAAATGGAAGAATACCTCCTTCTACGAAACCAAAGGCTATTATGTTGATCCGGCCTTTTTCCAGGTGTTTACCTACAAATGGGTAGAAGGCGATCCGGCGCACGCGTTGGATGAACCCTATACGGTCGTTCTGACCCGTAAGGTGGCCGAAAAGCTGTTTGGTCGCCAGTCCGCGCTGGGGGAAAGCATAGAGATCGCGGACAACGAATTCCGCGTCACCGGGGTAGTCGACGCCCAGGCGAATCCTTCCCATATTCGCGGCCACTACTATATGGCCATCAACAGCGGCGGTATCGGCGAGTATGTAATCAATAACAACAACTGGTCGGGCAATAACTTCATTCACGGTTACATCAAGCTGAAACCCCAGGCCAGTGCCGAAGTAGTAGCCGCCAGGCTACCCGCATTTCTGGAGCAACACGGTGGCGACCAGTTGCGCAATATGGGCATGGAAAAGTCGCTGCATCTGGAAGCGGTTCGGGATATCCACCTGTTTTCGGAGCGCAGCAATCAGGTAGAAACTACCGTCAGTTCCAGCCTGCTGTATATCCTGTTGACGATTGCCGGCTTTATCCAGTTCCTGGCGTGTATCAACTTTATGAATCTGACCACGGCCCGATCTACCTTACGGGCCAAAGAGGTCGGTATCCGGAAAACGGTTGGGGCCGGCAGAGGCAGCCTGATCAGTCAGTTCCTGACGGAGGCGGTCCTTTTGTCTGCCATTGCTTTCCTGTTGGCCATCCCACTGATCAAATTAGCCTTGCCCTGGCTGAATCTGATGACCGGCAGTGACGTGACCGGCAGCTTTAGCCAATACCCTCAGATCTGGCTGTTGATCGGAGCGCTGGTACTTTTGACCGGTCTGTTGGCGGGTAGTTATCCGGCCTTTTACCTGTCCGGTTTTAAGGCTGTCAATGCCTTTAAAGCCGGTAGCGGCCGGAGTCGTTTTTCCGTAGCTAATCTGCGGAAGGGATTGGTGGTGCTGCAGTTTGCGGTTTCCGTAGGACTGGTGATCGGAGCGATCCTGATCCACCAGCAGTTGCAGTTCATTCAGAACCGGGATCTGGGTTTCCAGAAAGAACAGCAGATCATTGTGCCGGTCAGAACGGATGCGGCCCGGTCTCGTCTCGCAACTTTCAAACAGGAAGTCAAACAGTTGCCCGCGGTACGCACGGTGAGCGGGATGCTCGCCACGCCGGGGCAGTTTGTTACCCGGGATTTTTCCGTCTACACCGAAGGACAGACGATGGAAAGCGCCCAGAATACCAAGGTCATTTATACGGATGAAGATTATCTGGACGCACTGAACATTCCCCTGCTCGCCGGCCGGGCGTTGCTGCCGGGCGATACCACCAATCAGATCGTGCTGAATGAATACGCCGTGGCGGCCCTGGGACTGTCGGTCAGCGATGCACCCGGTACGGAGGTCTATTCCGATTTTGATGATGAACAGATCACTTACCACATTGTGGGGGTAATGCAGGATTTCAATTTCCAGTCCCTGCGCTCGGATATGTATCCGCTGATGTTGAGCTACTGGCCGCCCAATCAGCACTTCAATACCCTGATCAGCACCCAAACCGAAGATTATGCCGGTTTGCTGGCTACCATTGAAACCACCTGGAACCAACTCAACCCGGATACCCCCTTTGAATACAGTTTCCTGGATGAAGATCTACAGAAACAGTACCAGGCAGAAACCAATCTGTCGTACATCATCAGTCTGTTTACTTTCCTGGCCATTTTGATCTCCTGTATGGGGCTGTTTGGTCTGGCGACCTTCAGCATGGAGCGCCGGGTGAAAGAGATCGGTATCCGGAAAGTACTGGGGGCGACTACCGGCAGTCTGGTCGGCCGATTGTCCAAAGAATTCCTGGCGCTGGTCCTGCTGGCCCTGGTGCTGGCTTCACCGGTGGCCTGGTATTTTATGCGGCAGTGGCTGACGGAGTTTGCCTACCATATCCAGATCCAATGGTGGGTGTTTGTGCTGGTCGGCGGATTTGCGGTCGCGATCGCTTTCCTGACGGTGAGCTTTCAGGCGGTGCGGGCCGCATTGGCCAACCCGGTCGAGGCGCTGAAGAGCGAATAAAAGTCTTGTTTTTCCGGGGGAAAAGTATAGCATATCCCCGGATGTTTATTGCAAATGACGAACAGCTGCGGGCCCGAAAACGGAGCGTTAAAGCATCGATAAAATTATTATGTGCTAATTGATTGATTTTCGGTTCATTATTGCAACCGGCAGGTACAAAAAAACGACATATGAGGTGACATAAAATAATAGTCAGTAAGCGGTGGTCAGGCAAGTCTGCGGGCGCCTGGCCACTGAAAACTGATCGTGATCACCTAAACTGTAAGTCTTATGTTTCAGAACTATTTCAAAATGGCCTGGCGGAACCTGTTAAAAAATAAAGGGTTCAGCCTGATCAATATCTTTGGCCTGGCCATCGGCGTGGCTTGCTGCCTGCTCATCATGTTGTACGTTGCCAACGAACTGAGCTACGATCGCTGGAACCCCAATGCGGACCGGATCGTGCGGGCAGCGGCGGACATTAAGTTCGGCGGTACCCACTACCAGATGGCGACAACGGGCTCGGTGGTAGGTCCGGATAGTGGTGCAGAATTGCCCGAGGTGGAGTCCTGGTGCCGGATCCGGCAGTACGGAAGTTTCCTGGTGAAACCCGACGGCGAGGGCCAACAGAATATCCGGGAGGAATACGTGCTGACCGCAGACAGTACTTTCTTCGAACTGTTTCCGGTAGGTGTCATCGAGGGCAGTGCCGAAAATTGCCTGACCGAACCCAATACCATGGCCATTTCCCGGAGCCGGGCTGAAAAATATTTCGAATCTGCCCAGGCGGCGATCGGGCAGACCCTGATCTTCGACAATGAAGACCGCTGGCGGGTGACGGCCGTTTACGAAGATATGCCCCGAAATACGCATTTCCGGGCCGATCTGATCATGTCGATGAACGGCAACCGCGAGGTCGCTACCGATCCGCCTTATTGGGCATCCAATAACAACTTTCACAATTACCTCCTACTGCACGAGGATGCGGACCTGGAAGCATTCAGAGCAAAGTTTGCCGCTTTTTCCCGGGAAAAGATCGCCGTGACGGCCCAGCAGTTGATGGGCATTTCGGTGGAGGAATTTGAGGCTTCCGGCCAGTACGCCCGTATCTATCTGCAGGACCTGCAGGACATCCACCTGCATTCCGATCTCAATGTGGAACTGGCGCCCAACGGCAGTATCAAATACGTCTGGATCTTCGGCCTGATCGCCGCCTTCGTACTGATCATTGCCTGCATCAATTTTATGAATTTGTCGACGGCCCGTTCGGCCGATCGGGCCAAAGAGATCGGTGTCCGCAAGGTAATGGGCAGTCGCCGTTCGTCCCTTATCGGTCAGTTCCTGAGCGAAAGTACCCTGCTCGCGGCCCTGGCCGTGGTGCTGGCGATCGGCATTGCCGTAGTTGCTTTACCGGAATACCAGGAACTGGCGGACCGGGAACTCAGCATGCCCTGGGGGTCTCCGCTTTTCTGGCTTTCGCTGGTCGGCACCGTGGGCGTGGTCGGACTGCTGGCGGGCAGTTACCCGGCCTTTTTCCTTTCTGCTTTTGATACCCTGAAAGTACTGCGGGGACAGATCAAAAGCCGGAGCAAAGGGCTGAGCTTCCGCTCGGTGCTGGTGGTTTTCCAGTTTGTGACGTCCGCTACGCTGATCCTGGCCACACTATTCGTTTTCAAGCAACTGAATTATATCCAAAGTAAAAAAGTCGGTTTCAATCGGGACCAGGTAATTATTGTGAACGATGCCTACGCACTCGGTAGTCAGGCGAATACCTTTAAGGAAGAAATGTTGAAACATCCGGCGATCGAGAGCGCTACGGTAAGCAGCTACCTGCCGGTACCGTCGCACCGCTCGGATCAGACCTTCAGCAAAGCCCGGAGTTTCAGCACGGATAATTCCGTCAATATGCAACAGTGGCGGGTAGACGAAAACTACCTGAATACTCTGGGCATGGAACTGGCCGAAGGCCGGAATTTCGATCTGGCCCAGCGGCTGGACAGTTCCGCCGTTATTCTCAACGAAGCGGCGGCGAAACTATTCGGATTCGACGACCCGATCGGGAAAAAGATCTATACCCTGACCGACAGCCCGGGCGGTACGCCGCGGCCGGAAGATTTTGAAGAACTGACGGTGATCGGCGTTGTACAGGATTTCCACTGGGCGAGTATGCGGGAAAATATCGGTGCGCTGAGTTTGCGGCTGTCGCCATCCCAGAGTTATATCTCTTTCCGCTACAAGGGCGGTGAGACCGAAGCGGTGATCAGTGCCCTGGAGAACCAGTGGCAGAAAATGGCCCCGGATCAGCCCTTCAGCAATCGCTTTCTGGACAGTGCTTTTGCCGATATGTACGTAGCCGAGCAGCGCATTGGCCGGATCGCCGGGGTGTTCGCCCTGTTGTCCATCCTGGTTAGTTGTCTGGGACTGTTTGGTCTGGCCAGTTACGCTACGGAGCAACGGACCAAAGAGATCGGTATCCGCAAGGTGCTGGGAGCATCGGTTCCCGGTATTGTCGGACTACTTTCGAAAGATTTTCTGAAACTGGTGGGTGTGGCCCTGATCATTGCCATCCCGCTGGTTATCTACGGTATGAATAAATGGCTGGAAGATTTTGCATTTAGAATATCTCTGGATTGGGGTGTATTCATTCTGGCCGCGATCATTGTACTGCTCATCGCCTTCCTCACGGTAAGTGTCCAGGGCGTGAAAGCAGCATTATCCAATCCGATAAAATCATTGAGGAGTGAATAATTGAAGTGGTCGGTCGGTCGACAAGGGGCCGGCCGACCACTAAAAACAAAATTTATGTTCTACAATCACCTGAAAATTGCCGTCCGGGCCTTACGGAAAAACAAGATCTATACCATCATCAATCTTTCCGGGCTCACGCTGGGGATCGCGGCGGCATTACTGATCTTCCGCCTGGTCAATTACGAATACAGCTTCAATAAGAACTTTGCGAATTACGATCGCATCGTCCGCGTAGTGGCTGAGCAGGAGCGGGCCGACGGTGAAATAGAACTAGGGGTCTGTACCCCAATCCCGGCGATGGACGACATTGAAAGTAATGTCAGTCAGTTCGAAAAGATGAGCCGGATCCGGGAATTGTGGGGTTCCCTGACCATCCCCAATCCGGACGGAGGTGCCCCGCTGAAGAAGCTCGGTATGACACCACCGGAGACCGCCTTTTTTGTCGAAACGGAATTTTTTCAGGTTTTCGATCTGGACTGGCTGGCCGGTGATCCGGCAACGGCACTGGACGACCCCGGCACCATTGTTCTGACCCGTACCTGGGCGGAAAAGAGTTTCGGTCAGTGGCAAACGGCCATGGATCAGACCCTGCTATTGGACAATCTCTACCCGGTAGTGGTTAAAGGTGTGGTGGAAGACCTGCCGGATAACAGCGATTTCCCGATCCCCTATATGGTTTCCTATCCGACCGTTCGCGCCAATGCCGATGCCTTTTTCTTCGATGAGGAAAGCTGGGGAAGTTGCAGCTCCAACAATCAGATCTATGCGCTTTTGTACCGCGAAGATCAGATAGACGCTGCCAATGCGGTGCTGGCCCAGGTAGGGGAGGAGGAATACCGGGGGCGCAATAACGAACGGAATCGACACCACGTGCTCCAGCCACTGTCGGATCTGCATTACAACGAAGAACTCGGTCATTCCGGATCCCACCGGGTCGAAAAAAGCCGCCTGCGGGTGCTTTCCGCGATTGGTATTCTGATCCTGATCATGGCCTGTTTCAATTTTATCAATCTCGCTACCGCACAGGCCTCTCTGCGGGCCAAGGAGGTAGGGGTTCGCAAAACCCTCGGTGGATTGCGCGGCCAGCTGGTCGGACAGTTCATGACGGAAACCGGACTGATCGTTGGGCTCTCGGTCGTTTTGGGCGCTACGCTCGCATCCCTGGCCCTGCCGTTGCTCAAGCACGTGTCCGAAGTACCGGATGACCTGCCCTTCTTCTCCAATTTGTTGATCTGGGCCTTCCTGGTCGCCATCGGTTTCGGGGTGACGGTACTCGCCGGCTTGTATCCCTCATTATCTCTGGCTGGATTCAAACCGGTGGAAGCGCTGAAATCCAACAGCACCCGCAGCCTTTCCGGCGGGGTATTCCTGCGCAAAGCCCTGGTGGTACTGCAGTTTGCCATCGCTCAGGCGCTGATCGTAGGTTCCATTATTACGATCCTGCAACTGGACTATATCCGATCACAGGACCTCGGCTTTAAAAAAGATCTGATCTATACCTTTTCCTTCAATTCCGATAGTGCTACCATTGCCCGGCAATCAGCGCTCAAACAACGGCTGGAAGCCATTCCCGCCGTGGAGCAGGTGAGCTTCAGCAGTGATCAGCCTTTTTCGGGAAATACCTGGGCTTCCAACTTCCGCTACGGCTCCCGTCCGGAAGATGAACCCTACGCGATCACACTCAAATACTGCGATCCGGATTACCAGGATACCTACGGTATTGAACTATTGGCCGGCAAATGGTACAGCCCCTCGGATACCATGCGGCAGGCAGTGGTCAATATGACCCTGCTGGAAAAACTCGGGATCAACAATCCCGACGAAGTAGTCGGTCAGAAGCTGCGATTGGGCAGCCGCCGGGTCATGGAGATCACCGGCGTGGCTGAGGATTTCCATACCCATTCCTTCCGGCAGGAACACGATCCGCTGCTGATGACCACCAACAAAGTATTCTACTGGGAGGCCGGACTGAAGATACGTCCGGATGATATTAAGGGAACGACTGCCGCCATCCAGGCCACTTTTGACGAAGTGTTGCCGGAACAGGTCTTTTCCGGGCAGTTCCTGGATGAAAACATTGCCCAATTTTACGAAGATGATGCCCGGCTGGCGGCTACCTGTAAAGCCTTCGGCTTGCTGGCCATTCTGATCTCCTGCCTGGGACTCTTTGGACTGGCCACGCACGCCGCCGCACAACGGATCAAGGAAGTGGGGATCCGTAAAGTGCTCGGTGCGAGCATACCCGGCATCGTCGCACTCCTTTCGAAGGATTTTCTCAAGCTGGTCATTCTGGCGCTGGTGATCTCCGCCCCGCTGGCGTGGTTCTTCATGAGCAACTGGCTGGATGACTTCGTTTACCGGATCGACATTCCCTGGTGGGTGTTCATCCTGGCGGGTGCCGGCGCTATCGCCATCGCCTTCCTCACAGTAAGTTACCAAAGTATCCGGGCGGCTCTGGCCAATCCGGTGAAGTCCCTGAAAAGCGAATAGGTATTGATCCGCCGATCGTCGGTCCGGGTGTCGTTACTGGCGGCCGACCGGCGACCGGCGGATCAACCACCGGCCACCGATCCATCTATCTCCTAATCTAATACCCGACTTATGCTCCTCAATAACCTCAAGATCGCCTACCGTTATCTCCGAAGCCATAAGTTTTATGCCCTGTCCAATTTCGGTGGCCTCACGCTCGGGTTTTTCTGTTTCCTGTTGCTCAATTTCTATATCCGCAGTGAGCAGCATTACGATCGGCAACACGGATATGTGTTCCGTCTCAATGAAATTCGGCAGGTGGACAACGGCGACCTGCGGACCAGCGCCCGAGCGGGGGCGCAACTGGGCATTAAGGTCGAGGAGGTCTTTCCCGAAATAGAGGCCAGCACCCAGATCATGGTACTGGGGCGACTAACGGTTGGCAATGAACCGGCGAAGATGAGTTACGAGCAGGTCAGCACAATTGACCGGGACTTTTTTGAGGTTTTCAATTTTAAACTTACCGAAGGCACCCCACAGAAGATCTTTTCCACGCCGAACGGAGTGGTGATCACGGAGCGCCTGTCGGAAAAATACTTTGGCCGGGAATCGGCACTGGGGCAGCCCCTCCATACCAATATGTTCGAAGGTACGGTGGTGGGCGTACTGGAGGATTTCCCGGAAAACACCCATATGGAAGGCTATCTGATGCTGCCGACCCAGACGGCATCCGCTATTTTTCCCTGGTGGGACGAGTACACCAGCACCAACTGGGATGATAATAGCTTCCTGACCTATCTGCGGGTACGGGAAGATGCGAACCTGGCCGCTTTGGCGGAAAAGATCACCGGTATGGCGGAGCGCAACTGGCCGCAGGATGAGGAGTTTCGCAGCCGGTTCGAAATGCAGCCGGTACAGGATATCCATCTGTCCGAACTGGAAGTACAGGGTGAGATCAACCGTTCCAAAGGCAACCTGTTTTACGTCCGGGTATTCTTCTGGATCGCACTCGTCATTCTGCTGGTCGCCTGTTTCAATTACGCCGGCCTGCTGAATGTCGCCTTCATGGGGCGCTACCGGGAGATCGGGGTCCGCAAGGCGATCGGTGCCAACCGCCGCCAATTGCTCTGGCAGTTATTTTCCGAAAGCATGCTGCTGACCACCGTTTCGCTCGCCGCCGCGGTGGGTCTGCTTTATACCCTGAAACCCCAGCTGACCGCCTGGCTGGGTACCTCCTTTGACTGGTCGTACCTGCCCGTGCAGCAGATCGGATTGCTGGCGGCAGCCGGCCTGCTGGTCAGCCTGACGGCCATCGCCTATCCGAGCTGGCTGGTCTCCCGGGTGGCCACCGTAGAAGCGCTGAAAAAAGAAAAACATGCCGATAGCGGCTTCTCCATCCGCAAGGTGGTGACCTTCTTTCAATTTACCGCAGCGATCTGTCTGATCGCCTGTGCGCTGATCTTTTACCGGCAACTGGACTATGTGCAATCCAAAAATATGGGATTCGATATGGAGGGCATGGTCGTAGTGGATATCAACAGTGGGGTACTGCGCAATCAGTTCGAGGCGATCAAGCGGGAATTCAGCCAGTTGCCCGAGGTGGAATCCGTAACGGTCAGCTCCCGGGTGCCGGGAGAATGGAAACAGTATCCCCTGGCCCGGGTGATCCGGTCGGGCATGAGTGAGCAGCAGGCGCGGGAAATGATCTTTGTCGGCGCGGACCAGGATTTTCTGGCCACCTACCAGGTAGAACTGAGCGAAGGACAAAATCTGAGCGGAGCCCCGGCCGACAGTGCCAAAGTCCTGATCAATCGCTCGGCCGTAGCGGCGCTCGGATTGAGTGAACCGATCGGGCAGCAGATCCAGATCCCGAGTGTCAACTGGAGCGGAGATAATGCCGAGCTTTCGGAAGTATTCACCGCTCAGGTGGTCGGGGTGGTGGAAGATTTCCATTTCGAAGATTTTCATCTGGCGATCAAACCCATGGTGATCGGCTTCCGCAATAACCCGATCCACAATATCGATTACTATTCGCTCAAGGTCAATACAGAGGACTGGAGTACGACGCTGGCCGATCTCAAAACTATCAATGATCGTTTCGATCCCGAAAACCCGATCGAATACCACATCCTGAACGATCAGTTCCAGCGATTCTACGAGGCCGATATTACGCGCAGTCGCCTGCTGGTATTCTTCTCCGCCATCGTGGTATTTATTGCCTGTCTGGGACTCTTCGTCATGACGGCCTTTACGCTCAGCAACCGGATCAAGGAAATTGGGATCCGCAAGGTATTGGGAGCCACCAGCGGTCAGATCGTTCGCCTGATCATCCGGGATTCCACGGTACTCATTCTGGGGGCGGCAATACTCGGCATTGGTCTGGCCCGTTACGCCATGGGCTTATGGCTGGAAGAATTTGCCTACCGCATCGACCTCAAATGGTGGTACTTTGGGATGGCGGGCCTGCTGGCCCTGATCATTGCCCTGTGCACCGTCAGCTTCCAGAGTCTGAAAGCCGCCTGGAGTAATCCCGTAGAGAGTCTGAAGAATTAAAAAATAAAGCCGTAGCAATAGTCGGCACCGCCATTTATCACCACACATCACCACCGTAAAATTCAGTCAAATGTTTCGCAATTATTTTAAACTCGCACTCAGGAACCTCACTAAGAACCGCCTGTATTCGGTCATTAAGATCAGCGGATTGACGATCGGCATGACCGCCGCCGTACTTATCGGACTCTATCTGCAACACGAACTGAGTTTTGATTCCGTCCACGCCAAAGCCGATCGCATTGCCCGGGTAACCATGGAATACGGTGGGGCGGATGGAGATCGCAATTTTTCCGAAACGACCGGCAATAAAGTAGCGCCGACCTTCCAATCGGATTTTCCGGAAATTGAAGAAGCGATCCGGGTGATCAGTTATAAACAGGTTGCCAAAGTAGGGGAGCAACTGGTGGAGGAAGACCGTATTTATTACGCCGACAGCAGTTTCTTTCAGGTGTTTACCTTTCCCATGCTGGAAGGAGATTCCGCACGCGCCATTGCGGAGCCGGGCAAGGTGGTGCTCTCCGCTACCATGGCGGAGAAGTATTTTGGTAACACCAGCCCTATGGGACAGGTGATCCAGCTCGGTTCCAAGGATTATACGGTCAGCGGTGTGATGGAGGATGCTTCCGAACTTTCCCAGGTGCAGCCCGACTTCATTGCCGGGTTTATGAATTTGCGCGACGCCGCCCCCGAGCGGGAAACCTGGTGGAACGCCAATTATGCCACCTACTTTCTGCTCCGGCAACCGGCGGATATCGCCGGACTGGAAGCCAAGATCCCGGAATATATGGAGCGCTTTTATCAGGACGAGCGCTACTTCGATAAAAATGATTTTCTGGTGTATCACCTCGAACCGCTGCGGTCGGTACACCTGTATTCGGAACTGTCCGGGAACTTTGTCCCCAACGGTGATATCCGCTACCTGTATATTCTGGTGGGCATCGGTTTGCTGATCCTGTTGATCGCAACTACGACCTATATCAATCTGACCACCGCTACCGGCGCGGCCCGCGCCAAGGAGGTGAGTATGCAGAAGGTACTGGGCGCGGAGCGGAAACATCTGGTGGCTCAGCACCTGAGCGAAGCCATACTGGTGACGGGTTTCGCGCTGACGCTGGGGTACGCACTGGCCAATATATTGCTGCCGGCCTTCAACAATCTGTTCGACCAGAATCTATCCTGGGATCTGCTGATCCATCCGCTTTCGGTAGCCGGTATTGTTGTTTTCGGCCTGCTGGTGGGCCTGCTGTCCGGAGCTTATCCGGCCCTGATCCTGTCTAAATATAAAGTTACCGAGCTGATGCTGGGTAAGTGGAAAAGCAGTCGCGGCAGCTTTGGCGTACGGCAGCTCCTGATCGTTCTGCAATTCGGTATTTCCGTGTTCCTGATCATCTGTACGCTGGTGCTGCAGGATCAGCTGGCCTTCATTCAGGAACAAAAGCTGGGCTATAACGAAGAACAGGTGCTGGTGCTACCCACGGATGGCCGGATCGTTGAAAAACTCGATCTGATCAAATCCGAGCTCAACCGTATGGACGCGGTCCAGTCCGTCAGTCTTTCCTACGAAACTCCCGTGGAGATCCGGGGAACCTACGGCATTTCCGGCACGGAAAATGTCACGGATGATAAATCGGTAACTGCCCTGCCCATCGACGAAGATTTTCTGGAAACCATGGAGATCCCGCTGGTAGCCGGCGAAAACATCAAGCGGGCCGATATTGAAGCGGAAGTCAATGCCTATGCGGCCGAGCAGGAACCGCCCACGCGGCCTATTCTGGTAAACGAACGGCAGGCAGCCGATTTCGGCTGGAACGGGGAAGAGGCGGTTGGCCAGTTTGTGAACTTTAACGGCCGCCGGGCCCAGATCCGGGGTGTCGTCCAGGACTTTCACTTTTCCTCGCTGCATGAAGCGATCGACCGGCTGGTAATGTTCCCGAGTGACTGGGGCAACGTGCTGCTGGTTAAACTCAGTGGCCAGCAGGTGGGCACCGCCATCGAAGCGATCGGTGATCAATGGGCTTCTTTCGCTCCCCACCGGCCCTACAGTTACCATTTCCTCGACGAAGAGTTTGCCAAATTGTATGCCTCCGAGGCGCGGACGGCCGGCTTGGTCACTACCTTTTCCATCCTCGCTATATTTCTGGCCTGCATGAGCCTTTTCGGACTGGCTTCCTTCAATATCGTGAAACGGACCAAAGAGATCGGTATCCGGAAGGTACTCGGCGCTTCCGTGACGGGTATTGTGGCCCTGCTGTCCAAAGACTTCATTCGACTGGTGCTGGTCGCCATTGTCCTGGCGGGGCCCTTGGCCTACTGGGTAATGAGTCGCTGGTTACAGAATTTTGCCTACCGTATCGAGCTGGGGGGCGGGGTGCTGCTACTGGCGGGATTAGCCGTCATGGCGATCGCTTTTCTGGCGGTAAGCTGGCAGAGTATACGGGCGGCCCTGGGAAATCCGGTGAAGGCCTTACGCAGTGAATAGCGATTTTTAATTGCCCTAACCGAAGGTGGAAGATAGAAGTGCCGGAGGTAAAAAAAATGGCGAAAATCTCGTCCGCAAGGAAAAGCAATACTTTTAGAAAGGATGGTCCAAAAAATGAGGCACCGAATTACATTTCGAAAAATGTCTTTCGGTGCCTCTTTAATTGTCCCCCTCAATTAAAAAATTGAGGTATTGTCCTCTACTGCAAATATACGCATAACTACCCATAGAAATCGGACATTGTACCCCCAAAATTTAGACATTTTACCCCTAAAATGGCCGATTATCACCTCTGGACTGACATTTTCTTTGCTCTGGTGGTGCCGATTAAAATTTCAGACTTTCAAATTTTTCACCTATAAAATTTCCATAATTTGTAATAATTGACTTAATTGCGTCAGTAAAATTGTTTATTTCTAAAATAATTGACTAGTATGCAAAAACTGCTAAAGCTTGCAATCCCTGTGTTGGGATTGGCACTTCTCACGTATTCCTGCCAAAAAGACCGTTCAACAGACTTAGCTGTTGACGTAGTACCACAAGAAGTAATCGATCAGCTGACCCACATGGGCTTCAATCCGGACGGGATTGAAAGAGTGGAAGAAGGCTACCGGATCGAAAGAGACATCATCATCACCGATGAGTTCCTGAATTCTAAAGTAGACCGTCACTTCGTTCCTAATTTGGAACAGTACAGCACTAACAATCTGGTAACTACCAATGGTAACCGGGTGATCACTATGTACGCACCGGAAGGTGGTAGAAATGGTTACAGTGCCGGAATGATTGCTGGACTGGATCTGGCGATTGAACGCTACAATGACGAAAACCTGGGAATTTCTTTTCAAAGAATTTCAAATTCTAATCAGGCAGATATCGTAATGACGCGCCTGAAAAAAGGTGATGAGCGCAGAGGCGTACTCGGTTCTGCCGGTTTCCCTACTGCTAGTGGCGATCCCTACGATGAGATCAAAATGAGCGGTATTCTGGAGTCATCTTACGGTCTCAGCACCGAAGGAATTGCAACCATTATCGCGCACGAAATGGGTCACTGCATCGGTTTCCGCCATACGGACTATTTTGACCGCAGCATCAGTTGTGGCGGCGGTACTGCTAATGAAGGTGCGAGCACTGTAGGTGCCAACCACATCCCGGGTACTCCTACGGGTGCGACTGCGTCTGCCAAGTCTTTCATGTTAGCTTGTACAGATGGAGGTGATCGTCCGTTCAACAACGACGACAAAACGGCACTCAACTACCTGTACTAGAATGAATGTCTGATGGCTCCGAGCCATCCCGGAATAGCCCTGAAGTATTGATTTGCTTCAGGGCTATTTTTTTTTGCCGGTAAGGGCCGCCGCGTAGGCTTTTTCGGCCCAAGCGGTAAGTTCGTCCCGGTCTTCGATGATCTCGACGGGCACCTGGTAGTAGGTCGGTAGCTTTTTTGGGGTTTTTCCGTGGGCAAACGGCTCCATGCCCCGCCGGATAAATTCCGGTCGGGTCTGGTCGTCTACTTTGAAATGCAGTATACCGTTCATCAGGCCGCCGAACATGAGCCCATCCTTGTAAAAGCCCACTCCGCCGAACATTTTTTTGTGGGTAATGGGGCCGAAGCCTTCGAGTTGTTCCAGTACGAATTCCAGATAGTCGGGTGAAAATGCCATAATCAGCAGATTTTGTTTCGCAATTGGTGGATGTAAAAGTTAATTCGCATCCCGGCCGGAGGAACAGCGCCCGGTGACCGGCCGGTTGAAATCACCACTTTTTACTAAAGATTGCAACATATAGGATCAAAAGCAGTTATTATTTCGTAATTTAGTCAGACAATCGACCTCCCTCAATACCATCTTACCAGTTTATTGTTAAGAAATTGGTTTACTACTAACCCAATGTTATACATATACTATGGACACAGCTACTACTCAGCGGTCCTTGAAATTGCTGGAGGGTATTCACCGGGCAATTCCCTGTCTACTTGCTACCAGTGATTTTGTGGGAAATCTAGAAACAAGTTTACGTATTCTGGGAAAGGCGCTTTCATTAGATGCGGTTTTTGTTTCCGTTCTGGAGCCACCCATTCCGGTGACAGGAGATGACGGCGGCCTGATCCGCACCCCGCTTGTACTGGAAAAGCAAGCCGGCGTCTGGCGCGAATTGCTAAACCGGAAAGTAGACTGTGAACCGCTGCAATACAAGGAAAACCTGCTTACCTCGCCCCGTGCCGATCGTCCGATCATTGGTGAATTTAGCGAATTTTTTGACAAGATAGACCTGAACTGGAACGTAAAAAGTGAAGATTGGGTACACCTCATGCCGCTGTACAGTAACGGCGCCTTAAAAGGAGTACTCGGTTTTGGAGTAGAAGCCGGTTCGGCAAAAAAACTGGAATTCTATCAGGGTTTTATCGGTACGTTTATCGAAACACTGGCCAACTGGCTGGAACGCTACGAAGTCTTCAAACTGGTGCGGAGTGAAAGGGATCAGTTGCGGGACCTGGTGAATATGGGCGAGCCACTGGCGGTAAAAGACGCGGAGCTGCGACCCAACTGGGAATACTCCATTTCGGATGCCCAACTGCTCAATCGGAAGATCGTAACCACTATACCCGATCACGTCTTTATCATTGACCTCCACGATCACTCCAATTTGTATTCCAACCGATCGAATTTTCTCGGTTATTCGCTGGAGAACATTGATGATCCTTTCGAATTTTTCCAGCAACTGATCCACCCGGATGATATCGGACCGGCCTTCGAGAATTTTTTTGAGAAACTATCCGGCGCTGCGGATGACGACATCATCGAATCCGAGTACCGCATGTATACCAAAACCGGAGAGGTCGTATGGTTCAATGAGCGGGTAAAGGTTTTCAAACGGGATAAGCAGGGCGCCGTCTGGCAATATCTGAACATTCTACAGGACATTACCAATCGCAAGAAAGCCCAGGCTGCCGAGGAGAAAAGCAAAGAACGCTACAAGAATTTTGTTACCTACAGTACCGACGGTATCTACTATATGAACTGCGGGGTACCCATCGATACCCGACTGACTACTGACGAACAACTGAAACTCTATTACGATAACGCCTATATCGAGGATGCCAACCCGGCTATCGCCCAAATGTATAATCTGGAGCAGGAGGGAGATCTGATCGGGGCAACGGTAATGGAACTGCACCAGGGGGAACATTTTGAGATCAACCAGCGCAGTTTTCTGGATTTTATTAAAAACGGCTACCGCGTAGAGCATATCGAAACCATTGAAACTACCGCTGACGGCAATAAGCGGTATTTCCAAAATAGTGCGGTTGGCGATATCGTCAACGGTAAACTGATCGGGATCTGGGGTACCCAACAGGATATTACAGCCAAACGGGAAGCGGAAATCGCCCGGCATGAAAGCGATATCCTCTTTCGGAATCTTTTTGAGAAAAACCCCCTGGGCGTCGCCATTAGTGATGCCAGCGGTAAATTGCTGCGTTGCAACCAGCGGTTTGCCCAAATGCTGGGTTACGATCTGGACGAAATGCACCAGATGACCTTTATGGACATTACCCACCCGGAGGAGATCGACCAGGAATGGAAAACGGTCGGTGAGGCGATGGAAAAGCAAATGTCCCTGATGGTGATGGAAAAACGCTATATCCACCGCGAGGGACATATTGTCTGGGCCAACATCAATATGTCGCTTTGGTATAATGAGGATAAAAGCCTGAGACTGGCCATGGGTATGATCGAGGATATCACGGAGAAACGGAAGATCCGCCTGAAGCTGGAAGAGAACGAAGCTTTTCAGAAAGCCATATTGAGTACGTTGCCGGACCTCAAATTCCGGATCAGTAAAGATGGTGTCTACCTGGATCACTATTCCTCTCCCAATGATGACCAGGACCTGCTGGTGCCGCCGCAAGCGTTTTTGGGGAAAAATGTATTTGAAGTCTTACCCGATTACCTGGCCAATGCTACTTTGATCAATATCAAGAAAGCTATTGAAACCAAGCAGCTGCATTCCTTCGAATACATGCTGCCCATCAGGGGTAATATGTTCCACTTTGAGATCCGGATCAACGCCATTAATGAGAACGAGGTGATCGCCATCGTCCGGAATGTATCCGAACGGAACTGGGCTCAGGTCGAGCTTAAAAACAAGGTCAGGGAACTGGACGATAAAAACCGTCAGCTGAAGGATTACATCGATTCCAATATGCAGCTGGAAAACTTTGCCTATATCGCTTCCCATGACCTGCGGGAGCCGCTGCGCACCATGGGCACTTTCGCCCAACTGCTCGAAAAGAAATACGCCGATCAATTGGATAGTACCGCAAAGACGTATATCGATTTTGTGGTGCAGGGCTCCAGGAACCTGAATAACCTTATTGAAGATCTACTGGTGTATTCCCGGATCCAGATGCAGGAGAACCGCCTGGAGATCATCGATCTGCCGGAGTTGCTGCAGGAAGTAACGAGCGGACTCAAGGAATCTATCGAAGAGCAGAATGCCACCATACAATTTCACGGTATTCCGGCCGAAGTAACGGCTAATCCCAACCGGCTGAAGCAGTTATTCCAAAATCTTATGGCCAATGCGATCAAATTTAAGAAGCAAAACGTGCCGGTCGAAGTGCAGGTAAACTGCCGGGATCTGGGCGATAGCCTGGAATTTGAGATCAAGGACAACGGGATCGGTATCGATGAGGAATTTCACGAGAAGATCTTCCTGCTTTTCAAAAAACTGCACTCCCGAAAGGATTTCCAGGGTACCGGCCTGGGGCTGGCCATCTGCAAGAAAGTAGTGGAACAGATGCGGGGAGAGATCTGGCTGGAATCCATTCCCAACGAAGGATCCTCTTTTTTCTTCACTATGCCGAAAAACCAGCAGAGATTAGGCGATTAGTCGGAACTGCTTTGATCCGATCGGCCAACACCTTCCTGCTGTATTTTTATTAATCGATAGGGCGGTTTGCACCCCTTCCATGCTCCATCCGGAAAGCCCCGCTCCGGGGGAATTTCCTACTGTTCAATATCGGACACTTCCTGTTCGTAATCGCACAAAATTAGGGCCGAAATACTGTTGTTTTTTGTTGTATTTTATTGATTTTCAATAAATTGTAATTATTGGCATGTTCGTTGTCAGTAGAATAGGGTATTCCCGGAAAAGCCTTTAAGTGCAACATTTTCAGCCTGGTATCAATTAATTTTAGCGGGGTGGAGCAAAAGATAACGCCACCGACAGATCCCAATGGTTGAAGTTTAATTTCCGGAAAATACAGCTGAGCCTACGAAGGTGCCTCGAATATGATTTCGCAGACTTTCGTACATCAGAAGACCTTGCGGAGCGTTCAGCGTAAATCATGGACGCCAACTCAACATCCGACCAATTACACCTCAAAGTCTAAACGATGTTCAACAACTACATTAAACTCGGCATTCGGAACATTCTGAAAAATCGCAGCCTCTCCTTGATCAATGTTGGTGGCCTGGCCCTGGCCCTCATTGTGAGTATGTTCATTCTGTTGTGGGTAGGCCACGAGACCAGCTACGACAATTTCCACCAAAAGTCAGATCGCATCTACCAGGTAATGAACAATATGACGGCCGGAAGCGGCCAGATCCAGACCTGGAGAGGATCTCCGGCGCCTTACTACCGGACTCTCAAAGAAAGCCTGCCGGAGGTGGAAAATGCCTGCATGTTCTACAACAACCCGCTCTCCCTGGAATACCGCAATGAGTCTTTTCGGGAAACCGGTCTGCTGACCACGCCTTCTATTCTGGAAATGCTCGATTTTCCCCTGGCACTCGGCAATGCAGAGACAGCGCTGGAAGCGCCCTCGTCGATCATCCTCCAGGCGGATATGGCGGAAAAATTCTTCGGACCGAACTGGCGGAACAACGACAACGTACTCGGCTCCATTGTCAAAGTAGACGGTGGCCTGGAACTGAACGTCACCGGTGTATTCGAACCGGTTAGCGAACCGACGAACCTCAACTTCAAGTTCATGGTGCCCATCGAAGCGGAATTTCAGCACTATCCGGAAAACCGCAACCACTGGGGCAACTACAGCTACAGCACTTTCCTGGAACTGAGCCCCCAGGCTGATGCCGAACAGGTCACCGCTAAACTTCTGCCGGTGATCGCCGAGCATACGGAACTGGGCAAACCCCATTCCATGTTCCTGCATCCGCTGACGGACCTTTACCTGCATTCTCAGTTTCAGGACGGACACGCCGTCGGAGGGCGGATCAGCTACGTACGGATCTTTTCGGCCGCTGCCCTCTTCCTGCTGTTCATTGCGGGTATCAACTACATGAACCTGGCTACGGCCACGGCTACCACCCGCGCCAAGGAAGTGGGAATTCGGAAAGTAGCCGGTGCTCCCCGCAGCCAACTGGCCAATCAGTTTCTGGTGGAATCTATGCTTACTTCCGGCATGGCAACGCTACTGGCGCTGACCGTCGGTTTTTTCCTGCTGCCGCTGTTTACCAGCATCAGTGGTAAAGAGTTGAGCGGGCAGTTCAGTGACCCCGCTTTCTGGACGGGTTTCGCCGGTGTGGGATTGGGCATTGGGTTGTTATCGGGGATCTATCCGGCCTTTTTACTTTCCGGATTTAAAACCACGAAGGTGCTGAAAGGTAAACTCACGGATCGTATCGGGGGCCTGCAACTCCGGCGCGGACTTGTGGTATTGCAGTTTGCCCTGTCCGTTATCCTGATCATTGCCGCTCTCGGAGTGCGTTCCCAGGTGCACTACATTATGAATAAAGACCTCGGTTTCCAACGCGAGAACGTCTTAGCGCTGGAACTGACCGAGGATATGAACGAAAAATTCGATGTGCTGGAGGCCGGATTGTCCGGTGATCCCTCCATTTTATCCGTCGGTCGGGGCCACGAAATGTTGTTCGACGTGTCTACCGGTACGGGAGATCCCACCTGGGAAGGCATGGATGAAAGCCAGCGGGCCATATTTAAGATCCTGTTCGTCGATGAGGATTTTTTCGAAACGATGGGACTGGAACTGATCGCGGGTAAAACTTTTGATGATCAGATGGAGGCCGATACGGCCAATGTACCCATCGTGATCAATGAGACCGCCGCCCGGCAGATGGGATTTGAGGATGCTATCGACAAACGGGTCAGCTTCTGGGGAGACGAAAACCGCGTGGTTGGCCTGGTCAAGGATTTTCACAATGCTTCCCTACACACGAATATTCAGCCGCTGATCTTTTATTATTCTCCGGAAAACGCCGGCAATCTATACCTGCGTACCGCTCCCGGACAGACCCAGGCGGCAATTGCCAGTCTGGAAAAGAACATCACCCAACTGGATCCTAACTACGCCCTCAACTACGCATTTATGGACCAGCAGTACGAATCGCTCTACAAAGCTGAGATCCGCACCGGGCAACTGGCCAACATCTTTGCCGTACTAGCCATTGTGATCTCCTGTTTGGGACTGCTGGGCCTGGCGGTATTCAATACCCATCGCCGCCTGAAGGAGATCGGTGTGCGGAAGGTATTGGGAGCAAGCGTCATGCAGATCGCCGGTTTGTTGTCCCGCGAATTTGTCCTGCTCGTAGTCATTGCCTTTGTGATCGGCTTGCCGGTGGCGCGTTACCTCATCATGAACTGGCTGGAACAGTTTACCTTCCACGCGGAGATCGGTTGGTCGGTATTTGCGCTGGCGGGGATCGGTGCGGTTTTACTCGCCCTGCTGACGGTCGGCTTCCTCGGCGTAAAAGCGGCGGTAGCGAATCCGGTAGACAGTTTGCGAAGCGAATAGTTGTCTTTCGCCATGATACCGGGAGGATCCCCGGTATTCCCTGTAATCATTTTTAAAATTCCCGACATGCAATTAAAGACCGCTTTTCGTCAACTCAGGAAGCAGCGACTTCAAACCATCATCAACCTGTTGGGGTTGACCGTCGGCCTGACGGGCGCTCTGGTGATATTTGTCGGCCTGCGTTACGAGTGGTCTTTTGATCAGCAGCATTCGGAAGCAGATCAGATCTATCGCGTTGTGCAGCATACGCAGATGGAAGGTAGTGTGGAGCACTGGAATACCACGGCCTATCCGCTGGCCGCTGCGATGCGGCAGGATTTTCCCGGGATCGAAGTGACCCAGACGGCGGGGCCCTTCAGCCGCATCATCAGTTCGGAAGATCAGGCCGGTAATATCGTACGCTTCCGGGAGGATCGCATCCTTTTTGTGGACGGAGATTACCTTCGGCTTTTCGATTTTTCCCGGCATTTCGGCGATCCTGGTTCCATCTGGCTACAGGGTAACCTGGAATCGGCCTTCAGCGATCCGGATGCGGTGGTACTGACCGAAACCCTGGCCAATCGCTATTTTCAGGATGCGGTGGCCCGGGGTGAATCCCTGATCGGACGCACTCTTTTACTGAATAACAAAGATCCGCTCACCGTTAGTGGTGTATTGCGGAACCCTCCGGCCAATACCAGCCTACTGTTCGATATGCTGGTCCCCTACGAATTCTTTCGGAAAAATAACCCCTATTTTGCCGGCAACTGGTCGGGCAATTACAGGGGCACTACTTTCCTTAAATTCCCGGATCGGAAAACCGATATCGCCGCCTGGGAAACCCGGATCGCCGCCTGGCAGAAAAATTACCTGAAACCCGAGGACGATCAACGCATAAGTTATCACCTGCAGGCCGTCGATGAGATCCATACGGAAACTCTTTACGGCAACAGCCCCGGCAGTTATACCAGTAGCTCCAGTTTACTTTGGGTACTGGCCGGCATGGGACTGATCCTCTTGCTCATCGCCGTTTTCAATTTCATCAATCTGGCTACCGCCCAGATCGCGCAGCGTTCCAAAGAAGTGGGTGTTAGAAAAGTGCTGGGAGGGACCAACTGGCAGCTGCGGCGGCAGTTCCTCAGTGAAACCTTCCTGCTTACGCTGGTTGCCGGCCTCATCTCACTGGTACTGACCCAGTTCCTGCTCCGGCGATTAAACACCTGGATGGATATTGTCAACCTGGAATTACAAACCGGTTGGGAACTCTGGGCGGCTACGGCCCTGCTGATATTGATGATCGCTTTGCTGGCGGGAACCTATCCGGCGGTAGTGATGTCCCGCTTCTCACCGGTCACCGCGCTGAAAAAACAGGCGGAAGAACGGCAGTCCAAAGGCGTAAACCTGCGCCGGGTGCTGATCGTATCGCAATTCGGGATCGTACAGCTGCTGGTCGTCGCTACTTTGGTGATCGCCTATCAGATGAAATACATGCGCTCTAAAGATCTGGGATTCCGGCAGGATGCGATCGTGACCGTGGATATTCCGCAGCAAGATTCCGTCAAACTTGCAACACTCCACCAGCGTCTGCAAACTATGCCGGCGATCCGTAAAATGAGTTTTGCTTCCGGGCCTCCCACCACCCATGATGTTGCCTACGGCACAACGTATCGCCTGCGGGAAGAGGAGGTAGGTCGGGCCCGCAATGCCGAAATGAAGGTCGTGGACCTCAGCTATTTGGATCTTTACGAACTGGATATGGTAGCCGGTAAATGGCTGGGCCGCGCTCAGGTTTCCGACCGGTTTAATGGTTTTGTGATCAACGAAACGGCAGCGCGGGAACTCGGTCTGGATCCGGAAAATGCTGTTGGGAAAAACGTAGTGATCAACGAGGGAGAAGCTCCCGTTATCGGCGTGATCAGGGATTTTCACAATAATTCGCTGCAGGATGCCATCACGCCTTGCATCCTTATGTATTGGGGCTCGTCTTTTTTTAGTGAACTCCATCTGCAGGTATCGCCGCAGGGTGCACCGCTGGAAACAACGCTGAGTGGGATCGAATCCATCTGGCGGGATGTATTTCCGGATCGGATCTATAACTACCAGTTCCTAAGTGAAACCCTGGCGCGAAATTATGCCGTAGAACGACTGACCTTCCGGGCATTTAGCGCGGTTGCCCTTTTAGCCATTTTTGTGGGGTGCATCGGGTTGTTCGGTTTGGTGAGTTTTCTGAATGAAAAACGAAATAAAGAGATCGGTATTCGCAAAGTGTTGGGAGCCAGTATCGCTCAGATAGCGAGCCTGCTCTCCCGGGAAATGCTCGGTTTGATCCTGCTGGCCCTGGTGCTGGCATCTCCCGTGGCCTATTTCGCCATGAGGCGGTGGCTGGATGAATTTGCCTATCCGATCGACATGGAATGGTACTATTTCGTAGCGGCCGGTCTGAGTGCCGTATTGATCGCCGCGCTTACGGTGGGACTGAAGATCTGGTCGGCGGCCCGCATGAATCCGGTAGAAAGCCTGAAGAACGAATAATATTGTTGTTGCGATAAACAAAAGGGGAATGCATACGAGCTGTCCCCGATCAGTCTGCGGAAGTGAGGCCGCAGTTTAATGCGCCGGAAATGCGCCGCATCGTGGCATCAGATATCGAACCATTTAAACCGCCCGACTATGCTACGTAATTACCTTCGAGTTGCCCTCAGAAATTTACGCAAAGACCGCCTGTACGCCGGGATCAACCTTTTCGGACTGTCGATTGGCATCGGGATCGCGATCCTGCTGCTGCTCTACGTTCAGGATGAATGGTCGTTCGACCGCTTTCATACCAAAGCCGATCAGATCCACCGGGCGTGGGTAAAGGAACAGGTCGGTAACGAACTCTACTTCAATACCGTTACTCCCTTCATCCTCGGAGACAAGCTGGAGACAGACTTTCCCGAAGTGGAAGCCGTGGCCCGCTATCTGACCCTGAGTGACCTGGTTAAGAACGGAACGTTAAGCGACGAGGAAACGATGCACCTGATGTCCCCGAATTTCTTTGAAGTTTTCGATTTCAAATGGATCCGGGGGAATGCCCGCACCTTCGGTAATGATCTGCGCGAAGTGGTGTTGACCCCCGCCATTGCCCGGAAATATTTCGGTACGGCGGATGTAGTCGGACAGAAACTCTCCCTGCGGGTCGGCGGCAGCTGGCAGGAATTTCAGGTCGGCGGGATCATCGAAGAAGCGCCCGGCAATTCCGGTATTCGCTACGATATGATCATTCCCTTTGAGAACGTAAAATCCATTATCAACGAGCGGTCCATGCAAAGCTGGACCAGCGTTTTCCCCGAAACCTATGTACTGTTCCGGGAAGATGTGGTCCGGTCGGATTTTGAACAGAAACTGGCTCCTTACATCGATCAGCAGGTCGCCAGAATCTACGAAGCCGGTGACTATCAGGTCGGCTTTCAACCCCTAACGGACATTCACCTCAATAACGAATACCCGGTCGGATACGTACCGGTGAGCGACGGTCGCTATCCTTATATTCTGTCCGGTATCGCTTTGCTGATTCTGGTACTGGCCGGTATCAATTTTGTCACGCTGGCCCTCGGCCGGTCCGTCAATCGGGCCCGGGAAGTAGGCGTTCGGAAAGTGAGTGGAGCCCGGCGCTGGCAGCTGATGCTGCAGTTTTGGAGTGAAGCCCTGCTGATCGCGGGGATCTCCACGGTGGCGGGCGTGATACTGGCGGAGATCCTGCTGCCCCTTTTCAACGGACTGGCGGACAAAGCGCTGGATATTCACTATTCTCCGCTACTGTTGCTGGGTCTGGTGGGTCTGACCTTTGGGATTGGTATTCTTGCCGGAGTTTATCCCGCGCTGGTTATTTCCAACTACCGTCCGATGCGGGCGATCCGCGGTACGATCAGCAAGCTCGGTAAAGATAAACACGTTGTGTTGCGCGGACTGGTGGGCTTTCAGTTCATCCTGTCGGTGGTACTCATCATCTGTACCCTGGCGATGCAAAGCCAGATGCGCTACATTCAAAATAAAAACCTGGGTTTTGACCAGGAACAGACCCTTGTTCTCCCATACAGCGAGGCGCCTTCCAACGAACGGGGCCTGAGTATGGTCTACGAAGACGGAAAACGACTGGGGGAATTGCTGCGCAACGAACTGGCGGATGAATCACTCATCCGGGGCGTTTCGGTTTCCTCCCACGCTTTCGGAACCACCGGCTGGACGCAGGTAGGTTACCAGGAGGAAAGTAGCCAGCAGGTAAAATTCTTTCAATTGCTGAATGTAGACGAGCAGTTTCTGGACCTCAGCGGTATTGATCTGGCTACCGGTCGGGCCTTCAGCCGGGATATAACCACCGACGCAGAAAATGCGGTGATCATTAACCGGGCCATGGCGGAGAACCTGGGACTGAGCGATCCGGTCGGACAGGCCATGCCCAAACCCTTTGAGCAGTTCCAGATCATCGGGATGACGGACGATTTCAACTACGGAACCCTCCACAGCCCGGTAGAGCCACTGGTGATCACCATGAACCAGATCGGCATCCTGCGCCTGGCCGGAGATGTATCCTACAATGATACCCCTACCGCCAAAATGAATGTGCGGATCAACGGATCGGAAGTTACCGCCGCGATCAGTACCGTGCAGGAAGCCTGGCAAAAGGTGGCTCCCGACCAGCCTTTCGATTTTTACTTCGTAGATGAGGCTGTTGGCCGCCAGTATACTTCGGAACGGCGGCTGAGTCGCATCATCAGCACCGGATCGGTGCTGGCGATCCTGATCGCCTGTCTCGGACTGTTCGGTATTGCCACCCTCACCGTCGGACAACGCCGGAAGGAGATCGGCATCCGGAAGGTACTCGGAGCTTCCATGTTGAGCATTTTTGTTTTGCTGAATAAGCGCCTGACCATCATGGTGGCGGTCGCTTCCCTGCTGGCCGCGCCCATTGCCTACTGGTTGATGGTACAATGGCTGAATGACTTTGAATTCCGCGTCGGACTTTCCCCCGCCTGGTTCGTACTGGCGGCGCTTATTTCCGTGGGTATTGCCTGGCTGGCGGTGAGTTTTCAGTCCTTACGGGCCGCGCGCGTGAATCCGGTAGACAGTCTAAAAATTGATTAACCGAACCGGAGTGGTTGCCCGGCGATGATCTTTACCGCACGGCAGCAACTCCGGCTCATAGTATCAGCATTATGTGGAAAAATAACTTGAAACTGGCGCTCCGGGTTTTGTGGAAAAATAAAACCTATTCGCTGCTCAATATTTTCGGCCTTGCACTGGGTTTTGCCTGCTGTCTGCTGATCGGACTGTACGTGCAGAACGAATTGAGTTACGACCGCTATCACGAAAAGCACGAGCGGATCTTTCGTCTGGCCAACCAGGTGACCGGATCTACATACGAGAACGGGATAGCGAAGGTAACGGCTCCCTGGGGCGAAGAAGCCGGCCGTACCATTCCGGAGATCAGCTCGGTCTGCCGTTTTGTGATCTTTGGCCGCTCCGTATTTCGCAAAGGCGAACAGAATACCTACGAAAGCTTTGGGTACTTTGCGGATTCTACGGCGCTCAGCATGTTCACCTGGCCGCTGGTGCAGGGAGATTCCCAAACTGCACTTACCCAGCCCAACTCCATTGTATTGGATGAAAACCTGGCAAAGAAATACTTTGACGGTCAGGATCCGATAGGTCAACCGATCACGATTGACGGTGAGGAGTACCAGGTAACCGGAGTGATGGAAGAGGTGCCGGAAAATTCTCATTTCCGACCGCGCTATCTGGTGTCCCTGTCTACTTACAGCCATCCGGACATGAACGACTGGTCACGCTGGAACCAGTTCTACACCTACGTACAGTTGCGGGAAAATGCCGCGCCCGGGACGGTTGAAACGAAACTTCAGGTAATGTTGGAGCGGAACCTGGATGCGGAACGTGCCGCGGCTACTCATCCTTTTCTCCAACCGCTGGCCAGTATTCATCTCCACTCCAAACTGCACCGGGAGATCGGCACCAACTCGGATATCACCTACGTCTACTTATTCAGCATTATCGCCTTATTCATTTTGGTGATCGCCTGTTTCAATTTTATCAATCTGGCGACGGCCAGAGCGGTACACCGGGCTAAGGAAGTAGTGATGCGTAAAGTGACCGGGGCGACCAGGGGTTCGCTTATCCGCCAGTATTTGGGAGAATCCTACTTAGTAGTGAGTCTGTCCGTACTTCTGGCCCTGCTCCTGGCCACTACCTTTTTACCCTTTCTGAATACTTTCCTGGGAAGCGAATTGACGCTTGACCTGGCTCATAATGGTTTACTCACCGGAGCTTTGATCACCCTTACGCTACTGGTCGGGCTGTTGTCCGGAGCTTATCCGGCCTTTGTGTTATCGGGATTCCGGCCCGGAAAGATCCTGAAGGGCAGTGTCTCCCTGGGAGGAGGCAGCGGATTGCTCCGTAAAGGGCTCGTCGTGGCTCAGTTTGCCATCGCCGTTTTTCTCATTATCGGCGCTCTGGTCATTAGCAGTCAGTTGGCATATATCAAAAATAAAAACCTCGGGTTCAATAAGGAACAGGTCGTAGTGATCGATTTCCGCGATGAAGAAAGTGTCCGCAAGGCTGCGACTATTAAATCCGAATTACTGAGCTTACCCGGGGTGCAAACGGTGAGCGTAGCGGCCAATCGTCCCGGAGGCAGTGATTACGGGGTACCCTACGAGGCAGTCGGCCTGCCCGAGGACCAGCAGCCCGCTATGCGTTGCCTGGTGGTGGATCCGGACTTTTTGGATACCTACCAGATGGAACTGGCCGCCGGACGCAATTTCCGGGTGGATATGGCCACCGATTCGGCCGCTTATCTGATCAATGAAACGGCCGCGCGTCAACTGGGATGGGAAGATCCCGTAGGTCAGCAACTGGCGATGCCGGCAGTCGGACGCGAAGCGGGACCGATCATCGGTGTGGTAAAGGATTTCCATTTTCGTTCTCTGCAGGAACCCATCGCCCCGCTGTACTTTTTTATGGAACCTTCCTGGTGTTACGAGCTCTCTTTGCGCCTGGAAGCCAATTATATTGAGAAGACCCTGGCGGAGATCGAACAGAAGTGGGCTGTTTTCGAGCCGGGCCAACCTTTTACCTACCGCTTTTTTGACGAGTCATTCGATAGCCTGCACGAAGCGGAAAGCCGAACGGCAACCATCATTAAATGGTTTACGGTAATCGCGATATTCATTACCGGTCTGGGCCTCTTCGGCCTGTCTACCTATACTGCGGAGCGCCGTACCCGGGAGATCGGGATCCGGAAAGTACTGGGAGCCTCGGTAGTCAGTCTGGTCGGCATGTTATCCCGGGATTTTCTTCGGCTGGTGATCATCGGATTTATTCTGGCTATTCCACTGGCCTGGATCGTTACGAGGCAGTGGCTATCCAATTACGCCTACCACATCGATGTGAGCTGGCGGTATTTTGTATTGGCCGGTATCATCGCGGTGCTGATCGCTTTCCTTACCGTGAGCTACCAAAGCCTGCGGGCGGCTCTGGTAAACCCCGTAGAATCTTTAAAAAATGAATAAATTTTGGTGAGTTGAGTATTCGCTAAAGGAAGCGTATTTTCATTTCATCGTTTCATCAGATCATTTATAGGATGTTTAGAAAAAATCTCTTACTCGCTTTCCGCCATCTCAGACGGAACAAACTCTACGCTTTCATCAATGTGATCGGGCTGGCGATCGGTATTGCCGCCTGTCTGGTGATCACTTCGATCGTTCATTTCGAAATGAGCTTTGATGAATTTCGGCAAAACCGCGATCAGATCTACCGGGTGTACACCTCTTTCTCCGGTGTTTTTGACGGAACGAATCGGGGAGTGGCCACGGCGGTTAGCCCCTGGATCAAAGAAAACGTCAGCGGGGTGGCTTATACCAGTCCGTTCTTTACCACAGCATCGTCGGTAAGTCCGCTGAATGAGCAGGGCGTGCGCCTGGATGAGAGCCGGCAAAATGACCTGGCCGTCGTTACACCCGATTATTTTTCGGTGTTCTCCGATTACCAATGGTTGAGCGGTGAACCGGAAACGGCACTGAGCCAACCCAACCAGGTGGTGCTCAGTGATGAAAAAGCCTTTCAGTACTTCGGCGTGACCAATCCGCTGGATGCCGTTGGGCGGGAACTGATCTACGGGGATTCGACCGTGATGACCGTGAGCGGCATCTTCGAAGCGCCTCCTAAGAATACGGACCTGGTATTCCAGGATTTCATTTCTTTTGCCACGGTAGAAAACGGTGGTTGGGAAAGAAATTATCAATTAAACGATCTGAACAGTACCAATAGCTCTTCCCAGTTGTTTATCCGCCTCTTGCCCGGAAAGCAGCCGGAAGATATCAAGGCGCAATTTGCCAGTCTGGAAGAGCAGTATGCACAGGAAAATGACGATCACGGCTTTTTTGCGCATTATCAGTTACAGCCGTTTTCGGAGATCCACTTCAACAGCGAGCTGGGTATTTTTGATAATAGTCGCAGTCCGGCCCACCGCTCTACGCTCTACGTATTGATCGGGGTGGCGATCCTGCTGCTGATCGTCGCGGCGATCAACTTCGTCAATCTGGAGACGGCCCAGTCCATCCGGCGGGCCCGGGAAGTAGGGGTGCGTAAGGTGCTCGGCGGTAGCAAAGAAAACCTGATGGGCCAGTTCCTGGGGCAGACCTTTTTACTGACGTCCATTTCCATGGTGGTAGCGCTGGGTCTGACCAAACTATCACTCTGGTTCTTCTCCGACTTCATCCCGTCGGATCTGACTTTTGAGATCGGTGATCCGTCCACGCTGCTATTCATCGCCGGTACCACCTTAACGGTGGCGCTACTGGCGGGGATCTACCCGGCCTTCGTGCTGTCTTCTTTCCGCCCGGCTCTGGCCCTCAAGGACCGGATCGGTTCCATGGGTAAAGGCGGCGGATCCCATAACCTGCGCCGGGGCCTGGTCGTTTTTCAGTTCATTATCGCCCAGGTACTGATCTTTGGCACCCTGGCGGTGGGCCAGCAGATCCGGTTTATGCTCAACAAGGATATGGGCTTTGATAAGGATGCTATCGTTTATTTCTACATGCCGTGGCGGGATACGCTGTACAAAGATGCCCTGGTGGCCGAACTGGAACGCTGGCCGGAGATCCTGACGCTGAGCCGGCACGAGGCTCCGCCGGCGGAAAATGGCTATTCCTCCAACGTGATGAACTACAAAGATGGGGGAGAAGAAAAATCCCTGAATGTATTTCGCAAATTTGGCGATACATCTTACATCCATCTCTACGGTATCGAACTGATGGCGGGACGCAATCTGCTGCCGAGCGATACGGTAAAGGAAATGCTTATCAATGAGACCTTTGCCCGGCAGATGGGTTACCAGCAACCGGCGGATGCCATCGGCAAACTGCTCAGTTACAATAAAAAACAGGTCCCGGTAGTGGGGATCGTATCCGATTTCCATACGCGTTCCCTGCACGAACCCATTGTGCCGGTAGCGATTGCCAATCGAAGACCCTCGTTCGGGGCGGTCGGCATCAAGCTGCCTACAGCCGGCGGGGATGCCGATCAGTTGGAAGGATTCATCAGCCGCCTGGAAAGCAAATGGAAGGAATTTTATCCGGATGAGAATTTTAACTATCATTTCCTGGATGAGTCTATTGCTAATTTTTACGAAGCTGAGCAACGGACGGCTAAACTGGTCCGGACGGCTACGCTGGTGGCGATCCTCATTTCCTGTCTGGGGCTCTTCGGCCTGGTTTCCTTTGCGGCCAACCAGCGTACCAAGGAGATCGGGGTCCGAAAAGTACTGGGGGCGACGGTCAGCAATATAGTCGGATTACTTTCCCGGGAGTTCCTGATACTGGTGGCGTTTGCGTTTGCCATCGCCATACCCTTTGCCTGGTGGGCCACCACCAAATGGCTCACCGAATTTACCTTCCGGATCGAGCTCAGCTGGTGGTTGTTTGCTCTCTGCGGGGGGCTGGCCTTGCTGATCGCCTTCCTGACGATGAGTATCCAGGCCATCCGGGCCGCGCTGAACAATCCCGTGGAATCACTGCGGAGCGAATAAAAATGATGTCGCCGGGTTTTTGCAGTACGGAACTTTTGACTGCATAATCCGGTCGGATCAGTTAATCAGAAAACACAGAACTTAAAGATCAAATGTTGAAAATCACCTGGCGTAGTTTACTGAAGAATAAATTAACTTTTGGCCTCAACCTATTGGGATTAGCGGTAGGCATGGCGGCATTTCTGACCATAGCGCAGTATATGAAATTCGAACTGAGCTATGATCAATTTTACGGGGATGCCGACCGGGTTTTCCGGGTCAATACCTTCTGGTCCATCGATGGGGAGGAGGAGCGCTACGCAACGGCTCCGCCGCCGCTGGCGGAAGTCATCCGGGAGGAAATCCCGGAAGCCGAGGCGGTCTGCCGGGTGTTTTACTGGTCGGATTTTACCATGCGGCCGGAAAATGATTTCGAAAATGCCTACCGGGAAACTGAAGTGTACGCGGTAGATGAGAGTTTCTTCGAAGTATTTGATTTTGGCCTCATCGAGGGCGATCCTAAAACGGTACTGAGCGAGCCGACCTCCGTGGTCTTGCCGCGAAGCGCAGCGATTAAATATTTTGGAAAAGAAGCTGTGGAACGGGGTAATATCGTCGGCCGCCGCATTATGGGCGGTAAGGATGCCGGAACGCCCTGGACGATTACCGGCCTGATGGAAGATCAGCCGGCTAATTCCCATCTGCAATTCGAGTTCCTCGTTTCGGCCAATTCGTATCCGGATGACCTGTACCGCAATCAGATCTGGAGCTGGAACGTCATGCATACCTACCTGCGGGTATCCGAAAAAGCCGTCGCCGAAGCGGGTTGGAAAGCACAATTGGAGGAACTACTGGATCAGATCGTAGATAAGTACGCACTGCCTTTTATGGACCAGGGCGTAGCGGAATTCCGCAATTCGGGAAATCGGATGGAATACCTGCTACAACCGCTGACGGACATTCATCTGACCTCCAACTATCTGCGGGAGATGCGCCCGAACGGCAACATGACCTACGTAAAGGTATTCGGCCTCATTGCCCTGCTGACCATCTTTATCGCCGGGATTAATTTTGTGAACCTGGCCACCGCTCAGGCCAGCCGGCGGGCCCGGGAAGTAGGCGTTAAAAAGGTGATGGGTGCTTCGCGCCCACTGTTGATCCGTCAATTCCTGGCCGAATCCATGGTGGTGAGCGGTCTGGCGGCCGGACTGGCCCTGATCTTCACGAAAGGCCTGACCCGATTGACCGGTAATTTGCTCGACGTCAGCTTCCTGGAATCCGCCGACTGGAGCTCCATGGGGCTGATCGCCGCCGGCTTATGGCTGGTGGTCGGTTTTCTGTCGGGGATCTATCCGGCGTTTTATCTTTCCTGGTTCCGCCCGGCTGAGGTACTGAAGGGCCAACACCGTTCCGGCTGGTCGGATACGGCGATCCGTAATGGGCTGGTCGTGTTTCAGTTTGTGTTATCCATCGGCCTGATCACGGCCTCGCTGGTGATCAAAAAACAGGTGGATCTATTTCAGGACAAACAACTGGGCTTTACTAAAGAACAGGTGGTCGTGATCGAAAATGATCGGGAAATCGAAGAACGCGGACCGGCGTTCAAAGAAGAACTCCGCCGGCATCCGGATATTATTCAGGCCAGCTTTTCCAACGGTATTCCCGGATTGAATACTTACCAGCGGCGGGATTTCAAAAAAGAAGGAGACGAGGTTTCCTGGGGTGTCGACTGGTATCAGATCGATGAGGACCATCTGGAAACGCTGGAAATAGAATTGCAGGCCGGCCGCAACTTCCGGGCGGGGACCTCAGCGGACTCAACCGGCCTGATCCTGAACGAAGCGGCGGTTGCCTATCTGGGACTGGACAAACCGATCGGAAAGTACCTGATCAAAAATGAAGGAACCGAAGACGAAGAACGACTGGAGATCATTGGGGTGGTCCGGGATTTCAATCTGGAATCTCTGCACCATAAAGTAAAACCACTGGCTATTCAGTACTTCCAGGGATTTGTTTTTAAGGATTATATCACCGTACGACTGGCGGCCGGTAATCCCCGGGCTGCTATCGACCATATTGAAAAGAGCTGGCAGGCTTTCGAACCGGGAGTACCGCTACGGTACGGATTCCTGGATGTGCGGTACGATCAACTTTACAAAGGGGAGACCCGGCTGGCCAATGTATTTGCCCTCTTTACCGGTCTAGCCATTTTTATCGCCTGTCTGGGACTGTTCGGTCTGATCACCTTCGTGGTTGCCCGGCGCACCAAAGAGATTGGTATCCGCAAGATCCTCGGGGCCTCTACCCAGAGTATTCTGCAACTGCTGTCCCGGGATTTTCTGCTGCTGGTCGGCATTGCGTTTCTGATCGCCGCGCCTCTCAGTTGGTGGGCGATGCAACGCTGGCTGGAGAATTTCGCCTACCGTATTGAGCTGCACTGGTGGATGCCTTTGCTGGCCGGTCTGGCAGCGTCCCTGATCGCGGTGATCACGATCTCTCTCCGCTCGTGGTCCGCAGCCCGGGCCAATCCGGTGGATGGTTTGCGTGATGAGTAATGCCGACTTCCAGTGGCAGAAACCCCTAACGTATGCCCACTTCCAGTCGGTAGAATTGCTCCGACTGGAAGTGGGAGCTACTTTCATTCGTTAATTCCCTATCATTTTACAACTATTTCTACTACATTGCGTTGGAAACTATATAGAAATCTTGATAGTAAAATTAGCCTAGCCAATATCTGCGAAATTTTATACGATCACTACTGACAGAACTAAATCTTGCCTGCTAAAGGTCATTAGGAACATTTAAATCAAATAATTAGACTGGTTCATCCTCCGATTGGATCCTATCCTCAATTCCTGAGCTGGAAATTGGGTGATCCTTTTTTTGCCTGAGTTGTTGTGATACAGCAAACGGAAGCCTTTTTCACAAAACGAAATAATTACCAACTAATAAAATTTTTAAGCGTAGTAATGATTCCTAAGTACCTATCCAACCCGACGTTTTCAAAATTCAGCATGCTGTTTATTGGTTTGCTGTTCTGTTCTTTCCAGGTGAGTGCGCAAACTTATTCAATAAGTGGTATCGTACAGAGCGCCCAGGATGGAACGACTTTCCCCGCGGCAACGGTGATGTTGCTGCATCCTAAAGATTCCGCTACCGTGAAGGGCGCCGTTACCGATTTCGAAGGTGTTTTCGAGATCAACGGAATTGCCCCCGGCAACTATGTACTAAAGGTCCAATATGTGGGTTATCAGTCCTTTTCCCAACCTATAGCGGTTGAAAAACAAAACCTGAGCCTGGGACCGCTGTCATTGGAAGAAGAAACGACCTGGCTCGGTGAAGTAACCATTGCTACCCGCAGGTCAACGGGCACCCAAACTGGAGATACCACGCAGTTTAATGCTGCCGCCTTTAAGACCATGCGGGACGCCAGTGCCCAGAGCCTGGTGGAAAAACTGCCCGGCGTAACGCTCCAGGACGGGACCATCCAGGCACAGGGAGAAAACGTCGCCCAGATCCTGGTGGACGGAAAACCCTTTTTTGGCAATGACGTCAAATCGGCGCTGCAAAACCTGCCGGCTGAAGTGATCGAAAGTGTACAGATCTACGACCAGAAAAGCGATAAAGCCGAAATGAGCGGCTTTGATGACGGCGAACGGCAAAAGACCATTAACATCATCACCAAGGCCAACCGGAGAAGCGGACAGTTCGGTAAGATGTCGGCGGGCTACGGCTCGCGCGGCCGCTACCTGCTTGGCGCCAGTGTCAACTTCTTTAATGAAGATAAGCGGGTCACCGTCATGGGACTGAGTAATAACATTAATGCCCTGGATTATTCCGCGGATGCCAATAGTCAGGGCGAGAGCAGGACGCAGGACGGCATCATCAACACCAACACCCTGGGCGTCAATTTTAGTGATAACTGGGGCGATAAGGTCGAACTGACGGGAAGTTACACCTTTAGTCAACGCGAGAATGAAGGCCGCTCCATTCGGATCCGGGATTACATCTTACCTTCCAGCGAAGGACAATTGTACCGCGAAAACAGCAACAACATTCAGCGCAATCAGGATCATCGTTTCAATATGCGTCTGGAATACAATCCGGATAAGAATAACCGCCTGTTGTTCCGACCCTACGCTTCGATGAAAAACGATAAGGATCAATCTTATTTCTTCGGTCGCACTACGGTGGGCGGCGATCCGCTCAACCAAACGGAAAACAACCGCACGGCGGATAACGATGATTACGATATCGGCGGTAGTATTTTCTTTAGTCACCGCTTTCCCAAAAAAGGTCGCAGCCTGACGGTAGGCGGCAACAGCGGCTACCACGCCAATCAGGACGAATCCAACCGGCTGGCCGAAAATAACTTTTACGGGGAAAATCAGCGGCAGGAAATACTCAATCAATACACTACCCGGGATCGCACGGGATTCAATTGGGAGACCAATGTGTCCTATACCGAACCGATCGGTAAAAGAGGACAGGTAGAGCTGGAATACGAGATCGGCAATAACCTGAACGATTCGGATAAGATCACCTACGACGTGCTGGACGAGCAGGACCCCACGGAGATCCGGTTGCTGCCGGATACGGCGCTGAGTAACACTTTTACCAGTGATTACCTGTCCCAGGAAGTGGAGATCGGCTACCAGTACCGGGTAGAAAAATTCCGCCTGCAGGTGGAAGCCGAATACCGGAGAGCGGATCTGACCAATGATCAGGAATTTCCACAGCCTTTTTATATCGAGCGTACTTTTGAGAACCTGGCGCCTACCGTTAGAATGGACTTCCAGTTCTCCAAGACCAAACGTCTGGATATTGATTATGATACCCGGAATAATGCACCGAACATCGGGCAACTCCAGGACGTGATCGATATTACCAATCCGCTGCGCCTGCGCACGGGTAATCCCGATCTGGACCAGGCCTTTACCAACCGACTCCGGGCCCGCTATCGCAGTCGGAATACGGAAACGGATCAGTCTTTCTTTGTGTATCTCTCCAGTTCCATTACCGATAATTACATCGCCAATAGTTCTTTTATTGCGACGGAGACTATCGAACTGGACGAAGGGGTGGTGTTGGAAGAAGGCTCTCAGCTTTCCCGGCCGGTCAACCTCGACGGCTTTTGGGACTTCCGTTCCTATGTGAATTACGGTCAGCCACTGGATTTCATCAAGTCCAACGGTAATATTTTCGGATCGGTCAACTACAGCCACCGTCCGGGGATGATCAACGAAGAGATCAATTTCGTGGATAATACCAACTTCCGCGTGGGTTTCTCCATCAGCAGTAATATCAGCGAAAATATCGACTTTAATTTCTCTACCCGTTCCAGTTACAATGTGGTGGAAAACTCGCTACGGCCATCACTGAACAACAACTACTTCTACCAGTCGACCCGTCTGAGCTACGACTGGATCATATTCAAGGACATCGTGTACCGGTTGGATGTCAATCACCGGTACAACAGTGGTCTGGCGGAAGACCTCGACCGGAGTTTCGTTCTTCTGAATATGAGCCTGGGTACCAAGATCCTGAAGAATGACCGGGGTGAACTGAGCCTGAATGTTTATGATCTGTTCAAGCAGAACAACAACATTCGCCGGAACGTCACCGAACTGTACGTGGAGGATATGCAATCCAATGTGCTGCAACGCTATTTTATGCTGACGTTCAGTTACAATTTGCGCCATTTCAATACCGGCACCACTATGGATGATTACCGGGAATTGCACAATGATGGCGGAGGCAGAGATCGCCGCCGCCGGCAATAAACGGCAGATCATTTAGGAACCGTATTAACGAACAAGATCCCCTATTCGGACCACGATGGTTACCGGATAGGGGATCTTGTTTTAGGAATAGGGTGGAGTTATTCGCTTCGCAGGCTCTCCAGCGGATTAACCATGGCGGCCCGTAGCGATTGCAGGCTTACGGTAAGGATTGTAATAGTCACCGCCAGTAAGATGCCGATCACAAAGTGCCAGATATTCAGATCCACCCGGTAGGCAAAATCTTCCAACCAGGATTGAGTCAGCCAAAAGGCAAGCGGAATGGAAACCAGCCCGGCGATCAGGCTCATGGCCACAAACTGACGCATCAGCATACTCATAAGCTCCGGCACGCTGGCTCCGAGTACCTTCCGGATGCCGATCTCCTTGGTACGCTGTTGGGCGGTAAAACTCGCCAGTCCGATCAATCCCAGTACCGCCACGAGGATGGTTAGCCCGGCGCTGTACAGGAAAGTACTACCCATCTGATTATATTCGGCGTACTGCGTGGCAAAATGTTCGTTCAGCAGATTGTAGCGGAACGGATGTGCCGGTTCGATCGTCGGCCATTCGCTGCGTAGGAAGCTGAGTACCTCCGACCATTGATCCGGCTGAAACCGGATCGCAAACTGACCCCGACTGATGGGACCGCCGAATAAAGCTACGGGTTCGATCCGGTTATCCAGGCCCTGGTAGTGGTAGTCCTTGACAACACCCACAATTTCACCCCAGCCTTCCCGCCAGGGGAAACGAAGACGGGTACCGACGGGTGTTTCGAGTTCATATTCCCGGACAAATGCCTGGTTGACCACAAATGCAGTGAGGGTATCGTTACTGATGGTGTTGGAAAAAAAGCGACCGTCGACCAGCTGTAGATCCAGTACCTCGGCGTAATCGGCATCCGCAAAGATCATTTCCGGAGCGCGGTAACGATCGTCCAGCCCTTCGATCTCAATGGTATAATCAACCGGGGAATCTCCGGGAAAGGTTGATGCCGTAGATACGGAAGTGATCCCGGGCTGCTTTTCCCAGAGCTCTTTTTTAGCCATGACCTCCCGCCAGGATCCGGAGTAATTCATAGGAACCACGACGACCTCTTCGGCGCCAAAGCCAAGGTCCTGATTGAGCATAAAGCGGACCTGCCGGTACATGACCGTAGTCAGAATGATCAGAATGACCACTCCGGAAAACTGAACCACGACCAGTGCTTTGCGCAATACCTGATGCCCCATCCGCACGTTCTGCCCGGCTTTGAACACCTGGGTAGGCTGAAAACCGGAGAGTACCAGTGCGGGATAGATCCCCGCCAGTAGTCCGACCAACAGACTGATCCCCAGAAAGGGTAGCAGAATGCCGGTAAGTTGAGCACCCGCCAGAGTGAGCTCGCGGCCGCTGACTTCATTAAATAAAGGGAGCACCAATCTGGCCAGGGGAAAGGCGATCAGGGCCGCCAGGATACTCTGAAATACCGATTCGGTCAGGAACTGGGCGACCAGTTGCTGCTTCAGGGCACCATTCACCTTGCGCACTCCGATCTCCTGGGCGCGATTGCCGGCCCGGGCCGTGCTGAGATTGATGTAATTGATGGCAGCCATGATCAGCACCAGGAGTCCGATAAAACCGAAAATGTAGAGATAATGGATGTTGCCCCGGGCGGGCCGGATAGCTCCCATATTTCGGGAGTAAAGATGAATATCGTGCAGTGGTTGTAATTTCCACAGGGGCAGATCATTTGCGGTGATCTCAAAATTGGCCCGTTGGAATTCCTGCAATAAAATGGGTTTTAGGTGTTCGGTGACCTGTTCTTCCAGGCCAGCCAGCTGGGTGTTGGGGACCGTTTTGACGTAAGTCTCATAGCGATAGGCCAGCCAGGACATTTGCTGGGAGGTACTCCTGATAAAAATATCGTAATCCAGGTGGGTTTTTCCCGACAGTTCGGGGTAAACTCCGGTGATGTTTAGGTTGACCTCATCGTTGAGCACCAGGGTTTTTCCAATGACGTCGGTCTGGCCGAAAAACCTGCGGGCCGTAGTCTCCGAAATGACGGCCGACTCAGGATGCTGGAAAGCATCCTGCCGGTTGCCGTGCAGAAAGGGGAGGGCAAATACATTTAAAAAATTGGAATCTACGAAGGCAACCTCGTCGAGGTAGATGGATTTGTCCGCCGCCGTCAACAGCTGGTCAGATTCTTCACCCAGGGTAGTGGCCTGCTCGATGGCCGGAAACTGCCGGTTTAGCTCGGTAGCCAGTATGCCGGGAGAATTGGCCTGTCCGTCGCTGGATGAGCCGGCGAAATAACGGTATGCCCGATAGATATTGCTTCCATCGGGCACCCATTGGTTTACTTGTAGCTCGTTTTGGATATAGGAGGTGATCAGAATGGCGACCGCCATACCGATAGCCAATCCTCCAATATTGAGGGAGGAAAAGAACTTGTACTTTTTCAAATTCCTCCAGGCGATCTTCAGATAGTTGAGCCACATATTAATTATCGTATTTTTTGGTGGACGCTTTCTTTGGTGCAATGCAATAACTTCCCGGATCCGGACCGGGTCCGGATCGCGGTAGCAATTGTCTTACTTCTAAAGTAGTCTCGTAAATGTTTCAGGACCGGCGAAGGCCTTCTGGGACTGCCGTTAGACCTCTATGCGTTTCGGGATCTCGCGGATGACCTCATCATTTTTGATATTGCCATCAACCAGTTCGATGATCCGGGTACCGTATTCGGCATTTTTTTCGGAGTGCGTCACCTGTACGATGGTCACACCCTGATCGTTGAGTTCCTTGAACAGGTCCATGATCTGTTCGCCCTGCTTACTGTGAAGATTTCCGGTGGGTTCGTCGGCAAGTAGGAGGCGGGGCTTGTGAATAATAGCCCGCGCCACACCTACCAACTGTTGTTGTCCGCCCGACAACTGATCTGGAAACAGATCCTTCTTGGCCACAATGTTGAAGCGGTCCAGCACATCGGCTACGATGCTTTTGCGGTCCTTACTTTTTACATTGCGGTACAAAAGGGGCGTTTCAATATTTTCGTAGACCGTCAGATCATCGATCAGATGATAAGCCTGAAATACAAAGCCCATGTATTCTTTGTGGATCTCATTGCGGCGACGTTCGTTCAGCCGGTGAATGGCCTCATCGTAGAAGTAATATTCGCCGCCGGAACTGGTTTCCAGCATACCCAGGATGTTGAGCAGGGTGGTTTTTCCCGCACCGCTGGGCCCCATGATGGTCACAAATTCTCCTTCCTGGATCTCCAGGTTGATCTGGTTGAGGAGCCAGACTTTCTTCAATCCACTGCGAATGCTTTTTTCCAGGTCTTTCAGTACGATCATTGGTTATTATTTTGGTGCCCGGTCTTCCGGGATCTGATAATTTAAAGCTTTCGTAAAATAAGGTGCAATTTGCAAATTGTCAACCGTTCAACTGAGCTTTCGAATGAAAAGGTTCAAGATTTGTGCCAGTTGAGTTTGGTATTGAAAATCAATAACTTATAAACAATCAAATAGATTTTACAGCCGTATCCTTGTCCACATTTGGACAGGAAGTGTCCGTTTTTGAACACTTAGGATTCATTCCTATTCATCCTTCAGTACCTCCGCCGGATTGTTCAGGGCTGCGGAAACGGACTGGTAGCTCAACGTCAGGAATGCGATCACGACGCCCGCAATGGCCGGAGCGGCAAACATCCACCAGTTGAGATCGATGCGGTAGACAAAACCCTGCAACCACTTGTTGACGAGTATCCAGGCTACCGGTATACCGATGGCAAAGGCCAGCGCCACCAGACTGAGAAAATCCCGGGATAAGAGCACAACGATCTGACTGACCGTAGCGCCTAGTACTTTTCTCACTCCGATCTCCTTGGCTCTTCGGGAAGTGGCGTGGGTGGTCAGTCCGAATAGACCCAGGCAGGCGATAAAGAGTGCCAGTACCGTGAAAATACCAATTGCCCGGCTTAGCACGGCTTCTTTGGCCGACAATTCTGCTAAATTGTCATCCAGAAAATAATAACGGATCTTTTCATCTCCGGCCAGTTGGGACCAGCTGTCTTCCAGGTGGCGGACAAAACCGGGCAGATCGTTACCCGTCAGTTTAATCGCCAACTGATAACCGTCAACATCGTAATTGAAGACTATTGGCGCGATCTGGTTTCGGAAAGATTCAAAATTAAAATCCGATACGACACCGATCACGCGGCGGTCATCATTCAGCACCGCCCCGATCGGTTCTTCCAATTCCAGTGCTTTTACGGCCGATTCATTCAGAATGACATTACTGGTATCGGTAGCCAGATCGCCGGAGAAATTGCGTCCTTCCAACAGCTTGATATCCATCGCCGACAGATAATGCTCGTCGATCGGGAAGCCATTCAGGGAAATGGCCTGGTCCATTGTTTCGGACTGGTAGGTGGCCCGCCAGAGGTTATATCCGGCCGGCATGCGGCTGTTGATACTGGTGGTGACTACCTGGCTGTTCTGCTCCACCATTTCCCGCAGCGTCTCTTTTTTGGTGCCCAGGTCATTGAAATTACGGATCACCAATACATTATCGTGCTGAAATCCTTTGTCCGAATTTTGCATATAGGACAATTGCCGAAAGATCACCAGACTGCCGATCATCAGGGCGGCGGCAATACTGAACTGGAATACGACCAGCACGTTGCGCAGATGGCCTTTCCGGTGTCCCATACTGTCGCTTTTTAGCGCCCATACCGGTTGGAAACGTGACAAATGGAAGGCCGGATAGGCCCCGGCCAGCAGCCCGGTAAGTACGGAAAAACCCAGGAGCAACAGCCACTGGGGCGTTCCGTCCAGGATGGAACTGAGTAAAACTTCGCCACTTACCGTTTCCAGTAGTTTCAGCAACAGGCCGGATAAACTTCCGGCAACGACCATGGCCAGCAGACTGAGGGTAAGCGATTCGCCCAAAAACTGTACGATCAACTGGCTTTGGTTGGCGCCCATCGTTTTTTTAATGCCGATCTCTTTGGCCCGGGCGGAAGCGGTGGCGGTACTGAGGTTCACGTAATTGACTCCGGCCATCAGCAAGATAAACACGCCGATGATACCGAGTATCCAGACCTGAGTGGGATTGCCCCCACTGATCAGGTCCATATTGAGATCGGAGTACAGGTAGATCTCCTGCAGTGGCTGTACGTAGAAATGTACGGCCTGGCTACCGCCGATCCAGGTTTCAAAGCTGGTATTGGGTGCCGATTGCGGATGGATCTCTTCCCGTTGCAATTGCGCGAAAAAATCTTCCAGATTGCCTTTATCGGATTGCGAATTGAGTTTGACGTAGGTGTAATAACGGGCCGAGGTCCAGGAACGGTCATCCGAGAGCTGCGGTGCTACCGAAAGCCACGCTCCGGCCGGTAGGTGTGTTTTGCCCGGGAAAGGACGCACGATGCCGGCTACGGAAAAGGTACTTTTTTCATCCTTCAGGGATAGGGTTTTACCCAGATAGGGCCCCGTTCCAAATATGCGTTGGGCAACCTCTTCGGTCAGGACGATCTGATCCGGCGTTACGAGGGCATCCCCGGCCTGTCCTTCAATAAATTCGTAAGGAAAGACCCGGAAAAAGTTGGTATCAACATAAAGCCCCGCATCTACCGGGAAGGTCTGCTGATCGGCCTCGAATGTGAATCCGCTGCTGCCGCGAAACCGGGTAGCGTACGCCACCGCCTGGCATTTTTCCTGGAGCACGGGTTGGAGCTTTTCCTGACTGATGGCAAAGCCGCCCATGTCCATGAAGTTGGTGCCGATCCGGTAGATCTGTTCTCCATCGGGAATGGAGCGATCGTAGCTCCATTCCTGACGGACATAGCTCAGCAGGACGAAGGCACAGGCAATACCCAGGCCCAGGCCCAGCAGATTAAGACCGTAGAAGAGGGGATGCCGACGGATTTGCCGGGAGATCTGGCGTAGGAAATTCGTATTCATCATGGTAAGATCGATCAATAGTTACCAATTGACGCCAAGATTTATGCCAGACTTGCAGTAGTTTGATTATTAATGAATTACGGTCGATTTTGCAGTCAATAAGTGTTCAAAATCGGACAGTGTTGTGCGCTGATGGACAACACCTTCCCATCGTAAACGGTCTAGTCGACAGCCGCTTCCTGTTTCCTGGCCAGCCGATATTGCCACCATAAGGCGGCCAGGCAGATGCCAATGCCGAGGAATTCCCGCGTCAACTCGATGTGCGGTGCTTCTACTTTCATCGTTTCTACGATCGTCGGCATTCCCATATTCACCCAATGGATGAAATCGGGGATCAGGGTGAGAAACCAGATCCCGGATAGCCCGAGTGCGGCCAGAATAAAGGTTTTGTCCCTTTTACCTACGGCTCCGAAACCGACGATGCCGGCAATGATCAGATATAGGATGATCCATTTCCAACCATCCGGATCGTTATACTGGACGGCGGCAAAAAGTACGAAAAGTACGGCGACGATAATGTGTAATGTCTTTTGCATGTTGGTTGGTTTTTGATTGTAGTTTAATGCCTGGCAGTAGAGGACTTGTCTTCGATCTTTCTCCTCATTTTATTATATCAGAATTCCACCCGATAACTCAACATGGGGATCAGTCCCAACTGGTGCTGCACGATCACCGCATTCTGCTGGGCATCGTAATAGCTGTAGGCCGTGTTTTCGGCATTGGTGAGGTTCTGGATATCCAATGAAAGGGTACGACTGGCGTCGGCCTTGTTGCGTTTCAGATAAAAGCGTAGATCAGTGCGGAAATAGCTCTTTTGCTGGATACTGAAGGCCCGGTCCGTTTCGTAAACCGTGCGACCGGCCGTACGGGAAGCCGTTTCATCGATCGGGGTATCCCGGTAACCGCCCAGATAGGCGATCCGGAAATTGATGCCCCAGAGACGATCTTTTCCCTTTTTGCTGATGCGTCGCCATTCCTTACCGGCGGTAGCGTTGAAGATGTAGTTGCCATTAAAGCGTGTATCCCGCTCGATACCGTCCGAACCGGTGTACTTCGACTGGTAGGCCGTGGCATTGAAGAGATAATAAAATCCATTGGATACGAATTGCTGCCAGCTCAATTCAATACCGTAATTTTTTCCGGTGCCTTCGTTCACCAGGGCTTCGTCGATGAACCCTTCCAGCAGATTGAGCGCAGAGAAGGAACTAGATTGAGCACTGACCGGAACGTTGAAAATGGACTGGTAGAACAGTTCCGTGGTGATCTGCGAACCGGAATTCAGACTCTTGCGGTATCCCAGTACAAAATGGTGCGCTTTGGACAGATCGAGATCCTGATTGCGATCCGAAGCGGAGGAGAAATACAATTGCGGTTGCTGCAACTGACTGTGCAATCCGTAGCTCAGGCTCCAGCGATTGCCCGAGCTGGGCGCCCATTCGATGGATGCCCGCGGCTCGACGGCATTGCTGCCGTTAAATCCGAAGTGACTGTAATGTAATCCGAGGTTGGAGGTCAGCCCGGCGGATAATTTACTTTGCCAATTTACGTAAGGCTGGAACAGCCAGCCGTCGCCGGTTCCGCTGACGGGAACACTACCGACATTCTGCTGGGATAGGATATCGTAGCTGTGCAGGGTGGCATTAACGCCCAACCGCAGCCGGTTGGCGGCATTGGCCTTATACTGATAGAAGGAGTGTACGGATAGTTTGCTTTGATCGTAAACGTCATCCTCCAGGCGAATGGCTTCGTAGTTGTCGTCCAGGCGATCTCCGAGCCGGGTACTTTCCAATATGGAAAAAGCCGCAGCGGTATGCCAGAGTCCCCGCTCACCGACCGGAGTTTTGTAGGTTGAGCCAATAGCGCCCATTCTGGATTCAAAACGGATATCATAACGGTCTTTGCGGATCTCCCAGAGGCTGCTGTCGCGCTCGGCGATAAAATTATTCTCGCTGATACCACCCATACCGAAGAGGGTAAATTCGCTTCCTTTCTTCCCGGGGAACACCAGATTGAATGATAAATCCTGAAAACTGATATCCTCATCGCCTACGTCTACACCCAGCAGACTCAGCAGACCGACAAAAGAGTAGCGGTAATTGACCAGGTAACTGGCCTGAGAATCGGTGCCGAATGGGCCTTCCGTAGCCAGTTCCAGACCGATTAGACCGGCCTGTCCCGTAAATTCGTATTGCTGATTATTACCCGGCCGCAGTCGCATATCCATGATCCCACTGAGGGCATTGCCGTAATTGGCCGGAAATGCTCCGGTGTAGAAATAGGAGGTAGACAGCAATTGTGCACTCAGGATATTTACCCCGCCGCCGTTGGCGGTCACCCGGTCACTAAAGGTGCCGGCATTGGGGGTATGGTTCGGATTGACGATATCGACGCCTTCCAGTTGCCAGAGCAGGCTATTGGGCGAATTACCCCGAATGGAAATGCCGTTGCCCTGATCATTGTCCTGCACCACGCCCGCAAAAGTGGTCACGAGCCGGGCCGGATCAAAAAAGGTAGCCGGAAAACGTAGGGTTTCTTCCACCGTAAGGGTTTTGACCGTAGGAGAGGTGGTATAAACGTCTCCCCGGGGAGCGCGCACCACGATGGCATCCAGGTCCGCGGCCTGCTCACTGAGCGCCACGTCTCGCACTTCTTCCTTTCCCGAAGTGAGATAGATCTCCGGAATGATCACCGGTTGAAAACCGACATAACTGACCTGCAGCCGGTAGCGGCCTACCGGTACGGCATCCAGGCGATAAATGCCCTCCGTATCGGTGATGGTACCGAGGTCCGTACCCAGTAACTGGACGGAAGCGCCCACCAGTGGCTGCCCGGTATCCGTATCGGTGATCCTGCCCCTTAATATCTGGGTGAAATCCTGTGCGAGTAGTCCGCTTGCTGAAATTAACAGCAAGCTGATGATCCATAAAATTTGCCTGTGCCTCATCGCTCAAATATAGGGTTAATTGATGGAAGTCGTCAGTAAATTTGGCGATGGTCAACAGCCGCAGATGGTCATTGGTACGACTGATTGGACGTTGCCCGGAGCAGACTGACGGCCAAAAATAGGTATAATACAAAAGCCGCCGGGTGATGAAGATCATCCAGCGGCTTTTGTCTTTTTTTCTTAATAATTGCGGGCCGGTCTAATCTCTAGAGGCCCAGTGCTTTTCGGTTACCTTCTTCGTCCACGCCACCGCCGGCAAAATCATCGAATGCTTTGGCGGTCACCTGAATGATGTGGTCCTGAATGAAGGGTGCTCCTTCTGCGGCGCCCTGTTCGGGGCTCTTGATGCAGCATTCCCATTCCAGTACGGCCCAACTGTCGTAATCGTACTGGCTGAGTTTACTGAAGATGCCCACAAAATCCACCTGTCCGTCGCCCAGAGAGCGGAACCGTCCGGCGCGATCTACCCAACCCTGGTAGCCGCCGTAAACGCCCTGCTTCCCGGTAGGATTGAATTCGGCGTCCTTCACGTGGAAGGCCTTGATCCGTTCGTGGTAAAAATCGATGAACTGCAGGTAATCGAGGCCCTGCAGGATAAAGTGACTGGGATCGTAGTTGATACAGGCACGGGGGTGACCGTCAACCGCTTCCAGGAATTGTTCGAAGCTGGCTCCGTCGTGGAGGTCTTCGCCCGGGTGAAGTTCGTAGCAGGCGTATACGCCCTGCTCTTCGTGGGCGTCCAGGATCGGTTTCCAGCGCTTGGCAAGTTCGCCGAAGCCCATGTCCACCAGACCGGCCGGCCGTTGGGGCCAGGGATACATAAAGGGCCACAGCAATGCGCCCGGGAAGGTGACCTGAGCGTCCAGTCCCAGATTCCGGCTGGCTTTTGCCGCCCAGGTTACCTGCTGCACTGCCCATTCCGTCCGTGCCTTGGGATTGTTGTGCACTTCCTCCGGAGCGAAGCCGTCGAACATGGAATCATAGGCGGGGTGGACCGCTACCAGTTGTCCCTGAAGGTGAGTGGACAATTCGGTAATCTCCAGGCCGTAGGAAGCTACTTTACCTTTCAGCTCATCGCAGTAATCCTTACTGTCGGCGGCTTTTTCCAGATCGATCAGCCGATCGTCCCAGGTGGGGATCTGTACCCCTTTGTACCCGAGGTCGGCCATATATTTGCAGATACTGTCTAATGAATTGAAGGGAGGTTCGTCTCCCATAAATTGTGCTAGGAATATAGCAGGTCCTTTAATGGTTTTCATTGTTGTTTTACTTTTTTCTGGTAACGGAAGGTAACTGGCGCTCCTTCCCTAAAATTATTTCACTTCCATGAGGATCCATCCGTCGGGATCCACTTCCGGTTGGTCACCCTTTTTGATCTTGAGGGTGAGCCCTTCGGCTGGAATATCTTTTTTAACCGTCTTGCCATCCATCTTAATTTCTATCGGCATGGAGAAAGGCAGTCCGTCCGGGGTTTCCCAGGATAATTGCCATTCGTTGCCCTCGATGCGGGAATGCAGCACGGGCAGGGCCGGCTGCCGCAGGTACAGATCGAAGAACCAATCCAGTTCCCGGCCGGAAACCGACTCGCAGATACTCAGAAAATCCTCGGTAGCTGCGAAACGCGTCTGACTGCCGTCCGTGATTTTTTCAAGTGCCGGATCAGGATACGCCATTCGGCGTAGGGCCTGGAAGAAAGCTTCATCGCCCAGCACATAGCGTAGCGTATGCAGTATCCAGGCGCCCTTGGTGTAGATCGGTGCCCGGTAGATCTCGGCGGCGCTGCGGGAAGCCCGGGGGGCAACCGCTAAAGTATTGCGGAAAAAACGGGCCCGGCCCATGTATTCCCGGTAGGCTTCCATCCCCGAAAGTTCTTCGATGTAGAGGGCCTGCATGTAGGAACCGAATCCTTCGTGTAGCCACATATCCCGCCAGTCGAAATTGGTCACCAGATTGCCCCACCATTCGTGGGCCAGTTCGTGGTGATGCAGGGCATCGAATCCCCAGTCTTTACCACCCGTCATGGAGCCGTTGGAAAAGTTGGCCCCGTAGGCGATGATGGTTTGGTGCTCCATGCCGAGGTGAGGCGTCTGGGCCACACCGTACTTATCGGCGCGGAAAGGGTAGGGGCCCAGGAATCGCTCGAAGAAATCCAGGTGCTCCATGATCTCCGGGAACAATTCCCGGCCTTTTGCCTCATCTTCCGGTAGTACGTAAAACTCTACCGGATAAGGAGCGTCGGCTACGCTGCTTTCCATTTCCCCTTTGATCACTACGTAAGGCGCGATGTTAAGGGCCACATTATAGATGTTGATCGGAGTGGAAACCAGCCAGTGATAGGTCCGGTGCTCATCCGCTTCATCTACAGATTGTAAGCGGCCGTTGGTGGCCACAACGAGCGGCTTGGGTACCCGGATGTGGATGGCTACCGAATCCGGTTCGTCGGAAACGTGATCCTTGCAGGGCCACCAGAGGTCGGCACCGTTCGTCTGGCAGGTGGTGGCGATCCAGTGCGCTCCGGAACTGGTTTGCTCCCAGGTGAATCCGCCGTTCCAGGGAGGATTGGGCGCTACCCGGGGCTGGCCCCCGTAATGTACCCGCATTTCCAGGGCTTCTTCCGGTTGCCGGGTATGTTCCAGGTCGATCCAGACTTTCCCTTCATCGCGGGACAGGCGTCTTTCCAGCCATTGACCATCTATTTTTTCTTCCACCCGTTCGATGCCCAGCAGGGTATCCAGGTCCAGTACAAAATAGGTCAAGGGGTGTACCACTGCGGCCCGGATCAGCACATTACCATCGATGCTTTTGGCTTCAGGATCAATATTTAGATCGAGTTCATAGAAATGTACATCGTAGGCCGCCTGTTCGGGCATGATATCGCCTCCTGAATCCAGGATGGGCACCTGGGCGTACAGGCCGATCGGACCGGTCAGCAGGAAAAAGACGAGAATAAAAAATGGATGTTTCAAATTCGCAAGCTTATCAATCGCCGGTTGACAGTCGGCAGTATGAGCATTGATCAACCGTCGACTGGCAACCGACAACTAGTTTTTAATCAAAGGATAACCACTTCTCGCTGCTGTTGCTCGATGCAACAACCCGTTCGATGAAGCGCATCCCCCGTACGCCGTCGCTGACGGTAGGGAAATCCGTGTAGAGCGGATCCGGGTCTTTACCGGCCAGACGGGCCTGGACGCAGTAGGCAAAGTTGCGATAAATGCTGGCGAATGCTTCCAGGTAGCCTTCCGGGTGACCGGCCGGTATTCGCGTGTGCGCTGCGGAGGAGGGTGACAGTTCACCGACTCCGGTACGCAGCAGTTGCGTAGGTTTATCCAGCCATTTGGCAACGAGCGTATTGGGCTCCATCTGGTGCCATTCAATACCGCCTTTTTCGCCGTAAACCCGGATGTTGAGGTTATTCTCTTCACCAACGGAGATCTGACTGGCGTGCAGTACGCCTTTAGCGCCGTTGTCAAAACGCAGGAGTACATTGCCGTCATCATCCAGTTTCCGGCCTTCCACAAAGGCGGTGAGGTCCGCACAGATCTCTTTGATCCGTAGTCCGGTGATGTATTCGGCCAGGTTTTCGGCGTGGGTACCGATATCGCCCATCGCTCCAGCAATACCCGAGCGCTTGGGGTCGGTCCGCCAGTCGGCCTGTTTCTGTCCGGATTCTTCCACCCGGGTGGCCAGCCATCCCTGCGGATATTCGACAACCACTTTACGGATCTTACCGAGCTCGCCGTTCTCTACCATGGCTTTGGCGTGTTTTACCATGGGGTAGCCGGTGTAGTTGTGCGTCAGGGCAAAGATCAGACCGGTATCTTTTACCAGTTTCTCCAGTTCCAGCGCTTCCTCCATATTGAAAGAAAGCGGTTTGTCGCACACGACGTGGAAGCCGTTTTCCAGGGCCATTTTAGCCGGCCCGAAGTGAACGTGGTTGGGGGTAACGATGGAAATGAAATCCATGCGTTCTCCTTCCGGTAATTTTTTTTCTGCTTCAATCATTTCGGCATAGCTGCCGTAAACCCGCCCGGGAGGCAGGAAGAAATCTTCTCCGGATGCTTTGGACTTCTCCGGATCGCTACTGAATGCACCGCAAACCAGCTCGATCTGTCCGTCCAGGGCTGCGGCCATCCGGTGTACGGCACCGATAAAGGCACCGCGACCTCCGCCGACCATTCCCATTCTTATTTTACGAGACATATATTATGAGTTTTAATTTTTTGCTAACGTGCTAACGTGCTAACGTGGAAATGTGTGAATGTGGAAATGTGTTGGTGTGTTGAAGTGTTAGAGTGTTGAAGTGTTGAAGTGTTGATGTGGAAACGTCTTGATCAGTTTATCCTTCAACATTAACACTTTAGCACCTTAACACATCAACACATTGAGTTTTACAATTTAACCACTTTCAGATTCCGCCATTTCACTCTGATGCCACCGCCGTCGTGGATCTGTAGGGCGATCTGACCGGTAGCCTGACCGATCTTTTCATCTTCCAGGTTGATCATTTGTTCGCCATTGAGCCAGGTGGTTACTTCATCGCCCACTACGCGGATACGCATGTTGTTCCACTGACCCATTTTTAGGCTGCTGTCCGAACCCTTTTCCGGTTTGATGAGCCAGCCACGACCGTAGGATTCGTAGATGCCGCCCGTATCGTGACCCGGAGGCGCAACCTCGGCCTGCCAGCCGGCGATCTTGGTGCCTTCGATGGACGAACGGAAGAAGACCCCACTGTTTCCGTTGGCTTCCTGCAGGAATTCCAGGGTCAGGTCAAAATCTTTGTAGGTGTCGGTGGTGGCCAGGTAACCGTAACCCTTATCCGGACCACTTTCACAAACGAGTAATCCATCTTCGACGTACCATTTTTCGGTACCGTAGATCTCCCATCCGTCGAGGTTTTTACCGTTGAAAATGGATGTGGATTTTCCACCCATGGCTTTCTGCCCGCTGGAGCAGGCGCTAAAAAGCAAGAGGGCGAAGCAAAGCGTATTGATGTAAATTTTCAAAGTGTTTTAATTTTAATGTTTTTAAACCAGATCTTATTGCCGTGATCCTGCAGGGCAAGGTGACCGGAGCGGGCCTTGCCGTAGTCAGGGTAATCATTCCATTTTCCGGAATCGATCAGGGCCTGCCATTCGGGCGTCCACAGATCGTATTCCACAACTTTTTTTCCATTGAGCCAATGGGTAACGTGGCCGTCTTCCACCCGGATGCGGCTGAGGTTGTATTCGCCGACGGGTTTGGTAGTGATGGAACTGGGGGCATGCATGCTGTAATTGGCTCCCGAATGCTGGCTGGCCGCCAGATCGCCGGGAAAGCCGGTATCGTCGATCAACTGGTATTCCGGGCCGGTATGGTACACGGTTTCGTACTGGTCTCCTTCCACTACATAGAAGAAGATACCACTGTTACCACCCTCGGAAATTTTCCATTCCAGGGACAGATCGAAATTGTCGTATTTTTCTTTGGTAATAATATCGGCACCGTGGCCGTCGGGCCCTCCTTCCCCGAGGGCGACCATTTCGCCGGACTGAACTGCCCATCCCATCAGCGTATCGTGGTTGAAAATACGCCATTGATCCATGGACTGGCCGTCAAAAAGCAGGGTCCAGCCTTCAGATTTTTCTTCCGCGCTGAGGGTGTTATCCGACGGTGCTTCGGAGCTTTCCACAGCAGTGTCTTCCCGGGAGGCCTCTTCGCCGGGCGTTTGGCCACAAGCCCACAGTAGACAGGCGAGAAAGGCTAAGGGTAGCAAGCGGTTCATGTCGTTGGTTTTCGTAATACATGTAGCAAGGCCGCTATAATACGAATTTTGTACAGAATGGCAAGGCAATTTGGTGACAATGCGTGCTAATTGGAGCAATGCCAGATAGTGCCGGCGGTTTCTTACAAAAAACCGGTGACCGATCTAACGGCCACCGGCTACTTTCGTATGTTCAAAAAGAACCTTTACATCACGCACAGCCCGCCCGGAGGCGGCAGTGCTTACGCATCTATTAGAGAATTATTTAGTGGTTATAGGTGTTTTTAGCAATTATTGGCGGATCCGCTCCGCTCGCCAAATTTATAAATTTATTCCGAGTTGCAAGCCGAATATTGTTGTGAATTTAACATTCGTGAAATAGATCAGCCGAAAATGGTTGATTTTCTTCATTTTCAGCCATTTATCACGTTAGCAGTCAGACGAAAACCAGGTAAATACCCGGTGAAAGCTTGACTTTGAACCGTGGATTTTCCCGGAATTGCGACCTAAACGTGCCTATATCACGATTTTTTATCCGGTAGATAGCTCTAGAGTTCTTTAATGCGAATGTTGCGGTACCACACTTTATCGCCGTGATCCTGGAGTGCGATCCGGCCTTTTTTGTATTTCCCAAAGCCCGGCATGTCCTTGAATTTACTATCGGCGATCATAGCTTTCCACTTATCGTCGAACATTTTGAATTTTACGACTTTTTTGCCATTCAGCCAGAATTGCGTCTTGCCGTCCTTTACCCGCAGCCGGACGGTATTCCACTGGTTGGCCGGCAGTACGGTTTCCTCTTTGCAGGGGATCATATCGTAAAGGTCGCCCGCGCGGTGGGTATGGATCTTGGCGTCCGGATGGCAGCTGTTGTCGAGCACCTGCATTTCCGGTCCGGTATGGTAGGTACGTGGGTATTCTTCGGATTCATGTACGTTGAAGATGATGCCGCTGTTGCCGCATTCGGAGATCTTCCACTCCAGGCGGAGGTCGTAATTCTCGAATTCCTGATCGGTGACCAGGTCGCCACCTTCGGAGCCTTCGGTTTTGTCCAGTACCAGTGCTCCGTCTTCAATCTTCCAGGCATTGCTAACATAGTCTTTCTGGTAGGTATGCCAGGCATCGGTACTGGTGCCATCGAAAAGGGTGATCCAGCCGGCGGGCGGCTCAGCATTAGCCTGATCGGTTTGGAAAGCAAGAAATGGAAGGACCAGCACGATGAGTGCGGAAAAATATAGCTTGTTCATTGTAATTGGTTTTTGTTCGCCGGCAAGGTAGTAACTGATTGGCGAAATGCCCAAACTCATGATCTGGAAAGTTTTGGTTTATAGTTGGAAGGGTTTTTCCTGATTAAGAATTGAGTCAAAACGATCAATATGCCTTTTTTAACTGTCTGGCGACAGTTGGTTTTGAATATTCACCGCAAAGGTGCTGTGTAAAAAACCAAGAGTTCTTTGAAAAAAAAATATTAGTTTAAAGCTACCAAAGGAGGTTACTCTAGTAGTAATCATCCCGTGTAGGCAGGACTAGTTTCC
>NZ_PDUD01000048.1 GCF_002646595.1 Flavilitoribacter nigricans DSM 23189 = NBRC 102662
CCCGTTTGGCCTTATATTGTGATGTACTCATTTCGGATTGTTTTATGATTCAGCACCACAAAATTCTCCGTTTTGAGTACATCTTGTATTATTTACGAGTAGGTTTTAAAACAGTCTCTTAGGGCTCTTTGAACAAATACAAAATAGCCGTTTTTATTTACAATTAAAGAACCCCTATCAACGATTTAAATCCTCAATGTGGGTTTTCCATTTTTCGATTCTACAGCATATACATTTAAGGTATCTACTATACAAAAAGGACCTGCTTCCTAAAAAACTGGTCCACTTTTTAAAAGAAGCAACCAAACAAAATATTTTGGAATCGGACGGTGGTTCATGGCGCTTTCGCCATCGTATTATACAAGATCATTTGGCCAAGCATTGGGTAGTAGAGTATTCAACAAGAGAAGAAGAAGCCGTTCAGGAGATATAAACCATTTTATGATAATTCACCTAATACCCCCAATCATTATGCACTCATACACTATAGTTTAAAGCTTGTTTAGTGATGTCGGGTAAAATATGGCCTCTCGAGTAAGAAGTTGAATGCTATAGACTAAAGAATCTACTCTATCGACCAGAATATCTACTCATATTCGTGGTTTGCTCGGCATAAAGTGAAAATTCTGTACAGCTTCATTATTGTTTGGTTTTTCACTTTTATTAAAAAGCTTCAATTAACGATACCGAATAGTAATTGCCTGCAATGCTTTTTCCCTATTGAAAGAACACAAGAAGGGAAAAAAGCGTATAATCGAGAAAAAAAATCCGGATGTTGACAAGAACGGAATTTACGCTCATTGGGGCCGGTATCATGAGTGCGACCCTGGGGGTGCTGCTGAAGCAATTGGTACCCAACGCCACCATCGTCATATTCGAACGGCTCGATCAGGTTGGTGCAGAGAGTTCCGATGCCTGGAATAATGCCGGCACCGGGCATTCGGCTTTTTGCGAGCTTAACTACACGCCCGAGCGCGAGGACGGCACCATTGATATTTCCAAAGCGCTGAAGATCAGTGAGGCCTTTGAAGTATCCAAACAATTGTGGGCTTATCTGAAGGAGAATGAGCTGGTCACTACGGGGTACCCTTTCATCAATGATATCGATCATATGAGCTTCGTATGGGGCCCGGAGAATATAACTTTTCTCAGGAAGCGCCACGAAGCGATGGTGCAGTACGAGATGTTCGCCGATATGCAATTCTCTACTTCCTTTTCGGAAATTGCCGAATGGGTCCCGCTGATGATGGACGGTCGCGATCCGGAAGAACAGGTCGCTGCCACACGCATGGCTATCGGCACGGACGTCAATTTTGGGGCCATCACCCGGGGCATGATCGACTATTTGCGCGGTTGTGACGGGGTGGAATTACACTTAGGACACGAGGTGGAAGACCTGACTCAGGAACGGCACGGCACCTGGAACGTGGCAGTAAAAGACCTGCATCAAAAGAAGAACAGGGCCGTCCATAGCCGGTTCGTATTCATCGGTGCCGGTGGCGGGGCTTTGCCGCTGCTGGATAAATCCGAAATTCGACAAGGTAAAGGATACGCAGGTTTCCCGATCAGTGGTCAGTTTTTGCGCTGCACCGATCCGGATGTGGTAGCCCGGCACGAAGCCAAGGTGTACGGTAAGGCAGCAGAAGGTTCACCACCCATGTCTGTACCGCACCTGGATACGCGTTTGTTGGACGGTGAACGCTCGCTACTGTTTGGCCCATATGCCGGTTTTTCCACTAAATTCCTGAAGAATGGTTCTTACTTCGATCTGCCGCTTTCTATAGAGATGCACAATGTATGGCCAATGTTATCGGCCGGTGTTAAGAATATTCCACTGACCAAATACCTGGTGGAGCAAGTTTTTCAATCTCAGGAAAATCGTTTCGAAGCCCTACAACAATTCTACCCCAAAGCACGCTTTGAAGACTGGAAACTGATCACTGCCGGCCAACGGGTGCAGATCATCAAACGCAATAGTAAAGGGGGCGGAGTACTGCAGTTCGGCACCGAGATCGTTAGCGGTTCTGATCGCACGATCGCAGCCTTGTTGGGGGCTTCGCCCGGAGCCTCTACTTCGGTTTCCATTATGCTGGATGTGCTGGCCATCTGTTTTCCGGACGAAATGAAATCAACTGTTTGGCAGGAGCGACTGATGAAAATGATCCCGAGTTATGGACAATCGCTGATCAATAACGGGGCGCTTTGCCGCCAGATGCGGGAGTATACGACGGAGGTACTTAAGCTAGCTTGAGGAGGTGTTTTCTTCATTGTAGGATACTTGTTTTAAGAGCCCCAATTAGTTGTAATTTTTAAGCCAATCTCTGTTAAAGTATACTAGCTACTTTTTCCTGTACTTTCTCAGCGGAAAGAGGTTTTCTCAAAAAATCAGAAGCGCCTACGGCTTCAGCTAGCCGATCAATGTCATCATAATTACCAGACATTAATATGATAGGAAGCCCTTTAAATTTATCCTTTATTCGAATAATTTGAGTCAGGTAATCACCATCTACATCAGGAAGTAAAGTATTGATCAGAAGCAAGTCAGGAAGGACAGGACTGCGCTTTAAGTAGTTTAAGACTTCTCTGCCGCACCGTTTAAGGATAATCTCAATGTGGGTGTGCTGTTGAAGCGTTCTGGACAGAAGTTGGGTAGTCTTTTGATCTATATCACAAACAAGGAGTTTCTTTTTCATGATAATGGGATTTTTGACGCCTACATGGATAAATAAAAAGTTCAATAAAGTCAAGCTTTAAAGAAATGTTCTAGCGGATTTTCCGAGGAAAAAACAGGGAAAAGGCTTTAAGATAGTTACCAATTGCTTTCTTACTCCGATGGGTGTCATGCTGGCGCTCGATAAGGTTCCGGTAAACGTGAAACAGGATATTTTGGGCCACCAATTCCCGGAAAGTACTCAGATCTATATGCAGGTTTTAGGCGATGATCGGCGGCAGCTAATCTCCAATGTCTGGTAGTTTGGACAGGTGGATTTTTCCTTTTGGACCAACGAAAAAAGAAAACATTTATTCTTTGATATTTTGTAGCTTTGAAAAGCTTTTAATGCCTGCATTTTCTATATTTAAGCACATCGTTCTACCGTCGGAAAATTGCCTACTAGGACAACAAATTTAAGGACATTATTATGATAACTCTTCGTATCGAACATAAAGTGTCGGACTATGATGGGTGGAAAAAAGCATTTGACAATGATCCCATCAACCGCAAAAAATCTGGTGTGAAGCGGTATCGAATTTACCGTCCAACAGACGATGAAAATTATGTAATAATTGAACTCGATTTTGACAATATAGAACAAGCACATTCGACGCAGATTGCCCTGCATAAATTGTTTGGAATGATTGAAGGTAAGTTGGTTTTTGGTGGTAAGACCAAAATTCTGACTATGATAGAAATAACTGAATCATAAAAAGTGATGTTGAACATTAAATCTACCGTTCGCTTTATCAATATCACGCTTGCTGCTTTACTGGCAGGAACAAGCTTTGGTATATGGGTTGGATTCAATCCGAAAAATTACACTGCTTCGACCTATCTGGAGCAACAGCAGCATCTTGTTCAGTCGCTAAACACATTGATGGTTTCCATGGTAATCTTGGTAACACTTGTATCCATAGTGTCGGCTTATCAACAGAGGCAGAACAAACCTGTATTTATCACCTTACTGTTTGCAGCAGCATTTTTTGCATCGTGCATTTTCATTTCCCGATTCGGCAATCTTCCTATCCAGACTGAAATGCTAACATGGACACTGGAATCTCTTCCTGAAAATTGGATGGATCTTCGCGATAAATGGTGGAACTTGCACATTATCCGGACAATTGCCGAACTCGTGGGACTAAGTCTAGTTGTTTTGACGAATGTAAGTAATCAGACCACAAGGTTAGAAGAGATGTAGAACGTCTAATCCCTATTTTAATATATGTTCCGTTTTCTCCAACGGATCGCGAAACGGTTGGAGAGAACAGGAACTGATCATTCACAACGCGGAGGCAGGGATCATGATGGTGCGGGCCCGCGGCCGATAGCATGAACGATGAGCTAAATTCTGCACGATGTTGCAGGCTATTGTGCAGGCTCACCTCTGGAAGCAACTCGACAGTTTGTTTGAAAACATATTCTACTTAACATAAACTTAATTATAGGCTAATTAAAATCAATTGAAAATCAGGGCATTATATCTAATTATAGGCATCCGTCTAAGGTTGGACAGCGGCAAAAAATGGTTTTAGCAAAAAATGCTAAATTGTGACAATCCAAAATTCGACCCGTGTTAAAGCAACTATGGTTACGGTTGAGTGCTCACCGCAAAAAGCATCCGAAACAGAGTATCCGACAAATGAGCCGCCAAACGGCTATACCTAAAAGCAGCGTTCATTACCATTTACATCGTGAAAATCAACGCCATCAATTTCCGGAATCTGTATTCTGGGACAGTGAGGCCGGTCAAAATTTTCTCAAACGACTCATCACCAGTGCTATTTATACCTTTGGAGTTAAAGGGGGTGTCGGTGCTGGACGTATTGAAGAATTCATGAGGAAGCTACGGATCCAAACCCATGTCGGGATATCAGAGAGTTCAATTTATCGGCAAATGAAAGCAATTGAACTATCAATTTTGAAATATAAGGAATTACGCGAACTAGATTTGGCAGACCAAGCCACTAATCAATTGGAGCACCTGGAAGTAGTTCTTGGATTAGATGAAACTTGGCTAGATACCATGCTTTTGGTTTGCCAGGAATTGAGTAGTGGTTACCTTTTTTTGAAGTCCCAAAAGATAAACGAGATACAAAAAGCTGGTGGGATCAACTCCAGAAAAGCTTAGCAAAATATAACTGTAGCGTCAAATTGCTGGTCAGTGACAGAGCCACTGCCTTGGTGCAATTGGGGGATGAGGATTATTTTGGTCCTAACTCTACAAAAGGATAAAATGTCCCACTTTTCCTGTTCTGCTCATGCGCTTCAGATTTAATGTTCTAAATTTTGCTATTTAAGACCATCCTTTAAAAAAGGAACCATACTTGCCCAAACCGCTTCAAAGTTTTCCATGAAAACAACATGGCCTGTGTTTGGAATAATGCTCAGCTGGCTATTCGGTATCATGTTGTATGCATTAATGACGGTTGGTAATGGTGCGTTGCGGTCGAGTTCTCCTGACATAAGCAAAACTGGACATTTAATCGACATAAACAACGCTTTGCCTGCTACCATTGTATTGTAAAAGTCGGCCATAGCCAACCAGAATTCTTCAATCCTTCCGGGTTCCGGCATCAGGGCCAACTTTTGTCTCCAGAACTCACTTTCTAGGTTTACTGTCTCTTTAGTTAATGGCACTACTTTGCGCAAACCGGGTTTTTGCTCACCGGCGCCAATAGCAATTAGCTTTTTTACCCGCTCGGGATACATACTGGCCACTTTGTAACCGGTATAGGCTCCGTCGCTAAACCCCAATATGATAACACTGTCTTGTGTTACTGCATTAACTACCTCCATCACATCATTTGCTTTTAGCTCATAAGTAATAGGGGCTGTGCCAATTTCAGATTTACCATGTCCACGGGTAGCCATGGCGATGACCTGGTAATTGGGCTTCAGGTTTTCAATGAATTCAGCCATTTCACCAATCGATCCCATTAATCCGCCATGTAGCAATATGATGGGCTGCCCGCTACCATAAAGCTCGTAGTAAATTTTGGCATCACCGGCTTGTACATATTGCCCGGCCTCCTGATTTACCCCATAGACAATTTTATTTCCTTCATTGGACGCTTGAGAATTCCTTCCCGGATTGTTTTGAGCATGAACATTAGAGAAAGCCAAGATAATGGATAGCACTAAAAATAATTTTGACCACATGTTTTCTACTTATAGATTGTTAAAACAATTTTTCCTGCGGCGGCTTGACTCCGGCCAAACGAAGATAGACCGTCGTTTGGCCCCTGTGGTGCGTTTGATGCTCAAAGCATTTAGCTAAGGCTGTTCCTTTGCTCATCTCAAACCGACCGAATAGTTGCACGCTTTCATTCAATTGATCAGCCGTCATTTTCCGAATGTTATCAATAACGAAATCATAGCCCGCCATGACCAATTTCGTCACGTTTTCCTTTGATTTATCAGCTGTATTTTCGGACTCACCGCGGCCAATTGGGTTTTCGACACCGGTTGCCGCTGAAGCAAAACCATAGTTGGCATCTGTTAAATGCAACATTTGCTCGGCAAAGGAGCGCATTTCAGGTGTTGGTTTTAATCCATAACTCGATTCAGGCATGGCATCAAGGTATTCTTTGGTGTAGGCTTTAGCGCGTTCCCAGTCTTTGACGATATCATTCACGGGATCTTGCAGGGAGGTTACCTTTAAATCTTTAAAATAGCCGATGGTGCCCATATCCACATATAAGCCGATACCGCCATGTGAACTGGTGCTCAGCATGGAGTCCACAACAAAAGTGGAATATTTGGCGTCATTGACGAACATCTCCGCCTTTTTGCCATTTACTTCGATGCGCATGGTTATCCACTCATGAATGTCCACCGGAGCGGAGGTTTCATACTTTCCGGGGTGTGCTTTCCGCAAGGTCTCGAACTTATAATCCGGGTAGGCATAATATTGAACTGTATGGTTCCTCGATCGCTGGTTGTCGGAACGCCCGACCTTGGGCCGCAAATAAATGGACTCATAGGCTTTTTCATTTTCACCAACCCTGAATGCAACGCCAATAAAGCCTTGTGCATGCTGATAATCCTGGGGCATCGGGTCTTGCAGTTGGCTATACATTTTTACTTCAATAGTACCGTTTTCAAAATCCAAATCGGCCAATCTGGCAAATGTCGGCTCATCAACCGTAGCCTCCAACCTGGCTTCATCAAAAGGGATGGCATTCAGATCCCGCTCTATTTTCAGGACTTTTTCACCCTGAAATTCTATGATGGAACCGGTAACGTTTTTCAATTCAAACTCTTGCTCACCCAACTTGAGTTTTTGTCCGTAAGTGTTATCAATCGTCAGGCTTAATAGAATGAGGATAATCAGGATATTTTTCATTTTTTACGATTTAGTTTTGTTAAACATGTATCGGGCAATTTTCCAATCACCATCCATTTTTTCAAAAACAAATAATTCTCTATTCTCTTCCGGTACTGTTTCGCCCGTTGCCTGAATCAAGGTTGTACCTTTTGAGCTGGACGTAACATAGGCAAAATCTTCCTCGACCAGAATTTCATCGATATAGAATTCAATATTTAACTGTATTTGAGAAAAAATGAACTCGTAAGATTTCAGAATGTTATCTGCCCCAATGGCAGAAGGAGCTCCTGATGGCATGAATATGCCGTCTTTTGCATAAAGACTTTGCGCTAATTTCGCATCGGAAGTATTGAGGGATTTTTTGTAGTCTTCCAATAGGTTTCCGATTCTTTCTTTTTCCAATTTAACCATAACATCTTTGTTTTCGGATTGATTCGGATCTTGATTGCAAGAAGCCAGTAACAGCATGGCAAATGCAACGGTCAATAATCGTTTCATTCTACAATGATTTGATTTGATGATGAATTACATCACAAAGATGAGGTGCTTTGATAGCTTGCACCAATAAGGTAGTTTAAGAAAGAATCTTAAGGTAGTTTAAGATTTTGCTAGTCTTTTTCGAATGGTACTCAGGAATTCGGGTGTTATTCCAAGGTAAGACGCAATTTGTACATTTGAAATGCGATTGAACAAGAAGGGATAGCGATCCATAAAATCTAGATATCGCTCCTCTGCAGTGGAGCTGATATTTTGCATGACTCTTCTTTGACAGGCTATTAATGCGTTTTCAGATAAAACTCTGAAAATTCGATTGAACTTGGGGTAGTTTACAAACAAATTGAACTGGTCTTCTCTGTTGATTTGAAGAATCATAGAATTCTCCATGGCTTCAATATTCAACCGACTCGGCTCATCAGAATAGAAACTATTCATATCAATCACCCACCAATTTTCTATTGCAAACTGTAGATTGTGCTCTTTACCATTTTCATCTACCATATACATTCTTAGGCAACCTTCCACGACGAATGAGTTATGTTTGCAAATATCTCCTTCCTGAAGAAGGAACTGCCTTCTTCTTACTTTTTTTTCCTTAACCACAGTTTTCAGAAAGACTATTTCCTTTTCATTTAAAGGTAAATGTTTTGAAAGATAGGATATAAGTGGCTCAATCTTCATTTTTCTGATTTTGATCTACAACTATTGGCGCAAAGGCTTCTATTTTAAGTAGTTTCTATTTTCATTTGCTTTTGCTGAATTGACCATTTTGTCGAACCATTTACCCAGTTATCTTTCTAAACTCTCTATCCGTGTCAATGGCGGCAGTTTTTGTATAAATCTGTGTAGTACCAGGTAAATCATGGCCTAGAAATACCTGTAAATGATCTTTGCTCATTCCATTTTCTGCTAAAAAGGTAGCCCTGGTATGACGTAGCGTATGAGGCGTCACTTCTATCGAACTAATATCCGCAGACTCGGCGATCTCTTTTACAATTTGCTGGATTCTGCGATTAGTAAACCTGGTTCCTCTCTGCGTTCTAAAAATCGGCCCTGTTTTTCTTTCTTTCAGATGGGTTGATAACAGGCGGGTTAAATGTTCCTCCATGGGTACCTCCCGCCTCTTATTACCTTTCCCGGAACGAATAATTATTCTCAATTCCCCAAAATAAATATCATCAGCGTTTAAGCTGGTGAATTCATCTACTCTCGCCGCTGTTTCAAATAAGGTTTGCATCATCAGACCAGTCTGCGACGATTTTTCATAGGCTGCATTGATGAAGTTCTGATATTCCTTTCTAGACAGACGCTTTACCGTTCCTCTGTTTTTCTTCTCCGGTTTTAGTTCCAGCTTTTTTCTTACCTCCTTAAAAATGTATTGCGATTGACTATAAGTGATATTCTCTTTGGCGAAATTTTTCGCAATGAGATTAATGATATGCTTAAAACCTGGTGTATCCACAATTTCGCATTCTATTTTTGAGTAGCGAAAAGGTAGTATTTTTCAGTCGAAACTGGAAGTGCTTTTCTAAAAAAAGTAGCTAGTCATTTCGCACTCTGTCTCTTATACGAAATCCGAATCGTGGCTTTTTAGTTTGGCTACCTTGAACTTGAGCCACTGTTTTTTAATTCAAAATACCGCTCTATGCCTAAGATGACCATCTTGAACGAACGGGAAATCAAAAAATATGATGAGCCTCCATACTTTCAAAGCCAGGATAGAAAGCAGTTTTTGACGCTGCCCACCAAACTCCAGGAACAGCTATCATCCTTTCATACCACTACCAATAAGGTCTGCTTTCATCTTTCTTTTGCTTATTTCAAGGCCTGTGGCCGGTTCTTTACTCCGGCTCGGTTTCGGACAAGAGAGATAGAATTCGTTTGCAGGCGATTAGGCATCTTCGCTTTTGCGGTTGAAAGATCTGATTACAACCGGGAGACCTTCGGTCGGCATAAACGATTAATTTTGGCGTATTTTAATTATCAATCATTCGATTCCAACACTCATTCGCTAATGCTGAAGAAGTCGGCAAACGCCATGATCCGGTCTCAGTTTCGACCAAAACTGATCTTCAATTTCATGGTAGATTTGCTGCGGCAAAAGCGAATTGAACTACCTCCATATAATACCCTACAAACCATTATCGTAGATGCTATCGGGGAATATGCCCGGTCTTTGATGGCCAATCTTGAACAGCATCTTCGCCTGGATCACAAAGCGGCAATGGATTTTTTGTTACAGAAACTTACGGACAGCGAGGCTTCAAACCATCCCTACCGAATAACCTGGTTAAAATACTTCAATCCCAAAGACAGCCTCAAAGGAATCAAGGCCAATGTCGAAAAACTACGATCGTTGCAGGAGATTTTCAGGGTGATTCAACCCTTAATTGGTGCTTTGGATCTTAACCCGGACGCCATCAGATATTATGGAGAGTTGGTTAAACATTATCAAATCCAGCAGATCACCCGTCGCTCAGAATTATACAAATACCTTTATTTACTGGCTTTCACAGCATACCAATTGTACCAATTGGAAGACTGGTTGACTGATACATTGCTACTTGAAACCAGGAAAATTTTCAACCAGGCTCAGCACGAACACAAACAGAAACAATTTGAGTATCAGCAATTGAGTAAGCCCACTATCCGAAAAGTGGTAAGTAACTATTATGGGGTTTTGGAGCGGGAAGAAAAGGCGATAGCTATTCTTTGGTCGGAAGATACTTTGATCTCTGATGGGGTTAGAATACAACTTCTTCGACAGCTATATCCCAATCAAGTACAAGTATCTCAGGAAAAACAAACGATCAAAAGGTGGCATGAACAATATGAAACCAGTGAGGAAGACAGCTATTACAGCATATTGGAATCCGACTCCCTGACCTTGCAAAAACAAGTAGCTGGTATTGTTAAGTTGCTTCATTTCAATGGACAAACTTCAGATAAGAATATTATCGACGCCATTCAAGACTTCAGGATTAAGGATGGAGCGATAACAAAGTCCGTCCCCACTGATTTTTTGCCGGATAAAGAAAAGGCCATCATTTTTGACGACAAAGGAAAATTCCGAATTTCTTTATTCAAGGTTCTATTATTTACCTCCACCTGTCAGGCTATCAGGGATGGGAGTTTAAATCTGAAGTATTCTTACCGGTACAAGGCTTTCGATGAATATCTAATCAAGGATACGATTTGGAAACAGGACTGGATACAACTATTGGAACAAGCAGATTTATCCCATCTAAACTCAATTGATGATTTACTTCGTTCGCTGAAAAAGAAGACCGAAGAAGCATACCACAGTACAAATCAGAGTATTTTACTTGGAGAGAACAAGTTCATGCGTTTTAGCGATAACGGAAAATTTAGCGTTACTACTCCAAAAGTAGAGGAAGCGGATACGGAAATACTTGATGATTTGTTTCCAAATGCGAAGATCATCCCATTGTCAGAAGTACTGGCCACGGTCAACTATGCGACCAGGTACTTGGATGATTTTATTCACTTTCAACCCAAGTATCAAAAAAAGCGGCCGGAGAATGCTTTGTTTTTTGCGGGAATTACGGCCTATGGATGTAACCTGGGAATTCCTACCATGACCAAGGTAGCAACACCCATGTCTGAAACCGAATTGGAAAATACGGTTAACTGGTATTTTGACCTTCCCAACATTGATAAAGCGAATGACGCCATTATAGATTTTATCGCCGAGATGGAATTACCGCAGCTTTACAAACAATATAAGGATCAGTTGCATACTTCGAGCGATGGACAAAAGTTCAACGTAAAGGGCAACTCCATACACTCCACTTATTCCTACAAATATTTCGGAAAAGGCAGAGGCGTTACGGCCTACTCTTATGTAGATGAACGGTTCCTGCAATTCTACTCCACGGTCATTAATGCTTCGGAAAGAGAAGCCACGTATGTCATTGACGGATTGTTGCACAATGAAGTTGTCCAATCCACTATTCATTCTACCGATACACACGGCTATACCGAAGCGGTATTTGCCCTGATGAACCTCTTAGGCTTTGAGTTCGCTCCGCGAATCGCCAAAATTTACAAGCAGCGGCTCTACTCCTTTACCAAGCGAGCAGACTATGCCAAAGAAGGCTACAAAATATTGCCGGATGGTTACATCAATACGGAACTCATAGCGGAAAACTGGGACAACATCTTACGACTAATCACCTCTATCAAACTCAAAGAATGTTCTGCTTCTCAAATTTTTAAGCGATTAAATTCCTATTCCAGGCAGCACCCGGTTTATCAGGCATTAAAAGAATACGGCAAGATCATCAAAACGCTTTTCATCCTGAAATACATTGATGATGTGGAGCTGCGCCGTTCCATCAGGAAGCAACTTAACAAGATTGAACACTCTAACCGCTTCTCCGCGGCTATCTGCTTTGCCAATAACGGCGAGTTGATTTTTTTAACCCGTCAAGAGCAATTGGTGGCAGAATCCTGCAAGCGACTGATTAAAAACGCTATCATCTGCTGGAATTATCTGTACCTCACCCACTGCATTCAGCAAGCGAATACTGAAAGGAGGAAAAAAGAGATTGTTGAGACCGTTAAATCCGGTTCAGCAATGACTTGGAAGCATATTTACTTCCACGGATTGTACGATTTTTCGGACGAAAAGCTGGTAGATTCCTTCAATTTGACGGCTTCCCAAAATTACCGCCTGGATTTGGATTCCTTTTTGGGATAGCGGCAACTATTTGTTATGTATTAGCAATCAGTTAACTCTGAAAATAAAAGTGGGACATTTTATCCTTTTGTAGAGCTATGACCCTCAAAGGCCGCTACTTCTTTTTTTTCTTGATATTTGATGACCAAAAAGTTATCAGAAAGTTGTTGAAATTGAGTCGCACACATGGCTAGTAATTTTAAGGGGGTGAACAATTAATGATTACAGAGCCAAATATATGGTCAGTCCGGGCGCTCCGTGGGATTGTTCGGTGAGATAGGAATATGGATCGGTGAGATTTGAAAACAGGGGGTTGAAATTTCAAGGCCATCCGTTTAAGAGCATGAACTGGTTTAAATTTAACAGTCATAAACTGCAAAAGTCTCCGTCCAGGCAATTACTAATTCAAGGCATTCAATTTTTCGAGAAGATGAGCCCGGTAAGTTTCACTCACGGCCAGTACGTTTTTTTGAATGGACACCATATTGTCGGCGAAGCTGTCAATTTTATCGAGAGCAACCACATAAGAACGGTGGATGCGAAGAAATCGATCAGGCGGTAATTTTTCCAGGAGTGCTTTTAAGGTTAGGTGTACCATATATTTTTTCTGAGGGGTAGCAATCCGGATATAATCGCCCATAGTTTCGACGTACAGGATCTGATCGAAATCCAGGCGGGTGAGCACATTATCGATGCGGGCAAATAGGTAGCCATCCGCTTCCTTTTGGGTAGGCCGCAAAAAATCCTTAGCTCGATTGACCGCTTTCAGGAAACGGGCCAGTTTGATGGGTTTAACGATATAGTCGATGACTTCCAGATTGTAGGCTTGGACCGCGTATTCAGTTTTAGAAGTGATCAGAATAACCAGAGGCCGGTGGGTTAAGCTTTCCAGCAATTCCAATCCGGTCATTTGCGGCATTTCTACATCGAGAAAAAGCAGCTCGATTGGTTCTTTTTGCAGCCAGTTCATGGCCTGGACGGCATCCTCACATTCTCCGCTAAGGGATAAAAAATCTACTTCCTGGATGAAATTTCTAATAGCCAGCCTCGCCATGGGATTATCATCAATGATGAGGCATTTGATCATAGCGTTGGAGTAAAATAGTTTGTTGGTGAAATTAATAAATTTAAACCATTAAAAAAAAACATCCCCAGCGAAGCTTTGAAGTAAAAAAACCATTTTCCATACGTACCTTGTAATTGAAACAAAATTCATTTACTTTTGCGGGCAATGAAATACATCAGTGCCATACTATCGATTTATATACTGGCCCTGGCCCTGCTCCCCTGTGCAGACCAGATAGATTGGTGTAATTCCGACACGGGGGCCGAACAGGTCGTAGCACAGGCGGAAGCGGGCGATCACGATCATAGTAGCGATTCTAAAGATCTTTGTTCTCCCTTGTGTACCTGTAGTTGTTGCCATTTGACGGTTAGGACACCTACAAAAAACGACCTGCCAATCACCATTCCCAAGTTTATTTTTGCTGATTCCCCACTATTTGAGTCTATGCTCGTAGACCTCACTTCTCTTCATGACATTTGGCATCCGCCACAGCTTAGTTAAACCATTAGAGTTGTTCTACAGGAATTCTAATTGGGGTTAACGAAATTTTCACCTATTGTCTTTTTTGTTCCGTAATGTTCGCTTTTGTTCATCACAAAAGCTGGCTAATGGAAAAGCTTCGGTAAAAAGAAAAACGGTTCGTTTACCTCTCGGCACCTGGAAATCAACTCCATTTTAGCAGGCCGCCTATGCTTGCAAGTCTCCTATTCAATGGTTTAACGAAATTTTAATTTCAACATGTTTGATAAGATAATTGCTTATTCGATACAGAATAAGTTTGTGATAGGGCTATTGGTAGCAGCCCTAATCGTATGGGGGATTTTCTCCCTGCGACAGCTACCTATTGATGCCGTACCTGACATCACCAACAATCAGGTGCAGGTGATTACCATTTCTCCGACCTTGGCCACGCAGGAAGTAGAGCAGTTTATAACCACTCCAATAGAGCTGTCTTTACAAAACATCCAGCAACTTGTTGAGATTCGGTCTATTTCTCGTTTCGGCCTGTCGGTTATCACAGTAGTATTTGAGGAAGATATGGATATATACCTTGCCCGGCAACTGGTTGGAGAATACCTAAAAGAAGCCGAAAGCAATATTCCTGATGGGCTGGGCACCCCTGAAATGGCTCCAATCTCAACGGGTTTGGGAGAAATATACCAGTATGTTGTCCGACCTGAAGAAGGGTACGAAGAACAATATCCAGCTACCGAATTGCGCACGATTCAAGACTGGATAGTGAGGCGACAGCTATCCGGGATTGAGGGTGTAGTAGAGGTCAACACCATGGGCGGTTTTCTCAAGCAATATGAAGTAGCCGTAAATCCTAATCTGCTCAAGTCCATTGGCATTAGTATTACCGATGTCTACGATGCGCTACAAAACAGCAATGAAAATACGGGCGGCGCTTACATTGAAAAAAATCCAAGTACTTATTACATCCGCACCAATGGGATTGCCCAATCACTAACGGATATAGGAAATATAGTGGTTGACGTCCGTAGTGGCAGGCCAATTTTAATACAAGATGTAGCCACGGTACAGTTTGGTAAAGCACCCCGCTATGGCGCATTGACCCGTGATGGAGCAGAGGCAGTTGGTGGTCGAGTAATGATGCTCAAAGGATCAAACTCGGCAGCCGTTACCGAACGAGTAAAAGAAAGAGTGGTTCAAATTCAAAAATCACTTCCGGAAGGCGTGGTTATAGAACCCTATTTGGTCAGAGACAAACTTGTTTCAACGGCCATTGGTACCGTGCAGACCAACTTAATAGAGGGAGGTTTAATAGTGGTGTTTGTTTTGGTGCTGATGCTGGGTAACTGGCGAGCAGGCTTAATAGTAGCTTCGGTTATTCCCCTGGCCATGTTGTTTGCCATCTCTATGATGAATGTATTGGGTATTTCTGCCAATCTAATGAGTTTAGGAGCTATAGATTTTGGCCTAATCGTGGACGGGGCAGTTATAATCGTAGAAGCCATTGTTCATCGCTTACAGGTAGGGTTTGCGGGGCAAAAGCTAAGCGCAGCCCAAATGAATAAGGAAGTGCAAACCGCTTCTATAAAAATTCGGAGTTCGGCAGCCTTTGGTGAGATTATCATTTTAATGGTTTATATCCCCATTTTAGCCCTGGTAGGCATTGAGGGTAAAATGTTTAAGCCAATGGCACAGACCGTTATGCTCGCCATTGCTGGAGCATTGATTTTGTCTCTTACCTACGTACCTATGATGGCCGCACTTTTTTTAAACAAAAAGATTAGCGATAAAAAGACCATTGCGGACCGAATCATTGCCTTCACGCAATGGATCTATACCCCGATACTGAATGTAGCATTAAGGCTAAAAGGCATTTTTGTAATAGCTACCCTCGCTCTGTTTGCAATAAGTTTTTATGTGTTTACCCAAATGGGAGGCGAATTCATACCCACGCTGGAAGAAGGTGATTTAGCCATGCAGCAGATATTACCACCTGGGACCTCGCTATCGCAGAGTATAGAGATGTCCAAGATGATCCAAAATAAGCTGATGGATGAATTTCCTGAAATTGAAGACATTGTTACCAATATAGGCGCAGCCGAAATACCTACTGACCCTATGCCTGTTGAAATTGGTGACTATGTACTGGTCATGAAACCCAAATCAGAATGGACCTCTGCCAGTAATCGACAGGAGATGTTTGAGAAGATAGCGGAATCTCTAAGTGTATTTCCAGGAGTAGGTTACGAATTTTCCCAACCCATCCAACTACGGTTTAATGAATTGATGACGGGCTCAAAATCCGATATCGCCATTAAGCTCTATGGGCAAGACCTGGACCTTTTGTACAGCAAAGCCAAAGAAGCTGAAGGTCTTATCACCAAAATAGATGGTGTAGGAACTGTTAATGTGGAACAAACTATCGGCATGCCGCAAATCATTATCAATTTTAAGTACGCCAAAATGGCGCAGTATGGCTTACAGGTCAAAGAGGTCAATCAGGTGGTAAGAGCTGCCTTTGCCGGAGAGAGTGCCGGAATTATTTATGAAGGAGAAAGGCGGTTTGATCTAGTAGTACGGCTGGATGAAACCTACCGTAAGGATCTCGCAAACGTGCAAAACCTATATATCACTCTGGACAATGGCACTCAAGTGCCTTTACAAGCTGTGGCGGATGTGGAATTGATTGATGCTCCTATGCAAATCTCCAGGGACAATACCAATAGAAGAATTGTTATTGGTGTAAATGTAGGGGATACAGATGTAGAAACGCTGGTAGGTAAAATTCAAGCGGAACTGGATACCAAACTAAGTTTACCTTCAGGATATTACTTCACCTATGGCGGCCAATTCGAAAACCTCAAGGCCGCCAATGCTCGTCTGGCAGTAGCGGTACCTCTTGCTCTGGCACTAATTTTCATACTCCTCTTTTTTACATTTGGTTCCATCTCACAAGCGGCCTTGATATTTACCGCCATTCCACTATCTGCCATTGGCGGCATCTGGGCTTTGCAGCTAAGAGGTATGCCTTTCAGCATTTCAGCTGGTATAGGATTTATTGCCTTGTTTGGGGTCGCTGTCCTGAACGGGATTGTATTAATTGGCTACTTCAACCAATTGAAAAGCGAGGGAATAAGCAATATTCGGGAACGCATTCTAAAGGGTACCCGGGTGCGACTCAGGCCCGTTTTGATGACCGCGTCGGTGGCATCTTTGGGTTTTCTACCAATGGCTCTTTCCACTTCAGGGGGGGCGGAAGTACAGCGCCCCCTGGCAACAGTTGTTATTGGTGGTTTGATCACGGCCACTTTCCTGACGCTGGTCGTTCTACCTATTTTATACAGCTGGCTGGCACAGTGGCAAGAAGGTAAAAACAAACCATCCTTACCCGTAAAAGGAGCTATGGTGTTGCTGCCGCTGCTGTTCTTTGGATGGTCGGCCCAAGCGCAACAAAGACCGATATCGATGGACGAAGCCATAGAAATAGCCCTTAAAAACCATCCATCTGTTCGGGCCGCTAAGCTACAAGTTCAGCAAAGCCAGGCTTTGCAGCATCTGAAATACAACCTGGGAACGACTGATATTAGCTATCAGGGCGAGGGTTTATTCCGGGAAAACGGCCAGCGGGTTAATCAAATCGGCATCGTCCAAAGTTTCCCCAACCCCGCCACTACCAAAGCGCAAAATGCTTTCCAGGATGAAGTAGTGGCGATGAATAGTTTGTACAGTGAATTGACAGAAAGAGAACTAAAATTTCAGCTTAAGCAGCTTTATTACGAACTGCAACAACGCAAAGAGCTGCAAGCCCTTTACCAGGAATTGGTACAACTGTACCAACAGTATTACCAGACCGCATCGGTGAGAGTACAAACGGGTGCGGCCAACAATATCGAACGGCTTAGCATAGGTTCTTCGCTGGATGAATACCAACTATTGCAAAGGCAAATGACTATTGAAATCAGCAATCTGGAAGAACGCTTGCAAGTTCTGCTCAATACCAATGAAGCGGTAACCACCACGGATGGTCTTAGCCTAAACAGCCCGGTTTCCAGAGACACTGTAGCTGCCCTTCAGGTGCAATTGGCCGAACAGCGTATTCGTATAGAACAAGCCAATATTGACATTTTAAAAGCGAAGATGAAACCCGATTTCAATCTTGGATATGCTGCTCAAAACTACTTTGAAGGAGGCTGGCTATCCGGGCTACAGGTCGGCGTACAAATACCTTTATTCAACAAGCAGACCAAGCAAAAAATAGAAGCGCAAAAGATACAGACGGAAGTAGCTACAGCCCAGTACGAAGCGGAGCAATTGAGGGTTAACCAGCAACTATTGTCTGTCTATAATTCCATTCAACTCTATGCTGAAGGAGCTAATTATTATCGGGAACAACTCGATAACGTAAATCCGGAGATGGAAAGAATTTCCGAGTTAAACTATCAGGCCGGAGAAATTTCTTATTTGGAACTGCTCAACACGCTTAATCTACTAGCTAAAAACAATAAGAGTTATTGGGAACAGGTACTGGCACATAATAAAGCTGGCGCACTGTATCAATTTCTTGCAAATCAATAAAATATAATCGAAATGAAAATCATAAATCAGTCCATAATACCCATGTTATTAGTAGCGGTGCTGCCACTGCTGTTTTCCTGCAATCAAAAAAATGATGAAGCGGACAGTCACAAGCATGAAGAAGAATCTATCCAACGCTCAAATGAGGAAGGACACGATCCCGAAGGTGAAGAAGAACATGTAGAGGGCGAAATACACCTAACCCAAGCGCAGATAGCGACCATGAATATTACCTTAGGAGATTTTTCGCAGATAAAAATCAACGACTATGTAAGTGCAACGGGTACGCTAGGCTTACCACCCAATGCCTATTCGTCCGTTAGTGCTAAAGCAAGTGGATTTATTAAGAATAGTAGAAAATACGTAGAAGGTAATTATGTGAAAAAAGGAGTCGTCATGGCCTACCTGGAGAACCCTGAATTCATCCAACATCAACAGCAATACCTGGAAACAGCGGCCGAACTGACTTTTCTACGTCAAGAACTAGAGAGGCAACAAACATTGGTGGAGGCCAATGCAGGTATTGAAAAGAACCTGCAAAAGCTGCAATCTGAAGTCAATATGAAGACAGCAACGCTAAAAGGCATAGCTAAACAATTGACTTATCTGGGCATCAATGTTTCCAATTTAACGCCAGATAACATTGTAGAACGCATTGCCCTCGTCTCTCCCATGTCGGGTTATCTCACCACTATTAAAATGCATAACGGTATGTATGTAGAGCCCAATATGGAATTAATGGAAATTGTAAGTGAAGAACATTTGCATCTTGAATTGGATGTATTTGAAAATGATCTCGCACAGGTAAAAGAAACGCAACGCATTAGTTATACCGTACCAGCATTAGGCAATGCGATGTACGAAGGCGAAGTCCATGTACTCGGTAAAGAATTTAATACCGAAAATAAAACGGTTCGCATCCATGGTCATTTAGAGAAGGAACGCCCCCGGTTTATTAAAGATCTATTTATAGAAGCAAAGATTTGGCTTAATGATCAGACGGTTCAGGCATTGCCAGAAAAAGCAATTATTAAGGATGGAGCGTCTTCCTATATCTATATCACCACTGGTCAGGAGGAAGGAGGAGAAGTAAAATTCGAACAAGTAATGGTAATCCCCGGTACTAGTGATAATGGATATACCTCCGTAAAATTGGTTGATAAAATACCGGAGGGGGTGAAGATTGTGACGGATGGAGCCTACTTCGTCTATGCCCAGTCGAAGGCGGGGGAACTGGAGCACGAACATTGACAAACAGGGCGGCAGTGGCGCCAGGGGTGTCACTGCCGCATTCAAAATTTAAAAATCATGGAAAAAATCAAAATCAAAATACCTGTTTTATTACCATCAATACCTGATGAAAAAGACCAATGTATCACTCGACTTATACAAAATTTGGAAAACCAAAATGGTATAGAGAAAGCTCATGTTGAGGATGGCAATCCAGCCCAAATATGCATTCACTATCATCCCGATACCATTTCCGTCAATAAGGTGAAAAAAATAGCCCAGCAAACCGGAGCAACCCTAACCCACCGCTTTCGGCACACTTTGTTGGAGGTCAAAGGTATCCGTCACCAACGTCATGCCCGAAGTATCGGTGATTCATTAATGAAAGAAACTGGAATCGTAGAGGCGGTTGCTTCTGCTGCCGGGATACTGCGACTGGAATGGGACACGGAAAAAGTCAAGCAATCGGAAATTTTGGCAGCAGTTAAAAAAACAGGGCTCAAAATCAGCAAAGAAACCAAAGATGAACATGACGAACACGAACACGAGGAAGGTGATGGGCATGACCATGCTCACGGTGGTTTTCTGGGAGAAAATACGGAACTGTACTTTGCTATTGGCAGCGGTGTTTTTTGGCTGACGGGTTTAATACTTTCTTTCCAATCTGGTATTCCCGAAATGCTGACTACAGGGCTTTTTGTCGTTGCCCTCATTTTAGGTGGCTATTTTACCCTGATGGAAGCCATTGAAACCATCCGCAAAGGAAAATTTGAAATTGATTTTCTGATGCTGGTGGCGGCAGCCGGTGCAGCTTCGCTCGGCAAATGGGAAGAAGCCGCATTATTGTTGTTTTTGTTCAGTTTGGGGCATGCACTGGAAAACTACGCTATGAATCGAGCCAGAAAATCCATTGCAGCACTTTCGGATTTAGCACCACCAACGGCATTGGTCAAACGAAATGGTGAAACTGTTGAGGTGGGAATTGAGGAGTTAGAATTGGGAGAAAGTATAGTGGTGAAACCCAATACAAAAATCGCCGCTGACGGTGTAGTTATAAAAGGGAGCAGTTCCGTCAATCAAGCACCCATTACCGGTGAAAGTGTTCCAGTTGACAAACGCCCAGTTGACAATCCCGATAAAGTGGACAAACTTGATGGATTGGCAGCCGAAAATCGAGCTTTTGCAGGTACGATTAACGGCAGCCATGCCCTCGAAATAAAGGTTTTAAAATTAGCAAAAGATAGTACCCTGTCAAAGCTGGTAGAACTGGTCAAGGAAGCCGAAACCCAAAAATCACCGACCCAACAATTGACCGATAAGTTTGAACGATACTTCGTACCGGCGGTATTGATTTTGGTGGTCTTACTGCTGTTTGCCTTTTTAGTGATTGACGAAACCTTTGCCGATAGCTTTTATCGGGCAATGGCAGTCCTTGTTGCTGCCTCACCCTGTGCTTTAGCCATTTCTACACCAAGTGCAGTATTAGCAGGCGTAGCAAGGGCAGCCCGTGAGGGGGTACTGATTAAAGGAGGTCGTCCATTGGAAGATTTAGGTAGTTTAAATGCGCTGGCTTTTGATAAAACGGGAACGCTTACAGAAGGGAAACCCAAACTGACCAATGCCATACCTTTCGAACCAATTGACCGACAGACCCTGCTTACCGTAGCGGTGGCGGTGGAGGAATTGAGCGACCACCCGCTGGCGGCAGCTATCGTGGAAGGCGGTAAAGCAGAGTTGGAAAACATAACTATTTCCAAAGCCCAAAATCTGGAAGCCTTAACCGCACGTGGTATTAAAGCGACGGTTGAAGGCAAAACGGTTCACATAGGTAATCGAAGGCTGTTTGAAGAATTAACAGGAGAAGCCGTTCCAGAAGAAATAGACCAACAGATGGCAAGCCTCGAAGAGGAAGGGCATACCGCCATGATCGTCCATCAGAACAGCCAGTATTTGGGTATTATCTCAGTGATGGATGTAGCCCGCCCCGAAGCTGCCGCCACCCTAAAGAAGTTAAAGCAAATAGGTATCCAACGGATGGTCATGCTCACAGGAGATAACCAGAAAGTGGCAAATGCAGTAGCCAGGAATATAGGAATTACTGACCCGATGGGGAGTTTATTACCTGAAGATAAAGTAGCCGCAATCGAAAAACTAAAAGCCGAAGAAGGCAAAGTAGCAATGGTAGGAGATGGAGTGAATGACGCCCCTGCTATGGCAAAAAGTACCGTAGGCATTGCAATGGGTGCAGCGGGTTCGGATGTCGCTTTGGAAACGGCAGATATTGCCTTGATGGCAGACCGTCTGAACAATCTCCCTTTTGCCATCGGACTGAGCAGAAAAGCAAAAGGGATTATTAAACAAAACCTTTGGATCAGCCTGGGCATGGTAGTCATCTTAATACCCCTGACGCTGACGGGTATTGCAGACATTGGCCCGGCGGTGATTGCCCACGAGGGGTCCACACTGGTGGTGGTTTTCAATGCATTGAGATTATTAGCTTATAAAAAGTAGGATACCTTGAAAAAGAGCACCTTCACGATCAGTAAAATGGATTGCCCCTCCGAGGAGCAAATAATCCGTATGAAACTGGAATCCCTCCCTCAGGTGAAGCACCTGGAGTTTGATATTCCATCCCGTAAATTGGAAGTTTTTCATCAGAATGATGTACAACCCATACAAGCGGCCATCAGTGAACTCAAGCTCAATGACCAACTACAGGGTACGGCCGAGGCTGAATTGCCCATAGAGGTCGACGATACGCATCAACGTAAAATATTATGGTGGGTGCTGGGTATCAATTTTGGTTTTTTTGTGATTGAAATGACCACCGGTTGGATCTCCCGGTCCATGGGGCTAGTAGCTGATTCTTTGGATATGCTGGCCGATTCCATCGTGTACGGGCTAAGTCTTTTTGCTGTAGGAGCTGCTATTTCCCGGAAGAAAAAAGTGGCGAAAGTTAGCGGCTACTTTCAGATGGGACTGGCTTTGCTGGGGTTTTCGGAAGTACTACGCAGGTTTTTCAGTGAAAGTGAAACGCCCTTGTTTCAATGGATGATCATCGTTTCTCTCCTGGCGCTTGCGGGTAATTTGGTCTCTCTTTGGCTGATCAATAAGGTCAAAAGTCGAGAGGCCCACATGCAGGCGAGTGCCATCTTTACTTCCAATGACATCATTGTAAACGGTGGGGTGATTTTGGCCGGGATATTCGTTTTCTGGCTGGATAGCAAATGGCCTGATTTGATCGTTGGAGGGATCGTATTCGGTTTTGTAATGCGTGGTGCAATAAGGATATTGAATTTGGCGAAATGATGATTCTAAAATTTCGAAATCTATGAATGCATGGCTGTGGGCAGGAGTTTTATTACTGGCGGCATGGGCAGCTCATTGGGGAGCCAATCAATTACTGACCCCTTTAAAATTGCTGCGTAAACAATGGGGGCTCACCGCTTCTGCCGGAGCTGCTTTTCTAGCCATTGTCACGGCCAGTCCGGAGGTGGCCATCAATATCACCAGTGCGGCACGGGGCGTATCCGACATCGGTTTGGGTAACCTCCTGGGGTCTAATATTATTTCTATTCCATTAATGATTACCATTGCCTATTTCGCCTCTCGCAAGCGCTTTAAAAATAACCCACAGCATCAGGAGCACCTGGATGCTAAAGTGCTGGCCCTCAACAAACGATCAGTGTCCGTTTTGTCATTACCCTATTTGGGTATCATCGCGCTGGTTGCCATTTTGACCATACCCAAAGCCTGGCGCGGACTGCAACCGGTAGATGGCTGGATCATGTTGGGGGCTTATGCCGCTTTTTTGGCGCGTGCCATTATCAAAGGACGCGAGAAAGGAGAAAAAGTGGAGTGGACCCAAAAGGAAATTTGGCTTTCTATAGCCGGGGCATTTGCTATAGCAGCCGGGGCTTTTTTCATTGTTAAAGCTACTGAAAACATTGTTTCGGTTCTGAGTATTTCAAAGATTGTAGGCGGGCTATTCATTACGGGCATTATGACCACCGCACCGGAGGTATTTAAGACTTGGAGTGTAGTAAAAGGGGGAGAGGTAACCGCAGGCACCACGAGTGTGATAGCCGACAATGCCATTACCATGACAGTTGCATTTTTTCCGTTAGCACTGGTTAATACCCCCGTACAGGATTTTCAACTGTATTGGGTTAATCTGGCGTTTGTAGGATTGATGCCTTTGTTGTACAGTCTGTTTGTCCATCAGAGCAAAGAACTTCATGGTTTCAGTAAATGGCAGGTTTTTGTTTTTGATGCGGCTTATTTAACTTATTTACTCGTCATGGCATTTTTCGTCTTGGAACTTATTTAAACAATGAAAGGCGAATTTTTAATATTATAAAAGAAATGATTCTCAATAAAGACCAAGTAAAGGAATTATACCAACGCACAGCCCGATTTTATGATATCGCCTTATTAGGTTACCGCCTTCTGGGGATCACCAAATACCGGCGCGAAACCATAAATGGATTGCAGCTTAAAGCCGGAGACACGGTAGTAGATATAGGTTGCGGCACAGGGGCAAATTTCGCTTTACTCAGTAAAGCAGTAGGACCTACCGGACGGATTATCGGTGTGGATCTTTCACCGGCCATGCTTTCCAAAGCGGAACGGCAAGTGGATCGATTGGAAGGGACAAACATTGAGCTTGTGGAAGCGGATATTGGTTCCTGGCCGATTCCGGCAGAAACGAATGGCATCCTGGCTACCTTTGCCCTGGAAATGATACCTGAGTACGATGCCGTGATCCAACGAATTGCCGGAACCTTATTACCTGGACAACGTTTGGCATTGCTGGGGCTTAAGCATCCGGAAAAATGGCCGGACTGGCTTATTGAATTTGGAATATGGTTGAATAAACCTTTTGGAGTAAACAGGGAATATGAATCTTTACAACCGTGGAAATCGGTTCAACAACACATGAATGTTTTAAAATTTAAAGAAATATACTTTGGTTCGGCTTACATTTGCGTCGGTGAAAAGAGGCCCGGTTAATTGTATTCCCTAATTCCGTTTTCAAAAATAGGAAGATACCCCAAACTGTATTCCACCCATCTTTTTCGGTGGATTGGAGAGAATATCCGTTTGCCTCATAAACCGGTAATTGAGCCGTAAGACGGTAGAAGGAACCGGCCGAAAGCTCAAGCCTGGTACGATAGCCCAAAGTTGATCTCCGATGTTTCCGCCGGTTTCCCTGAAGCGGCCCACGTTCCAGTCGACATATTCCAGTCGTAGGGCAAAATTGATCACGGCCTTATCAAAGCCCAAAAGGTCTCGCTTCCATAGAGGCTGAATAATGTCGACAAATCCCCCCCTTTGCCGGTTACCATACTGTTGGGAATAAGTTTCGGGAATATCCAACTGGATCCAGGCCCATTCCCCTACGAGTGTAGTGCCGGTTATCGAAAGAGTTGTATTGAAATCCACGGCAATCACACCGAGACTTCTCTTTTTATCCAATAACAAGCCGTCTTCTTCAAAGGTGTTGTAAATGCCCCCCATGTAGGATATCCCGATCTCTCCGATCTTGTTATTGCGTAAAGCTAATTTCCCACTCAACAAAGGGGAACCATTACTGCTTTCTTCGAATCTTTCTTTATTGGCTTTTGCTGCCGGCAGAAAGGTCTGGTTCCGGTGGTTGCTAATGATCGAATCATCAAATCCGTTGGTCAGATAGATTTCATAACCGAAAGCCCAGTCGTTTTGGTAATGTTTTCCATAAAACCCAAAACCTACATTACTCCAGGTAGCGGGCAGCATTTCAGTCATGGCAATGGGACGATCCACAAATTCCCATTTCGGGCCGTCATGGTTTTGGTTAAAGGCTCCGATCGGATTCATTACTACACCACCCCGGAAATTTAAAAAAGGATGCAGATTCAGATCCAGGGCTGCAAACTCAATGGCGATTTCCTTGCCCCCTTCTTCCAGCTCAATCTCTGATAAAAATTTTATCTTCCGGTGAATGGAGGATGCCAGAAAGATCGTCATTCGCGGTATTTGAAACGAGTGCCCCTCGCTTATGCCATCTTCGCCCATGTATTGATAGTGAGTCTCCAGATAGCCCCCTACTGAAACCGGCATTTTCCCTACTTGCAGAAATGGGCGGTTATAGACCGCATCCATGTTCATGCTCTTCTGAAAGGAAGTATCCGGCGGATTTCTCTTAAGTAAACCCGGATCAATTTGAGCAAAAAGACTCCAACCGGATAGTAATAGTAGGATACTTGAAATGTATTGTTTCATGCCAGATTTATTTTTACAGCATTAAGCTCCACCAATACCGGAAATATCCTTAAATGTTCTTCAGCGGGACCATTTTGCACTATCCCATATTTAGTAAATTCACTTCCATGTGCCGGACACTGAAGACGATCTCCATAAACCTCCAACTCAGTACCCTGATGGGTACATTTCATTAATAGGGCTTGATATTCAGAAGCAGAAAGGCGATAAACACAAATTGGATAGGCCAATGCCTTGTGTTGCACCACAACATAGTGTCTGAATTTTAGCTCTTTTTGCCTGGTAAGCACAAAAGCATCCAGCGGGATTTCGAGATAACTCCCTTTCAGTTTTCCAGTCAGATATTTGGTCCCGGTGCAGCTTTCCATGAATGGAACGGCCCCAAGGAAACTCAGGCAACTCCATCCACAGGTTTTTATAAAATCTTGACGATGCATAGGTGTCAATTAAAGGGATTCAAGAAATGTAAGTAGCGCTGACTTTTCTATAGTGGATAAAGCCTCAAACAGGTCTCTGGCCATTTTAGCCTCACCTCCGTGCAGTAGAATGGCTTCTTCTATACTCCGGGCTCTGCCATCGTGTAACAGAAAATATTCCCGGCCCTGAGAATCCGGAGATAGGCCCAAGCCCCAAAGAGGGGGAGTTCTCCATTCGAAAGTTTCCGCAGAACCTTCGGTTACTCCATCGTCCAATGCCGGCCCCATATCGTGTAACAACAGATCGGTATAGGGGAAAAAAGTCTTGTTTGACAAAGCGGAAATATCCGAATGGGGTGTGGTCCATTGCGGTATATGGCAGGAATTGCATTGTATACTATGGAAAATGTCCCGTCCTTGCATTACTTGATCGCCATCGGGGCCTCTCTGAATTGGGGCTTTTAAGGTTCTTAGATAAAGAACTACATCTCTAACCGTTTGATCCGTTACCTCAGGGTCGATAGTCAGGCCCGACGCGACATCCACCGGTTCAAAAGTGGAGGTAACACCCATATCCTGATTGTAAGCGGTAACCGTTTGTTGAAGCAGATCAATGGCAGCAGCTTTTTTCCCAAATCTGCCGAGATACCGATTATCTTTTGATTGGTGATACCACTGTACTATAAAATAGTCTGGAGGAATTACATACTGAGGCACCCCGGAAATTCCGTCCTTATCCAGGTCATCAGGATCAGCATTATTTAAGATTTGCTGATCGGTCAAAGCAGCCAACAATCCCAAACCTGTTACTGCCGGGGGAGTAAACCGGGTATGGGGAAGGCTATCCGGCAGCCATTCCGGCTGATGGCCCGGGATGGCCCGGTTTTGCAATTGTGGCCCTCCAATGGAGACATCGGGTAAAGCGTTGGGTTCAGTTTGCCCAAAGCGAACGAGCGTGGTAAATGGATGTCCTTTCCCATCGCCTATATGACAGCTTCCACAGGACGTAGCCACAAATAAAGGCCCCAAGCCATTTTGTGCGGTAAAAATCTCATCATTGAAAGCAATATCTCCCGCCAAAAATTGACTTTGTTCAGAAAAGGATAATCCCTCTATTGGACCGTCAAGCAATTCATCTTCCGGTGGGCTTCCGGGGATGATTTTTTCACAGGCTCCCCAAAGAAAAAAAATTCCTGATGTGAGGAGTATCAATATTCTCTTTTTCATAGGGGGTATTATTTTTTTAGTTTGATAAAATTAATAATTTAGATTAGTCTAACAAAATTATTTCACCCTTTTAATCGCACCTGTTACTTTTTCCATTTTTCCTGTCCTTCCTGCATAGATATTTTTCAACTAATTCCTAAACAATTCAACAAGAAAAACAATGAGAACCATAAATCTCATTCTGTTCTTCGGCTTACTGCTAGCCACTTCCTACTCCCGAATCTACTCTATATTGGTTCCTGGCCGATTCCGGCAGAAACGAATGGCATCCTGGCTACCTTTGCCCTGGAAATGATACCTGAATACGATGCCGTGATCCAGCGAATTGCCGGAACCTTATTACCTGGACAACGTTTGGCATTGCTGGGGCTTAAGCATCCGGAAAAATGGCCGGACTGGATTATTGAAGTTGGTATATGGCTGAATAAACCTTTTGGAGTAAACAGGGAATATGAATCTTTACAACCGTGGAAACCGGTTCAACAACACATGAATGTTTTAAAATTTAAAGAAATATATTTTGGTGCGGCCTACATTTGCGTCGGTGAATTGCCCCTATGAGGGCAATTTTTATATAATTAAACAGCTTTTTCGTAGTGGGCGTGTTAAACATTAATTAAGTAATTGCTTAAATAATTAAAGAGGTTAAAATATTTGATATGAAGACACAAGGATCATCAGGAAAATGGGCGGGAACTGGGCTTTTAGTCGCTATCACCGCTTCTCTTTGTTGCATAACTCCCGTCCTGGCTTTATTGGCCGGAACAAGCGGCATTGCTGCTACTTTTTCTTTTCTGGAACCTGCCAGACCTTATTTGATCGGCCTAACCATAGCGATATTGGGATTTGCCTGGTATCAGAAATTGAAGCCGGTAAATGCCGAAGCCATTGATTGCGATTGTGAAGAGGACGGCAAGCCTTCCTTTTGGCAGTCTAAATCTTTCTTGGGCATTGTCACTGCCTTTGCCCTGCTTATGTTAGCTTTTCCAAACTATGCTCACCTATTCTATCCGGAGAATAACAAGGCCGAAGTTATGATTATCAAAGAGGCCGATATTGAAACGGTTACACTTGGTGTTTCCGGTATGACTTGCACCGGCTGCGAGGAACACATTAAGCATGCCGTGACGGAATTGCCCGGCATAATTGAAGTGGAAGCAAGTTATGAGGCTGCTAATACTACGGTGAAATTTGATAAAACAAAATCCTCATTGGAGGAAATCAAAGCCGCTATCAACTCAACCGGGTATAAAGTCAAAGAAGATCAAATAGGAGAATTCCGGGAAGACTAATGCAAAAGCCGTTATAAAGGTCATCGAAGATACCGGCTATAAGGCGGAAGTGATGAAAGATGAGCAAACAAAAGATAAGCCATGATTCTCAAAAACCACTCACATCAAAAGAAGAATAAACCAGAAAACGATATGCAGGAAGTTACCTTTGAGATCACAGGAATGACCTGTGATCATTGTGCAGCAAGCATCGAAAAGCGATTTGCGGAAGTGGATGGTATGATCGGAAAAAGAGTAAGTTATCAAGAAGGGCAAGGCCACTTCACTTTTGACCCTTCAAAATTATCCAAGGAGACGATCATCAATACGATCAATAAAGGGAATTACCGTGCTGTGGGAGAAGTAGAAAGCACCAATAGAAGCGCCAGCAGTAACCAATATGACCTGATTATTATTGGTGGCGGTTCCGCGGCATTTTCAGCGGCTATCCAGGCTAATGAACTAAAACTAAACACCCTTCTGATTAATGGAGGCCTGCCCTTGGGAGGAACCTGTGTCAATGTCGGTTGTGTGCCCTCTAAACACCTGATCAGAGCTGCCGAACAGGTACACCGGGCTGCACATTCTCCTTTTAGGGGTATAGCAGGAGCAATGCCCGTTTTGGATTACCAAACCATTATCCGGCAAAAGAAAGAGCTGGTAAGCGAGTTGCAACAGAAGAAATACGGCGATATTGCTAAAAGGTTGGAATTTGTAAAAGTACTGAAAGGATGGGCCACCTTTCTTGACCCTAAAACAGTACAAGTTGGTGAGCAAAACTATACGGCTATCAAATTTTTAATTGCTACCGGAGCCACGACAAACATTCCCGATATTGAAGGTTTGGAAGAGGTTGGATATCTCACCAATGAATCACTTTTTGAGCAGGAAGTTCAACCACAAAGTTTAACCATTTTCGGAGCCGGGTATATTGCTTTGGAGATTGCTCAGGCTTTCCACCGGCTGGGTAGCAAGGTACGCATTATTCACCGTTCTGAACGCATTCTCCGTTCGCAAATGGCTGACCTCACGGATGAGTTGACCCACTATCTGCAAGAAGAAGGCATTGAAATCATCACGAATGTCAAAGTCGATAAAGTGGAACGCTCTGATTCTGACATCCAAATTTTCGGGAAGGATGCAGATGGAAAAACAGTACAGTTCACAGAAAACGGGCAATTAGCGGTAGCCACCGGTATTCGCCCCAATACCTTTCAACTGGGCATTGAAAACACTGGTCTTGAACTGGATAAAAAGGGCTTTATCAAAGTAGATATCCGACAGCAAACTAACGTGCCCCATATATACGCTGCAGGAGATTGTGCCGATACACCGGCCTTTGTTTACACCGCAGCCAAGGAAGGTAAACACGCAGTCAGCAATGCTTTCACCGGTCAGGTGATGGAAGCAGATTATTCCTCCCTCTCTTGGGTGGTATTCACTGACCCGCAAGTTGCAGGGGCCGGTATGGACGAAAGTGAAGCAGAAGCCAAAGAAATTCCCTTTGAAACTACCTCCTTGCCGTTAAGTGAAGTTCCTCGCTCCCAAGCTGCTTTGGACACCAGAGGTTTTATTAAACTGATCCGTAATCCGGAAACCGATCAGTTGCTTGGAGCCAGAATCCTGGCACCGGAAGGAGGCGAACTGGTGACGGCCTTAAGTCTCGCCATTAAATACAAGATACCGGTATCAGAATTAGCCGACCACTTGCATCCCTACTTGACCCTTTCAGAAGGAATAAAATTAGCCGCGATCACTTTTGAGAAAGATGTTGCGGAATTAAGTTGTTGTGCCGGTTAGTTTGCTTTCAGGAGTAGAGTCAGGAGGGGGTATGCTCATACAGACTCCATTGGATAGGCATTCTGACGCTCCTTAATCATTGAATATATCTTATCCCAAGATTCAAGCATAAAATCTGGAAACGTATGGACCTACCAAAAAATTTAACAAAGGACATTAAAACCCGCCTCCGAAGTATCGAAGGCCAGGTTCGTGGACTTATCAAGATGCTGGACGAAGACAAACAACCTGACCAGGTGCTTACCCAGTTCAAAGCTGTGCAAAAGGCATTGGACAAAACGCACTATTTGCTATTAGATGAAGTTTACCGGAAGGCGCTCGCCATAAAAATAGTTGAGACCGCAAATGCTTGTCCCGGAAACTGTGGTAATGAAGAGCAGATCGAATACATCAGACAACAATTTCCTGAGCTTGGACTGGACGACATTACCCGGAAAATGACAGAAATACTGTCGCTGAAAGAAAGGATCGATAATTTTAAAAATGGTGACTCACCACATAGTTTGTAAACCTGCTTTACCGATCAATTTTTTTCGCATAATTTTTTCCATTTCCTACTTGCGGACCACCCTACCCCTCGGTTTATCTTTGTACAGATTTTTACTAATCCACTAAAAGTTGCAAATGATGAATCGACAAGTGATCCATTTCTCATCGGTAAGAAAAACAATTTTTATTGCGCTGCTCTGTTTGGGCAGTCTACTCCTCAGCCAGGAAATGAATGCGCAGGCAGATCTAAAAGGTAAAAAGCAGGTCAGTGAGCAAACTGACAAGAAGACCACCAAGCTGGAGCTGACCGTTGCAGGCATGAGTTGCCAGGCAGGTTGTGCCGACGGTATCGATCACCTGCTAAGCCGCCGGGAAGGAGTAGTCAAAAGCAATACGACTTATGCCACCGGCATTTCCTCTATATGGTATGACCAGGCCATTATTTCCGAAAAAGAGATCATTGAGTTGATCGGTAAGCGAGGATTCAAAGCTACCGTCAAAACCACCCAAACAAAGATCAAAGATCAATGAAAGTCCGACAGCTGTTCACCAACAGGAAGTGCATCGTCATGCGAGGGGCTATTTGGGCATGGTTTCTGGGGCCGATATTTGTTTTCGGCCAGTCCGGTGTAATTGAGGGCCGGGTGATCGACGCCGAAACGGCTGCCCCCCTTTCCAGGGCTTCAGTAGTTATTGAAAGTGAATTCAGCGGTGTTTCGACGGATGCCGATGGCCATTTTCGCTTTACCGATCTCGCCGCGGGCGATTACTACCTGCAGGTGAGGTATTTAGGCTATCAATCTCAGACCCGTCTGGCGGTAATTGAGGCGGATGAGGCCATTACACTCGATTTCGGATTGATCCCACTGGCAACGGCCCTGACTGAAGTGGTGATCTCTGCTCCCGAAACTGACCTACTGGAAGAACCCATTCCCTCCACAAAAATCGGCGCCGGCCAGATCGAAAGACTTGCTGCTACCAATACTGCCGAGATCCTGGAGGAGATAGGAGGCGTATCGGTAGGCAGGGCCGGGAACTGGGGGTCTAAACCCTATTTCCAGGGGATGACCGACAGTCGGGTACTCCTCTTCATTGACGGGATCAAGACTACCCAATCCTGCCCGATGGGTATGGATGCCTGTACGGCGACGATCGAACCGGATATGATCAACAGTATGGACGTACAGGTAGGTCCGGGCAATGCTCAATTCGGTTCCGGGAATATGGGAGGTATTGTGAGCATCAATACGATCGGAGCCCAATATCAATATCTGGAAGAATTCAGGGCCGAGGTGGAAGCCGTTGCCCGCGTACGCTCCGTGTCCGGTTCCCGCAGCGGTTTACTGGCTTTTAAAGGAGGAAATAAGACACTGGATTTTGCCCTCAGCGCCGGAGGTGGCAGGCACGGGAATTATAAGGTGCCCGATCCGGATAGATATACTCTTTTCCCCAACACGGAAATACCCAACAGTGGATTTGACAGCCGCTGGTTGCACCTTCACACCCGGTATCGCCCCGAGGCCGGTCAGGAAATTGCGCTGATCGGCCAGATCTACCGGGGAGAAAATATAGGTTGGCCCGCCAGAATGCCGGAAACTTACACTATTATTCCCGAGGAAAAAAGAGATCTGCTGGCCTTAAAGTACCGCTGGGATTTCAATGGCCGAAATTTTAAAAAGCTGGAGGCGGTTTTGGGATACCAACCCATGTTTCACAACATGCTTAACCATGTTCCCGGTAATACACGCTTTTTCGGGATCTCCCGGACCGATAATTACCAAAGTTCGGTAAAAGCCTTTTTTGCCCTTGGAGAACGTTCTCTGTTTACAGCCGGAGTCGACGGTTTTGTTTGGAAAATGAACGCAGAAAGGCAGACGATCACCGAGCAGGGAACGTCCCCGTTCGTAAACATTCTCAATCGGGGGAAATTACAGGAAGGGGGAATCTTTTTGCTTAACCGGTATTTAGCCGGTGATCGCTTGACCATCGACGCCGGTCTGCGTCTAAATGCAGTATTTTCCGACGCCCGGCCCGATGCGACCGGATTTTTAGCCGGAGGCTTGCAGGATAACCAAGAAATCTGGACCGGCAACTTCGCAGTTCTCTATCAACTCAATCGGCATATGGCTGTTTCCGCAGGTGTGGTCAAAGGCTTCAACGCTGCTACCCCGGTAGATCGTTTCCTGAGTGCACCCCAGTTGGATGGTTTTTACCATTACGGGAATCCGGAAATTCGACCGGAGATAAATGTCAGCAAAACCATCAGTTGGAGAGGTATGAAAGATAAATGGAGCTGGAATCTCACTTATTTTCATAATCAACTTCGTGACCTAATCGAAAGACGTATCGATAGCACCCAAACTGCTCCCATAGCCGGACTTAGAGGAGTGAAACGCGCCGTCAATATTCCCGAGGCAGTGATTAAGGGAGCGAGCGCCTACCTGGCTTTTTATATCACCCCGGCCCTTCAATCCTCCTTAACCATCTCCTATTTGCACGGACGAGATGGACAAGGCGGGAATCTACCCAATATCGCGCCGCTGGAATTTAGTCCAAAAGTCACTTTTGAACATCCTGAGAAAAACCTCTGGGTGAGTTTAAGAGCCGACCTTGCGACCGGTCAGCACCGGTTCGCTCCGGCTTATGGGGAAATCTCTACTCCGGCTTACGCGGCTTTTGGTCTGTCCGGTGGTGGAAAAATAACCGAGCAAGTGGAACTTTCACTGGGCATCAGCAACCTGTCCAACCGCTTTTACCGGAGACACCTCAATCTGGCGCAATTACCGGAGCCTGGATTGAGTGTTTTCGCCACTGCCAAAGTGAACCTGTCAGTAATCGGACCTTCGAGCGAGGCACCTGGTTTAAAGGGCGCGCGCCTGGTGACTATTCGCATCGAAGGTATGGCCTGTCAGTTCTGCGCCAAAACCGTCCGCGAACGCTCGGAAGCTTTACCGCAGGTGATCCAGGCCATCGTCCACCTGGAAGATGGAAAAGCCGCCGTTATCGTCGGCCGGAAGGCCTCGCTGGAAGCATTACTCGAAGCGATACGCAGAGCAGGTTTTGGGGCTCAGGTATTATCGGTTGAAGATTATACGCCCTCATAAGAAGACATCGAGAACCAGAGAGCTTCTCATTTACATCGACGTTAAATGTAAACAATTTCCTATTCCAACACGATTCGTTTGGTCGTTTCCCAATCCGACCCTACGATTCGAAGAAGGTAGACGCCAGCTGCCAGCGCCTTATTCGCATTCAATTGAAACCCTGCTTGCAACTGAGTTATCGAAAGCTTCTTTACTTGCAATCTTCTACCTTGTAGGTCCATTAACTCAAAGGTCAGGTCAGCATCGATCCGATCTATTTCGATGGAGATTCGCTGGCCGGAAGTAACTGGATTTGGGAATACCTTAGCTATGCTGCTTTTCAGATCCGGTTTTTTATCGCGAGTACCAGTTGGGCCTCCCAGAAAATAATTTTGAGCTAATGCAAAAGCATTTTTACCAATTTCCTCGCCAATGATGCGCCCAGGTATATCATCTGCCGGAGGATGGATCCCCCCCCAGATACGAGAAAGACTGGTTTGGTCCGATGCATCACGGTAAGTAGCCCACTGGAGTGTCACATCAACGCTGGGGCCAACCTCAAATACGAGAAACTCATTTTTCTTGGCCACAAATTCGCCTATTCCTCCAGGGAAATACTCATCACCAGTCAAGGCGGTAATTACTTCGGCAGCAGCACGCGAAAAAGTAGAATGTCCAGAAATATAGCCACCAAAGTTAGGCGTTACAAAAGTAGGTCGTTGGTAGGGCCACCAATTTTCGGCCAGGATCCAGCCCACCCCGGCATAGTCCGTTTTAGGATTCTGAATGTAATCAGGTCCACGCCAGGCCTTTACTTTTACTTTCCCGATATGTTCACCGGTCGTTCCAGCCAAAGGATCTCCTGCCTCAACTAGTTCAATACGATCATCAATTAGAGGCAAACCAGCAGGATGAAAGCTGGGTCGCGAAGCATCACTACATTGCCCCCGATCAGCCATAAATCGAATAGCAGAAATAGGCCGCAGATAATCATACCAGCCTTTGATTCCCCAAGATGTAATAGCCGCATCATGACCAGCACCACTCAAGGTAAAATAGGCTTTCACATCCCACTCCAGGGGATCAAGTATTTCTCCTTTGCCAGCAAAGCGAGCTTCGAACTTAGGATGATCTGTAACGTAATTGAGAATAGTAAACCAGTGTCCAGGAGGTGTTTCTGAAGCTGGGCCATCCGCCCAAAATTCAGCAAGTACTCGAACATAATCTGCTCGGGGAACAATTTGAGGTTCATAAGGTAGACCTGTAGCTGGGTTGACGGCATGGCCGGTACCGGGGTCACCACCATTAAGCTGGTCGTAAAAAGTGGGAAAATCTTCAAAATTTCTTGGTAAGTTTTCAATACTAAAATTGCCGAGAGCAGCTGGAGAAATATCCCATAATACACCATCATTATGATCCAGATGAGCTGACCACATGGCCACGAGCGCAAAACCCCAGTGATAATCTGTAACTCCCTGGGAATTTAAGGTATCGATCATAGGAGGAGCCCCCGGATCATGATAAACCCAATAATCAAAGCCATCGCGATTATAAATGGTGAGGTCGTCCTTACGCAAAGCAAAAGGAGTAACCTGTCCCCATTCTGGGCTTAGAAATGGAGGCGTATTTACCGGAATTACATTGCCACTTTGGTCGATCACCAAATCCAAGGTCAAAGGTTGCCATCGATTAGGGTTTTCGATATTCGGATTCCCAGGAAACTTGGTGACCAAGGATTCATTAACCGGGCGATAAAAACGATTATTATAATTGATTTGTTCATTGGCCCCATCTTGCAAACCAAAGGCAATGATTTGTTCGGCCAAATAATTACCCAAAGCTGCCGGATTCCCATCTTGATAATCAGTAGATATAAAATTCTGATCATAGCCCAAGTCTTGAAAAAGTTGATCTGCTAAATTGAACGTTTCTTGCCTGCCGGGAGATCGACTGAAGCGATGTTTGATCAAGCGAAAGACCGCATAGCTGATGGCTGTTGCTCTAGCCGTCTGCACATTTTCGGGTGTGGAGATACCCTCAAACGGACAAGTAAAACCATCCACTGTTTCTCCTAGAAAGAAGGGTTTTGCCTCTGCATCATAAACCGCCCAGAGATCATACATGGCCATAGAAGTATGAAAAAGGTTTCGGGCATGCACGGTGGGGCGCGCCAGGTCATTCCGAATTCCAGCTAACAGCACTTCATTCCACTGGCGGGCAACGGAATGTTCCTGAGCAGAAAGATTCAGAGAAAATAGTATAAATAGTAGGTAGAATGATCTTTGCATGGAATCAATATCGGATTATTAAATAGGAACCAAAAGTATAAAGGTCTTGAATTTTAAGAGCAGTAAGTTTATATAATTTTGGCAATTATTTATACAATTATAACAACATGCAGCCAATCTTTACGCTTCCATCAAGATTTTAAAAATTACAGAGAACATCAGTTAATTAACCGTGTTCCATCATTGTAATTATACTTTGAACTTGAAGTGATTTAAACTCTAACTATGCGGACCTTTGTTATGATTTCTGGCTTACTGATTAACTTATTCCTTGTTGCCTGTAACGGCGGCGAAAAAAATACTGATGTAGGCATCAATACGCCGACAGAAGTAAGAACGGAAAAGGCATCCACCCCAGATAGCTTTGATGCTGGCTTTGCCGATGGCCTGACCGAAGCCATATTCCAGGACTACCTCCACCTACGGACGGCCTTCGTCAATTCCGATGTAGAAGAAGCCAGTGCTGTGGCGAAAGAGTTAACCGAACGCCTGACCAACGATTATGCAGACGCGCACACCACCGCTCAGGCAATCGTTGATGCCAAAGACCTGGAAAAGCAAAGAACTGCTTTTTCCCAACTAACTATCGCCCTTGAACCCCTTTTTAAAGAGGGGCTGACCGAAGGCGTCATCTACAAGCAATATTGTCCCATGGCCTTTGATAATAAGGGAGCCAATTGGTTCAGCGACACGGACCAAATCCAGAACCCTTACTTCGGAGAACGTATGCTCAGTTGTGGCAAGATAGTAGAAACCATTCAATGAATTCACGGCTGTAAGCGGGCAGAACTAGATGCGAAGGTTAAAAGTTAATCATGATTCATGAACATTCCTTTCAACCTCGAATTCAAATCCTCTTTTAACTGTATTATCCATCGAGGAAAGATGGATAAGAAAAATTCGAATAAAAAAATGAATCCTTACGTAAAATTCGGCCTGATGATGCTGACCAGCTTCGTCATTATGTACGCCGTCATGTATATGAACGTTGATCAGCTGGACCACATCTATCTGGCCCAGACCCGTACCTATATGACCATTCTGATGATTGCGCCCATGGCCATCACTATGCTGCTGTTCATGTGGGGCATGTACAAAGACAAACGCAAAAATTACCTCATCCTTGGCGCTGCCCTACTGGTCGGCGCTTTCACCTATCACATCCTGCGTCAGCAAACCTTTGTAGACGACAAAGCCTGGATGCGGGCCATGATCCCCCACCATAGTTCAGCTATTATGGTGAGTGAAAAGGCCCAGCTCGACGATCCTGAAGCCATCCAATTGGCCAAAGAGATCATCGAAGCTCAGAAGCGGGAGATCGCACAGATGAAGAAAATGTTGTATCGGCTGGAGCAGGCGGAGTAGGGAAATAATCATTCGTATCCTTCCGACTGTATCCGTTTAGCGTGAAATACGAAGGATTCACCGCGAGCCGCAAAGATCTATTTTTCGAAGCGCTTAGCGACCTCCAAGTTTAAGAACGCGAAGATTTGTGGATTTGCCGCCGGCAAATCCACAAAAAAAACTTAGAGACTGTTTTAAAACCCCTCACTGGGCTACAAAACGCGGCTTTTGCCGCCACTCTGCACCTATTTTTTATTTGATTCAAGAGCGGGGCCCCTGCCCCATTCTTGAATGAAGCGATGCTCCCAATCAAAGATTGCCCTTCCCGATTAAAATACGGGACAGGTCGGCGGGATCGAGATATGCAGTGAAAAATAGCTTTTCCCGACACTGCATGTACGGGACAGGCTAATTGACGGCAAAATCCGGGTTTTTCACCGGCAGCAGAGGTTTTAAAACAGTCTCTTAGCGTCTCGTGGTGAATTCTTTATGGTTTCACGCTAAACAAATACTTCCGACATGGAAGGATACGAATCTAATAGCAGGCCATCCGATTATAGTTTCCTTCAGGGTGCTGCGCCATCGTTATTATTCAGAAACAGGTTCAGCAGTAAATCCAACGCTACCTACCGCCTGGATGACTTTCTCTACAGGGATATTATCGGTGTCGATGATCAAAATTCGATCGTCACTCTTCAGGTCAACCTCCCATTTTTCAATTTGTGTTTCAGCATCCAGTATAGGCTTGACTTTTGATAAGCAGCCCGTACAAGTGATATTGGTTTTGAACTTTAACTTTTTCATTGGTTTAAATTTTTTTAGATTAAATTTTTGCGGTTTTCAGACGTAGACTATTAGCGACAACCGAAACTGAACTCAGGGCCATAGCCGCGCCGGCTATCATCGGATCCAGTAAAAAGCCGTTAACCGGGTACAACAACCCGGCTGCAACCGGAATACCGATGATATTGTAGATAAATGCCCAGAATAGGTTTTGGCGAATGCCTACTACCGTTTTTTTCGATAGTCTTAAAGCTTTGGGTATGGCCTGCAAGTCGGAGGTTATTAAAGTCATTTTAGCTACTTCCATGGCAATATCTGAACCCTTACCCATGGCAATGCTTACGTCCGACTGGGCCAGGGCCTGACTATCATTGATACCGTCACCTACCATGGCCACTATTTTACCCTGCTGTTGTAATTTTTTCACGAATTCCGCTTTATCAGCCGGCATCAGCTCTGCTTCGAAATGCTGCAAGCCTACTTGTCTGGCTACTTCAGCAGCGGTTTGCCGATTATCTCCGGTGAGCATATAAACTTCTACTCCTCTTGCTTGCAGGGTCTCAACGGCAGATCTGGAATTTGCTTTAATTTTATCAGCAATGGCCATCACTGCCAGTATTTCCCGATTGCCGGCAAATAAAATAGCCGTCTTTGCTTCTTGTTGCCACTGGGTCAAAAACTGCCTGGTAGCAGCTGAGATCGGGATGTCATTCAATTTCATCAGGCGTTCATTGCCTACCAAGAATGCCTGCTGCTTATCGGCAGTAAAAGCAGTTACTCCTTTACCGGTAATACTCTCAAACGCTTCAATTGTGCCAGGTTTCACTTCCTTTGATCTTAAAAAATCCACAACTGCTTCCGCCAGGGGGTGCTCTGACTGACTTTCCATTGCCAATAATACTGACAGGTGGTAATCGACATCCTGTTCGCGGAGCCATTTAAAATCGGTGACTACCGGCCTCCCTTCCGTAATGGTCCCCGTTTTGTCCAACACAATGCTATCCACGCGATGTCCCAACTCTAAACTTTCGGCATCTTTAATCAGGATGTTATTTTCTGCCCCTTTCCCAATGCCAACCATAATGGCGGTTGGGGTGGCCAGCCCCAGTGCGCAGGGACAGGCAATAACCAGCACCGCAACCGAAGTCAGCAAAGCATGGGTGAAAGCATCTTCCCCACCGAAGACCATCCAGGCGAGAAAGGTGACGATCGATATCACGATCACGACGGGTACGAAAATCCCGGCAATTTTATCCACCAGTTTTTGCACCGGAGCCTTACTACCCTGCGCTTCCCGGACCATTTGAATGATTTGAGCAAGCAGGGTGGCTCCACCTACCTTTTGGGCGATAAATTGAAAACTGCCTTTCTGATTGATCGTTCCGGCAAAAACCTGCTCTCCCTTATGTTTGGGAACCGGAACCGGCTCACCGGTAATCATACTTTCATCCACATTGGAACTTCCGGAGATTACTTGTCCATCTACGGGGATTTTTTTCCCGGGACGAACAATAATGGTATGGCCAATTTCAACCTGACTGATGGGCATTTCCACTTCTTCTCCATTGAGCATTACGCTCAAAGTCTTGGGTTGTAAGCCCATGAGCTTTTTGATGGACGAAGAGGTATTGGATTTCGCCCTTTCCTCCAGTAATTTACCAAAAGTGATAAAAGTGATAATCACCGTAGCCGCCTCGTAATACACATGCGGATGAATGCCTCTGGCGTGCCAAAAATCCGGAAATAAAGTATTGAACAGACTGAAAATGAAAGCGATCCCTGTACTTAGGCTCACCAAAGTATCCATATTCGCCTTACCATGTCTGGCCTGTTTAAAGGCATTGATAAAAAACGAGCGGCCTAACCAAAATAAAATAGGAATCGTGAGTACTAAAGAAATCCATCTACCCGGTCCCCAATCCATAAAAAACATACCCAGGATGAAGACCGGTAGAGTAAGAATGGCAGACCAAATGGTACGGCGTTTAATTTCCTGATAATGTTCTTGCCGTAAGGCTTCCTGGATCTCTGAAGGATCTTCGACATCTAAGATTAGATCGTAACCAACCGCCTGTAATGCTTTCTGTAAGGCCTCCGGATTAGTGGTAGCATCGTATTCTACCAAGGCCGTATGATCGGCAAAATTGACGTTGGCATTTAAAACGCCTTCCGATTTTTTCAGTATCGTTTCAACACTGTTGGCACAGGCGGCGCAAGTCATTCCGCTTACCGGCAGTGATCGTTTTTGCACTTTGCGATTTTCTAAGACCGTATATTCAGACATATTTTGCTTCTTTGATCAAGTGAACTTATGGGGCAAATTTCGTCCGATACGGTGGCAAAAAACTTACAGCATTTTGGGTTTGGATTACAATATTTTGGAGTTACACCTCATCTAGTGAATTCCGCGGGGGCTGGCGCAGGTTTTTAAAAGTGATGGGTGACATTCCCGTAATTTTTTTGAATTGTGCCGATAAATGAGCCGAACTACTATAGTTCAGTTGAAAGGCAATTTCCGAGATGGTCAGCTCCCTATAAATAAGCAGTTCTTTTACCCGTTCTACCTTTTGGAGGATGATGAATTTCTCGATCGTGATCCCCTCGACCGAGGAGAAAAGTTTGCTCAGACTGAAGTAATTAACGCCAACTTGTTGTTCTATAAAATCGGAGAAGTTAGTAGATTCCGGTTTTTCCTTTTCATGGTGAATATGCTCGATGATCACCGTCTTTACCTGTTCGATGATCTGTCGCTGTCGATCATTGATCAGTTCAAAACCACCGGATAGCAAGACCTTCTCCACCTGCATCAGTTCTTTTTCCGATAAACTGCCCTTAATTTCTGCCTTGCCCAATTCAATCGATTCTAAGACAATTCCCAGCTTCCCCAGATCCTCTTCCACTACCCGGATGCAACGGTTACAGACCATGTTTTTGATATATATTGTTGTATTTTTCATAAAATATTGATTTCTGCCTCGTGGATGAATCAATTTCCGATCTGTCTTTTCAGCAACTGGGCGTTGATTGCAACAATAACGGTACTCAAACTCATAAATACGGCCCCTACGGCCGGGCTTAAAATGAACCCCCAGGGGTACAATATTCCCACGGCCAGCGGGATGGCAATAGCGTTGTACCCGGTGGCCCAGGCCAGATTCTGGATCATTTTCCGATAGGTAGCTTTTCCGAAAAGGATCAGGTTGGCGATATCTTTCGGATTACTGTTCACGAGGATGATATCCGCTGTTTCCGCGGCTACATCCGTACCGGAGCCGACGGCGATGCCTACATCGGCCTGAGCCAGGGCAGGCGCGTCGTTAACGCCATCGCCGGTCATGGCCACGAATTCTTTTTTAGCCTGCAGTTCTTTAACGATCTCCACTTTCTGATGGGGCAGCACTTCGGCGTAATAACCGTCTAATCCCAGTTCCTCGCTCACCGCTTTGCCAACGACTTCATTATCACCCGTGGCCATGAACACCTTTATATTGTTGTCTTTAAACGTTTTGATCGCGGCAGCAGACTCGGGGCGAATTTCATCTGCCAGTGCAACGTAGCCCGCCGGCGCTCCGTCGATAAGTACGAAAACAACCGTTTCGGCCGCGCTGCTGTAAGCACCTTCCGGAATATCGATCTTTTCGTCGCGCAGATAACCGGGACTGACTATTTTCATAGACTTACCCTCCACCGTCGCCTGCACCCCCTTGCCGGTGATAGCTTCAAAATCGTCAGCCTCAGGAATACTGATCCCCAATTCCTTTATTTTTTGTACGATTCCAACCGCGATGGGGTGTTCCGAGTTTTGTTCCAAAGCACCGGCCAGACGGAGCATTTCCTTTTTATCCAGTTCCTTTTGCAGGCTTTCGTAACGAGTTACGCCAAATTTCCCCTGAGTCAGCGTACCGGTCTTATCGAAGACCAGGACCGAGATCTTGCGGGCCTCTTCAAAGGCCGTCCGGTTGCGGATCAACAGGCCGTGCTGAGCGGAAACGGCCGTCGAGATGGCTACTACCAGCGGGATGGCCAGCCCCAGCGCATGCGGACAGGAAATGACCATGACCGTCACCATTCTTTCCAGGGCGAAGACAAAATCATAGCCAAGTAGCAACCACAGAATCAGCGTACCGAAACCTACGGCCAGCGCAATATAGGTCAGCCACTTTGCCGCACGGTTGGAAAGGTTTTGCATCTTTGATTTGGACTTTTGGGCCTCCTGCACCATCGTTATGACCTTATTCAGGTAGCTGTCTTTACCCGTATGTTCTACCTTTACCCGCAGCGAGCCATTGCCGTTGATGGAACCCCCGATGACCTGATCGCTTGTGCCTTTGCGCACCGGTTTGGATTCCCCCGTCAGCATAGATTCGTTGAGGTAGCTTTCCCCCTCAACCACTACCCCGTCGGCGGGTACTTTTTCACCGGGTTTGACCAGGATGGTATCGCCGCTAAGCAAATCTTCCAGCTTTACATCGACGATCTGGTCGCCGTCGACCCTGTGGGCCTCGGCCGGCATCATGCTCACCAGGAGTTCCAAAGCTTTGGAAGCACCGAGCACCGATTTCATCTCGATCCAGTGCCCCAGCAACATGATCACGATCAGCGTGGCGAGTTCCCAGTAGAAACTCTCACCGGGCAGACCGAAAGTAGTGGCGACCGAGTAAAAGTAAGCCACCGAGATGGCCATGGCGATCAAGGTCATCATGCCCGGAGCTTTGCTTCTGACTTCCTCAAAAAAGCCTTTGATAAACGGCCATCCGCCATAAAAATAAACTATACTGGATAAAGCAAAGAGCAGATATTTACTACCCGGGAACTGCCAGTTCACACCCAGCCATTCCTGGATCATAGGCGCCAGGATCAAGATCGGTACGGTCAATACGAGCGACACCCAAAAACGCTTCTTGAAGTCCTCGATCATCATGCGGTGGTGATCGTGTCCTATTTCTCCGTGGGAAGGATTATGGCCATGCCCGGCGTGCCCGCCTTCATGAGCGCTGGCCCCGGAGATCTTTTCCGGAGTTCCTCCGTGCGGCTGGTGTCCGCCGTGATCTTCGTGCCGGTGCTCGGCCTTTTCACTAATTCCTGTTTGATCACTTTGCGAAAAAGTATGGTGTTGGTCATGATCCGTTGGTGCAGGCTCCAGTCGATAGTCCCCTACCTGGGCCAAACTCTCATTCATCTGACTTTCGGGGATATGATGATGCATGGTAACACGCGCCTGCGGTGGATCGAGACTTACTTCAGCCGTTTGAATACCGGGAATGGTTTCCAGTGCTTTTTTTACTTTTTGCACACAGTGCTCGCAGGTCATTCCGCTGATGATATAGGTGTGGGTCATGGTTGGATGGTTTGGTGGCCGGCTTCTACTTCGCTCAGCCCAAGGTTCGATAACTGGAAGATAAATGGATTCATGTTAATTTAACGTCAGGTTTGACCAGACAACATCAGGATCAGGAGCAGCGTACCGATAACCAAAGGGCTTTTCGAGGAATGATGGTTATTATGGTTGATGGTTAAGGGATCCCGTCTACAGCCATCCTGCCATCAAGCCATTTTAGCCTCCCGGACAAGGAATAAGGCTTCCATGTCAGTCCATTAGTACAAATGTGGCTCCGAACCTCATGTTAATTTAACCCAAGTTGCTAGTGCCTCGGGCGCTAATTCCCAAGGCACTAGTAAGCAGTAGTCGGTAGTCAGTTGTAGTGGTCATTACTAAAAATTAAGGAATTGATCTCTATTTTCAGGCGCATCGAGCACTCTTGAGATCGATGCTGTGTCCTAATCATCTCATTTCACGTCGACTCTTTATAACTGACTACTGTTTACCGACTAACTGACAACTTACATTAATTTAAGGTTATGCAAAGATCCTCTAACAGAAGCAAGTATGTGTTACAAAATCTTGTATTTCTTTTGTAAGATTTTTGCTTGAAGATCGTGTTAGCCATATACTGATTGAGCCCAAGTTACTTTGGTAGTCAATGAGTATGACCAGTATCTGTCTCGAGATATTTTCCCTGGGGCCCCACTCCGTGCAAATGCACCAGGGTAGCTCCATAGTGGCCCGCTTTGCTGACGGAGAATACAGCGCCGGCCAGGGCCAAAACTACCAGTGTTTCCATCCACCACTTGCGCTGCAGGAAAAAATGGCTGATTATTTTTAACAAAAGAGCGATGCCGCTCGCCCAAACGGTAAAATCAGCATATTGGTCGTGCAGGTCCAACACCTGCTGGGCTGCCTCGCCTAGTTCGCCGGTATGGGGATGAAAGACTGTAGAGACCAGATAGGCGCCGATAAAACCTGCGAGCAGCAAGATACCCGAAATCAGGCTCAACTCTTTTTTCCAGATGAATAGCGCCGCCAACTGACCGAAAAAGGCCAGTATAAGCAATACGATTGGGAAATGAACCATTAAAGGGTGCAAATTGGGGAAATCACTGAACTTCGCTTCAACAATTGTTACCATTGTCTCATCATGGTGATCCTCGGGTTCGGTATCCGGAGATGCCTCCAAATGAGCGTGTTCCTGCGCATGGGCAGCAGTATCCGTACTAATTTCCGTCGTATCCTGCTTGGCGTGTTGATCCCGATCGTGAGCGAAAACAGGATAATCACTAAACAGGACAAGTGTAAATACTAAGCCTAATTGAAAGATATTTTTCATGTTTAATCATTTTAAAGGGTGTGACAATTAATTTTCTTATTCTACAACCCAATGGATTAGTTCTTGTCGCGCTGGAGCAAGGCTTGGGTAATAACCACTTCAAATTCACTGTCGAGGCCCTCGATCGGCAGGTAAATATTCAATGCATCCAGGTTGAGTATCATGTTCAATCCCATAACACAAGCATACTGATTGGATTTTCCTATATGGTGTAGCTCCCCGGTTCCTTCAATCAGCTGTTTTTCTTCATTTATGTTCAACCATCCCTCCGTAGTGAATTGCATAGGTGGGTGGTTTTCCGTATTGACATATTCCAGTCCTAACTTTCCCTCGTATACTACTTCAGAATTGGACTTTTCGATCCGGGTCTGCAAGCTATCCAGATCGGTAGTGAGTGAGCTGACGGGAAACCTGATAATGATCTCTGCGGTCTCGTAGTCGAGTTTCACGTTTAGTTCACTGGTTTGAAGCGTCAGTGCTTTACCCGACAGGCCGCCATTCAGAGTAAGCGTAGCATTCCGGGTATAATAAATGTCCTGGGAAAGGCCAGACTGTAGTCCGATAGCGATTAATAGTAACAGAATTAGTATTTTTTTCATGATTCCTTATTTTGTCGGGTATTGTAAATTCAACTGCTCTAACTGTTCAACAATATATTTTGCTACGTAGTAGTTGCGATACCATTTTTGATCGGCCGGTACAATTTGCCACGGTATTTCCGGGCTGCAGCGGAATAGGATCTTTTCGTAGATCCGTTGATAATCCTCCCAGTTTTTAGCCTCTTTTTCATCAGAGATCGCGTACTTCCATTTTTTTTGTGGATTTTGCTTACGCGCCTCGATGCGCTTTTGCTGTTCTCCTTTGGAGATATGTAGAAAGAACTTCCAGATGATCGTTCCTTCTTTTCGCAATCCTTTCTCAAGGCAATTGATCTGGTGGAATCTTTCCTCTATCCTTTCCCGGGATAAAGTCTTATGCACCGTGGGCACCAGAATATCCTCGTAATGAGAGCGATTGAAAATCTGGATCATTCCCCGTTCCGGGAGATGTTGATAGATGCGCCAAAGAAAATCGTGCTTTTGTTCTCTTTCAGTGGGTGCTTTAAATGACTTGACATTACACCCCATCGGATTAACACAGGAGAATACGTGGCGTATAGTCCCATCTTTACCGGATGTATCCATTCCTTGTAAAATGATTAAAATGGGATGTTTCCCTTCGGCGAACAACACGTTTTGCCAATGGAAGATCTTTCGATGCAAGGCCCCCAACTCCCGTTTTGCCAGGTTCTTTTTAGTCCCTGTTGGCGCCCGGGTCGATATAGTATTCAGATTGATCATCGCTTATTATTTTATATGGACTTTTTTGATATTTGCCAAGGCAAAGACCACTATGAAAAAACTCAAGAATATTTCCATTACGGAAAGTATCCGGGCAATTATCGAGACCGGAACAATATCTCCGTATCCCACCGTGGAAAAAGTGATCACGCTGAAATAGAAAAAGTGAAACAGGTGATCAATGTAGGTTCTCGATTGAGTGGTGACACCTTCAAAAGCATTGGAATCAAACTGGTAGAGGCAGGTGAAATCCGTGGCAAACGAAAAAATACTAAGTCCGATAAGCAGTCCGAAAACCCAAAGCAGGCGCTCTACCGAATGGCAGATCCTGATCAACCTGGCCAACTGATTTAAGGTGGTAAGGGCCAGAACGATGGTTTTGACCAAAGCAAACACCAGGATCAGGTAATCCATAGGGAAGGCTCGATGATCAATTAATGACATCAGGATCACATAAAGTATTCCAACGAGCAATACACTAACAATGGGAAAGATTGTTTTCCGGAATAACTGGCGGTAGAAATGAATATTAAGTAATCTATCATCGATTGACATGGCAATCAGTCTACTTGAAAGTGATTTTGAAATAAGCTAAAGCCGCAAGCTCAGCACCGGAAGGATAGAACGATTAGCCACTTTCTCCGCTATACTTGGGGAAAACAATTGTCGTAATCCGCTCTTCCCGTGGGTGCAAATAGCGATGAGGTCCATCGGTTGCTGCCGAATAAACGCCTTAATTCCATCCTCTACCGTCTCGGCATTGATCACGTTGCGAGTACAAGTGTCCTCTCGTTGGCAATGCGCCATGAGCCGGTCCATATTTCGATCGGTTGCTGCGGATGCGGTAAACTGGTCCTGCGTATTGACGAAAAGCAGATCAATATGAGCCTGGATCAGGTCGGCAAAACCCGTCAGCTGATGGAAAGAAGCAGTGGAAACATCCGTAAAGTCAGATACAAAAAGAATGTTCCGGACCGGTCGGAAAATGGGTTTCTTGATGATCAGTACCGGTACTGTGGCCTGGCGTAATACCTGCTGTGCATTACTGCCGATCAGCTTTTCTTCCAGTCCGTCGGCTCCATGAGAGCCCATAACCAAAAAATCGTGCTGATGTGCCTCCAGATGCCGGATTATTTCGTCCTTACCGGTATCGAAAACCAAAAAACGCTCTGCTTTCACGCCCGTTTTTTCCGCTTTACGCACCCATTTGGAAAGTTCGCTCTTAGCGTGACCAATAGCGCGAAGTGTCTCCGGGTATCGCTTTTCTTTTTCTTTGGACAATCTTATCCAATTCACCGGCGTCTCCTGCAGGTGCAGTAAATGCACTTCAGCGCCCGCAAGTTGCGCCAGTTGTATGGCATAATCTGCAGCAGCATTGGCGCAATTCGAAAAATCGGTAGGGACCAGAATGTTTTTAAGGTTTAATCCCTTATTGTCTAATGTATTTTCCATTTTTGATCCTAATTTTAATTATGAAAAGGCCATCTCTTTTTTAAATTTTATCACTTTTCTATCAAAGTAATGGTGAAATATTCTCCGTCACTTGCTCTAAAATTTTGCCGGACTATGCCCTTTTCTGCGGTGATATCTTCAAAGTAATCATATACTGTCGTGGAAATTCTAATTCCTGCAACAAAGGCTTTCAGGGTCATTTTCCCCGATACCCGGTATGTGCCCTCTGATTGGAGACTGACTTTTCTTTGCGAAATGGTAGTTCGGCTCTCCGTTCCGAAAAATCCGGCAGCTCCACCTTCAAGTTTGAGTCGAAAATTGAAATTCGGCAGGCTGTTACCTTGTTGCCATCCCGATGGGTAAAGTTCATTTCTCTCCGGCATTTCAATTTTCAGTGATTTGTTAGGCTTGCCACCTGCAAAAGGGAAAATTCCCATCAACACTTCCTGCGCTTCCGGGTTGCATCGGATGGTGGTTTGTGAGGCATTCAGTAGATTATCCTCTTCATCGTAACTCAGCACCGTCATTTTCGATTCGATAATGTCATTGTTGATATTCAATTTCCCTACCTCGATAGTTTGATAGTTTTTCAAAATTCCTTTTGCATCGTAGTTTTTGCGCAGGTAGCGGTTCCCCTCGATTTGATAGATCAACATCCCCTGCGCTCCTTGGGCAAATGCCTGCCCAGGCAACAAGAATAATGCGAGACTTGGAACTACTAGCCATTTTCTCATTGATCTTCAACTTCCGTTTTTTCAAAATGTCTAATAAAATCTATATACAAGTCACTCAAGTCAATACCATTGGATTCGTGCGGTATTGTATTGCTGGTGACTACCCGTGCTACTCCGGTTTCCAGCAGATCCTGGTAGGCATTGCCGGCAAAAACGGCGTGCACGCCCATACAAACCGGAGCTTTCATGCCTGCTTTTTTCAGATGTCCGACGGTTTCGATCATAGTTCGGGCCGTTGAAATTATATCATCTACCAGCACCGGAGTATGGTCATGATAATGTTCAACTTCCGGAACGGACACTTCCACCCGACGATCCCCGCGACGCACTTTTTCCAGCACAATAAACGGAGCGTTTGCCTGCCCGGCTACTGCCGATACCCATTGAGCACTTTCGCTATCCGGTCCGATCAATACGGGGCTCGTAACATTGTCTTTAATCCACTGTGCCAGGTGACCGGCGGCATGAACCACCCGGGTAGGGATATCGTATACGGCCTCCAGTGTCGGGATCCGATGCAGATGGGGATCAACCGTGAGCAGGCTGTCCGCAAAGTCTGAGATCAGCCGGGCAAAATAGGAAGATGTAACGCCTTCTCCTTCCAGAAAAATCTTATCCTGGCGCATATACGCCAGGTAGGGCGCCAATAGGCAGGTACAGACCGCCCCCTGTTCCTTAGCCAGCTTTGACAAGAAATAAAGCGGCAATAGTTTGGCATCCGGCCGGTCGAGCGTAGAAACGAGCACAACCTTCTTACCCGTAACATCAGAGATCATCCGCAAGTAGGTTTCACCGTCGGGAAACTGGCGAATAGTGGCTGAACCGTATTCGGCATTCAGCTTTTGCGCCAGCAGCTCGGTCAGGCGTTCATTTCCTGGCAGGGGGAATAATATAGTGTCCATCTATTTTAGTTTAAGTTGCAGCGCAACTTAGGTAGAGGGTGTAGAATAGAGGGTAGTGGGACTACTTATGGTAAAATGGGACGAAATTGCACATTTTAACGATTCCTGTCCTTCTACTCTCTACCATCTTCTCTCTACAATTCAAGGTAACTTGCGCTATTTTAGATTTATAATAAAGTCAAATTCACGTTGTAAATAAAGTTTGGCGTACGCCAATTCTCCCGGTGTTTCGGCGTACATCACAAACATAGTTTGTCCACTTTTCAATCGCTGCCCGATTTTGCATTGGAGTAAGATACCGGCACCTTTTCGGAGCGGAGCGCCCAGCAGCTTAGCCAGTCTTGCCAGTCGCCGGTTATCAATAGACCGTACTTTGCCATCAACCGAAGCCACCACCGATTCCTGTAAATGACCGCTTTGGGGTTCCCGGAAGCCTCCCTGAGCCTCACAGATAGCTTTGAACTTTTCCCAGGCCTTTCCTCGCACGAGGAGCCCCTGTGCTATTTCCCGACCATTGCCCGCTCCGGTCCGGCCGGCCAGTTCCAATAAACTTCCCGCTATGCTGACTGACCGTTGTTCCAGATCTGCGGGACGATCCGGGTTTTGACGCAATACCGCCAGGACATCCATCGCTTCCAAAGCAGGACCAATGCCCCTGCCTACGGGTTGCGAACCATCGGTGATCATAACCTCCACCTGTAGACCGACCTGCCGGCCAATCTGCCGGAAATACTCTTTTAACCGGACCGCTTCCTGCTGATTTCGGATCTTTGCGCTGGTTCCCACCGGAATATCGATCACCACATGCGTGGCGCCGGCAGCAGCTTTCTTGGAGAGCACAGAGGCGATCATCTGTCCTTCGCTGTCGATATCCAGCGCTTTTTCGATCCGGATCAGGCGATCGTCGGCAGGACTGAGTTGAACGGCACCACCCCAGGCTACACATCCTCCTTCCTTTTGCACTACTTCCCGGATCTGCTGTAAGCTCAATTGCACAGGTGCCATGGTTTCCATCGTATCGGCCGTACCGGCCGGAGAAGTGATAGCCCGGGACGAGGTTTTGGGGATCGTCAGACCGGCGGCAGCCACAATGGCCACAACAATGGGAGTAGTTCGGTTGCCCGGCAGCCCTCCGACACAATGCTTATCCACTACAATGTTCTGATCCCAATCAAGATTTTCTCCGGCCCTGATCATAGCCTTAGTCAGGGAAACGACCTCTTTTAGTTCCAATCGGTCACCGGTACAAGCCGTAATGAAAGCAGCCAGCTCAACATCCGAATACCGCCCGGCGGAAATATCCGCTATAATCTCAGAAAAGGCCTCATCGTCCAGTCGATGTCCGTACATTTTTGCTCTGACCAGACTCATCGAGCTTACCGGTTGCAGATGATTAAAAAAGGCGATATCACCGGGTTCAGGATGCAGTACTTTCCAGGCACTTTCACTCAGACCGGCTTCGCCGTCCAGGAGCAGATCCCCATGCAGCACATTTAGCGTTGCGATAATGGTCTGGCCATTTACCGTCACCTGGAGGCGAGTCAAAGCCTCAAAACCTTCAGAGATGCAGATGTGGCAATTGGCACGCATGTAAACGACGAATTCCTGCCGGGTATCTACTCCCAGGCGTCGCAGTTTCAGGGTATTGGTTGGTGATTGATCATTCATTATTCGTATCATTCTGTATCAGGCTATGGTGACTTTTTTTTCAAGATAGACTTGTTGGACAGCCTGGATAATTTCCACGCCGGATTGCATGGATCTTTGAAATGCCTTGCGGCCCAGGATCAGGCCCATTCCACCGGCCCGTTTATTGATCACGGCTGTTTTCACCGCTTCCGCCAGGTCATGCTCACCGGCCGAGCCGCCACCGGAATTGATTAGGCCGATCTCACCCATGTAGCAGTTAGCCACCTGGAATCGACACCGATCGATGGGGTGATCGGTCACCAGTATGTTGTACATATCTTCATTGTATTTGCCAAATCGAAGATCCCGGAAACCATAATCAGTGGTCGGCAGCTTCTGCTTGATCAGATCGGCCTGAATAGTGACTCCAAGGTAGTTCGCCTGTCCGGTGAGATCGGCGGCAGTATGATAGTCCTGTTGCCCCGTTTTAAAGGCGTCGTTGCGGGTATAACACCATAGAATAGTAGCCATGCCCAAGTCATGGGCCTCAGCGAAAGCTTCGGCAATTTCCCGGAGTTGCCGGTCACTTTCTTCTGATCCGAAATACACCGTAGCCCCCACCGCCACTGCACCCAGGTTCCAAGCCTCGCGAACGGTGCCGAATAAGGTTTGATCGTACTTATTGGGGTAGGTCAGCAGTTGATTGTGGTTGAGCTTGACGATAAAAGGGATTTTATGGGCGTATTTTCGGGAAGTGATCGCCAAAACACCAAAAGAAGAGGCCACCGCATTACAACCTCCCTCAATAGCCAGACGGATGATATTTTCGGGTTTGAAATAGGCTGGGTTATTATAAAAGGAAAAGGCGGCACTATGTTCAATACCCTGGTCAACCGGTAATATGCTCAGGTAACCAGTGCCTTTAAGGTTACCATGCCCGAAAAGTTGGGCCAGGCTGCGCAATACCTGAGGGCTGCGATTACTGTGCACGAATACCCGATCCAAATAATCCGGTTCCGGCAGTTGCAGTGTCTGTTTGAGAATTCGCTTACATTCATGCTCAAGCAGATAGGTGGCATTATCGCCTAATAGTTGAATGATCTTTTCAAAAGTGAGCATTGGTTTATCTAAATTTTAGTGCGCAGATGCGTTTGTAGCAGCTTGCGCCTTCACATCTGAAATAATCCGGCCATCTTCCAGCGTAACCACGCGCCTCGCCTCCCGGATGATCCTCGCATCATGCGTTGAAAAAATGAAAGTCATGTATTCTTCTTCATTGAGTATGAGCATGATGTCCAAGAGGTTTTCGGCAGATCGGCTATCGAGGTTGGCCGTTGGTTCATCGGCCAGCACAAATTGAGGTTTGGAAGCCAAGGCTCTGACTACAGCCACCCTTTGCTGCTGCTCTCCGGAAAGTTCTGAAGATCGCCTATCAACCTGATCTTCCAAGCCAACTGCTATCGGTTCATCAAATGCCAGTTCCTGATAATCCAAAACCGTTTTGCTGCCCGGCTCACCCTGGGGTAAGATCTCCAATCGGGAGGTAACGCTACGCCCATCCATGGTTTTGATATTCCGGCCAAAAACGGTATTGATCAATTCGTCATCTTCATCGTAGTATTCGGTTTTCAGGAAAAGGAACTCCTCCTGATCGACCCAGGTAATGATCTTTCCCCAAACTACTGCTGCTTCCTCTTTGGGTATCATTTCGATCTTATAAGCATCTCTTCCATCTACCGGTTCTTTTCCAAGTAAAGTTTGCTCGTAATCCTGCACCATAGAGGACATTTTCACAAGATCGTCATTACTGAAATCGGAACCCATCCAGGCCTGCGCCATAGCGGATGGTGGTAATTTCACAATGCGTTCGATGCGGGGGATCCAGTTCCAGAATTCCTTGTCCCGTTTTAAGAAACTGGTGCCTTTATCCCGAACCAGATCGGTGATGAGTATGAGCAAATAATCACTACCCTTAGTCCATACCTTAAGGTGCATTTCCCGCTGCCAGCTTGGACGGATCACCGTGAGGGCCATCGTACTTTTGCTGGTATTACCCAGCCGCTTATTGTCGGCTTTTTCGACTATTCCCCTGGCGGTTTGTGCTACCATCTTGTTGACAGGCAATGCGTTGAAGAGCAGACTCAGGAGGATTAAAAAAAATATATTTTTCATGCTTTCCAGATTTAAAGATGGAACGTATCCGGCCCTTAGCTATCTTCTTTGGAGACCGTATGGGGCAAACCGTATATTCTGATGACATGCAGTTCCGGTATTTCGCATTCCCAACCCAATTCATCCTTGAGCTTCACCCGCAGCGCATCAGCGGCCTGCGGTTCCCCGTGAACCAGGAAGACCTTTTCCGGTCGGTCACGTATGTTACTTAACCAGTTGATCAGTTCCCGTTGATCGGCGTGTCCCGAAAGGCCGTGCAGGCTTTTTATCCTGGCCTTAACCGGATAGTATTTACCGTAGATCTTAAGTTCGTGAGTCCCTTCCAGTAGTTGCCGGCCGCGAGTACCTTCCGCCTGATACCCAACCAGCAGGATGCAGGTTTCGGGTTTGTCCACGTATTGCGTCAGGTAGGTGAGCACCCGGCCGCCACTGACCATACCGCTGCCGGCAATAATGATCTTCGGGCCTTTCCGGTCAATCACCTCCCAGGTTTCCCTGAATTCCTTTACCGTGTGGATGTATTTGCACATTTCGTCGCATTCCTCCTCGGATAATTTGTGCCAGGAGCGGGAACGGTGAAACACTTCCAGCACATTCGCTCCCATGGGGCTATCCATAAAAACGGGCATATCGGGCATTTGCCCTTTCTTGCGAAGTTGCCACAACAAGTACATGAGGGTCTGGGTACGCTCTACGGCAAAACTGGGTATGATCAGAGTGCCTCCTTCGCGGAAAGTCTGCTCAATGGTTTCCAGCAAAAATTGCTGCGGATCTTCTGTAGGGTGCAGGCGGTTGCCGTAGGTGCTTTCCAGAAAAAGGATATCTGCGTTTTCCGGTTGTTTGGGTTTAAACAGCAAAGCATCCTGTTGGCGCCCGACATCACCCGAAAAAACCAAACGCTTCCCGGCAAGATCCAGCTCAATAAATGTGGCCCCGAGAATATGTCCTACGTACTGAAAGCGTACTTTGATCTGTGGATCAAGTGTAATCCATTGGTCCGATTGGATCTCCTCGAAGCGGACCAGGGTCCGATCTACGTCTTTGAGGTCGTATAGCGGCTGGGCCGGATGATGTCTGGAATAAGCTTTTTCATTGGCACGAGTTGCTTCCTCCTCCTGGATCTTGGCACTGTCGCGGAGGATGATCTCCGCAACGTCGAGGGTAGGCCCGGTGCCGTAGATCTTTCCACGGAATCCGTTTTTCACCAAGCGGGGCAAATATCCCGTATGATCCAGGTGGGCATGGGTGAGCAATACGGCATCAATGGTGGCCGCTTTCACGGGAAGATATTCCCAGTTGAGCTGACGTAATTTTTTAAGCCCCTGAAACAAGCCGCAGTCCACCATGATCTTTTTGCCCAAGGCTTCGATCAGGTACTTTGATCCGGTGACCGTCCCGGCAGCGCCGAGGAAAGATATTTGGAGGTATTCATTCATAATATTGGAGATTCAGGTTCACATAATAAGCGGACTTCTTGCTCGACCTTCTTTAACCTTGCTTCGGACACACCAACTGATCGCAACTGATTGAGATCCCGGTGCAATTCCCGGCAGAGCACCAGGCCCTGGTCCAGCAATTGCTGTTTTTCCTTTTTGGTTAAGGTAGTCAGACAAGTTAGCGGGTGTAAACCCGAGCGGTCGATGCGCTTTTTCAAGCTCTCTTTACGGGGATAGTTCCAGGAGATCAGGCGCAGGCCCGCACAATTACCGTATTGAATAGCTGCGTCGGTAAAGCGCGTGTTGGTCACGATCCAGCCTTGATGGAATTTATGATCGTGCCCCGGTCGCTGTTGCCACATCTTTTCTACATCCAGGAAACGGGCGTGGATATAAAGCGGGATCTTCACATCACATTTGCGGTTCTGTTCGCTATGGTATTTACACTCGATCATAAAATGCTGCTCATCTTTCAGGGCAATTACATCGATCTCATGCGGTACACAATGCCCTTGCACGATTTTTCCAACCTGGGTATCGTAACCTTCGAAATCCAATAGTTTCCCGACGTATTTTTCAAAGGGAAAGCCCGAAGGTCCCAATTCCATGATCGCTTTTTTCAGCTTGTACCTGGCGGCCATGTGCGGCGATGCTTTGCGAAGCAGTGAAAATGCTTTGCGATATATTTCCCGGGTACTGATGCCCGGGTAAAGCATTTTTTGGACCGCTTCTTCAATTTCGGGCATGGCGCTTGGAGGGGCACCGGCCCGTTTTAAGGAATGCTGTAGTTTTCCCAAATCGAAGGCTTCCTGCTTGCCCGAAGCTTTGGTTACAAAAAAGACGGTGTCTGCCATACTGTTCAGGTCTCGATTATTTTTGAATAGCCTCTATACCAGATAGGATTGTTTAAAGTAATTGGGATAGATGAACAATGCCTTATTGGTGGTATTAATGGAATTGGGCCCCGATGTTTCGCTACCGGTCAAAGCCCGGACCGCGTCAATAGTTTCGGGGATCACAATGGCCTGGTTATCGACCAGATAAGCGTAATACAGCTCATCTCCTTCCACTTTGAGCATGTCTTCCCAAAGCGCCACTTCGTACATGTCGCCGTGGGGGCGCCCCAGATCGAGCATTAATTCCTTTACGGCATTATTTGCTGAAAGACCATCCTCGTGTTGAATGAATGCAATTCGGGTGGAGCTACGGAATGCTTCCAGAACTTCTTCTTTCGAGGCTTTTCTGGACAGGCGAACCGTCCAGTAATGCAGATGGCTGAGCGTTTCCGGGACTTTTACGGCGGCGGTGACCACATCCAACTCAGGATCGACGCTTTGGGCATCCGGCCCCTGGTGGCTGGGGATCTCCGGTTCCGGCACAAGCGTATTCATAATGCCGTTGAGATGACTTTCCCAGGGATCGGTTGCCCGCCGCAGCAAAGTACCTCTAGCATTTTTCAACAGTCCGGCCCTTTTGAGCGCCGAAAGAGTCCGCACAATAGAGGTGGTATTACAAGACACCACCCGGGTAGCCTCCCGGCCCAGGGCGCTCTCATAATTGGCTTCGGCTACAAAGGAATGACCGGCGACTTCGTGTTTTTCACCCCCCTGGACAATAAATTTTACGCCCGCCTTCCGGTACCTTTCCGCATTTTGAGCGCCAAATTTTTTTGGCGCACAATCTACGATCACATCCGCTTGTTTCAGCAGGTCTTCCAGAATACCGACTACTTCGATATTCGCTAATTTCATTTTTTCATAGGTTTCACCATTATAGGCATAAACCGGTATTTCTTTGGTATTGGCCACTTTGATCCGCCAGTCGGTTGCGACATCACAAATACCGATCAATTGCATATCCGGTTGAAGCATGATCGCATTCGCGACCCGTTTGCCGATGACGCCGTATCCGTTTACGGCTACTTTTATCTTTTTCATAGTTTTGAATTTTACGAGCTTGTCTAAATTTCATCATCAAAAACGAATTTTAAACAAGCTCTAAGAGAAATCTTTACAGCATCCCATTTGATTAGCATCGCCGGCTTGTTGAGGCTGGTTTTTAAGAATGGCCAGATAAAGACTTCGGTAATCAGCAGCAATTAAGTCGGCCACTTCTGACGTCAGCTGAGGGTCGGAAATGACGAGCGTCAGCATCACCTCAAAAGCCTCCTGGAAAAACCGGCGATCATTTTCAAGTGCCTGAAAGAATTGGTTCTTTGTGCTACTTTCCCTAAGATGTTGATCATCAATTTCTGTAGTTTTCATGATTCTTCTGTTTTTAAGTGACCTGCCGGTTCCGGCCTTTTCCAAGTCGCGGAAAAATGGCTGGTACGGCAGATTGAGAATTATTTATTTAGGATGGACCAAATCGTGCATTGTTCTGAGTTCCATCATATCCTGGAATGTCGCCAGGTTATGTTGATACTCATGTGCTTCTGCGGTATGGATATGGCCTTGCTCTCCGTTCATCATACCGTGATCAATCATATTCCCGTTTTCATGATGATGATCGTCACCTATATTGTTATGGCTATATTGGTTGTGCTGGTGATCGAACATTTCATCGTACCGATGGAATTGATGGTCGTAAAAATCTACGATTTCCAGATCGCAAGGAGTAGAAGCGTTGAAACAGCGTTCCAGAGATTCGTTGTAGAATCTGGCTTCCCCGTAGGCATCATGCATGCCTTCGATTGCCGCAATATCGCTGCCCGGCATGATCTCAAAAAGATCGTCGCCGGACTGACAGGCGGTGAAGATCAGGCCCCCTGCAATTAGCATTAGGTGTAGTGTTTTCATAATAAATTGATTGAACGGTAAAGAAATAAATGCTTTATCCCAGGTGATTTTGTTGGTATTCAGTTTGCTGTTTTTAAGAATTCTGCGATTCATCCTCGGTTAAATTTGCCCGCCCCCTCGTGCTTCCAGTTGGTTTGTGCCGTAGCTGCCATTCCGAGGAAAAGACAAATAAGTACCAGTGCTGCGTGGAGTACATTTCTACTCCAGCAGAGAATTGACAAGTTCATCGCTGTGTTTTTTAATTAAGGAAGTAGATCCGGATTCAATCCTGTTTATCATTCTTTCTCCAAAACTGCTTTGCGTTCTTTGTACTCTTCGGTAGATATTTCTCCTGCCGCATATCTTTTTTGGAGCATGTCAAGAGCTGACTCTTCTTTTGGGCCCCAATTTTTGTTTGGTATGGGCAACGGCAGGAAAAAGATCCATGCCAGGAGGACAATCCAGACAATCCACCAGATCAGGTGCATGCCCCAAAAATGATAACCGTTATAGAAATGCATGGCGATTAAATTTTGGTTAAATAATTTCGTACTAGTTTTTAGTGATGTCCATCTTCATGTGCATCCCCCGATGGATCCTTACCTGTCCCCTGTCCCTCCATCATCTGCATATCCATGGACATTCCCTTGTCTTTCATCATCTGCATACAAGACTGCATACATTCTTCACTCATCATTCCCTCCTGCTGCATCATTTGCATCATGTGCCCCATCATATTGCCGTCTTTCATCATACCACTCATCATCTGCTGCATCATTTCGGGCCGGTCTTTCATCATTTGCATCATGTTGCCCTCAGCCGCCATCATGTTGCCCTCAGTCGCCATCATGTCCATCATCTGCTGATTGCCCTTCATCATCATCACGGCATGTTCGTTGGACATCATTTTGTTCATAAATTCAGTCATCAGTTCGTGATCCTCTAATATCGCGGCGAACACATGGTCTTTGGATTCCGCATTTTTCAGCATGGAATCCACGTTCGTTGGTTGGCTGCAACCGATCCAAAACAGGGCGGTTGCGGCGAAAGAAAAAAGCAGTATCTTTTTCATGATTGTTAACTTATTGATGTCAATGAATGAGTATTATTTTTGATTCAGGATCGTGTAACAGCTTTGTTGACCATGATCACTTCCGAGATATTTTCTGTGTCGAGTACACCGGCCAGTTCACCTTCCATGAAGACCGGAGAAAAGGAGATGCCGAGTTTGGCCATCATCTCATGGGCTTTGTCCAATCCCATTTCCGGACTTAATGCCGGGAAATCCTGCCTGGCAATGTTGCCGAGCGGTGCGCTTTTGCCCAATTCACTCAAGCCTCTGATAATTTCGTCCCTGGTGACGAACCCCATTAATCCGTTGTTCAGGGCAATCAAAAATTCTTTTTCCTGGCCGTTCAGCAGGTGCTCAACAGCCCTTTCAATGGGGTCGTCAGCGGATAGTAGAGTGTATTTTTTCATTAAGGCATCGCTTACTTTATACTTCGAGAGCACCGAACGCGTAGCTTCATAATTGGATTCGGCGCCTGCTCCCAGGAATACGAACAGGCCGATAAATACGAGCCATACGTTTGAGATCAGGCCCAGGAAAACAAAGCCTATGGCCAGGAACTGCCCGGTTCGGGCGGCAATCTCAGTGGCTTTTGCCCGATCGAATTTCATGGCAAGCAGCGCCCGCAGCACCCTGCCGCCATCCATCGGGAAAGCGGGAATGAGGTTAAATACCGCCAGCAGGATATTCACCAAAAAGAGGTTATATAGAAAACTGGACGAGGACATATGCCCGTCGACATCCAGCAGACTGGGCATATCACCGGCTTGGCGGAGCACAAAAAACAGTACGATTGCAATCACCAGGTTCACAGCCGGACCGGCCAGGGCCACCCATAATTCCTGTATGGGCTTTTCCGGCATTTTCTCCATGTTGGCTACCCCGCCGATCGGGAGCAGCATAATATTTTTCGTAGTAATGCCGTAGCGTTTCCCCGTCAGGGCATGTCCCAACTCGTGCAACAGGACACAGGCAAACAGCACCAGGATGAAGACAACCCCTACGAGGCTCTGCTCCCAGCCGTGTCCCATGCTGAGATGACTAAACAGTATCCAGGCAATCAGGATGAGGAAGGTCCAATGAACAAAAACCTCTATACCTGATATGCGTCCGAGGCTAAGTGACCATTTCATGATTCTCCATTTTAATTCTCAGGTTTGTTCTACCTTGGTTTGTTGAGGTTTAAATTCCCGAATGATCAGCCTGTTCGCTTTTTCGTAATTCAAGTAGCGGATGATCCAGTTAATGCCCACCATCAATTTGTTTTTGAACCCGGTGATGGAAAACAAATGCACCGTGGACCACAACACCCAGGCTAACTTGCCTTTCCAGACAGATCCTCCGATCTTAGCCACTGCGTTTCTCTTGCCGATGGTAGCCATACTGCCTTTGTCCCGGTAGTGAAACGCTGTTTTAAAAGTCCCGTGTCTGATCAGGTGAAGGAGGTTTTCTGCCAATAGCTTTCCCTGCTGAATAGCCACCTGAGCCACCATTGGGTGACCTTGAGGCCATTCTTCGTCGGTCATGGCAGCTATATCGCCGATGGTAAAAACATGGCGGCAGCCCTCTACCTGATTAAAAGGATCGACTTTAAGTCGCCGGCCTTTTGTGCCACTTTCGGGAGCGAGACCCTCCGGGGCGGCCCCTTTAACCCCGGCAGTCCAGATTAAAGTCTTAGCTAATAGTGTTTGGTTGTCGGCCAGCAGGACTTCGCTGCCGGTATAGCCTTGCACGGTAGTGTTCAGTCGGATCTCCACTTCCAGTTGGGAAAGCGTCCGGAAGGCATGGTCTGAGGCCGCTTCGGGCATAGTACCCAGCAGGCGGTCCGTGGCTTCCACCAGATAGACCTTCATCCATTCTTCAGCGATCTCCGGATAGTCCTTGCGCAACAGGTAGCGTCTGAATTCAGAAAGGGCGCCTGCCAGCTCAACGCCGGCAGGGCCACCCCCGACTATAACGAAATTGGTTAGGGCTTCTTTTTCATTTTGGTCGCAGGTAATGGCGGCTGCTTCGAGGTTTTGCAGTACCCAACTGCGAATATCGAGCGCATCGCGAATATCCTTCAGTCCGACACTATTTCGGGCCACGTCCTCCAAACCAAAATAATTGGTGACGCTTCCGGTAGCAATTACCAGGTAATCATACTGCACCCAGCCGATATCCGTAAAGACCCTCCGGCTATCCGGATCAACGCGGTTTACTTCGGCCAGCCGATAGATCAGATTGCGATATCCCTGGAACAGTTTTCTAATTGGAGTAACAATAGAATCCGGTTCCAGACCGGCAATAGCTACCTGGTACAGCAGAGGTTGGAACTGATGAAAATTGTTCTTATCCAGTAAAACCAACTGCACCGGACTGTTGTGCAACTTTTTGATCAGGTTGATCCCGGCAAAACCTGCCCCAATCACCACGATGCGGGGCAGGTCTGTAGCCGGAAGACAAAGGGAACTATATGGACACTGACTGACCATTTGCAATTTCTTTTGGGTTCAAGGTATACCAGTAAACGTGCTCATACAAACCGGACCAGTACATGCCGAAGCTAAAGGCAAACATCAATTCTTCCATAGGGATACCGGCTAATTTGATACCGGTGAGGTCGGCCAGGTTCCAGTATGCATCTACATAACTTGGAAAGACCAATAGCAAGCTGCCGAAGTAAACAAAGTAAAGCCCGGTAAACAGGAGTCCCCCTATCCAGATCTTGGCCTTTAGATCGGGTCGACAATAAAGGGTAGCTACTGCGCCAAGAAACAGTGCAATCACTCCGCTGTAGATCGGGTTCAAGCTGGTGAATACCAATAGTACTGTGAAAATCGCCGCTGGAAGAAACAATATGATCCGGTGAAGTTGATGACGGCCATGAAGCTTGTCGCTATCAATCATGGGGCTTATGCTCATCGGATAAACCAATCGGTACAGCACTACACCCAAACCTCCAATAGCGAAAGAAAAAAGAAGGCTTTCTATATCGAAGCCGGTTTTATTAGCCAGGTCAAATAAAGATGGAGGAGCCCAGTATTCCGGTACAAAAAGTGGCTCGGTCAGTCCAAAGAACATGGTGACCCAGCTGATTTGCAGCATCTCCTTTCGGAAATCGGGCTTCCTCCAATAAACTAAACCCCAAAGGCCCAATATTAATATTGACCATATTAGCCAGGCAAATTTCATCTAGCGTATTACTTAATTTTCGTTATTGGAATCGAGTTGTGCCGAAAGCGATATTACACAGTTCTGAACCCCCTCAAAAGGAGCGGGTGTATACTCATCCGCAGTCCCATCATTGATCCATTGACCGCCATCGGTCAGGTAGCGAAATTCGTAGCTCTTTCCCGGCTGCAACTCGATGGAGGCCTGAAGGCCGGTTTTAACAGCTTTCATTGGCAGGCCGTTTTCCCAGGACCAGTCATTAAAATCTCCAAGCACCCGTACCTTATCAGCATCCCGTACGGTCTCCGGTGGAAGGATAAAAGTGACCTTGCAGCGGTCTTTGCTTTTCAAATACTTTTTTTTGATCATGGCTTCAATAGTTTATTTGGTTAAGACTTCTTCACTTCGCCTCCAGGCTAATATTATAGATACCCGCAATACAAGCTCCCACAAGCCAGCCCAGGACAAAGGACTGCGTTAATCCGATCACAAATTCGTAAAAAGGTACATCCATCCGGATGATCGGCGCCGTATCGATTCCGTGCAGCAAGCTGTTGAAAAATAGCACGGTACCGTCACGGCCAACCGTTATCATTACGAGCATACAACCCAGATACAACAGTGCCCAGGTAAGCCCCACGGCCAGGCCGAATTTTCTAATGTGAATGCTTTTCATGACTATCTTCTTTGGGAGCTGACAAATAATTCGGTGATTCGTGTTGGTGCTTACCGCCATGTCCGTGCGGCATTAATAAATGGCAGGCAAACATGGCCAGAATGAAGAACAGCAGGCCGACGTTTTCACCGAGGCCAAGAGCAGGAGCCAGAAAGATGAACAGTAACGGCAAAACACACCCAATAAGCATCCAGACAATTCTTTTGCTTTTCATGATTTTTGTTCTTTTTAGAGCAAATAAGCAACCCTTTCAATCAGGGTTAATCGAGCATAATGTATTGGGTATTCAAATTGCCTTTAGAAAAATTAAAAGGCTTTAATTAGATGATCCTAAGATTAGGAATGAAGACTTTTAAAATCTTGTGTAACTTCTAATAATCAACAATTTACAGCCTTTTATTCAGATAGGCTTACAAGTATTTGGGTATTGTTTACAGAATCTTGCCAAGAAGCAAGAAAAGTATAATTCGAACAAAACCAGTTATTTAGCGGTATTAACGAAAAAGAAGATCACCTTATCTATATTTCTAGATTCAGCAAAATATATAAGGTCAGGACTGGCAAAGTAGAGAGGATATATAAAATTACAAGAATATGAGTACAGGAACAGACTGCAAGAGGCAGTTGGGCTTATACTGAAAGCATGCCTCTAATACCTCTGGTAGATGTTGGACTTATCCCGGTCCGGCAATTTACCATACTGCCATCAATCATTTTCCTGGTGAGCATAAAAATATTAAACCTCAATAATTATTAACCCTGAAAGACAAAAACGATGAATTATTACTTTGCAAAAACCATCAAAAATAGCTCATTTGAAGAGACCATAGCGCAGGTCACTGAAGCCCTGAAAGCAGAAGGATTTGGGATTCTCACCGAAATTGATGTGAAGGAAACCATGAAAAAGAAGCTGGATGAAGATTTTCGGCCTTATAAAATTCTGGGAGCATGTAACCCTCCCTTCGCATTTAAAGCATTACAAGCTGAGAATAAAATCGGAACCATGCTGCCCTGCAATGTTATTGTGCAACAAACTGATGCTGGTGTGGAAGTAGCGGCTGTTAGTCCTAAAGCTTCAATGGCAGCTGTAGACAATGCAGAGTTGGCTGATATAGCCAATGAAATTGAAGCCCTTCTGAAAAAAGTGATAGCATCATTATAGCGTGGAAGTTTTTAAAATGTCCGGCAGCATCTTGTACTTTTGATGCCAACCTTTTTGATACCACAGCTATGGCTTTTAGTTTAGCCAATATTGGTGTTGCGGTCTTGATACACGAAGGCTCAACCTTGATTGTAGTATTCAATGCATTGAGATTGTTGGCTTATAGTTAGTCAAAATAGGGGCGGATTCATTATTCCGCCCCAGAAAAAAGTGCAATCATACCACAGCACTAAAAAATTGCGGTGCCTGCAACCAAGGTCGAGCATGCGCCCCGTTCGGCATCGCGATACTGTTGTGTATAGCTGCGGTACATTTTAATATTCATGGTAGTCTTCCTTCAATTAATTTTCTCTTTGAAACTGTTACAAGAGTTTGTCCAGCGGTAAACGAATTTTGTCGTCTAGCTTTTTATACTCACTCATACTCATACCTGTCACTTGTTTGAACTGTCCTGACAAGTGGGAAATATTGCTGAAACCCAGTTCGTAGGCAATTTGAGAAAAAGTCAGTTCCTCGTATTCGATGAGCTCTTTTGCTTTTTCGATACGCAGCAGGATGAAGTACTTTTCGATAGTTACCGTTTCGCTTTTGGAAAAAATTTTGCTCAGTGACCAGTAATCTTTTTGGAACTTTTCGGCCAAGACTTCGGATAATTTCTTGCCGTATAGTATCGGCAAGTCATTTACAATACGGAGCAGGTTCAATTTAATTTTTTCTACAATCTGGTCGTTTTTGTCCTTCACAAACTCAAATTCATCTTCCAGTAAGGCCTCTTCAATTGCAGAAAGCTTTATTTGTCCTTTCGGGAACCGGATCTTCAACTTGCCCAGCTGCAATTCCAATACCTCAACCCCCATATCTTCCAGGTCCAGGCGAATGACTTTCAGGCAACGGGAGCAGATCATATTTTTGATCACGATGCTGTGGATTTCGTATTCTTCCATGATGACAGATTTTTAGGATTAAGGTATTTATCATAATTTTGGGCAGACCGGGCTGTTTGTTTACAGGTCGATCAATATACTTCGCACCGTCGATTCCGTTTCTGCTACACTCGTCCAGGCCAGTAGTAGCTGTCCATGGAGCTTCTCCAGGATCGGGAAACCACTCTGTCGGGACACCCCGGTAGTCGCAGCGGTCCTACTTTCTCCCAATTTGCCTTCCTGCTTAATCTCTGCCAACCGGATCTCACCACCCTCCCCAACTTCTTCCAGCCAGGAGACAATGGCCGTTTTATCGTCCTTAAGCACAACATCCACCCGTCCGATGGGTGCACCGTCATCCACTGCGATCGGAGCTGAAAAGCTTTTGCCGCCATCTTCAGAAAATACTAGTTGTACCCGAGGCTGGTTTTCAGCAGCGGTATACCAGGCGATAGCTACTGATTGCCCCTGGGCAGCGATGGCCGGGCCGTTGACCGGACACCCCTTGATCACCCAATGATCCGTATTGATGATCTGCGATTCCTGCCATTGGCCATTTTCTTTTCGGATCACTGCTATATCGCGGATCTCATCTTCCGAACGGTCGCGGTAGACCAAGATCAGACCGTTTTCTGTCAGTGCTGCATCCGTCTGGCAGCAATCGCACACCCTGGCGTCCAGTTCTGCTTCTTCGAACAATTGGCCGGAACTGTCAAACTCTGCCGTACGCAGACTCATAGCCCCAGCCTGGCCGTGCCCGCCCTCATGGCCATGGCCACCTTTGCTGTTCCGACCGTCCAGCCAGGCGGCAAAGATGCGACCGTTCGGCATGGGCAGCATACTCACGAATCCGTGTTCAGCGGCTATTCCGTCCGTGTGGGGGATGAAGGAAGACGACCAGGAAGTACCACCATCCAGCGATTGAGTGATGCGTACATCGTAGTCATAAGTCCCCCCGGCACTTTTCTGCAACCAATGTGCAGCCAATTGCCCGGGAGCCTGAGAAGATGCCACCAGAGATGGAAAATCCGCCCAATTGACGAACCAGTCGTTGCCCTGAGCAACTTTCACGGATTCTCCCCATCCCCGGTCATCCCATTTTGCATAATAGAAGGCATCAGTGGTATCGTTCTCGTAACCGACCCAGGATAGATATGCCTGCCCATCGGCAGTCACATAGAGGTTAGGTTCTCCACCAGTCCCGGCGGGGGTAGTGATTTCTCTAAAACCTGGAAGCTCAGACTCCGTCGGTGGGGTCTCATTCCGGCAGGCGGTTAGCAGCAGACTTAGTAGTAAGGGTGATAACAGCAATATTTTTTTCATAGCTTTAAAGGTATTTAGGTGAATAAAATTTGGCCCACCGCCAACAGGCTAACACCAACTAGCAAAACGATAATGAGCCAGTTGAAAATTCTTCCGATAATACTCGTTCGTTGATCGGTTTGACAACATTTTTTCATTGTATTATCTTTTTAATAGTCCGGGCAGTCTATCAGTCGTAAGTCATAACAGGCCGGCCGGGAATAGCGATTTGCAAAATTTTGTAAATCTGTAAGTTGCTATCTATCAATCGGCAAAATCTGGCAAATTTTTGAAATTTACCAGATTCGGTTCATTCCCGGTCGGCCTGTTACGACTAAAAACTGCACGGAGTGCTAATCTTTTAAAACCGTACACTTATACCACCGCCTGCACCGAAGCGATTATCATAACTGCCCATCAGGGAAAAATTCCTGGATAGGAGGAATTCGGCGCCGGCACTCCAAACCGTTTCGCTACTGTATCGGCGTGCTCTCCCATCATTCCCCACCCAGCCGAAATCCGCCTGATATTCATAATATCCGAAGATGGAAAATTTGGGAAACAACATGACGCTTCGGCCGATGCCGATCCTGGGCCGGAGCTGATGATCTACCCGCAGATCCAGGCTGAATAAATAGGGCGTCAGCCATCGGATACCCGCCACGGCTGTCGTATTTAAAGTATCCAGGCTATTCGGATTGGCATTTTCCAGGTTTAGTCCGCCAAAAACACTCAGATAATCGTAGAGGTAGTATTGGTACGTGAATTCCGCTTCCAGGTTTTTGTTGTAGCCGAATTCAGCACTCAGGTTGAACTGGTTACGGATATTGGAAGCCGTAAGATTAAGCGCGCTCATGTGGGAGGCGGCATCGATCATTCCCCACTGGTAATAGCGATTGGTCTCGTGTATGAGTTTTTTGACCGGGAAGTTCGTCATCCGCTGATCACGCGGCGTATCATAGTTGAATATCCGGGCCATCCCGCCCATCATGTGGTAGAGGATATGACAGTGGAAGAACCAGTCGCCGTACTCATCTCCGTAAAATTCGATGGTCACCTCTTCCATCGGAGGTACGTTTACGGTGTGTTTAAGGGGTGAATAAGTTCCATTTTTGTTGAGTACCCGGAAAAAATGGCCGTGTAAGTGCATCGGATGGTGCATCATGGTCAGATTGTTCATCCGGATCCGGGTCACCTGATCTCCTTTAATTTTGATCTTATCCGTTTCAGACAAAGGCACCCCGTTCATACTCCAGACGTACCGGTTCATATTGCCGGTAAGATTGAGCAGGATCTCTTTTACCGGGGTAGTGTCAGCAAAAGCAGTCGGTTCCGGAGACTTCAGGTAGTCGTAATTGTATTCCGCGAACATATTCATTGCGGGCATTCCCTGCATCTGCATGCCCGCACTATCCATACCTTCCTTCATGTCCATCTGCGGCATCGGCATGGGATCCTGGTGCTGGTGGTTTTCCTTCATTTGCATGGGAGGCTCCTCTTTTTTATCCGGCATCGGCATGGTGTCTTTAGGATGATCCATGTGGTGGTCCATCCCCGGCATTTGTTTCATGTCATCAGGTTGCCCGGTGGCGGGCGAGTGGTCCATCCCCTCCATTTGCATGCCGTATTTATCCTTCATTTGGAAGCGGTTATCCCTGCCCGGTCGAAATTTGAGCGCAGGTGCCCCCATTTTCATGTCCATCTTGGCCATCTGTTGCATCATACCGATCTTATCCGGCCGAGGTACATTAGGAGCTGACAGAATCGGGCCATTGCCCAGGAAAGCCGCCGTTTGCCCCGAACCATCCTGGGCCGTAGCTCTCACTTCCAATTTTCCGTTAGCGGGAATTTCAACAATATAATCATAGGTTTCGGCAATGGCAATGAAGGTCTTATTGTGAGTGACCGGCACAACATCCAGTCCGTCGGCAGCAACCAACATTGGATCGTCACCTCCGAAGGTGAGCCAGAAAGAAGTAGACGCTGCGGCATTAATAATACGGAGGCGGACTTTTTCACCAGCCTTGAAGTCCGGGTATTCCCGCGTCATTTCCCCATTGGTCAAAAATGCCGGATAATAAATGTCGGCAATGTCCGCCCCTTCCATACGCTGTTTCCAAAAATTGAGCTGAGCGCCGAAGGCTCCCCGGGCGATAACCTGATTCAATGGCGTAGCCGTGCCTTTACGGATGTTGTACCATTCATTACCCCGTTTGAGGTTTCTCAGTACATTTAGCGGTTTCTCATCGGTCCAGTCCGAAACTACCAGTACCAGATCCCGGTCATAATCAATTGTCTTTTCCTGGGGTTCGATCACAATGGAGCCGTATACGCCCCGCTGTTCCTGTAGCATGGTGTGGGAATGATACCAATACGTTCCTGCCTGCCGTAGGGGAAATTCATATTGAAATGTTTCTCCCGGAGCAATCGGTGGTGTAGTTAAGTAGGGAACACCATCAAAAAAATTAGGTAATAACAAGCCATGCCAGTGTACGGAAGTTTCGACATCCATGCGGTTAGTGACCCGAATTACAGCATAGCCCCCTTCCTTAAATCGCAGGGTAGGACCGGGAATGCTGCCATTTATGGTCATACCCATCGTAGATTTGCCGGTAATATTCACCGGTTGTTTTTCGATGGTCAGGTGATAGGTACTTGTATCGGACTGTGCCTGTACTTTAGTAAATGACAGGGCTCCTAGCCACAGGATGCAGAAAAATTTCAGACTCTTCATGATTAGTTTTTTAGGGAGCCGAAACAGGTCATTTCACCCATTTCGGCTCTATTCGGATATGATCAGTGGATCGTCTCTGCCACTTTGCCGCAGTGCAGCATCATTTTTCCGAAATAAGGATTATTGATCTCCGATTCATTCGCCAGCCAGTAGCCGCCTGTATTATCATTAGCCATTGGGCAGTATTCCAAGAATATCTGTCCATCCTCCATCTTCTGGCTTTTCACCCATTGGATCACCGCATTGCTTAGATCGGAGAAGGCCTGACGTTGCTGAGCAAGAGTTGAGGCTTCGGCAACGGCCTTGGCCTGACCCGTTAGTTTTTTAGCACTTTTCGCAGCCTGGAGGGATTTTTCCAACATTTCCGCTGCTGATTTAGTGGTTTCCTGATCAGAACTAACCAAGGCATCTTTTAAGGCCAGATAGTGCTGATAAACGGCCGTAGCGTTGGCATCTTTGAAGTGGACAGCATTTTCGGGCTGGTCCATTTTCATACCGTGCTCCTTGCCATGCATGGCATGTTCATTCTGGGAAAATGCGGTAAAGCTTAGCAGAGACAGGCAAAACATTAACAAGATTGATCTCATGGTTTTAATTATTTAGTTATAAATGCTTTAAAATATCAGTTGTGATTTATACTTCTGTACCGACAAGACAAAGGCAGTTTTTTATAAGCTGTGTCCGGGGCTAATGCTCCATCGATATCATGGCCCAGTTTCAGCACGATCATCTTAATAGCTTCCACGGTAATGATCTCATGATCGTATTGAATCTTAAGTATTTGAGAAGCCAGGTCCCATTCAGCGGAATAAATCCCCTCGATTGGCCGGAGCTTACTTTCGATACGATCTTTACACCGATTGCAGTTGCCCGCAACTTTCAAAGAAGAAAAAAACTGCAGATTCGTCATGGTTTCCAGGTGTTAGTGGTTATGAATATTCGGTGGAGGTGCAGCCGCTACCTGTGCAGTAGAAATTTTAAAATCTTTATCAATAAAAACTTCCACGGAGCCGCAACTCAGCATTTGATCTCCGAAATAAGGATTTCGGATAGTTTCCTCCTTGCTGATCCAGTCCGCTCCCTTATTATCGAAGGCCATCGGGCAATGCTGTACATAGTAGGTTCCCTCAGAAACCCCAAAGACCTTCAGGGCATTGATCAGCGCCTGAGAAAGAAAATCAAACTGTTCCCGTTGGGTTTCGATCTCCAAAAGTTGACTGATCTTATCACTGTGGGCCTGCAGCGCCTGGAGTTGCTCCATCCAATACATATGTGCTTCACCGGAAAGCAGAGACATATCGACGCTATTGAGTGCTGTTCCAACTTTAGCTGCCGCCGTTGCAGCCTGTTCCGCATCGGAGTTTACAAAAGCTTCTTTCAGGGAAAGGTACTGCCCCAGGAGATCGGCCAGTTGCTGCTTGAAAGCGATAGGAGTCTGGTCGGTATAATCCGGTAAATGCTCCTGATGGTCACTACCTTTGAGCATTACCTCCCTGTTCATCATGCTGGCCTGGTTATTAAGTTGGGCAGCCGCATCAATGGCAAAATTACCGTAAGTGACTACTTCTTCTCCGGGTTCCAATCCACTTTGTACTACGTATTGATCCCCCAGTCTTTCTCCCAGTTCCACTTCACGGAACCGGAAAGAAGGAATAGCGGTATCCTGAACTTTTATATACACTACCGAGCGAGTACCCGTCCACAAAATGGCCGATTTAGGCACCGTCAGTACCACACCCGATTTGGTTTTATTTTGCAGATTTCCATATACCAGCATTTCCGGTTTCAGCAATCCATTAGGATTGCTGACTTCCGTTCTTAAGGAAGCCACCCTGGTCCTGGGGTTGATTACCGGATCGATAAAAGTAATGCGGGAGGAAAAAGTTCGGTTCGGCACGGCCGGAGTGGTGAACTCAATGCGATCGCCCACCGAAATCGTAGCCAGGTCCTCTTCGTAGGCATCAAACAGTACCCAGACCCGGCTCAGGTTCATCAGGTCGAACAAGGCTTCGCCCTGTCGAACGTAATCACCGACAGACACCCGGCGGTTGGTTACTACTCCCGTAGCGTCCGCATAGACGGTAAAAGTTTCCTGGATCTCTCCTTTCTCCTCAATTGTAGCAATGGTCTCTTCCCCGATCTTCCAGTAGCGGAGTTTATTGCGAGCAGATTCCACCAGTTTAGGGCTGGTAGATTGCAGGCGTAGTGCCTCCAATAATTCCTGCTGAGCGGTGACCAATTCCGGAGAATACAGCGTAGCCAGCTTTTGTCCCTTGCGCACCGGTTCACCGGTAAAGGTGACGAACAGTTTTTCAATTCGGCCGGGCACATGAGCCACCTGGCTGGAAGCCAGACGTTCATCGGCTTGTACCTTGCCGCTCAAACGGGTAATCTTTTCTCCACCAGCATTACTTTCTTTACCGATAACGGTAGTTTGTACATTGGCGAGTTTCACCGCTTCCTCAGTCATTTCCAGCACCAGCGGATCATTGGACGTATTCTCCGAAAGCGGGATCAGGTCCATGCCGCAGATGGGACAGTCTCCCGGCTCGTTCTGCCGGATCTGCGGGTGCATGGAACAGGTCCAGATCTCGTCGCCTTCGGAAGTAAGCATGGCTTCTCCGGTATGATCGTGTTCTTCAACAAGTGTTTCACCCTTGCTTTCTCCGTCGGATATCCAGAAACCGAGGGCCAGGCCTAAAGCCAGGGCAACGACGGCAACGATGATGATATTGATATTTTTTTTCATGATATTATTTTTTAGCTACCGCTAACCGGCAACTCTACCTTTATTTTTTCCCAGGACACTGCGATCTTACCTGCTTTATCCATACCGGGGATTACTTCGTATTGAAGCATTTCCACATTTTCGGATAGCAGCTGTGGTTGTACCGTGACCCGGAGTACATCCAGTGCCGGGTCGTAATCATCGGCCAGATGCTGCTCGTGATTTTTATTCAGGATCAGGACCCATTCCTGTTCACCGGGAATAGTGAAAAAACCATATTTCCCTTTGGGTATGGTTTCTCCATTGATCATCACATCGGTAGAGAAATCGACCGATGTAGCCTTATGCGCCCCGGTCACCCAAACCTGATCATACGCCACCAGACCATTCCAGATATTGCGCCCCCGGACACTGGGAGCTGAGTAATCAATATGGATATGGGTAGCACCGATATTGGCCATAGCCTGCATCCGCGGGCTTTTAGGTTTCGCGGTATTGGTTTCGCCGGAAGCTGGTTCCTGGTGTTGATGGGCTGCATGATCAGCTTCGTTCTGAGGCGTATTATTACAAGCCATGAAGATCAATCCGATCCATAAGAAGCAGGGCCATACGTTTTTCATAGTCAGTACATTTTTAATTATTAATGATAATGGGCTGAAAGTCGTAAGTCTTAATACGACTAACTGCACGAAGTGCTATTCAAGAAGATATCGTTGAATACTACTCACGGCCAGGTGACTTTTCACGATGGCCTTTAGCATTTTCAGGTCGTAATCGATCAGTTCTCTTTCCAGGCGGAGTAATTCGTCAAAATTACTGCCGGTCGTACTGTAGCTCGCTTGCAGGATCTCAATAGCGGAACGCGTAATTTGCTGCTGTCGTTGGTACAATTCCCGTTGCAGGCGGGCAGTTTCAAAGTCCGCATAGGCCCGTTCGATCGCAGCCGTAAAACGGTCCAGCACTTCATCTTTCTGATGCTCCAGGGCCTGGATCCGGAATTGTTCCTCTCTTTCTTTAGCCTTATATTGTTCCCGAAACAGGGGCACTTTCACGGTAGCCCTTAACTGCAAAATATCCCGGCCGTTGTTCGGCAATTCCATATCAGTACGCTGGTTGACCATGATATAATCCAGGCCTAGTCCGAACATGGGTTTACCGTTCAGTTCATTGACCTGGATCGCAGCCCGGGAAACCACCTGCTGCAAAGCGTACATGCGCAATACGGGGTGGTTGGTTTCGATACTGGCCAGTAAAGTATCCCGACTGAAGGGAATAGCCGCGAAGGCCAGGCTATCGGCCACCTGTACCGGGGTTCCCGCCGGCCGATGCAGCAATTGATTCAGGGTAGCCAGTGGATTGGTTTCGGAAATTTCCAGAATGCGCAGTTCCTGTTGCAACTCTTCCAACTTTAACTGTACGCGCAGTACATCCGCCAGGGTAGCTCTTCCACTCTCTACTTTAATTCGAGCCAGCTCTTCCAGGGATTTAAGGAATTGCACATTGCGCTCGATGATCATCCGGCTTTGCCGGATCCCGTACAACTGATAATAGGCCTCTTCTACCTGATAGTACAACTCCAGTCGACGGGCTGCAATGCGTTCGTAAAGCGCTTTGGCCTTGGCCAGTTCCAGCTCTTTCTTGCTATCGAGCGTTCCGAACCAGGGGAACATTTGAGTTGCGCCCAGGCGGAAGGACTGAGCGCCCAGCCGAGTCTCTACCGGTAGAGGAAAGACGCCCGCACCAATTTCCGGATCGGGTAATTGGCTTACCTGGGGAGCTCGCTCCAAGGCTGCCCGGTATTCACTGGTAAGCATCTTTAGTTCAGGGTTGTTGTCGACCACTTCCTTTTTTAGTCGCTCAAGAGGAGCCGTTTGGGCAATGAGCAATGGACAATGGACAATGAGCAATGTGCAATGAACAATTAACAGTGTGCAATGCTTTACTTTATTGTTTTTTATCATGATTTTGAACTTTCGATGATTCTGAATAACATTCTGGCGATTTCCTCGGCATCTGCGTGTAAACTTTCAAACTGTTCAGGGGAGAGGTATTCGGTTTCTTTCAGCAAGCGTAGCCAGTATTTTGTTTCTCTTACTTCTTTGTAAGCGATCGACATTTTAGCCCGAAAATCCTTTTTGGTATAGCCCCCGACCGCTTCTTCAATATTCGCGCCAACCGAGGTACCCGACCGTAAAACCTGTTTGGCCAAAGTGAATTCTCTCTTCTCTTCCATCATGTACTTATAGAGCTTCACTATTCGGACTGCAAACGCAAAGCTCTTTTCTAAAACCGGATTATTTCGTTCACTCATAATTGCTCATTGTCAATTGTTCATTGCTAATTGCTAATTGTTCATTGCCAATTGTTAATTCTCAATTTCCATTCCTGCCAAAGGGAATAAAGAACCGGCACGGTAAACATGGTGATCATCTGCAAGGTCATACCCCCGAAGGAAGGAATGGCCATCGGCACCATGATATCTGCACCGCGACCGGTAGAGGTCAACACCGGGAGTAGAGCCAGAATGGTGGTGGCCGTCGTCATCATGGCCGGTCGTACCCGGCGCAGCCCCCCTTCCACTACTGCATCCCGGATACCAGGAATCGTATCCGGCTGATTATTTTTAAAACTATCTTGCAGGAAGGTAGCCACCAGCACCCCGTCATCGGTTGCGATCCCGAATAAGGCCAGGAAACCCACCCAGACCGCCACACTCAGGTTGATGGTGTGGATCTGGAAAAGCTCCCGCATATTGGTACCGAGAAAATTGAAATTCAGGAACCAATCGGTATCGTAGAGGCCGATCATGATGAAGCCACCGGCAAAAGCGATAAAAACACCGGTAAAGACCATGGCTGAAATGGTGACGGATTTGAACTGGAAATACAGGATGAGAAAAATGATCGCCAGTGCGATGGGCACCACCACACTCAAGCGTTTACTGGCCCGCACCTGTTGTTCGTAGGTCCCGGCAAAGCGGTAGCTAATACCGGCAGGCACTTCCAAGGTGCCTTCATCGATCAATTGCTGAAGGTAATTTTGGGCATTATGGACCACTTCTACTTCGGAATAATCCCCTTCACGGTCAAAAAGTACGTATCCGATGAGGAAACCATCTTCACTTTTGATAGACTGGGGCCCCGGTTCATAGCGGATGGTCACCAATTCACCCAAGGGGATCTGCTGCCCGGTAGCCGTAGGCAGATAGATGCGTTTCAGTATTTCCGGATCATCGCGCAGTTCCCGGGGATAGCGAATACGGATCCCGTAGCGTTCCCGGCCTTCGACGGTTGTGGTCATGGTCATACCGCCGATGGCCGCTTCAATATACTGCTGGACCTTTTCGATGGTCAGACCGTGGCGGCTGATAGCGTCACGGTCAATGTCCAACAACATATAAGGTTTACCTACGATCCGGTCGGCAAACACCGCCGCATCCTTCACGCCATCTACATCCTTCAGGTATTTTTCCAGTTCCAGACCGAAAGCTTCGATGGTGGGCAGGTCCGAGCCCTGGACCTTGATCCCCATGGGGGCCCGCATACCGGTCTGCAACATAACCAGTCGGGTTTCGATAGGTTGGAGTCTAGGAGCCGAAGTTACCCCGGGGATCTTAGTGGCCTTGATAATCTCGTTCCAAATGTCATCAGGACTATTGATATGGTCCCGCCATTGTCGAAAGTATTGTCCGTTCTTATCCGGGATGAGTTCTCCGGCCTCGTCCCGGAGATATTCACCGTCTTCAAATTTAAAGCGGATCCGGTGACCTTCCACGTCAGTTTTGTATTCCGATTTGTACTGGATCACATTTTCGTACATGGACATCGGTGCGGGATCGAGGGCGCTGGTTACCCGGCCGGCTTTACCCACTACGGTCTCCACTTCCGGGATGGCCGTTACGGCCATATCCAGTAAACGCAGGTTTTTGATATTCTCCTGCATCCCGGAATGGGGCATGGCAGTAGGCATCAGCAAAAAGGAACCTTCATTAAGCGAAGGCATAAACTCCTCACCGGTCTGCTGGAAGATCGTATACCCCTGGTAGACGATAAAACTCACCACCAAAAGAAACAGGATCTTGAACCGCAACAAAAAGCGGAGGATATTTTCATAAAAGTAAATCACGACATAAAAAAGCCCGATCAGTCCTCCGGTCAGGATTACCACAAAGAGGAAATTGGTAAGACTACTTTTCGTTACGCCCAGCGGCATCCAGACTGTAGCCAGCAACCAGGCAACAATGAGGGCATAGATGATGTTGGTGATCCAGGATAATATCTTAATGTTCCTTTCGGAACTGTAGCTTTGCATCCAGGTATTCAGCAAGCCTGCCAAGCCCACTACGGCGAGAATACTACCCAGGAAAGGTGCATAGCCGATAGCCAGGATCAGCCCTCCGATGAACGCGAGGCCGTTGCCGGCGTAAGTCAATGCTTTGTTTTTTGACCGGAAGGAAAATAGGGTGTGCGCCAGCGGTGGGATAATGGTGATGGCCACAATAATGGATGCCACCAGGGCAAAGGTTTTGGTGAAAGCCAGCGGCCGGAACAACTTACCCTCAGCGGCCTGCATGGTAAATACCGGAATGAAGCTGATCACCGTGGTAGCTACGGCCGTGATCACCGCCGAGGCCACTTCCACGGTAGCCTCGTAGATACTCGTGAGCAGGCTCTCTCCGGGCGGCGCTTCCTCGATGCGTTTGACCATACTTTCGGTGAGTACGATCCCCATGTCGACCATCGTGCCGATAGCGATGGCAATACCGGACAGGGCTACAATATTGGCGTCCACTCCAAAATAACGCATGGCGATGAAACACATCAGTACAGCCACCGGCAGTGTACTGGATATCAGCAGTGAAGACTTGAGGTTGAGCAGCATGAGAATCACCACAATGACCGTAATAAGCACCTCCAGGGTAAGGGCTTCTTCGAGCGTGCCGATGGTTTCATTAATCAGTTGGGTACGATCATAGAACGGCACGATCTCAACCTGTGAAACGGTTCCGTCACTGAGGGTTTTAGTGGGCAGACCCGGTTCAATTTCGGCAATCTTAGCCTTTACATTTTCGATCACCTCCAGTGGATTGGCTCCATAACGAGCCACCACTACCCCACCGACGGCTTCCGCCCCGGATTTATCCAATACCCCCCGCCGGGTAGCCGGGCCGATATTTACGCTAGCTACATCTCCAACCCGAAGCGGCACATTTTCATTGACCTTGATGACACTCTTCTCGATATCCTCCACTTTTTCCACATAACCCAGTCCGCGCACAAAGTATTCCGCCAGATTGATCTCGATGGTTTGTGCCCCAACATCGATATTACTGCTTTTGAGCGCCTTCATCACTTCTTCCAGCGTGATATTATTGGCTTTCATGGCGTTCGGATCAACGTCGACCTGGTACTCTTTTACGTAGCCGCCGATGGAGGCTACTTCCGAAACGCCTTCCGCCGAAGACAACCCATACCGTACGTAAAAATCCTGGATACTGCGCAATTCGTGCATATCCCAACCACCAGTGGGTTTACCGTCTTTATCCCGTCCTTCCAGGGTATACCAATAGATTTGCCCCAGGGCGGTAGCATCCGGTCCCAGGGTAGGCTGCACGCCATCAGGTAGCGTATTGGCCGGTAGCGAATTTAATTTTTCCAGAATACGGCTTCGGCTCCAGTAGAATTCTATATCCTCATTAAAAATGATGTAGATACTGGAGAAGCCGAACATGGAGTTACTCCTTATACTTTTCACGCCGGGAATGCCCAGGAGCGCTGTCGTTAAGGGATAACTGATCTGATCCTCCACATCTTGGGGAGAACGGCCCATCCATTTAGTAAATACGATTTGTTGATTTTCTCCGATATCGGGGATTGCATCTACAGCCACCGGATCGCGCGGCAATTCTCCCAAGCCAAAATCGAAAGGAGCCGTAGTGAGTCCCCAACCGACAAATAGTAGCAGTAATAAATAAGCGACTAGCTTATTTTCCAGGAAAAAGCGAATGAAATTATTGAGCATGGTATAGCCATCTACTTTCTTTTTTAAATGTTCGCCCTGAAATGAATATGACTTCTAAGGTGAACCTAAACAGGGATAGCAACCAAAATGGATACCCATTGAGGCTGCACAGAAAGAAAAGAGGATGCTATAAGCGGAAAGATTGGACGAGAACCGGAATGTCCCTAAGTAATAAGGGCGGTTTATACAAAGCGAAAGAAGGCTTCTTCCGCTCGATAGGGCTAGGATTAAAAAAAGTGAATACGAGCGCCACTACAAACTGTTGCAGCGGCTGACTGATGGAGTAATCTACAATTTGCAGTTCCTGATCCTGGTCGGCCTGGAACTGAATGACTTTATTGTTGCAACAATCCTTTTTATCCAGGGAGTGAGCCTTATTTTGGGTCTTTTCTTCCTGGTGATGAGGATGGGAACACTTCTTCTCAGCTTTCGGATTGGCCAGTTCCAGGCAATCCTTCGCCTTACCGAAGAAATTAACCGATTTCAGATGATCTCCGCAATAATGCATATCAATAGCAAAACCTACTGAGGTCGAGAACATCAGTATGGCTAAGCTAAAGGCTATGATGCGATATGTATTGGAGTTATTCATATTTAATCAAGTACAAAAGTACAAAACTTAAGGGGATAGGGTCTTACATTATTTTGCAGGAGATTTATATTATTTTGTTTCAATGAAATTATTAAAAGGGATTATCATACACCTTTCTTAATGCAGTCCGCTTGTACAAAAGCCATCTTGAAGGCCTAGTGCCAATTGAGGATTTGTTGAATGTTCTTCATCCATCGTCCAGTCACAGTCAGCGGTTTAGTTCTCTGGCCCGTGGAAACGGAAAAGAGAGACAACAAAAGCCTGCCTCGGGGATTGAGGCAGGCAATTCAATGCGCTCTACAGCAATAATCCGTTTGGAGCTCAACACATGAGATTTGTACTTCAGGCTCACTCGTTGGCGTGATGATATGCTACTCCGGAAACGCTTCTTTCGAACATTCCGGGACGGCCAGGTAATGGTCAAAAAAGGTTTCCGGTTTCGTTATCTCTTCCACTTTGTTAAGTAACGCTCCTGAATTCTGCCCGTCTTCAAAATAAGAACGTATTAAAAAAGGATAATCTCCTCCCTCTTCCGGATCGAAAGCCGATGCCAGGCAGGACAGCATTTCCTTATCTTGAAAATAGCGTTCAATCAGAGGAATTTTGCCATAGGTTCTGACATAATGACGGGGAGGTTCTTCCGCAAAGGCATCATTGGTAAATTCATAATGATGATCGACACACTCAAACTCGTCCTTATGATAAGGATCAGAAACACTAACCAACGTTTTCCGGGTTGAGGTACTGTGAAGTCTCCCGGAGGATGGTTCCCAGGGTTCGACCCAGTACACCCTCTACTTTCTAAATCGTGTTCTCCTTTTAACCCATCTTCATGCTGTGCCAACCAATCCAGGTAGATCGGTCTGGGGTTATCGAATAACTCTTTATCGAAAAAAGTCGATTCCAGAATGGAAAACCCCATATTTTCCCAGCTTTCTCCCTGGGCCAGATGCTTATCAACTTTGTCTTTCTTAAATAAGCGAAAATGGAAATCTTTACCGTTTGGAATGATGGCAAAAAAAGCGGTTACCTCCTGTCCGTAGGGGAAGGCCAGAGCGACGCAGGGAACGGGATCCTGTGCTGGTTAGTGGATCTCCTCCATAAAATGCATGAATCCCTGCTGTATGGGATTCCAAATACAGAATAAGCCATGGCCCAGCAAACTGGCATTAAATTTGTCGGCATAGATCTAAAAGCCGAAGACCGTGACCAAAGCCTGGTTTACCCATATCATCCAACATTATCCCAAAGCCTATTATCACTGTTTATACCAGTTTAAGGATCTTTACCCTAAAGACTGGAAGCCCCAAATGCGAAACGCTGATCAACTCATTACCTTCTTCGCCGCACAGCAGATCACCATAAAGCTGGTCACGGAGTTTGATAATTACCTGGAAGCGTTAAAATATGGATTCGAGATAACCAGCGAGCTCGGCCCCTACGAATTACAGAGTGGTTTTCAGTTTGAAAAAGAGCACTACGCCAAATGGGCCGCCTTAGAGTTTGCCTTTTTTGTACTCAATTTTCAGAAACGGCAGCGTGAAAAAGCTAAGCCCAGGAAGTCCCACGGTGTTACACGGTATAAAAGATAGTTCTTTGCCAAAAGTAGGGTGCAATTATGATTTGGAATAGTTTCGAGTGGAGGGCTAAATGGTCATTTTGTCCCGACTCATTGAGTGCGGGATGTCGCTGCACTCCATTTTATGGCTTTATGGTTACACGGTTTTATGGCTGGGGGTGAGGCACCAACCGCATAGCCATTCAGTCATCCCAACGTTGGTGGGTAGCCCTTATCAAATCATCATTATCGTTACAGTAAATCTGGCCAAGAATTATTACACTGTCAAATAATTAAACCAACATTCTTTGTGTTTCATAGCTTCATTTTTTATGCTATTTTTTTCCATGAAGCCATGAAACAATGGAGCTTCGAATCGCCGCTTGGTGAGCAGTTCCCATAAAATTTTGCTACTCTATTTGCCCTCCCCTATTTGCCGATCCTCACTCTACCAGGCTTTTACCCTTTCCCGACATTCACAAAAAAGCTATATTTGTAATTGTATTTCCTACCGGTCACCAATTTTGCCGGTAGTCGATCATCTCCCACTCATCTTAAGGTTAGCTATAAACCAAGCTATCCGGCCAGCGCTGGAATGCAGTAGCAAGTCATCAGTTGCAGAATGCTTTAATGATGATCTTGTCCTACTAAAACTGCAGTCCCGCTGCAACGGATAGCACAAATAGCTAATCCAGATGCGACACCTTACCATCTTCCCTGCCATCCCGCAGGCCTCCCGTTCCCTCGAAAGTTATCTGAGTGAACTCAATAATATTCCCTTGATCACCGCCGAAGAAGAGATCCGGCTGGCCCGGCGTATTCGGGCGGGCGATGAGCAGGCGCTGGCGCTGCTCGTCCGGGCCAATTTGCGTTTTGTGGTCTCGGTGGCCAAGCAGTACCAAAATGCCTACATCCCGTTGATGGACCTGATCAGTGAAGGGAATATCGGATTGGTAGAAGCCGCCCGGCGCTTCGATGAAACCAGAGGATTTAAATTTATTTCCTTTGCCGTGTGGTGGATCCGGAAATCGATCCTGGAAGCGATCCGGGAGAAGAGCCGCCTGGTACGATTGCCGGGCAATAAATTGCAGCAGTTGAGCCGGGTGCGGTCCGCGATGACGTCTTTGGAGCAAACCCTGGAGCGGGAACCCACCTTAGAAGAACTAGCTGAGCCCCTGGAATTAGGTGCAGCCGAACTGCGTGATCTACTGGAACTGATGCCGCGACGAGTATCGCTTCATACTCCTCTTGAAACCGGGGAGCCCCCTACCCTACTGGAAACGCTGGTTGAAATGAACACCACTGCCCCGGACCAGTCGCTGGCAGAAACAACATCGCAGCGCATAGCCGTAGATCAATTACTGGCCGGTCTGTCGAAGCGAGAGCAGCGCATTTTACGACTGCGTTTTGGTCTGGCGGGAGATCCGTCGGAAGAATGGATGAGTTATGAGGAGATCGGGAAGCGAGTGGGTTTGTGCGCGGAGCGGGTCCGGTTGTTGAAAAATCGGGCTTTGTTGAAGTTGCGGATGATGGGTTGATGATTTGATGTTGTGATTGATGGTCGGATGGCTTGATTGTCGGATGGTTGGCTGGTGGGAGGTGCCCAAGATTGACATGGTGGTATGGGCTGGAATGCGATACCCGCATTCTATTTTTGCTGTGAGATGGTTATTGTGGAATACCAAGTTTTGGTAAGAATCACATTAGATATTTTTTTGCTTTACAAGATTGTAAAGAACGGCGCAAAATGATAGGACAATCATCATCTCAATCTCTGGTTTTTCATGGTGGCATCCTCAGAAACGCTTCTAAAATCCTCCGCTTCGCAGTTTTTTTTAAGAAAACTCACATATTATTAAATATCTTAATTAATTAAAAATTCTCTTGATTATCAGTATAAAATTATTAAATAACAACGTGTACATTTTACAATCCAAATATTGTTCCTAAAAAAAAGGGAGCGTGGCGAAGGCGACGGTCAAAACTTGACAAAAAGAATTATTGTGTCCAACTTTGGTAGTGTTAAATGTAGTCATGATTTGGAGGCTCAGTCATAGGTGTAGAACGACTATAATTGCTCTTAAAATTCGCCATAATAAGGGCGAAATTTAAAATCCAGTATGATGAAAATATCCCGCACCGGTTTGATGCTGAACACCACCTACTTTTCCTTTGGCAATTCCTGTTGCCGGTATATACTACACGACATTTGGTTTTCCTTACTCGTCGGGACAGATTGTGCATTTGGATCGGCATCATCCCTTATTTATCCAGGTAATCCATCCGGGCCATCAATAAAATCCGGTGAATCCGGGTATACATACGATGTAATTTCATTTTCCATAAGTCTTATTGATCCGAGTCTGCCGGAGCGGGCTCGGATCTTTTTGGCTTATGGATAGCTGGTTAAATGGGTAATTCGGAATTCCTTGAGTTAATAACCTAGTAAATAAATAGTCAAGTTGATATGGAAGATGAAAAAAACACCAGGACCTTTTACGAACGAACTTTTGGCTGGTTGCCAAAAATACCGTTGAACCGAAAAGCAACCGAAACTCCGGATTCGGATCTGGCATTTGAGTCCACTAGCGGAGCGGAGGTGGTAAAGAACCCAGCACAGCGGCAGAAGAGCAAAAAGCCATGGTGGATAAAAGCACTGCGGCTGCTGGTAGTGACGCTCTTGGTGTTGGGAGTGAAGTTCTATTTCTGGGGAGGGACGCCGGTGGATGCAGCATACGAAATGAAAATGGTCAACGATCCGGACGTACTGGCGGAAGGGTCGGCATGCGACCTTTTCCGGGAATTGAAGGCGCAGCAGTCCGCCTTGTTGGATACCCCCGGCGAAAAAATCCTGTATCATACGGATACGGTGGCGGAAAATGGGGTGCGCACCACCATGGAGATCAAAACTACAGTCGGCAAAGGCGTGCGACTGGGCAACGCCGCCGATGTGAACCTCGATGACCTGATCCATTTTGAGATACTGACCCAACAACAGGCGAGGCTGGTATTTTCGGACGGAACCTGCGATGTCTATGATCTGGGTGGCGTACTGCGCTTAGTCCAGGAAAAAGACAAGTGCCATTTGTTCCAGGCAATCACCCAGGATGGGGTGACTTATGAGTACTTCAACATCATGTATACGGAATCGTTTGAGAAGATCAAATGCGAGGAAGGGACCTTCTACCGGGCGCGTTTAAGTATCTCCAAGGCGAAGTGCCCGGCGGGAAATAGCCTGGTGAATTGTGGTACGGATTTTTTTAGCCGGCATGTCTACAATAAGTTGCGCAAGCAACTGGAGTTTATGGATCCGAATGTGGATTATAAATATCGGCGCGAGTATGAACTGTATCCTTGTAAATGCGTGGGAGCGGAAGATAGTCCCGCCGTAAACGCCGACCAAATACGATTGGATCCGGAGGCTCCCACCACGATCGTGATCAATGAAGAGACGGACCTGGAGGCCCTATTCGAGGGGATGGTTTTGGATACTATTGAGGGCGAACGGTAGAAGGGCTTTCCGGTGTTGGATGGCTTCTATGGGTCGATGGCTGGATGGCTCGATGGTTGGATGGTTGGATGGTTATATTGTTTTATTGTCATATTGTTGAATGGCATGGCTGGATGGTTATATTGCTTTATTGTTGGATAAACTGTTTACTTACGACTTATAGACTTTCTGACTTACGACTAAAAGTCATCCGATACTCGATGGGAGTGATCCCGGGTTCGATTCCCGGGTCGGATCGAGACCGTCGGCGACGGATACCAGGTTGCGATGTGGTAATATTGTGATGTGGTGATGTCCTGATTTTATAAGTTTTTTTTCATTTTTTCTTAGCTACCCTTGAGTGATTCGGGAGAAGGGGCGGCATGGGCTTGCTGTGCCGCCACCTTTTTTGGACCGGGAGGGTTGTCTGGACCGGGAGGGTTGTCTGGACCGGGATGGCCAGGATGGTTGGATGGCCAGGATGGTTGGATGGCCAGGATGTTCTCTTTGAAATTTTGATGACTCTGCGCGCTCTTTCTGCAGTTTGCTTTCAAACCAATTTTGATCATGGCAATTGTTGCTGCTCTTGTATTGTCCAAGGGTTAGCAGGTATTCTAATGCCCTAAAATGAAAGAAGATGAAACATTTGAATTGCTCTACAAAAAGATTTACGGAATATTATCTGGATGTGCACAAGAGTATGCTGCTGCTTGAAGATTTTACCTTTAGGTATAATCAGGACAAGCCATTGCGGAAACAATTGCGGGCCGGTCACCTAACTTTAATGCACCGATTACTGAATATTCAGCGGATCGTCCTGTGGAAACAGCAATCGGGCAGAAGACCATTGAGTCCCGGTACTCCCCTACCCTATTTATCAGCCAATAATGTGTATTTAGGAATAAAAATAAATGTAAGCGGCCGCACCATACAGAACCTGCGGCAGCGGTTGCAGGAAGCGGGACTGGTCCTGGACGAGGTCTGGCACGGCAGTAAGGCCAATTACGAGATGCGATTGAACCCCGAAGTGATCTTTCTGGGTCGTCGGGGAGATCGGCGGAACTGGATCTCCCTTTTTGAGGGTAAAGCAATGACCGTTGAGGTGAGTATAGCCGAAAAAGGTCACCAGTATTCCGGAGCAACCAACATAACAGATGGCGATCAACAAAAAACGGAAGATCTGGAGCAACAGATTACCGATGCTACTGAAGTGTGGAAAACCACCGCTACACCTGTGGAAATCCCCCTGGAACCGGCCATTCAACAGCGTGCCCATCACCCCTCTTATGAGGAAAAAATTACGGTTTTTTCCGAAAATCTTTCGTCCAAATGTACCCTGTCCCTACAGGATACTAATCAATTAAATCAATTAGAGATCGATCGATGTGGAAAAGGTGCTGGTACCGATGTCGATCGGGCCGGTGGCCAGCGTCGTATTTTTTTGACTGGTTACGAGACCGACAGCGACGAGCACAGAAAGCCCCCCCGGGTTGCGCGGCGCCCCCCCGTGGGTGAGGAACGAGGAGTGAGAGATGAGGAAGGAGAAGTGAGGAATGAGGAGAGCGGAAGATTTGGTGATGGGGTGAAGGGTGATTTGGTGATTGGGAGGGGTCAGGGCGCAGGGCGCGGGGAGCATTGTATTCCGGAAACATTCGGGGGAGTGGTAGCTGGGCTGCCGGATAAGTTGGGGCGGCGGATCTTCCGGGAAGTGTCCAAGGTGTGGGAAGTGGCTCTGGAAGAGCTGTATGCCGGGGAATGGATCGCCAATACGGAGCGGGAACGAGCCATGGCCCGAATGGCGGAGTACTATGTGCATGCCTTGCCGGCGCGCTATGCAGCGGGTACGACCGAGATCTGCGAGCGGATCCGGCTGGTGCGTAAGTGGATCGACCGGGGGCGACAAGCAGGGCAGGAACGCTGGGTGCCGATACCGAGTGTGTACTTCGATTATCGGAATACCCGGGGATTTGGCCGGACGAAGGCGTGGTTTAAAAAGCATATAGCCAAGCGACGGGAGATTGGAGACAATATCGCAGTGGCCAAAGCAGTGGGAAGGTATCAGCGATGCTGTAAGGAGCATTCCGATGCTGAAGGACCGATGGCAGTTTATCAAAAATTGGTGACTCAATTGGAAGGGCACGGTGAGGAAATCGTACAACGATTTCACCATGCGGTGAAGTAATGGCAATTCAAAAATAAATTTAACAAGATGAACAACCGTAGAAAGAAAAAACCAGCGAGCGAATGCAGGGGTCGGTTCAAGCTGGTCATCTTTTTCAAGGATCACCGACTGCAACAAGGATTTACCATATTCAGTAAAGTGGGCCAAGATGTCCGCGGAATATCTTTAAAGCGATTTAAAAACCTGGTGTTGAAGGGAAAATTTGCCGGTCGGGTGAAATGGGCCGGAATTTATGAATCGGGACAAAACGTTTGGCAGTGGCGGTGTCCTTAACGAGGGCAAACGAGTGAAAATAACGCCCCAGGTCCATTAGAAATGCAACAACTGATTCAATAACCTAAAAATCATTTTACCAATGCAAAAGCAAAAGCAATTGATCGAACTAAAAACTCCACTGAAGGACGGATGGACTTTTCAAATAATCATGGGGAGGAAAATAAAAACTTCAAGTTCGGATACGTTTGAAGAACTTGAAGACCAATCTATTGACTCCGATACATTTTTCGATATCCATCGCGGTGTGCACGCATTCTGGAAAGCCACCGGATCTTTACCCGAAAAGGGAGACATTATCTCAGATCCTCTAGATAATTCAACCGTGTACGAGCGGTGGATCTGGCTGAAAGATCAAACGGTGGTATTTTTTTTGAGTATTTAGGCTGAATCAATTCATTGCTTAACCAATTCAGGACTTACATTGGAAAAGTAGGAAACCTGGAAGATAGAATAGATAAAGCCGTAAAAGTGGATGAGGAGAAAACCGAAATCCTTACTTTTGCGCTCAATTAGTATCAGTAAATTTTGGAAAGGGTGGAAGGGAAATTCTTCCACCCTTCCTTTTATTATAAAGACACATAATTTAGAAAACAGGCTTTTAGAGCGGTTTGGAATTTTTGTTGGAATACCCTTCTGTTTTGGCATGATTTTAAAACAACATTTCTTATAAATAACAAAACCAGTATATAATTCCGGTTTTTTAGGTCTGGGGTTGGTGGAAGGCTAAGAATTTTGCAGTTTGATAAATAGTTTCCAACTTTAACGGCAAGCAAACAGGCAGGTTAGTAGCGTTGCATTTTTATAAGTTCTTTGCCAAAAGTAGCGTAACCATCATGAGTTGGAAGACTTTTGAAGGGGGGCTAAATGGTCATGGCTTCGATGGCTGAATCAGTGCCAACCATATAGCCATACCAGCCATCCGACCATCCCAACGCTTGTTGGTAGACCTCCGCAAATCATGGTTACCATAAATTTGCCCAAGAACTTAATATTATAGAGCAAAGACAAACTGCCGGATAAACATTGGATGAATATGAAAAATGACCCAGGCCGGAATAAGCCAGAACAGCCGGCACCTACCACGCCCAATCGCAAATTTTTTGCACAAATCCCCATTCCATTTTTTGGTCGAAAAGACCGCATACCGGTCGCTGGCCAAAAAAAGTCCGTTGCCGGGAAGTGGTCCCGTTCCAGTCTCCTGTGGCTGGCGTTGGCCTGCCTTGGCGGTTTGTTAATACTTCAGCAATGCAAACGTGCCACCGTCCAAAAAGCCGAAGCGGCCCTGGTCAACCTGATCTATGATAATTATTACTACCACCACGATGATTGTGACTACCGTTTATTTGCAGCGGCATCCGCCTGCACCTACCCATCAGTAGCCAGAAAAGATTATGAAGCCTATCTAGACCGGGAACAGGGCCAGAAAGATAATCCAGGCATTGGTGAAGTCGCAGAAAATTATATCCGGCAACGCCCCCGGATAAACATGGACCGGCTGGCGTATTACGAGCAACTCACCCGGGATCGCGTGCGACTGATCTACGATAACGGCGCCTGCGAGATCTTTGATACAGAGGATCTGATGTACAATATCCAGGACAAGAAACGATGTGGGCAGTTCAGGGGCATTCCCCAAAACGGAGAAGTCACTGAATTTGTCAACCTTCTGTACATTGAATCCTTTGAGAAGATCAACTGCAAGGATAAAGAACTCTACCGATTAAAGTTGGGAATCGATATATCCAGTTGCGCCTCCCTGCGGACCATTGACGACTGTGGGGTAGGCTCATTTGGCGTTTATGTGTACCGGAGACTTCGCAAGACGCTGGAGGAAATGAATCCAGGTACGGATTTTAAATATCGGCGGACGGTAGCTTGTGATTGTTGATTATAAAAGGAGTAAAGATTCTGGAATATAACTACTCATGCAGCCAAAATGAGATGGGCCTTTGCCTTAGCACGGCGCATTAAATGTTCCAAAACTTCAAAGTTTTCCAATTCTTTCTTCTCATTATCCGTCAGCCCTTCCGATTTTTCCTTGTGAACTAGCATCTCATAACGTTGGCTGGACTGCTCAGACGGCTGAAAGGCAATGACGTCTTCCGGACTTTTACGAGCTATGAATTCTACAATTTCGTCAAAGATGGTGGATGCAATCATTGTTCTCTGAGTTATCATTATTTCAAATTTACGAATTAATCAATAACAAAAGGCAAATGAACTTTGAGAGCGCTAGATAGCCCCAGAGGATCGAATGCAACTGACCTTTTTCTTTAAACCCCTAAAGGTGTTGCATTCGATCCCATCTTTGGTTCTGTTATGCCGCCTTACTTTCCTCTTCCTCTTGCCAGGGAACCGTTGACTCTTCGCTGGTCTCTACCCCATTCACCTTTTCCGAGTGCTCCAATTCCGGCAGCTGCACATTTTTCCAGGCGTGGTACTGCGCTTTTGCCATTCCGCTGTTTGTGCCACTGGCACAAGCCCGACGGATAAAGATATCCTGTCGATAGATCGGTGGCAGGCTTTCTGCCACCAGAGCCAGTTGCTCGCGGTCGGCGGGAGGAAGGACCTCAAAGCCGAAAGACGCTACGTAGTAGTTGCCAAAATCATTGGAGCGCGGTTCGGGGTGGACGGTAAGTCGGATGTCCGTCAGGCCGGCATCTTCGTAATAGAGATCCCCGAGGATCACCTGGAGTTGATCGACACTATACCCATGGAAAAGCAGGGAGCAAACGTGTCCCGCCTGGTTCACGAAAAACATTTCCGCCCACTTGCGGCGGGAGTAGCCCAGTATCTCATCGGTAAAGATGCGGTGGGCCAGTGGGATGATGGTGAACGCCTGCCCTTTGGGGGTAATGTCTGTTTCCCCGTTGAAATTCAACTTGCCGTTTTTGGCGTCGAAGCGGTACTTGCGGGGGAAACCCGGCAGGTATTTGATCTCCGGGAGATCGATCAGGGACTTGATGTCGGTTAGGGGTTGGAGGTTTTGGATTTTCATAAAGCACGTTTTGGACCAGGATTGCCGGGATTTAGGGATGACCGGGATGGCCGATTATACCTTGATACGGCAGGTACTGGTAGATGTTAGGAATTTGGACCAGGATTTGCCGGATTTAAGGATGACCGGGATGTTCCGATCGCCCTGTAAATCGGCAAAACCTGGTGTAGTTGAATAATAAATTAGAATATAGATTGGTCAGATGCGACAACGGCATTTTTACTGACCCGTTTGGCAATTTTATTATGCATGAGATAGGAGTGAATACTCCAGCCGTTAACGATGCCGGGCGGGCGTTTTCTTTCTCTCCAGATCGCTCGTTGGATTTCCTGATCAGTGGCATCGTAGCCCTGGCATTGCAGGTAATATCTGGTTTCTTCTTTGACCGTTCTTTTTTTCGTGATTTTGGGGATGGTATACATGGCATAAATAAGTTTGGTCAACATTAGAATGGTAAAAAAGACAGATCAATATTTTCGCGGATCTCCTGCTCGGGGAGATTGGAACGGAAAAAAAGGACGTGGTTGCTGATGTGGTAGAGGTCGGTGCAGCCGGTGATTTCGGTGGAGAAGATATGAATGGATTGCTGAAGGGGGACGCCCCCTCTGTCCTGCGGACGTCTCCCCGCGGGGAGAATAGCCTTCCCTTTATGAATATCGCCGGAGGAAAGCCCGTTCTGCCCTTTGGGCATCTCCCCGGAGGGGAGGCCCCTCTGTCTTTCAGACATCTCCCCGAAGGGGAGAATAGCGACCCAAAAATTTTGGGGTAAGCGGTGCAGGTCGAAACGGGGGGCCAATTCTAATGCTTCCAGGATAGCTTTTTGCCGGGCTTCGGCCGCTTCTGTTTGGGCGGCTCTAGCTTCACGCCACTCCCAATCCTGGGCTGCAAGTTTGGGTAAATTGCTGTCTCGATCAGCCTTAAAAGTGGGGGTAAATGATTTCATCAGAGTGAGTTTTAAGTGCTTAAGTATTATACTACAATATACGACTTTATTCGCTGAAAATCAATTATTTACATTATATTTTACTATAAAAAATTGATTTATTTTTCAATTAAAATTATTCGTTTTAATTGTTGTTTTTCCGTATCTTAATGTACGGTCAAAAAACCAATAGTCTAGGGGCGTCAGGATGGTTGAATGGTTTGATGGCTATATGGTTGGCACTATTTCAGCCATAGAAGCCATAATAACAATCTAACCATCAACCACCATACAACAAATAATGCCTGGCCGTCGAACAGTTAGCAATTATGATAAAAAGAACCTCCCATTTTTTTCAAGTATGAAATTATTAATAACCGGTAGCCGGGCGATCGCGGAGATCGAAGCGAATTTTACGCGACTTGCTAATGAGATAACAAGCAGATATCCAAACGTATCGATATTGTTGCACGGCGGGGCCCGCGGTGCGGATCAACTGGCGGATCGCTTTGCCCGGGTACACGGTCTGGCGGTACAAGTGATCCGGCCGGACTATCAGTACTACCCGGAGAAGCTGGCCCCACTTATGCGCAATACCGAATTGGTGGAACTGGCGGATGCGGTGGTGGCTTTCTACGGACCGAAGAGTAAAACCGGCGGCACCTGGGATACGGTGAAAAAGGCACTGGCCAAAAATATACCGGTGACAGAATTATTTGCGGATGGAACGGTGCGGCATACGCCTGCTAGATTGAGCTTGTTTTAAAGCTTGAAAATCTGGCAAATTCGAGCAATTTACCAGATTCCCAAAGCATGACGCGTTTGGCTGTCCCTGCTCGAAAACATTAGGTCTCCCCTACCACTCATCAATGATGATCGGCCGGGGTGGACCAACCTGGGTGCCCTTTATAAAGGCCGCAAGACGGGAGATGATTCTACAGGAATGATGAATGAGGAGTGAGAAATGGGAAATAAAAAATGAGGAATGAGGATGGTATAAACACGAATTGTACTCATTCCTAATTCCTCACTCCTCTTTTCTATGAAAAACAATGCACCAACCCGGTACGCCCACCTGCGCGCAAAGCCGCCAAACGCGAAGGCACTGCATGTAAAAGGCGGAACCGGAGGACTGCGCAATTCTGCACTTGACGGGAGGCACAAGATTATTGAGCCCCTACCCTATTTTGGGTAGTAACGCTTGCGCAGCCCGGAGTGGAGCCTATCTTGCAGGGACGAGGGTTTGGGCGGTGGGGGTGCTGGTGGGTACATCGGTTATGGGGATAACATTTACACTATGGAATTTTGGAATTTGCAAAAACGCTCCACTTTCATGTTACAAAAATGCCGATTTGTTAAAATCGGGTATTTAACTTTTTAATATTTTGAAAGTCTGGCTAAATGTGATATGTTTGACTCGTAAACATGCTTTCATACCATAGCAAACGTGCATACTCTGATATCCTACCGATATCTTTGTATCCAAAACAACAGCAGTTCTAATTTATCCATTTATTGGACTATATGCGATTAAGCATATGGTACGCTTACTTTTACTTTAGCTATAAGGTTTACCCTTCGGCTAAGGAACTACTCTTCTATTGCTGGTTCTTTGCCAAAAATAGTGTAACAATTAAGATTTGGAATACTTTCGAAGGGGCTATTGGTTAGATTGTCCCGACTCATTGAGTACGGGATGTCGCTGCACTTCATTTTGATGGCTTCATGGCTGAAACAGTGCCAACAGTTTAGCCATCTAACTATCCCAACGTTCATTTGCAAGCCTTCTCGAATCATTGTTACAGTAAATCGGCCCAAGAACACTTAATAACAAATCATTACACTTAAACCATCGAATAACTATTCGGTAACGCTGGTATTTGCCTTAAGCATTAGTGAAGGTCTCCGTCTTCATTGAGATGGAGAAGCTATGGCTTTTACCGATGCAGAGCGGTCGCTTTGTAGCTAAAAGGCGAGTATTTACGGTAAAAAGAAACCTAAGTACTCTGTAACAAAAATAAATTATGCTTCTGAGCGTGCCTTTTCTCAAATAAAAGTAAAAACCGATAACTCGGTTTCGGTTGGTCCTTTTGGCCATGTTGACGCTCTAATGACTGTTGATAATAAGTCGGAAATCTGGGGCCTCTATATCTTTAACCGAGCTTTTTCTACTTCTACTAATGGACGCATAGGACTTAATATCTTAACGGATCACAACACCGATTACCAACAGATCGGAATCAAAAACAGAGTAAATGTCCGTAGTACCAGCTCGGCAGTTTCCTACGGCATACTCAATGATACTTACTTAGACGGTAGCGGCAGCTTGTCAGCAGGTATCTACAATCGTGCTTGGACTAGCACATCTTCGTCAGGTGCTAAGATAGGCCTCTACACCAGTGTAGGCAGTGAGGGAACTGGCCCTAGATATGCACTTTACAGTTCCGGAGGTACCTACGCCGGCTTTTTTAGTGGCAACGTTCATATCAACGGTGTGCTTGTTCAAACCTCTGACCGGGATCTGAAAGAAGAAATCCAAGACGTGGAAGACCCCAGCGAGCAGTTTCTCCAGATCAAAGCCAGAAAATACAAGCTCAAAAAGGAGAAGGATAAGAAAACCCATTATGGCTTTATCGCCCAGGAGATAGAAACCCTATTCCCTGAATTGGTACGCGAGGTAGTTAGTCCGGGAGAACCCATTTACGGGGAACAAGAAAACGAAGAAGGAGAGATGCAAATGACGGAAATCGGCCGGGAGCCCGACCAGACCTATAAAAGCATCAACTACATTGAACTGATGCCGATTCTGGTGAAAGTGATCCAGCAGCAGGAAAGTAAAATTTTGGAACTTCAAGAACGGATCGAAAAGCTAGAGAAAAAATAGCCTGCTTGCTTTTCCGTCTTTTTCAACATCCAATCTCAAGTAGATCTTGTGTGCATCGTACTTAAAATAAATGCAATGAAACAACTCATTTTCATAGCCATATTGTCCCTTCATTTTCTTACCGGTGTGGCCGGGCAGCAACAATTATTAATTCTGAATCGCGGAGAAGGACAAATTCTCTCTGCTAGGTTAGCTAATCCTAACGCTCCCAAAGTTTTGATTGGTAACGTCAAAGAAACTAAGATCTTAAGATCGCTAGATCTGGTTCATTACAAAAAAGGGAACAAATTATTTTGGATTGACGGCAATCAGAGAGTCATACAAGCAGCTGACGATGCTGCTCAAGGGGTTACTAATTTTGATTCTGATGTTTTGGGATTACCCGTAGACCTTGAAATAGACGAGCAGAATGAGGTGATGTACTGGGTGGATCAAAAGCAGAAAAAAATATTTAAAACAAACATACAGGGAGGATCAAAGAGCGAAGTGAATTTAGCAGAACTTGATCGACCAAGCAGTTTGGCCGTCAGTGCTGATAAGAACCGGATCTTCTGGACAGAATTAACCGATCCACACATCAACTATTCCTCCTTATCCGGAGAAAACATCCAGAAATTTCCCATCAATTATTCCAAGTATCCCATCCGCTTATCCATCGATGAGGTACAACAAAAATTATATTGGACCAGTGATACCGGGCACAGCATCGGCCGCAGCGATCTGGACGGCAGTAATCAGGAAATTATTTACCAAGGCGTTGAAGAAGAACATCCCTTCGGTTTATTCATCAATCAAACGGATCAAAAGATTTATTGGACCGATTACGGTACCGATAAGGTCATGCGCGCTAATTTGGACGGCTCCGAAGTAGAAGAAGTCATAAGTGGATTGTTGGATCCGGTATCTATTGTCATACTGGATGGACCAGGAAACCAAAATATTCAATCCCCGGCATCCATATCCCTTGCAAATTCCGAAAAAATCGGTTTATCCATTTTCCCCAATCCTACTCGGGGCAATATCACCTTAGTCATATCCGGCTATAAAGATGAATCGGAAGAGAATAAGATCAGCATTTTCAATCAGTACGGAAGCCTCGTTCAACAATTCACACGCTCCGGACTAGTACACGAAATACGGACTGAGGATCTACCCGGAGGCATCTATTTCTGTAGCGTAAAAACCGGGCTTAAAGAGCTACACAAGCAATTTGTCCTGATCAAATAGTTGTCTTTTGTTAATCTCCCAAAAATTTAGCTCTGATGAAAAAGAGTATATCTATATTATTTATTTTATTTTATTGCTTTCACTTTTTAAGCGCTCAACCGACTCCGGCAGAAAACGATCCAACCCTGGAAATCATGCCACCTTCTCCCAGTGCTGCAGCGATTACCAAGTACGTCGATTTTCCCGTTAATTATTACAGCGGAACCCCGCAAATAAGTATTCCCATTCACACGCTATCAGGAAAAGGGATTAGTGTTCCCGTTTCCCTAAGCTATCACGCCGGAGGTACGAAAGTGGATGAAGTAGCCAGCCACGTCGGATTAGGGTGGAGCCTTAATGCCGGAGGCGTGATCAACCGAACGGTGAGAGGATTTCAGGACGAAGAATTAGACGGCTATTTGAATCGAGGGGCAAATGTCCCCTACCCTATTGATCTTGCCACCAACTTTGATGATCTCAAAAACTTTGCAGACGGCTATTGGGACGGCCAGCCTGACCTCTTTAATTTTAGCTTTGGAGGCTATTCAGGTAAATTTATTTTTCGGGAAGATGGATCAGTTATGCAGATTCCCTTTCAAGATCTGGACATTGACTACGATATATGTTCAAGTTGTCCTTCCCCGTTGAATACCGCTATCCTTTCCTTTACGATCACCACACCGGATGGTATCCGGTATACTTTCGGTACCGCTTCTGCCGTAGAGTATTCTACCACCGCTTCTACCGGACAAAGTGCTACCTGTAGGATCAAGGATTTTTCTAATCCAGCCGTAACTGCCTGGTATTTAAAAGAAATACAACATCCCACGACCCTGGATAATATTGTTTTTCATTACAGCCCCCATACCATACAGTATGATCTAGCCTATTCGGAATCATTTTCTTACCCCACTACGCCGCAGACCGGAGACTGTTCTTCGACTTACAGCCATACCAGTTCCGGTTGTATTTCCATAAAAACGGACCATGGAGTCAATCTAGATTCCATCGTAGCCATCAATGGAAAAGTGACCTTTATCAGTGATGGCGCTCGCAGTGACCTGGTTACCCAAAGCGGTAGTAGCCGATTAAAAGAGATCCAAATTAAAGGCAAACAAAACGGAACGCTCAAGATCTATAAACTAGTCCAAAGTTTTATCCAATCCACGGGTGCTACTCCAAGCACTGAAGCCTCCTCCAAATACAGAATGTATCTGGACGAAATTGAAACGTACACCGCTACCAATGTTTTCAGCAATGAATACAAATTTGAGTATAACAACCGATCCCAGTTACCACCAAGATTGTCTTTCAAACAGGATCACTGGGGTTACTTTAACAACGAAAATAATCTACAGATGACCCCGGCACCGGACGGTGCTGCCAGTACCCTCAATTATATCCAATCTTATTTCACGTCATTTTCTGCCGCCAATCGGGCACCTGATGGTGAAAAAGCACAGTATGGTAATATTAAAAAGATCACTTACCCAACCGGTGGTTTTGTAGAGTATGAATTTGAAGGGAATGAACTAGCCGTATGCCGAGAATTGCAACAGAAAAAAGACACCATTGTCAACAACTATATCACCTACACTACAGGTCCAGCAACTACAACGAATACCTTTACCCTCGAATATCCCCAGTTGATCACTGTGGTTTACGATATTTTTAAGATGGGTTTTAGAGCGAATGGTGCATCCGTTCATATCTATGATATAAATGACCTAAACGATCCTATTGAAACCTGGTGAGGCCATGCAGCAGGGGAAGAAGACGTAATTATTCAGGGTACAGAATATATCTATCTGCCCGCAGGAGAATACTTACTGGAATCAAATGTATTTGTGGATGATGATCCCAATGACAGTTACCCCAATTCCCCCGAAAAAGCTGATATCGGAGTCATTTACGAAAAAAATGTAACAGTAACGGTTGGGAATGAACCAACCGGTGGAATACGACTTCAAAAACTGACGATTGACGACGGAGACAACGATAGTGGAAATAATATCGTAAGAGTTTTCAAATACGAAAAAGACATCAATGGTTGTGACGGTTCTACAGCAGCGTATCTGGGAAGAACCCCAAAGTATATAAATAATGAAGTTAGAGTGATTAATAGTGAGGAGGAAATTTGTGGATATGAAGAATGCTATTTCACTACCTTATCCTCTTCCAGTCTAACAAACCTGAGCAATTACGCCGGTAATATCGTGGGATACCGGGAAGTTTGGGAATGGCAAGGAAACAATGCCGAAAACGGCCAAAAATACTTTAAATACCAAACCTTTGCCGATATCAATCCGCAAATGGGGCCCAACCCCTATAATGTGTTCTTAAGTACCCCCATGATCGATTATTCCTACAAAAGCGGGATGTTGATTGAAGAGCACGTATATAAAGCCAACAATGACACCCTATCTAAAAAAATGTATGACTACGAATTCAACGAAACCGTTAATAGTGATAGTCAGAAGGGCATTGTAGCCAGAAAGGTATTTGACCTAGCTTGTGAAGAAGACGCTTTTTATCTGTGCGACGGTACAAATACCGAAGGAGAAGAATTCTTTCTTTATTACTGTAATAATGGTCAGGGGTATGAAGTCTGCGACACTATTTTCACACCTTGTTACAACAAAGCTGCCGGAGACACCATTTTCAACGCAAACGCTCTGGTTCCCTACGCTATTGAATGGTACGATGTGGTAACCAGCTGGATCTACCTGGGAAAGGAGACCATGCAATACTTCGACGATGACGGATCAGGTAATTACCTGGAGACAGTGACCCAGCATGAGTACGATACTATCCAGGGTAATCACACCATGCCGGTGGCTACCATCATGACCAATAGTGACAACAAAGTCCACCGGACCGAGCATAAGTTTGTGTTTGATATGACTACCACTCCCCTATGGACCGATCTCATCAGTCGAAACATGATCAGTACTCCGATTGAAACCAGGGTAATGGTCGATGGTATCATAACAGATGGCGTAAAAAATGATTTCAGTTATTTCGATGGCAGCGGTCTTCCAACCACTACCCAACAAAGTAATCCACCCCTACTGCACCAGTTGAGCCGATATGAAGTGACCTGGAATCAGAGTGGTACCATCATTGATAACGGATGGGTTTTACAAAACACGATCGATGAATACGAAGCGGACGGATTGATCCGGAAGCACACCAAAGAAGGATGGCAATCTGAAACCTACGAATGGGATAACGGGCAATTGGTAAAAAAGACTTTTGACAATTTTGATTGGGAATATCGGTATTACGACAATTCCAGATTAATTAGCGGTATCACTCATCTGGACGGACAAATAGATTCCTTTGTTTACGACGGCCTACAGCGGCTGGAAACGACGATTTCCCGTCAAGGGAACGTCACTACCAATTATAGCTACCAGTACCGGGACGGAAGTCATCCCAACAACTTTGTGAAAAGTGAAACCATTTACGCGGGAACGGATTCCAGCGACCTTTCCAATCGAACCACTTTCCAATATCTGGATGGGCTGGGCAGACCGATCCAACAAATAGAACAAGCCTATTCGCAGAATAATCAAGACGTCATTTCCGTAACCGAATTTGATGCATTCGGCAGGCCGTTCAAATCCTACGAGCCATTTGAAGGAGCCGGTTCTTCCGGAGATTTTGTAGCCGCCGCCAATTGGCCATCGCAAATGTATTCCACAGATATCGGCTTTGAAGCCTCCCCTTTGAGTAGGAGCATTTCTACTACTCCCCCGGATTGGAAAACCTCATTTATGGAGTACGGCGTAAATACGGCCCCGATCTCTATTCCCGGGTCGAGCATTACTTACCCCGCCGGCACCCTGTTTGCCGAAACTACGATCGATCCGGATGCAACAAATACTAAAACAGAAGACCGAACGATCACCTTTACGGACAAAAAGGGGCGTCTAATCTTATCCAGAAGACAAAACCTGGCACAAACCGAGCAAGCCGACACCTACTACATCTACGACGACAAAGACCGAATTAGTAAGGTCATTCCGCCGGATGCAACAGCGACCGATCCCGATCTAATCTATACCTATACTTACAGTAGTGACGACCTGATTTTAACCAAGAAAATTCCGGGACAAGCATCCAATAGTTTTCTATACAATGACCGGGATCTGGTGACTTTTTCCCAGGACGGGAACATGCAAAGTCAAGGTCAGTGGCTACATACCCAATACGACACCTACGGTAGACCAACCGCTACCGGCTTTGTTGACCAAACGCCGACTAACGGCAATCAACTCTTATCATTTGACAACGCTTTAACCACCACCTGTTACGATGGGTGTGATCTACCTGGAACTCCCCCCCAGATCTATCGAGGCAAAGTAAGACGCACTGAAACCAAGATTCTTGGTACTAATGATTGGCTCCAGACCCTAAACTTTTACGATGCCCACGGTCGGCTGGAAAAAACCGAATCGAATAATCATTTGAACGTCAGTGATCTGGACAGCGAAGTAATGAACTACAGTTATGACTTTGCAGACAATCCTACCAAAGCTTTGCGTACGCATACCGTAGGCTCCACCACCACTACGGTGTTGGAAGAAAGCACCTACGACCACAGTGGACGGGTAATGCATACCTATCTACAGGTAAATGCCGAACCGAAGATCCAGACCAGTAAATTAGTGTACACCGCAAAAGATGAAATCCAAACCCAATACCTGGGTAAAGCCGGCACATCCTGGCTACAAAAAATAGACTTTAGTTATCGAGCCAACGGCTTCTTGGAAAGCATGAACCAACCCACGCTTGGGGGCACAGTAACCGCAGTAGACCTATGTGATCCCACCTTCCCTGTTCCGGGAAATAGTGGAGAAAACGATCTGTTTTATCTACAGATCAACTACGATCACCTCGATTTCAACGCAGCCGGATCGCCCCAATATAACGGCAATATTGCCCAACTCATCTGGCGGGTTCGCGGTCGGGAAAGACAAACCTACGGCTTTGACTACGATTTCCTCAATCGACTCCAAGACGCCAATTATTACGATATCACCGAAGCCGGAGGGCAGCGCAGCCAGACCAATAAATACAGCGTCAATTTCACTTACGCCGATGATCGCGGCAACATCGGTAGCATCAGTCGCCAAGGTCTTTACTGGGATGGTAGTTGTTTCGTAGAAGACCAGATCGATGATCTATCCTTTGGTTATTATCCCGGTACCAATCGACTCCAAGACGTCAATGATACTGCCCCTACCACTGCGGCGGCAGCAGCCGGCTTCAAGCCTTACGATACCGGCCTCAGTGGTGCTGATTACCTATACGATGAAAATGGTAATTTAATCAATGATCCTTCCAAGGATCTCAGTATATCTTACAATTATCTGAACTTACCGGATACTGTCCACCAAAACAGTGGCAGTGACCAGGTAAGCTGGCTCTACGATGCGGCCGGTAACAAATTGCGTAAATCAACCAATGGCAGCGGCAGTACCTTGCACCTCAGTGGCAACATCTCTTCCAATACCTATCAGGCCGATCAAATTACTTCGGATGGTATTGTGCCCACCGGTAACACCGTCTTGTTCCAGGCGGGAACGGAGATTGAGCTGCAAGCCGGTTTTGAAACCAAAGTCAACAGTGACTTTGAAGCGGAGGTGACGACCATCAGCAGTTCCAGCCACCATGATTACGTTAACGGAATTGAATATCAGGATGGGGTCATGGAAGCCATTTACCACGGAGTCGGGCGGATATACTTTGACAACGGTACCCCGCGTTATGAATATACCATCACCGATCATCTGGGCAACGCTCGGGTTACCTTCGCGGACCTGGATAATGATGGGACCATTGAAATCACCTCGGACCCGGCAACGAATGAGTTGCTGCAAGAAAACCACTACTACCCATTTGGAATGCAAATGGATGGTGGCTGGAAGATGCATCCGGATAGGCAGAATGCTTATCAGTATAATGGCAAGGAATTAAATGAGGATTTGGGGTTGTATTGGTTGGATTATGGGGCTAGGTGGTATGATCCTAGTATTGGGAGGTGGAATGCAGTGGATCCATTGGCTGAGGAAATGTCTAGTTGGTCACCCTATAATTTTACTTTTGATAATCCTTTGGTTTTTATTGATCCGACTGGTACCAAACCAGAATGGATTCCATCAGTAGACGACGAAGGTAATATTGTCTTAACGGCTGAAAGAGGAGATAATGCGAATACGTTAATGGAATTTTTTGGAGGAGCCGAAAATGCTTCTCAGAGACTGTTTTAAAACCTAATAATTACGCCGCATCAATAATCTGATAGAGGCAATATAAATCATACTTCGACTATGTTTTGGATTATATTCATAATCCTTACTCAAACGCCTAGCATG
>NZ_PDUD01000049.1 GCF_002646595.1 Flavilitoribacter nigricans DSM 23189 = NBRC 102662
AAGTAGGCAGGAAACTAGTCCTGCCTACACGGGATGATTACTACTAGAGTAACCTCCTTTGGTAGCTTTAAACTAATATTTTTTTTTCAAAGAACTCTTGGTTTTTTACACAGCACCTTGGCGGTGAAAATCTAGCCCCTTTTGGATAAAGGTCATTAACCATAAATGTTTCTTCATAAATCCCAAACTACTTCGCGTCATGTATAACTCGTATGGGACTTCATGAGTATGGATAATACCACGGAACTGCAGATCAGACCTTTACTTCCGGAGGACCTTCCGTTCTTCAGGGAGATGTTTTATACCTCCCTTTTCGTGGCTCCGGCTGAAGCACCTTTTCCCCGATCCATTATCGACCAGCCACATCTGGCTCGATATTACCTGGATTGGGGCGGAAAAAAGGACCTGGGCTGGGTGGCAGAAATGGACCATCGGCCCGTTGGAGCAGTCTGGAGCCGTTTTTTTCCCGCATCGGATGCCGGGTATGGTTTTGTAGAAGAAGATGCACCGGAGATCGGTATTGCCCTGCTGCCAGCCTATCGGGGCCGGGGTATTGGAACGGCCTTACTCACGAAGCTGATGAGTGAATTGCAAAAATGGGGCGTACCCGCCGTTTCCCTGAGTGTGGATAAAAGGAACCGGGCCATGCAACTGTATCGAAAACTCGGCTTTCGTACTGTTCGGGAAGACGGCAATGCGGTGGTCATGTACAAGCCATTGCTCCGCAAACACAGTAAATGAATATTGCCGTACGGCGCAAATAGGACCGCCAGAGGAGCGAGCACTGATTAGCGATATAAGGTAAAGACCCGGATCGACTGATCCGGAGGGGTCTTTCTCACCATCAGGCATCCGACAACTCTGGCGGTTAGTTTGATGATCAGGCCAAAGTGAAATCCGGTAATTTGATGATCTCACCGCCCTTCAGGGCCGATTCGTGCGCCAGAATACCCACACAGGTAATATTGGCGGACTGCACAGCATTCGGATAAGGAGAACGTCCCGTCACCAGGGCATCCAGAAATTCGTGCACCAGATGCGGGTGTGAGCCTCCGTGACCGGCTCCCTGCGTAAAGGAGAGGTGCTGATTGTCATCCGAATCGTAAACCCCACCGGTCGTGAACGGCTGGATCTCTTCCGGCAACAGGTGCGCGTAATCCGGGCACTCTACCCGCTGGGGAATATCGGGTTCCGGACGTTTGGCGGTATGCACCACCAGCGGATTGCCTTCCACCAACGGCCATTCCACCGCTTTTTTGGAACCGTACACTTCAAAGCTTTCCCGGTACTGGCGGGCCACATCGAAGAGTGAACGGTAGATGTGTGCACTTAGATCTGAATCCTTGAATTTAATGTGGGTCGTTTCTACGGCGAACGGGGAATTGTAGTGATGGTGCAGCTCTTCGCGGATGGTTCCCGAACCGAAGCAGGAAACATATTCGGCTTCCGCCCGCGTCAGACCCAGTACGGGGCCCACACAGTGCGTGGCGTAGTGCATGGGCGGCAGTCCCGGCCAGTAATTGGGCCAACCGTCCATATCCTGCTGGTGACTGGCTTTCAGGAACTGGACCTTACCCAGTTCACCGGATTCGTACAGCTCTTTCATGAACAGGAACTCCCGGGCGTACACCACGGTCTCCATCATCATGTAGGTCAGGCCGGTCTCCTGGGTCAGCTTCACGATCTCTTCGCATTCCTCTACGGAAGTGGCCATCGGAACGGTACAGGCGACGTGTTTGCCGGCCTTCAGCGCCTTGATGGATTGTTCTCCGTGATTGGGAATGGGAGTGTTGATGTGTACCGCATCCACATTCGGATCTTTCAGTAATTCATCGTAGGAAGTATATCTTTTTTCAATCCCATATTGATCACCGACCTCATTCAGGGCCGAAGTGGTGCGCTGGCAGATCGCGTACATATTGGCATTCGGATGTCGCTGGTAAATGGGAATGAATTCCGCACCAAAACCGAGTCCGATAATCGCTATGTTAAATTTCTTTTCACTCATAGGTAGGTTATTGGTTTTTATGTGATAAAGGAAACCGCAAAAACGAGCCGGAAGCGTGTTGTTCCCCCGGTGGGAAAAGGCCGGCTCCGGGCGTTTCGCTTTACCCGGTCAATTTTAGTTAAAAAGTTGTTTTAAAAATTGGAGGCCATCCGAAGCAAAATCGTCCTGATTGTCCGCCAGGTTTTTCCAGATGCAGACGGCACCCGCCAACTCCTTGATCTCCGGCGTAAAACTTTCAATGGAAATAGTACCCCGGTAGTTGATCTTTTCGAGCCCGCTTTTGAGCGCTCCCCAGGGCGTAAGCCCCGTACCGGGTGTGCCCCGGTAGTTTTCGGATACCTGTACATGGATCAGTTTATCACCGGCGGTCAGGAAGGCCTGCTCGATATCCCGCTCTTCGATTGTCATATGGAAACTGTCCAGCAGGATCTTGGCGGCCGGATGGTTGATGTCCCGCACCAGCCGGGCTACATCCTCGGCAGTATTGACCATATCCGATTCAAAACGGTTAAGCGGCTCCAGGGCAACGGAAAGTTCCCGGGAAGCGGCAATTTCACAGACTTTGTAAAGGTTGTTCACGGCGAGGTCCCACTCTTGCTTGCGTTGTTCGGGAGATACCATGCGGGCTTTTCCCACAGCCGAATACATTGGGCCGGCGAGAAACTTTGCCCCCAGTTCGTTACACAGTTCAAAGCACTCCTGGATATAGTCAAAGCACTGTTGGTGTACACCGGGATCTTCATTCGTCAGATCGCGGCTCGGGCCGAACGCCCCGCAGACAATTCCACGGAGGCCGTGGTCCGCCAGCGCCTGTTTGATCAATTTGTTGTCAATAAGTCCCGGATCTTCCACCGGGATCTCTACCGCATCGTAACCCATACTTTTGATCTTCGGAAACAACCCAATGGTGTCATTGGTAAAAGGAGAAGTCCAAAGCCAGGTGCTTACGGCAAAAGAAAGCGAATCGTTCATTGTTTTATTTTAGATTTTGGGTATGAGGGGGCAGGTGTCAGGGGCGAGGTGTCAGGTGTGGGAGGTGTCAGGTGTGAGGAGAGAGGGGCGAGGTGTCAGGGGTGTAGCTTATTCTGACTCCTGCCCCCTGACACCTGACACCTGACTCCTGACCCCTCACTCCTGACACCTCCTCACTCCCCATCAAATAGCATCACCCGCCACCACTTTCATCACGCCGTTCATAATCCGCCAGTGGCCGGGGAACGTACAGACAAAAGGATAGTCCCCGGGTTTATCGGGAGCTTTGAAGGTAAGGGTTACCGTTTCGTTCGGGTTGACCAAACGGGTATTGTGCAGGACCTGCGGGATCTGCGGGACATAATTCTGTTCCGAACCTTTAGGGTCTGCCGCCAGTTTGTCCGCCGCTGCACCGATAACTTCCAGCGTACCCGCCTGACCGATGATGAGGTTGTGCTGCATAAAGTCGTCGTTCTTGAACACGATCTCGATCATTTCGCCGGCTTTGACGGTAATTTCTTTGGTGTCGTACTTCATTTCGTTTTTGATCACGCCGAGTTCGATCTTACGGGCGTCACCGGTCATGGTAGCCGCAACGGCATCCGGATCGAAGTTGTCCCAGTAAGATTTAACCAGGACTTCCGCCAGACTGGACTCTCCGAACAGGTTCCGGCCGGAGGTGCGGGTGATCTTGGTAACTTTGTATTTCCAGGTTTCCGGAAGTGCTTTCTTTTCGTCGCCGGACTGATAGACAAAATTTTCCTTATCGGCGCGGAAACCGCCACCGCCGCGTTCATCTTCCAGGCGGATGGCAATGGTATTAGCGCCGGCCTGGAGCAGGCTGGAGGATACCTTATATTCCCTTTCCTTGCGCCAGTCACCTTCCGTAGCGCCCACCCGGGTACCGTTCACCCAGGTCTCATCGGAATCATCAATTGCTCCCAGCAGCAGAGTGATACCGCGGCCCGCTTCTTCGGCCGTAAGTTCCAGTTTGGTCCGGAACCACACTTCACCGTCGATCTCTACGCCGGCCTGCTCGATGAACTGCGGCAATTTCATTTCTTTCCAGGAGGAATCGTCCAGATCAGTCACTTCCAGGTTGGCCGGTTCGTCGTCATTTTCACCGTAATTCGGATGGTCTTCCAAAAAGGCGGAAATGAATCCGGCCTGGTGTTTGCCGGCAGCCACGTAAACCGCTTGCGAGAGATAGGGATCTTTGGCGACCGCATCCCGCTGGCTGACCTTATACAGTGATTTCCCTACGGATCCGTTAGCATCCTGCTTGCTCAGGGCCAGCATAATGGCGGATTGCACACCGGGATCACTTTCATTAGCCAGTTCGGCATCCAGTTGATCCATTTTCAGGAGATCGTTTTTATCCAGGATCTGGATCGCAGCCCGGCGCACGGCCGGATCGCTGTTTTGCAGCGCGGCGACTACCGCTTCTTTAACGTTATCCCGATCGATGATCTCCAGACCGTCGAGGATCCACAGGGCGTGCAGCCCCGATTTGTTCTTATTGGATTTGATGATCGAAAGCAGTTCCGGTACAACATCTTCTTTGCCTCTTTCCACCAGCAGGCGCTGGGCCGTCATGCGCCAGAACTGATTGTCAGATTGAAGAGCCGTGAGCAGTTCATCCCCGCTGTTCTTATCTACAGACTCGATTTCTCCCGCAGGATTGCCTTTATAGACCACCCGCCAGATCCGGCCGTGGGATTTGTCGCGCAGCGGATTGACGTGGGCATTACCGTCGCCGTTCTCTCCTTCAAAGCCACCGCGTTCCGGGGTAGGAGTGGGGTTGTGCTGAACGATGAAATTGTACCAGTCGGCTACCCAGACCTGTCCGTCGGGACCCACCTTGGCTTCCACCGGAGAGGACCATTCGTCGGCGCTGGCGAACAGGTTCCAGCCGTCTTTTTCTGCAAAACCGGCACCGTCTCTTTCGATCACCGCGGAATGTACGAGGCCACCGGTAGGCTCACAGACAAAAGCGATCTTATTCCAGAATTTTTCCGGATAATTGCGAGCCGTATAAAAATGATGCCCGGCCGCTGCAGTGAACCCGCCGAAAACGTCTACCTGGCGGTAGTTCATCGTAATCGGGTGCATGGCGTAGTGTCCGTCAATCTTCATACTGCCGCCGGCCGGTATACCTTTCACCTCATCCAGATAGCTGTCCGCTACGTTGAGGTAAACGCTGTGGGTATTGTTGGCCGTGGAGGCGAATACATCGTTATCTTCCGTAAAACCAAGTCCCCAGGTATTGTTACTGGTATTGGTCAGTTTTTCCATATCGTCAAAATCCCGGGAAATGCGGTAGATACTCTGGCGGAATTGGAAAGTCTTGTCACCGACCGTGCCTTCGTAACCGGAGTACCCGACAACCCCCCAGATCTTATTATCGAAACCGTACAACAGATTGGACGGCCCGGCGTGTGTATCAAAGGTGCCCCAGCCTTCCATTACGATCTCGCGGGTATCGGCTTTATCGTCCCCGTTATCATCCTTGAGGAAGATGAAGTAGGGCGCCTGGGCAACGAGTACGCCACCGTTGACGAACACGAGGCTGGTCGCTATATTCAGCTGATCGGCAAAAATGGTGAATTTATCCGCCTTGCCGTCTCCGTCGGTATCTTCACAGATCTTGATCCGGTCGTCACCCACCGTGCGATCTTCCCGCACCGTGTTCGGATAATCTACCGTTTCGATCACCCACAGCCGGCCTTTTTCATCCCAGGTCATGGAAATGGGATTGATCACATCCGGTTCAGCGGCGAAGAGTTCCAGACTGAACCCGGGAGGTACCTGGGTCAGTTTCGCGGAAGCTTCCGGTGATAGCGGTGCCTGAAGTTGGGGGGCGGGATCCCGTTTTTCGTAATTCGGGATCGGACCCGCTCCGGCCTGGTATTCCAGCGTCGGCATATCTTGATGGTAGGTTTCCCAGAGACCTTTGACCCGGTCGCCGACGGCCCAGAGAATACCCTCTTTAACCAGCTTCTGGAAACCGGGATTGTTCCAGGTCCGTTCGTCGTGTCCGTAGGCGGTGTAGAATACCCGGCCGTCACCGTGTGTACGCGTCCAGGTCCACGGCTCGCTTTCGCCGTTTTCCTCGCGCACCATCAGCAACTCGCGGTCATCGTTGTGCTTGTCGTGTACGTAGGTTTCATCCCAGGTGGAGAAGGTGTCCAGTTCCATCGTGATCGGATGCTCGGCATTGACGATCGTGGTGGTGAACACACCCGTGCCGTGTTCTTTAAACTGAGCGCCGACCAGTTCCACGAATTCTTCCGAATTGCGGAAGCAGTAACTGGCACAGTGCAGGGGAATGAATCCCTTGCCGCTCTCTATGAAGTTGAACAGGCCTTCTTCCTGTTCCGGACTGATCTCGTCGTGATTGGCGTAGAGGATGATCCCGTCGTATTTGGCGAGTTCCTCTTCATCCGCCAGTACGTCCGTATCATCGGTGTAGTTGATGTTGATGGCGTCTTTGGCCAGGGCAGACGCCAGAATGGGCGCATAGGCCGCACTGTTGTGATGCTGCTGATCGTGCCCCAGAAACAATATCTCTATCTTTCGGGGAGCAGTATCGTCCGAAACGGTCGTTTTGCTCTGACATCCAACCAGTAAGATCAGAATGAATAGAATTATTGGAAGGGAGGTTTGTTGCATGGTTTTTTGTTTTGTACTAACAGCAAAGTTCAGAATTATATTTTTAATCTACTGACTGAATTTTACCTATCACTGACTGTATTTTGTCATTTATTTCTATTTTTACAGGGATATGATGGTAAATTTGTGGTTAGTGAAATACACCTTCTTCCTGAGGTAAAAACCTGAATGCCCGGCAATCAGGGTAGGGCTGTTCAGTTCCCAAATTATTGATTATAAAAAATGGCAATAGCAATTTCAATAAGTCAAAATCTGGCGAAAAGGTCAAAATCGGAGCAGAAAGCTGCCTTTTGCTTGCTATTGCTATTGTGCTTGACATTGTAATTGAAAAATTCGCATTGCGTTTTTATAGAACTGAACAGCCCTGCGGCAATCAGGGGGTAAACACCGGAAGAGATTGCTTTTCCAATCGGACCCGCTGCGGAGGACACGCGCCATCATTTCGGCGGTATTTTAGCGAACGAACAGTTTATGAAAACAGCACTACAGAAATCCCCCATTCCCGCAACCCAGGCATTCATCGCCCGTCGGCTGGATGATCCCTATTTTGATCCCAACTGGCATTTTCATCCGGAGTACCAGTTGTTCGTCGTGCTCGAAGGGACGGGAACCCGTTTTGTGGGGGACAGTATTGAACGATTCCGGCCGGGAGATCTGGTCTTTACCGGTCCCAACCTGCCGCACCTCTGGCGGAGTGATCAGGAGTATTTCGTCGGCAACAGCAATCTCCGGGCGCGCGGGGTCGTCATTTATTTTCACGATAATTTTTTGGGTAGCGCGCTGCTGGAAAAAAACGAAGCTTTCAGTCTCCGGCAATTAATGACCAAAGCGACCAAAGGGCTGAAGATCCTCGGAGAAACCTCCCGGCGGATCCGGCAGATGATGAACGGCATACTGGGATTACAGGATTTTGAATCGGTGATCAAGTTAATGGAGATCCTGCATTTGCTTTCCCAGTCTACGGAATATGATCTGCTGTCCAGCGACGGATACAGCAACACCCTGAAGCGCTCGGATACCGACCGGATGAATCGCGTACACGATCACATCATGGCGCATTTTCAGCAGCGGATCAAACTCGAAGAAGTGGCGGCGCTGGCCTATATGACCCCGTCTTCATTCAGTCGCTATTTCAAATCGCATACCAACAAGACCTTTTCCCAGTTTCTCAGTGAGATCCGGATCGGGCACGCCAGCAAGCTGTTGATCGAAAAGGAGATGAGCGTTGCCGAGGCCTGCTTTAAAAGCGGGTTTTACACGCTGTCCAATTTCAACCGGCAATTTAAGTCTATTCACGGCCTGAGCCCTACCGAATATAAACAGGCTTATTTACAACTATAATCCTTAGTTTTGCGGCATGGAAACGAAAACAAAAGACGAACCTTTTCGCTTCCGGCAGTTTGCCGTTGAGCAGGATCGCTGCAGTATGAAAGTAGGGACCGATGGCGTGTTGCTGGGGGCCTGGGCGGAAGTTAATGAAGCCCGGCACATACTGGATATCGGGATGGGGTCCGGCCTGATCGCGATCATGCTGGCCCAACGCAATGAAACGGCCCGGATAGACGGGGTAGAGATCGATCAGCCTTCTTTTGAACAGGCCGGCACCAACATGGCCCGATCTCCCTGGAGCGAGCGACTGGAGGCTTTTCATACTTCCATCCAGGATTTCGCCCAGGCAACGACTACCCGTTACGATCTCATCGTTAGTAATCCTCCCTTCTTTACCGGGGGCAACCTTTCCTACAACCAGGATCGCAACTCCGTACGGCATACCGTTAAACTGCCGCATCAGGACCTCCTGTCGGCGGTGCGGAAATTGCTGAACGAACGGGGTCACTTTGCGGTGATCCTGCCCTACATCGAAGGTCTGCGATTCTGCGAGCTGGCGGCGACCTACCAGTTGTACTGTTTCCGGATGACTGAAGTGCAGTCACGGGCCGATAGACCCGTTGAACGCCTGCTGCTGGAGTTCGGCCGGACAAAACAGGACCGACTCGTCGAACAGCTCGTTCTTCAGGCAAACGAAGACCAGGAGCGCACCGCAGCTTACCGGGCGCTGACCGAAGACTTCTATCTCTGATTGTTGGGAAAAGCGAAAATGAAAAACGGGAAGTTATGTTGAATAACTTCCCGTTTTTAATCGTCAACTAACCACGGTTGCGTTGTGTTCTCTGAGAATTTTTAATGCCAGATCTAAAATGGTGGTGTCCTGTAGGTTTACGATGCCACCGTTGGGTCCGGATTGATAATGCTTTCCGGTAAGATCACCCTCGTTGAATTTGTTGGCACCGAAATAATTTCTTACGGTTTGCTCGGTAATGTTTAGCTCTTTGGCGATTCGACCGACGCTGCCGGTCGGGAGGCGGTGTTTGATGTTCCGTAGCTCATTGAAAGTAATATTCATAAGCACTCTATTTGGTTAAGAAATAGCCTTAAGTGATAGCCCTACTAATTTACACGCTTTCCCGGTTTAATCAAAAATTAAACCTAAAAAAGTGAATAAAATTTCGATGATAAAGATCATTGACAACTATAAATTTGGGTAAACCGTGTTAGGGTGAAATTAATGTGTGAATATTACTGCTTTTGCCAACTGTGATGGGGCTAAATTGGGAGAAGGGAAACACCTCTGGGCGCGAGCCGGACGACCGTTGAAAATTTTACAAAAAACTTGCTGTTTGGATGACTACCGGCGGCAGAAATGAGGAGTAGGAACGGGGTCTATAAACACAAAGCCCGCCCGATATACCGGGCAGGCTTTGTACTGCTTAAGCAAGAGGGCGGATACCCGCTAGAACCTCGCAGAAACACCGACGAGGGCGTTCAGACCGAAGGTAGGATAATCCTGCCAGCGCTGTCGCCGGTTATTGGCCAGGTTGTTGATCTGGACGAAACCTCCGATATTTTTGGTAAAGTAATATTCCGCCCCGACGCTCACATCGAACAGCGCGTTGAGGTTGTCGGCCATGCCTTCCCGGTTCAGGAAAGGCACACCGTTCTCCAGGAAGAATTCGCCCGTAAACCGCAGGTTTTGATCCGGCGTGGTGTACCGGGCCGTTGCGTTGACGGAAAGCGTGGGCAGATGCCAGGCTTTTTCTTCCCGCTGGGGCGAAAAGATACTCTGACTGATGGAACCGATCAGCTCGAAACCTTTGAAGATCGGAGCGGACAATGATGCCTTGAACAGGAATACGTCGACCGAGTCGTACACCGGATTGAAACGAACGATGGAATCCATCGGGTCACTTAGTACAAACAGCGCGAGGTCCTCGGCGGTCTTGTAACCCAGCTGAGCGTTGTAGTCCACGCCTTTGAAGTTCCCTTTTATCCCGCCGTAGAAGTGGTAATAGCGCGTATTTTCCAGTTGGACCTTCGATTCGATAAAGGGGTTGTAATCACTCAGACTGCGGAAGGTGTTCTTCTGAAGATCACCACCGGCCCCGATGTAAGCTCCGATCAGACCTTCGATGATATTGACACTGGCTTCGATATCGGGAAAGAAAGAAAAGTTGTCTTCGTGCGAAACGATATTGGCTCCTACTTTTACCTTGAAACGATCGGCGTGGTACGTATAGCTTGGTTGCAGATAGAAGTTATTCAGGGTCTGCTTTTCGGAATTTTTGAAGCTGGTGAAATCAGTGATCAGTTTCAACTGCAGCGGATCCGAATTATTGAACCACTTCATAGCGTTCAGCGTCAGCTTCAGCCCGTTTTCCCGGGAGGCATAGTTGTCACGCATCAGATAGGTCTCTACGCCGGCAAAATAGTTGAAATCCGCTTCCGTACGCTCCCCGTTAAAAATAGAGGCGCTGGCATCAATGATATTGAACCGCTGCTTGATCTCTTCGGCTTCGAAACTGATCGGTGTCCGACTGGTATCGAGCTGCTCGTTCAGCTCATTATAGCCGTAAAAATAAAGGGCATCGCGATTGTATTTGAGTTTACCGTTGACCGCAAAACCCTGATCAAAGTAATAGGTACCGTCGATGCCGCCGTTGGTCTCGCTAAAGCGCTGGTTCTCTACTTTCTTGCTGTTGTTGGCGGCAAAATGCCGGGCGTAGAGTCCCAGGTCCAGATTTTTGACGGAAGTCACATAGTAGGAACCCTCCCCGTAAAATGCATTGGGCAGACCGACGCCGGCTTTCAGAAAACCGTTGTAGGATTCGGGCAGACCGTCGCGGCTCATCGCCAGCGGGCGGATCTTGGGCGGCAGGTATTCCACCTCCAGGGTTTTATTGAGCGCCGAATAAGTCTGCAGGCGGGTAATGGTATCCAGTGGGGGTAATTCGGGACGGATGTTGATCTTATCGGTTTCCAGCAGACGGGCATCAAAACTTTTGATAACATCTACCTCACCACCGGGTAAGTCCTGGGCCTGGGCCGTTTGCAGTGCACCGAGTGCAAAGATCAAAAGGGCTAGTGGCCGGTATATTGAATTGATATTCATCTTGAGATTTGTGGTTAGCTGTTTATTAAATAGGCAAAGTGCAAAAGGGGAGCGGCCCGCAGCAGGGAACTTTAAGCGCCCTACTCCGGGCTCTACGCCACCTTAGTTTCCGCCTTCTTCCAACATTTCCAGCCGGTTCGGGTCACTCGGTGCCTGCAGCCTGCTGGAGTTGTTCAGTTGTTGGTTGATCTGGTTGAGTTTCGTCTGAGCGATCGTGATCAGTTCCTGATCTTCGCGGTAGTTCTCCAGGAGCGCTTCCAGCGCCGCCCGGGCGTTGTACAGGTCACCCTGTTCGGCCAGGATATCGGAGAGCAGGATCACACTCTTTGCTACCCAGTACGGATACGCCGAACTTTCCTTGTTGGCGTTCAGGGTCAGTTCGCGAGCCCGGGCCAGATCGCGCTTCAGATAGTAGATGTAGGCGATGAGGTAGCGGGCTTCGGCGGTTTGCTCGTTGTCGCTGTTACGTACCACGGAGTTGAGCGAGTTTAGCGCCCCGTCGTAATCGCGGCGATCAAAAGCGATCTTACCCAGATAGAAATTGGCGGTAGCCTTTTGCTGTTGGGAGGCATTCGGACTATTGGCCACTTTACCGGCCAGGGTGTACACCGCCTGGGTGTTATTGGTGCGGTAGGCCGATCGCAGTGCACCCAACTGCGCTTCAAAGCGCGTATCGGGGTCTTGTGCGGCCAGTTCCAGTTGTTGGTACAGCTGGTAGGACTTATCAAAATTCAGTTCGTGGTTGTAGGCGATAATGGCGGCTTTTTCCAGCGCTTTCACGTAGAAACGGCTGGGGCCGCGGGCCGCTACGAATTCGTAATCGCGCAGCGCTTCGGAATACTGCTTCAACACACTGTAAGACTCCCCGCGGTGGTAAGTAGCGGTAAGGGTATACCGGCCGTTGGGGAATTTGCGCAGGTACTCCGTGTAGCCCTGAATGGCCCGCTGGTAGTTCGCATTTTCAAATTGCGATTCGGCGGCCAGGAAGTTGATGGAGTCCTTAGCCATATTGTCCACCTTGTAGCCGGGTACTGTTTCGAGGAAAGAGAAATAGTCATCCGCCCGGCCGAGGTCATCGATATAGATCTCTTCCAGCGCGGCCAGCGCCAGATTGGCTTCACCCGGTTCCGGATTATTGCTGAAGATCTGCTTGTAGTAATTGATGGCGGTTTCCAGGTTGCCCTGGTTGTAACTGATCAGACCGAGTTGCAGCAGGGCCTGGTTGATCAGCGGCGAGGTATTGCGGTACTCCGTTACGAGTCTCTGCAGCGGAGCGGCTGCCTTACTCAACTGGCCGATCTCCTGGTAGGTGATCCCCAGTTGCAGCAGCGCGTCATCCGCGTATTCGGAATTGGAAAACTCCTGCGGGATACGCTCCAGCGCCAGGATCTTTTCGGTATTTCTTCCCTGCAGCCCTTCGATGATCGCCTTCTGGTAGATGGCGTAAACAAAACCGGCGTAGCGGCGGTTGATCGCTTCGTCGTAATAGCGCAGGGCCTGGGCGTACTGGTTGCGTTTGAAGTAGGCGTCACCGGAACGGAGGGTAGCGTCGCCCAGCAACTGGGTCTTGACATCGGGGTTCCCGATAAAGCTCTGGTTGCGCCGGATGCCGTTGACCGTCTCTTCGAAAAAGCCCAGCGCGGCGGTATAGTTCTCCTGTTTGAGATAGTTGTAGCCCTGGATGTAGTTTCCGGTGAAGATCGACGCCTCATCCGGCAGGTTATTCATCGTTTTGGCTACGGTCAGGAACTGGTTCATATCCCGAATACTGGAGGGATAATCTCCTTCGCGGTGAGCGATATCGCCCATCCAGTAGATGGCCAGCGCTTTGGTGCGCAGATCAACCGGGTATTGCTGAGATTTCTGAAAGTGCAGTTTGGCTTCTTCGTACTGGCCTTCCTGCATCAGTTGCAGCCCGCGCAGGTAGGCGACCTTCTGGTAGCTTTCCTGTACCTGCGGGGTTTTATTTTGCATTCTTTCCAGAATGTCCAGGGCCAGTTTATAATCGCGGTAGGTCAGCAGGATCTCACTCATGAGGGACTGGGCTTCGAGGTAGTAACGCGAAGCCGGGGTGAAGTCCTGCAGAGCGGTCACCGCTTCCCGCGGATCCTTCAGTTCGTAGGAAAGTTTGGCGTAGTTCCAGTTGGCCTCTTCCTGCAGTTCGGGGTCGTAGTTCATCCGCTTGACGTTACCGAATGCGGCCCGGGCCGAACGGCGGTCTCCGAGCTGCAGATAGCAGATAGCCATATAGTAATTGGCGGATTGCCCCATCTTGGAATCGACCGTGGCGAGCTCGGAAAAAGCACGCGCAGCGCCTTCAAAGTCTCCCGTCTGATAGAGGGCAAATCCCAGCTGGAACCATTCCTCTTCCCGCAGTTTGCCACTGCGATCGGCGTAGTACTGCAGATAGGGCAGGGCCCGCTCGTAGTTGCCGGTCTCGAAATAAGACTGGCCGATCAGTTGCTGGATCTCTTTGGCATTGCGCAGGCGGGAGTCGGACAGTCGCGGTTCCGCGTACGAGATCAACTCGCTGAACCGGCGCTCGGCAAAATAGATCTGAGCCAGATAGTAGGGAATGTAGGAACGGTACTTCCTTGATTTTTCCACGATGCGGAACTGCCGGATGGCCTCGTCGTAATTGCCCTCGTAAAAAAAGCAAAGCCCCAGGTAGTAGTTGGTGGGGTAGTAGTACTCGTTCTCAAAATCTTTGACCTGATTGAAGTTAGCCTTGGCCTTTTCAAATTCCTTTTGTACAAAAAAGGCATACCCCATGCGGAAGCGCACTTCCGACTTCTGTTCCTTGGTCATCCCCAGCGTGGGTACCTGGGAAAAGTAGTCGACCGCCTGTTCGTATTTGCCGGCATTGTAGTAGTAGTTGGCAATCTCGATCAGGGCGTCGTTGGCAATGGGGTCCGGCCGGTATTTCCGGATGAAGTCCAGAATAAGTTTTTCTCCGTCGGGCGCGTCGGATTGCACGGCGGCTTTGGCGTAGTTGAATTCCGCCTTGGTCATTAGTAGTTCCGCCCGTGCTTCGTTGACCGGTCTTAGTTTATCGATCGTTTTCTGGAATTCGGTTTGGGCCTGTTCGAATAGCCCCTGCTCCATAAAGACTTCTCCCCGCTTGAACGCCTCGTTCGCCTCCGTGTAAACGGTAGTCGATTGCGCTATCAAACTGAAGTTACATAGAAGGGCTGCGAATAGTGACAGCAACTGTCTTGTTCTCATGAGTATCTGGTTGTTGGACTGTCCAGCCGGGTCCGGGCAGTGATGGTCAGTGATCAGTCGTGAGTAGGGTGGTGTTCACCTGGTCAATTGCGGGTCGACGAAAACTGCCAGTTGCCGGAATGGATAGCCTATTTGTAATAGGAGTAGTTAATCCGGGTCCACTAGGCTTAGCAAGCGGGCGAATTTATCTCTTTAACACTTAGAACCATTACGATGATTGTGTTATTGCGGGCAATTTAAGAAAAATTAACAAAGTTGATCGATGGAGGGATGGCGCGATGCAGGGATAATACGGTAAAAGCTCCGGTGCATCGCCGTATCCGCCGGGCGCCCTCCTGCAGCTATCAGACCATCATGGCATCACAATAGCGGACCGCCGTTTCCCCGAACCGCTTCCGGATCCGGTCCATGGCCAGCAAGAGCTCGATCTCTTTGGCGGTATCGTCCAGCAGGCTGATCTGGAAACTGCCGCTCACCAGGCCGGACAGTTTAACTCCCACCAGACGCACGCGCTGCCTCCGCTGGTATAGTTTCCGGAACAGTTCCTCTACCTGTCGGCGGAGATCCCGGTCGTTCGCCGTGTAGGGGATCTTGCGCTGTTGGGTATAGGTCTGAAAGTCACTGTAACGGATCTTGACGGTCACGCAGGAAGCCAGTTTGCCGGCATCGCGCAACTGAAAACCCAGGCGACTGCACATATCCAGAAGCTGGGCCCGCAGAAAGACCGGATCGATGGAATCGGTCTGAAAGGTGCGCTCCCGGGAAATGGACTTTTCCCGGCGGTAGGGCGTGATCACGGAGGGGTCGATGCCGTTGGCGCGCTCCCAGAGGTAGTCGCCGTATTTACCGAACTCGCGCTGCAGCAAACGCCGGGGGATCTTGCTGAGCGTGCCGATGTGGCGAATGCCCATATAGATCAGCTTGCGGGCGTTCACCTCGCCCACACCGTGCATTTTTGCGATGTGGATGGGGGCCAGGAACGGTCGCTCGTCTCCGGGCGGGATCTGTTTTTCATTGCAGGGTTTGGCAGCATTGGTCGCCATTTTGGAAACGAAGCGGTTGGCGGAAATGCCCGAAGAGACCGGCAGACCCGATTCGCGCATGATCCGGTGCCGGAGCTCGCGGGACCACTTACAGACGCCGAGATAGCGGTCCATCCCGCTGAGATCGATGTCAAACTCATCGATGGAGTTTTTGGAAAACACAGGTGCCTGTTCAGTGATGATATCGGTAATGAGGCGGGATTCCCGGCTGTAGAGGTCCATATCACCGCGCAGATAGACCGCCTCGGGGCAAAATCGCCGGGCGAGCGCCATCGGCATACCGGAGCGCACGCCAAAGCGCCGGGCTTCGTAGCTGGAAGAGGATACAACCCCGCGATTGCTGCCGCCCCCGATGATGACGGGCCGCTGCAGTAGCTCACTGTTGTATTTTCGTTCCACGGACACGAAAAAGGTATCCATATCCAGGTGGAGTACGGCTCGTTGGTACATGGGTTATAATTGCTTTGGCGACCGAATAGGGGCGTTGCTTTTAAATTTTTTGTAGCAAAATTTATGCCTAAATCTATTTTTAAAACAAAAAATTGATTGAAAATCGATGGAAAGGAAAAAAAGAATAATTAGTGAGCCAGGCACTGATCCTTTGGCAGGATAATGCTGTTGTATAACTTTTACGGAAAACCGGAACTTCTCGGTTTACTCGCTTCAACAATTTCGTGGTACTCCCGTTTAGGGCAAAAACGTACCGGAGAAAGAAACAGGCAGCAGGTCTTTAGCAGATTGCAGTTTAAAGACCGGGCCACTTTCCCCCCGCATAATAATGGAGATCTTTTGTCGGTGCCGGTCTTCGGCTTCACTGATGATCTGCCGGCAGGCACCACAGGGGCCGGCCGGGGTGTCGATCAGTTTTGCTTCGTTACGCACGGTTACGGCCAGTGACACTATCGGGACATCGGGAAAACGGGAGGCTGCTGCTCCCATCGCCGTTTGCTCGGCGCAGAGGCACATGGGGTAGGCGGCATTTTCTACATTGTTGCCGGTAATGATCTCTCCGTTGGCCAGCAACAGCGCCGCGCCGACCCTAAAACGGCTGTAAGGTGCATAGGCATATTTCAGTTGCTCGGCGGCCCGCGCCAACAGTTGCTGGTCGTCGTCGGAAAGTTCGGATTCGTTCTGGTAAACCTCCAGTGAAATGGAGAGATTTTCTAGTTTCATGGATTACAAATAAATAACACAAAATAAAATTTTGTAGCCCGGACTTTTAGTCGCAAAGTGCGTATCTTGTGGCCTGAAAAGAAACTGGAGCTGAGCTGATTTATTAAGTTAGTATGCGTAACAATAGGAACCGGTGCGCTGACCGAAATGTTTTGATTGTCCGCATGGTATGGAATAGAGTATCCTAACGAACAAATGTATTAAGACCAAATTTATGAAAAGTATTCTCATTATTGGAGCCGGTCGATCTTCTACAGCTCTAATTAACTACGTGCTGAATAAAGCGCAGGAGCGGGGTTGGTATGTAATTGTAGCGGATGCAGATCCCGGCCTGGCCGACAAAAAGGTGAATGGGCATCCGAACGGAAGAGCAGTCTGGCTCGACGTGACCAAATCGAATGACAGAAAAGAAACTATAGGCCGGGCCGATGTGGTTGTTTCCCTCCTGCCGGCCCACCTCCACTTGGAGGTAGCGCACGATTGTATCAAACTGAAAAAACACCTGATCACAGCTTCTTACGTTTCTCAGGAAATGTACCGCATGGGTGATGAAGCCCGCAACCGGGAACTAATCTTCATGGGCGAAATGGGGCTGGACCCGGGTATCGATCATATGTCCGCCATGCAGCGGATCCACCAGATCAAGGCCGACGGCGGGAAACTCATTTCCTTTGTCTCCAATACCGGAGGCCTGGTAGCGCCGGAGAGCGATACCAATCCCTGGCACTACAAGTTCTCCTGGAATCCGCGCAACGTGGTACTGGCCGGGCAGGGCACGGCTCAGTATCTGGAAAATGGCAAACTGAAATTCATCCCCTACAACCGGCTGTTCAAAGAATACCGGACACTCGAAATTCCGGGGATGGGTGAATATGAGGCCTACGCCAACCGCGATTCCCTCCTGTACCGCGAAGTCTACGGTCTGGACGAAATTCCCAATATCCTGCGGGGCACTATTCGCGCCCGCGGCTTCTGCGATGCCTGGCACGCACTGGTGCGGATCGGTCTGACGGATGCTTCCTTCCCGATCCTGGATTCCGGCAATATCACCTACCACGAATTTATGGAAGCTTATGTACCGCCCAACGGCAGCGGCTCCGTAAAGGAACGGGTAGCCCGCATGATCGATGTGGATGTGGATTCGGACGTGATGAAAAAACTGGAATGGCTGGGACTATTCCGCAAGAAAAAGATCAAACTGTCGAATGCCTCACCCGCGCTGATCCTGGAAAACCTGTTGCTCGATAAGTGGAAGCTGTCTACCGGCGATAAAGATATGATCGTCATGCAGCACCAGTTCGAGTACGAAATGAAGGGCGAGCACAAACAACTGACCTCGACCCTGGTGATGAAGGGCGAAGACGACGTGAACACCGCGATGTCGAAACTGGTCGGTTTACCGATGGGTATTTTTGTGCGTCTGGTCATGGAAGGTAAGATCAATTCCAAAGGCGTGAATATTCCGGTAATGCCGGAAGTGTACAATCCGGTGCTTACCGAACTGAAAGAATACGGCGTGGACTTCAAGGAGGAGGAAAAAGTAATTTCCGTTTGATCCTTCGGCGAATTTCCACTTTTCTCTTTACCGATGTCAAAGCGCTGCAGGCCTATCACCTGATGCGGCAGGGCGCAACGATACTGATCGCGGTATTGTTGACCAAAACCGGCCTTGCCACTCAGGTGATCGGCACCTACGAGATGCTCTTCTATCTGGGCACCCTGGTCAGCGCTTTCTGGATACAGGGGCTGGTACAGGGTTTTCTGAGTGAATATCCGCGGCTGCCGGAAACCGAACAGCGTCAACTGATCACCAATGCCTACGGGGCCTTCCTGTTGCTGGGATTACTGATCAGTGCGGTCATGATCCTCGGCAAAAACTACTTGTTACCCTGGCTGACCGGTCAGCCGGAACTGGATTATTACCAGTTGTTCTTCGTTTATCTGGCGCTGAACTTTCCTCCTTTCTTACTGGAAAATTTCTTTCTGCTCTGGAAGCGGCCGCAGCAGAACTTCTTCTACGGACTGATCTCCTTTCTGCCCATGGTGGCGGTGGTGGTGATCCCACCCTGGCTGTCCCTGGACTTCGTTTACAGCTTTTACGGGCTGATCGTACTTGCGGCCTGCCGGCATCTGTACCTCCTGTATTTCGTGATTCGACGGGGCAACTGGCAGCTGCGTACCGATCTGTTGCGTCGGTGGTGGTGGATCTCGCTTCCGCTGATCCTGTACGCGCTGCTGGCCGGGATCAATGTTTCCTTTGACAGTTGGCTGGTGGGACAATATTACCGGGGAGATGAAACCCAGTTCGCCATTTTTCGCTACGGAGCCCGGGAGCTCCCCTTTGTGATCGCGCTTTCGGCGGCCCTGGGAACGGCCCTGGTGCCACGGGTAGCCGATCAGTTGGAACTGGCCCTGAGTGAGATCAAAAGCAAATCCCGCAAACTCTTTCACCTGTTGTTTCCGGTATCCATCGGCCTGATGCTTACCAGTAAGTGGCTCTTTCCCTGGGTGTTCAATGCCGATTTTCGCGACAGCGTACTGATCTTCAATATCTTTCTTTTGGTCATCATCAGCCGCCTGATCTTTTCCCGGACCATTCTGGTGGGATTACAGGACAATCGGGTCATTCTGATCATTTCCCTGGTCGAATTACTGGCCAATATACTGTTATCCTGGTGGCTGATCCGGCAGGTGGGCCTGCCGGGAGTAGCCTGGGGAACCTTGCTGGCGATCACCCTGGAAAAGATCCTGATCACCGGCTATGTGTACTATCGCTATCGCATTCCCTGGCAGCGCTATACGGATCTGCGCTGGTTGCTGACGTATTCCGTACTGTTGCTGCTGGCTTTTGCCGTGAGCTTCTAGAGTACGGTCAGGCTTCTTCCAGGAGGCGCTTGCGGACGGCGAGCCCGTTTTGGGTCGGATGGACAGGTAGCGTAAAGTAAAAGGTACTGCCCTCTTCTTCGACGGATTCCAGCCAGATCTTTCCTCCCATTTGTTCTACGATCTTTTTGCAGGTAGCGAGCCCGATGCCCGAACTATTGGAAAGGCTCTTGTTTTTCAACGTTTTAAACAATAGAAAAATACGATCGTAAAATTCCCGGGCAATCCCAATGCCGTTATCCCGGATACTAAAGTGGTGCTGATCGTTTTTCAGATGGTAATTGATATCGATGACGGGCGGCGTATCATCGTGGCAGTATTTAATGCCATTGGTGATCAGGTTCTGGAAGAGCTGATAGATGCGTGCCGGATCGCTGAGCATGGATTCCGGTAGGGGAGCATTGACCCGGATCACCGCTTCTTTTTCGTTAATCAGCCTTTGCAGATCCTGACGTACCTGACTGATGATCTTATTGAGATCGACCCGCTCAATGCTGGCCGGAGAGTTGTTGATCTTGGCGTAGGTGAGCAGATCGTTGATCAGTTTTTCGATCCGCCGGGTACCTTCCTGGATAAAATTGAGGTATTCCAGCTCATCGCCACTCAGCTTTTGGGCTGCTCTTTTTTCCAGCAACTGGGAAAAACTGACGATGGTTCGCATGGGCTCCCGCAGGTCGTGAGAAGCCAGATGGGCGAAATTCTCTAGCTGCATATTGGATTCGATATAGGCCTGCAGCTGACTGTTCTTTTCGTAGAGTTGTTGCTCGGCATTGGCCAGTTCGCTGTTTTTGGCATTCAGGGCCCGTGAAGTGCGCCATTTCACAAAGTAAACATAGCCTCCCACAAACAGCAGCAGTAGAAAGAACGTAGTGGCGAACCACAGCAAACGGATGTGATTCTTATGCGCGATCTGTTCCTGTTGCAGCAGTTCGATCTGGTTTTGCCGCTCTTTGGCCTGATAACCGGCCTCCAGCCGGGCGGTTTGTTCCTGTCTTTCCCGATCGCGGTTCCTTTCGTGAACCAGGTGGTACTGGCGCAGGTATTCTACCGTCTGCTCGTAATTGCGTTTCTTCTCGCTGAGGTTCGAAAGCAGCAGCAGGGTTTTGGCCTCGTACCAGTACATTTTGGCTTCCCGCGAAATGAACAGGGCCTCTTCTGCGTGCGATATGGCCCGGTCGATCCGTCCGGTTTCGGCGTATCCCTGGCTAAGCGTGGTGAGCGCCTGAATGATCTTTCGCGTAAAGTTATGGTGTTTGGCGATCTGCAGCGCTTCCAGGGCATGCCCCCGGGCGGATTCAAAATCGAGCAAACGGCCCTCGATCTCGGCCAACGTGATCAGAAAACTGGCTTTGGACTCCATATCCCCCAACTCGTCGGCAAGTGGCAATACCCGGATCACATCTTCGTAAGCTTCCTGGGTCTGGCCGCTTTTCATCTTGGCGGTGGCCAGTTCGTCGACGTACATAGCCGCAATGGTCTTGTCTTCTAACTGCTCTCCGACGGCCAGTGCCCGTTCAAAATATTCGATGGATCGGGGCAATTCCATCTGGGCGTGGTAGGCGGTTCCGAGGTTGCCCAAGATCAGCGCTTTCAGCCGGTTGTCTTCTTCGATCTGTTCATCGAAGATATCAACTGCTTTCAACAATGATTTTATGGCCTCATGGTAAGAAAGGTTATAGATCTGGATCAGTGCGATATTATTCAGACAGGCCGCCTGGGTGTAGTAATCACTGACCTGGCCGGCGTAATCAATGGCCTGTTCGTAATACTGTATAATGGTGTCCGGATGGACGCCCAGTTTGTAGTAGGCGATCCCCTTGTTCTTGAGGGCATAAGCCAGTCCCCGGATATAGTTCAGATCCTCAGAACGGCTAATGGCCATATCGGCGTATTTCAAGACGCTATCCGGATTGACCCGCCGGTACGCGTAACTGATCTCATTGAGAATGTCGATCTGCTTGTATTGGTCGTTCTGTTGCCAGTAGGCCTCCCATTGCTGATCCACTTCCCGCTGGATGTCCTGCCCGGAAAGCGCAGTGGTCCAGATAATTAATCCAACCCAAAGGGGTAGGGAAAAGGTGTTGCTCATCTGCTCCTGATTTACTGAATAGAAAGATGGATCTGAACGATGATTGAGGGAACGTCAAGTCGACAACTGAAGTCAATCGGTTGAGGGGGACTGCCTGGTAAAAAGCAATTTTAGCCAGGTATAAGATAGGAAAATTATTGAGAATGCGAATACTTGTTCGTAAACTTTACTTTCCGTCTTTATTTAGAGACTTGATTAAAACAGAGCGGCGTGGATTTGTAATTTGCCCAGTGTAGTAAATGAGAGAGACTGACCTTTAAAATGGCCGTAGTAGTGTTAAGTTCATAGTCGTTTTAATTCAGCTCAGATCCATTCCCGAAAGGACCGGTACAAGATGTTTCGGCATCCGGGAAATTTATTACAACATGGCGGATACCGTAAGGGTGTGCGGCAAATATAGATAAAAGCTGTAAAATCCATCTCGTGGATATCGCTAATTTTTCCGGGGCAGGTCTTGCGTTGTGTTACATTTTGAGTTAGCTTTGTAATTCAAAGTACTTGGATAGAAATAAAATTAAACTCAATGCAGCTCCTGAAAAGCTTTCGCAGTCCCTCTGATGATCCCGTGTTGCTGACCGGTTTTATAGCACTGGGCATTTCCTTCCTCTCCTTTGCGGCCACCATGCAGATGGAGGGTTCCAGTTTCGAGTTATTATCGGTGAATTTCCTGCTCAGTTACCTCATTTTCCTGGCCTATTTCATTTATCTGCTGACGGAGAACAGGAGACAATTTGGCGGGATGTTACGATTTAAAAGTCTGGATTACAATTTATTGCTGCTGCAACTGGCTAATATCAGTGCCTATTCGCTCAATCGCAATGTGCCGGTTTTTGAGATCTCAACGGACTGGCTGGTGAACTATCTGCTGATCTACAATATCGCCATTTTACTTTTCATACTGAGGAAACACCGGCGGCCGGACAGCATCAATCTGACCATCCTGCTGGTGATCGCCTCGGGTGTCTTCTTCCAGCTTTACGAATCCTTTTACACTTTGCCCTACTACGGTATCGGCATCGCTGCCTTCTGGTTTTTCGGCCTGTCGCTGCACATATTTATACCGATCTGGTTTTTGGTTTCCAGTATAAAAATTGTGAAAAAATACCTGGACGAATCGAGCCGTTTCCGGCCGGTAGCGATCCTCGGAGTAGCTATTCCACTGATCATGGTCCTGCTGTTTACGATCAGATGGTCCGTATTGCAGGAACGCATATACACCCATTTTGCCCGTTCCGGGAAGCAGTCGGAAAACACCGAACTGCCGGCCTGGGTGCAGGTCAGCCAGGAATTGCCCCGGGATTGGATCAGCGAGCGCATTCTGAAAAGTAAGATCGTTTACCAGACGGCCGCCAATTTCGGGATGGACGGATTTTTACCCCGCGGAGGGTTCCTGAACGAGCGGCAGCAACACGATCCCCTGGTTTTTTTGGCCTCCCTGTTTACCGGAGATCTGAGCCGGATATCCATGGAGGACCGGATCAGCCTCCTGCGGGCGGTATTTGATCAACGTCATCAGATGGAACGTAAGCTCTGGCGGGGCGACAACCTCAAAACTTCGGAGATCGTCACCCGCGTGGAACTCTTTCCGAAATACCGGCTGGCCTATACGGAAAAGGTAATGACGATCCGCAACCAGCTGCGACCCGATCAGTGGAATACCACCCAGGAAGCCCTCTACACGTTTTTCCTGCCGGAGGGTTCGGTAGTAACCTCGGCCTCCCTCTGGATTGAAGGAGAAGAACGCCCGGCCTACCTGACGACTAAGGAAAAAGCCGATAGCGCCTATACCCAGATCGTGGGCAGGGAACGGCGGGATCCGATGCTGGTCCACTGGCAGGAGGGCAACCGGGTAACCGTTCGCGTATTTCCCTGCACTCCGGAAGAAGACCGGCGCTTTAAGCTGGGGATTACCAGTCCGCTTCGGTACGACCAGCAAGGTGAGCTGACGTACCATAATATTGATTTTCTCGGGCCCAACTGGCGCCACGCCCACGAACAGATAACGGTGGTGGGTGTCTTACCCGACCGCCTGGAATCTTCGCTGCGCTTCAGGGATTCGGCCGAAGGCCTGACCTACCAGGGGCAGTATCGATCCGACTGGCAACTGCAGCTTCCGGCGCTGCCGCCCGCCACGGAGACTTTCAGTTTCAATGGCAAGCGTTTTCATCTGGAAGACCTTTCCGCCGGACAGGAACTCTTCAAGCCCGATGAGATCTATCTGGACATCAATCAGGGCTGGTCGGGCAGTACTTTCCGAAAGGTCTGGTCCGCACTGGCGGGGCGGGAGGTCTACGTCTATACCGATCGGCTCGTGCGGATGACGGAAGACAACCGGAAGCGTTTATTCCGTCAATTGCGCCACCGAAATTTTAGTTTGTTTCCCTTGCACGAGATCCGTGATCCGGAACGGGCCCTGGTCATCACTACCGGTGCGGCGGTCACCCCAACGCTGGAGGACCTCGGATCCAGCAGTTTTGCGAACAGTCTCCGCCATTTTATGGCCGGCAACCGGCGGCCGGTCCGGGTCTTCCACCTGGGACCGGAATTATCGGTATACTGGAAAACGTTGCGGGAGTTGCGACAGGTGGATTACTCCATCGGCGACCGTGATGAACTGACCGCCTCCCTGACCGGTGCGGGTTTTTACCGCTGGGTGGAAGGTCAAGATCAGGTTCTCAATTTATATTCCGGCACCTCCATTAATCTGAGCGAAAGCGACCAGGACGGCGGGACGGCGCCCGATCACCTGATGCGACTGTACGTATACAACGACCTGATGCGGAAATTGGGTAATGACTTTTTTGCGAAAAAGGACCGGGCGGATGATCTGATCGCAATGGCGCAGGAAGCGTATGTACTCAGCCCGGTATCCAGCCTGATCGTCCTGGAAACGCAGGCTGATTACGAACGTTTTGATATTGAGGAAAGCCGGAACAGTCTGCAAAATGCCGCCATCTCCCTTTCCGGTTCCGTTCCCGAACCCCGTGAATGGCTGTTGATCCTGCTGAGTCTGGCGGTAGCGGCTTATTTGCTATTTAAGGACAGATGGCGCCTGTAGGAAGCCGGAAGGATTGAATAACGATAATCAGTAATAAATGCAGGCGATAGCAAATATACTCAGAGCACCAGGCGGGCGCATCCACGGCGCCCTGGCCCTGATTATGATCGTGCTGATCGTCGGCGGGTACGCTTATTTCAATTTCGACAATCAATATTACTCCTTTACCCTCTGGCTGGGCCTCATCTTCGCGCCCTACATTGTGCGGCGGGTAGGCACCGATCCGAGCCGGCGCTGGCTGTGGGTAGCTCTGCCGCTGGGATTGATCCTTTGCTTTCGGCACAGTACGAGTCTGTTCTATTTCTTCTGCGGATTTTCGGTGCTGTACCTGCTCGAAAGTACCTGGGGGCGACTGAACAATCTACCCGTATTCCTGATGCTGCTGCTGTCCACGCTGGCCAGTCAGGTCGCCTATATCTGGAGCTTCCCGATCCGTCTGCAACTAAGCCGGTGGGCCGCCGATGTGCTTTCCGTGGCCGGTTGGGAAGCCGTTGCACAGGGAAATGTGATCGTTTTGATGGGGCAGGAGTTTTCCGTCGATCCGGCCTGCATGGGGCTGAGCATGCTGCTGACCGGTAGCCTGCTGGCGCTATTCATGCTGGCCCATTTTGAAAGAAAGTTGAACCGGGTATTTTCCGTTCCGGAAATCATGGCCTATCTGTCTGGAGTGTTTTTACTGCTTATTCTGGCCAATTTCACCCGCTTGCTGGCTTTACTGGTCTTCGGGATCATGCCGGACAATCCGGCGCACGATGCCATTGGTCTCTTCAGTCTGGTGGTGTACGTGTTGCTACCCTTTTATTTCTACCTGCAGCTGAGCTTACGGAAAAGGGACCCGCAGTTGGAGAAGACTTCCCTGACGCCCAGGCGCAGATCTGCAATGAAATGGGACCTGCTGGCCGGGGCCAGTATCCTGGTCCTCCTCCTTTGCAACGGACCCAAATTCCAGCAGCCGTGGGTGGTGCCGGATCAGTCTATTGCCGAGATTGAGCTGCCGGGTTTCCGATCCGAGCTGGTAGAGGGGGGCGTACTGAAGCTGGAAAATGACGGTGCACTCATTTACATCAAGCCGGGATCCAAACCTTTTCAGGCTACGCACGATCCGCGGATCTGCTGGCGGGGTACGGGCTACGAGTTTACTCATATCGAAAAACGGGCCATCGGTGGGGAACTGCTTTACACGGCCCATTTGCAAAAGGGGAATGATCGGCTGTACACTGCCTGGTGGTTCGACAGCGGTCGGGAACGTACGGTGGAGGAATGGCATTGGCGCTGGACTGCACTCAGCAAAGGACGAAAATTCCGTCTGGTGAACGTTACGGCCCTCAACCCAACGGAACTGGAACGGGAAGTGCTGGCCCTACGGTCGATCAGGCTGCCGGACTGATCCCCAAAACTCTTTCTGATCTCAGCGGTTATTTCTACAAATATACCTTTCAAAATCACGCTAAAACCATCTTATGAACATCCCAAAGGAAGAGATCGTCATTAATAATAACGAAGCACTGGGACAATTTGAAGCAAACGTTCGGGGATTTCTGGCCGTAGCCGAATACCGGCGGATAAAGGACCGCATTATTTTCACCCATACCGAGGTGCCCCAGGAACTGGAAGGCAACGGCATCGCTTCCAAACTGGCCTTCACGGCTCTGGAATTTGCCAAAAGGGAAGGTCTGGTGGTCATGCCGCTCTGTCCGTTCATTGCAGGATACATCCATCGCCATCCGGAATATAAGCGACTGGTCCTGGAAGGATTCAAATACTAAGAAATTTGGAGTACCGGAATCCCAAACCTCCAAACCACCCAACGTTCAAACCTTCAAACGTCACCACCTTCAAACGTCCTTAATACAAAGCCATATCGAATTTCCACCGGTAGCTTTTCGTCAGCGGATGTTGGGGACCCCAGCTCCGGAAGAGGGCGATCGCCAGCCGGCGGGGGAGATCATTCTGAAAAGTCTTATCCATTTCAACGGCCTCGATGATCTTTTCGATGGCGGTACTATTTTCATCCTGCAGTAAGGCCGTGCGGGCTTCGATCAGTTTCTCAGCGACCGCTCCGTTGGCTTTCAGGCCGTGCAGTTCCGCCAGCAGGCGCACATCCTCCGCCGCATCGAAAAGGGGATGACCCAGCTTGATCTCTTCCACCAGTTCGCGGGAGCGTTCCGGTTCGGAAAGTACCAGCAGGCGGGCCAGATTGAGTTTCGCTTCCATCATGTCCGGGTGCTCCTGAACAAAAGTCTCCAGCGGGCGGGGATCGATGGTGTCTGAATTTTCCAGTTGGTACAAGATCTGCTCCAGATCATTTTTGCGATCATCGGGCAGGTTCTCTTCGAGCCAGCGCAGCAGGGAGGCCCGGGGCAACGCTCCCGAAAACTCAGCGATCACCTCTCCGCGGTGGAAAAGTTTGACATTTGGAATACTCATGATGCGGTATTCCTGGGCGATCTCCTGTTCCTCTTCGGTATTGATCTTAACCAGTTCCCAGCGGTCCTGCTGTTCTGCGGCGATCTGTTCGATCACCGGGCCCAGTACCCGGCAGGGGCCACACCACGGGGCCCAGAAATCAACCAAAACGGGTTTTTCCTGACTGCGATCCAGAACGGCTTCCTTAAAATTCATAGTGGTTTCCATAAGCGCGAATTATTTGTAACGGTATTACCTGCTATCTCGTCATACCGGTCGTAAGCAAAATATTGGCCCCGCATAGGGGACTTCCGATTATTATTACATCCTAAGGATGAAAAAGTTTGATCAGAAAAACTAAGAGTGTGTTTGGGATTTTTTCTTTGAGGCGAAAACGGTCAATTTTTTGTTTAGACGATAGCTATTTTGAAGTGCATACCTGGCGGGTACGGACTGAAAAATAGCTGAAGTGTAAACGGGAAAGTGGCGTTTGCAGCCCGATTAACAATTCCCAAACAGACTCTAAAAACACGGCTTTATGAATAAGATCATTACCCTACTGTTTTGTGGCCTGGCCTTTACGTTGCAGGCACAGCAAGAGACTTTATTTGATGACCTGGACGTGATCGGCGGATTCGGTAGCCCGATCGTGGAGATCGGCTCTATCAACGGCGAGATCGGCGCTGATGTCGGTGGTGGCGGCGCCCTGGTAATGGACCGGCTGTTTATCGGCGGTTACGGCATGGGAACGGATTATCCCGAGTATACGATCAACGACGGAGAAGATGCCGGGCAGTACAACATCCGCTTCAAACACGGCGGGCTCTGGTTCGGTTATGTGACCGATCAGGATAAACTGGTACACCTGTATTCCAGCCTCAAGGTGGGTTGGGGTAAATCCCAACTGCGCGTGGACAAGGACGCTCTTTATTCGGATCGCAACTTTGTAATGACCCCGGAACTGGGGGTAGAGGTCAACCTGACCGATTTCTTCAAACTGGCGCTCACCGGTGGCTACCGCTGGGTGAATGGTATCTCGCAGTTGCCGGGTCTGGATAACAGTTCCTTCAGCAGTCCGATCGGTATCCTTACCTTCCGTTTCGGTGGTTTTGGTGACTACGATCACGACTGGGACTGGTAGCCCACGCACGTATGACGAGCCCTAAGGTGTGTTGGTCCGGAAATAGTACGGACCAACACATCTTATACGATCTCCTTGGCGGTTTCCGTCCAAAATTTTGGTGCCTCGGAACCGGACTTGTCATATTTGTGTAGCAAATTTCACATCCCTACTTCCCGGCAGGAATTTTCTCTATTTTTACGATCTAATCGATCCATCATGAAAGTCCTGCTTTTACTCAAAGCCCTGCACGTTGTCGGTTTTGTATCCTGGTTTGCCGGCCAGTTCTACCTGGTGCGCATTTTTGTCAACCACGCCGAAGCTTTTGATAAACCCGCTGCGGAACGATCCGTACTGGCGCCCTACTTTACCGGTATGGAATGGCGGGTGTATAAGATCATCCTGACCCCGGCCATGGTCATTACCTGGGTGGCAGGATTAGGCATGCTGGGCCTGGGCCTGTGGTCCGACGGTGTACCGAATTATTTCGCTATGGGCACCCCGGGCTGGATGCACCTGAAGCTGCTGTTGCTCGTATTGCTTTCCGGCTATCACGGCTGGTGCAAAACGATCATCCCCAAACTCGAAACGGGCGCTTCTCCCTATTCGCCCTGGCAGTTTCGCTTACTCAACGAAGTACCTACCTTGTTTCTGGTCGCCATTGCTTTCATCGCAGTACTGGGAAAATCCGGTCAACTCAATTATCTTTATCTGGTGCTGGGCGTGGGGCTCTTTGCCGGTATGATCTACCGGGGGGCCAGAGCTTACGCCAAAAGGCGGGCCCGGGAAGCGTAGACACCCTAAAAAACAGATATGATCGGACCGATACTATTGCGGGGAGATATCCCTGCCCTAAATGCCAGACTGCAGGCGGATCCCACCCTGGCGGATCAGGCCGTAGCCCAGGGTGACCATCCTACCCACCGGGTGCATCCCATCCATTTGGTCTGCGACGGTGTATTTGAGAAAAAGATCAGCGAGAAGACCGCGCTGGAAATGGTCCGTCTCCTGGCTGAGGCCGGCTCGGATCTCAATGACCAAAATTCCGGATCCACTACGGCCGATACGCCGCTGATTACCGCCGCCAGCTTATACTGTGACGATATTGCGCTTTATCTGATCGATCGGGGCGTAGATGTGTCGTTTCGCGGCACCCACCGGGGCACGGCCCTCCACTGGGCTGCCTGGACCGGTTCGGCGAAAGTCGTCAAACGTCTGCTCGCGGAAGAGGTAGCCATCGATGATCAGGGCGACGAATTCCGCTCTACGCCTTTACTTTGGGCCATCAACGGCTGGCTGCATGCCAATCCCGCCAACCGGAGGGAGCAACCGGCAGTGATGGAATTACTCCTAAAAGCCGGTGCCAATCCCAATGTAATCGACGGCAGCGGGCGGAAAGCCCTCGGGATACTGGATGGTAAAGAGCAGTCCGGGTTGGTGGCTTTGCTGCGGAAATTCGGCGCTGAATAAAGCGATCGCTATTCGCCGGCAAATTCCGGATTTTCCGTTGGGAACTGCGCATTGGTCGTTTTTTGAATAGCTTCCAGTTGCTTTTTCAACTCCCTGGCTTTTTCCGGATTCTCGGCCAGGAGATCGTGCTGCTCTTCCAGATCCTGACTGAGATCGTAAAGTTCCATTTTTTCTTCCTCGTAAAATTCGATCAGTTTCCAGTTGCCTACGCGAATGGCAGAACCTCCTTTCCAGCCACTGCCGTGGTAGTGGGGATAATGCCAGTAGAGCGCTTCCCGGTCCAAGGTGTTTTCCCCCTTTAGAATCGGTAGCAGACTCAGACCGTCCTGGTGCTGATCGGGGCGGGCGGCTAAACCGGCAAATTCCAGAGTGGTCGGATAGAAATCGGTACTGATCACCGGTTCTGCGATCTCCCCACCGGCTTCTGCACCCGGCATACTGATGATAAGTGGTACCCGGATCCCTCCTTCGTAACACCAGCCCTTTCCGGCCCGGAGGGGACGTACGGAAGTGGGCGCGATGCGGTTGGGATTGGCCAGGGTCGACAGCCCTCCGTTGTCCGAAGTGAAGATCACCATAGTGTGGTCCATAAGGTCCAGACTTTCAAGGGTATCCAGCAGACGACCGACGTTCTGGTCGAGAGCGTAGACCATCGAAGCGTAGTCGGCATTGGTTTGCCGGGTGATGGTCGACGCATCGTGTTCCGGCGTCTGAATATTAACGGTATCGGGGAGGCTTTTCTTTTTCTCCTGAAAACGACCCACATAGGTGCGATTGGCCTGGATGGGGGTATGCACAGTATAGTAGGACAGGTAGAGCAGGAAGGGTTGGTCTTTCTTCTCCCGGATAAAGCGGATGGATTCGTCGGTCAGGCGGTCCGTGAGGTATTCGCCCTCGGGACCGTCCGATAGCTTGGGGTTTTTATAGGGCGAATAGTAGCCGCCCGGCGGTTGCCCCATATGGTGTCCGCCCAGGTTGAAATCAAACCCCTGTTGTTCCGGAAAGTAGCCTTCATCTCCCAGATGCCATTTGCCTGCAAAGAAAGTATGGTAGCCGTGTTCTTTAAAGGCTTCGGCCATAGTGACCTCTTCCAGTGGAAGTTCGTGCAGGTCCTGCGGACCGAGCAGTCGGCGGTTTTTCGGATCGTTGCCCTTGATCCAGTCGGTAATCCCGACCCGCGACGGGTATTTACCGGTCAGAATGGCCGCCCGGGTAGGGGAGCAGACCGGACTGGCGGCATAGGCATTGGTGAACAACTGGCCCGAAGCGGCCAGACGGTCAATATTGGGTGTTTCGTAGAATTCACTACCGTAGCAGCCGAGATCTTTCCAGCCGAGGTCATCCACGAGGATGAAAACTACGTTGAGCGGCTCTTTTTCTTCGGCTGTTTCCCGGCAGGCGATCAAGCTTAGCAGAAATAGTAGTGAAAGCAAAAAGGTAAAGTTGGATTTCATGTTTGTTGGTTGCGGGCAGTGAATTAAAGTTCGATGGAATAGATTCCGGAGCGGAAAATAGCAATAGTTAAAAGTTTTCCTGTAGAAATAGGCCTGGCAATGCTTCGTTATAAAAATAAAAAGTATGCTCAGAGTCACTCTGATGTTTTTTCTGCTCTTTATAGTTTCCGGTCATTTTCTGACGGCACAAAGTCGCGTAGGTGTGCGATTAGGCCTGCAGATATCGGAAGTAAAGCCCTATGGCTTTGTAAATATCGGTAATAACCTGATCGATCGCTACCGCAGTCCGATGAATCGCTACCTGGTCGGGGTGACGGCCAATCATACCCTGGGAAAGCGGGTGAGTCTGGATACGGATGTGATTTACAGCCGAAAAGGATTTTTTGTGCCGGTATACCGGCCGGCCTCCTTTAGTCTGGATTACCTCAGTTTTCCGATCATCCTGAATGCTCAATTTCTCGACGGGCCGGTTGATCTCCTGCTGGGACTCGAACCCGGGATCCTGCTCTCCGCTAATTATAAGGAAGAAGAACTGGACTTTGACGTTCGCGATCAGTGGACGACGCTGGATGTGAGTGCGAATCTCGGCGTGGCCTATCGTTTCAATCCTGCCTTTCGCATCAAATTCACTTACGGTTGGGGCCTTCAATCGGTATACCGCACCCTGCCCGCCGGTAGTAAAGCCGCACAACTCGGGAACCCCAATCAGCGCCTGCGCACCTTTCAGTGCTCGGTATACTACTATGTGATCAGTAAGTCGGAGTAAAGCGTTGGATATTGGGCCGACCGGACTATTGGGTTGGGGCTCTGATCCAATAATCTCAGTTGCCGGCTAAACGTGAAACCCCACTCAGCGAAAATCAGCACCAGAGGCATTCCCGGGCCGTCCGAAAGCGCGCGTATCCTTTTGATTGGCGTATTTTACTACCTTTGCGGGGCATCAAACCTACGCAAAAGCTGGCATGAAAATATTGGTGATCAGTTCCTACGATGAGATATGGAATGCCGTTCGGCCCGAGGGCGAACTTTTTATCGGTTTGCATCATCTGGGCGAGGATGTAACCATTATGACGGAAGGCCATTCCCCCTACGCGGACCGTTTCCGCTCCGAAGGCCTGAAGGTGATCGATTTTCACCCCAAACATAAATTCAAACGGGAAGAATCCGCCTTTATCCGCGAGCAACTGCTTGCCGGAAATTACGATATCCTTCATCTTTTCAACAACAAAGCCATCATCAACGGTATTCGCGCCGCGAAGGGGCTGCCCGTCAAGGTCGTCACGTACCGCGGTTATACCGGTAATGTCCACTGGTACGATCCCTCCGCCTACCTCACCCATCTGAACCCACGGGTAGATGCGATCACCTGCGTTTCGGAGGCCGTCCGGGAATCTTTTGAAGGGCAGCTCTTTTTCGACCAGTCCAAGGCGATGCTCGTACACAAAGGCCATGACCCGGCCTGGTACGCGGATATCCAGCCGGCATCTCTGGCGGAGTTTGACCTGCCACCGGAGGCCATCGTGGTCAGTATGGTGGCCAATGCCCGGAAAATGAAAGGGCTGCCGTACCTGCTGCAGGCCGCCCGGCAGTTGTCTCTGGATCTGCCTGTTTACTTTCTGCTCATCGGTCGGGGAATGGACACACCGGAGGTCCGGCGGGAATTGGAACAGTCGCCCTACGGTGACCGCTTTCGCTTTGCCGGCTTTCGCAAGGACGATGTCCTGGAGCTGGTCAAGGCCTGTGACATCAGCATCCTGCCGTCCATTCGGGGGGAAGGACTTTCCAAAGTGATCCTGGAGGCGATGTTTCTCGGTAAGCCCGTCATTATGACCAATATCGGAGGTAATAAGGGGCTGGCCGAACCGGGCAAAAGCGGATATGTGGTGCCGCCGGGAGATGCTGCCGCACTGGCCGATGCCCTTACCGAACTGGCCACCGACGAAGGACTGCGCCGGCGTATGGGCGAAGCCGCCAAAAAACATATTGCGGAACATTTCGGATTGGAAAAAAGTGTGCGCAGACAATTGGAAGTTTATCGAAAACTCCTGAATTAGTCAACTATTTTGCCGCTTAATTCGTTCAACCTGAAGTGGCAACTTACCTGGGTTTTCTACAATTTTCGATGGCATACTTTCCAATATTCGTGAAAAATCGTGTACTTCGCGGCTAGATTATGCCAGAATTCAACGAATTTTGCGAAGATTTGAATCGTCTGGTAACACATTTTATCGACTTTATTCTAGTTCTGATTATAGTAGTAGATGCACCACTGGTCCTGAATTTGTACCAGAAAAACCAGGCAGGTTACCGTACGGTGTATTTCTGATGCGCCTCTCATTCAAAACTCTAAATGTAAAATGCCAAAGAACCTTTTAATAGTGGAGTCTCCGGCGAAAGCCAAGACCATCGAGAAAATTTTGGGGAAGGATTATATGGTGATGTCCAGCTACGGCCACGTGCGGGATCTGGCCAAAAGTGACGGAGCCGTCGACGTTGAGAATAATTTCGAACCCAACTACATTGTAACCCCGGATAAAAAGAAACTGGTAAAAGAGCTCAAGGACCTGGTCAAGAAGGTAGACGACGTGTGGCTCGCGACGGATGAAGACCGGGAGGGAGAGGCCATTTCCTGGCACCTATGTCAGGTTTTGGGATTAGATGAAAAAGAGACCAAGCGGATCGTTTTCCGCGAGATCACCAAGCCGGCTATCCAGAGCGCGATCCAGAATCCGCGCCGTGTGGATGTAAACCTGGTGAACGCCCAGCAGGCCCGTCGTATTTTGGACCGCCTGGTCGGATACGAGCTGTCCGGACTGCTGTGGAAAAAGATCCGGGGCAAATTGTCCGCCGGGCGGGTACAATCCGTAGCCGTAAAACTGATCGTAGAGCGGGAAAGACAGATCAACGAATTCACGCCGACGCCCTTTTACCGGGTACTGGCTTACTTTACGGTGGTCAGTGAACAGGGGAAAGAGATCACCTTGCGGGCGGAAGCTCCCGGCCGTTACGATGATGAAAAGGATGCCCGGCAGTTTCTGGAAGCCTGCGCCAACGCTACCTTTAAGATCGACGAGATCGACGTTAAGCCTTTGAAGCGCAAGCCCACCGCTCCCTTCACCACTTCAACCCTGCAGCAGGAAGCGAGCCGGAAATTGAGTTTTTCGGTACAGCGGACCATGCAGGTCGCCCAGCGCCTGTACGAAGCCGGTAAGATCACCTATATGCGTACCGACTCCACCAACCTGAGTGAAGTGGCACTGCAAAGTATCGAACAGGAGATCACCAATCAATACGGAAAGAATTACGCCAAGATGCGTCGCTTTAAGAGCAAGAACTCTTCGGCGCAGGAGGCTCACGAAGCCATTCGCCCAACCTATATCGATCAGCACCAGACCAACGGTACCCGCGACGAGCAACGCCTGTACGAACTGATCTGGAAACGGACCATCGCCTCCCAGATGGCCGAAGCGATCGTGGAAAAGACCACTGTCCGGATCGGGATCTCGACCGTTAAGGATACGCAGTTCCAGGCCACCGGTGAGGTGCTGAAATTCGACGGTTTCCTGAAAGTATACCTGGAATCAAAAGATGACGACGACGAGGAGGAAGCCGAAGGAATGCTGCCGCCGCTGAAGGTGGGCCAGCAACTGCCGCTGCAGTATATGACCGCCACCGAGCGCTTTACCCGTCCGCCGGCCCGGTTTACGGAGGCCGGACTGGTGAGCAAACTGGAGGAACTGGGCATCGGTCGTCCGAGTACCTACGCTCCGACCATCAGTAAGATCATGGAAGAGGCCCGGGGCTACGTCGTCAAGGAAACGCGGGAAGGTAAAGAACGGGAATACCAGGAACTCACGCTGAAAAGCGGAGATATCTCGGCCAAAACCCTGTCGGAAATTACCGGTACGGTGAAGAACCGCCTTTTCCCCACCGATATGGGGATCACGGTGAGCGACTTCCTCGACGAGCATTTCCAGCGGGTAATGGACTACAGCTTTACCGCCGATATTGAAAAGAAATTTGACAATATTGCCGAAGGCTCCCAGGAGTGGACGGAAATGTTGAAGAAGTTTTATACACCTTTTCACGAATTGGTGGAAGAAACGATCGAGAACGCCGAACGTCCGAGCCGGGAACGCATCCTGGGTAAGGACCCCGAGACCGGTCGTACCTTACTCACGCGGATGTCCCGTCGGGGGCCGGTTATCCAGATCGGTGCTCCCGATGAACTGGAGGAAGACGAAAAGCCGAAATACGCCAATTTGCAGCCCGGCCAGTCGATGGAGACCATCACCTACGAAGAAGCGCTGAAATTATTCCAGTTGCCGAAAGATCTGGGCGAATTCCAGAACAAGCCGGTGAGCGTAGGGGTAGGCCGTTTCGGACCTTACGTCAAGCACGATGATAAATACGTGTCCATCCCGAGAGGGGAGGACCCGCTGGAACTGACCATGGAACGGGCTCAGGAACTCATCATCGAAAAACAAAAGGCCGACGCTCCTTTCACTTCTTACAAAGGAGAACCGGTCTACAAAGGCAAGGGCCGTTTCGGACCATTTGTAAAATATAAAGATCTGTTCGTCAACATTCCCCGCCGGTACAATCCCGAGGAACTGACGCCGGAGGAAGCCTTTGAACTCATTGAGGCCAAACTCGAAAAAGAGGCGAACCGCTACATCCACAAATGGGAGGATGAAAAGATCTCCGTGGAGAACGGCCGCTGGGGCCCCTTCATCCGTTTCGGTAAGAAGAACGTGAAGATTCCGAAGGTCGACGGAGAGCGGGTTACTTCGGAAATGGCGGCGGAATTCACCCTCGAACAGGTCAAGGAATTCATTACCGCCGAGATCCCGGATGCCTTTAAGGAGAAGAAAAAGGCGACCAAGAAAAAAACGACTACTAAAAAGGCGCCGGCCAAAAAGACTACGGCGAAGAAGAAGTAAATTGAAAGTCCTGCACGATCATTTCGTATCCAACAGCGTCAGGGACGCCGCATAAAGCCTCCGGGCGGTCGAGCGTCCCCGGCGTCTCAATACCAAAGAACATAATGGCAGATAGTAAAGAAAAGAAACAAGGCAATAAGCTCAACATAGAATTACCGGAAGAAGTAGCGGAGGGGATCTATTCCAACCTGGCGATCATTTCCCATTCCAATTCCGAATTTGTGGTCGATTACGTACGCCTGGTCCCGAATACGCCCAAGGCCAAGGTAAAGGCCCGTATCATCCTCACGCCCGCCCACGCCAAGCGCCTGTTGCGCGCTTTGGCCGACAACGTGGAGAAATACGAGGCTCGCTTCGGCAAGATCGAAGAACCGGATTCCGGCAACCCTCCTTTCCCAATGGGCTTTAATACGCCCACGGCTCAGGCTTAAGCCGGGCCGGTCATCCTCTGCCCGCCGGTACATCTACCGGGAGGCAGGGGATCAACCCATTTCCCAGCGCGCCACCGGACGGATGTCCAGGGGGGCAAATTCCTTTCTCAGATATTTATGGTAAGCTGTGACGGCGATCATGGCCGCATTGTCCGTGCAGTATTCAAAGGCGGGAATGTAGGTCCGCCAGCCCAGTTCTCTGCCGGTACTTTCGAGGGCATTGCGCAGCCCGGAATTAGCGGATACCCCACCGGCAATTGCCACTTCTCGGATATCGGTCTGTTCGACCGCCAGCCGGAGCTTTTTCATTAGTATACTCACAATTCGATCCTGGACGGAAGCGCAGATATCGGCCAGGTTGTCCTTTATAAAATCCGGATCCTTTTTCAGCTCTTTTTTCAGAAAATACAGAATGGAGGTCTTGAGGCCGGAAAAACTGAAGTCGAGATCGGGGATCTGGGGTTCGGGAAATTCAAAACGCGCCGTTCCCTGCCGGGCCAGCCGGTCGATGTGGGGGCCGGCCGGATAATCCAGCCCGAGTAACTTACCGGTTTTATCGAAGGCCTCTCCAGCGGCATCGTCAATCGTACTGCCGATCACCTCCATTTCCAGGAAATCCCTCACCACCACGATCTGGGTGTGCCCACCCGAAACCGTCAGGCAGAGAAAGGGAAAATCCGGACGCGGAGCTTCCGCAAAGTGCGCCAGCACATGGGCCTGCATGTGGTGGACTTCCACCAGCGGGATCCCCAGGCTCATGGCCAGCCCTTTGGCAAAAGATACTCCGACGATCAGGGAACCGATCAGACCGGGCCCCCGGGTGAAGGCCACGGCGGAAAGTTCCGCTTTGTCGACACCGGCTTCCCGCAACGCGCGGTCCACCACCGGAATGATGTTGGCCTGGTGGGCCCGGGAGGCCACCTCAGGGACCACACCGCCGTAGAGGCGATGGATCTCCTGGTTGGCCACGCAGTTACTCAGGATCTCACCGTCCGCAATAACGGAGGCAGAAGTATCGTCGCAGGAAGATTCTATAGCTAAAATGATCGTTCGCACACCAAAAATTCAATTGTTATCATCTATAAAGGATAAAGCCGAAAATGGTCCGTCATCCGGCGGTTGCCGGTTACGTGTACATTATATTACGAAAAGGCTTTATACCTGAAAGGAAATGAAATTTTCCCGTCAGGAATCTGTAATGAAAGGCAAAGTTCGTAATTTGTGCGGACTAAATGAAAAGAACCCGGAGCAGCTTTCGAGGGAAGGAATGCTCCCTGTTCATTTTCTTGCCCAAGCCCAGCCAAATAGGGAGTTTCAGGAATAAACTACGGCACCTGCAAACTTTATTTAGCGGTTCTGTATGTTTGTTTTTGAATAAAAACCTTATAATTGCATCAAAACAAACCGAAAGATGAGATTAGTTATCAACTTGTTTTTAGCAGCGGTCGTAATTGGGTTAGTCTGGTTATTGATCAGCAGCATTCGTGAGCCTATTGCTTTCCAGGCGGAAAAAGACAGAAGGGAACGTGCAGTGATTGACAAATTAATGGAAATCCGTACTGCGCAGGATCTTTTCCGCAATATTACCGAAGGTTTTGCACCTAATTTCGATTCACTGAAATACGTACTGGAGAATGACAATTTTGCCATCGTGAGTGTGATCGGTGACCCGGATGATCCTGATTTTACGGGAGAGATCGTTTATGATACCACTTACTCTCCGGCCATCGACTCTATTCGCGCGCTGGGGATCAACCTGGATTCTCTGCCTTTGGTTCCTTACGGAAATGGGGCTACCTTTGACATCGCAGCGGATACCATTACCTATCAGAAGACCATCGTGCCGGTTGTTGAGGTCGGTGTGAAAAGAAAAGTCTTCATGGGTAACTACGCTGACAAGCGATTTGCACGTTACGACCAAAAATACGATCCGGAGAAGCCGTTGAAGTTCGGTAGCATGAACTCACCGCAGCTTTCCGGTAACTGGGAATGATCAACTTCGATATTACAGAATATAATTTTTCGAGAAAAGATACAGAACAATACCAACTGTCCATCCTGTACGGGGTGGACAGTTTTGCGTATATAATTCAGGACGCAAAAGGTACGGTTGTAGCGCTACGGGAATACCACTGGCAGGACGGCAAGCAGAAAGCTACTTTTTTGGAAGAAGATGAAAAGCTGCATTTCAATTACCGTCAGGTTAAGGTAGCCTTTAGCAAAGGGGTGTTCTGTATGGTACCCCAACGGCTTTTTCAGGAAGAGGAGAAGGCGACCTACCTGGGCCATCTGGCCAAGATCCGCCGCAGCGGGAATATCCTTTCGGACAACATCTCCCAGCACCAGGCCGAACTCGTTTACGAGGTAGAAGAATCCGCGTTGCAGGAGATCGACCGGTATTTTACCCGGGCGCCCAAGCGCAACCTGCACACCATTCTCCTGGAATCCATGCGCAGTCACGCCGCCACTCAGGCTTCTTACCACGTTGCTGTCCACGTTACGCAAAAGCAGTTACTGATCTATGCCTTCGACCGCACCAACCTGATGCTGTTGAATGCCTATCGATACAATTCGGCTCAGGATTTTCTCTACTATGTCCTGCTGGTTTACGAACAGCTCGGACTGAAGACCGGAGGCGTTCCTTTATACCTGGCCGGCCGGATCCTGGAAGATTCCGATATTTACAGGCTGCTGATCCGTTATATCCGGAAATTGTCCTTTCTCGCTCCGGACCGGACCAAGATCGGTCCGCAACTGGAGCGCCATCCGGCCCACTTTTTCTTCGACCTGCACGCTCTGGCTAATTCCGGCAGGTAATTTTAAAGCGATTCATTATGCGCATTATCGGGGGTGAATTTAAGGGAAGACGCTTCAACCCACCGGCCAAGAACTGGCCGACCAGACCCACTACGGATTTTTCCAAAGAAGGACTATTCAATATCCTGACCAATCATTTTGATTTTTCGGAAATGAAGGTGCTCGATCTGTTCGGCGGTACGGGCAACCACAGCTACGAATTTATTTCCCGGGGCTGCCGGGACGTTACCTACGTGGATAAATTCCCGGGCTGTGTGGCCTTTGTCAAAAAAACGGCCGCTACCCTGGGGATCGAGGACTACATCAATATCATCAAGGGAGATGTCTTTCAGTTTATCAACGCTGCCGGTACGCAGTACGACTATATTTTTGCCGGCCCTCCCTACGGTCTGCCGACGCTGGACAGTATTCCCGATCGCATATTTGAAAAAGACTTACTGAAGCCCGAAGGCTGGCTGGTACTCGAACACAATCCGAATCACGATTTTAAGGCCCATCCGAAGTACTGGCAGGAACGGAACTACGGGAAAACGATCTTCAGTATTTTTCAACCGGATCCGGAACGGGAAGATTAAGAAACACTCCAGGCGTGCTGAGATAGGGGCAAAAAAAAAGCCTGGACGAAGCCAGGCTCATGAGTTTGCATCATTATCTGCGTTAAAAGTCCCCCTAATTCTTTAAGTCGACCAATTGTCGACGATGTTTGTTTCGATCACTATGCCACAAATATAGGGGTGCTTTTTGGTTCCTGAAACCCCATTTTGATGTGGCACCCCCTTTCCGGCCCGGATTACGGCCGTATTCTGCCCAAAAAAACACGAAAGGCACCCGACAACAGGCTTCAAACTCCCTAATAAGGTACACCAAAACGCAGGATCGCTCCACCACATCACCATTATTTCCTGTATTTTCGCATAATTACCAGAAGAATTCTTTTTAATGAGATATTGTTTTTTTATCCTTTTGATCGTGTGTTGTATGGGAAAGCTGGATGCCCAGCTGCCCGCTGCAATCTGGAAAGGCGGACTGACCCAGGTCGGGGTTCCGGATACGTTTTCCTACGAGCTCCATCTGGAACAAAGAGGGAACGAACTCAGCGGTAAAGCTTTTTCCGTAAATGCGAAAGGGGTAAAGGTCCAGTTTGCGGTAAAAGGCACCTGGGACGGGCAGCAGATGCTCCTGCAGGAATGGAAACAGGAAGCGCCGGCAACTCCACGCTGGTGCCTGAAGTACGTAAAACTCAATCTGCGGGAAGATGGACTGGGGCAACAACTTTTGTCCGGCAACTGGCGGGCGGATGGATGCAATCCCGGTAAACTCTGGCTCTATCCCGTTCAGGAGAATAACGTAATTACCGCCGAAAATACAACCGCCAGTCGCTACGGACGCTGGACGGGACATCTGGATCAGGCTGATCGCGAATATGGCTTTTTTTACGAAGTAAATCTGCAGCGAGACGGCAAGGGCTTTTCGCAGATCGTATCGGAAGAAAGCGGCGGCACGGCCCGCCACGAACTGGAATGGTACTGGGACAGTGTGCGACAGGTCATTACCATCGTAGAACGCAAGGTGCTGGAGAAAACCGATCCCAACTGGCCGTGGTGCATCAAACAGGCCGAGCTGCAGCTGGTGCGGGAACCGGGGCGGCAGCGACTTTCCGGCGACTGGTCGGGCTTCATCGAAGGCTTTACGCTGCGGGACGGCGCCTGTGCGTCCGGGAAAATGTATCTGGAAAAGCCCGTCGTCCGGGTGGAAAGCCAGGCGGAGATCCTGAGCCAGTCGGCGATTTACGAGCAGGAAAAGGACCGGAAGGTCCGGGTGGACCGCGTGTTGCAGGTGAACAGCAATAAGCTGCGGATCCGGGTCTGGGATAACGGCACAGTGGACGGAGATATCGTAACGGTCTTCCTGAACGGCGAACAGATCGTGACCAAATACCGGGTCAGCAAACGCAAATGGAGCATTCCGGTCACCCTCACCGATGAGGAAAATCTCCTGATCATCCACGCCGATGATCTGGGCGATATTACGCCCAATACCGTTGCGGTATCCATTGACGACGGTACCCGGGAGGAAGTGCTGGTCCTCAGCTCCGATCTGCGGGTAAGCGGAGGGGTACTGATCCAGCCATTTAAGTTTAAAAGTGAGAAATGAGCACGCCGGTATGAACCACGAACTGACTATCCAAGATCTGCGGGATCAGGATCTGATCCTTTTCGAATGTATTTCCGGCAGTAAAGCCTACGGCCTGGACGTACCCGGATCCGATACGGACATCCGCGGTGTTTTTATGCTGCCCCGGGAACAGTTCTACGGTATGCACTACACGCCGCAGGTCTCCGACGATACGAACGATTTGGTCTTTTACGAATTGGGGCGCTTCATGGAGTTGCTCAGTAAGAACAATCCCAACATTCTGGAATTGCTGGCCACGCCGGAGGATAAGGTGCTCCACAAACACCCGGTCATGGACCGGATCGACCCTTCTTTATTTTTGTCCAAAAAATGCAAGGATACTTTTGGTGGCTACGCTTTCACCCAGGTGCGGAAAGCACGTGGATTGAAAAAAAAGATCGTCAACCCGGTAGAAAAACGGAAAAAAAGTATTCTGGAGTTCTGCTATATCCTCTACGGTCAGGGATCCATGCAATTACCCAAATGGCTTAAGAAATACCACATCCGGCAGGAAGATTGCGGACTGGTCAATATTCCGCATTGCCGGGATGTATACGCCTTGTTTCACGACCCATCGGGGACCCTGGCGTACCGGGGAATACAACGCAAAGACAATGCCACCAAGGTATTGCTCAGCAGCGTGCCGAAAGTGGAAGCGCCGCGCGCGCACCTGTTTTTCAACGAAGACGGCTACGTGCAATACTGCAGGGATTACCGTGAATACTGGGAGTGGGTCGAAAACCGCAACGAGCACCGGTACCAGAATAATGTCGCCCACGGCAAAGATTACGATTCCAAGAACATGATGCATACCTTCCGTCTGCTGGACATGGCGATCGAGATCCTGCGGGAGGGAGCGATCCGTGTGCACCGGCCGAATCGCGAAGAATTACTCACCATCCGCCACGGTGCATGGGCTTACGAGGAGTTACTGGAGAAAGCCCAGGCAAAAATGGATGTTCTGGAAACCGCTTACCGGGAGAGTACCTTACCCGCCGAACCGGACATGGATCGGATCGAAGCTTTACTGGTTCAACTGCGGAAACAATTATACCAATAGGTATCCGGGAAAATTTCCGATCTTAGGGTGATGATTCAAGACATTGAGCCGGTGTTCCGGCTGACCATAAACGCAATTTCATGAATGAAGGTATTTTGGATTTAAGCCCGAAGGACATTCCGGTGCGCAGACGGGACCTCTTACCGCTTTGGATAAAGGTCTTCATCTGGATCTTTCTGATCTTTGGAGCTATGGTTCCCCTGGTGCTGGTACTGGCCTTATTTGGCATCCCCGTCAATTTATCCCTTTACGGCCTGGAAGTTGCCCGGCCCGCGTCCGCTCTCGGGCTTTTGATCATCCTCTTATTTATGCTGAAATCAGCCGTTTCCCTGGGCCTCTGGACGGAAAAGGAATGGGCCGTTGATCTGGCCGTGATCGATGGGGTTATCGGTATCGTAGTGAATGTTGTGATCATGTTTATTCTACCGGTGCTCTACGATGGTTTCGGTACGAGTATTCGTCTGGAACTGCTGGTTCTGATCCCCTATGTGGTCAAAATGAGGCGGATCAAAGAAGCGTGGAAACAGTCCGCTCCGCTTGTGAGCAGTGGCGGCGTTGAAATACCGTAAACGAGTCCGCATAGCCTACCGGATTATGGTAAATCGTTTGAGTTGCTGATGTTTTCCCGCTTTGATCTGCAGCAGATAGATACCCGATTCCAGTAGTAAGTTATCGGATAAGGTCCAGTGGAAGGCACCCGCCGGTAGCGGTCCCAGGTTGCGGCCGGAAATTTTTCGTCCTATGCGGTCGAACAGATACCATTCCACCGTTTGGCTTTTGGCCAGATTTCCGGATAAGTGAAGATTGCGCTGGGCCGGATTGGGGTAAAGCGTCCAGGTAGGCCCGGTTGCTTCCGGCGCTGCTGATACCGTCGTTAGCGGGGCAACGCAGGGGCTCGTCCCGATATCCGGATCACTCGCCGGAAAAAATCCCAGGTCCACGCCGGCGGCAATGGCCGGACTGGTCGCTGCCAGTCTGAAAAACAGATCACCGTCGCTCTCCAGTTGGGGATCAAGACTCCGGTTGCTCGGATGAGCGAAGAGTGCCTGTCTCGTCTCTTCCTCAATAAAATTGAGCAGGTTGTTCGTATTACTCACCTCCAGCGTCTGTTCCTCCAGCTCTCCGATCCGGAACTCCGTGTTGGCATTTTTCCATAAAATGGAATTGGCTATCTGCAGGTAGAAGGTCGAGTCGGAATCCGGATAAACATCCAGTCCGTGGCCCGACGAATAGGGCGCTACGTCATTATCAGCGTATTCGTTGAAGGCTACCAGGCTATGGAGCAATTTCAGATTGGTACGAGTGGCGTGTTGCTCGGTGCGGACCGCCGTACCGCGATTTCCGGCTAACACCGTATTGACCAGGATCAGGTCCGAGATCAGGGTGGCATTTTCCCCGTCCCGAAAGTTCAGTATGGCTGAGGCACGATGGGCAGAATTGTTAATGATCCGGCAATTGGCCAGCAGGAGCTGTACTTTGGAAAGGTAGGCGGTCAGTTGGATCGCTCCCGCACTGCCGTTCTGCAGCGTACACCCATCGATGAGCAGGGCCGTGGAATTGCCATTGGTGATCAGAAGATCGAACAGGGCCCCCTGTTCCTCCCCGCTGAGCACGGTAGGGTAGCGGCAGTGGTCCTGTTGGGTAAAATCGGTATTCCAGCCGCCCTGCAGCAACAAACGGGGCGCTTCGGCCTGACTGTCGTGACGATAATTGAGTGGATAATAACCGGTTGGGATGCGGATCACGGTACCCCGTTCGGCGGTCCTGATCATGGCATTCAGATCTTCACCCGCTTCCAGGTGAACGATTCGCGGCTGGCTTTTGTCCTGCGGGTCCGTACCCAGATAATATTCGTAGATATTCAGGATGCCGTCTTCGTCCGGATCCTGCCAGGCATCCCGCGGATCGTCCACATTGAGTCCCCGGTAGAATTCATAGCCGTTGGGCATCGCGTCCTGATCGCTGTCCCAGTCCTCCAGTTGGGCCGGCAATAACGGTACGAAGGACAGGAAACAAAGGATCAGGAAATAGTTCTTCCGCTTGCTATGCATAGGCTAAGTGTAGGGGAATGGGCCGGAATGTAGGGAGAAATTTCCTGATTCTTTCCAGCCCTGCGATTTATTAATACAAACTTAATACAAAAGTCATAAGTGATTAAAGACAAGAAGATTAAGAGTTCGCAATTTTTTCCTCACCTTTGTCCGACCAACGTTTTTCTATTCATGTAAAGCATCTAGTTTATGAAAACTATCCTTACTTTCGGAAGGAAGTGGCTACTTACGTTAGTAGGTAGCATTTTACTGTTAAGCCTGTCTGCTCAAACCCTGCGGGTGAGCGGCATGGTGCAAGAAGATGAAAGCGGATTGCCGCTCATTGGGGTATCCGTAACGGTGAAGGGAACGACTACCGGAACGGTCACCGACCTGGATGGCCGGTACGCACTGGAAGCCCCGGAAGACGGCACCCTGATCTTTTCTTATGTCGGTATGCAGGCCCAGGAAGTGCAGATCAACGGCCAGACGACCATCAACCTGAGTATGTCCGAGGATGCGGTTGGCTTATCCGAAGTAGTGGTGGTCGGTTACGGCGTGCAGAAAAAAGCAAACCTTTCGGGAGCGGTGGATCAGATCACTCCGGAACAGATACAAAGCCGACCCATCAGTAACCTCGCCCAGGGATTGCAGGGCGTATCACCCAACCTGAACATCGATTTCAACAGCGGAGCTCCCGGGCAGGCCGCCAAGATCAATATCCGGGGACTGACCTCCATCAACGGCGGCGAACCGCTCATCCTGATCGACGGAGTGCCTTCGGATGCTATCGAATTGAACCGGCTGGCTCCGGAGGATGTAGAAAGCATTTCGGTGCTGAAGGATGCTTCCTCTGCGGCTATTTACGGGGCACGCGCCGCTTTCGGCGTGATCCTGATTACGACCAAAACCGGTCGGCAGGATGGTGTCTTCGTAAGCTATAACTCCAACTTCTCCACCGGTACTTCTACCATTCTACCGGATAAGATCACCGATCCCTACATCTATTCCCGGATGCTGGAAACGGCAACCGATAATACGCCCTGGGATTACGTCAATTACAGTGATGAAACCTACGCCTGGGCCAAGGAACGCTCCGAAAACCCAAATACGCCGGGTGTACGGATCAATCCCAACGACGCGACTTCCTGGCAATATATGGGCGGACGCGACTGGACCGATTATTTCATGACCAACTATACCAACGCGCAAAATCACCACCTCAGCATTAGTGGAAAATCCGACGTGACGAGCTACCTGCTGTCCGGATCTTTCAATCGGCAAAACGGTGTGCTGACCCTGGCCGACGATTACTTTGATCGCTATTCGCTCCGGGGCAAGGTGAATTTCCGGGTGAACGACTGGATCTCCATCAGCAATAACACTTATCTCACGGGCACCCAGCGGGAAAATCCTTCCTACTTCAGTCTCTGGGATCTGTATAACTTTTTTCCGACGGACTGGGATAAGAACCCCGACGGGACCTGGGCCAATACGGCGGTAGGCCAAACGGCCGCAAAGCTAACCGACGGCGGAAATTCAACCCGCGATTATAACAGTTTGCAGAACACGATCTCCGCCGAATTCAAACTGATCGGTGATCACCTGAAATTGAATGCGGATTACACCATCCGTCAGGGCAACCTGGATGTGAATACTTACTGGACGAAGTATTCCGTCGGTTTCGGGCCGGACGATGTACGGGAGCAGGGCTCCAACGCCGCCCTGCGCCGTTCGATCAAGGATAACTACAATGTATTCAATGTCTATACCACCTTCAATACCAATTTCGGCCAGGATCACGCCTTGACCGTTATTGGAGGTTTCAACCAGGAGTACTACCGCACCGAACGCTTTGATGCCTACCGGGACGGTATCATCTCGGCCAGTTTGCCGACCATCGCGCTGGCCACCGGTACGGCGGAAGTGGACGAAGCGATCTCCGATTGGGCCGTTCGCGGGGTATTTTACCGCCTAAACTATATCTTTAAGGATCGCTATATCGTTGAATTCAACGGCCGTTACGACGGTTCTTCCCGTTTCCCGCAGGACAAGCGTTTCGGTTTCTTCCCGTCGGCTTCGGCAGCCTGGAGAATTGATAAGGAAGGATTCATGCAGGATCAGGGGCTGATCAGCCTGCTCAAACTCCGTGCTTCCTACGGTAGCCTGGGTAACCAGTTCGTCAGCAACTACGGATATATTCCGACGATGAGCGCCACCGACGGTCTCTATATCTTCGGTGATCAATTACCGCAGCGGATCCAGCCGCCCGCCATCGTTTCTTCCAACTATACCTGGGAAGATGTGACTTCGCGCAACTTCGGTCTCGAAGTAGGGATCAAGGAAGACCGCCTGCTGGCTACTTTCGATTATTACGTGCGGGAAACCAAGGGAATGCTTACACTGGGCCGGGATCTTCCGGATGTACTGGGTGCGAACGAGCCGCTGGAAAATGCCGCAGATCTGGAAACCAAAGGCTGGGAGCTGGGGCTCACTTACCGCAACTCATTCGATGTGGGACGCAAACCCCTCCGCTTCGACGCCAAATTCGTCCTGTCTGATAACCGTTCCTTTATTACCCGTTTTGACAATCCCAACCTGAACCTGACCCAATTTTACGTAGGCCAGGAGATCGGCGAGATCTGGGGACTGGAAAGCGACGGTCTTTTCCGCTCCCAGGACGAGATCGATCAGCTGGATCAGAGTAGCATCATTCCGTGGGGCGCACTGACGATCACGGAAGGCTGGCCGAAATACGTCGACCAGGACGGTAACGGCATTATTGAGAAAGGCAATACGGTAGATGACCCTAAAGACCTGAAAGTCATAGGGAATATGCTGCCTCGCTTCCGGTATGGCCTGAACCTCGGTTTTGAGTGGGGCGGACTGGATGTCAATGCTTTCTTCCAGGGCATCGGCAAACGGGATTACTACCCGCAGGATTACCTTTACTGGGGTTTTTACCAGCAACCCTACGCCGGAGGTTACGTGCACCTGATGGACTATTACCGCGCCGCGGACGACAGTCCGACCGATATGGCAAAACACTCACAGGCCTATATCGATGCCGGTCTGGCGAGTGCCAATACCGACGCGCAGTACCCGCACCTGCAGGCCTGGCTCGCAGACCGGAACCTGGGCGAACGGATCGACCAGGCGCAGGGCCTGGCGATTCCCCAATCCGATTACCTCCTGAATGCCGCTTATCTGCGGTTTAAGAATCTGACGATCGGGTATACGCTGCCGAACAGTCTGACCAGCCGGATCAACATCTCCCGGATCCGGGTCTTCCTCAGTGGCGAGAACATCACGGAATGGTCCGGCGTGGCCGACTATTTCGATCCGGAAGCGATCAGCGACAGCGATATTCGCATCGATCCGAGTTTGTCCGTTGGGCGCCAGAACGGAAGCGGTTACCAGTATCCGTTCCAACGCCGGTATTCCGTGGGCATCAATGTTGATTTTTAATGAATTAATTGCGGTAAAAGAAACTAACAATCATGAAAAATATATTATTTCCAATCATCGGTGTCGCCATCCTGCTGGTGGGCACTTCCTGTAACGATGAGTTCCTGGATCGCTTCCCGGAGACCTCCATTGGAAAGGAGAATTTCTTCAATTCCGAAGAAGACCTCTCCATTTACATGAACAACCTGTACAATTTTCCCGGATGGGGCATCTACGTGGCCGATGGCTACGCCACCACCGATAATGCCTCCAATACGGGTAACACGGAATTGAAAACGATGATGACGACCAATCCGAGTTCAGCAACTATTACCGGAGGCTGGAACTGGGGGCGGCTCCGTACCATCAATTTTTTCCTGGAGAACTTTGAAAAGGCGGATATTCCGCAGGAAGCACTGGATCACTTTGAAGGTTTGGCGCGCTTTTTCCGGGCCCTTTTTTACGTAGATAAAGTACAACGCTACTCCGATGTGCCCTGGTACGACCAGGTTTTGGGCACCGATGACGAAGATAAGTTGTATAAGGGCCGCGACGACCGCGCCATGGTAGTAGACCATATCTTTGAAGATTTTCAGTTTGCCGTGGACCACATCCGTACCGACCAGCCGGATGGAGCAGTGGACAAATGGGTAGCCATGACCTACATGGCGCGCTATGCCCTCTACGAAGGAACTTACCGCAAGTATCATCCCGAACTGAATCTGCAGGGCACTGCCACCGCCTACATCGAACTGGCGCGGGATCTGGCCAAACAGATCATGGATACCGGACGGTTCAGCATTTACAGCACCGGGAATCCGGATCAGGATTATTACAACTTGTTTGTCAATGCCAATCTCAACGGAAACCCCGAAGTCATTCTGAATAATATTGCCATTACCAACCTTAAGAATAGTGGAAACTCCGGTACCATTTTCGGTAACTACGAGACCAGTCCGAGCAAGGATCTCCTGCAGACTTACCTGATGCTCGACGGTGCGTTTTATTCCGAGATGGAGGGTTACGACACCAAACTGTTCGTCGAAGAGTTTGAAAATCGCGATAAGCGACTGGCTCAGACCTACGCCTATCCGGGTTGGGAACTGATCAGAACGGGCACCTACGCTCAGGGCGGTGGGGTGTACGTGCAGCAGTTGTCCAAGAACTTCTCCGGTTACCACCAGATCAAAGGATACGTGAACGACCGGGATGATGACGTCATCAACAATGTAGACGTGCCGGTACTGCGGTACGCAGAAGTGCTGTTGATCTTCGCCGAAGCGAACGCCGAACTGGGCGCTCTGGACCAAAGTGTCCTGGACGCTACGGTCAACGTATTGCGTGCCCGCGTAGGCACCCCGGCCATGACCATGGATGCTACCAGCGACCGGCTGCAGGAGGCCCGCTATCCGGGTATTTCCGACCCGTTGCTCCTGGAGATCCGCCGGGAGCGCCGGATCGAACTGGCAATGGAAGGCTATCGTTTTGATGACCTTATGCGTTGGGGTGCCGGCAAACTGGTGGAAAACGAACCGGAAGGACTGTACTTCCCCGGCCTGGGCAAATACGATCTGACCGGCGACGGAGTAGAAGACATCATTCTGATCGATCAGACGGAATCCGTTCCGACGGGTGATGATAAGGAGGTCAATTCCAATGGCGTAGCCCTTATTTACTACCGCGCCGGCGAACAGGGTTCGGATGCCAACGTCTACCTGGCCAACGGCACCAGCGGAACGATACAGACCGTGCGGGAAAGAGGGACTTTCGAAGATCCGAAGTATTACTACCGCCCCATTCCCCAAACCCACGTAACGGTTAATCCCAATCTGACGCAGATCTTTGGCTGGGAATAAAATGGAAGAGTTACAGAATTAGATAAGAAAAAGCAATGATCGAACCGGGAAATAGTCTGATGGCTGTTTCCCGGTTTTTATTTGGTACCCACTACCAGGTAGCGATGCTCCGTATAGCCCCCGTGGCAGAGTGCATCCGAATCGTAGCGGCCGCTTACCTTTTCCCACTGGCAGGTCGTCGGATTACAGGTGAATACGAGATCTGTCCACCAAACGCGATTGCACTTGGGGAATACGTATTTGTTGTAAACCCCTTCCGGGATCTTAATGGTGGAGCCTATTTTCAGGCGGGGCATACGGAATTCTACCCAGGTATGATCGCTAACCTGCTTGAAGGTCCGGGCCTTGCAGAAACATTCTTTTTCCGCCTCTAGGGCCCGGATATTGGCCCGGGCCAGTCCCACGAATTGTCCGTTCGGATGTTGGTCCAGGTATTGTTGGAAGGCCGCGATCGTTTCCTGCCGGGCCGCCGCTTCGAAGTCCAGATTGTCCTGCCGGATCAGATCATCTTTGGCCTCGATCACCCGGATGCTGTCTTCGGCATCGGCACGGAACCGGCCATCGGGAAATTCGGCCAGGTAATCTTTGTAGGCACCGAGGGCGCGCACTTCCAGTACCTGCTCCCAGTACGGCTGATCACCGAGCTGTTGGATCTTCTGGTGCGCTTCCGTTGCGTGTTTTCCGTTGGGATATACATCGAGGTAGGTATTGTAAGCTCGCAGATCGTTAACCGACAGCGTTCTTTGCCAAAGCTTATCGTCACCGGCCTCATCGGGGGCGGGGCCGATCTCGGTAAACTGCTGGCCCGGACTGGATGTGGCACCCCGATCCTGCATGAAAAAGTAAATACCGCCCGCCAGCAGTAAAAGGACCACGGGTAGGAGGTAGAGCAACAGCTTATTGCTCCGGACACCAGTTTCGACTCCGGTCCGCGCGGGTTGTTGGATACGAGAGGAAAGGTCTACCAGGGCTACGGTGATCCGGTTCATTTCCCGATTGGCTTCCTCTTTGGAAATGACATCCATCCGCATTTCTTCCTTGAGCTTATTGTACCGGCTATTCAGCAGGATCAGCTCTTTATCCAAAGTGGAAAATTGCCGTTTGGCCAGTAATTCAAAAACCTGGTCAATCTCGTTTTTGGCAACTAGCTGTAAGATCTGTTCCTTGAGGCTTTGGTCGATGTCCATTATCAGGTTGCTGGTTGTCTGTAAGATATGAATTCCCTTAGACATTTATACCCTGTACGTACTTTCAGGGGATTAGTTGCCAGGCTTAATCATTATCGGCTATTACCAGCGGTTTGGCCGGCCGGTATTGCTGGGTCAGCCGGGATACGACTACAATAGAGATCAAACCGGAAACCATCGCCAGGGTCCGGTAGGGAAACAGTACCACCCCATCTTCGACCATCGGGTAGGGGAGTATGATCGGTATCCCAAGGGTAGCGTCTCCACCGCCGAACCGCAGAACAAAAGCTACCAAAAATCCGGCCAGTACCCCCGGCGCATTTGCTTTCGGGTCGAACAGCGAGCAGACCAGCGCCGGGAACAACAGGCAATAGACAAAATCACTGCACAGGAACCACAACTCGTATACACTCTTCACCTGCAGGGCCAGCAAGAGGGCGGCAATACCGATGATCCAGATGGAGCGCTGGATGACTTTCTTCAACTGAAACTCGGAAAGGTTCGGCCGGATGAGCGGCCGGTAGACATTCCAGGAAAGCATCGAAGAGGCCGAAAGGATGGAAGAATCCACCGAAGACATCACCGCGGCGGCAATGGCTCCCAGGCCGATGGTAGCGATCCAGGGATTGGTCAGGTAGCGGATCACCCAGGGTAGGGTAGTGGCGGCATCAGGCGGCGGATTCAGTCCCATGGCCACCCAGTCTGCCTGTTGACCGATCACTCCGATCACGATGGGCGGAACGGCCGCCAGGAGGCAAACCAGGCCCGCCATGATCGACAGGCGTTGGGCGATGCGCTCGTCTTTGGAGGACAGTACCCGCTGGAAGTAAACCTGCCAGGGAATACCGCCAAACATGAGCAGCAGCGCAAAGTCCCACCAGTTCCAATAATAGGAGCCGAGGGCTTCCCGACTCGGAAGCAGACTGGCGGCCGCCCCGAAACTTTCCTGATAGTCGCCCCATATTTTGGACCAGCCACCGACCGTGTTCAACGCAAACGGCAGAACCAGGAACAAACCGCCGAAAAGGATGATCATTTGCAACAGATCGGTAATAGCCACAGCCCACAGCCCGCCGAGTGCGGTATAGGCAATGGCGATGAGCGCGGAAAGGATGATGGACGTGGTCGTATCCAGTCCAAGCACGGTACCGAAAGTAGTACCCAGCGCGGTCAGGATGGCCGCCGTCCAAAATATCTCTCCGGAAAGAGCGGGCAGGAAAAGCAGTCCGGCAATCCTTTTTCCGAATCGCTGTTCCAATGGATCGAGCATGGTGCGAAAGCGGTACCGGCGCATTTTGCGGGCAAAGAACAGGCCGCCGATGATCAGGCTCAGAGCGTAACCCCAGGGGGCCTGCACCCAGACGAGCCCGCTGGAGGCCGTATATTCCGCCGTACCGTTGATATAACCTCCACCTACCCAGGTAGCGCTCATGGTAAAGATGGCCAGCCAGAGCGGTACGGAGCGGTCGGCCAGCATCATGCCGTTGATCCCTTCGTCTTTACGCAAACTGGCCGCGTAGGCACCCAGCAGGAAGACCAGGGCGTAAAAGAACGCCATGGCCAGGAAACCGGGCCAGAAAATATCCTGCGTGTCGCTGAGGACGAGGTAGAGCGCGATGAGTATAAAGAGACCAAACAGCCCGAGCATCGGGCGCCAGATAGATGGATTTTTCAAATTCATAGCGTGAAGTTACAAGCTTTCCTTAAATTCGAGCCGGACAGCAAAATAACAATGATGGCAAAAATCTTAGCTTGGAGTGTACATGTATTCACGGCCAGCGGTTTACTTTCGGCCTTTATGGCCATAATAGCGATCGATGCGGGCAATTTCCGGGAAGCCATGTTGTGGCTCTTTTTGTGTCTGCTCATCGATGGAGTAGACGGTACTTTTGCCAGAATGTTTCGGGTGACGGAGGTGTTGCCTCACGTAAAAGGACAAACGATCGACTACGTGATCGATTTTGCGACCTACGCCATTATCCCGGCCTACTTTTTTTACAGTGCCGAACTGGTGCCGGCTCCCTGGGACCTCTATCTCACTTTTGCCATCTTACTCGTATCGGCCCTGTACTACGGTCTGGACGGTATGGTTTCCGACGGCATGCATTTCGTCGGCTTTCCGGTGATGTGGAACATGGTGGTCCTTTTTCTGTATTTCATCTTTGATTTTTCTCCCTGGGGCAATGCCATACTCATTCTGGCTTTTGCCATATTACATTTTGTGCCCATCAAATTCGCCTATCCCAGTCGGGCCCGCCGGTTCAAATGGGTGATTTTAATCAATACCATATTATGCCTGATCAGTGTATTTTTGGCGGTATGGCTATACCCCGAACGGCCGCTCTGGATCTGGTGGGTGTCCGTCCTGACGGTTTCGATCTACGGACTGATCGCGGTGTTGGAAACCTACATTCTACCGGAAGCGTGACGAATCCTTCGTCTGGCCCGGAAATATCCGCAAAGTAGCTAAACTGTTGGCGGGGCGCTACTGTTGCCAATGATAACTAACCAAATATAAAACATACTTGCAATGGAAGAAATACTGGATACCATACGCTCCTGGGAAAAGCAAGGGCTGGATTATGCCGTGGCCACCGTTATTCAAACCTGGGGCTCCGCTCCCCGTCCGGTAGGTTCAGTGATGGCTATTTCCGAGAACCTGGATATGGCCGGTAGTGTGAGCGGCGGTTGCGTGGAAGGTGCTGTGGTTAAGGAAGCAAAAAGTGTGATGGAAAGCGGTCGGCCGAAGACTCTGGCCTTCGGTGTGAGCAACGATCAGGCCTGGTCGGTAGGTCTGACCTGCGGCGGTAAGGTGACCGTTTTTCTGGAACCGGTAAGTCGCCAGCAAGCACTTAATCAAAAGCTTTTTTCCTGTCTGGAAGGGCACGAGCCCTGTATCCTCGTCAGTCACCTGCAGAACGAAAAGCTGGAGCGTAGTCTGGTCTTTCCCGACGGCAGCCAAATGGGAAGCACCGTGCCGGAAGAAGTGGCGGAAGAAGCCCTGGATGCCTACCGCAGCCGAAAAAGCCGGCAGGCCGAGCTGGGATCGGGCAATTGGTTCATTCGGATCTATCCGCGTCCGAGCCGCCTGCTCATCATTGGTGCGGCGCACATTGCGGTGGATCTGGTCCACCTGGCGCATTATTTTGGGTTCGAACCCATCGTGATCGATCCGCGCGGTATCTTCACCGACCGGACGGTTTTCAGCACGCCTCCGAAGGAATTGATCCGGGACTGGCCCGCGGAGGTGCTTCCGAATTACGATTTCGATGCCTATACCTACGCCGTTTTGCTGAGCCACGATCCGAAGATCGACGATCAGGCGCTACATTTGCTGCTGGATTCGGATATTGCCTATATCGGCGCGTTGGGGAGCAGCCGTACCCACGCCAAGCGGGTGGCCCGCCTGCAGAAAGCCGGTTTCAGTGAAGATGCGATCGCCCGGATACACGGGCCCATTGGCGTCAATATCAGCGCCCGCTCCGCCCGGGAGATCGCCCTGAGCATTATTGCCGAGCTGATCAAGGTGAAAAACGGAGGAGCAATTTGAAATTGATATCTTAAACGCTTAATTTCCTCAATTTAGTAAGGCGCATTCGATGGTGTCGTTGCAGAAGAATTGGATAAAAATTTCCTAGAAAATTGATAGATGCGGTAGCGATCGCCAAAAGATAATGCTCACGGAATAAAAAGAAAACGGCTACACCATTTAGAATGATGAAGGGCAAAAGGTGACCAAATTCGGATTTCTTGCTTTTTGTCCAAAGCTGATCCATCCCTTCTTTTCTGCCATTAAAATAACCTTTACGCTGTTCCTGATTGCGCCACAGTGTGGCCAATAAGATTTTTCGGAAAGTCTCCACGCCTAAACGATCGAACCAGGACTTCAAAACATCGGGAGAGTGGATCTGGTAATAAGCTTCCGGTAATAGATTTTGGGTAGGAAGCACAAATCCGGGAAAAGCAAATATTCCCGTAATAAACATATTGATTATCCACGCCAGAAAAATGGTCAGCAGAAAGGAATTGATGCTTACCTGTCCCAGATGGCCAACCAGCTTGTAGGACTGCCAGATCAAAAACAGAGACAGCGTTATAAAGGAAATCTTTTTTAGCATTTCCAAAAATTACGGTTTTGTCAGTAACCTATCGGTTTCTGGTAGTATAAAAGTATATACATTTTATTTAACTCAAAAACCCATATTCTAAATGTCTTCATTTTTGAAGTTTTCCGCTTTCTTATTGATCACTTTTACTATCACCCTGAGCACTGCCTGCAGTAAGGACAATCCGGGGCCCGGCGGTTGTGCCGCTAATTTTAACTGGACCGTGGAATTGCAGGATGAGGCAAACGTTCTGAGCAACGCTGCCCAGGCCTACGCACAGGACCCGACTACAGAAAATTGCAATACCTATAAGGATGCCTATCAGGATTACCTGGATGCAGCCGAGGACATTGATTTCTGTGTACCGGCGGCGGATCAGGCTGCGTACGATGCAGCTATCGAAGATGCACGGGATAGTCTGGATGACCTCCAGTGTTAATCTGAAGTTTTAGCAAATTGAAAATAATAGCCGGTCAGCCTTGGTTGATCGGCTTATTTTTTTGGTCCCGGTAATCGGGACGTTGCTCGAAAAGACGCTGTTCTTCCTTTGATCTTTTATGTATTTTTGGAGAACACCTACGCATTTCAGATTACCGATGAAATATCGCCTGTTATTCTTCTTCCTATGGGGCTTCCTGCCATTTTATTTAACACCTGTACTGCGGGCCCAAACTCCTGATACTACGCTCCGGACCCCGGAGCGACCCAGGATCGGCCTGGTACTCAGTGGTGGCGGCGCCAAGGGAATGGCCCACATCGGCGTGCTGAAAGTGCTGGAGGAAGTAGGGATCCGGCCGGATTTTATTACCGGCACCAGCATGGGAAGTATCATTGGTGGCCTCTACGCGATCGGCTACCGGGCGGATAGCCTGGAGCGTCTGATCCTGGACCAAAACTGGTCCGAGGTACTGAGTGACCGCATGCCTCTGCAGAATGTCATCTTCGAAGAAAAACCCTTTTTTGAAAATCAGCTGGCCGAATTCGATATCGGCAACTGGCAATTTAAGGTGCCCAGCGGCCTCAACCAGGGGCAGCAGATCTCCAAGCTACTGAGCCGCCTGACCCTGCCGGCCATGGAAGAGTCAGATTTTCGGAAATTCCCCATTCCTTTTGTGTGCAACGGGTCGGATATGATCAGTGGTAAATCGGTGGTCCTGGAAGAAGGAGACCTGGCGAAAGCCATGCGGACCAGTATGGCGATCCCGACCGTTTTCACCCCCATCCGGAGTGAGGAACAGGTGCTGGTCGACGGTGGCCTGGTGCACAATTTTGCCGTGCGCGAGATCGTGGACATGGGAGCGGATATTGTGATCGGCGTTTATACCGGCCGGCAGAAAGCGGCTCCGGAACACATGGACGGCTTGTCCGATGTACTGTTGCAGTCCTTCTTTCTGATGGGCATCGAGGATGCGGAAAAACAAATGGATCTGATCGATATCTACATCGAACCGGACCTACGCAACTATAGCGCCTCCCAGTTTTACGAGGCCGATTCCATTATGTACATGGGCGAACTGGCGGCCCGCCGGGCGTTGCCGCAGTTGCGGCAACTGGCCGATTCGCTGCGGCAATATGCAATTCCGTCGGAGGTCCCCGCTCTGGAATCTCCTGATCCTCTGGTCATCCACCGGGTGGATGTACAGGGAAACGAACGCCTCACCGGATATGAGATCACCGGCCGCTTCGATATCCGGATGGCCAAACCGATCACCGTAGACGATATCGACGCGGGGATCGACCGGCTGTTCGGGACCAATGCCTTCGAAAAGGTGACTTACCGGGTGCAACGGGAAGGGGATCGAAATTTTCTGACCCTCGATGTACAGGAGAAATCCCAGGCCATTCTCAAGGCAGCGATCAATTACGACAGTTACCACGAGGCCGGCTTTCTGCTGGGGCTCATCCGCCGCAACCTCTGGCTGCCGGCATCCCGTTTGGTGGTGGTGACCAAACTGGCGGACAACTACCGCCTCAACGCAAATTACCTGAAGTACGTCAGCCGCAACCAACGGGCCTCCCTGGCGGCGGAGTTTCGCGTCAATCGCGATGAACTACCCTTCTACCAGAAAGGCATCACCGTGCAGGAATTTAAATTGACGGAATCCGTTTTCGATGTGGGCTGGCAGTATCGATTTGGGCACAATGTACTTTTTTCCACCGGTGTGCAGCGGGAACGTCTGGTGTTTCAACCCCGTTCCGGGATTGATCCGGGCTTCAGAAAACTGGTCTTTACGAATCATCTGGTATACGGCGGTCTGGACATCAATTCGCTGGATCGCAATATCTTTCCCCGTAGGGGCGTGCAAATGCAGGCCCGGGGCAAACTGGTGAACAACAGCCGTTTTCGCCTGACTGAACCCAATGTGAATATCCCGTTTAACCCGGATACACTTTTTAGTTTTGATCCCTACTTCAAGCTGAGTCTGCAGCTTAACAGCTTTATTCCGGTGCACAGCAAGGCTTCCATCGTGTTTCGGACTTTTGCGGGCTATATCTGGAACCCCAAAGACAACTTCGTGGATTTCTTTCTGGTAGGTGCTCCGGAGCGATTGGGGCAACGCCACATTCCCTTTCTGGGGCTGGAGGCTAATGAGCAGGTAGCAGCCGCAGCTTTTGGTGGTAGTCTGGGCTGGCAGCAGTTCGTCAGCCGGGCGTTGATGTTCCGACTGGAAACCAATTTCGGCTTTTTCCAGTCGCCCGATAACCTGCAGATACCCCGGGATCGCAATATCCCACTTTGGGGTTTTGGGGCTACGATTGGCTATCAGTCTTTTCTCGGCCCAATTACTTTAACCTTTTCGTTGCCTCTGAAAACGGATGGTACGGTACAGCCGGGGGTGAAATCTTTTTTGTCGATTGGGCATCGGTTTTGAGGGGGAGATGCGAGGGGTCAGGGTTGGGAGGTGTCAGGTGTCAGGGTTTGGGGAGTGAGGGTTGAGAGGTGTCAGGTGTCAGGGGAGGGTTCCGGGTAACTTTGAGGGGCTACCCGGAACCGGTTGAATTAGTTTCGATGAATGATCGTTCTGCACGAATGCGGTGATCAATCCATTTTGGCTTCTTTTTCTTCGAATACCCGTTCCACCTCGTTCTCGACCGGCGGGATGGTCTGCAGGTAGGCAAAAATGGCGCCTACTTCGTAATCGGTGAGCAGGGCGTAGGGGGCCATTGGGTACCTTAACTTCGGTTCGCCTTGCTTGATCCCGCTTTTGACCGCCAGGATGAATTCCGCTTCGGTCCAGTCGCCGATGCCGGTGGGATGGGGGGTGAGGTTGGCGGTTGGGACGACCTCGCCTTCTAAGTTCAGGGTCGGGTTTCCACCGCCGAAATAACCGGCGCTCTGGGTAGGTTCCAGAAAGTCGTTGGTTTTGAAATCCGCCGAATGGCAGGAATAGCAATCCAGGTTGTGGGCCAGATACTTACCCAGTTCGACCTTATTGGTAGTATCGGGCATTTCGATCCGGTTTTCCGGTAGTGGGAACGGTTTCCAGGCTATGTTACAGAGCAACTTGGTCAGGAAACCTACCTCGCTGGGTTGATCCGGCTTATTGATCGCGGCCACTATCGGATCATCGGATTTCAGGAACGAGATGATCGCATGGATATCCTCATCGGCCATGAGCGGCAACTTGGCCATATAGGGCGGTGCGTACTGGCCATCCTTTTTGATGCCGGTACGCAACAGGTACATGAGTTCTCCCGGCGTCCAGTCGCCGATACCGTATTCCTTATCCTGGGTGATATTCTGCGAATAGATGGTGCCGAATTCCGCCGGAGCATCTTTCATTTGCGCTCCGGTCAGTTGCCCGGTCTCGGGGTCCCGGTGGCAGCCTGCACATAAAGTGAGGGTAAGTTTTTTACCACGGGCAATGCTTTCCGGCGTGCTGTTCAGCTGATAATCCGGAATATTTACTTCGTAGGAGGGGATGCCCCGGTAATTGATGGTAAACCCGCCGATCAGAGCCAGCACTACAATGACGCCGAGCGCAATTCCTCCGTACTTTAATCCTTTCTTCAGGTGAGCTTTGGTAATTTTGAAGTTTGGTTTTTTCATGTAATAGTATGTTATAGGTGTACAAATCTTAAGCACCACCAGTCCGGGAAAACCGGTTGGCAGGGAGGGGCGTTATTCTTCAAAAAAGGCGGTGGTTGTAGATAAAAGGCCCGTTTCATGCCCGAAGGCAACTGTGGGAGGCTTTGGAATTGAGACGGGAAATTAAGAAAATTCCATAAAAAAATATAATTGCGATTTAGCGTGGTGAGGCGGATACTGCTTAAAACCACCCGTTTTTCCTGCTTAATTTAGCCATTGGGAGAACGAATAAATAAAAAAAGTGCCGGTCCACCCGGGACCGGCACTGCCAAAATAATTCCTTCAAAGTACCCTATCAAATATCTTGATGATACCGCTTCCTGCCATACAAATTGCAGGAAGCACTTACCTAATTCACTTTCACTACTTTCCGGCTGATGGTGTATTTGCCCAACTGGATCCGAAGCATATAGATGCCCGAAGGCAGATCCTGCAGGTTGATACGATTTTTACCCGCTACCTCAATGCCCGTCGGATTACCGTAGCCGTCCAGGATCCGGATCTTTTCGATCGGATAGTTGAAACGGGTAGTGATCAATACTTCGCCGGAGGTAGGGTTGGGGAAAATATTCAGCGAGGCGTTGAGGTCGATATAACCGATCTCGGGCTTCAGCTCTTCGGTAAACTCCACCTTGGTGGGAATGCCGTTCACCGGTACCCGATCCTCATTAGCCCGGATCGCTACTACCTCGGTAATCTCGACGACGGTATGTTTGCCGGCAATATCGTCAATGGCTCCGATCAGGGAGGCGATTGCTCCGTAACCGCCTACATTCACCTTATTGATCCGGGTAAGGGCCACATCGATCCGGCCGGAGGCTTCCAGCGTCCGATCGAGCGTCAGCAGATCCTCACCGGTTTGTCCGAGCCAGCTTTCCGGATAGACTACTTCGATGCTGGCGGGGTCGATCACGGTCGGATCGAAGGTGATGGTAAAAGCAATTCCGTAAATGTCTTCCACGGGTATTGCTTCCGTACCGAATACGATGGGTACCTGGAAGGTTCCTCCCACCGGAATGGGCGAACTGCTGGCCGCAAAATCGACGTATAGCGGCGGATCATTTTCGGTGGCGGGTACATCGGTAAATACCGGGAGCGGCCCGTGGACGAGGCCATAGTGCTCCATGATGGGCCCGCGATCGGCCCGGTCGATCCGTCCGTCGCCGTTGGCGTCCGCATGTTTGTAATTCAGATCACTGTCAAAATACTGATCGGACCAGTTTTCCGACTGCTGGGCTTCCCACTTGATCTCGGCATTGGTTCTCGGAGGGCCCTGTTGTCCGTAGGCCAGACCAATATTCAGGAGATCGATGTGGTTGGCGACGTTGTCCAGGTTGGTATCTCCCGGCCATACTTCGTCTTCTTTTTCCGTCTTGTCGTTACAGAAGTTATCCAGCACCCATTTGCCGCGGGACAGGAAGCCGAGCCGGTAGATCGCACCGCTGAAGACCATGCGACCGTTGCGGCCGTCATTACTGCTGGCCGTTACTTCAAGTTTGACACCGGGAGCAATAGCGGCCGGCAGATCAAGTGGGTGGGCGGCCGCTACCACCGGCTGATCATTGACCGCCAGCAGGACTTCGTTGCCGGTAAAGTAGTAATCCACACTGAGCTGCTGGATCTCATAACCCGGAGCACTGATCATTGCTCCACTGTTATCGAGTAGCACCACCTGCCCGTTACCGGCGCTAAAGGCGGGGAAGGTGGAAGCCTTGGTCACAAATACCGCACAGTCACAGTTGGCGGCATTGGCCGGTGCAAAGGATAATTGAAGCCCGTCTTCTTCATCAATGAGGTCTCCCGGATCGTAACCCGTTATGGGGCCGTAAGCGCCGGCCGGGGTCTGGTCCCACTCGGCACAGGCATCATTGTCACAGTATTGGGTACTGAGTTCGGCGCTACTTTGACAGAAGTACCCCAGATCGGTAACTTCAAAATACCAGTCGGTTGCGGCCTGACCGGGCAGTGGGCCGAGGGTGATCGGCAGATCGGTGTAGGCAAATTCCAGCACCTCCAGCGTACCCCCCGCCGGGCCGTAAACCACCTGGAAGGTGTTGCTGACATTGTAGTAGTCAAAATCTAGATCGACCCAAAGCTCCCCGTCGTTTTCGCAGGGGGCGGCTTCTACCGTCAGTTCCGACAGGTAGCAGCAGGGAATACTGAATTCCGCCTTCTGGGCACAGGAAGGATTTTCGGAATCCCAGACGGCTACGATCAGCTCGCCGGATCCGGGTAGCTCCAGCGTTTTTTCCAGGGGAAGATCGGTATACAGGAACGAACCGACTACCTGATCCCCAATGGCCAGGGTAAAGCGGTCGCTATCAGGATTTTCGTACTCGAAATCGAGATTGAGGACAAACGTCTTGCTGTTTTCGAGGCACTGTACAGAATAGTCCAGAGCTCCGATGCGGCAAGGCAGACAGTCGATCGGGTCGATGGTCGTGAAATTACGGCAATCTGGCTTATCATTGTCGATCACTACGATCTCGTAGGTGGTCGTTCCGTCTCCCGCCAAAGGCCCGATGGTGTAAAAGTCTTGGCCATATTCGAAGGAGCCGAATTGCTGGCCATTGGTACGGATCGTAAAGCCGGAACTACCAACCTTATCGTAATCAAAAGCCACATCGACCATAAAGCCGCCGTCTGCGCCGCATTCGTGGGCTTCGGCAAACACCTCACCGATGGAACAGGGATTGCTGCAATCAACCGGGCCGAGCTCGTAATAGCCGTAGCAGGACGGATCGTCAATATCTATCACCAGAAAATCGTAAACCGTGCTGCCGTCACCGGCAAAGGGGCCCAGGGTGATAAAAGGCGCTTCGTAGCTGTACGGACCGGAAATCTGTCCGTTGGTAAAGACGTAGTAACCTTTGGCACCCGGATCCTGGATGTCAAATGAAAGGTCCACCAGGAACTGTCCGCCGATGCAGGGATAGCGTTCAATCTGCAGGTTGGAAATATTACAATCGTTACCGCCGCCGGGGCAATCGGGGGCACTGAAGTGAATATCCGCCGCGCAATTGCCACTGATATCTTTGACGAGCAATTTCCATTCCAGGTCGATCAGGGCGTTGAAAGGACCGAGTTTCAGGGGGAGATCTTCGTAGGCAAAAATGCCGTATTTCTCGTCGTTCAGAAACAACTGGAATTCCTGGGAAGTCCCTTCGTGCTGGAAATCAAGCTGGGTGTAGAATTGCTGACCATCATCGGTGCAGTAGGTTTCCACTAGGTGCAGCTCACCGATCTTACAGGCTCCGCCCGGGCAAACCGGTGCGGCCAGTTTGGCATCCGAAGCGCAGGGGGAGGAGTTGGTATTGGAAAGATCGCGCACCAGTACGTGCCAGTCGAGATCCGTATTGGCCGGCAACGGCCCGATCTTCACCGGCAGGTCGGCATACGCATAACTTTCGTAAACCTCCTGATTGAGCAGCACCTGAAATTTCTCCGAAGTGTGGGCGTGTTCGAAATTCATTTCAAAATAGAACTGCCCGTCATCCGTACAGATCGGTTCTGATAACTTCAGCGGGCCGATCTCGCAGACCGTCGTCGGGCAATTCACTGGCAGGTGGGCGTCCGATGCGCAGTGTTCATTGTTGGTACTCTCCGCATCGCGGACCAGGATATGCCAGTCCTTGATCCCTTCGGGGGATAAAGGGCCGACTTTGAGGGGGAGATCCGCGTACGCATAACTTTCGTAGAGCTCTCCGTTGAGAAAGAGTTTGAATCGATCCGAGGTATTGGCGTGCTCAAAGTTCATTTCAAAAAAGAACTTGCCGTCGTCCGTACAGATCGCATCGGATAATTTCAGCGCGCCGATCTCGCAAACCGGTACGGGGCAATCTACGATCAGATGAGCGTCCGAAGCACAGTGCTCATTGCTGTCGCTGCCGGCATCGCGTACCAGCACGTGCCAGTCCTTCAGATCCTTAACCGGTAGCGGACCGACTTTGATCGGTAGACTCACGTAGGCATAACTCTCGTACAGATCCCCGTTCAGGAACAGCTGGAATTTATCCGTGGTGTTCTCGTGCTCGAAATTCATTTCAAAAAAGAACTGCCCGTCTTCGGTACAAATCGCTTCGGAGAGTTTCAGCTCTCCTATCTTGCAGGTTTCGGGATTACAATTGACGGCCGCCAATTTGCCATCTTCGGCGCAAAGACCGGACAGGTCTTCCACCAGAATATGCCAATCGGTAGTGCCGTCGGCTGGTAGCGGACCGACCGTTACGGGCAGTTCCTGATACGGGTATTGTTCGTAGAGTTCGCCGTTGAGCAATAGCTTGAATGCGTCGGTATTATTTTTGTGATCAAAATCGAGTTTAAAGAAAAATTCCCCGGGCACATCACCGCATATCGGTTCGGAGATCCGGAGGTGACCGATCCGGCATTCGTCCGGGTAGCAGCTTACGGGCGGTAGTTTGGCCTCCTGTCCGCAGTTCTGGGAGGCGTCCTTTACGGTGATCAACCAATCCGTTACCCCGTCGGCCGGCAGTGGTCCCACCCGGATCGGGAGCGCCGGGTAATCGAATACCCCGAACACCTCATCGTTCACCACTACCTGAAACGTGTTGGAAACATTGCGGTAATCGAAATCCAGATTAAAATAGAACCCGCCGTTATCGAGACAGACCGGTCCGGAAATATCCAGCGCGCCGATCTCACACTGGGTGAAATTGCAAACCGCGCCGCTGACTACCGAGAATTGCTCGCAGCTGTCGGAAGCGTCGACCACCCGAATACCCCACTGGATCTCACTGGCATCCGTGGTGAAGGGCCCCAGGCGCACCGGCAGGTCCGCGTAGGCGTAGGTCTCGTAGGTCTCTTCGTTGATACGCAGTTCGAAGGTTTCCGAGGTATTCCAGTGGTCGAAATCCAGTTGCAGGTAAAATTCGTTGTTGGTACCCGGCGTGCAGATCGGTCCCGACAACTTCAGGTCGCCGATCTCACACTGTTTGGGCTGGCAGTCTACCGCCGCAAACTTGGTATCGCTGGCGCAGTGTTCGTACTGATCCTGCACGAGCACATGCCAGTCCGTGGTGCCGTCGGCCGGAAGCGGCCCCACCCGCACGGGTAGCTGATCGTAACCGTAGCTTTCGAAAACTTCACCGTTCAGTACAACCTGGAATCGCTCGGAGGTATTGCGGTATTTAAAATCCAGCTTGAAGAAGAAGGCGCCATTGTCGTTACAGACCGGGCCGGAAAGATGGAGCGGACCGATCTCACAGTCGGCCGGCTGGCAATCTACCGCCTCAAACTTGGTATCGCTGGCGCAGGGACCGGCTGCGTCCTGCACCAGTACGTGCCAGTCGGTAAGCCCGTCGGCCGGGAGCGGCCCGACCCGTATGGGCAGATCCGAGTAGGCGTAATTCTTGTAAACTTCCTGATTGAGCAATAGCTGGAACGTGCCGGAAGTACGGGCGTGTTCAAAATCCAGTTTGAAATAGAACTGGTCGGAATCGATGCACGATCTTTCGGTAATGTGCAGCGCACCGATCTCGCAGTTGTTAGGGGGACAGGCTACCGGTTCCAGATAAATATCCTGGTCGCACAGTTCGGATGCGTCGCGTACGAGGATCTTATAGCCGGTTTTGCCGTCGCCGGGAAATGGCCCAAGACGCAGCGGTAGATTAGCGTAGGCCTGGGCGGTATATTGTTCGTCGTTCACAAATACATAAAACTGGCCGGTCGGTGTGAAGTGATCAAAGTCCAGTTTGATGTAAAACATGCCGTCATCGGTACATTCCGTGGCCTCAGCTTGGAGTGGCCCGATGCGGCACGTGGGACAGGGGACGTCGAAATCAAAAGTATAGCAGCAATTGGGGTACTGGGGATCGCATACGATCCACTTGTCGTAATTCTGGCTGGGGATCGGAAAGCTGACGGCCTCACTTCCGTCCGCGTTGCCCTGCCAGACCTCCCCGGCTTCGTTGGTGATGTGCAGGGCACCGGATAGATTGGCGCCCTTCACCTTGATCTTGGTATAGTAATTCCCGTCAAAACTGCATTCGATCGCTCCGAGTTCTACGCCCTCGATCCGGCATTCCGGTGGGCAGCCTGCATTCAGCAGGTCTACGCTTACGCAGCAATCGGGGCGATCGTTCACACAAACGGTCACATCAAAAACCTCCTGATCACTCAGTACGCGGATCTGCTCCAGTTGGAGCGGCAGGTCGGCTGTACTGAAATAACCCCGGAAGCTGTTGTTGATATAGACATCGAAGTTAGTGTTGGTCGTTGAGGGCAGCGCAAAATCAATACCGACGGTATAGACATTTACGTCGCTATTGTTAGCATCGCAGTTGAGGATCTCCGCTTTCAGGTCCGATAGGGTACAGGGCTCGTGGTAAAAGCAAAGATTATCGAAGGCAAATTCCTGCCCGCCGATCAGCAACTCCTCGATCTTACCGCGGAGGCAGACCTGAGCGTTGAAGGGGAAATTGCTGTCGTTATTGGGCAGCGGACTAACTTCGAGAAATACTCCCGGCGCGATCTCTGCGGGAACGTCCGAAAAATCCGGAATGACCCGGATCGGCTGACCGTTAACGGCGATATTCTCTTCACCGCCGCCGTCTACGATGTTGAAACAGAGCCCGTTGACGGGCAGGTCCAGTTGAGTGAAATCAAATTTGAGGTTAATGTTACTGATGAACAGGGACTGGCCGTCCAGAGCGGTCTGGTTGCCGAAGATATCTTCGGTAACGGAAACGTTCCAGAAACCGATCTCATCACTGTTACTGTAGATGAAATTTTCCAGATAAACGTCGACCCCTTTTAGGTTAAAAGCGAGGTCTCCCGCCGACTGACCGGCATCCCGGCCGTAAACGGCATTGGCCGGCAGGTCTTCAAAACGGATACAAGTGTCGTTCTGTGCATGTAGTGAGAGTATGTTGATCCAACAAAAAAGAAAAAGCAACCCATTAATTTTCAGGAATTTGAGCATGGCTGGTGTTTATTACGTGTTCATGAAATCTTCATGTTACAAAAATGCGGTTTCCAAAAAGGAATGAAAAAAATGTTTACGCTCTATTTTTGGAAAAAAATGCCTAAAGTTTAGTTAAAAACTTGATTTAGAGTCCTGATTTACCGAAATTTGTGAGGAATTAAAATTTGAGATTTTTATTTTTAATATTTGATTTTCCCGGACGCTGAAATTGGCTATGATCCAGCACAAATTAATTGATTTACTACGGCAATTCAACCGAAAAGAAATGACGCGATTCCGGGAGTTTGTGCATTCGCCTTATTTCAACAAGCACCGGGACGTGCGGGCGCTCACCCAATACCTGGATAGCTGCTATCCGGAATTCAGCGCTTTTCAGTGTGATCGCTACCGGGTTTATAAAAAAGTATTCCCGCGAAAAGCGCACGATCAGGGCAAACTGGCCGTGGTGTTTACCTACACCTACCGGCTGGCCGAACAGTTCCTGGCGCAGGAAATGCTCCGTTCCGGGGAGGCGGAAACCAACCACCTGCTGCTGCGTGGTATGCGGCAGGTAAAAGCCTTCGAACTCTACCAGAAAGTGCTGGATCGTTCGGGGGCTCAACTGGAAAATGCGGGCGAGCAGTCCAGTACCCACTGGTGGCATCGCTACCAGATGGCCTCCGAGCGGGATTACTTCCTCAATCACATTATTGCCAAGCGGGATCTTTCCGGGCTGAATGTGATGGAGGAGCAGCTGGATCGCTTCTATCTGGCGGAAAAACTGAAAAACGCCGTAGAGGCTCAGGTGCGCCGGAATATGGTGAAGGTGGAAACCGAAAGCCGGATGCTGGATTCCGCCGTGAGAGAGGTAGCCGAAAACCTGGAAGTATACCGGAATATCCCGGCGATCTATCTCTATTACAAACTCTTTGAAATGCTGCGTGAAAAAGATCACCGGCACTATTACGAGGCCCTGCAGGAACTGAAAAGCGGAGAATCCTGTTTTCCGCCCCCCGAGCGGGCGAGCCTCTATAATTATTTTCAGAATTACTGCATCCGGGAGATCAACCAGAACAATCTGGAGTTCCTGCAGGAATTGTTCCGACTGTACCAGTCCCAACTGGAGCAGGAACTCCTGCTGGAGGAGGGCTATCTTTCGGAATGGCATTATAAAAATATCGTCACGGTAGGTTTGCGACTGGAAGAACTGGACTGGGTCCATGAATTCATCCGGACTTATCGGGACCGATTGCGGCCGGAAGTAGCGGACAATGCGTATCGCTTCAACCTGGCGGCTTATTACCATGAAGCCAAAGTATACGGAAAAGTACTTGATCTGTTGATAAAGGTGGAATATCGGGATCCCCGTTACAACCTGGGAGCCAAGGCATTATTGCTGCGGACCTACTACGAACTGGAAGAAGACGAAGCGCTTTACTCGCTTGTAGATTCCTTTTTGCAGTACCTGCAACGCAACCAAAAAATGTCGGACGCCCGCCGGGAAGGATTTTATCATCTCTTCCGGATGACGCGTCGCGCTGCCCACATTCGTTCCCGTCTGGGATACGATAAAAAGGAGAAAACGGCAAAGGATCTGGATCGTCTGAAAAGAGAGCTGGAAACGACCGGAGGCATACTAAATCAGTCCTGGTTGGAAGCAAAAATGGACGAAATAGCAAAATATTGTTAAAATAGAAACCTTTTGTTGATAAATCGAGTATAAACTCTAAAATTGTATACGAAAAAGTTGACTTTATTGGTTATTTTACGTCTAAATACACGAATGTATAATCAAATTAGGTTACCCATGACCAAAAGATCACTAATTAATACTATAATTTGCACATTTTTGGCAGTATGGTTTTCCCCCTTGTCGGCCCAGAATTTCAGTACGGCCGAGCGTGGAATAGCTGTTTACTATGCCGATTACCTGGAAGGTCAGCCGACCGCTTACGGCGAAGTTTATCGCCGTAATGAGCTGACTGCCGCCCACCGCTCCCTGCCCGCCGGGACCCTTCTGAAGGTGACCCGTCTGGACAATCAACGGTCCGTCGTAGTACGGGTCAATGACCGCGGAGCATTCTGCGACGGTTGCGTGGTGGATCTTTCCAAAGCAGCGGCCATCCAACTCGATCTCATTCGCTCCGGTAGAGCGATGGTTTCCGTCGATGTGGTTGGTCAGCAGGCACCGAACGTAGCTGCGGATACCCGTTTACAGCGTGAGAATATCGCCCTGTACGAACGGCCGACCTACAGTACCGTTCCGGCCAATCGTCATTCTTCATATCCAAGACCGGATGCCGGTTTCCAGACGGGTAATACCTACGCGAAATCTGCACCGTCCAGCTACGGAGAGACGCAGCCCATGCGGATCAATGTAAGTCCGACCCCGGCTGCACCGGCAACGACGAATACGGCTAGCGGAAATTCCAACCTGCAGGCTAAGGGAGGACTGAATGCTTACAATCAGATCGAAGCTTTCGATTCCTATAATTACTATAAAGCCCAGCAGGCGGAGCGCAGAGCGGTGAACAATACCGCACGTTCCGAAGCGGAAACTTACGAGCGCCTGCGTGCCCGGGGATTGTTGCCCGAGGAGAACGCCACGAACAACGACGCTTCGTTCTACGACAGAGGAGGTTTACAACAGCCTTCCAGCTACGATGAACCGGAGATCACGGCCCGGGGGGCTACTCCTAATCCGCAGGCTTACGTGCAGTACAGCAATTCACCGACTTCTCTGGTACAGCCGCAGTCGTACGGTGCCGAATCTTCCCGGATCTCTCCGCAGTTGACGGCAAAGTCGCCATTGGCGTCCGTATCGGCCCGGGGTTCCTACGCTATTCAAATGGCTTCTTACCGCAACTTTGACAACGCACAGCGTCAGTTGCAGAAGTTGAAGCAAATGGGAATGGCTACGGCCTACTTGCTGGAAACAGATTACAAAGGAGACAAGCTGTATAAAGTGCTGAATGGTCCTTTCGGTGATAAGGAAACGGCGACCGGTGAGCTGGCCCGTTACAAAAGGGACTATTTGCTGGATGGGATCGTGATCCTGCTGAATTAATTCGCAGCAATCGATCCGAAGGGAGGAGCAGAGCACTAAGTGTGTGCTCTGCTCCTTTTTATTTTTAGTGACCCGTGCCGTTTGTATTGACCTGCTCTTCCAGAGAAGCCAGATATTTGTTCAGGCGTTCCATTGGCTTCACGATCGCGATCCGTCCGGATCTGACAAATTCATAAATACCAATATTGGTCAATTCTTCGAGTAAAGCCTCCGTCTCGTGTTCGTGACCGGTTTTTTCGATGACGATGTATTCCGGTTCGATCATCAGCACTTTGGCGTTGTGTTGCCGGATCAGGGTCTCCACCTTGTTGCTGTTGGCAAAAATGTGGGTCGGTACCTTATAGAGAGCTACCTCCTGGTAAACGATCTCATCGGGCTCGTAGTAAAAAGCCTTGACCACGTCGATCTGCTTTTCCAGCTGAGCGACCAGTTTCTCCACCATATCGCGGGTGACCCGGACTACGATCGTAAACCGGTAGATGCCCTTCATAGAGGATTTGGAGGTCGTTAGACTTTCGACATTAATGTGCCGGCGGGTAAAAACGGAAACTACCCGGGATAACATACCGGTCTCGTTTTCCGTAAATACGATTATCGTATATTTCAGTTTTTCTGACATGTTCTGTGTTTATACTAGTCCGACGGCGGAAGGAAACCGATCAAAAGCATTGACCTGGCGGTCTCCTTTCGCCGTCTACCATTAGTCCTTTAAAATCATTTCACGTCCGCTGCTTCCAGAACGATCTCATCTACCGCTTTACCGGAAGCGACCATTGGGAATACATTGTGTTCTTTTTCTACCATCACGTGCAGCAGATAGGGGCCGTCGTGGGCCAGCATTTCTGCCACGCCGGATTTCAGCTCCTCTTCCGAAGTGATCGTTTTACCCTTCACCCCGAAACCTTCGGCGATCTTGATAAAATCGGGATTTTGCAGCTCTACGGAAGAGTAGCGGCGGTCGTGGAACAGTTCCTGCCACTGGCGTACCATACCGAGGTAGTTATTGTCCAGCAGAACGATCTTTACTCCGGTTTTCCACTGGGCGCACATACCGAGTTCCTGAATGGTCATCTGGAAACCGCCGTCACCGATGAAAGCAACCACTTCGCGCTCGGGTTGTGCGAACTTCGCACCGAAGGCTGCGGGCAGACCGTAACCCATGGTACCGGCGCCACCGGAAGAAACCCACTGGTTGGTATCCATGAAGCGGTAATAACGGGCCGCCATCATCTGGTGCTGTCCGACATCGGTCGCTACGATCGCTTTCCCTTCCGTCTGGTCGGACACTTCCTTGATCACCTGTCCCATCCGCAGATGTCCCTCTTCGGAAGAAGACAGGGCGTGTTTGTATACTTTTTCGTATTCGATCTTATCGCAATCCCGGAAAGTTTGTACCCACTCGGAATGGGAGCGCTGTTCTACCATCGGCAACAGCTTCTCCAGGGCCAGTTTGGCGTCCGAAAGGATCGGAACATCCGCTTTGACATTTTTATTGATCTCGGATGGATCGATCTCGATGTGGATCACCTTGGCCTGCTTGGCGTATTTTTCCAAGTTTCCCGTCACCCGGTCGTCGAAGCGCATACCGATGGCGATCATGACATCGCACTCGTTCTGCTTTAAATTCGGTCCGTAGTTGCCGTGCATACCCAACATACCGGTATGCAGGGGGTGGTCGGAAGGAATGGTCGACAGGCCGTGAATGGTACAGGCCAGCGGAATGCCGGTCTTTTCCACAAAAGTCTTGAAAACTTCCTGGGCGTGAGCGATCTGGATACCGTGGCCGGCCAGGATCATCGGCTTCTTGGCCTCGTTGATCAGTTTGGCCGCTTCTTTCAGGCTCTCCGGATCGGGCATCGGATACGGATGGTAGCTCCGGATCACGGAGATCTTCCGGTATTCGAAATCCATCAACTCGATCTGGGCATTCTTGGTAATGTCGATTACCACCGGGCCGGGTCGGCCGGAATTGGCGATATAGAAGGCCTTGGCAAAAATAGCCGGGATCTCCTCCGCTTTGGTGATCTGGTAATTCCACTTGGTGACCGGCATGGTACAGTTGATCACGTCCGTCTCCTGGAAAGCATCAGTACCCAGCAGTTTCCGGAAAACCTGGCCGGTAATGCAGACCAGAGGTGTGGAATCCAGCAGGGCATCGGCCAGGCCGGTAACGAGGTTCATGGCACCGGGGCCGGACGTGGCCATACAGACGCCCGTCTGGCGTGTGACCCGGGCGTAGCCTTCTGCGGCGTGTACGGCTCCCTGTTCGTGGCGCGGGAGTACGTGCGTGAGCTGATCTTCGTAGTGATACAACTCGTCGTAAACCGGCATAATTGCGCCACCCGGATAGCCGAAGATCGTATCGACCCCTTCGGCGATCAGGCACCGCAGAACTGCTTCGGCGCCATTGATCTGAGGCTTGGATACGGGAGAAGGCTTGGTATTAAATTCAGTCTGTGCTTTCATGGTTTGGTAACAATTGTAATAAGCGGGGCCCGTTTTTTAAGGCCGTTAGCTTCGTGCTAAAATGATTAGGGTATTATACGTGTTCAATTATGAGCAGGAGGAAAAGCGCGGAAAGCTTCGGAGCATCCCAAAAACTTTTCCTCCGGTTGATCAAATTGTGATCACCCCCAACGATCAGGGAGTGACAGACGCTTCTACCGGAGCGGGCAGTTGGTCGGTGACACAACCTTCACTCGCGGTGGATACGGTAAATGCATATTTGCGCAGGATACCGGTCTCGGCCTTCAGCGGCGGAATGGTCCAGCTATCCCGGCGGCGGGCGATCTCCTCGTCCGAAAGATCGACGTTCAGCACGTTATTGACGGCATCAATGGTGATGATATCTCCGTTCTGCAACAGGGCGATCAATCCACCCCGCTGGGCTTCCGGTGTGATGTGGCCCACCACGAATCCGTGCGTACCGCCGGAAAAACGCCCGTCGGTGATCAGGGCTACCTTTTTACCCAGTCCCTGACCCATAATGGTCGAGGTCGGTTTCAGCATTTCCGGCATACCCGGACCTCCCTTGGGGCCGCAGTAGCGGATCACGATCACCTCACCGGCTTTCACGGCTTTATCTTTCAGCGCTTCGTTCAATGCATCTTCACTATCGAAAACGTGGGCCGGCCCGGTGAACATTTCTCCTTCCTTGCCCGTGATCTTGGCGACCGAACCCTGTTCGGCCAGGTTACCGTACAGGATCTGCAGGTGACCGGTGGTTTTGATCGGATTGTCGAAAGGACGGATGATATCCTGGCCTTCCTGCAGGGCGGGAACTTCGGCAAGGTTCTCGGCCAGCGTTTTGCCGGTAACGGTCATACAGCTGCCGTCGATCATGTCATGCTTCAGCAGGAGCTTCAGCACGGCGGGTACGCCTCCGATCTGGTAAAGATCTTCCATTACGTAGCGGCCACTGGGTTTGAGGTCCGCCAGGAAAGGTGTGCGGTCGCTGATCTCCTGGAAATCGTCGATGGTCAGTTCAACATCAATGGATTTGGCCATGGCAATGAGGTGCATGACCGCATTGGTAGAACCACCCAGTACGATGGTCAGGGTAATGGCATTCAGGAAGGACTGACGGGTCATGATGTCCCGTGGCTTGAGGTCCAGTTCGAGCAGATTACGCATAGCGGCACCGACCCGCTCACAATCGTAGTTCTTATCCTCGCTGTTGGCGGGATAGGAAGAGTTGAAAGGAAGACACATGCCCAGCGCCTCGATGGCGGAAGCCATGGTGTTGGCCGTATACATACCGCCACAAGCACCGGGGCCCGGGCAGGATTTCTTCACTACTGCTTTGAAGTCTTCCGGAGTGATCTCTCCGTTGTTCTTTTTACCGAGCGCTTCAAAAGCCGAAACGATATCCAGCTTTTCGTCCAGGTGGCAACCCGGACTGATCGTACCACCGTAGACCAGGATCGCGGGGCGGTTCAGCCGGCCCATAGCCATCATGGCACCCGGCATGTTCTTGTCACAGCCCACTACGGCGACCACGCCGTCGTACCACTGCGCGGAAACAACCGTTTCGATGGAATCGGCAATGATATCCCGGGAGGGTAGGGAATAGCGCATGCCGTCCGTACCCATGGAGATCCCATCACTTACCCCGATCGTGTGAAAGATCAGGCCTACCAGATCACTCGCTTTTACGCCGGCCTTTACCTGCTCGGCCAGTCCGTTCAGGTGCATATTACAGGTGTTGCCTTCCCATCCGGTACTCACAATACCTACCTGTGCTTTGTCCATGTCTGCTTCCGTCATCCCGGTGCCGTAAAGCATGGCCTGGGAGGCGGGTTGCCCTTCGTCCTGCGTTATTCTTCGACTGTACTTGTTCAGTTTCTTCATCTTGGAATTATTGTATAGATCGTCTTTGGTTATAGTATTTTAGGTGTTAAAAACCGTCGGGACTTTAAAAATAAGTTTCCCGGGGTGCAAAACCCAATTAATTTAGTTTAGTGTTACGAACCGGACAAGGACCGTATTTGTTTGCAAGATTTTGTAAATCAGTTTGTTAAATCTCATGTTCTTACGAGTCTTAAGTCCTTATTATTTGGCCTGTCAGCAAAAAAAAAGCCGCTCTTCTTCGGAAGAACGGCTTTTTGATGTCAACATCGATATGATCAATACCATCCCTCCGGGTGCATCTGGATAATGACGACCACGACAAGAATTAGTACGATAGAAATACGATTATTGAGCATCAGTTTTGCTTTTGCTGGAACAAATGTGTGTAAAATATTTTTAAGAATCAAGTTTTGGGGGGATTATGTGGGAAATTGGGGGGCGAGGTGTGAGGGGCGAGGCGTCAGGTTTCAGGGGCGAGGGGAGAGGTGTGAGGTGTCAGGGAAGAGGGGAGTGGGGGCAGTGATTGTCGTCTCCTGCCCCCGTTGGTTTAGATTCTTTCCAGTTCTACTGTGAAATGACGCAGGATCTGGGCCTGCTTGGTGATCCTGAACCCGGTTTTCAGTTCCTCCTTTCTGGCGGCCACACGGGCCATGGTCGCGGCCACGTAATCCATATGCGAACGGGAATACACCCGGCGGGGTAGGGCCAGTCGCAGCAATTCCATTTCGGCCAGGCGATCTTTGCCGGTTTCCGGATCGCGGTCGGCGAGCAGGGTGCCGATCTCTACGCCGCGGACGCCGCCTTCAATGTAGGCTTCTACAGCCAGCAGTTGGGCCGGATACTGGGTCTGCGGGATGTGGGGCAACATTTTTTTAGCATCGATATACAGGGCATGGCCACCCACCGGCTCCTGGATCGGAATACCGTAATCCTTTAGTTTCTGGCCCAGGTACTGTACCTGATGGACGCGGTCCTGGAGGTAGTGGAAATCGACGCCTTCGTACAGCCCTACCGCCAGGGCACCCATGGCCCGGCCGCTCATGCCGCCGTAGGTCAGGAAGCCTTCGTATACGATGGTGAACTGGCCCAGTCTTTCGTAGAGATCCGGATCGTTGAGGGCGATGAAGCCACCGATGTTGACCAAACCGTCTTTTTTGGAACTCATCCAGACTACGTCGGCATCCTTGAACATTTCCCGGATGATATCCCGGATGCTCCAGTCTTTATAGGCCGCTTCGCGATTTTTAATGAAGTAGGCATTCTCCGCGTAACGGGCAATATCCATATAAACCGGGATGCCGTATTTTTTAGCCAGGGCACTCGTCTCCCGGATGTTCTGTAGGGAAACCGGCTGGCCTCCGACCGTATTACAGGTGACGGTGATATTGATGAAGGGGATCCGGTCCTTACCATACTCCTTGATCACCGATTCCAGTTTTTCCAGATCAATGTTGCCTTTGAATGGGTGGTAGAGTCCCGTATCGTAGGCTTCTTTGATGGTGCAGTCCATGGCGCGGGCTTTACGGAATTCAATGTGGCCCTTGGTGGTATCGAAGTGCGCGTTGCCGGGTACGACATCACCTTCCCTGACGGTGGCGGAAAAAAGGATGTTCTCTGCCGCCCTTCCCTGGTGCGTTGGGGCAACGTATTCAAAGCCCATAATATCCTTTACGGCCCGGATGAGCTTAAAATAAGATTCCGAACCGGCATAGCTTTCATCGCCGAGCATGATCTCCGACCATTGCTGCTCACTCATGGCCCCGGTGCCGGAATCTGTCATTAGATCGACGATCACCCAGTCACTGTGGATATTGAAAAGGTTGAAATGCTGTTCCCGGATCTTTTTTTTTCTTTCCTCACGGGTACGAAAATATACAGGTTCTACAACTTTAGTTTTGAACGGAGGTATGGTAGGTAATTGCATGACAATTTTTGAAATTTAAGATCATAGATATAAACGGATAGCGCATCCCGAGACCAGCGTCTTAGAAGACCTAAATAAAACCCAGGATACAGATAGAAAAAGGATATGTGGTCCTTCAGGACGAAGGACTCAGACCGGAAATGAATCTCTTTTTTTAACGAATCTGAAAGGAGTTACAAACATGGCGCAAAGATAAGAAGTCTTTCCAAAATGGAAAAGCGGCTATGCACGCTAAAAAGGTCAGATGACCTAAAAACAGTGCATAGCCGCTTTGGCATTCGGTTTAGGAGATGGTTCCCCGATCAATAACGGCTGGTATCCAGTCGGAAGCCGAGCCGCAGGCCGACACTCCAGAGAAAAGGACTCTCCGTGCTGGTCAGGGTGACCAGATCGGGTAGAGGGTTGTTCTCGGAGGTGGGAATACTTCCCTCCAGCTTCACTTCGGGGAAATAGCGAAGATTGGCCATCGGAGTAAAGGTCACCAGATCCGTGATACCGATATCAAAGCCGACTCCACCGCCGATGCTGAAAGCCAGCGCTTCGTCGTCAATCAGGGATACGGCATCGCGGTACACACCATCCCAGTAGGAGATCCCCGGCGATACCTGGATAAAAAGACCTTTGCCCAGCGTTGGTCCCTGCTTGGAAAAGGTGGGGCAGTCACAATCACCGGTAAAATCCCAGAGGTAGAAATTGGTATTGAAAAAGAAGCTGTAGATCTTGGTTTCACTCTCGAATTCGATCAGGCTGCCTTCGGAGTTGGTCAGCTGGGTGTAGTTGAGTTCCGGCAGGAATTCCACCCGCTTGTTCTTCAGGCGGAACCAAAAATCCAGACCTGCCGACCAGCCCTTATCGTAGGGGCGGCTGATGGAACTTTGTCCACCATTTTCGGTCACGTACGGCCAGTTATCTTCGGCGGGAATGAGGTAGCGGGCGTTCAGACCGAATTGGGCCTGTGCACTCAGGGCAAAAAACAGGCAAAGGGCTATTACCGGTAAAGCTTTCATAAACTGTTCCTTCTTTTTTATGTTTCAAACGTCCGAAATAAAACGACAGTATTCCGGAAACGCGAAAATAGGTATCTTTGCACTTCTTTTTACAAAATGAGTAATGCGGAAAGCGGCGTCGGTGGCCGGTTCGACCACTGACCAAGGATTACTGACTACCAATTACATGAAGACAAAAAGCATTCGCAAGGATAAAGTAAACGTGATCACACTGGGTTGTTCCAAGAATCTGGTGGATTCGGAAAACCTGATCACTCAGTTGCGGGCGAACGATTACGAGGTGCGGCACGACAGTAATGAAGATGCCAATATCATCATTGTCAATACCTGCGGTTTTATCGATCTGGCCAAGGAAGAATCGGTCAATACCATCCTGGAATACGCCGACGTGAAAAAAGACGGCGGTATTGATAAACTTTACGTGACCGGATGCCTCAGTCAACGGTATAAGGATGATCTGGAAAAGGAGATCCCGGAGGTGGATGCCTACTTCGGTACACTGGAACTTCCGGCTTTACTCTCGCGCCTGGATGCCGATTATCAGCACGATCTGATCGGGGAAAGAAATATTACTACTCCGCCGCATTACGCCTATCTGAAGATCTCGGAAGGCTGCAACCGGACCTGTTCTTTTTGCGCCATTCCGCTGATGCGGGGCAAACACATCTCCCGCCCGATCGAAGAACTGGTACGGGAAGCAAAAAATCTGGCGAGGAGAGGAGTAAAGGAGTTGATGCTTATCGCCCAGGAGCTGACCTATTACGGACTGGATCTGTATAAAGAACGCCAGCTACCGCAATTACTGCACGCACTGGCGGAAGTGGAGGGCATCGAATGGATCCGTTTGCACTATGCCTATCCGAGTAAATTTCCGCTGGAAATTTTCGATGCGATGGCAGCCCATTCCGAAGTTTGCAACTACCTCGATATTCCGCTGCAACACGCCAATGATGCCGTGCTGGACCGGATGCGCCGGCAGATCACCCGGGCGGAAACCACGGCGCTGCTGGCCGAAGCCCGAAAGCGCGTTCCGGGTCTGACCCTGCGTACCACTATGCTGGTGGGTTTCCCGGGAGAGACGGAGGAGGAGTTTGAAGATCTTTGCGACTTTGTCCGGGAGCAGCGGTTTGACCGGCTTGGGGTTTTCCAGTATTCCCACGAAGAAGATACCCGGGCGTATGACCTGGAAGACGATGTTCCGGCCGAAGTAAAAGCCGACCGGGCCAACCGACTGATGGAGATCCAGCAGGAAATTTCCTACGAGAAAAACCTGGAAAAGGTTGGAAAAACTTTCAAAGTGCTCTTTGACCGTAAGGAAGGCGGTTATTTCGTCGGTCGTACCGAAGGGGATTCTCCCGAGGTAGATAATGAAGTACTGATCCCCGCCCAGGACCAATACGTGCGTCTCGGGGACTTTGCCACCGTAAAGATCGTAGACGCTAATGAATACGATCTGATCGGCGAAGTGGTCGAGTAGCCGTCGGGCCGAATACGCCCGGAATTCTACCCCATGATACTGCCTTTGCTTATCGGTACCGCCATGTGTAGCGATAGTCAGAAATAATGCCGTCACCCGAGATCTATGGACCCGATCGATGAATATCTGAAGGAACAACTGGCTCAACGCCGGGAAGCCAACAGCCTGCGAAAGCTCCCGCCCGCGGAGGGTGGACTGGATTTCTGTTCCAATGATTATCTCGGTCTGGCGGAAGTACATTTCCCGACTTCCGAACTTCCCCGCCACGGAGCCACGGGCTCGCGTCTGATCAGTGGCAACCACGCAGAATACGAACGATTGGAACTGGAGTTGGCCCAATTTTTGCAATCCGAAGCGGCCCTGGTTTTCGGATCGGGTTACCAGGCAAATCTGGGCCTGATCTCCTGCATTGCCGGACGACAGGATACCATTCTGTACGACCAACTGGTGCACGCTTCGATCCGCGATGCCCTGCGGCTGACCAATGCCCGCTCTTTTTCCTTCCGCCATAATGATGTAGCGCACTTGCGCCAGCGATTGGATCGGTCTTCCGGCCGGGTTTTCGTTATTGTGGAGAGTGTTTATTCCATGGATGGGGACGAAGCGCCCCTTGCGGATATAGTTAACTGCTGCCGGTCCGCCGGCGCAGCCCTGATCGTGGATGAGGCCCACGCACTGGGCGTGTTGGGGCCAGCCGGCAGAGGGCTTAGTGCACTGCTCGGACTGGAAGACCTGGTCTGGGCGCGGATCTTTACCTTCGGAAAAGCCCTGGGCGTACACGGCGCGGCGGTATTGGGCAGTAAACTTTTACGGGAGTTTCTGGTGAATTTTTCCCGTCCTTTTATTTATACCACCGGGCTTCCGCAGGATACCGTACTACGCATCCGGCAATCCATTGCTTATCTGCAGGAAACGGACCGGATGGAACGGCTGCACCAGTTGATCGGTCGTTTTAAAGACGGTTTGCACCCGGGGGTACGCGAGCAACTGATCCCCAGTCGATCGGCTATCCAGAGCCTCATTGTACCGGGAAACGAAGCGGTGAAAGCAGTTGCCGGTAAACTACAGGACGCCGGCTACCGGATCCTGCCGATTCTACACCCTACGGTCCCCGCAGGAAGCGAACGACTTCGGATCTGTCTGCACAGTTTTAACCGGGAAGCGGATATCGACCGCCTGGCCGGCACCCTAAACGCTATTATGGAGCCGGCTTCCTAAGGAAATGGATACCCTTTGAATAAATCGAGAATTGCTATGAATAAAAAATACTTTGTGACCGGTATCGGTACGGAGATCGGGAAAACAGTGGTGAGTGCGGTACTGGTGCGGGCGTTGCAGGCGGACTACTGGAAACCCGTTCAATCGGGCGACCTTCATCATACAGATACGGATAAAGTAAGTGACTGGGCGGGGATGAGTGCCGATCGCATTCACCCGGAAGCGTACCGCTTGCATCTACCGATGTCCCCCCACGCCAGTGCCGAAGCGGATGGGGTAGCGATCAGGCTGGACGCCTTCCAACTGCCGGAAACGGAAAACGACCTCATCGTGGAGGGGGCCGGCGGACTGATGGTACCGCTGAACCAGGAAGACTGTATGATCGACCTGATCGCCCGTCTAAATATTCCCGTTGTATTGGTATCCAGAAATTATCTTGGGAGTATCAATCATACCCTGCTGAGTATTGAAGCTCTGAGGAGCAGAAATATCCCCATTGCCGGCCTGGTCTTCAACGGAGAAAGTGTACCTACTACCGAATCCATCATAACGACGATGACGGGTCTGGAATGTTGGTTCCGCATACCGGAACTTTCGGAAGTTAGCCCGGAGAAAATTGCGGAACTGGCGGCGGGTATCAGCTTTTAGATCCGGCTCAGCAATTCCTGTTTTTTATCCTGAAATTCTTCGTCGGTCAGTACCCCGTTTTTATGCAGTTCGGACAGCTGCTCCAGTAGCTTTAGTACTTTTCGCGGATCTTCATCCGGCAGCATTTCGGTTTTCATTTTTACCGGCGTTTTCGTTTTGGGTACCTTTTTATCGACTTGTTTGTCGCCCGAAGTAGACTTTGCGGAGCTTTTGGTAATAACCGGTAGCTTTTCCAGATCGATCCGGCCGTGCTGGCTGGTGAAGATCAGCGAATGACCGTTGCCCTGTTGCTGAGACACCCCGGAAATATGATGATCGAGCGTATCGTAAACGGTCGTTTTTCCGGTATCCTCTACCGCCAACCGGCTGCTGCCGGGGAAAAATGCATAGCGCAGGTTATTCTGGGATCCGCTGGTGGCGGGAATGCCAAGATCCGTCGGCCACCAGTTATCGGCGATCCGGTACTCCGTTTTATTTTCAGCGTCTTCTTCCTCGATAAACAGTTCCTCAGAACCGATGAGCAGGGAAAGCTGATTGCAAAGCTGTTCTACTTTGGCTTTCAGGTTGGCATTGAACATATCGCTGACCATGGTCATTCCACCTTTCATCCACTGTCCGGAACCACCCAGTTCGCGAATGTCAAATTGGGCCATGGTTCCTCCTCCGCGGACAATAGCGTGGAGGAGCGTGGTGACGGAATCAACGCTGATCTGATGTTGTTCCGCGAGTTTTTTTACGGCAGACTTGCCTTTTTCGGTTAGCTTCTTGATAATGATATTTTTTATTTTTGGGAACCGGATTTTTTCGGCAAATGTTCTATGACCTTCCTACTCATTTTCAGGAATGTTGCTAATGACCTGGGTCTCCGTATCGTAGATCAGCAATCCGGTTTCAGTGCTGTCCAAACTTCCCAATAAACGGCCATCCGTATTCCAAACACCGGACTGTCCGCCACAGAGCCCGCCGTCAGCGTGGCCAACGGCATTGACCGTCATTACCGTCATTCCGTAGCTCCGCGCGATGTCCGTAAGGCGAGCCGCCGCGGCTTCCATCCCGTTCGTAAACTTTACCACGCTCGCCAGGTAAAAACGGGCAGCATCCGCGGCGGCCCGGTCAATATGGCCCGGCACAGAGATCTCGTAGCAGATGGCCAGGGCCAGTTCGGGATGATCAGCGAGGGTTACCTGTTCATTGGGCACACTGGTAAAATACGGCTCTTCATCCGCGTGGAGATAGGTCTTGTAATACACCTGCCGCTCCCGGTCGGGATAATAGATCAGCATACTGATGGCAATCCCGTCGGCAGTTTGGAGCGGTACTCCCAAAGCGATGCGAATGGCGTGTTGTTTACTGAGTTGCTGAAAGACCTGTAGGCGGGGATCATCCGGGGCGACCGCCATATCCTTCATCAGCGTTGGTTCGTATCCGGACAGGGAGAGTTCCGGAAAGACGATCAGTTCTCCTCCGTGGGCTGCCGCCCTGCGGATACTCTCCCGGTGGGAGTTTATATTGGCCGCTATATCTCCCGGAACGGCACTTATCTGAGCCAGACAAATTTTCATAAGTCGAACATACTGGTTTATCCGACTGTATATTAGGCATTAAATGCGGATTGCGAAAGCAATGGAAGTCGCATTCTATACTGACGTAAAATTGCTTTGGGAAATCCCAAACCAGTTTAAGTGCAGCATATACTGACCAAGGTGATTTGGAAACGTTCAAACTACCTCCCATAAGTTATCAGCACGCATTGCCCTTAACTACTCAATTTCAAAGATGAAGACCTACGACCACATCATCCTGGGGAGCGGCCAGGCTACCGGAACGCTGCTGGGAAAACTGATCCCCTCCGGAGACCGCATTGCCGTGATCGAAGCCGATTCGGTCGGTGGAAGCTGTGTGAATTTCGGCTGTACACCCACCAAAACGCTGGTAGCCAGTGCCCGGGCGATCCATCAGGCCCGTTGCGGAGACCACTATGGCTTTAAGGTGGGAAATGTCCAGCCGGATTACGCCAGGATCCGGGAACGGATGAACGAGATCAGAAACGGTAGTCGCAAAAGCTTGGTTGAATGGATGACTTCTTCCGAAAATGTAGATCTGATCCGGGGTTGGGGCAAATTTACCGGGCCGCGGTCGATCCGGGTAGGAGAGGAGGAATACTCAGGAAAACACATCTACATTAATACCGGTACCCGGGCTGCAATTCCCGATATTCCGGGGATCGATACGGTAACGGCTCTGGACAGTGCGGGGCTGCTGGAACTGACTTCGCTTCCGGAACACCTGGTCATTATTGGCGGCGGATATATCGGGATCGAATTTGCCCAGATCTACCGGCGCTTCGGTGCTTCCGTCACTATACTGCAACGGGATGATCAATTGATGCCGGAGGAAGACGAGGAAGTAGGGCGGACGATCCGGGAGATCCTGGAAGCGGAAGGTGTTCGGGTGCTACTGGAGGCTGATACCCGGAAAATCGATAAGGTAGGGGACCAGATCCGTTTCCAGATCGAAAAAGGGGATGGGAGGATCACCCTGGAAGGTACCCATCTGTTGGTGGCTACCGGCCGGCGGCCAAACAGCACGGACCTCGAACTGGAAACGGCCGGGATCCAAACGGATGAAAAAGATTACATTAAAGTAGATGACTATTGCCGGACCAATGTTGAAAATGTATATGCCGTTGGGGATGTAAACGGTCGTGGGGCCTTTACCCATACCTCCGTGAATGACGCAGAGATCGTGCTCGACCTCCTGAACGGTGGAAACCGAAAGATCTCCGATCGAATACCCATTTATGCCTTGTTTTCCGATCCGCCTCTGGGGAGGGTTGGGTTATCGGAAAAAGCGGCGCGGCAGGCGGGAAGAAAGTTTCTGAAGTCTACCAAGCCGATGCAGGAGATCAGCCGGGCGAAGGAAATGGGAGCAACCCGGGGCTTTGCCAAACTACTGGTTGATCCCGAAAGTAGCCTGATCATCGGCGCTACCGTATTCGGTCCGGGCGGGGATGAGATCATCAATATGTTCGCAGCGATCATGTACAGTCAGATTCCCTGCTACGAATACCGAAAAGTAGTGCTGGTACATCCGACGGTATCCGAACTGATGCCCTGGATGCTGGACGGACTGGAAAAAGTGGAATAAGAGCCTATCCAAAAACCTTCCTTTGGTCTTAAAATAACCATCTATGGAACCTCATTTCGTCATTTCCTCCTTCCGCAGCGCTGCTTCGAAACTCGAAAGTGACTTCGTGAGCACCCAAATCTGTTCATTTTCGACAGCAAAAACGGTTTCTGGATAGGCTTGAACTTCCGGACCGTTTCGCTTCCCGGTGGCAAAAATCGGGCAGCACTGGTTTTTGTTTTTATATTTGGAAGAAATCCATCTTCCATGTTCCGAAACCAACTCTTGCTCCTACTTTTATTTTCATCCAATCTGATCCTGGCTCAAACCGAAGAACGACTCCAGGTCGAAGGTCTCGAACAAGCTGTAGAGATCATCGTCGATCACTGGGGCATCCCACATATTTACGCCCAGACGGAAGCGGACCTGTTCTTCGCCCAGGGGTATTATGCGGCGCGCGACCGGCTGTTCCAGTTTGAAATATGGCGCCGCCAATCTACCGGTACCGTGGCCGAACTGCTCGGGCCGCGGGAACTGAAGCGGGACATCGGCACCCGCCTGTTTCAATTTCGGGGGGATATAAAAGCGGAAATGAACCACTACCATCCGCGCGGCGAACTGATCATTACCGCTTTTGTGCGCGGCGTGAACGCTTATATCGCGGAAGCCCGGAAAGATCCGGAATCCCTGCCCATCGAGTTCAAAATGCTGGATATGTTGCCGGAACCCTGGACGCCGGAGGTTGTGATCTCCCGCCACCAGGGATTACTGGGCAATATCGGGGATGAAATGGATGTCACCCGGGCGGTTGCCCTACTCGGACCGGAAAAGGTGAAGGAACTGTTTTGGTTCCATCCCAATGAACCGGATCTGACCCTGGATCCTGCCATCGATACCGCACTGCTCTTCAAGGATATCATGGAATTGTACGACGCCTACCGGCAGCGGGTCAAATTTCAACCGGAAGATTTTGTAGCATCCGTAGCTAATCCCGATCGGGACGCATTCCGGAACTGGGCGGCCGCCCAGGATGCAGCCGCGGAGCGGGAAGAAAAAAGAACCACCCGTTCGATCGGTTCCAACAACTGGGCCATTGAGGGCGAACTCAGCCAGAGCGGCTATCCACTGCTCGCCAATGATCCACACCGAACCCAGGCGGTACCGTCGCTGCGGTACATGGCTCATCTGGTGGGGCCGGGCTGGAATGTGATCGGAGGCGGTGAACCGGAAATTCCCGGCATTTCCATCGGTCACAATGAATACGGCGCCTGGGGGCTTACGGTTTTTGAAACGGATGCAGAAGACCTGTACGTCTACCGGACCCATCCGGAGAATCCCGATCAGTACTGGTACCGGGGCGCCTGGGAAAATATGCTGATCATACCGGATACTATCCCGGTTAAGGGGCAGGATCCGGTGATCGTGAAACACCGATATACCCGGCACGGACCGGTATTGTACGAAAATCCGGATCGACAGCAGGCCTGTGCCCTGCGTTGCGGCTGGCTGGAGATCGGCGGATCTCCTTATCTGGCGAGCCTGCGGATGAATCAGGCCAGGGATTTTGCAGAATTCAGGGAGGCGTGCACCTACAGCCATATTCCGGGAGAGAACATGGTCTGGGCCGATAAGGCCGGAAACATCGGTTGGCAGGCGGTGGGCATCGCACCCATCCGGCGCAATTTCAGCGGCATGGTGGCCGTACCCGGCGACGGCCGTTACGAGTGGGATGGTTATCTGCCGATCCAGGCCAAACCCCACGTCTACAATCCGGAATCCGGAGTGATCATCACGGCGAACGAAAATGTAACCCCGGCCGGATACGAATATCCGGAAGCGCTGGGTTACACCTGGGCGGACCCCTACCGCGGCAACCGGATCCGCGAGGTATTGCTCTCCGGGCATAAATTCAGTATGGCGGATATGGCCCGTCTGCAGACCGATTATTTATCCATTCCTTCCCGCGAATTGCTTCCCTTGCTAAAGCGGGTCCCTATAACCGATCCGGAACTGAACCGGGCGATGGACTACCTCCGGGACTGGGATCATGTGTTGGCCGCAAACTCCGTAGCTGCCGGTATTTACAACGAATGGGAACGGCAACTGAAAGACGCCGTTACGGAAAAAATGGTACCGGCCCGGGCCCGGGAGTATTTAAGTCCGCAACTCAGGCTCATCATTCAATGGTTGTACGCTCCGGACGGGAACTGGGGAGACGATCCGCTCCGCGCCCGGGACGAGATCCTGGTTACCAGTCTGCGCCGGGCAGTGCGCAGTCTGAAACTTCGCCTGGGCAATGATATGAGCAAATGGCAATACGGACAACCGAATTACAAACACATTGTACTGCAGCATCCATTCGGCATGGCCGTTAAGGACGAGGTACGGGCCAAACTGGAAGTCGGTCCGGTGCCCCGTGGAGGCAACGGTTATACCGTAAACAGTACGAGCAATAACGATAACCAGTCGAGTGGCGGCTCCTTCCGCATGCTGATCGATACGGGCGACTGGGATTACTCGCTCGGCACCAATAATCCGGGGCAGGCGGGCAATCCGGACGATGTCCACTACCGCAATTTATTCGACATCTGGGCGAAGGATCAGTATTTTCCGGTCTTTTATTCCCGGGCGAAGGTGGAATCGGTAGCAGCCGAGCGAATACGAATGGAGTGATGGCAGGATTTGATGCTGTGGCGCAATTGACTATCTTCGCCGCATGGATCTGACGAAAACGCCACTCGAACTCAACGGAGATTTTCAATACGCACTGGACACGCTGGAAAAGACGCCCAACAGCATGTTCATTACCGGTCGTGCCGGTACAGGAAAATCGACGCTTTTACAGTTATTTCGCAATACGACCCGGAAAAAGACCGTGGTGGTAGCACCCACCGGGGTGGCTGCGCTGAACGTACGGGGGCAAACGATCCATTCCTTTTTTGGTTTCCCGCCGCGGCCGCTGGCCCGGGAGGACATTAAAAAGCGACGCAACCGAAAGCTATACAAGAACCTGCAGGTACTGGTGATCGACGAGATCTCCATGGTCCGGGCGGATCTTTTGGATAATATCGATTATTTCTTGCGGCTGAACCGCGAGAATCCGGCTCCCTTCGGCGGGGTCCAGATGGTATTTTTCGGTGATCTCTTTCAGTTGCCGCCGGTGGTGTCTTCCCCGGCTGAACACCAGCTATTCCAGAGCGTTTACGAATCTCCTTATTTCTTTTCCGCGAACGTTTTCCGCGATGGTTACGATCTGGAGATGATGGAGTTGCGTAAAGTCTACCGACAGGAAAATCGCCATTTCCTGCGCCTGCTGGACGCTTTGCGACTCAACCAGATGGATTTTGAAGATCTGGAAGACCTGAACGAACGCCACGTTCCCGGATTCAAACCCAACGGCAATTTCGTGACGCTGTCGGCCCGCAATGCCCGGGTGGATTCCATCAATCGCCAGGAAATGGATAAAATACCGCTGCCGGCCCGCACTTTTGTGGCCAAGGTAACCGGCCAGTTTCCCGAACACCTGTTCCCTACGGACGGCGGTCTGCAGCTGAAACTGGGCGCCCAGGTGATGATGGTGAAAAACGATCCGCAAAAACGCTTCGTCAACGGCAGCATCGGAAAGATCGTGGACATGACGGACGAAAAGATCACGGTAGAACTGGAAGATCGCGGCAACGTCAGCCGGGTGGAAGTAGAACAAATGGACTGGGAGATCGTGCGCTTTAAGCTGAAGGAGAACGATCCCAGTCAGATCGAAACGGAAACCATCGGTACCTTTTGCCAGTTCCCGCTGAAGCCGGCCTGGGCCATCACGATCCACAAATCGCAGGGACAGACTTTTGATAAGGTGATCATCGACCTCGGCCGGGGAGCGTTCGAACACGGTCAAACCTACGTGGCCCTCAGCCGCTGTCGTACTCTGGAAGGCATTGTGCTGACCCAACCCATCCGGCCGCGGGATGTCATGGTAGACGAAAGGGTCGTGCAGTTTTACGAAACCTATTTCTGAGCCTTCAGGGGATCACTGGTAACTCAGGCCCCAAAGGACATCCACCGGCTCGTCCGGTGCATTCAGCCAGTCTTCTTTTTTGAGATCCCGTTTTTTCATCGGCCGGATGAGGCAACGCTCCGGTGGTAAACCGGCCGCCATGAACTCTGCGGCCAACAGGCGAATGTGGTGCTGGACCAGGGGATCTTTCCGGGGCCCAACGGCTACCGTCAGCAACGCATCCGGAACGGCTTTCAGATATTGGCTGATCTCGTAAATAGCCCGGTTGCCGGCGATCCATTGCCCGGAGGAGCCGGGAGCAGTAAAAAATTCCTGATGCAGGCTGAATCCGTTCCTTTCCCAGCGAATACCCGCCAGTTTTTCCTGTACTTTCCGGCTCAGATCCGCATTTTCTGATCCGCCACCGTAATCCACCGGAACAGCGCGAGGTTCGGCCGGTCCGTTGCAGCTGGCCGGGACGATCGGAGACAGGTGGTCGATCAGCAGGTGACCGTTGTACGCTTTTCCGGTATTGTAGTAAGTGGCGGAAAAAAACAGTTGGGAACAGTCGTAGGAAGGTTGCAGGCGGACTTCGTATTCCCGCCAGTTGGTATCGCGAATGGCCTGGGTTTCGACGAGTAGCAGCTTACGCTGGCAGTGCTGGTCTCCAGCCCAGATCTGTAGTTTAACCGGTTCGGAAAAATCCATCGGTTCGCCCGTCAGGCGGCTGTAGCTGGCAAAGGATTTGGATCGGCAGGCGTAGAATCGCAGCAGGTAGCAGCTATCTTTTTGCAGGGGTTGCTCCAGGGACTGACCGAGGGTTTCCTGGGTGTTGTTGTCCCGAACGACCAATCCGGCGTAGGTCTTCCCGTGGATCGCCCGCTGGGTGACGTTCATCAAAGCGACGGGCTGAACATCGGGCGGGGTCTCTTCCGGTGGTCCGCAGAAATACCAGCCCAGAGGCGGTCTTCCCGGACCGGGAATATCTTCGAAAGACGGGTTACTCCATTGGATGACTGTAGATTGTGCGGCCAGGCTATATACAACACAAACGCCCAGCATTGACGTTGACCATTTTCTCATACCAAAGGAAACGTGGAGAGCCGAAGAAATAGTTTGCAAAAAAATGAAGTTTTCGATCGCCGGGGAGGTAGCCTCAGAACGCGCAACGACCAATACCGGCAAATATAGCCAGCCAAACCAGGCCCTTTACCAGGAAAAATAAAAAGCCGGCCACACCCAGCCGCTTGACCCATTCGCTAAGGCGACGTCGTTTCATTTTCGAAAGAAAAGCAATTAATTGTTACGGTTCTTGTGGAACATAATAAATTCCCGGGGAGTCAGATTCGTAATTTCTTTAAATACTTTATAAAAAGTAGACTTATTCTTAAAGCCGCACTGCAGAGCGATACCGTAAAGCGTCAGGTGCTGATAGTCGTCGCTCAGTAGTTTATGCTTGGCCTCATTCACCCGGAAGGTATTGATGAAATACTGGAAGTTGTGGTTGGATAAATGGTTCACTACCTGCGAGAGGTATTTGGTATTGGTATGCAAATGGTCGGCAGTGCACTTGAGAGTAAGGTTGGGATCGAGATAGGGTTGGTCTTTTTCCAGGAAGTGCTTCAGTTTCAGGAACAGTTGTACTTCCTCCACTCCTTTCAGGCTACTGGTGCTGTATTTGTTATCCAGGTCCAGCAGCGGAATATTCAATTCGTCGTCACTTACCTTATCGCCATCTACTTCGAAGGCGATAAAATTGCACAATTCGTGCTGGGCATCGAATACCGGATGGATGACCAGCCTACAGGTGTAGGCCTCACCGTTTTTCCGGTAATTGAGGATTTCGTCCTTAAACGGAATTTGAGCGGACAGTGCCTGACCGATACGCCTTACATCATTGGGATCGGTATCCGCTCCCTGTAGCAATCTTCCGGGTTGGCGACCAATGGCTTCACCCAGGGTGTAGCCCGTAAGTTCGGTAAAGTCGTTGTTTACCCAGAGTATATGTTTTCTGGCGTCCGTCAGGATAACCGCAATATTAGGTACCATATTTGCGATTTGTGTTTCTATTCATAAGAATAGATGAAAGCTAAAATAGTTTACTTGGTGCACCGAAATAATGTTTCCGATAGGTCCAAGTTATTAAGGGAAAACTACTTAAAAAAAATGGCAATTCCAATATTTCTAACTTGTAAAAACACTACGCTTACATGATTTTCGTCATATTTGACGCCCATTTCCGGGCACGGGCGCTTTCCCCGTCCTCTGCAAACAATTTATTTTCATAATCAAAGCGGGTCCACTATATTTGGAGCGCCACCGGGTAATCATAAGCAACAATATGGATCGTCAAAATAAAAGCAATACGGAGCGCAGGGGATTTGAGGCATTTGATTTTGTCATGCCTCTGCCTTTACCGGACGATGTTGTTGATATTTTCCAACTCGCGAACGGCCGTCCCGAAATGGCCGTTTCCCTGCTGGAAGAATTGGTTCGCGGCAAACTGTCTCAGGAATTATCCACGGATTTTAAGACCGTAAAGTGGGCTTTCGAGCAAAGTGTGGAACTCCAAAACCGCACCCGCCTGTACGGTGGCCACTGGCTGTGGCTGGGTTTTCCCTTTATTCAGGTTGCAAAAGCGGACCGGGCCTTTATCGCCCCCCTTTGGTTGTGGCCGCTGCAGCTGAAGGCGCCCACCGATACCCGGGAGGGCTGGCTGCTGGAAACGGCGCCGGATACTCCACCCCAGCTGAATCCCCGCCTGGACGCCATCTTTCGCGAACAGTTGGGGTGGGAAGATGCTGCGCCCTGGTGGCAATCTGCCGGTGGAGAGCTCAACAGCTTGTCGGAACTTTCCAGTCTGGTGAGTGTACTGGTGGACAAGATGCAGATCGACAGTTACAGTCAGTCGGTTTCTATCAGCCCCTGGTCGGCGGGAGCTTTTCTGCCCGCGGGGCAGGACGGACGGAAGTTGATCTGGTCCGGCCTGATGGGGATCTTTCCTCCTTCTTTTCCGGAAGCAGCCGCTGCGCAGGACTTACCGCCGGAGAAAAAGGGTGAAAAAACGATTGAACATTCTTTTGGCCTACTGGAACGGGATCCCTGGCAGGAAACCGCTTTTCAGCTAACCCGGACGAACCGGGGCACGCTCGTACACGGTGCCGCCAAAAGCGGGAAATCCACCCTGCTGAAAGATATGCTGGTAAATGCACTCAGCCGGGGAGAACGCTGCCTGGTCCTGTCGGATCGGATGGAGGTACTCAAAGGAGTGCAGGAAGGCCTGGCGGAGATCGGCCTGCAGGAACTGGTGGTGCTCTTCCACCAGGTGCGGGACGAATCCGGGCTGGTATTGCAACTGATCCGAAATAGTGCCAAACAAAAGAAAAAAAGCACTTTTGCCGCTAACACCTTTCGCCAGCAACTCGGCAAACTGGACAAACTGAAAATTCAACTGGATCGCGCCTACCGGGCCGCTAACAAGAAGATACTGGGCCCCTATACCTGGACCCAGGTGAGCGGCCTGTACCTGGCCGCAGCCCGCCTGGAAAGCAAAGCCCTGCTGGGCAGCCAGCTCAACGCCCAGGATTTCGATCTCGGCTTTGAACGCTACCAGCTGCTGCGCGACAAACTGGATTACAGCCAGGCGCTGTTCAATGAGATCAGAACCCTAAATCATCCGCTGACGGTACTCAATGCCGGAATATTTGTGCACCAGGAAAAAGAGGAAGCCCGGTCCTTCATCTTTGCCAGAATGGGGGAGATCACCGAAGCCGCAACAACGCTCCAGCATCGCTTTATCCTGGAGCAAAATGACTACGGAGACCGGCTGGTGGAGAGCTACGAACAGTTTTACCGGCAACTGAATGAACAAACCAGAAGTCTTTACGAAAAAGTCAATACTTACCGCAAGACCTTCGGCCGCGATCCTCTGGAATCTACCAAAACGACCCTGAAACTCTACGCCCGTTTCTCCGATAAATTTCGCAGGACACTCGCTGCCAAAGAAGACCTGGCCCGGAGCTACCAGGAGCTGGAAAAGACACTAAAGGACCGTCCCTATTTCCACCATGATTTTCTGCCGCTAACGGAAAGACACCTACTCGGCAAACTGAGCAGTAACCTGGAAAGTCTGCAGAATCAGCTCAGGGCCTGGCGGGAACAACTCGGTCAGTCTGTCCAGGATGAACTCCTTCGGCTCAGCTCCAAAACGGTGCACGCCGAGTTGCCGGGCTACCAGCGGATCGAAGAACTGGAAACAGACCTTGACCTGCTCGTTGAAGGACTGAACGATTCGGGCTTGTTTCAGCTGCCCCTGGAAAACAAGAACCTGACCCTACCCAAGCGGCAGCGCTTCCTGGAAGAGATCCTGGAAAAAATGGACCTGCTGCGGTTCAATATGCGGGATTTTGACCGTTTTTACGAGTGGCAACGCTACTGGTTCGGACTGCCCGCCGAAGCCCGTCGGATCATTACAGCGCTGGTGAAGGTAAAACCGGACGACTGGCCGGCCGCTTTTTCGTCCTGGTACCTACACCACCAGCTACTCCATACGGCTGATCCCAATCTGCCCGAGAAAGAGAGCGAACTGGAGGATTTTGTGACGGGCCTGCACCAGTTACGGCGTCAACTTCCCGATCAGATCCGTGATCACTGGGCCGATCGACGCGCCGGGATACTCCACCAGCTGAAAAAAGAAAGGAGGCCACTGTACGATTACCTCACCGCAAAAAAGGACCAGGGCAGGCGGTTGTCCCTGCACACCTTCAAGGAAGCACTGTCAAGCTTTTTTCCGGTCATCCTTTCCTCGCCATTGTCCGATTATCCTTTTCTCGATCCCGAACGGGGCTACGATCTTATTCTGGTGGACGAAGCCCATACTTTATCGACTGATCTCCTTCGGGTCTGGGAGCAAAAATGCCGCCGGATGGTCCTGTTCCAAAATCCGGCTTACGGTAACCTGGAACTGGCCGAATGGGCCCGTCGGCAGGCCTGGCCACAGATAGAACTCGGTGGAGACTATTCGGAGCGCCTCCCGAACATTCAACTGGAGGAGGTGGAAGGACGTTACAACTCCCGGCAGTCGATCAATGACGAAGAGGCTCGTAAATTGCTGAGTCTGCTGAATACCGTGGAGGAAAATCCCCAGCGCACACTGCCTAAGTTGAGCATCGTCTGTTTCACCCGACCCCAGCGCAATCTGATCCTGCAGTATCTGGACCGGATCAAACGACAACGGCTGGCCGGCTTTGAAAAGGTACAACAGCTGGAACGGAACGGCCTGGGCGTTTACGTACCGGATGAACTCTACGGATTGACGACCGATCTGCTGATCGTTTCCTGTACCTACGGTCGTACCGGGGCGGCGGATCAACTGACTACGGACATCCAAAATCTGGACCATATAATCACTCCCGGACTGGTACCGCTGCTGCGCTCGCGTGCGCGGGAGGGACAGATCATTTTGCATTCTATTCCGGAGGAGGACCTCTACCGGCTTTCCCGCGATCGCTCCGATCGCAATACCGTGCAACTCGCCCGCTGGTTACTCCGGCTGCGGGCCGAACCGGTAGATGCACCCCCGCAACGGGGAGAAGAGGATCCCGTTCATCCGCTGGCGGCGGAGATCGCCTGGCACGTTGCGGATCAGGTACGCACCGACCGCCTGGCCTTTGCGGTGCCTTTCCAGCGCGCCAATCTGCCCCTGACAGTCACTCCGCTGCGGGAGGAAGGCCGCCTGGCTCTACTGCTGAACGGATATCTGGCCGAGACGCCTTTTGCGAGTTACGAATGGGAATGGAATCAACGCCGGGCGTTGGAAGCGGAAGGCTACCGGATCTATCCGGTCTGGTCGGTCAGTTGGTGGAAACGTCCGGAGCAGGCGGCGGCAGAATTTGCCCAAATGGTGAATACTTCCGGCGAAGAAGAGGAGTGAATAACAAGACGCAGTCGGTCGGTAATTCCCTTACCCAGGCTGTCATCCAGAAGACTTTTTTCAAACATTAACCCTTCTTAAGATTTTGATGACGCTATTTAACAAAAAATATACGGTTTTTGCATTAATATTTTCCCGAATTTTTGGAACTTAGGGCGAAGCTCGGACGTAAGAATATTTGGGAAGCCTTCGAGCGACATCATTCTATCTGCACCAAGACCAAATTAAGACGGGAAAATCATAATCTAGGAGCTAGTTTGAGACTACACAAAGCGACTCGACCTATTACCGTCGCGCATTGTTTCGAACGACCTCCACTGTAATTGGAAAAATAGGAAAAAGATGAAAACGACCTTTCTGGGCCTGTTGTTTGTTATGTTGTGTTTGGTAGCCTGTAGGCATGAGGAGCCACTTGAATGGTCGGATACCCCTTACCTTAATGTAAGCTCACCCTGGGTTGATTCCAACCTCCAATCCCTCAGTCTGGATGAAAAAATGGGGCAATTGCTGTACCTGGACGTGAATGCGGCCCGTCACAGCCCCCGCGAGATCATAGAATGGAACCGCATCAATTATTTCGGCGGACTGCAGGTATACGGGCTTTCCGTTGCGGATTACCGGAAGCTGGAACAGCAGATCCGTACCGAAAGCCGGATCTCACCGCTTATCGGAACTAAGGAGCAGGTGCTGCTCAACAATCAATTTGCGGAAGCCGGAGAGGTGCCCGGAGCGGACGTTTTGCCCTATTTGTCGGAAAACGATAGCTTACGTCAGCTGAGCCGTGAGTTATTCCGGCAGCAGATGAGCGGCCTGGGTTTCAATGCGCAGTTCAGCCCTTACCGCTTGTTTGCAGATCCATCGGAAGACCTGCTGGCCCAATACCATTTACAGTTTGTGGAAGATCTGCCCGCAGATGCCATTCAGCGGGTGCAGGATAGCGTATACTGGGATTTCACCGCTAAGAATCAACTTCAATACCTACAGAACCGCGGAGTGGCCGGCTTTTCCCTGCCTACCGGTTTTCTGGAAAAAAATAATCTGTCTCCGGTCCAGCTGGCGGACTTGTTCCGCAATCAGCTGGATTTTAAAGGACTCCTCGTCGCGGAGGCCAAACCCGAAGATGCACTGTTGTTGCTGGCCGGCACAGTTGACCTTTTACGTATAAACGGGGATCCAATCCCGGTGGTCGATCAACTCCGCGAAGCCTACCGGAGCGAAGTGCTGACCGATCGTGAACTGGAAGTACGGGTCTCTAAAGTCCTGCAGGCCAAAGAGTGGCTTCGGCAGCAGGCCGTGGAGGTGGAAGCCGCCCAGTTGGCAAAAGCCGCTTCGGAAAATGTAACCTACGACCGGGCAAGTGTACTGCCCCCTGTGCTGGGTAAAAGCCGGGAAACTGCTGATTCCTTGTCCGGATCGGAGCCGGAGACGATCGATGAGCATTTCGACAAAAATCGCTGGCGTCTTCTGAGCCGTCAGTTCTACGAAAGATCAAGCGTACTGCTGAACAACCGCCATCAGTTGCTGCCCTTCCGGGACCTTTATCGCCATTATTTCCGGCTGGTCCATCTGGGAGGAGAAAGTCGTGACGATTTGGAAAGCGCTTTCGGTCATTATGCCGATTTTTCAAAATATTATCACCTCCCCGAAGCGGAAGGTCGCTATCCCCGCCTGCGGATCACGCCTACCAAGCGGGAGATCTGTGTGGTGAGTATGCACGAGGACCTGGAAGCTAAAAAGGATTCTGTACTGCTGCACGATCTCCGCCAGTTGGCCAAAGACCGGGAAGTGGTCTTGTTACATTTCGGTACGGAAGCCGGGCTGGCCGCGCTGGATACGGCCTTTTCCATCCTGCACTTCCCCGAGATGAACCGCACCACGCAGGAACTGGCAGCCCAGATCCTGTTTGGAGGGGCCAGTCCGCAGGGCAAGTTGCCGCAGGACGTCAATGCCTATTTTCGGGCCGGAATCGGGGATGAACTGCCGGTGACCCGCTTGTCTTATCAGATACCGGAAGCGCTGGGCATCTCGCCCGAAAAACTGGTTGGTATCGATGCCATCGCGAAGAGTGCCATTGAAGACGGTGCTTTTCCCGGGTGTCAGGTCCTGGTGGCCAAAAGCGGTTCGGTGATCTATTCCAAAGCTTTCGGTTACCACGATTACGACCGCAAGCGCAAGGTAGAAATGACCGACCTCTACGATGTCGCCTCGATCACCAAAGTAGCCGCTACGACGCTCGCTGCGATGAAGCTGTACGAACAGGGCAAATATGAGGTGAATGACCGCTTGAAAAATTACATCGACTGTCCGTCCGGTTCCACGATCAAGAATATTCAGGTTAAAAAACTGCTGATACATCAGTCCGGACTGCAGCCGCATATGCCGGTGGTGCCCTATCTGTTGTACCGGGATACCGACAATGTTGGCTGTGACAGTTTCTTCTGCAGTCAGGTCAGCGAGGATTATCCCTACCAGATAGCCGATAATTTCTACTTCAATAAAGCCAACCACGATAAGATCTGGGAAGATATTCACAAAATCTCCGTGGGTAGCCAACGCCGGTATCGCTACAGTGACGCCAATTTCTTTCTGGTACAGCAGGTACTGGAAAGTGTAAGCGGTATCCCGCTGGATGATCTCGTTCGTCAGTATTTCTACACCCCGCTGGGTTTGCGCTACACGACTTACCGTCCGCTGGAGCGCTTTCCACTGGATCGTATCGTACCGACGCAGGACGACGATCGCTGGCGCCATCAGAAAGTTCACGGTTATGTACACGATGAAACGGCGGCGCTCCTGGGGGGCGTTTCCGGTCATGCCGGGCTGTTTGCCAATGCTGAGGACCTGGCCGTGATCTTCCAGATGCTGCTCAATAAGGGTTACTACGGAGATCGTCAGTATCTGGAGCCCGAAACGATTGATCTGTTCACCACCGCCGACCACGGCAACCACCGGGGTTATGGCTTTGATACGGCCCATCCGGACAGCCGTTCGGCCTTCGCCGAAAGTGCTTCCCAGAGAAGCTTCGGTCATACCGGATTTACGGGCACCTGCGTGTGGGCCGATCCGGATAACGATCTGGTCTTTGTGTTCCTGTCCAACCGGATCAATCCGAGCGTACGGAACAAGAAATTGTTCCAGAATCGGGTACGGGAACGGATGCATCAGGTCGTTTACGATGCACTGGATACCTACTCGCCGCAGATTGCCGAGCGGCAGATCGTGATGGAGTAGAAGCCCTTTGGTGTCATTTCCTATTGCGGCTTGTGCTTCCCAAAGAAAAAGGATAAATTGTGTGAGTACCAAAAATGTTAAAACGGTGCCCGCAATTCGTCTTTCTCTGTTCATCCTCTTTTTGTTTCTGGTCTACCCGAATTTTGCCCAAGAGGGCAACTATGTGATCGGGTTCGAAGCCGGTCCGGCCCGGACGCTATTCGCAGTTCCGGATTTCAAAGATGATCCGGGGATTGGGGTAGAGCTTGGTGCTCCCATCGGCTTTCAGATCGGATTGCAGCATGACGTATGGCAGCGGCGGGCCTGGAAAACTTCCCTGTACGCTGCCTGGGCCCATTTCCAGCCTACCGTTGAACTCTACCAAAATGCTTACGGCGGCGGTAGCAGCCAGTCGGGGCAGTTCACCTTTGACCAGCTCTACCTATCATTGCTGCCGGCCATTCGGCTGGACGGATCTATCCAGACTGCTTTCAGTGTGGGTGGGTACGCAGGTTTTACCTTTAACGATCCGAAAATAGACCTTAGCCGGAAACGCTGGAACCTGTTTGATCAAAGTACGGAAGAAGAGCAACTGGAGGTTCGCCAGCGTGCAATCTGGAACCGCTGGAATGCCGGTCTGGAAATATCGGTCGGTTTCGTTTTACCGAAGTATTTAAGATCTTACAGTTTGCGGGTCTTTTACCGGCACGGTTTATCCGACCAACAGCGCCGGGAGATCTTTCCTCATGCCGTGAAGACCCGTCATTTTGGTTTGTTGCTCGGCTATCATTTTTACCGTATTTCCAAATTCAGAACTTATTATTTTCGCTAAATCTTTAACCGAAAAGTATACGGGTTTCGTCAGAGTTTGTAAATTGAACGGATCAATAAACTGACTGTTGGATGAACTGATAAAGCTGTATCACATGGAAAAGATAGAGATCCGTCCCCGTTTTCAGTACAGTAGCCCTTTGCCGCCGGAAAAGGTCCTGCAGGCTTTGGAAGAGGCTTTATCCCGGGAAAATGCTCCCATCAACGGTCTGGTGATTGATCATCACGTTTACCTGCGCATCCCGCACGAGGACCAGCATTTCTGGTCTCCGCAACTTGCTCTGGAAGTGGAGGCGGCGGAAGAAGGAAGTCAGATCAACGGCTTATTCGGACCGAGAGAATCGGTCTGGCTGATGTACATTTTCTTTTACGCCCTGATGGCTTTCCTGAGCGTGATCGTAATGATCATGGGTTTTTCCCAACTCAATCTGGGCTTATCGGCCCGCATTCTCTGGGCCCTGCCGGTACTGCTGGCGTTATTCGTGCTGGCTTACCTGACGGCGCGGGCCGGGCAGAAACTCGGGCACGATGAAATGCATTTGCTGTATGACTTTTTTCGCGGTGCGGTCAAATCCTGAAATAATCCAGTATTCAATCCCGTAATTTTAACCGGCTTTTCTTCGTTCCTTAGCGTGCGTCCTTCATCTCCCTGCCAAAAGGGAAAATTGTCTAAAACAAATTCCGAATGAGTTTGACTGCCTTGGCCATACGGCCGATCCGTCCGGAAGACTGCCGGATGATCAGTGCGGCCTTTACCCGTCAGGGGTGGAATAAACCGGTAAGCCAGTACGAGCGATACTGCCGGCTACAGAATGAGGGCACCCGCGATGTGCTACTGGCCGAGTGGGACGGCGATTTTGCCGGATACCTGACCATCCAGTGGATCTCTCACTACCAGCCTTTCCGGGAAGCTTCAATTCCGGAGATCGTGGATTTTAATGTGTTGAAAAAATACCAGCGAAGAGGGATCGGCAGTGCGCTGCTGGACGAAGCGGAAATGCGCATCAAGCGGGTATCGGTGCGGGCGGGTATCGGCGTCGGTATGACGCGGGATTACGGTCCGGCGCAGATCCTCTACGTAAAAAGAGGGTATGTGCCGTGTGTATAACAAATTGCACAAAATCGTAACTTGTAAATGAACCGACAAAACCTGAGTTATGAAATCCGAAGAAAAAGTAGATGCCATATTAGAATCAATGCGAGAAGAGGTACAGCAA
>NZ_PDUD01000005.1 GCF_002646595.1 Flavilitoribacter nigricans DSM 23189 = NBRC 102662
TAACAATTTCCAAGCGCTCGGCCTTAGTAAAGCGTTTTCGTAATTTTGCCATAATTCGATTTGTTGTTTAAAGATAGCAACTAACCGAATTCAACTGTCTATTATGATGAGGAATTCCAACGTTTGAATGTGGAAACGTTTGAACGTGTGAATGTGGAAACGTTGAATGTGGGAATGTTTGAATGTGGGAATGTGTTAACATAATAGAACAAATTTCCAAAGCATGAATAGGGATACCCTGTTAGCCATGACTCCGCGGGCAAAATGGGTGGACCGTGATCCACCGGCCATTGAGGAGCTGACTAAAGCCCTGCTTATCGTATACGCTAACTGGAGTGCCCATTCCGTAGTCATTGCCGACAAAATACTCGAAGCGCTGGTGCATGGCCGGACGTCACTTCCCGACATTTTCATTCTGGATATTGACGAGATCAGTCCGGAATATATCAGACAGCTATTGGGCGGAGCGCCAGCCCATGGATTCGCAGAATCGGTATGGGTAGAAAAGGGGCAGATGATACAAAGGTATACCCAAAAAGAAGAGTTGCCCGCCTTTATAGAATTCGTCAAAGTAGAAGAACTGGCCGATGATGGTGATGGAACGTAGCCCGATTTATGGTAGCTGATACCGGTAGTATATTTTTGAAATTACAACTGGCGGCGGCAACTGCTTAGCAGGCACTTGAATAAATTAACAATTTCCGATATCTTTATTTGATAACGAGCAGATCGCTATTGATCCCAGTAGGCTCCGGAGAGCGCCATCACAATATCCCTTAGTACATGAACAGCTACCTAAAAAGTATTAGAAATCACATCAATCAGGACCAGTTAGCCATCGCACTACAAAAGCTGGGCGACCTATTAGAAAACAGTCCGCTGTTGAATGAAGCGATCCTGCAAACTGCCCGCTTCAATGACCTGCGACGGGAGATCCGTCTCGGTACCATAACCAAAGCAGAAGAAAAAGCAAGCAAAGAAAAAATACAAGCCGGAGTCCTGGACCTGCTCTGTGAGATCGATGAACTGGAAGAACAACCGGAAATCCAGCAGGAAATGGAGCGTGCCATCGCCATCATCAACAGTAAGCAGGTGATCACCGGCAATTATAGCGGGAATCAGACCCAGATTGGAGATCAATTTAAAAACCGGATAAAAGGAAACAACAACACCATCATTCAAGGCATCCGAAGCGAAGGAGACACCAACATCACCATCGGAAAAAGCGACCAGGATGGAGCATAGGTTTCAGCACATCCACTCCGGTGGAGACACCCATATCGGCATCCTGTTCTACATTAGAAATCATGTTTCCATTGAGCACGAGATCAGCAACATTGTCTCCGGATTGAATACCGATATCCGCATCCATGAATACTTTCAGCGTTCTCCGGACTACCAAAAACTGCTGGACCGGATAGCAGCGCAACGCGCCAGGGTACAGGCCCTGGCCGAGGACGGAGGCAATACCCATTTATTTGAAGCCAAAAAATTAGCAGAACTGGAGAAAGCAGCGGTAGCATTCAAAACCGGTGCCCTGCGTCTGGCGGAGACCTTTCTCAAGATAGACGTCCGAACCGAACGCTTACAAAAAGCCCGCGACCTGTTTGAACAAGGCCTGATCTCCGAAGCCGACAAAGTATTGGTAGAATCCGAACTGCTGCACGATCAGGACGCCCTGATCGCCAAAATGGAATATCTGGAAAAACGCAAAGTCCAGATCCTGGACACCATTATAGCATTGAATAAAAGCTGAACCCGGTGACCAATTCTACCTTTCTGCAGCATATCTTCTCCGGTAGAGATACCCATATCTTACTCCACGAAGAGGCACCTATAAGCAGTCAGATCCGGATCCTCATCGACGACATCAGGTCGGGTAAAAACACCCACATTGAGCTGGATACTTTTTACGACAGCTTCGACCTCTATCAGGACCTGCAGCATAAGAAAAAACGGGTGCAACAAGCCATTGCCCCTTTGGATATGCACGCGCCGGACTACATCAGTCTGGCTACCGAGATACAGCAGATCAGTGAGGAGGAAAGCATCATGCGAGCCAACATTCTCGACCTGGCGTTAAGTCTGGATAAAATGCGAGACAGCGAGAAGATCCAACAGATCAAGCAAGCCTACACCCAGGGCAGTCTGAAGCAGGTAGAAGACATCCTACCCGAGGACTACCTCATTACCCAATTCAACCAGTACCTGCACAACCAGCAGCAACTGGAACAGGTATCAGAGCAGCTCGTCGACAATGCCAATGAATTTCTGGTAAAGGCCGAAATCACCAATTTGAATTACGAACGCGAGGATCGGTTTGAAAAAGCTATTTTCTATTACGAAAAAGGTCAAATTTCGGTGAAGGTCTCCAAAAAGTTATCCCATATTGCCGCGTACCAATACGATTATGCCTTTTTTCTCCAACGACACTTCGTATTCCCCCAGGCCCGCACTTTGTACCTCGAATCCCTGGAGATCAAGCGAACATTAAACCGGGAAGATCCCGGCGAACATGCCTTTGACCTCAGCATGATCCTCAATAATTTAGGCATTTTGTGCTCCAACACCAACGAATTTGCCGAAGCGGTATCCTTTTTTGAAGAATCACTATTGATCCGGAGAAAACTGGCAGAGAACGAGCCCGAATACCGGCACGAGGTAGCCGCCACGCTCAACAACCTATCCGTACTACATTCCGACACCAATGATCACGAAAAGGCGCGGTCGACCATCAAGGAAGCGCTGGAGATCAAGAGAACAGTAGCCGAAGCGCAACCTGCCTTATATTTATCCAGTCTCGCGATGACCCTCAACAATTACGGCGAGTTATTGCGGGAAAACAGTGACTTCATCCAAGCCCAGATCTACTTCCAGGAAGCCCTGACCATTCAAAGGCAACTCGTCACTGACAATCCCGAAGAACTGCTCCCCGAAATAGCCGCAACACTAAACAATTCCGCCCTCTCCTATGCATTACAAAATCGATTTTCGCTCGCGCAGGCCCAATACGAAGAAGCCATTGCCATCCGAAAAGAATTAGCCCAGAAAAACAAGCAGGCCTATTTACCAGATGCCGCCATGGCGATGAACAATTTAGGAGAACTATTCAGGACCCAGCACCAATTCGAAGCAGCCGAGTCGCTATACCAGGACGCCTTAGAGGCTCAGCGACAATTAGCCATAGAAAATCCGCAGACCTTTCTGATCGACGTAGCCATGACCCTCAATAACCTTGGCGAATTATTCAGGATGCAGGATCAATTCTCCCTCGCCCAACCGCGGTACGAAGAAGCCATTGAGATCGAGCGAAAATTAGTAGAAATTGCCCCTCCGGCCTATTTGCCTTACCTGGCAGGTACGCTCAACAACCTGGCCATTCTAAAAAAAGACCAGGGCGAATACCAGGAAGCAGCTCGGTGCTTTAAAGAATCCTTAGCCATCTACCAGCAAAGTGCTGAGGTCAACCCGGAAGTATTTTTACCTGATGTAGCGATGGCCCTAAACAACCTGGCCGAGCTCCACACGCAACAGGAATCCTTTCATCTGGCAGCCTCCCGGTACGAAGAAGCGCTGGACCTTTATTCTTCCCTCGCTGAGGAGGACGCCCAGGCCTTCCTTCCCGGAGTGATCATCACGGCATCCAACCTGAGCATATTATACATCAACCACCTGCCGGATCAGAAAGTATCCGTAAAGATGGCGAGACTCACCCTGGCCAGTGCCATCCAACTGGAAGAAGTATCCCCTATGGTCAAAAACTGTTTTCACAGCGTCATTAAGATCCTGAAGGCCTGGGGAGAAGATCCGGCAGCCATGCTGCGGGAACTAACGGACGAACAAAGCCCCGAGTCATGAAGAATTCCACCTTTCTGCAAGATATTTTCTCTCGAGGAAACACCCATATCCTCGTCACCGAAGAAGTCCAGCTGGCGGCCCGAATCCGGGTAATGGCAGACGACATCAGGTCGGGCAGGAACACCCACCTTGAGCTGGACGCCTTTTACGATGGATTCGACATTTATCAGGATCTACAAGACCGGAAACAACAACTTCAACAAGCAATCGCGCCATTAGAGGCAACTGCGGCAAATTATGCGGTTTTAGCCGGCCAAATCCAGCAGGTTGTCCAGGAAGAAAACAACATGCGAGCCAATATTCTCGATCTGGCGCTGACCCTAGATAAGGTAAGAGGTAGTGAAAAGATCCGTCAGATCAGGCAGGCCTACTCGGGTGGACAGTTGCGACAAGCCGCCGATATCCTCACGGACGAATACCTAACAGCCCAATTTCGGGAATATTTAGAAAATGAACAGCAGCAGCAAAAAGTATCCGAGCAGCTGGTCGACAACGCCAACGAATTTTTGGTAAAAGCCGAAATCACCAACCTAAACTACCAGCAAACAGACCGCTTTGAGCGAGCCACGTCTTATTTTGAAAAAGGGAAACGCTCGGCAAAAGCATCCAGGAACCAGGGATTTCTAACCCAATATCTGCTCAAGTTCGGGTACTTTTTGCAAACCCATCACCAAAATGACGCAGCGTATACCGAATACGAGGCCGCCTTATCCTACCTACAACAACTCGAGCAGGTAGACTTACCCGACTATTTACACTACCAGGCGCTGCTCAGCAACAATTTAGCATTGCTGCACGCCAACCGGCACGAATTTCAGCAATCGGCACAGCGGTACAAGGAAGCACTCCGCATCAGAAGAAGTCTGGCCGAAACGGCACCCGATACGTACTTACCCGAAGTAGCGTGGACACTCAATAGTTTTGGAGAACTATACCGGAACTGGGGTCACTACCCAAAAGCAAAACCCCTATACGAAGAAGCACTGCAGATCCGGCGGGTATTAGCCGGGAAAAGCCCCGACCTCCATCTTCCTGCGGTAGGAGAAACGCTGAACAACCTGGGCAATATTTACAAGCTACAGCAAGATTTCCCCCGGGCCCAGCAACTCTACGAGGAAGCCCTACAGATCTATACCCAATTAAACGAGAGTCAACCCGACGACTACCTGGGAGACATCAGCATGGTCCTTAACAATCTGGCACTGATAGCAGCCGGCAAACACGATTTTGACGAGGCCCGGACGCTCTACGAAAGAGCCATCGAGATCTACCAGTCGCTAGCCCAAAAAAATCCATACGTATATCTACCGGAGCAGGCCAGAACCCTGAATAACCTGGCCATACTGCACGCCGATAGCGGTGACCACGAATCGGCCAGGGCCGGCTACGAAGCCGCTCTGAAAACCTACCAACAGTTGGCCGAACTGCATCCAAGCACCTACACGCCCTATCTTCCGATCCTCCTGAACAACCTGGCCAATCTGCACGGGCGACAAAATGAGCTCCCGGAGGCGCGCGGCCTACTCGAAAAAGCAATAGCCGTTTACGAACAATTGATGCGCCGGGATGATCACGCCTATCAACCCTATCTGGCGGCAACCCTTACCAATTTAGCAAACATTCAATACGAAGATGACCAGATGGAAGCAGCCCTGGCCGGCTACGAAAGAGCGTTAAAAATATACCGGGCTTTAGCCGAGGCTAACCCACAGGTTTACGAGGCCCATATCGGCCTACTGCTAAACAACCTCGGGAATACCATTTCGGAAAAAGGAGACCTGGAAAAAGCGGAGCAATATTACACCGAGTCATTAAAAGTCTACCAGGAACTAGCCGATCTCCATCCCCAACAATACCTGCCAGACGTAGCGATGGCGGCCGTCAACCTAAGCATATTCTATCAGGAAAGTCTGCTCAAACGGGAAGTCTCTTTACATTTCGCAACCAAAACCCTCCGCATATTAGCCGCCTTCGCTGCGGGGTCGGACGCTTTTGATCAGCTCAGGCAGTCTGCCCTGGAAGTGATCGAAGCGTGGGGCGAGGATCCGGAAACTCTGCTGCAGGAATGGGATAAACGATAGCCTTCGATAGTAGAGCGGATTCGGTCACTACCCGGCGGCAGCAGAATCGAAAGTACGATTACACTAAAAATTGTCCAGCCTGAAGTACGCGCGCAGCATTACCCGAATCCACAATGAATAAAGTCGGAAGAGTTGGCTCCCCTGAAAACATGACGATGACCGTAGCCTTCATCATTCCGAAAGAACGGAGTCCGGCTTTTTCATTTCCTCGATCAAAATTTCCAGAAAATAGTCCACTTGTTCTTTCTGAACGGAAGGAAAGTCCTGCAGGAATTCGGTGACGGTGTACCCTTGCTGCAAATGGATTAAGAAGCAGGCCAGGGGTACCTGAGTACCGGGGAAACAGAGGTATTTGGAAGTTTTTTCAATTGTTGATTGAGACATGGGTCCTGGATTTAGAAATGAAAAAAGAGAGCCTACCGGAGCAGCGCTATTCTAAAATTAAAAGCCTCTTCTTGGATTGAGCACTTCAGGAACGGCGGATCGACCTTTGCTTCCAGCATAGTATAGCCGGTAGCGGGAATGAGTTGCAGATCCCAGTTTTGGAGATCCTCACAATCCTCCTTGTCGCTCCAAAGGGCGAAGTCTTCGGTCAGAAGGTGGTAGATGCTGCGGATCCTTACTGATGAGCTGGCGCTGTCAATCAGCATAGAGAAGCTGAGGCTGCCCGGAGCAGGGAGATCTGGCAAATTTTGGAAATTTACCAGATCCAGGGTGGAATCGTAAGTGCCTTCCAGAAGCGTGAATTGAGGAGCCCCTCCCCCACCCCGGACGAGCTGGAAGGAGAATCGATGCTGCTGCTGACGAACTGGCGTTGTCAGCATGGTATCTGGGAAAAAGACTTGCAGATGTTGGTGACCGGGAGACGCAAAAGTGTAGATCTTGCGTTCGGAGACCAAAAAGCTATCCAGTTTGAAGCCCTCTGGGAGGAATTGATAGTTAGCTAGCAACCGGTGCTGGTTGAGGGAAAACCGGAGGCCACGATGGTCCGGTCCGAGGAAGTTGGGAAAGCGGAAGATTTCGACGCTGAAGGGCGATGCGGCCTCGCGGCAGGATTGTGGTTCAACCGTATCGTCCGGGACGAGTTCGCCGGTGGCTGTGATGCGGGCGTTGATGAAGAGTCGGCAGTCTTCCGGTTGGTAGTAGCCGGTGAAGGTGAGGGTGTCGGTGGTGTCGGCTTTATTGGGGGGTTCGGGGGGTAGGGTGGTGATATCGGGTTTGGTGCACGCGATGGTTGAGGAGAGGATGATGATGAGGTGGGATGGTTTCATGGTTGTTGTGGTTGAGGGTTTGATGGTTGAGGGTTGATGGTTTGATGGCTGGATGGTTATTATGGTTTGATGGCTGGATGGTTTGAGGGTTGGGTGGTTGTTATGGTTGGGGATACGGATCTGAGAGGGCTGGCGATTTAGCATCTGGTACGTAGAGCACAGTCTCTGATCCGTATACCCAATGATCATTATTCCACCAGGAGATCATCGATCTGTTCGCGGAGGGCGGGTAGATCAAGGGTGTCTTTGCCGAACATGAGGTCCGAGAAGCTCGCGGTGGTGTAGCGGATGATGCCGTTGCGATCGACGAGAATATTCTGGGGGATCATGCTGATCTGGCAGATCAGGGAATAAGCTGCCGGGAAATGCCGGAAATGGAGCGGGAAACGCTGTAGATAAGGCGTAAGGTACTCCGGTTGAACGGTGGTGAGCGACAAGAACAGTACATCCTGATCCTGGTAAAAGTCCTGCAACTGATCGAGTTGGGTATGTAGCTCGGGAGCCGTTTCGTAATCCGGATGCCAGATATGGAGCAATACCACTTTGCCGAAGAGATCTTCATTGGTAAGGATCTGGCCCTCCAGGTCCGAGAGAGAGAAATCCGGCAAAGGCTGGTGCAGGATCGAGTGCGGCGAGGCACCGATAGCCGTAAACAGGCCTTCTGCCAGTTGGTTCATCTCCTGCTGGAAAGACGGATCCAACCGGAGAGAATCGAGGAAAGCGAGCAAGTCGGACTGCGGCTTAGCGGGTTCTGGTTGCGGGGATTGGCAGTAAGCCACAAAAGAGGTGGCCAGGACAAAAGCTAAAGCTAGTGCGAATTTCATGTTGGTTACCTTTTTTACTGACGCGAAGGCGCGTGTTCAGGTGTTGAAGTATTGGTGTGCTACTGGACCAGCCGAATGGCTTACCATTAGTACTTGAATATTCGACAAGATCTATTGCACACCTTGACTCCGTATGGACTGATCAGCGTCTTCAAATTGCTTCGGTCAGCATTCGTTAAGAAATTCGGTAGCTGGAAGGATTGGGTACGCACAAAAAAAGGGCGGCTGTAAATCGCTTACAGCTACCCTGTTGAGTTGATGGCAAATTGTAGCAATAAAAATAATCAGGCATATCTTTCGGACAAACATCATCTTCTATTCGACGAAAAGTTATTGATAGGCCTATTGTAAATGAATCCCTTCAAATTAGCTGCTAATACCTCCGGCAGGTACTAAAAAACTTCGATTTTACCGATTTTCATGATGACACGGAGAAACAATTGGGGATAACCTTCCCGGAAGATAAGTCAATAGCTTCTCCAGGTGAAGCAATTACAGCATACACAGCTATCAAGCCCGGCGATTCTCACTTCCCAGCCGCTAAAGCCCTTTTAAAAATGAAAGCGAGTTATGAGGGTCGAGTAGTTTCGAAGAAAAATTTGGAGGTTTCACAACCTGCTCGGCTGTATAGTCCAGTATTGAGAGATGATTACACTGTGACCAAAAATTGGTACAGGAGAAAAAGCATAAGGATAACTCAATATCAGAACATGTTTTCAGCATAATGTATATTGGGGGAATTTTACATATATTTAATCTACGTTCTCCAAAGAATTGTCAACGTCCAATCGCTAAATCCCAATGAAAATTGCTATTATATGCTGCGAAGAAGTAGCTCCGCTTATAGCTCATTTAGGTGATCTTTTTGATCATAGACGAGCACATTTCCATTTGTATTTATCCGATTTTGATGCTTTTATCATTCAGGCCAGCGTACTGGTCGACACCGAAAAATACAGCAATTGGGAAGGTCTGGAACTGATCGAACGCCTAAGGCGGGACTTTCGATGTCAGCAACCGATACTGATGACCAGCTGGCGAGATGATCTTTTGGTAGGGATGCAAGTATGTAAAAGCCTTGAGCGTCATTCCGGACGCCGAATATTTCTTGATCCTTTAGTTCGCTTTGTCCCTCTATCCACCTTAATCCCTTCCCGAAAGAAAGACCTGGCTTTGTATCTTGATCCTCCGCTGGATCAGAAGGGAGACCATATGTCTTTTGACGAGTTGGTGCGCATCCTATACGAACATCCACCGACCTACGTCAGGGAATTGTTTCATCGCTTGTACGCCCGCTTGGAGCAGGGACCGGAAAAGTTTCAGCTCCAGAAGGCGATCGATTTGGTCTTTGATGAATTGATCCCCTTACTAAAAGTTTTCGAAGGTACATCCGTCAATTTAATAAAACAGTTGGAAATCTTCCGGGCAAACGCTGGACAATTAAAGGGAAAAAGTGCATTCTACAGTTTATTGACGGAGTTATACGACCAGCTGTTAGCGGGAATATCTGGAAACCGTGTAAGTCCAGTAGAATCCAACCCACCGGAAAAACAACATATCCTTTTTATTGACGATATGATAGAAGACCAGGAGAAGTTGACTAAGCTTCTCGACCCTTATCATATTATAGTGCATACTGCTCCCGATCTCATCACGGCTAAATCATATTTGGTCGAATATCCGAGTATCTGTACAGTATTGTGCGATTTCAGATTATACGATCAACATGGCAGAATAGCCCGGCAGCAGGGTAGTCAGATCATGCGCCTATTACAGAAGGAATATCCAAATCTATATTTTGCCTACCTCTCCTCGTACCATTTCGGACAATTGGACCTAAGACCATCAAGTTCGGTCGAATTATTTCATAAGCACAGCATTTTTTCCGGAGAGCAACCAGAATTTGGACGCTTTATTCGGCGCGTTTTCCAAAAATCGGAAGAAAAGCGCAGTGAGATGCGCTACATCAGTCTGGATTTGCGGAAAAAACCCATTGGGGAGCAATATCTTAAGTTTCGCTACACCGATTCATTTAAAGCCAGGAATCAAAAGATCAGTAATCAAGCCTTGGAAATTTTCACTGATTTTCAAACCAGGATATACCACAAGGCCGGCTTCGGTCACCGGTTTCAAAATAAGTTTTTGCAGGAAGACGTAACTGGCCACGAGCAAGAAAACCTGGACATATTGTGCCTGCAATTACTTTGCCGTCGGGTGGTTATCGGATTACTCCAACTGCCGGACCATTATTTTGATCAGCAATTGGGGTCGCGTCCTACAGCAACGGAAAAACGCCAAGCCAGGTTTGAGACGATTTATAACTATTTACTAGGACCACATGTAAAGAAAGGCACCCTGTACAAAAGTAAACAAGACATACTTAATAACTGTCTCGGCATCAAAACCGGAAAAACCTATCAATTAAGCCAGTTTCCGCAAGAAACGAGAGACCTGGTATTTCCGGAAGAATGGATTTGGTTGCAGGTTAACAAAGAAAATCTCACTGACTGATCATGATAGACACATTTATCCTTCACAAAAAATTTTCGGAACTCGAGGAAGAAGATCTGGAGCAATTAAAGATCATTTACGATGCCAACCGCCCTGAACGTAAAGGGAAGCGCAAGATGGGAGCTTATCTCATTGATGAAACCGACTATGCCGGTTTAATCAGTTATTCCAAGCAACGATTGATCGAGACAGGTCGATTATTTATGGCAATCGATAAAAATAGCCAAAGATGCATTGGTTTTATGCTCTGTCTGGACAATGTGGAGATGCTGCGTGATCAGTTTCCCCTTCATCACTTTGCACATTACGTCATTCACGACATTCCTTTCCTACAAGATCTCGCCCATCTCGGTGCTTTCGGTTATGTATATCAGGTAGCGGTGTTACCGGAATTTCACAACAACGGGGCCGGCTCGATGATGATCGCCGAGATGGAACAGTTTTACGAAAGATCCACGGCCCTGATCCTGGGCGCCGGGATTCACGAAGGGCAATATCTGGTGATTAAAATCCTCAAAAAAAGCGGGCGTTATCTCTTTTTAGATCAGTATTTCTCACCGGTAGAGCCGGATCAACTTCGTTTCCGGATCGTTCGACAACTGCAGAGGCGCGAACTCTACCGAAAGATCAACGCAGAATACCTGCCCAGAACTTTTAATACGATAATTCCCATTCAACTCAATCTGGCCACAGCTGATGTTAACACCATCATCGAGCCCATGAATGCCAAGATCCTATGGTCTTCCTTTTTTCACGATAACGAATTACTACGGGTATACCGAATGGACAGTCATTACACCGGATATTTCGGCAGTATTCTGGAAGCTAAAAGTTATCCGCAATTTCAGGAATTGGTGCCCATTCTTAAAAAGATAGTACGCTATCTAAGAGATAAAGACGACCCCAACTTAAATCAGCCGTCACTCACTCCACTGGTCAGTAAAAAAGGCTTAGAATTCTTTTTTGCCAATGATGCGTGGACGGCAGAAGACCTCCCCTCTTTCGGGAATCCAGCTGTTTACAATCTACAGGACGAAGAAATGCTGGATAAGATGCTGGGCAGTCGCCATTTCCATTCTATAAGGGAAGAGCTCAGCAATGAGGAATGGCTAGAATGGACCTCCCTGCTCAGCAAGCTTGCAAAAGTACCAAAACATAAGAACATCTTTGAACTACCACGAGACTCTTCGCGTAAGCGGTGGAAAAAACTTTTGAAAGCTTGGAAAGAATGGAAGCGACGTTTGTCAATAACCAGTGCTGAGGAAAAACAACTATTAGAAGATCAGCGAGCAATTAATGCCAAGTCCTCCCAAAAAAAAGAGGTATCCGAAGAAATGGAGCGGATCAATGCGGTATCCAAGGCCAGAGGAAAAATATCCAATTCTACCCGACGAGCCTGGCAGGACTGGCTGGAGCTTCATCAAGAAGTATACGCAGCGGATCAAAAAAGATTAAAGCACCCAGAACGCTACTGGTGGTGCCACGCTGTGGTTCCGATGACCTTTTCGGGAGGCGTAAGTGGTATTATGTTTACCTTCCGATACCTAAAACCTGCTCAATCAGGCCCTGGAGAACAAGGCCGTCGGCAAATAAACGGGATGATCAACACCATTGTCAGTGCATTATCCAAGAATATGCTGAACATCATCATGAAGCTCCAGGAACACGCCATTGAAGAGGCCGCCAACCGGTACGCTGTATCGGTGATATCCTCCCGAAATATATCCCACAATCTGGGTTCTCACATTCTGTCCAGGTTCAGTCAGACCTCCAATCTGGGCAAACTGGTCTACGGGACCATGGACCAGGGAGATTACATCAAAGTCAGCGATCTGGACGAAAATTTAAGAAAGGTAACCGATTTCCTCTCCTATTTAAGGACCCGAATGAATTTGCTGGCCGACCTTTCTACCAGTGAACCCGTAGCCTCAGTAGCGGCCATGCTCAATCTGGAGGTCTTGGAACCGTTACGCCAGCAAGAAGTCGTCAATAAATTCATCAGTGGGACAGACATTCAGTTGATCGATATAGAGTACGAAAACCATCTGGATACACTTCCGGGTAAACGTCCAGATCGGAGAGATATCATGGTCCAGATCCCCAACGGAGAGCTGGGGATTAGCGCTTTGGCAATGATCCTGGAAAACATCATTCGCAATACCGCTAAGCATGAAATTCTTCTGGACGTAGATTACCTTTTGCTCACCGTGAAAGTGGTAGAAGAAGACGATCGTGGGTATACGATCTATATCCACGACAATATCGATAATGAACGAGAAGTAGTAGGACAATTAGCGGACCAACTCAATCGGGCCTATATAGAAGCGAAACTGTTTGAAAAAAACTACGAAGTAAGAAAGAAGGGATGGGGGATTGCAGAAATGGACCTAGCAGCGAGCTATCTGCGCAAAAAAATGCCGGGTTTGCCCGTAGGAGGAGAGCACCATCGAAAAATACCTTTTTTAAAAGCCGTTCCCCTACCCTTGAGCCAACGTCCGGACCGGGCCTATCTAGGTTATCAAATTTATCTAAAAAAACCACGGGAGATCCTGATTGTCGATTCGCGGGACCGACTCACCCATATTTCCAGCGCTCATCAGTGGATACCATACGGGATCAAGATACTGACTAAAATAGCGATAAGTGAAAAAAAGCAGGATATCCACACCCACAACATTCTACTATTATTAGATTTTGAAAGCCGAAGTACCAACAAACGGATCAAGCGATTTCCGTACCGGTGGTTGGTTCTTCAGGATGAAGTTGAGCAAGAGAACCTAAAACAAAAATTAAACGAAGATCCGACCGCTGCGATCTGCTGGATCTGGGAAAAATGGTTGAATTATTTCCAAACCAGAAAATACCTTAACGACCTCCAACTCACCCTCTACCTATACGGGCTGCCGGCGCTTTCAGCGGATGAAAACAGGAGCAAAAGAAGGCCAGAAGACAGTCCAATGGAAGCCATCATATTCGATGCACACGGTTCAAAAATGCGAAAGAGGGTCTTGAATACCCCCCGGCAATTTTTCTTTTACAACGCATTCGGCACTACTGATCCACTAGGCAAACTTCTTATAGGTTACAATAAACTAAAAGCAGGGAACCAAAAAAGAAAATTAGAGATTGAATTAATGGAATCCGCCATTACCCAGGTAGTAGTTATTGACGAACGGATACAGGAAGAAGCTTATAAAAAGAAAGCGCCTTTTGAGCTTGCGGCAAAAGATTTCTTTGAATATCTCAGCTGGCTCAATTTATTTGTCCCGAATCCCGATGAAGAAGGCATCCCTTGTCTGTACCATCAATATCTCGAAGAGAATACGGAGCAGCGACTTATAGAGTGGATCCACCAGCTAATGCATTGGAGGAGGATGGACTTTCTCATTTTCCACGTCGGCTTGCTGGAAAAATTGATAGGAGATATTGACGAGATCGAGCGGTGGATCCAAAAGCATTTTATAGACATTGATCCGCGGATAGAGATTATCTTGATCTCCGGTAGAGGCAAGCCGCACCGTCTGCCTCTACATTTCAGTTTTCAGCAGTACAATAACATTGTTAAATACGTTATCGATACCCCCTCAAAATTCCACTTATGCCGGATGTTATTCGGAGCGCGCACCCGATTACATTAAGAACCCGTAAAAAAATGAATACCTATAACCCCAACTTATTGATCATCTGTACCCAATACACCGAGTGGACAGTACCAATTTATCAGCCCTTCGGGATCTTCTGGGACCAACCTGAACGAAGAAAGATCAAATCCATCAGCTTCGAACAGATTTCAAACGATTACGAAGCAGAAGCCTCCAGCATTCCCATACCCGACATTCTGATCTTTGACGAAGCGATTAATCCGATAGCCTATAAAAAAGCTCAGGAAATCATTCAGGAAATTATTGCAACCAAAGAATCCGTTTACCTGGTAGTGCACAAAAAAAATCTAACTCCTTACAAAGGATGGGTCAAAGCCTTGGCCGGTGATAAATGGGTTTCCCACCAGCAAAAAAATAGCACGGAAGGCCCGACGGTAGATATGCTAAAAAAGCTTAATCCTGCCTATCATCAACGAAAAAGGGCCGTTTACTATCAATTGCTAGCTGACTACTTTTCCGGTCGTCGGATGGATGACCTGGAAGAGCTACAATTTCAATTGTTGAATAGTTTTGACCAGGAGAAGTACGGGGAGTTAGCCGATAGCCTTATACGGCAGGAATTGCAAAGCGAACAAATGTCGCAGTTGCTTCAGCAATATGTTTTATTGCGGGATCTGATCCATGCATTGGCTCGCACCAGTGATCCCCGGATGATCGGCCGGTATAAGCTGGAAATGGCCCGCTTGTTTTGGGGAGATGGAAGAGGTTTTTAGTGAACGGATAGCCTGTTGTTTATTTTTTCTGCGCTACAACCAACAGATGGAAACTTTTAAAATCATCCGGTCTTGTGTGACCACTTCATCCTCGATACTTTTTTCTCCAAAAAGTTGAATTAACCCTCCTGCCAGGCTCAAAAGTCACATGATTTTGCCCTTACCTAGCTTTACCTAGAAATTTTAAAGCTGATACTTGTGGTGTAAGTGATGATAACGATCATCCACATTTATCTGAAACGACAAACCACAAGCTTATGAGAACGCAATCGGGTTATCTCATTTTACTATCAGACTATTAGGTATTAGCACTTTGCTTTATTACGGCTGAAGCTTTTCCAAAAGGCTAGCAACAGTACCTCCCATAAGCAATATACCGGCCAAGCGTGCCTCGCCTAGCTTTACCTAGAAATTTTAAAGCTGATACTTGTGGTGTAAGTGATGATAACGGTCATCCATATTTTTCTGAAACGGTAAAACCACATGCTCATGAGAACGAAACTAATTTACTTCATTTTGCTAGCTATGTTTATTTCCTGGCTTTACTACAGTAGCCCAGGAAGAAGGAGTTTTTCTGAAGCTGACTATCAGGTTGCTCCGCAGATCGAATTCACGCAAATGTGGACCGATGCCGGACTCCAGAATCAACCGGTGTGGGTTTATGGAGAAGTAAGTGCTTCCCTTTCCACCAAGGTTGCGGGATTTTTCATTTTACGCCATGAAGGAAACGATCTGATCGTACTTGCCCGGGATATTACTCCCGGTAGTAAACGACAGGTAAAAGTGCTGCTCATACCGAGGGAATTGGTCATGATCCAGGATCAGGAATATCTGCTCGGGGCCATGATCCGCTACCAGTACCTTGACGACGTAGTTCCCGTCGGTACCGGCGATCACAATCCATTTTCTCTTCATTCAAAAAAAACATTTTCTTATGTCAAACTATAAATCATTTTGCTTCCGGTCCACACCGGAAAGACTAAAGCCAAGTAGCATTGGAAAGCAGATGACTTTAATGTTAATACTAGGCGTAGGCCTATGCCTGCAATGGTCCTGCAGTACGGGAGCCGAGACGTCTTTTGAAAAAAGTGATCGGTTCCTACAGTCGATCGAAAATTTTGAAGACCAGCGGGAAATCAGCAGGCACGGATTGGGGCACGCCTATTTCCGGATCGATACCATTCTTCAAAACTACGATGCGGAGCAGGCAAGACCTTTGACGCTAGCATTCGAAGAAGTCTGGACCGGTGTGCTAGAGCGCATCGGCCAGTTGAAAGCGAGCTTCGACCAGGTGAACCGGCGATCATCGGCTTATTTTTCTATGCTGGATGAGATTACTTCCGGCATACAGGACGAGCAGTTGAAACAACGGGAAAGTCAATTGAATCAGCAGATGAAAAAAGAATGGGAGGTAACGCTCCAGCAGGCCGCAGAGAAGTTACAAGCCATAGATGAGTTACTGGCCGGAGGTAATGATCTGTTCAAGGTTATGCTGGTACAAAGTCTGCGAGCTTCTATTTCCAAGGAAATTGTGGCCTTAAAAGGTATTACCAAGGAAGCGGAACAGCTACTTGCAGACTTGCAGAAATTGTCTCATGAAGGCATGAAGTTAATGGCCTGATGTTTTGATGGTTAATGGATGGGGACTTTAGGCATGGACCTAAGTCCCCTTTTCCAATTTATCATGGAAGGAAAATAACAGTTAACGCTATTCCAATGATTTTTGCCGGATACGGCATGAATAAACAATCTTGCCCTTAGCTTTGGCCAGGCCATTGACTAAAAATGAAACCAATAAGATCCTGGTTAGCAGATTAACCAAATTTCTCTTTATAAGTCACAAGATCCCTCTTAGACTAAACACTATTGACCTCCCCCTCTACCCTGCTGATAAATAATTTTGGGCACTAGTAAGAACGTTCGTGAAATTTATGCTTTCGACTATTAATCAAGAAAACAAATAGTCGGGGCGAAGGTTCCCGATCTCAGCTATAGCTGAGAGAGGCAATTCTCTACCAAATACTAGAACAAATAGGATCAGATAGAGTGGATAGTTTTAGTTTGCTCATTTATTTTCACCTTTAAAAGGACAATAAATTCAGCTATCTGTCTATTGATTTTGTTTCGAATTTTCCAAAAAACGGACTCCTCCCCTACCCTATTCGTGTTTTTTAAGGCGTTTGAAGTAAAAATTGGAGAAGAATACCATCCAGGTAACGAACACAATTGAGGATCAGCCGCGCTAAAAACAGTCCGCTAGCTGATCCATATACACCGAATAAAATCTCCTCCATCTCCGACTTCTAGAAATGTAGGAGTTAAAATTTGCAGATTCAATCGTAAAAAAAGTAGCTCAGAACATACAGGGATCACCTTTAATCTGATATCTTTAATCAATAGAGTTGTCGTCAGTAACGCTGCTATTAGACGATTCCGCGAAAAAATCTGCTCAGCGTTCCAAAAATGCTTCCACAGAGATTTGCCGGCGCAGACCGGACAAGACGAATAAAAAAATTCATTTTAAGCCCTTTTTCAGGCTGCCAGACAGCATTTCAGGAAATAATTGCCCAACTTACCGACTCAGTACACTCAAATCAACAGGAGGCCTCAAAATGAACGTTGTCAAAAATTATCCATTTTGGCTCATTCAAGTCGTTGACCTCACCGCGATGGTCCGGATGAAAGACCACGTATTTTATTACGTAATACGTAAACGTATGGCGTAATACATAACACGTGTTACGTATTTCTAAAGTGTCCGGCACTTCAAAACACAACTTCCGAATACGCTTACGTGCCACGTACTAAGTTCCCGTATTACGTAATCGCAAATCCTGCACGTATTACCGAAGGAGAACACAAAACCGTAACACGTAAACGTATTACGTAATACAACAAATTAATCGGAATACATTTACTTATTCCGATTACGCAAACATATTCCGAATAAGAATAAGAATACTGCTTTGTATTCCGAATACGAATACTTACCTTAGCGCCATGGCAAAAATAATCATCGTAGGAAATCAGAAAGGAGGTGCGGGCAAGAGCACCGTCGTCAGCATGGTCGCCAATGCACTGGCCAACGCCCCTTACCAGCACAAGGTACTTTTAGTGGACGCCGACATCCAGCAAAGTATCATCAAGCGGAGATTGGGAGACGTTCGCTTTATAGAAGGAGTTACCCCGTACGAAGTCGTGTACAAGAACATCGCCCAATTCCAGAAGGACATCAAGCAGCTCGACCAGGAGTACGAGTACATTATCATTGACCCCCCGGGTAAGCTCGACGTCAATCTGCCGGCCGATCAGCAGGAGGTCACCAAATTTCTGCTGTATGCCGATCACCTCTTTATTCCCTTTGCTCCGGGCAACTACGTGGTAGAATCCACGATCGACTTTTTGAAGGTCGCGCTGCAGATCAAGAAAGTCCGGAAGTCCAAAGGCGCCGATCTGGAGATCACCGGATTTATAAACATGTTCGAAAACCGCACGCTGGACGATCAGTTCCTGGTACAGGAGATCGAAGAGCTCCAGGATATGTTCCGGATGGAATTTATGGACAAGAAGCTGCACCGCTACGCCCTGTTCCGCAATGTAGACACGATCAGCAGTTTCTACGAAGAGCAATCCAGCGATCGCGCCAAAAGAAATTTCAGCAAATGGTTTAACGAATTCTACAAAATCGTAAATGATGGCTAAACGACACCGGGTATCTGCCGTACAGCAAAGTCGGTTTATGGAAATAGACGAAGTACAGAAGGCGCTGGAAGCAGTCAGCAAGCCCACCGAGGAGGAGTCACCCAAACCGGAGACGGCAAAAGTAAAAGTCCCCAAAAAGGAAAGTGCGAAACCGGCCGAGCCGGCCAACGAGACCAAAACCAAAAAGCAACGGAAGAAAAGCGCACCCAAGGCGGCCGCTTCCGATCAGCTGTTCAGTCTGACCGACGCCAAGGCGATTAAGGACGAGCCGCAGTTGACCAACAAGGGACGGAAAAAATTTACAACCATGATCCGTCCGGAATTGAAGGAATTGCTCCTGCGGATCGCCAAGAACAAAGGCCTGACCATTCCCGATGTGGTGGAAGGCGTACTGCTGGATTACTTTAATATGTCGGAAGAGGAGTTGTCGAAGTTTTCGAAGTAGGGGGGATGGTTGACGGTCGACGGTGGATGGTTGACGGTTGATGGCTGGATGGTTGGATGGCTATATGGTTGTGGAGCCTACAGCGTGTAATTGGCTAAGGTGTTCCTTGGTTATAATACTTATCTTTTAGGTGCCCTGCCTATATATATAAGGTGCATGCTGCCGGTCGGGATTAGGCCTGGCGGCAAAAGTCTCTATCTACCGGCACCAGATCCCGGGTGCCCGAGCCTTTCTTACAATTCGTGCCGGCCGCTTTAGTCCGGGGCTGCCCATTTCCCTCCGGACAGTAAATATTTGAAGATCAATAAGATGGCGTCAATCTCGATTAAACTATAACTTTTTTGGAAGGAACTATAACAGATTTGGGATAGCGGGATCTAACCAGATGCGCTCATAGTTTATCCGATTGGCACCATCAGGTATAACAGAAATGGGAAGAACTATAACAAAATTGGGACAAAAGAAGCGAGATCTGCTGGTTATGCACGGAATAGCGACCATTAACTTACGGTGGAAGATGCGAGAAGTAAGCAGAAAGCCAGTATAGCTATAACAGATTTGGGAGGAAGTATAACAATTTTGGGAAACCTCTTTGAATCTCGAAGCAAAAAGCACCCTACAAGGTGGGCGCATATTCCCATGAGGTATAACATAATTGGGAAGAACTATAACAGATTTGGGACAAGTAGACATTGATGAAAGGGGATTACTTCCCGTTTCAGATCAGTAAATTTCATTTTTAAGGGCTGGATCACGCTGATCTCCCTTTTAATTTCGCTCTATGATCCAATCGAGCTGTAGTATTCAGGGAAATGCGGCCGGTAGATCGAAAAATTCCGTTGGGTAAATGTAAAACAGGCCTGGGAGAGGCCGGTCTTTGAAATGAGTTATAACAGATATGGGAAGAACTATAACAAAATTGGGACACGTGGGAAATTTTCTTTTGTTTTTTATTTTTGCCGATAAGTATCCGTCAAATCTCTGGTTTTACGGTATTCTCATCCATTAAAGTCTGAGGCTGTAAGCCTTTTCAAATTAAAATTTAGATCACCAACAACAAGTTTACTATCCTGTTTTGTTGTTTTTTTCTTTTTAATAATATTTTTAAATCTTTTAGGCCTCTGTAATTAGCTGTTAATCAATAAGTTGCAAGCTAAACTATAACATAAATGGGAAGAACTATAACGGAAATGGGACACAACTATAACAAATATGGGAAGAAGTATAGCGGAAATGGGAAGAACTATAGCAAGATTGGGGGAGTATAACAAAAATGGGATGCCCTGTCCAAAGAACAGGGTCAAAGCCGCTTTTTCAGCACAAGTATAACAGATATGGGAAAAAATATAGCAAAAATGGGAGAAAAATTTTCCCAATACTGTTATATTTGGTCTATTGCAGCAAAACCGCTCCCAAATTTGATATAGTTCATCCATAAGTTATGGCACCAAAAACACGGAAGAAAACCCGGAAGAAGAACAAAGGGATCACGCTCATCAAGAAAGCCAACACGCTGATTGAAGCCCGTTACAAGTTTGACGTGTGGGAAACCCGCTTCTTCCTGACGGTCCTGTCCCACATCCGGCGGGAAGACGAAGACTTCAAAGCCTACCGGATCTGGTACAAAGACGTGATCAAGACCTTCGGTTTGCGGTCCAACCAATCGTACGATCTATTGCGGGAAGCAGGAAAAAGCCTCATGCGCAAGACCTTCAAGGTAAGCAATGTGGAGAACGGCTTCAAGCGGGAAACCGAGTACCACATCATCCGGACGGTCAACTACCTGGCGGAGGGGCAGCAAAAACAAGGGGTAGAGGAACAAGAATACCTCGATGTGACGGTAGAGCCCGAGATGAAACCCCTGCTGCTGCAGTTGCAACGCAACTTTACCGCCTACGATCTGCGAAACGTTATCAAACTCGGCACCTACCCCGTGCGCGTCTACGAGCTGCTGAAGCAGTACGAAACGATCGGCGAGCGGACCCTGCGCATTGACGAGCTCAAGCGCATGTTTGAGCTGAACGACGAATACCCACTATTTGCCAATTTCCACCAGCGGGTGATCAAACCCTCCATCAAAGACATCAACGCCCATACCGATATCACCATTACCGACGTAGGCCGCATTAAAGAAGGCCGTAAGGTCGTTGCCCTGAACTTCGTATTCGAGTCGAAACAAGTAGACGAAGTAAAACGGATCCGCGGGGAGATCGGTCAGCAAAGTCTGGATTTTCCGGACGGGGAAGTGATCGAGCAGGTGGAAGAAGTAGCCACCGCCGTATCGGAGAAAGACCGGCTATTCACCGCCTACCAGGATGTCGTGATCCAGAAATTCGGCGTTACGCCAACCGTATTCCTGAAGTTGCTGGAAAGTCGGGAGGAAAAACACGTCAAGCAGGCCGTACGGGTAACCCGGCGGGCGAAGATGAACGGGCAGATCAAAAGTAACATTGCCGGCTTTTTTGTAAACGCACTGGTCAACGGCTACACCGATCCCAAAGAGGAAGCGGTCAAGCAAAAGGAAAAGGACCAGAAGGTCCAACGCAAGCAACAAAAAATCAAACGGCAGATAGAAGCACTGAAGGAAGAGCAGGCGGTCACCATCAACGAGCAGATCCGGGTACTGACCAATAGCGATCCCGACATTACCAAGCGGGCGATCCGGGCGCTGCGGCGCAACCCCTTCGTGAAATCCATTATTACTGATAAGGAGAAGTCGCTGAAGCGGAAGCTGAAGATCGAGGATTTTCGCCAGGATAAGGGCCTGCGGGATATGGTGAAGGGGAAGATCGTCGAACTGGTTCCGGAACATTTTAATGATATGCTGCAGAAGTATGAGGAGCAGCTGGCGGAATTGGAGGGGCAGTTGGGGTGACTTGGTGAAGGGGAGTGGGAGATGGGGCGACTTGGTGAAGGGGTGAGTGGGTCTTATTTTCTAATAGACAGTAACTGTTGTTTTAGTTTATCCGTCCGTATAATTCTCTTTACATTTGCCGCATGAGTACACGCAAGATCACGAAAATTGAGGGGGTTGAGATCACTTACCATTCGCTGGAGGGGGAAGAATATATTAACCTGACGGACATTGCCCGCTATAAGGAAGCCAAGCGGCCGGAAATACCGGTACAGACGTGGATCAACAACAATAAGACGATAGAATTCCTGTTGGTTTGGGAGCAGAAGAATAACCCGGATTTTAAACACAGTGAATCCCCTGTGTTTAAAGGCTACAAGAATTTTGCGGCGGAGATGGTCGCGGGGCAAAAGACTTCGGCAACGAAGTGGATCACCTATACCAACGCCCGGGGGATCCGGGTAGTGAGGGGGAAGTACGGCGGTACCTTTGCGCACCGCAACATTGCCTTCCACTTTGCCAACTGGATGAGCGCCGAATTCTATCTGCACCTCATTGAGGAATTCGGACGACTTAAAAAAGAAGAATACGCCCGCCTGGGCGACCCTTTCGAAAATAAGCGGTACCTGACCGCAGGGAACCACTCCCTGCTCGCTGCCTCCATTCTGACCCAGATGGACGAAAAGCTGCTGATGTCCCCGCAGCCCTATAAAAGTCGGCTGCCTTTTGCCAGCGAAGTAGACATGATCAACGAGATTGTATTCGGCACCACGGCCAAAGCCTGGCGTGCGAATAACCCGGACAAACCGGCCGGTCGGAGCATGCGCGACTACGCCTCGATCCTGGAACTGGTGATCTACCAGAATCTGGAAGTGGTGGATGCGATGCTGATTCAGTGGGGATGCGACAAGGAGGAACGGAAAGCCCTGCTGCAGGAAACTTACGAATTCCAGTATCCGGTGCTCAAGCGTTCGAAAACGATCAAGAAGATGCAGGAGATCCACGATAACCGGATGCAGGAGTTGGAGTGAATTTGCGTGAATGCTTGATGGTTGGATGGTTTGATGGTTGGACGGTTTGATGGCTCGATGGTTTTATGGCTTGATGGTTTGATGGCTGGACGGTTGGATGGCTCGATGGTTGGACGGTTTGATGGCTCGATTGGTTGCAGTCATTTATAAGTGATGAATGATGGAGGATTTGGAATGATCTCGTTTAATCACAGGGGATTCACTGTGTTTAAAAAAGGTCTTTAAATCAAATCCGCTTTGATCCTTTGTAAAATTTGCTCATCGTATTCTTAAGGTTCAGTCAGGCGTAGTAAAGCTCGCATTTATGATGCTTGGAGTCGGCGTGCTCATTTCAGATGAGCTATTGCCAAAATCTCCAATTCCAGGAGCTGCAATTGCCCCGCCTTATCCCGTAAAGCCTTCTTCTGTAAGAGGAAGGTCCGTTTTGCCTGGAGGAAATCCGAAGGCGCCCGTTCCTGTCGCTGGTATTCATCTTCCCGGATGGCAAAGATCTGGGCTTCTACGCGATGCAGGGACTCTAAGTGGTCGAGTTCTTCCAGTAGGAGCCGATGGCGCAACAACAATCCCTGCAATTTAGCTTTTTCCCGTTCTGCTGCCAGTTGATTTTTTTCGATGATCTGTTGCCTTTTCGCGGCTCGGGTTTGCTTATCTCGTTGCGCCTGGTAGAGGATCCCCGAAGAGAGACTGATGCTGGGGCGGGGTTGCCCGGTAACGGTATAAGTGATCCCGAGGTTGGGGAGGAATTTCAGCCATTCGCCTTTTTTGGATTCTTTAAATTTCAGTAGATCGAGGTGGGTTTGATGGGCGTAGAAGGCGTCGATCGCCTGGTAGAGGGTTTTGCTGGGGGGGAGGGAATCGGGAGGGCTGGATGGTTTTATGGTTGGATGGCTGGATGGTTCTATGGTTGGATGGCTGGCTGGTTCTATGGTTTTTGAGGGTTGATGGTCAAGGGTTGAAGGTTGATGGTTTGATGGCTGGACGGTTGGATGGTTAGATGGTTGGAGGGTTCCAATACAAGATGGCTGGGCGGTTGGTGGTAAGCAGAAGATTGCGATGGTGATGATGCATATCGTTTTCATATGATTGATTTTAGATGATGGTGACGAAGGTGATGTGACCGGATAGGAGCTGGGGAGAAGGGGAGAGGGGGGGATTGGGTGACTGGGTGAGTTGGAGCTTCGTTAGCCGTTGCTGGTTTTTGCGTTGCTCCTGTTTTTGGAGTTCAGCGATCTCGATGGCGAGGTGGCGTTCGGTCTCCAGATCCGGATGAGTTGGTTTGGTCTTGCGTAAGTTTTCCAGTTGCTGGTATAATCTTTCCTGCGTGGGCATGTCCGTTGCCTGGCGGATCTGCTGTTTGAGTTGTTGGATGTCACGTTCGCGGCTGTGGAGTTGGTTGCGGTAGAGCTGATTGCGGCTCCGGATTTGCTGTAGTCTGTTTTGGAGGATAGGAATACGGGGATTGGCCTCGTAGAAAAAAGGAGGCTGATCGGTGGTCGTTGGGGAGAGCGTATCCTGCGGCGTTACGAAGATCAGATCGGTCACGTACTGCTCGTGGATGCGTTTTTGTTCCGTGGTATGGCCATCCAGAAGTATACGAAAAGGGAGCGGGCTACTCAGGTCGACCTCCGTGATCAGCTGGCCTTTGACTAGTCGGTTGAGGCTATCCAGCGAAACATTCACTATAGAAAGGTGCTCGTAGACAAATTTCCGCCCCGTGTGGCGCGGGAGCAGTTTATTGAGGACCATAGACTGCTTATCCAGTCGCCGGAAGCGACCATTTTCCAGGAGGATAGCATACTGCTCGGTCACTTCGATACAATATCCCCGTCCGGAAAGCGGCTCAGTACCGCGCTTCGCCAGGTAGCTGACCTCCAATAGATCATCCGCCTTGTGAAATTCGCTGACTACATGTTTGAGGGTACCGAAAGTCCGGTTGTAGGTCGTCCAGAAGCCCTGTTCGAATAAGGGACGCATGAACAGCGCCGCCAGTAAGAAGAGACAAAAAGTAATGGTCTCCGCCCGGCGATCGTCGTTGCGGATCCGCCATTTGGGATTGGCCGGCATGACGAACGGATTCTTGCTGAAAGGGTAGAGTAGTGGCACGCCCATGAGGGTGACCATATCCAATAGGAGATGAGAGAAGTAAGCGAAGAAATAGACGATCGCCAGGGGACTGTGACCGCTGATGGCTTTTTCGATCAGGGCAAAGAGGAAGGTCGAGCACACCAAAGCAACGGCACTGTGGGTGATGGTGCGATGCCCCCAGCGCCGGTTGATGGCCTGAGCAATGGGTTTGAGGCTGCGTCCGATGATGGACTTCGGGTGATCGATGTCGGGTAGGAGGGAGGCGATGAGCATGACACCGATGGAGGTTGGCGTGTTGAAGATGTTGATGTTGCAGAGGGCGGAGCAGAAGCCGGTGATGATGATGCCGCCGGCGAGGTGGTTGGGGGTGCGCATGGGGGGTGGTTTGAATGGTTATGATGGTTTGATGGCTGGGATGGTTTGATGGCTATGATTGCTTGATGGTTTGTATTGTTTGATGGTTATGATGGTTTGATGGCTGGGATGGTTTGATGGTTGGAGCGTGGGAACTGGGGGAAAGAATTTGGGTTAGACTGTCCTGGAATGAATTGAAAAATGACCGTAGAATTGGCGGATGGAATACATGACACTGGAAAAGATCGAAGCATATGTTCATGCTCATGAGTTGGGGAATGAGATATGGGATTGCGTAAACAAGTGGGATAAATTTGCTCGTTGGAGCATTGGCATTCAAATTTCCAAATCGGCGGATTCTATGTCGGCAAATATTGCAGAAGGGTTCGGGCGGTATTACAAGAAGGAGAAAATTCGTTTTTACCGGTACAGTTCCGGATCTGCCTGGGAGACTAGGGAATGGCTGATTAAGGCGAAAAACCGAAAGTTGATCCCTGACGAACAGGTAGACGTGCTCATATCCGGTGTGGAGGAACTTCCGAAAATGATCAACCGACTGATTCTGTATACGAACCAAAAATTGAAATATTAGATGGAGGAGTTTTGCCTTTGATCTCGTATTCATTTTTGCTTAGTTTTTTTCCATTCAACCATGATAACCATCCAGCCAGGAAACCATCATAGCCATTTACGTTTTAATGATCTAAAAATGGGACGGGCGAAGATCGCAAAGACCAGGGCGAGGCCGCCGATGAGGCGGAAAGCGCCACCGTCCTCTCCGAATTCGGAGCCCATGTAGCGGAGACCCATGAGGGAAGAGATACAGATGATGAGGATGACCGTAAAATCAATTTCATTTTTGGAAGCGGTATGTTTGATGCGTTCGGTGGCCGCAACGGTGATGCGGGGTTCTTTGGCGAGGCGATCGACCATTTCGATGATGAAAAGCGGATTGCCCTGGGTATCCTCCCAGATGCGGTTTTTGAAGGATTCGAAATCCTCGATCCGATCGAGCAGTGGCGAACTGAGTCGTTCGATGAGCAGGATGGCATCGGGGCGGGGGAGGGGCTGGAGCTCGATGAGCTCGAAATTGGAAAAGGCCGTGCGGTATTCCATCCGGATGCGGCGGCCGGCGGCGATGATATGGAAATGATTCTTGAAGTTCTCCAGGATGCGAACACCCGATTTGGTGATATTGGTGACATCGTCGATGAGAATGGTGTATTCTTTCTCGCGGGTGACCTCGATGGCAAGTTCACAAAGGCGCTTGATACTTTCACGCGTAGCGATTCTGGTCTCGAACTGCTGGCGGGACTCCGTGCGGGAGACCATTTTCAAGATCTCCTCTTTATCGTTGTCGAATAATTCCAGCAATAGGCCGCCGAGCAACCTCTTGGGATACTGGAACTCATCCATACGGATGATATTTCCCTGCTGGTAGTTGTCCAGCAGATGCGTTTTGCCGATGCCCGGATCGCCCAGGAGCAGCGTATTCACCTTTTTAGCGGCCAGTTCGTAGAGTTGAGTAATTTCCCGACTTCGGCCCACGTGAAATTTTGTTAGTCCCGTTCTCGTATGGGTGATCGGAATTTCCGAAGGTGTACCTTTTGGGGGAGCGAATAAGCGCTGCCAGAAAGACGGTTGCCGCTCGATGCTGTCGATCGCCCGGCGGAGCTGCTGCTGTGGGACGTGCAGGTAGATCTCCGTGGTTTTTACACTTTTATGGCCGAGTAGTTCTTTAGCCACCCTGATGTCATTTCCCTTGCTGACCACATTACTGGCAAAGTGATGCCGAAGCATGTGGGGGTGGATCGCCTGGCCACTGTATTTTTTGATCCGTCGCCAGACACTGCGACGATCCAGGTGTGGTTTGGAAGAACCGCGGCCGGCGGGAAATACATACGCATCCGCCGAGTGATCCCTGAGTTTGGGCCAGTACTGCGCGAAAGCCTGGATGACATTATCCGTGAGTGGAATGAAGCGCAACTTATCTTTCTGGGATTTGCGCTTTTTCAGACTGCTGACCGTAAGCACCTTATTCTCAAAATCGAAGTCGCGGATCTGCAGGCGTACGACCTCGGTGACCCGGAGGCCGGCTTCCTGCATGAGGAGGACGATGAGTTTGTATTTGTAATTCCGATCGGCCCTCTGGTGGATCTGTTGCAACTGTGCTTCCGAAGGTAATTGGATTTGATGATAATTTGTTTTTGCTTGATCTGGCATAGATCCGATTTTTAGTAGTGGTTCCGCGGGAGAAAAAAAATGTGCCCGGGGGTATAGGGGGGCGACAGAATGCGGATTCTGTCACCCCCAGGTTTTTGGGGAAAGGGTGACTTGTTTTTGGTGAAATATTTTATTTGAACATTTTAATTTTTCAGATCTTTAAGTTGATGATGTGAGCCGTTTTATTTTTCATTTTTCAAGTCAAAAAGGAAGCAAAGGACTCAGCAAAATATCTCACCCGCCTAACCCCGTACGATTGCTCTGCGATCACTTTCGTCTTAATGAAATAAGCACGTCAGGTTATCATCAATTACTGGAAGAACTTCACTTCGAACTCAAATCCGTCGGCTACGTTGCTGAGGCAATCCAGATAGCAGTCGGGGACCACCACATCCAGAAGAAAGCGATCATTGAGGCGATTGCGGTGGACCTCCCAATCGGCCTGTTCGAGGCATTCATCCGCGAGGCCAATCCAGAGACTATAGGGAACAAGTTGCATGCTACTGGAGATCCGGAGCAGCGATTGACCGCTGCCCAATTGCGGATGTTGAACGATAGTCATGGAAAAGTCTTTAGGGCCGGGCTCCTGAAAGGCCAGATAACCAACGGTGGAGTGCCAGATGCCTGCCGGATCTCGTTGCGCCCTGAGGTGGACGATCTCCTGTTCCAGATCATAAAATCCGTGGAGATAAAAAGGAGTCGGCAGCACCGGGTAAGTATCCAGCAACTGGAACGCAAAGCGGATCGGCTCATCGGTCGATTTCAAGCACTCCCAATACGTACTGTCCAGTCGCGCGATGAGCAGATAATCCTTTTCCCGGGCGGTGGTGACCGTAAACTCGATGCCCGTAGCCGTATTTCCCGGATCGAGACAAGAAGCAGCAGCCAGCTGAAACCAGTTGGTGCGAATAGGGTAGGGGCTACGGATGATGATCTCCGGGAAATACTGAAATTGATTAGCGTAGAATCGGAAGGGAAGGTCCGTCTCAGCAATTGATTCCGGATGATAGTGCAGTTGTCCAAAACTATCCCGGCGGGCAAAATACTGGACGCCATCCTCATTCAGGATGCCATCGATCTGATAGTGAATTGGGCCCCAGTTATCCGGAGTAGTGCCGATCTCAGCAGGATCGTCTAAAGTGTTGCAAGAAGGGAAAAGCGCACAAAGTACGAGCGAAAAAATACATACCGCTTTCATGATTGGCAGTTAAGGTGAAAAAATGGTTTTCAGCGAGAAAATCAAATCATAGATCAAAAGGGAAGTGTCTACGAAAGATCTCCCGGGACTTTTCCATTTTATTCTTAGCTACCGATGAGTGTTGAAGGCTATTGAGGACCTGGAAATGTGCGAGTAATGAAGATTCAGGTACCTCAGTACTAGCAAGATAAGGATTTAGGATGATCTATTCAAACTATTTAGTTTATTTTTTATTTTACTCATTTATCTTTTTCTTTTCAGAAATAAATAAATGAGTAAAATCCTACATTATAAAATGCAGGATGCTGCAAGTTATGGGATAATTACGCTCTCTTACGGAACAACGGTATACAGCATAGAATCCTGGCAGAAAATATGATTGATGAGATGAATAGCAAATAGGGGATCAGCATTCCTCTGGGAGAATGAGAAATGTAAGTTTCAAACCGATCAGACAGACAGAGGATCGTGCGGTAGAATCTATTTACCATTGCTGTTTCCAGTTGCCATGATCAAAACGGCAACGAAGAATAGGATTACAAAGATAACCATAAGACTTCTCCAGTATGTTTGTGAATGTACAGGTAAATTGAGCGCTCTTTACCCTATTCTTACGCAGAAGATGGCGTGAGGTTCCGAAAATGAATGAATAAGCAACGCTCAGTAGTATCCGTACTTTCCTACTTAGAGAAGTATACTGACGTAAAATTGATTTGCGCAATCCAGAACAATTTAAGCACAGCATATAATGACCGAAGCAATTTGAGATTTTCCCAAACCACTTCGCGTCATGTATATCTTTTTTACCCATCAAGTCTGCTTCGCAGGTTTAGGAAGTGGTCTTTTCTTATGGTAAATTGAACAGGCTTACCGGTTTGGAAAATCAGAGCTGGCCATGGTATGTCCGAAGCGACGATTAAAACACCCGCTGATAGTTCATAAAAACCACCATCGTAAGTACCCACCGGGTGGATAGATATTGCAGTATTCGGAAAAAATCAACAACCGCAATCAGGTGAGCCGGCTAAAATAACGTATAATAATTGAGCAGTTTCTAAAATAAAATAAATAAACAGCAGAACCGTGAAAAAAACTCCAACAAAGGTTTTAACTATCCTGGTCGCCTTGGGATTTTCTATCGCATCCGCAGCGCAGCATACCGACAGTAACGATACCTATCATACGCATGATCACGGCGTGGAAGCCGATCACCAGCATCATGAGCCCGAAACGGTGCCGGCACGTCTGGTTAGTGATAAGGCCAGACTGGTCACCGGCCAGGGCGATTTCATCTTTTCCTGGGACGAGAAATTAACGGCGGCATTTCCGGAAGCGGCTCTGGAGTTTGAGTCAGCGATGCATGGTGGCTTTAATGAAGACCCCGAGACCGGTATCGTCTATACGGGTATTCCCGGCTACGGCTTATGTGCCATCAGTCCCGATCTTACCGAATGGACGGTCATTGGTACCGATGAACGCCTGAAAGACAATATTCACGGAATCGTGTTCTTTGTACACAAGGGGAAAAAACACCTGGCCATAGCCCAGGAAGGAAAGAGAGTATTGGTCCTCAATATCGACGGCACCATCGTCAGTGACGTACTCAAGCCCAGAGGGAATGAGTTTGATTTTGTACCCGCCAATGATTTCTTTTCTTCCGCGGAAAGCAATTTTGGCGTCACCGACGTCACTTATTTGGATGGCCGAATTTACGCCTCCCACGGATACTCAAAAGGAGACTTCATCCTGACGATCGAAGAGCGGGACGGTTCCTGGACCTGGGGAAAGCTCGCCTGGGGAGGTAAGGGTAAGGCTCCCGGTCAGTTCCAGACGGCGCACGGTGTTTATGCCTACGATGGTCATATTCTGGTAGCTAACCGGGCCGCCGGACAAGTTGTTAAGTTCAGACCGGACGGTGGGTTTGTGGAAATGTTCGATAATATTCCGGAAGGCAGCCTGGTGTGCAATGTGTCCTATGAAACCGAGCATTTCTTTTTTAATGCCCTGCGACCAGTAGGCGAGGACCAAAAGTCGGCACCGATCTACGCCCACACGGGGAAAGACCTGGTTTCCACCATCGTACCCGGAGATCTGGACATTCCGGTTTTAACCAATATCCACCACGTCTGGCCTCATTTTGTGGAGGGCGAAAACGGATCCAAGCAATTGTACTTGCTGGTGCACGGGTGGAATAAAGGGAAATTCGCCGTATTGAAACTGGAGGAATAAGGAAGGAGGTAAAACACCGGCAATGAATCTGATCATCACCAGGTACTGCTCCATGCTCATCGTCCTGCTTTCGCTGATCGGCTGTACGGGAGACCCGCAAACACCGCTGTCGGCAGAAGGCGAGGAATACCAGTCGCTAAATGTGTTACTCATCACCGCCGATGATCTGAATTATAACTCCGTAGGCGCCTACGGATGCCGGATCCCCGATATCACGCCACATATCGACCGCCTGGCCGCGGAGGGGATGCGGTTCACCAACGGCTTCGTCAACATTGCCATTTGTCAGCCGAGCCGGCAATCCATCATGACCGGGAGGTATCCGCACCGGAACGGCGCGCCGGGCTTTGACCCCATCAGCCGAAACGTGACCACTCTTCAGGAAGCCCTACAAGAGGTCGGTTATCTGAACGCCATTATCGGTAAAGAGGAGCATCTGAAACCGATGGATAAATTCTGCTGGGATTTTTGTATCCGAGAGGAAGACGTGGCTTCCGGACTCGGCATCGGCCGCGATCCGGAGCTTTACCACGATTATATCGCCAAATTCCTGGCAAAAGCAAAAAAGGAAAGCAAGCCCTTCTTTCTGATGGCCAACACGCACGATCCGCACCGGCCGTTTGCGGGGAGTGCTCAGGAGAAGCGCGCCTGGGGAGAGGATCCGCCGAAATTTACCCGGAAAATAACGCCCGAAGAAATTACCGTCCCTGACTTTCTGCCGGATCTGCCGGAGGTGCGACAAGAGATCGCGGAGTATTATACCTCCGTGTACCGCTGTGATCAGGTAGTCGGTGCGATCCTGCAGGCCCTGGACGAAAGCGGCTTCCGGGAAAATACCCTGGTCATGTTCATCAGCGACAACGGGATATCCGTACCCTTCGCCAAAGGGAACTGTTACCTCAACAGTAATAAGACGCCCTGGATCATCCGGTGGCCCGGGCAGGTCCCCGCCGGAGCGGTGGACAGCACCCACTTTATTTCCGGAATAGATTATATGCCCACGATCCTCCATGCGCTGCACCTGTCCAAAGTACCGGACATGGACGGCTACTCCTTTCTCCCGGTCTTAAAAGGGCAGGAACAAAAACAACGGAACGTGGTCTTTACCCAGCTGCACAAGTTGTTTTCCGGCCGGGAATACCCCATGCGTTGCGTGCTTAACGGGGATTACGGCTACATTGCCAATTTTTGGGCAGACGGACAATTTCACTTCACCGGAGATGCCCTGAGCGGCAGAACCTTCCAGGCTATGAACGGAGCAGCAGCTTCCAATCCGGCAATCGCCGAACGGGTCGAACTCCTGAGGTTCCGTGTGAAGGAGGAATTCTACGATTTCCGGAATGATCCGGACGGACTCCAAAACCTGATCCATGATCCGGAACTGCAGGTAGAGCAGGAACGATTAAAGCGGCTGCTCCACGCTGAAATGAAAAGGAGTGATGACCCGCTCTTGTCAGCGTTCGAGGAAAGGTTTTTCGATAAGGGTGGAGACGGAGGGCATTGAAGTCCTCGGAAATGTTTTGTGGTAGTAAGACAAGAGCTCTTTAGGGGAAATGGCAAAAAAAGGGCTGGTTTGTTTTGTTGTGGTCAGCCGGTATAGGGTTACAGTTGTTTATTTACCTAAATATCTGGTAAAGCTTTTTTAACAAGTTGGGATTGTGAAATAATGCACTATTCCAGAATGATGTTAACTCAACCAATTTCCCGGCCCAATACCTTTCGCAAATCCAAATAAAGGGGATGTCTCCATCCATGCGAAATTTCCCCACAGCTTTTCTCTTAGATTTGCCGACAATGGATGTGTGCGATATGTGGCTGCCGGTCTATTATATCCGGTATTTTCAGCTTTTCCAGGTGTTCGGACAGATCGAATAAGAGGAGTGGCGCAAAATAGAATTTGTACAGGCAATTATTATTGACATAAATCATTCATCCCTGAATGGCAAATAGATCCTTCACATCCCTCCGGGACTTCCACCCTTGATTCGCATGATTCATCCTTCATTTTAGGACTAGGACACAGTAAATTGAGGATAAGGATAAACAGGGTATAGTTGCGGGTTAGCGAGTTGGCTAACCCGCAATTCCAAAACGCTTTGACATCGAGAGATTGATCCCTACATCTTCTTGCTCTTGCTCTTTTGTGTTCCGGGCCAGGACGACTCAAGATTAAATCTTAGGAAAGAAGCTGTCACCAACGCCCAAAAAATTGCCTGTTCTTTAAGACCTATTTGTCAATTTTTGAAGCGTTGGCGAAGCGTAAAAGGAGAGATAGCTTTAATTCCGAATTAACCTAAAGATAAGTGCAATGAAAAACATGTTTGTCTGCAAATAGCCCATCCCGGCTTATATCCTCACCAACACCCCTTTTGCAAGTATGAACCGGGGAGAATCGGGAACGAAAGTGTAATTAAGCCTGCGTTAAACCCCACATTTCACCTTCGAATTGAAGGAGCAAAAAGCGACATTTTGTGAATAACTGTATTTTACTTCCTAAAAACTATGCCCAGGTGGTTGATCCTAAAAATTCTCCTCTATTTTTTATTTGGAGCTTTCCCATTAGCCCGGATAGCCGCTCAGTACAATCTCACCCATACTTATACGGTCCAGGACGGACTACCTTTTACCGAAATTTTCAAATGTACGGTCGCTTCCGACGGTAAGGTCTATTTTATTACCAATCTCGGGCATTTGATCCGTTACGATGGTGCTGAATTTAAACCACTCCATCAGGGGGTGCCATTCCCTTCGGATCGTTCGGTATTTGGATTTACCGCCGAAGATCGTTTCGGGGTATGGCTCGCTTTTGGAAGTCAAGTGCTGCGGGTGCAGGGTGACCAGGAATGGGTGATAGATCTTCCACCGGATCTGCAACAGCCGATCCAGAAGACCGAAGGAGCGCTTACTTTCTTCGATCAGAAAAATCGCGCCTATCGTTATGATCCTGACCGCAACACTTTTAAGATAGATTCGGTATTTGATGATCTGGTGGAATCCCTAGGAGATCCGGCCTATACCAGTTGGTATTTCGATTCGAAAAATTATTGGTTAATCTACCGGAACAGTACAGATACCGGACATCAGGTGGTACAGCTGAACCAACAATTCCAGATTGTATCAAAACCGGATTTTGGAGGTGGGGGTACTATCCGCAGCTGGTTTGCCCAACCCAATGGAATCAACTTGGCCATAAATATGGATATGCCGGGTCTTTCACCCCGTGCACTGGCAAAAGTGGATCAGGGTCATTTAATACCAATAACAGGAAAGGACTGGAATGGAAAAGTCCGAAATCAATTTCTGGATTATATCCCATTTTATACACAGGAACGTTTGTTTTTTTACGGTCATCCACCGCCCGAGCACGCTTTATCGGAAGATGACTTTGAGATCTGGGAACTGAAGCAAGGAACGGAGGCCGAGTTAGTAGTGCGTATTCAGTTAAAGGCGCCCATAGTCGGATCGAGGCCCGATCTCGATCAGGCCGGGAATTTCTGGGTAGCTTCCCATTCCGGTTTAGTAAAGATCTTTTCCGCCTTCATGGGATGTTTTGAATCGCACCCCAATATGGTCAGCGGTCTACACACCATCAATGAAGATCCGGAGGGCAATATTTATCTGGGAGCTTATCGTAACGGTTACGCAGTATTTGACGGGAATTCTATCGTTCGCCCGCGCCAAACCGAGTTATTACCCTTCATGCCCGGCGGTTGGCGTGATGAACGGGGAATGATGTATTTTCTAAAGGAACAGCCCTACGGTTTTTTTAGGTCTGATGGAAAGGAATGGGATATTCGCCCTTCCTATAAAGATGATCCACCTAGATTGATGCTCGGTTATTATATAACCCCCATACAAAAAGGGAAGGTGCTGGCTTTCGGATTAAGTGGAAAAGGGATCGGAATTATGCAGCCGCCTTTTCTGCCCGGCCAGCCCGTACGGTATATCGGCGAGGAAAAAGGAATGACCTTAGCCAATGTGCTCACCATCGCCGAGGATACCGGCGGTCGAGTATGGTACGGTCGAAGTTCGCAGGGGATCGGGGTGTATGATCCCCAATTGGATACCGCCGTGACCTGGGAGATCACCAATGAAGGAGGCCTGGGAGCGATGAGTTTGCTAGTAGACTCCCGGGATAACCTATGGATGGGCACCCAATATGGTTTAGCTTTTCTGGAAAAACCAGATCGTTTTGATCTCCTGCACCAGGACGCCAATGATGCCCTTCAACTCCTTGACCTGCCCCAAGCTGGAAGGGGATTAGTGACTTTTATTAAAGAATACCGCGGCCAGCTGATCTTCGGTAACAACCGTGGGTTTGGGTTGTTGGATCTCCATTCTTTTTATGAGCGAAATGACCAGCCCTATGTAAAATTCTTTCCCACGAACCAATATCTGCCCGGCGGGGGATCAGAACAGAACGCTGTCTACATAGATACGAAAGGTAAAGTGTGGATGGGCAATGATCTCGGAGCGATAAGCATGGATCTCGATCTGCTTCCCCCGGATACCGTCGCCATTGGTCTGGACTCCATCCTATTCTACCACGGTGAAAATGAGCAGACGCCCGTCACGGAAGATCAGTTGATCATACCCCGGGGGCAAAGATATCTCCGTTTTGCCTGGACGCCGGAATTTGATGGGCAGTTGCATCCCAATCACTGGCTGAATTACCAATTGGTCCTCGAAAGCGGGGGTACCGTCCTAACGGAGTCCTACATTACCAACCGGGACATTACCCTCGGCTACATCTCCCCCGGAAAACATCGCTTTTCGGTAGAGCTGTATAAAAACAACCTGCTACAAAAGCGATTCGACTACCAGCTGATCATTCCGCCGAACCTCGAAGAAACCTGGTGGTTCTGGGCGCTGGTCAGTGCCTTTATCACCCTGGCGGCCGGAGTGATCATGGGACTAGTCTATCGCAACAAGCGGCAGCACCAGCGCCACGAGCTGGCCACGGCCCGTCTGAATCAGGAAAAGGAAGAATTACAGGTGCAGGCCATTACCAGTTCGCTCAATCCCCATTTTCTCAACAATACCTTGCACTGGGTACAGGCCAGGGTGCGCAAGGACACTACCGCCGGTGAGGTAATCGACAAACTAGCGGCCAACATCCGTACGGTCTTCACCCATAGCCGGGATAAGCGGGCCTTTCATTCCCTCTGGGATGAATTGATCCTGGTAGAGAATTACCTCAAAATACAAGGAGAGCGATTTCGGGAAAGGTACCAGTACATTTTACCGGCTAAGGAAGAGCGTCTGCGATTTCGCCGGACCATGGTACCATTGATGCAGCTACAGATCCACATTGAGAACGCCATTGAGCACGGCCTGCGGCATCGCAAAGGCAGCACCGGAGTCACGGTCCGCCTGGAAGAGGAGGAAACGCATGTGTTACTCATCATTGAGGACGACGGTATCGGATACTCCAACGCAAAAAAACGGAGAATACGCAACACCCAGCAGGGCACCGAAATGCTCAATAGCCTCCACCAAATATATAATCAAAAAAACCAATACAAGATCACCACTGAAATTGAAGATAATATTTATCTTGATCCCACGACCCCAGAAGGCTACGGCACCCGGATTACGGTGCGAATTCCTAAAGTATATAACTATGCCCATTAAAGTTATTGTAGTCGAAGACGAATACGACGTGCTCCACGAACTGGTAGATGGCCTGCAGGAAGACCCATTAATCGAAGTCTGTGCCTACGCGCAGGAGGTGGAAGACGCCTTCGAAAAGATCCTGTCCACCCGTCCCAATGCCCTCTTCCTGGATATCCAACTGGAAGGCGGCACCGCTTTCGACCTGCTGGCGGAGCTGGATCAGGCCGGCGCTCCCGCCATCCCGGTGATCATCAATACTGGATTCGAATATTTTGAATACGCCCAACGTGCTCTCAACGATTACGGGGATCGAATCGTGCACATTCTTCAGAAACCCTTCTTTTCGCACTGGGAAGAAAAACGCAAAGAGTGTCTGGGCAAGATCCAATCTTTCCATTCCGGCAGAACGGAAGTCAGTCCCCTCGGCAGCTTCAATAAGTTCATTGCCCGCAGCAAAAACACCACCTTCCTCATCGATTTTGAAGACATCCAGTATCTGGAAGTCGCCGGCAGCGGCAACACCTACCTCCAGGCAAAAGGCCGCGAAGCCATCCTCATCCACCGCACCCTCGAAAAGATCCTGCCGGACCTGCCGGATTACATATTCCGTATCAGCCGTTACCACGCCGTACATCTGGACGCTATCAAGTGCCTACTGCACGAAGACAAGAAAGTGCAGCTGGAGGGAGTTCCCCAGGAATTTAAGGTGGGGGAGGAGTATTTTCGGCAGTTGTTGCGGTTGTTGGGGTGAGGAGGAAGCTTAAGTCAGAGGCTCCACTTAAAAATAAGCAGTTGATGGCGGATCAATCATACGCAGAGTAACAATCGGGTAGCCGAACTTTATACCCTAACTCACTACCAATTGAACACCTTCGGTATAAGATTCGCATTTGATGCATGTATCCCTTTCATTGGCGCAAAAGTGCCCTTCGTGCCTGCAAACTGGCATCTTATTACTTTCAGAAAAAAATTAATATCAACCTTCTTTATCTTGGGATCATGATGGAAGTAAAACCAAGTGCCAGTTATATTTTGTGATGGATTAAAATAGGGAAAGAGTATTTTCGGCTACTCCTCCGGTTATTAGCCCAAACAAGTAAAGCGATTCCAAATTAATAAGGTCGTTCACGGGAAATCACCAATAATGAGCCATATAAAACCCTATTGATAGTCGATTCAAAATCGGTCATTCCATTCTAACTTCTACTTAAACAATCAGCCTAAACTTCCTCCTGCGCATTCATTGCCCGGCTTTTAAAATTCTCTTAGGTTCCATCTTAATGCTTTGTATTATTTCTACATTCAAATTGGTCAATCATGCATATCCGAAGCTTCTTTTTTTGGAGTTTAATGGTTTTCAGTCTCGCCGTACAAACCAAGGAATTAAATGCTCAACAGCTACTGCGGAGCAATCCTGCAAACGAAGAGTTTGCTACGCGTAGCTCCAACTATGTCTGCAATAACTGGACCTTCATTGGTAGTACGGTTAAGTTTAGAATAACCTATCTTACTAATACCGTAATTACTTTTGAATTGAGTAAAAATGACGGTAGTAAGTTTACTACTAATGGTACATTTTACATAAAAGTCGGAGGCTATTGCGGTACGCCAATCGCAAATGGTGCGGTCCTTGAGGGGGCGGATTCAAGGTTTTTGTCCGTTAGTATACCAGATGATTTCAATAGTGGAAGTCTCGATTTCTACGGGATGTATATCACAAATGCAGGCGAACGCTATGCCGCCGGAAAGATCAATGTGTATTACGATACCTTTTTGAAATTTGAAAACTGTTTGGGGATGAACGATGAGGAGGTGAGTATAGGCAGTGATCTTAGAGTAAATTTTCAGCTGCAAAACCTCGGCCATAAGACTTGGGCAGGTGATGTAATTGTACTCCTGGACGAGGTGGAAGGATCTTCATATATAGAATTAAAAAGAGTAAACACCAGCATAGCAGCAAAAGACTACGAGCTATTTTATCTTCAGGAGGAGATTGCGGCTATACAGGCCGGAAATTATAGGTTATTGATAGCTTACACAAATGCACCCGGTGGAAATCCATTGGATTTTGTTATATATGGAGGGTGTGAACCAAATGCGACGATCGAACTCGCAAACAGTCTCACTATAACTCACTACCGACTCCTCCAGGTTACAACACCTTGCAGTGAAAATGCGGCAATCAGCATCACTAATCCTGATCAAGGAAATACTTACAACCAGCAGATCAACATCACCTGGGCAGGTGATCACCTGGGTAATTCCTGCCCCGTAGATATTCATTATTACATCGGCAGCAATGGTTCTCCAAAGCCAATAGCAGACAACGAATCAGATGACGGCGCCTATCAATGGAATATCAGTCAAAACATCAACTCGGATGATGTTTATTTGTCAGTGCTATACGATGAGCCCAACTCACAAGGCCAAAGAGTAGGAGATGTAGTCGGGCCGTTCTCTATCTATACGGATTTGAACGCACCGATATTGAGTAGCCCCGAAAACGGGAAAGAGTTTCCCTCCGGCACTACGGCCATCACTTATTCCTGGGCAAAAAATAATCCAAGTGGAGCGGCGAGTTATGAGCTGAAGCTGCGGGATGTGACTTCCGATGTAGTACTGCTCAATTTCAATGTCCCTCGTTCAGATATTGGCTCTTTTTCGCACAATTACAATTATGAGAACGGACATGAGTACCAGTGGACCGTAAGAGCAAAAAACTTAGATGGTAAAGTTAATGAAGCAAACGCCTTTCACTCATTTTCTATCGGCACCGCCGGAGGCACTGCCAATCTAGCATTGGATGCACCCCTCACAATCCGAAAAGATGGCATTGCTGCTTCTGTATTGCGGGTAGGAGAAACCTATAGCTTTTCAACAATTGTCCAAAATTCGGGAGGGATGCCCTGGTCAGGTTCGCTCTACCTAAAAGTAGGAACAGACGTAATAGATCTTACTTACCCAGATGGCCTTACCCTCGCTGATGGTAATAGTCAAAGTATCACCTATTCTTTTATCCCAACATCGAATCAAGAGGGGGAAGGAATCCCAGTAGAAATTCGATACCAAACCGGTGGTAGTGGTAGCTCATATCCCATTGGATCTATTATCCATGACAATCCCATCTTTATTGATATTATGCCCGCATTAGGACCCGCATTATTAAGTGTTACTACTCCTGCTTCTGGGTGGCAGATCGGAGAAACACGTACCATTCAATGGACAACCGACAATGCTCCGGATTGCAATGCCGTCACCATTGAACTGGAAGTTGCCGGAAACACTTTATATGTGCTAAAAGAGAACCATGCCTTCAGCAATTCCTCCGGCAGTTTCAGCTGGCAGGTAGGCTACGATCAAAATGGCCTGCTCATTCCGAATGTAGATGCGAGCTCTTTACAACTAAAAATATACTGTACAGGATCAAACAGTCCAATTGGCTACAGTCAGCCTTTTAGCCTGAGCAATGGCAGTGGAGGAATATGTTCCTATTTTACGGATTTACCTTCCTCCGGCGAAATTTTTGAAGCAGCCCAGTGCTTGTGCAGTCAGGGGTATATCACCCCACAGGGTGGAGCCATTGATGCAGATGCCCCGATATACCGGGCTGATCTGGCCAAACTGGTATTTTTCGCGCTTTACGATGGAGACGAAGCAGCCCCTTCCGATGCCTTTCCACTAACTTTTGCAGACCTCTATTACGAAGCGGATCCAGCGCAAAAAGCCTATTACAGATATGCAAAAGCATTGAGTTATCTGGAGTATGGAGACGGGGTCACACCTTTTGACCGGGATAGGATGCTCTTTAACCCTTATGGAACCATTGACAAGATAGATGCCCTGAAAGTCATATTAGAAGCCTTCAATATTAGTCCCGATTTTTCGGGTCCAAATCCATTCCCCGGCTATATTGACCTAGCACATCCTTCCTATGGTTATGTCAAGAAAGCCAGTACTGAAAAATGGTGTACTTTCGGCACGGATCTTTTCCAACCGATCTCCCGCAAGCATGTTTTTCTCATTTTGTACCGCCTACTGTCCGGTTGTGATGAAAATAACAGCTCCATCTACCAAAATAGCGATCCCGGGTCAGAAGCTTATTTCACCCCCGGCAACCTAAGCCCGGAAAATCTCGCCAGATCCATGGGTATGGACGAGGGTTTCTTTAAGTACCGGGAACAGACCAGCTTTAACATTCCCGGCTTTAATCTGTCCTTAAACTTTTCCCACTTTTACAACACCGCCATCCTAGAGCTACCCACCTCACTTCGGCGCATTACGCCTCTTGGAGATGGCTGGTCACATAGCTACAATTGTTATCTGGTAGAAGAAAAAGGCTGGAATGACCAAGGCTTTTCTCTTGATGACCGGGTATATGTCTTCTGGCCGGGCGGACAGGTGCACGCTTACAACGGCACCAACTTTCAAACCATTTCACACGGCGTATTTGATGAGCTCACTAAAGTCAATAATACTACCTATCGGATAAAGAAAAAAAATCTACTCGAATACACATTCACCAAATACACTTTGCTGGGCGGTAAAGCTGAAGTTTTTATGCTCAGCGAGATCAAGGATCGATTCAACAATATCATCCAGATCATTCACGAAAAAATAGTGGATGCTCCACGAATTAAAAAAGTGATAGGCACCGCCGGCCGGGAACTTCGCTTTTATTATCAAACCGGGAGCAATCAGTTATCACAGGTAAAAGATGTGGCCGGTGGCCGGGATATCTATTTCAATGTAAATGACGACAATAATCTACTGAGTTACACCAATGCCCGGGAAGACATGACTTATTATGATTATGGAACCAATGCTCAATTTCATTTACTGTACGAGATTACCCTGCCGCGCGGCAATAAGATCAGTGGTGATTATGATGCGATCACCAGAAAACTAAAACAGGTAAGTTATCCCGGCAATGTCTTCTATGAGGTAAATCTGAATCCCAATTACGACAATGCGGCGGATTTCCTATCTAATGTGAAAGATGCAACTGGGACGGAGGTGAAAAAATACCGGAATGAAAATGGACTGGTAGAAAAGAAATCCATCAATAATAATGGCAACCTTGTAGATCTGGAATATAGATACAACTCTCCCGTAGATCCGTTCCTTGTCTCCTCTATTGATTATGAGGGCTATGAATTGGGTGTTTCCTATGACAATAAAGGTAACCTGATAGATGTGAACTTACCGACAGGGATCAATCATCACTTCACCTATACTTCGTGGAACGACATTAAGACCTATCGTGATCCTAAAGGTAATACGACTACTTATGACTATATCGGGTATGCCCTCGATAAGGTGACCGATAACATGGGTTTCGTCACGGATGTATCGATTGACAGTCGTGGAAAGATGACTTCTGTTAAAAATCCCGAAAATATCACCTATATATTCGGATACGATAACTTCGGCAACCAAAAACGCATCAGTGGTCCGCTGGGTATCGAAACTACCGCCGAATTTGACGAAGTCGGCAGACTAAAAAAACTGACTAACCCTAACGGACAGGTCGCTACCTTCGAATACGATGTACATGATCTGATCCGGAAAGCTACCCAACAGTCTGCCACCGGTGATCTGGTCAGCGAGTACGATTACGACAAAAACGACAATCTCAACTGGATTAAAAACGCCAAAGGAAACAAGACCAATTTCAATTACACACTACTCGATCAGCTAGCTACCGTCGAATTTGGCGGCGACACCAAAGCCTACACTTATCTGGAGGATGGCTTGCTGGACACCTATTCCAAACCCGGGGGGCACACTTTCCAGTATGAGTACGATGACCTGGGGCGACTAGAATCGGATGGTTATGCCGGTTACACCTACGACACACAAGACAATATCAAAACGATCAGTAAAACGGGTGGATCGACCGTCGCATTTGACTACGATGACCTCAATCGGATGAAAACGGCGACTTATGAATCCCAAACTGTTGGCTACGATTATGATATAAACAGTAATGTCAAAAAAATTACCTATCCGGGCGGTTTTTCAGTTACCTACGACTACGATGCCAACAACCGGTTGACGGATGTACGTTGGCTGGGTAAGACCGTCCACTATGACTACTACGACGATGGCCGTCTTCAAAAAACGACCTATCCCAACGGTACGTATTGTAATTATAATTACGATGCCGCCGGCCGGATGATCGGTCTGACCAACCGAAAAAGTAATACAGAGATCATCGCCGCTTATTCCTTCACTCTCGATCCCATGGGGAATCATCTGGGGGAAGATCGCACAGAGCCATTCGGAGATCCCGCCCTGACACCAGTAGTGCATACCGGTAGCTACAACAGCGAGAATGAAGTAAATACTTACGCTGCTACCAATTTCAGCTTTAACAGCGACGGGCAACAAACGTCCAAAGGAGTTACTGCTTCGACCTGGGATGATAGAGACATGCTGCTTACTTACGGCAGTAATAGCTATGCATACGACGGAATGGGATTACGGCGATCTGCCACCCGGGACGGCATTACCCGAAAATACATCTGGGACGTCCGGGGTATGGGGAATGTATTGGTGGAAACGGACGGCAGCGGTAATGCCCTGTATTACTACATACATGGATTGGGCCTTTGTGCCAGAGTGAAGGTTTCCAATGATGCCGCGCACTATTATCACTACGACTTCCGGGGCAGTACCATCGCTATGACGGATAACGGAGAAAATATCACGCACCAATACAGCTATCTGCCGTATGGAGGTATTGCCGGGGAGCAAGAGGCAGATCCAAATCCTTTCAAATTTGTGGGGCAATACGGGGTAATGCACGATGGCGATGAATTGTACTATATGCGGGCACGCTACTACGATGCGCAGACGGGACGATTTTTGAGTGAGGATCCGGTTTGGGGAGAGAATTTGTATGCTTATGGGGGGGGGAATCCAACGATGTTTATTGATCCAAAAGGTACTATTGAAGCCGATCTGAAAGGATGCTTAATTCCAACCCCTTTAAATTTAGTTGTAGACGTTTGTCAAAGTTTTGATGGAGGTCCAATAGAAATTACCGCTGGCCCGGCAATCATGTCTGTTGATAATACAAATGTAAACCTAGATATAAGTGCTGGTTTATGTTTGGGTTCTAAAAAAATAGAAGATAAAACCCTCGGCTTTATTAAAGCTGATGTCTGTTTTAGCCTCGGAGCAGATTTAGAAGGCAAGCAATATTTAGATATTGAAGGAGGCGTAAAATTTGGAAATGTTGCTCTTCCTATAAACCAAACCTTTACAGACTATAGATCAGAATCTGAAATGGCAACAGTTTTAAAGCCAAATCCCCGAGCACCAATCTATTTAAATACCAACACTATTCCGACAAATAAAAATTCATTTTCTGACATTGATCTAACCCCTGTACATACAGGAGATGGTTATGGAGCTGGACTGAATTTAGGAATACAATTTAGAAAATAGGTGTAATGAAAAGGAATTAGTAGAAAACCTGCTCCTCCTTGGGGATAGTACTCTGCAATCTTTTTGCTGTTGAGAAGATAGAGTGACTTTTGAACAAGTTGTTTTGTCAATACAAACAGGATAAAATTAATTTTCACCCTTAAGTACAAATAGAGATGATCATCAAATATAATCTTACAATATTATTTCAAATATTGATTTTATATTTTGTCCATAGTCAAAATCTAGATGTAGGTTACACCTACGACGACCTAAACCGCCTCATCCAAACCGAATACCCCAACGGTACCATCATCCAGTACCAGTACGACAAACTAGGCAACCGTACGGAGTATAAGGTAACCAATCCGACCCCGGTAGATCTCTACGCCACCCAGGAAAGCGTGACTCCGACGGCTCTGAGTCCCGGAAATGACTTTACCTACAGCGGGCGCATCAATAATAGCAGCAGTAATGTCCTGGCTGGAGGGCACCAGGTACATTTTCACCTAAATACCGGTAATACCCTGGATGGCAATGAAACCTACCTCGGCTCACGCTACGTGGCCGGCGTACCTGCCGGCGGGTATACTCCAATTGCCAAGCAACTGAGCATTCCTTCCGACTGGAGTGCAACCGGTACGGTCTATCTACTCATTCAGATAGATGCGTTGGAAGCCATCACCGAAACCGATGAGGATAATAACCTCAGTATACTCCCGATGGAGATCAATAGTTGCAGCACCATGGCGATTAGCTTTAACTTGATCGTACCCGATAACTGTCAGCGGAATGTAGGACAGGTCACCGCAGGTGTTTCCGGCGGAGAGCCGCCATTTACTTATCGCTGGAGTACCGTGCCGGTGCAAACTACGGCTACGGCCACAGAACTGGCTGCTGGAGACTATACCGTTACGGTAGAAGATCAACGAGGATGCCGGAGAATAGATAGTTTCACCTTAGGGGATGCCGGTAATCTGCCGGCCAGTCATTTTACATACAGCATTTCCGATCTGGAGGTCAGCTTTACGGATCAATCGGGCGGAGCCGATCAGCATTTCTGGGATTTCGGCGAAGGAACAGTTTCCAGTCTGGAAAACCCTACCCATCAATACCTTTACGGTGGAGAATATGAGGCCTGTTTGAAAGTGACGAACTCCTGCGGAGAAGATACCTACTGTCAAACAATCACACTTAGCAATAGCAGTTGTGAACCGCCAGATGGAAGGAATACCAGCGGCATAGGTGCTACGGCTGCGTTATTTCGCTGGTATTATCAGCTGAATGTAGATGAATGGCAAATTCGCTACTCCAAAGCCGGTCTGGACGAATGGACAGAAGTGACCGGTCTGCCCCATACCCAGGCGCTTATTGAAGGGCTGGAACCTGACACGGAGTACGAGTGGCAAGTACGTAGTAAATGTGCGAACTCAGGATTGAGCCCCTGGTCCTCCTCCATTTATTTCAACACCTTCCCTCTAACCGCCAGCAGCGGGGACGAATTCATTATTGTAGCGGAAGATCCATCCCAGGCAGTCAGTTTTCGAGCCGTCACCTATTCGGCCCACGATGACACCTATGTCGTCACCGGCTTATTGGGAGGCAATACCTTTATCAGTAAATACGATGAAGGGGGCAATGAACTTTGGACCGTGCAATTATCGGCCTCTATTCTTCCCAGCGAAATCATTTCAACCATTGATAAGGGTTACATTCTGGCCGGCGGATATAATAATGACGGCTATGTAGTTAAATTGGACGAAAATGGCCAGGAGTTATGGAATACAAAGCTGGATGGATCAGGAATTGAAAGAATAGAATCCCTGGCAGAAGACGGGGTCGGTAATATTATACTGGCCGGTCATTCCTCCACCTACGGTGCCGGCAACCGGGATGCCTGGCTGTGCAAACTCAGTTCGGGCGGTACCCACCAGTGGAGTCACTTTTTCGGTAATGATCAGTGGAACATCGGCATGGATGTAGAAGTGACTAATGATGGCAACTATGTATTGTTATTTGATCACCGGGTGATCGTCTCCATTCCCACCGGAAGCACATCAAGCGATGGATTTGGTCTGGCTAAGGTAAATCCGAGCGGCACAGTACTATGGATCAAAGCCTATCGCCCCGGCGATGCCCTCCAAGACTATATAGCAGAAAAGATGACCGAAGACGCAAGTGGTAATCTCTACGTGGCGGCAAGAAATAATTTTGCTAAACTGACGGCCGGCGGTGATCTGATCTGGGCAAAACAATTAAGTAATGCCGGTAACTGCGAACAAGTAGTTATCGATCAAACAGGAAAAATCTTCCTACTGGGCAATGAAGATATCGGATCGGATGGCAACGAAGATCTGACGATCACTGAAATCAATAGTTCCGGTACGCCAATAGTATCCAAATATATTTACGGCGGTGGAGACAATACCCATTTTAATTCATCTGTATTTGCCGACCGGTTGTTGCTGGTGGGAAACACGGACGCCTTTAACCCCTTAAACAATAATGATAAAGGGATGCTGGTGATCCGAAAATCCGACCTATTAAACGATTGCCAGACCACCGGTATGAATGCGTCTGCGGTTAATTATTCTTTAACTAGTGCAACTGCAGTACTTACCAGTTCGGTGAGTCCGCCTACTAGTACCACAACCTCTACATGGAGCAACACCCAATTCGAATTGATCTATCCCTGCGGAAGTCCCTGCGGGATATTAGCGAAAATCGGATCCACGGATGATATATTTTGTGCAGATCCAGCCATTTCCTTCCTCGACCTTTCGGCCGGTGCGGATAGTATTTCCTGGGCTATCGATGATCTCAACAATGTAGTTGGCAATACTCACGAATTGATCTATCCATTCAACACTTCCGGCACCTATACAATTTATTTAATGGCTTACAGTAACCTGGGATGTGCCGATACTACCGAGCGGGTGATCGAGGTGCTAGATAACCCCTTCATTCAACTGGACATTACTGATGAAACCTGTGGGCAATCTGACGGTACAGCTATAGCCACGATCACCCTCGGCACCCAGCCATATACTTATAAATGGAGCACCGGAGGGATGAATAGCAGCGTTAGTGATCTCCAGGCAGAAAATTACGCCCTCACGGTAACGGATGCTCTCGGATGTACAACTGATAAAGTTTTTCAAATCAACAATATCGAAGATGATTGCGGCAATTCCTGTCCAGATCTGGCTATTCGTGACTTCACTATTACCGCTTCTGGAACCATCCAAGCTGTGGTCGAAAACAGAGGGGATGTAACCGCATCGATCACCAACTCCATTGTTCTTCAGGCCTACTATTCCACAGACACCATTATAGGGAACGGCGACGAAGCAGGTGCCGGAGGATGGCTGATGGATGCTGTTATATCAGAGCTTGCACCCGGGTCAGCGTATGGCTTTACCTTAAGCAATATCAATTACGCAGATTGTCAATACGAATATGTGTACGTAGTAGTAGATCGGGACCATAATTTGGCCGAATGCGATGAAACCAATAATACCGCACTGCGCAGTTTCACACCCGTTTCGCACTGTACAATACCTGACTGTAGCGGCTTAATCAATCCCCAGGATGGAGCGGTTGATGTAAATTACAACACCTCCCTATCTTGGCAGGCAGCAAACAATGCTACCGGATATCGACTTACAGCCGGAACTAGCTCAGGAGGTACGGATATTCTGAATGATCTGGATGTCGGAAATACCACCAACTATAATCCAGGTCCTCTCCCGCAAGGGGCTACCATCTATGTGACCATCACACCATATAATCAATCCGGGGCTGCAGAAGGATGTTTGGAAGAACAATTTCACATCAACATAAGTTGCCGTTACCAAGACTCCCTTTCCCTGGTCGACCTCTACTGGCAAGCAGGTGGCCCCAACTGGACCAATAGCTGGGATCTCACCCAACCCCTCGACACCTGGTACGGCGTCCAGCTCAACGCCGAAGGCTGTGTCAGTTGCCTGGATCTGGATGGTGACCCCGATTGTAGTGCCACGTACGGTGGCGGTAACAACCTGGCGGGTACTCTGCCGGCATCAATGGGCTCACTGGCCGGCTTAAAACGGCTGTTCATTTCCTTCAATCCATTGCTGACCGGCCCGGTGCCGCCGGAATTGGGGAACCTGTCGCAACTGGAGTATTTCCTATTGGTAGATAACGACCTTACCGGGGGCATACCCGCTAGTTTAGGCCAGCTCGGGAATCTGCTCACCCTACAGCTACAGCAAAACCGTCTGACCGGTTCTATACCGGTAGATTTACGGACTCTAAGTCGCTTGGAACAACTCTACCTCTTTGATAACCAACTGGACGGCACTATTCCCTTTGAGCTCGGCGAGTTGACGAACTTACGCATTTTGCACCTCAGTAAAAATAAGTTGACCGGCGTCATTCCTACCTCCATCGGGCAATTAACAGATCTGGAATTACTTTACCTGTCCGATAACCAACTCAGCGGAAGTATCCCGACGGAAATAGGGAATCTATTGAAATTGCAAAAGTTTGACGGCTACCGCAACCAGTTAACGGGAAGCCTGCCGGAGTCTTTAGGCAATTTAACCCAACTTACCCGTATACAGCTGGCGACCAACCGGCTTACGGGATCCATTCCGTCCAGTATCGGTAACCTGGATCAATTGACCTATCTCGATCTGTCAGATAACCGGCTGATCGGCCCCATCCCAAGCACCTTCGGGAATTTCCCGCTTATGACCCATTTGTATCTGTTCGAAAACCAGTTAACTGGTGCCATACCCGAAAGTTTGGGCGAACTAGGTAATCTTGAATCCCTTCTATCGTACGAAAACTACCTGGAAGGCCCGTTGCCGCAATCGATAGGGCTGCTGAGCAAGTTGCGCTACCTGTACCTCAATGATAACCTACTGAGCGGTTGTATACCGGATAGCTACCAGAACCTGTGTAGCCTACCCAATCTGCTCGTGCAGTTGCACAACAATTCCGATCTGCCCGGAGGTGGTGACTTTACAGACTTCTGTGACAATGGAAATAGTGGCTGCCAGTCGGGTTGTACCGACCCCAATGCACACAATTACGACCCGACGGCCACTCAAAGTGACGGTAGTTGTGCCACCTGCTTCGACGGTATCCAGAACGGCGATGAAACCGGGATTGACTGTGGAGGTACCCTTTGTATTCCCTGCGATGCCTGCACCGAAGCACAGGCAAATCAGGTTACGGATGCGTGTAATAATTGTGAGGATCTTTGGACGGCGACGCCAAACATTTTACCCGCTGATCCCGAGGTCTGTCTGGGCACTTTTGTCACCCTTACTGCCGATGACGGGCCGCATCGTTCCCTGCAATTTGACGGAGGCCGTGATCACGCTCACATCGACAATGCTCCGGGACTGCAAATTACGGGAGACCTGACCATTGAGATGTGGCTAAAGCCTTCCGCATTTGACGTACGCCGCAATCCACTGCACAAAGCTTATGGCGGCGAATACGCCATTACTCAATGGGAGAACGGACACATTAATTTTTACTGGGGGACCACCGGAAAGGATCGTGGTACGCCCCGGGAATTCTACTGTACCCAGCCGCTTACCCTTAACGAATGGAATCACGTAGCCATAGTACGGGATGTATCCGGCAACCGGCTGGCCTGGTACCTCAACGGGGTGCTGGTCACCGAAAATACCACCACCGACGTCATTCCGGCCGTGGCCAGTGTAAATGATGTTCTCATTGGTTCCGGTTATCAGCCGGATGGTTATGCCGGTAATATAGATGAAGTCCGGATCTGGAATACCGCTTTGGACGAAGCGGTGATCCAGGCTTGGAAAGATCAATCGGTCATCAGTACGCATCCAAACTATGGCAATCTGTCCGGTTACTGGTCATTTGATGAAGGTAAGGGCAATGCGGTAGTTGATCGTTCACCGCAGGGGCACAACGGGCAGCTAGTAGGGAGCCCCATTTCTACCGAAGATGAACCGGCAATTGAAAATGCAGCACTGCTTTGGAGTACCGGAGAAAGAGGAAACAGCATTCGGGTCAGTCCGACCGTGGCCACAACTTACACTTTGGAAAACACGGAAGGTAATAGTGATTGTATCGCTACCGTCACCGTAAACGTCAATCAACCGCAGATCACTGCTGCCAATAGTACAGCTATATGCGAGCATGACACGAAGGCACTCACGGTGGAAGTAGCCGGTGGACAAGCGCCCTATTCCTTACAATGGGGAGATGGCCAAACCGGCAATTCTCCCACTGGATTGGAAGCTGGGCTGCACAGTGTACAGATCACCGATCAGGTTGGTTGTGTAAGTTTTGATGGAGTATATATTCCGCAACTTAAAGCCGGCATCCTCGACGAGGATGTCGCAGCGTGTAGCCCGGAAGCACTCAGCCTCGAAGCCATCCTGCCCGGGATTGATCTCGATCAGTTGACCAATTTCTATTTAAAAACCAAAGTAGGGGAGACCAAGTTGAGTTTCACCAGCGGTCATAACTATACTTATGTCACCGAACCCAATAAAGAATACCTGGTGCTGGTAGCCGGCCAGTATACCAAATGGACGGGCTGTGACTTTCTGGCCACGGGCCAACAGTACTTTGATCCGGCTTTTTACTACGAAAATGGCAATGCAAGCTTCAGTTCCCCCTTCAGGGGAGCCTACAACAATCTGCTTCCGTTGAACAACCAGCCAAATTCACTGCATACCTATGCTTACCAAATGACCGGTGATGGATCTTCGATCCAGTTGTTTTTCCACGATACTAAGTACGAAGACAACTGTGGCCAATTTAATGTCCAGATCTGGGAATTGGGCATCGCCGAAATCAGTTGGTCAAACGGTGATACCGGATACCGGTCCCAACTCGACCCCGCCAATCCGCAGCAGGAAGAGCTGATTAGCGTCTTTGCCCAGGCCGACGGACAAATATGCTCCACCGAGGTTAATATAGCCGACCGGTACCAGATGCTATACGCGGATACCGATGGTGACGGTTACGGCGATCCGGCCCAATCGCTACTGGGTTGTGCTTCCGCGATAGCCGGGTACGTTACTAACGATCTGGACTGTGACGATACCCGCAACGAGGTATATCCGGGAGCCCCGGAATTATGTGACGGGATCGATAACAATTGTGATGAGGTGATAGACCAACCATTCTGTGGAACGATCTGTGATGATCAAACCATAGATGATGATCCGATCCAATCGGGCACTTATGTCGGCGGGGTCATCACCTCCGGGGGCTGGATCGCCGAAGGCTCCAATGTCATTTTCCAGGCAGAAAATGCAATTGTTTTAAAAGCCGGCTTCCAGGCTGAAGCCGGGAGTAGCTTTCGGGCACTGATCGCGCCCTGCGAACCGACGAGTACCGCCCGGTTACCGGAAGAGGAAACCGGGGAAGCAGCGCAGCTTATCTCACCCCCACCAGCTTTCCGGATGAGTATCTATCCCAATCCGGCCGGAGAAATACTACACATTCGTTATGAGTTGCCGCTAGCGACCACCGTACAATTAGTGATCTGGGATACCAACGGCAAAGAAAAAGTCAACCAGTTACTCAGCAATTGGGCGGACCCCGGCGCTTATACCGAGGAATTAGAATTACAAGATCTTGCTCCGGGCATCTATTTTATTTCTTTATTGACGGATCAGGGACTACACACTGAACGGGTGATGGTGGCGAGGTAAAGGGGGCGCGACACCACTCAGAGTTAAATGCTCCTTTTACCCCCTCCTTCAATTCTGGGGGGGGGGTAAAAGGAGCACTAAAAAAGAAAGCATCACCAGTGCTGTATTTATCTCCTTTGCAGTGAGTCTGTGCTAACACCCTTATTTCCAAATGAATCTGGCGATCAGACTGCCATTCATCCTGATGGAGCTTTGGACTGGAATATTTGCATGTGGCCAAACTATTCCGTTGTTTAGATCTAGATAATCTTCTGGTTGAGGGGCATCTAACCCATCTGTCCAGTAAGCTGTAGCAAGAATAAAATCCCTGTTATTATTCCGGTTGTAGCACAATTGCCCCTTAAAATGTCTGGAATTTTGGGCTAAGCGGTTGTATGGAATAGCTATAGGATCAAGCTTAACATCAGTTTTCCCCTTTTCCTTTTCAAAAAAGTGAATGACCAAATTTCGATCTACAAAGGTGCCATCTGGCTGACCGTAAAGGAGCGTTACCACGTCATCACCTTTGGGAATGTCAAGGTCATAAATATTTTCCAGGTCACTATTACCCGTCGTTAAACAATTAATCCAATAAGCATCTGCATGCTCAAGACCATGCTTGTTGAAGGCCGCCACGTATACATTTATGGTATTGTCATTCTCACTTTTTATACCTGGATAAAACTCAACATTTCCCTTTGTCCTTCCGGCCATATAAACCCTTTCCCCATCTACGGCAAGCCGTTGCCCGTTGGACTGATTATTTTCACCCTGAGGGATTACTGTCCAATCTAATTCACCGGCTACACTATATTTCGCTAGAAAAGCATGATACGGATTGTCTCCAACTGATTTCAACATCCCTGGGACAGCAGATTGAGGCTTAGATCCACCCGGTTTAATTTCATGAAAAATAATCGTATTCCTGAAGGATCCCGAAATGAAAATCTGATCATCATTATCGATTACCACATCCAACCCCTGGTCATCACCATCCAGCGAGCCATTGATCAATCCCCAATCAAAATCCAGTTCGGGGTTGAAATAAAGGACGAAGGCATCTAAGTTACCATTTCCTATCGCCTCCACGGTTTCCTCCTGGCCATTCACATAGATATCCCCCCGGGAATTCCCTACGATTGCCAGGTTGCCGTTAGGCCCTTGTGCTAGCCCATGCGTAAGTACTCTTTCTTCAGCATTGAAAAATGCTACCTTATGATCATAGACCACCTGATTGCCCAAATCTCGATAGCGGGCGATAAAGCCCACTGTTTGATCACCGATAGTTTTTCCAGCAGGATCATTTGCTCCGAAATCTCCATTCAAATCAAAATCCACCTTCCCGGTAAAGTGTCCTGACAGATAAACCATTTTTCCTCTCACCGTGATTCCGGTCGGAATATCCAAACTACCCAGACTGTTAAACAGTCGAAACCAGAGTTGATTACCACCTGCGTCGTACTTAGCCATGTACATATCTGCATGGCCATTAGCTGTACCGAGTTGTCCGGCAACATAACTATTGCCCAATCCGTCCGTGGTCAGGCAGGAAGGACCGTTAAAAAAAGTTTCCTGATCCGTTGCGGTGACCTTAACACTCAGCGAGCCAGGAAAAATAGATTGTCCCCATTGGCACTCATATTGTGCAAACAGAGGTATTGATAGTGTCAATAGAAGAAGAGCGAAATTCCAGGATTTGGAGAAAAAAGGGGTTAAGTTCTTCATTTTAGGTTTTGATTTAAAAGGGGTGTTTAAACTAATTTTAAGTTAAGTCAATTTCATCGGCCATAATCCTCAAAGTATCCGTTTTCCCGATGGCAGCTATGGCTGCAGTAATACCGGGTCCTAACTGTTCATGCTGTTGTAACTGTTGAAGAAAATCTTCCATAAAGGCGGTAAAATCCTGGCCGGGACCAAATCGAATGAGGCCCGCTTGTTTAGCTACCGGAACGATCTGTCGGAAAAGCGTCCGAACCTGTTCAATTTTTTCTTGTAGTGCATTATGACGGCTTGCAACAATATCCTGGGCGACGTTAACCGATTCCAAAGATTTTTGTGCAATTGCCTTTTTCCGTTTGCGAGGTGCATCTATTTCCATTGCTACGGCGAGGATATCGGCTCGCAAACCCGCCAAGGCGGAGGTTTCACTGAAATTATTCTTCTTCAGTATTTCCTCGGTAACTTCCAGCCATTGGAGCCACTGTGGGACTGCATCATTCTTTTTGTCCCGAAAGTGGTTGACAATGGAACCAACGTTCATCAGTTGATGCTGTAGTTCTTCACAGGGAGTAAGTACAGATCTAAGCATAGTTATTCTGGTAATAATTTGAATCTGATCTCACCGTCATTGCCCTCAATCCTTTGCAAAATCAAACTTTCTTCTACGAGCTGAACACTAGCCCGAATCAAATTTTCCGGTCGTATTTCTTTCAATTTAGCCGCTTCCACAATGACCCGGGTCTGCTCCAGGTCGATCACTTCGACGGGGTCCTTGACCACCTGGTTTAACCTGGTCATTAAAGTTTCTGCCAACTTTTCCTTCAGTTCCGTGGCTTTGGGGAAGACCTCTTCTTTCTCCTGGACCGATAAAATTATCATCAATTCACTGACCAGTGAAGAGACGAAGAACCGTAAAGCAGTTTCCTTATCTCTTCCTTCACTCAGGTCAGTTTCCAGTAACTCCAACTGAAGCTGGAGATAGCGCTCCAATGCAATTTTATGGCGCTCATCCATTTTATCCACTGGAGCTAACTCCTGAAAGGTGCGGAATACAAGCTGTTCAATTTTTTCCTGATCCAGGGGTGATTGATCGTTAGCCAATTTTTTCCCTAACTGATCAATCGCCATTGGAATATGAAGCGTCACGTCGTCCATTCGGAAACGAGGTACCGAAAAATGTTTAAGTATCTCATCTGCTGCGTATTCCCGGGCGATATTGGCGGACTCAAGGTCCGCCAATACCCGAGATTGATTGATGCCAACGGCTAAAGCGCCCAAAAAATCTTTAATGGTAACCATGCTCAGATCAATATTGGTTTTCGGTAGGAGTAGAAATGATGGCATCTTCCAGGATATCCAACAACTTCCCCATACCTTCTGGCATTTCATCTTGGATGACTTTAATCTTCACACCCATATGATAGGTTTTGTCGATCTTATGCCCTTGACGGGAGGTACGTTGGTAAGCAATACTGGATTTGAAATTAACTGAGCTAGTATTTTTGTTATAATTGAGAGAATTACCCGCCAATGCATAGTTGTTGTTAGTATTGGTGTTTTGACGCGAGAAACTTGCTCTCAAATTAAAGTTTGTCCCTACTTCTGCGTGCTCCACAGAACTAATGTTGACATTGAAAGCTACCTCTCCTTCCTCAACCCGGATATGCGGAGTGGTAATCAGCCCTATCAAGGGTACACTCAGATATGTTTTTTGAAACTCAGCTGGGATTGCATCTATATCTTGCACTGCGATATCAAATGTAGCACCTGTACCTCCGCCTCCAGCAGCGCCTACGTTTGTTTCATTTTCGTAACCACTTCCTTCTTTGCTAAACGAAATTTTCGTGATACTACCACTCGCATTGATTTCCGTCACCGTAACTTCAATTCCATCTACAATAAGAATATCGCTGACCTTATAATCCTTTCCTCCGCTCTTTACGGCAATGCTTTTGATTTTACCTTTAACACCTGGCTCATAGGGCTTCACCATTTTAGGATACTGGAAGTTAACATATACAAGCTTTCCCTGCTCAATGACCTCTCCGGTATCCTCGTCTACTACATCCTTAGTAAAACCTACACTTTTAATAAAATCTACTGTAGATAATGCCGCTTTTGCCTGAGCATCAACAATTGCTGATAATGAACCGCCGATAATACTGGCGAGATTGGTGCTAGCCAATTCCTGACCGGGGTTGTAATTTGACAATGCCATAATTGCAAAATTTAAAAGGGGTTAATAAATGCTATTTATTTTTAAGACAGTACGAAGATGACCGTAAAAAAATCAACAAGCGTACTCAGTCTTATCGCTCTGTTTACCCAAAATTGAGTAGTGTTAAAAAGCGGCCTAGCTTTAAAAGCCAGGCCACAGGTGAAAATGGGGTTATAAGTGGGGGTTTAGTTTGCCCGAAAATTTATTAGCGCCGGGCCCGCTTAGCGACCCTATACACAGGGTTGGAGTAGTCGTCTTTTTCTCGAAAATATTTTCGCAAAAAGTCCATTGCGTTTTGGTGAAAAAACCGTTGGACAATTGCTTCTGCCGGTATCCGATTCTCTTTCAATTTTATTTTTTCCGACATTTCATGCGTGACAAAATAGCGGGCATGGATCAGAAGGAATTGCGATAAATTCTGATAGTATTCGGCAGTAAAGCAGCCATCGATCGGATTGATAATACCGTCGAAGTCAGACCCTAGACTTTGGATATTCCAAGCGGGAAGCCCGGCCTGATCCAGTACTTGTGCGATGTGCTGAATTTGATTCCAAACCAATTTGGAAGAATAGAGCAATCTATACCGAGGATCAACCCTTTTAACCCGCCTTCTTTCCTGTTTGCTGGAAATTCTTTTTTCGTCCAATTGGATACCGAATATTCCACCGGAACGTTGAATGGCGAGAATTTCCGAATCGAAGAAATTTATATCATCGGAGCAGAATTTCCGGTGTGGCTTTCCTGGAACGGCAGATAATTTATGCTGGCTATTTTCTTTATCATCGTAACCCGTCACACATCCGTGGCTAACAATAATGGGAATAGCATACTGATGCTTTTGGGCAATAAACTGATAATACTGCTTGCGAGCCTGTAAGCTCATATGTTTGACATCGATCAATACCCGACGCCCCGTATTTTCATTCAATAAGAGATCAATGATCTTCCAACCCGCTGAAGTGATCCCCGTATTGAGGCCAGGCCTTTGATTGAGCAACACACCGGCCATACCTAAACTCTTGGCGTGCCCGCAAATTTCATTTTTGAAATGATGAGCCAAAGTGATGAAGAAAGGTGGATATTCCCAGTCTTGCTTTACACTTCTTACTCTTTCCAAGATCTCATCCAACCGCTTCGGAAGGCAAAAGGGTGCAATTCCTGATCCGAAGCAGTGAGCACCTTCGATGGTATTAATGACGGCAAGATTTTGGACCTGATGATCCTCGGAAGTCAGCAATGCTTCCATTTCCCGATAATTATTGACAAACTGATAACGGTAGCTTTTTCCATATATCTCCTTTACGTTACCCGAATGAGCCTTTTGGAATGCATACTCCTGCTGGAGATCATACCAATATCCGTCGTATGGGTCAGCAGGGAGTGCCTGGATAAAATTGATCCGGGGTTTACCGAATTGTGTAATCCCATCCAGTAAAGTATCAGCTAATGGTCCATCGCAATTCATGGGTACAGTAAATCCGTGTTCCAGTGGATAAAGGCTGGAAAAGACGACCCCAACATTACCCTGAAGGCTAGTGCGAACGTCCGCCTGCGTAAAGTGGGTCAGTCCGAATAATCCGTTAAGGTGCTTTTTGAGGTCCCTGGCCGTAGCCCGATCTGACCACCAGCTACTGTTCCTATGCCGGTAATGGTTTGAATTTTTGTAGGTCGGCCCGTCAGATTTGAAACTATGGGCGTAAGCCTTCATAAAGGGATGGCAATGCAGATCCAGGAATGTGTATTTTTCCATAATTAGGAGTTTGAGCAATTTTTGATTCCTGGAACAAAAATGCAGAAGAAGATACTAGGAGAAATACCCAAACCCTATTTCAACACTACCTAGTTTTTGAATAGTTTTAAGTAGCATAAGATGCTTGATTGGAGTAGTTTTATCTCTTTATACGAGAAACGGGTTTTCAGCTGATAGCCGAAAACCCGTATGAACTTAAAATGGGTTTTGCTTTAGTCTGGAGCCCCTTTACGGTAGAATAGATAATGAGCAGCGGCCTTAATGATCGCCTCCTGAGTATCAACATTAAGTTTACGTTTGATATTCTTGAGGAACACGGCCAGGGTGTCTTCTGAAATTTGCAGTTGAGCAGCCATACCAGCATGATCAAGGTTTTCACCCAGCAGCTGAATAAGCGCTAATTCACGAGGGGTTAATGTCAATAAATCTGCTCGTTCTTCAATTTGCCTATCATTTTCTGCATCCGGATAAGTGAAAAATTTTTTGCCCTCCCGGATCTGCTTAATGGCACTTTTTAAAGTCTCTACTGAGAAATGGTATTTGGATAAAAATCCATCTGCGCCGGAACGCAAAGATCGTTGGACGGCCTCCGGATGATCTCTACTGGAAAAGGCAATGACCTTAATATGAGGGTATAATTTCTTCACCTGTCTGGTCGTCTCCCAGCCATCCATAGGATGCATGATCATGTCCATTAAAATGAACTCAACGTATACCTTCTTGATTGAGTTTTCAATTTGTTTAAGCTTTTCCATTAATGCCGTTCCCGTCAGGGCGGTATCGATAACTTGAATGTCCGGGACTCCTTCCAGAATTTTTTCCACTATCCTTAAGATCGCCGGGGTATCATCCACCAGGATCAGATTGGTCGTTGGATTCATGCGTAGGTATTTTGGGGTTATAATACATTGGTTTGGTCTTCATATGGGGAAAGTTTATTTAGAGAATAGTTTAACTTGAGGTTCAACCTTAAAGAGCAGCATTCCCGTGAGATAAGCCTCACTTTTCTGCAAATTGCCTATGTTTGATGGTTTGATGGCTGGATGGTCCCGACCCTTCGGGTACGGTCGCTACGCTCCAATTGATGGCTGTGACCGGGAAATGTTAACCATCAAACTATCCAACCATTTAAGCCATCGAACAATCGAGCCATTCAACATTCCCGGCATGGATTGTCTTCTAGTCCTTTTTCTTATTTGTCGACTAGAACCTCACGTTAGTTCAAGAACGCAGAGAAAGCGTCAATAGTCGAGGAATAAAACAGCAGCTAATGCTATTCCTCCTCAAATGTTTCCAGTTCATCGCCCTGCAGGAGTCCCCATTGAGCTACCTTATAACCTAAACTTGCGTCATTGGTCACTCCGAACTCCTCCAGTTTACGCTTTATATTTTGTTTATGTTTATGAACTGTCTGGACACTGTAGGCGTCCTTATTATTGATTTTTTTCATAAAGTAAGCAATTTCCTTGGACCGAAAGCCTTGGATCATCAATGCAATAACCTGCAGTTCTGCCCGGGAGGATTTGAATTTTTCTTTCACTTTTTCAGCTTCACTTTCAATTGGTCTCTGGGGAGGAAGCCTTAAAATTTTAACCCTGGGATCAGTATGAATTTTTAAGATGATCTCGCATAGTTCATTAAAGTGGTTGCCTAGCTTGAAAATGTAAGCATTCGCTCCTACTTCTACCGTTTTCAGGGCGAAATGGTAGTCTAGCTTACCGCTTACAATGACTATATTTAAAGTCGGATCCTCCTTTTTCAGATCGGCAATTAATTTCAAGAAACTACTATAAGGTTTAAAGATATCCAGCAGCAATATATCCACACTTCCTTTTCTCAGACGATTGGAAAGTTCTTCCGGATTGCGGGCCTTCCCCACAACCGTCATATCCGGCTGGTGCATAATGCTTTTCTGTAACAGATCGGCCAGCATGATATTATCCTCTGCAATAAAAACTCTAATCTTACTCATTGCTTTCAATTTAAATGATCAATGGTATCGTTATCGCAATAACGGTGCCCTTATCTCCGGAATTGACGTTCAATACACCAGCTGCATTATCCACCAGTTTTTTCACTATTTTCAGGCCGGAGCCTTCGTGTACGATTTTGGGATCGAACCCGCATCCATCATCTTCAATAAGCACACTCAATTCGTTTTTCCAAATATTGAGCTGGCAATTGATCTGCTCGGCATTTGCATGTTTGAGGGCATTATAAGTACAGTTGTTGATTATTTGGTACAAGCTAATACCCAAGCCTATCGGTACTTCAAGAGGAAGTTTGCCATTGATGCCCTGAGTTGAAAAGCTTACTTTAGGCACTTCAATTGCCCTTTTGATATCATGGAAAAGATTCCTGATCAGGACCAGCCAATTGAAATCCTGTCTTTCCAGAAGTTGATCTACATTCCGGGCGACATCCTTTACCTTATCCAGTTCACTAATGATTTCAATAAATACGGTCAAGTCTACCTGATCCTTATCCAGCTTGTCGATCGCGGTTTTCAACCGCTCATTGAGAAACCAAATTCTACCCGCAATTTCATTATGCACTTCATGACTCAATTTTTCAATAGCTTCTTTTTGCAATTTTGCCTGATCCAGGATTGACTTTTCCTGGCTCAAGCGCAATTTTTGTTCGAGGTCAGTAGCGGTTTTCTCCTTCTCAAGTTTTTGCTTCTTAAGTTCAGCAATTTCTTCATTCTTTTTCGACGTCTCCAGTTCATGCATCATGCTCAGCCTGAACTGCTGCTGATCCCGTTCCAGGAGTTTTCTTTTATTCCGTAATCTGATAATATAAATGAATCCCAAGAGCAAGCATGACAAAAAAACCGAACTTGCAGAAGTGATCTGAAAGACGCGCTTCTTTCGCTCTTCTTCCAGCGCATTAATACTTTTATTGAGGAAATCCAGATAAGTTTCATCCAGAATACTCTTGCCGGAACGATTGAATACCTGAATAGCCAGCTGGTACTGTTCCCGGGCTTCCTTGATATCTGATCTGGCGATAGCAATTTTACTGAGATTGAAGAAGGCGTCCAATTCCAGTCTGGGATCATTCACTTCTCTGGCGTATTGTAAGGAAGTGTCAAAATAAGGCGTAGCCAGATCGTACTGCTGGGCGGTGTAATGGATGGCGCCTAAAAGGTTATAGGCTCTCGCCTGGCCAAAGGAGCTATTGACTGCCCGGTATTGTTGAATGGCGTCCGATAGATAAGCTTTGGCTTGCAGCATGCTATCCTGCCGATAATAAAGATCGGCCAGATTATAAGCGCAGACCCCATCTTTATAAGTATCACGCTCCCTTAGAAAATACGCTCTGGCACGCAGCAGGGTTTCTTTGGCAAGTTCGATCTGACCGATGTAGCGATATCCATTAGCGAGTGAAATAGCAGAAGTATACAGATTGTATTCATCTCCCTCTTTTTCAAAGATGTCAACTGATTGCCGGGCATATTTAACCTGGCTGTAGTATTCGCCCTTATTGCCTTCTAAAATAGCAATGTACCGGAGTACCATAGCCTGCCAATAATCCCTATCGTCGTCCGGAACTTTCTGAAACAGATCCAAAGCAATTTGATAATCCAGGAATGCATCCAGCCATTGTCCCCGCAGGTCTTTAGCAAAAGCCGTGACAAATTGTAACCTGGCACCTGCAAGGGGGCAAGCATTGATTTCTTTTTCTGCAGCGAGCTGGTCAAGCAAGGAATCAGCTTGCATACTATTCCCGGCCATTAACAAGCTATCCACAAATTCAATGCTATCAATATATTGGCGGCAATCGAGGGGAGTAGATTGGGCCATCACCGTGTTAACTGCGAAGAGGAGAGCGAGAAATAGCAGCGACTTCCTCATACTGGGTTTGTTTTTTGAAGAGCGTTTGGAAGGACCGGCAGTGGTGATGAACCCCTGCCGGATCTTGACTTAATTATTTGTGTGGGTTATCTGGACCGGTCTTTGCATTTTTATCACCTCCCGTTGTTTCGTTTTCGTCTTCCGCAGCGGGTAAGCCCTTACTGGTTGAAGCAGGTTTTTCCTTTTTTTCCTGCTTTTTAGGAGTAATTACACCTTCCTCCAGTTTAGGCGCTGCAAATCTGAAGATTTGCTCCAGCCTAAATACATGTGGGAGAAGGAGAAAAATAGTTTGCAGCCCTCCCATAGAGTCAACACCTACCGTTTGCACAGCAGAGAGCTTGAAGGGATTCACTTCCATTTGAACGACATAGTTTCTCATGATAATTGAGGTTTATTGATGGTGAATGGAGGGATTATTTATTTATTTTTTCTCTTTTCTGTAACTCGTTTTTCTTTATCGATTACAAAGATGGGACATTGATAATTAGCAAGAGTACCAAAATCTTACGCTATCACTACCTATTTTTAGGTAGTGGAATAGGATTGATGATTGAATTAAAGATAACAATAATTTGAAGCTTGCTGCAACCAAAAACCGGCAACTAACCCTGCCCCCCGAACCGATACAACAAATCACTTACCGCCAGGTGGATCCCATTATTCATTCTGGTCTTTGTTTCGTAATCGATGATACCACCTTGGAAATCCCGTTCCAGGCTATTGACCCGGCCCAATAAGACGATGACCTCTTTTTCCAGAGCCGGGTTATTTACGACTTCTATTTCCAGTTCATCCAACAATTGCCGGGTGTGGCCGGAGGATAGTACATTTTTATAGTGACGTAATTTCTCCCCGGCATCCATCGAAACGGGGGTACTGGGGCGGTATAAAGGCAAAAACTTTTTAAGCTTAACCCGTTCAATACCGAAGGCAGCCAATTGGCCGGAATTCACGGCCTGCAGGAGTTGGTTAGCTTCCGTTTCATCCATCTCCACCGTCAGTAAGACACTGCCCTTTTCCTTAAGCAGGATGCTGATCTTTTCCGACAGGCCCAGCTCTTCCTCCAATTGCGCAATGAGCTGGAGGATCGCCTCGTTGGAAAAGGTGTCGTAATCTCCCGACAGCTCCAGCTCTATTTGCTGTTTCTGCTTGTAAACGGGTGCCGGCTCAGCGGCCAGCGCGGTTGGTTGTTGCGGTAGATTTTTAATCAGGCTCTCCCCGGGAGATACCTGGATATCATCGGCTGTAGGGTCCCCCATGCCTTCGTCGAATACTTTGACAAACTCCACGATCTTATCCGAAATGCGTTCTTCGGCGGCTTCGCTTTCAAAAAAGCCGGGCGGTTCGAGCTGCATGGCTTCGATAACACTGGGCAGGGGCCGTTTGCCGGTGTAGATGAAATCCTTGATCGCCATCAACAGCTTATTCGCGTTGAGCTTTTCGGTTTTTGCCAGGTCCTCAAAGGCGATCTGCTTTTCCTCCGTCCAGAAGGTGTCGAATGCCGCCGGAATATCTTCCGCATCTTTGATATGGGGCATATGCCGATCGATAAATTTCTGGATGAGCTCTTTTTTGCTGTGCAGTTCGACCTCACCGCCCAGCAAGTCGTCAATTTCTTTCCGCTTTTTGGCCTGATCTCGCTTTTTCGTATTGTGCAGATCTCCTAATAATTTCAGGATATAGGCCACATTGATCTCCACCCGCTGGATCAGTTCGATCTCAAAATCCAGATCATTGAGGATGGACTCTTTCTGTTTACTGCGATCTTCCCGGACCTTGCGGTAGAGGTCGAGGTATTTGCTCTTGTAATCGGCGAATTCCTGGGGATCGATGCCGAGTTCCTCGGCGTCAAATTCATCGAAACCCGACATGATGTTATTCAGGCGGACCAGTTCCCGAAAAGCCTTAATGAATGCCGCTTCATCGTTTTCGGTTTCCAGTTCGTCGACACTGGTGATGTCGGGTACAATTGCTTTCAGATTTTCGACGGCCTCGGCAAACTCACCCAGATAATGGGTGTAGGGCTCTAAAAGGATTTCCTCGACCGGCGTTTTATTGGAGAACATCTTGATGGCCTCATCCGTAGCCGACCGCAAATTGCGGAAGCAGTAGATGATCCCGTGGTGTTTTTTGGTATTGATGATGCGATTGGTCCTCGAAAAGGCCTGGATCAAACCGTGTTGCTTCAGGTTTTTATCCACGTACATCGTATTGATCTTCTTGGCGTCAAAACCCGTCAAGAACATATTGACCACCAGTAAAATATCAATCCGATGCGGATGATAGACGGAAGCAAATTTGTCCTTTTCCCGATTCTTCAGCTTTTGACCAATGTCCTTATAATAATCATAGAACAGCTTGCTGTCTTTGGTCGAAAATTTCGTTTTAAACATTTCGTTGTAATCCGCGATATAGGATTCCAACTTATCCCGGCTGTGCGTATTCACCCGCCTACTTTCATCAAACGCCTCCATCGAATCGGGGATATTACCCTCTTCCACATCGGTGTCCTCCTCATTGGTGCGGTAGGAAAAGATGGTAACGATCCTCAGATCGTGTTCTCCCCTTAGCTTTTTGGCCTGAAAGAGGTCGTAATACTTCATCAGGATATCAATACTACTGACGCAAAAAATGGCCGAGAAGGTCCGGTCCCGCGTTTTGCTGTCGTGGTGCCGAATGATAAAATCCGTAATGATCTCCAGCCGGGCGTCCGCCTCCAGCACCTCTTTCGCTTCGATGGCCTCGACCAGTATATCCGGCTTTTCCCTGCTTTCCTCTTTTTCCTTGAACGTTTTGTAATAGTCCACCGAAAACTTCAGGACATTCTCATCCCGGATGGCATCGGGCAATACATACTGGTGGAGTCGTTTGTCAAAAAGATCCTTGGTGGTGCGCTTCCCCAGTTCGTTGCGGGTAGCATTTTTGGCGAATATAGGCGTACCCGTAAAGCCAAACATCTGGTGCGAATGAAAAAACTCCTTGATGCGCCGGTGGGTCTCTCCAAACTGACTGCGGTGGCATTCATCAAAAATGAAAACGATGTGCTTTTTCTGCAGCGGCTTCAGTTGGTGATTATAAGTGTTTTTAAGAATAGCCCGGTTGAGTTTCTGGATGGTCGTGACGATCAGGTCGTTTTGTTTGAGCTCCCCGTTTTTGGGATCCCGGTAAGTATCGGTGAGCTGCTGGACCAAAACTTTAGTATTGTCCGAGCTGTCCACACTGCCTTTCTGAAAACCGTCGAACTCCCGGATGGTCTGGCTGTCCAGATCTTTCCGGTCCACCACGAAAACCACCTTATGAACCTTAGGCAACTTGATGAGGATCTGACTGGCTTTAAAACTCGTGAGCGTTTTGCCCGAACCCGTCGTATGCCAGATATAGCCATTCTTATCGCTGTTCTGTACCCGATCGATAATTGCCTCCACCGCGTGGAACTGGTACGGCCGCAGCACCATCAACGTCCGTGTGGTCTGATGCAGCACAATGTACTTACAGATCATCTTGGACAAATGGCACTTCTCCAAAAAAGCATCCGCGAAGTCGGTGAGTGAGGAGATCTTATTATTGTCTGCGTCCGCCCAGAAGTTGGTGAATTTATAAGGCAATAGCTGCTCGCCACTATTGGCCAGGTACTTGGTATTGACCCCATTGCTGATGACAAACAGTTGCACATACTGAAACAAACCCCAGGACGACCAGAACGAATGCCGCTTGTAGCGATTGATCTGGTTGAAGGCCTCCTTCATTTCCAGGCCCCGGCGTTTGAGCTCGATCTGTACCAGCGGCAGACCGTTGATGAGCAGGGTGACATCGTAGCGGTTTTTGTAGGTGCCCTGGTCCATCGTCACCTGGCGGGTAACCTGGAACTGATTGCGGCACCAATGCTCGATATTCAACAATTGCAGATAGCCCGTATCGCCGTCATCCCGGAGGTAGGCCATTCGCTCCCGCAGGGTCTTCGCCCGGTCAAAGACATCTCCCTTATCGAGTTGGTGCAGCACCTGCTTGAACTCCGTGGCGCTCAGGCTGAGCTTATTGTGGAGCTCCAGTTGGGTCTTCAGATTGGCGAGCAGGGCAGCTTCATCAGGAATGGCCACCCAGGTATAGCCGAGCGTAGCGGTGAGCTGCTCGACTAGCTTTTTTTCTAATATTTCTTCGGATTCAGTTTTGCTCATGGGGTCCGGTTGGGTGTTTTAGCTATACGAACATTTTTTGGAGTAGCCCTTTTTTGAAGGTTTGTAAATCCTCTAAACTGATAAAAACTCGGTCTGTTTTTTCATCAAGAGAAGTCAAAAATTTTACAATTTTTTGTTGTTCTCTTAAACATGGTAAAATCAGATTTACCTTTGATAAATTGGTTTTAGAAATCCCAAGTACAGAAATACCAGTTGCAAGCTTCATAATCTGCAATCGAACAAAATGGGATTGTAGTAAGTATCCTTTAAATCCTGGAACAGTTTGTTTTCCTTTATCACGTACTAGATGAGTATGTAATCCTGCGATCAATCGCTCTCCGTTGAGATTCCTAACTTCAATGGCTTTTCCGATATCATTGTAATCTTCGGATGCATCTGCGATGATTAGGTCACCCTCCTGGCAAAAGTTTTTTTGTGAAATTTTGGATAGATCTACGTCTGCATTTACATATGGTACTTGTTCTTTATTTAAATCCAAATTAGATTTGAATTTCGTATGAATATCACCGTAATGAATGTTTTTCACTTGTCCTTCCTCATAATTCAATAGACTTCTCGAAAAAGAATTTGTACTGAGAAAATTAAACACTTCACCAAATTTCCGCTCCTCCCAATCCGGAAACGCCTTCCCCCCCTCATCCCGAAACCGGATCTCCTGCTTAAAAATTTGTTGCATCACGCCTTTTTTATAGGCTTCCAGGAGGGCTTTCTTTTGGGTGAGTTGTTGGATTTTGGTGTCTATGGCGGTGAGGAAGTGGGCGATTTTCTGTTGTTCGGGGAGGGTGGGTAAGAAGAATTTAAAATCTCCTATTTGCTGTAAATTTAAATTTGGTTGAGCACCCACACTTATGCTTTGGTAGATATACTTATTCATTACTCTAGACTGTAAAATCTGTAGAGTAAAATTAAGAATCTGAGGATTTCTTAAACGAATTATTGCAAGAGCTTGATTTGTATTTGCAGGCAAAATCTCTTTTGTGACAATTCCAAGTTTCCCAATTGTTGCTCCTGCAATGGCAAATAATACATCATTCTTTTCTAAAATGGACCTTTTTAAATCTTTAAAGTGAACCTTTTCATCAATGAAGAGGCACTTCTGTATATTGATATTAATCCCTTCCAAGCTTTCGATTTTCACATAATTGACACCTGATTTTGAGAAGTATTTAGGTGTTGTACCTTTTGTGATGAGGCTAGATATGTCTTTCAACCGAACTACTTTCCACTCTCCCTGAAACCCCGGAAACCGCAACACCGGCACCATCTTATTTTTCGTCTTTACCATATCCAACATCATTAAAAAGGCGTTTCAATACCCAGTTCCTGACAAAATCCGGCAATCGTCTGATCCGTCGCTTCCATTTCCACATTCAGCCGCTTCAAAGCCGCCGACACCTCCGCCAGATCGACCGGTTCCTCCTCTTCGAAGGTATCCACGTAGCGCGGGATATTGAGGTTATAATCATTTTCGGCGATCTCCTCCAGCGTAGCGACGTAGCTATACTTTTCGATCGCCTGCCGGTCCCGGTAGGTGTAGATGATCTTATCGACCTGTTCGTCCGAGAGGCGGTTCTGATTTTTTTCCTTTTCAAACTCCTGGCTGGCGTCGATAAACAGCACATTCTCCCCTTCCTCGCGGCATTTCTTAAAAACCAGGATACAAGTCGGGATACTCGTACCGTAGAAGATATTAGCCGGCAGTCCGATGACGGCATCCAGGTAGTTGCGGTCTTTGATGAGGTACTCCCGGATATGCGCCTCCGAGGAGCCCCGGAACAAAGCGCCGTGCGGCAGCACACAAGCCATGGCGCCATTTTCGTGCAGATGATGGATCATGTGTTGCACGAAGGCGAAGTCCGCCTTGGTGCGCGGCGCCAGTTTGCCGTACTGACTAAAGCGATCGTCGGTCATAAAGACCTGGCTTTGCGACCAATTCGCCGAGAAGGGTGGATTGGCCACCACCGCCTCCGCCCGCAGATCCTGGTGGTGGGGCGCCGGATGCTCCAGCGTATCATCATTATGGATATCGAACTTCGAAAAATGCACCCCGTGCAGGATCATATTCATCCGGCAGAGGTTGTAGGTAGTTGGGTTTTGTTCCTGTCCGTAGAAGTCGTCCACCTTCGCCTCTTTCGCAACCCGCAGCAACAAAGAGCCCGAGCCGCAGGTCGGGTCGTAGACCGACCGAAGCCGGGTTTTGCCGGTCGTGACGATCCGGGCGAGGATCTTGGAGACCTGCTGCGGTGTATAGAATTCCCCCGCTTTTTTGCCCGCTCCACTGGCAAATTCACCAATGAGGTATTCGTAGGCATCGCCCAGTACATCGGCATCCACTTCGTCGAGTTTGAAATCAATTTTCGACAGGTTGCGGAGTACATCCACGATAATCTTATTACGGGCCTTGACGGTCCGTCCCAGTTTGGTGGAATTAAGGTTGATATCTTCGAAGAGATTGATAAAATCTTTTTCACTATCGGTACCCTGGGTGCTGTTCTCGATATGGCGCAGCACATCGCGCAGGTCTTCCAGGATGAAATTGTCGGCAGTGGTGGCATCCTCGTCTTCCTCCTCTGTACCAGTTTCATCTACCGGCACCGCTTCAGCCTTGGCCGTACCGCGAGCCACGAGGGTACTGAACAGTTCGGAAGGCTTCAGGAAATACCCCAGGGATTTCAGGGCCTTGGTACGCATGACGTCCAGGTAGCGGTCCCCTTCGTCGGTACCTTCCGGAATAGCCGTATAGGATTTGATGGGTGCTCTTTCCAGTTGCTTATCGGCAAAGTCGAGCATCCGTTCGGAAAGGTATTTGAAAAAGATAAAGCCGAGGATGTAGTTGCGGTATTCGTCCGCGTTCATCTTGCTGCGCAGGGCGTCAGCGATGTTCCAGAGTTGTTTTTCGAGATGTTTTTTGTGTGCTTCGGACATGCTATCGGTTGTGTATTAAAGAGCGGGTTTGATGTTTTACCGTGTTGATGTGTTCAAGTTTTGGGGTATTGTTGTTTGTTTTTTTACTCCTGGCCAATATACTTAAGATTATTTATTTTGGAAGGGGAATGATTGGGATAGTTCTATGATTCGGGGTCAGATGTGGTACGGATTTTCCTCCCCCTGCCCCCTCACGAGGGGGAAAGTTCCCTATTTTAGTACGTTGAGTGAGGGAACTTTCTATTTCCCGGAGGCTGACAGCGCTGGTGTCCTTTATGGACCTGCCCACTTGATTGAGGGAATTTCCGCTTTTTCCTGAAAGTACAATTTAGCATATCCACATCCATTATTTACTCCAACTAAAGTGAATTGGTTCTGAATGCTTTGCCGCGGCAGGCTCAAACCGTGGACTATTTGGTTGTACGCAGATTTTGGAGGTTTGTTCTGTGGGGTAGGGGAGGAGCGGCTTACTCTTCTTCCTGCGTAATGATGGCGGCGGCTTTGGCTTCGTAGTGGTTGGCCTGGTCGGTTTGACCGAGGGCGTGGTAGGTGGTGGCTATGTTTTGGTAGGATTTGGCTAGGTAGGGGTGATTTGAATCTAATTTTAATTCTCGGATCACTAGAGCTTTATGATGATACCTTAAAGCTGATTCAAAATCATTAAGAGCATAAAAGGTCTTCCCAATACCATAATAGGTTGTAGCAAAATCAGGATGATTTTCATTAAGTACTAATTTCAATAGTTCTTGGGCTTTAAAGTAGTATTGCAGAGCGGACTCGTACTGTCTATGATCTCGAAAAGTTCCTGCCATGTTATTGTAGCAGGTAGCTATATAGGGGTGATTAGCATCCAGTTTTGATCCCCAGATCGCTTGAGCTTTTTGATGAAATAAAATCGCCTTATCGTATTGTGCCAAATAACGATAGGTACATGCTATACTATCATAGCAAGTGGCCAAAATTGGGTGTTTCAAATCAAATGCTGATTCCCAAATAGCCAAAGCCTTTTGATTATAGAAAATCGCTTTATCGTTTCGTCCCAAATACCGATAGGTTACCGCCAAACCGTTATAAGAAGTAGCTAGGTCGGGATGTTCTACATCCAATACCGATTCTCGTATCATTTGGGCTTTTTGATGATAGAAAAGAGCATTTCTATATTTACCAAGATTATTATAAGTTTCTGCTATACTACTATATGAGTTAGCTAATTTAGGGTGGTTCCATTGCAACGCTGATTCTCGTATCGCTAAGCTTCTTTGATTATAGGTTAAAGCCTGTTTATATTCGCCAAGTAAGCGATAGGTTATAGCGATATTATTATAAGGAAAAGCTAAATCTGGATGGTTGGGCCCTAGTATTAACTCTAAATATAGAAGGCTTTTTTGAAGATGGTCTAGTGATTTTTCGTAATCTCCGAGGTTCTGATAGGCTATTGCCATATTATTATAGCAAATAGCTAACGAAAGATTGTTAACTTCTTTTTCCGATTTCAATATAGCTTGAGCTTCAATTTCAGCACGTAATCCTTCCTCATACAAACCGTTGCGATTAAAACAACGTCCTAAATTATTTAAAGCAGCAGATAATGTTCCCGAATCGACTTCTCTCCAGTTTTTCAGGATCGAAACGAATTGCTTTTGAACTCGAAGTTCTTCTATCAACTTTAAATTAGCTTCAAGAACACTGATAAATTTTGTAAGAATACTAAGAAACCCCTCAGATGTTTCCTTCTGAATCAAATCGACCAAACTACGTAGATGATTTTCGTATTGGATATTGCTCCGCATCCAAGAACCTTTATCAAGATCTCCTGTCTCCGAACCCTCCACTCCGATTTCTTCGTCTAGAAAGAATACTTCCTGGAGATTCTCACTCAATTCCACGAAAAAATCCAGACGGGGAGTTAGCTCGGCTTGGAGCACCGGCACCAATCTAGCATGCAGGCTTAACTGCCCTTCCTCATTCCCTACCAGCCAACCGCGCTCCCGTAGCTGTTGCAAAGCCTCTAAAAATTGGTTATTCTTCCGTTTCCTCCATAATAAGAACCCTTTATCCTTTCCCTTAAAGTTGCGGTAGCCTTCCGTAGCAATTGGCTGTTTCATCTCCTCGATGCCGATCAAGTCGGCCACCATCTCCGGTTCGTAAAACCCTTCCGGCAGTGCCGCCCATTGCAATAAAACCCAACCCGCCGCCGGTGTCGGTTGGAATTGTTGAAACAAAAGGGTAAGCAGGGATTCATCCACCGAAGCGGCAGGCGCTTGTTCGAGCAGGGTTCGCAACTGCTCATCCAGGCGGGCCGGTTGCTGTCGGTTCAGGTTTTTGAATAAAATAGAAGACAGGTATACGTTGTGACGCAGATGATCCAGTAATTCCGGAGCGTGGGGGTACTCCCGCGCGTAAGATGCCGCGAGCAGATGGATCTCTTCGTTGGTAAAGGGCGGAGCGGTAAATGCGTGGCAATGATAACGACGACTCCACGGGTGATCAGGAGCAGGAATCTCCAGAGAGGTAATCAGCACATGGTTTTGGTGTAACTCCAGGAGGTCATAGTAGGGCGTAAACTGCTGGAGGTCCTTGATACCATCCACCACCAGCAAGACCCGTCCGGGTAGATTAGCCAGGTACTGGGAAAAAGCCCGGGCGCAGGCCCGATCGATGTCCGGTCGGGGCCGGTCCAGGTCCTCCAAGCGAGCCCGGAGTTCCGGGATGGGGACCGCCAGCGGCGCTGCCGCAATAAAGTCCTGCAAAAAATCGTGCTTGACCTCAATCCACGCTACGTGCTGATATTGCGATAAAAAGAGGTGGTAGTATTGCTCGGCCAGGACCGTTTTGCCGCAACCACTGGGGCCATGCAGCCATAGCACCTGGTGTTCCTGCAGAGCAGCTTGCAGATCACTCAGCACCAGCAGGCGCTGCAACAACCTATCCTGCCGGGTCGGACGCCGATGGGTGATAAAGCGGAGCTTAAGCGTTTCCGTATCCGGCTTCGCAGCCGGCAGTCGCCACGAATGAGATCCTTCCGGAGAAAGTTTCCAGGGAGCATCGTTCCCTTCTCCCAGGAATCCCTGGCCACGAGGCGATCCATTGTGCTTAGTCTTATAAGCAGTAGCGGCCGAGCGGAAAGCTTCACTGATGGTGCTACCACCGGCCAGGGTCTGATAGAAGTAGCGGGCAAACTCCCGCGCTGCCGCATCACCAACGGTATGATCGGTAGCGATAACCGCCGGTATGCCTTCCCGGTGATAGACTGCGGCCTGAGCGGAACTCAGACAACCGTTGATGAAAACGAGTTCCAGATCTTCTTGTGCCCCCAGGAACCCAGCCAGATAAGCGGCCCGGGTATTCTCCTGTCCGGGAAAATCCTGCTGCAGGAAAAGCGCTTCCTGATCGGAGTGACCGCCGTAATGAAAAATCCGGATCCTACTCCCATACCGCTGAAACACACTAATGATCTTCTCCGGGCTGGCCGCCGCTATGGTAAACACCTGACAGACGCCGGCATCGTGTACCGAGTGCAGGGCCTGGATCAATTCGTCCTGTTCCTCCGCCAGTTCCCGCAAGGGAGACTCGGTATCATTGGCGAAAGCTAGTAATATAATGGGTATGCTGGAGTCCAATGGGATATGGGTTTACTTACAGTTTGATAAATGTAGGGAATTTTTGGGAGCTGTAAGGCGATCGTTGTCAGTAGTTTCGTTCAACAGGAAATCGTACCGTTTTCAATAAACTGGGGGAACATTTTTTAGAAAATGGGCAGACTAAAGCATTTATTGATGATATTGTAGCAACGACAAAAACCAAACAGGCCTATTTCATGATGATGAATTTCGAATTCCCAGAAGATCAAATCTACTTTGAAAAATTATTGATCGAGACAGATCATCCTTTGTCCATTCTTCATTTCACCTCCCTGTTCGATTTTAGAGATCCCGCCCTAAAGCGCAAGGCATTCAGTCGCATCCGAAATTCCGTTTTTTCCACATTGGTAGAGGAATTCGGTTTAGTTTGCATGCTGCAACTGGAAGGCTGCGCTGCAGAGAGTGGTTTTGCGGTGGATCACCTGATCCCGCTTTCGACGAATAAGCTGAATAAAGAGCTACGGACTATAGTTCCGCCAAAAGGGAAGAAGGTGCCGGCACAGAGTTTTGGTTCTAATCATATAGATAATTTGATCATCGCCTGTAATAAGTGCAATGGACATAAGAAGCATCGACTGCTGGAGCGAGCGCAATTGTTGTCCATATTACGGGCAAAGAACATGATTTGAGTAAATTCTAGGGATCCCCTTGAGTTCCAAAACTCAGACCGCATTTCCAGCCAATATAATAACTCTCTTTTCCAGTCGGAGTGGACTGACTGGTTCCTTCCTATTACCTGCCTTTGAAATATTATTCCAAGAACAACAACGCATCAAACGCAATACAGAACATTGTTCCAAAAAACCACACCCAAGGTAAGGTAGCCCACCAATACTTGACAGCAAGCCATTAAGTGTTGACCTTTGGAGTATGACTAGCGTGAGACTGGAAAGCAGCTACCATTGAGAAGTCCCAAGAGATAAAAGATCACAGGATTGGATTTCTACCAGCACCTCATGCTATCACTTTTAGATCCAAATTTTCCAATATCCGGTGGGGATTTAGCCGGGTTCGATTCCCGGATTGGAACGAGACCGTAGGCGAGTTTTTTATGATTTGATGATCTGGTGGTTTGATTCCGTGGTATTACGATTGTGGAATCAAAAGACGACCTGATCGTTGGATGTCCACCGGGCAATGCGTCTTGCTGCCCGACACCCGGCAAATAATCCTTCGTAAGATCCATTTTTTTTTAGCTATCCCTTGGACCAGGATGGCCGGGATTTTTGGATGACCGGGATGGTGCTGATCACACTGTCTTATTTAGTGATACTCTGATGATGCTGTGCGCTCCTTCTGCAGTTTGCTTTTCAAATCAATTTTAGTAATGGTAATTCTTTGCTGTCCCAGAAATGGCTCCGGGATGGACGGGATCGTATTGCCTAAAATGAACAACTATGAATGCTTTTAATTGCTCCACAGGAAAATCCACGGAGTACTACCTGGATTTGCGCAAGAGTATCCTGTTGGTCAAGGATTTTATTTCCAGCTACAATCAGGATCGGCCACTCCGGCAACAATTGCGGGCCAATCACCAAAATTTAATGTACCAATTGCTGGAGATCCAGCGGATCGTCCTGTGGAAAGTGCAATCCGGCAGTATAGGATTGATTCCTGGCACTGCGCTGCCCCGCATAGCGACCAACAATGTACAACTGGGAGAAGAAGTGAAGTGTAGCGCAAGAACCATCCAGAATCTGCGGCAGCGCTTACAGGAAGCGGGACTGATCAGGGACGAGGTCTGGCACGGCAGTAAAGCGAATTATGAATTGCAGTTGAATACGGAAGTGATCTTTTTAGCCCGAAGGGGGGATCAGCGGAACTGGATAGGGCTGTTTTGTACAGAATGTAGTGATCAGCAAACGACCGCCGATACCCGTCGGCCGGATAAAGGTAATTTGCAGCGGCATGCGCCCCGTTTCCATAAAATGTGGAGAAGCACTATGCAAGCTGTGAAAATAAGGCCTGACCTGCCATCTGAATCCATGAAGTTTCTACCCTCCTATGAGGAAAAAAATACGCTTTTTAAAGAAAACTTTTCGTCCAACTGTACTCTGTCCCTACCGGATACTAATCAATTAAATCAATTAGAGATCGATCCGTGTGGAAAACGTGCTGAAACCGATGAGCATCGGACGCACGATCACCTACGACACGTTTTGACTGGTTACGAGACCGACAGCGACCTGGTGCCCCCTCTGTCGCTGCGCGACATCTCCCCCGATGGGGAGATACCCCCCCGGGTTGCGCGGCGCCCCCCCGTGGATGGTGAATGGGGTGAAGGGGAGATTGGGGGAGGGGGTGATGGGGTGCCGCAGACTTTTGCGGAGGTAGTGGTTGGATTGCCGGATCGGATTGGGCGTCGGATCTTTCGGGAAGTAGCTCAGGTATGGGCCGTGGCGCAAGAGGAACTCTACGCCGGACAGTGGATTGCAGATGCCGAACGGGAACGAGCAAAGGCGCGGCTAGCAGAGTACTATATCTATGCAAGTCCGAAGCGTTACACCGCGGGAACAGCCGAGATCTGCGAGCGGATCCGGCTGGTCCGGAAGTGGATAGACCGGGGGCGCAATGCCACGCCCAGTTTAGAGCGTTGGGTGCCGATCCCATCCATATATTTTGATTACCGGAATCACCGGGGTTTTGGGCGTACGAAAGCCTGGTTTCACCGGCATAATGCAAAGCGACGAGCGATCAAAGGCCATATTGCAGTAACACGCGCGGTGCACAAATACCGGCGCAGTCTCCAGGAAGCCGACGGGACAGCAGGACCAATCGAAGTCTACCGGAAACTAATTGGCCGATTACAGGAGCACAGTGAGGAAGCAGTAATGGATTTCTGTCGGCTTATTGGTAATGAGCCACCAATGGTAAAAATATAGCGATATGACAGTCAGGACGAAAAGTAATAATCGACGGGGCCGATTCAAACTCGTGATTTTTTTCAAGCAACATCGCTTGGCGCGTGGGTTTACCCTGTACAGTACGGCAGGACAAGATGTACGAGGTGTTTCTTCAGACCGATTTAAGCACCTGGTGCTGCAGGGGAAGTTTGCGGGGAAAGTCAAGTGGGCCGGGATCTATGAAGTTGGGCGGGAGGTTTGGCGGTGGTCATGTTTTAATGTGTGAACGTGTGAAAGTGTGAATGTGATTGTTGGAACGTGGTAAGGTACGGTCTGGGAACTTCTGATGGTGTCGCATCGGGGTTTCCCCACATCAGCGGTGCCCAAATGCTAAGTCACCAATGAAAGAATTTTTGTATTTTTATTAAAACTTTTTGCTTGTATGCTCACGGACATCAATTAGCTGGATCTGAACAAGCAATATACTTATGCGGATTATCTCACCTGGCGGTTTGACGAAATGGTCGAAATGATCACAGGTCGGATTTTCAAGAGTATGTCGACGCCTTTCCTTCGCCATGATGTAGTGCCTTCCGGAATCTTTCCGGAATTTGGCGTGGACCTGGGGGCAGTGTTTGGCGATAACTGAGAAAGTTTTTTATGCAAACCCAGTTTTAGGCAATAGTGCTTGCCAATTATAATATTATAAACTAAACCTATTATGCAAAAGATTACCCCAGTAGCAACGTTTGTTGTTTTAGTTGCCTTGTTAATTGCTCAATGTGCAGAACCCAAACCACTGCCCAGTATCCCTGATCCAGTTGCCCAAACGGTCGGTCCCAGCTCAGAAGAGATCCAAAATCTACAGGATCGGTTAGAGGAGCATCCTGAATTTCGGAAGATCTTTCAAGATAACCGATACCGAATCTTATCCTTTAAACCAGTCTTTTCTGACGCCAAGGAGTGGGAGGGACAAGATACGCTGATCATTTCCAGATATACCGCCATAGCCTATGATTACACGCGGGACCAGGCCTACGAAATCCGGTTAAGTACAGACACCCGGCAAGTAGAGGCCACAGCCATTGACGATCAGCCTACTCCCAATGCCGAAGAAGAACAACTCGCTTACGATGCCTTGATACGAAACCTAAACATCTCCGATCAGGTTACCGCCGGGACCCTCACGGTAGTGAACGCCATGCCTCCGGCCATGAGCAACAGCGAAGGGAACCGGATGTTATCCTTCATGGTCATAGGTCCTGAAACATCCGACCAACTAGGAGCCTATGCCGTTAATATATCCGACGAGCGGCATCCGATCGAAGTCATGAATCATAACTTTGCCGGGCTGGAATTTTCAGCGCCCACCTGCGGACCTCCCGATCTGGACTCCGGTTCCGACCCCACCGGATACAAAGAGATCACCATACCCAACCCCTTTAATCCCCTGACGCCTATTTGGAAATTCACCGTAGTCCAACCAAAATCATCCTCCGGACACAAGGGATCGGGTGTCGAACTGCGCGATGTAAGCTTTATGGGCAAATCAGTACTGAAGCGGGCCCATGCTCCAAAATTAAACGTCATTTACGATGCCATTTGCGGAGGTAATGCCCAATCTTACTGCGGCGGCAGTTCCGTTAACGTATACGATGACCCCATTTTTGTGCCCGCAAAATTTGAAGCTCAGGGTACCAATTTCCCTCCCGTGGCAAACGGTTTCCGGAACTGCACGGCCATGCCCCAAACCATTGTGGACAGTGGCGATGACGGCGGCAATTTCAAAGGCGTAGCTATCTATAAAAACCCCACAGATAACAGTGTGGTAGTAGTGAGTGAACTTCAGGCCGATTGGTATCGCTACGCCCACGAATGGGTATTTTATCCCAGCGGTCGGATCGAACCACGATTTAAGTTCTCCGCTGTTCAGAACAACTGTACCTGCGAGCGCCACGTGCATCACGTATACTGGCGTTTTGATTTTGATATCAATGGCTCCATCAATTCCGTCATCGAATCCTACGTTCCGACCAAAGGAACTGGCTCCAATTGGGTCTCTGTTCCCCCCTTCACCCAGGAGGTGACCCGCTACAGGAGCTATTCCCAGATGATGTGGACGATCAGCGGGCCAAATAATCTGCGCTGCGACCTGATCGCCGGTGAGCATGACGGAAACGGAAACGGAGACGATTGGGCAAAAGGAGATGTTTTCATTGCAAAATATGATCCCGATGAGATCAATGAATGGGGACTGAATACTTCCAATCAGTTAGCCTGCTTCAATGACGCCCATCTTATAGATGGTGAAAATATCAACGGAGAGGATATTGTTATCTGGTATCGGGCCGGTTCGCTGCACGATGAAAGTGCTATCGATCCCAGTGGCCAACATCAGATAGTCGGTCCCAGCATTAAGTGCCGGTGGAATCCCGGTCCGTACGAAGATGAGTATGATGATCAGATCTATAATTAATCAAGAGATACCAGGAAATGTAGGGAATGTCCCGCGTAAATACTGACTCCGGAACACCGTTACCAATCCTCCCCGGGAATCCAAAAATTCAAGAGGGATTCCCGGCCCACATGGTAGCAATATTTTTCGGCTAAGGAGGACAGATCAGTTCCTTCATCAATCCCGACCGCCTCGTACTGCACACTGGCTTTCCGGATAACCTGGAATTTCCGCGTATCCACATCTGCCAGACGAAAAGTGAGGATCCAATCGTAGGTTTTCCATAGATGGACATTTTCCCCGTAATATTTTTTTGCTTCATCTGCAGAAAGATATTCCGAATCATAAAAATGGTTGAATTGGGAAATATGGATGGCGATATCTTCTCTTTCGGAAGTTATGATAAAATCCTGGACCGGGGAATGTTTTTCCATCGCTTTTTGCACCGTGCTTACTTCCGCGGGCCTAACGTTTACCGGTATTTTTTTCCGAATGACTACCCTGGCGTCGTAAGGATATTCGAGAACTTCAAACCCTTCCGGTATTTCAGAGATCAGGTTTTCGACCGTAGGGTCTAAAGTGATGTAATAACGAACACCTCCTTTTTTGGTGGTTACGGCTTTAATATAGTGGGTTTTATCCTGGCGATTAGTATAGGAATATGCCATATATAGTTGGGATATTGTATTGGAAAGCAGGTTTTGAAGGTGGAAATCACTACAGCCTTAATAGCTGGTAGCGAATAGTTTTTCTTCCAGTCTGCAAATTATTCGGTCCTGAGGCGTAGCTTCATGAGCTTTCAAGGAATCTTTTTTTAAATCTACAAAATTTTGGAAATTTTGCAGCAGGAGCTTGTTCTATTACAAAATCATCACTGCTCTATTCGTTTCACTAAGCAGGCGGACGCAAGAAATGCTCTCGCAATGCTCTCACATGATCCGGATCATCCATTTGTGCAATATCCAATCTGGTACCTTTCGAGCGTTCCTCAATAGCATCGCGGATCAGGATCTGGGTAGGTTCATCCAGGTACTGCATGGTTTGCGGGGTGAGGAGGATAAAAAATTCGGAAAATCGAAACTGGATCCGGTTCGTACTAACACGCTGCAGCCGTTGCAATGTTTCGTGCAACAGGAAGAACGAGTAGTGTTCCAGGTCTTCATTTTCGTAGTAGAGCCTTTGCTGGGCGGCCAGGATGAGTGGTTCCCGCAGTATGGGCGGAAGTTTGATGGAGATCTTGCCGGTTTTGGTGATTTTCATGGATGCTAATATGCGATGATCAATTAGGGGTAGGAGGGAGCGGGCTTTCAAAACCTTCTGCAAAGAAATCAGCTGGAGAAATATCCATGGCCTGCAGCACTCTAAATAAGCTGCTTAACCGCAAGTCACTTCCCTTTTCATAACGGCCATATTGCGCCCGGCCGATATTGTTTTCGTAGGCGAATTGCTCGTAGTTAGAGTATCCTTTGGCTTTTCTTAATGCTTTGAGTCGCTCTCCTACCAGGCTCAGTAATTGTTCTATTTGTGGGTCCTTCATTCTGTAAATTAAAAGTCAATCCATTACATTAGGTACTATTTATAAGTATGAACTAATTAATTACACTTAATTAGTAGTTTATTGAATTTATTTCTTATTTTTCGAAAATTGATCTTTAAAACGCGCAACGCTAACACATGTCCTTTTCGATTCCCATCCGAAGAACGGCCGGTCTGACTATGTATATCATCATTCCGCTGCTGCTTATTTTCAGCATACTCTACATAAAGACCTCTGTTTCTACTGCGTCAACCTTGGAGCAATATTTGTCCGCTCAATTTGAAGGTGAAATTTCCAGACACGTGTTAGAAGAAGCCATTCAATACAGTACAGAAAAACTATCGACAGAACTGGATATTGATCTTGAAAATATCGATATTACGATGGATACCTACCGGGAAATAGTGCGGGAGGCTACGGAAAAGTTCGGAAGGTGCCAGCAATACCGGCTGCTCATACTTGAGCCCGGAAGATTTCCCTGTTATACCTGCAATTCCCGGAAATCCGTACTACTATCAGCCGGCCAGTCTTTTAAGATAGGGCAGACATGCGGGAATGAAAAATCCCGGTATGGTTCCAATTTGCCGGCAGCTGGACTTAGATACTTCCTGGAATTTGAAGGAAATGCTTTTGAAGTACTCGTAGCTGAATATATACAGCTTAAACTGTTTGAATTCAGTGGAGAGCGAAAACTGATCCTCCAGGCAAATCAATTAACCGAATCCGAGATGCTATTGCCTCCCGGAAATAAGATAACCAGATAGTATGATCTCTTTATTTGTGGATAAAGATTCCGATGAGCCTACCCAGAAACTGTACCAGTTGCTGAACAAAATGGATCTTCCGGAAGGCGTAAACATCACCATCAATAATCTGGAAGGCGCCGAAAGTGGGATACTCCGTGAAGAGGGTAGGGTAGTGGACATTTCGCTGGCCAACTGTTATGCTCTGGAGGATGTGGTGCGGGAACTGATACTGTTAATGATCTGATCCGGTGGTGGCAATAAACAATTTCTACTATTAGTTAAAAGAAAGAGGATTGGGGCTGCATTTATGCTAGCTGGCACCGGTGTGTGGCCGTATTGGGACGGAACACAATTCCGTATGCGGGGGATTATATGGCTAGATGATGAATATGGTTAGATGGCTTTATAGTTAATATGGCTTGATGGCTACCTTTCCCTGTCAAAGCCATCAAGCAATTTTAGCCATTAAACTTCCCGGACACGGAATACGGCCCCGCTGTTGATCCATTAGTTATCTTAATTAGGCGAACCTCACCATAAATTAAAATTACATAATCATGCAAGACTTTTGGCAGGCAGTATTCCACCTTTGGTCGCCCTGGGAACCAGAAGGGGAAGAAGTCCCAGAAATAGAAGAAGAGCAAATCTGGGAGGAAACCGATGAGGAGGCATGGGAAGAGCCGGCGGCGGAGCTGGAAGAAGAAATTTGGTGGTTTGAATTATGATGCTTACGAATTCAGTTCTGTACTAGACAGCACACCATAAATAAAGATGGTCCCAACCCGATCGGGAAAGGACCACCTATGGTCGATGATCTAATGGATCATCTATAGGATGTTACAATTTATGCCAAAATAGTGTTTTGTTTTTTGGCATTATATTATTTGTCTTACACTCTTTTCACGGCACCGGACAGCAGGGAAACTACCAATAAAACAATAAATACCCAGAAAAGGATCTTTGCGATTCCAGCCATAGCTCCGGCAAATCCACCGAATCCGAGGATGGCAGCGATAATGGCAACTACAAAGAAAATTAATGCATAACGTAACATAATATAATGGTTTTCAGGTTAATAACAGGCATCTCAGTAAAATTGAAATACACTACTAAAACACCAATCTTGAAGTTGGTGTTCGGTCAGATTTCCGGTCTGGAGGCCTGAAGCAGAGTAACAGATCTACAAAAACCACTTCCTCTTCTGAGCATTTTCACCTCTTACCTTTTCCACATTTCAATGGCCCCAAAGCGGAAAATCCTCTAAAATTTTCCGGCTTTTAGGGGTGTTGTAATTGTGGGAAAGGGGGGACTTTCTTTATTAATTTGGAAGTCAAAGTCATCAATTTACTTATAAGTGTAATAATGCTCATCATTTAAGGAACGAACCTCTACTCTTGCTGAGGAACGCCTACGCCCATTTGCGAGCAGGGAAAAATTTAGCCTAAAAACCATATAGACGATATACAAAAATCAGTTAAAAAACCAAATTTCTAGTGTCGCAAAAAACTGGTATTGGGTAAGTATTTTCAAGTTTTTATTTTGCCTTTTTATAGCGTTCAACTAAATCCTTATGAGTTATATCCACCAATACCTGCTTCCGGTATCCCCTCTTTATTTTAGATTTTTGACAGGCTATGTTCGACTACGAAAAATAATTTTAGCTATAGCTACTACACATTCCTGTAACTCCCCTCATATACACTGACGTAAAATTAGTTTGGGCCCTGAGGTGTCAAGACAGTCAGGATCAAACCAATTTGAGTGCAGTATATACTGACCAAAGCGGTTTGGGATTTTCCCGACCCACTTCGCGTCAAGTATTGCATTCTGACATTTATTTCCCCCCACTATCTATCGCATTTAATTAACCTAAATAAACTATTCCTCATGAAGAACTACATTTACATTGCCATGCTATGCCTCGTCCATGGGTTAGCGTTCCATGTGCAAGCACAGGATGTCGCGTATCTAACCAACAATGCAGAGCCGTGGGGGCGAAATGGAAACATCATTGCCCTAAACAACGTCTTTGGTTCGGGAAACTGGAGCAAGTTCATTTACAACACCGCTGATCCTGCACAACTATTTTCCTCAGACTATAAGTTTGTTTTTATTGAAGGTGGAAATAGTAGTACCTCTACAATGGTCAACTTCATTCAAAACAACAGAACGCGAATAGAAAACTGGGTAGCACAAGGAAATGTTTTGTTCATAAACTCAGCCACAAACCAACTTTACAACTCTTATAATGTAGGTTTTGGTGTCAATTTTTTCAGAAGTCTGTCAGGACAAGGGAACCCTGTAAATCCAGCTCATCCAATATTCAACGGAAGTTTTTCTCCATCCTATACATCGCCCTACTCCGGCAATTATTTTGCTCACGATATTATATTGGGCTCTGGATTAACCCCTATTCTAATTGGTGACAATCAGTCTTCCAGAGTGATCCTGGCCGAAAAAAGCTGGGGTAACGGCAAAGTCATGTTTGGCGGTCTAACCCTGCCCTGGTTTCAGGAGTATTGGAGTCCCCAGCCATATGTGCGGAATTTACACAACAACATTCTTGAATACCTCTATAATTCCGCCAATGTCGTAATTGATGAAACGGCTCCAGTATTATCGGGTGTACCCAATAGTACCAATGTAGAATGTGACAACGTACCCAATATTCCAACGGTCACTGCAAATGATGATGTGGATGGGAATCTTCCCGTAACATTTTCGGAAACCAGAGTCAATGGAAGTTGCGCCTTTAACTACACCCTAATCCGCACCTGGTCCGCCACGGATGCAGCCGGCAACGAAGCTAGTGCGTCCCAGACGATAACAGTCTATGATGATAAATCACCGGTTATTGATAATCTTCCAGTACAGCTGACAAGCTTCGTAGATGCCGGCTCCTGTGGCGCAATTGTCTCTTTTCCCACGATAACAGCAACCGATAATTGCGGAAATCCCAGCTTCGAATATTCTCCCCTATCCGGTAGCTTTTTTAACGTTGGCCAAACGACCGTCACAGTGATTACCACTGATGACTGTGGAAATAGTCGGACTGAAAACTTTTTAGTCGTAGTAGAGGACAATATCGCACCCGAAACCGTCTGTCAGGACCTGACCGTTTCCCTCGACGCAGCCGGCAATGCCTCCATCACTCCCGCCCAGATCGACAACGGTTCCAGTGACGCCTGTGGAATCGCCGAGCTGGCCCTGGACCGACTGAGCTTCGGTTGCGCCGATGTTGGTAGCAATCCCGTTGTGCTGACCGTAACTGACAATAACGATAATTCCGCAACCTGTTCGGCTACCGTAACCGTAGAGGATAAGATCGTACCACAAACTGTCTGTCAGGATATCACCGTTTCCCTCGATGCAGCCGGTAACGCATCCATTACTCCGGCCCAGATAGACAACGGTTCCAGCGACGCCTGTGGAATCGCCGAGCTGGCCCTGGACCGATTGAGCTTCGGATGCGCCGATGTTGGTAACAATACCGTTGTACTAACCGTAACCGATAATAACGATAATTCCGCAACCTGTTCGGCTACCGTAACCGTAGAGGATAAGATCGTACCACAAACTGTCTGTCAGGATATCACCGTTTCCCTCGATGCAGCCGGTAACGCCTCCATCACTCCCGCCCAGATCGACAACGGTTCCAGCGACGCCTGTGGAATCGCTGAACTGGCCCTGGACCGACTGAGCTTCGGCTGTGCCGATGTAGGTAGTAATCCCGTTGTGCTCACCGTAACCGACAACAACGATAATTCCGCAAGCTGTTCGGCTACCGTAACCGTAGAGGATAAGATCGTACCACAAACTGTCTGTCAGGATCTCACCGTTTCCCTCGACGCATCCGGTAACGCATCCATCACTCCCGCCCAGATCGACAACGGTTCCAGCGACGCCTGTGGAATTGCTGAACTGGCCCTGGACCGACTGAGCTTCGGCTGCGCCGATGTCGGCAGTAATCCCGTTGTGCTAAC
>NZ_PDUD01000050.1 GCF_002646595.1 Flavilitoribacter nigricans DSM 23189 = NBRC 102662
TTGCCGATAGCTAGTACCTCCAGCTTTATACAGTGCTTTGATCTGTTTTCGCTGACTTTCGGTCAAGCCTGCATTCTTATGTAATCCCATTGTGGTCTCTTTTGATCACAAATTTAATATAAGTTCTTTTGTCATTACATCTACTCTCTACAATTCAAGATTCGATACTTGAATTAAATAATTTTTTTAATTTGTCCATTATTCGCTCTCTTAACACATAATGATGACTAAAGACCAGGTTTTAGAAACGGCCAAGTCCATGTTTCTTCAGGATAGCCGTAGAAAAGAAGTCCTTGATTTTATGACCCAGAACGGGCTATCCGGCACAGAAGCCGAGATCATGGCATCCAATGCTTACCAGGCCATTAAAGATGAACGTCAGGCCTTAATTCAGGAACAGAAGAAGGAAGAGAAAAAAAGCGGGTGGAACCGCATTATACTGGGAGCACTGATCGTGCTGGTCAGTGTGATCGTGCTATTTGCTACCGGAAAGTTCTATTACTTCATAGCAATCGGCGGTATTGTTCTGATCGTGCAGGGTTATAACAAGCTGTCCTGAGCAAAAAGTCCGGTATGTAAGCCGGACTTTTTCCTGAATCCCGTTTGGAATCCATTCTCTTTTGAGAAATTTCCAAACGGGATCTCCATACCTCTCCTGGCTAAAGCTAGGGTCTGACCGCATTTTCTTTCCAGAATAACTGCTCTGCCCTCGGTTTGAGTTGATGACGCAGATAAAAAGCGGCCTGCATTAATTTAACCAGATTGTTCTTTTTGAATGACTGGCGCAATAATTCGTAACGCTGGTGGGCTTCGAAGAAGTGCTCTGCTACCTCCAGTACAACCGCTTCCATGAGACTGGTCAATACCGGATCCTGGATCTGATAAGCGTCAGATCCTTTGAGTTTAGCCTCCAGCAGTTCCTCTGTATTTTCATCGGTGATACTGATCCGGGCCCGGGTGGATGTTTTGTCGGAATGTTCCGGTACGTTGATCCGCCAATCGTAAAGCTCATCCACTTTCAGGGGCAGTGATTTCAGGTTGACCTGCGCCCAGTTGTCCTTCACCTCACCGGAATACACGATCCCTCCCGATCCGTCCAGGATTTCCAGTACATAGGACTGGCTGACCTGTGGCTGCGACCACTGAAAGATCACGGGCTGTGCCGGTAATTTGCCGAACGGCAAAATAGGAACGATACGGCCTTCTGCATCTCCCCAACCGTCTCCACTCTTTTTCGAACCGCTCAGTTCCCCCCAGCCATCGCCGCTCTTTTTGGAGCCACTCAGTTCACCCCAGCCGTCACCGCTTTTTTTGGAACCGCTGAGTTCGCCCCAGCCGTCACCACTCTTTTTGGAGCCACTGAGTTCTCCCCAGCCATCACCGGAGCCTTTCGAGCCACTCAATTCACCCCAGCCATCACCGGAACCTTTCGAGCCGCTCAATTCGCCCCAACCGTCGCCGGAGCCCTTTGAACCGCTGAGTTCGCCCCAGGCATCGCCATCACCGGCATGGACGGCCAGATCGATCGCCGCCATTAGATAGCGATTGAACTGGGTATCGAAATTCAGTTTTTGCATACCTCCTTCCGGCACGATGTCCGAAAGCCGGTGCTCTCCGGCCTCGTCCAGTCGAATATATTTTCCATTGCTGAAGATCAGGGCCGAAGCGCTCGCAGAGAGTTTTAACGTACCGCTATTCAGCAGTACCGCACCGGCATTTACTTTTTGTTTATCCCCTTCTTCGGTATGGTATTTTACCCGTCCGTATTTGCTGATCAGAATGCTGATCGCGGACATAGATTTAGATGAATTACCCAACATTAGTAAAGGTAAAATAGAGACGGTGGATGTTTTTCCCATTTTTTTAGATCTAGATTTTTGAAAAGGCTCAGTAGATAAACAGCACCGCAAGAGGAGTTTAAAGCGGCGACCATTCCGAGGACAGGGGCAAGCACGTAGCTACAGGAACTGTTACTCCCCAAATATAATGATATTTTCCTAAACTGTGAACCTAGAATTTCACGATCCGTCCGCTATTCCGGTGACCGTCAATATTCCAGCGCCACCAGTACAGACCGGCCGGTTGGGCAGTAAGGTCCAGCTCAAATGGCGTTTGGTTTACCTGTTTTCGTTCCACCAGTTTTCCGGTACTGTCAAAGATCTCCAGCACGGAACCGCTGCTGTTGGTGTCGGAAGTAAAACGAAGCAGCCCCCGACTGGGATTCGGGTAGACCTCAATGCCGAGATCTGCCCGGGGCGTATTCACCGGCGATACCTGCCGGGCGCGCTCCACGGCGGCCAGAGCATCGATCCGGCCATAACCGGTCATGGGATTCGGCACATCCGTATCCGAATACCCGCCGCAACTGACCCGGTCGTAAGCCGGCACGGTGCTTTCCCGCATGATCTGTTCGATCAGGGCCACCTCTCCCGCGAGGTCGGGATTGGCTTCAATGATCAGCGCTACGATACCCGTCACAAAGGGTCCGGCCGCACTCGTGCCCGAAGCGGCCATAAAACCGTCGTTGCGCCGCGCAGAACGGATGTTCACCCCGGGAGCCACCAGATCCGGTTTTATGCGGCCACTCCCGTCGATGGTTACCGGGCCGCGACTACTGAAACCGGCCAGCGTATCGGTGGCGTTGGTGGCTCCTACGGCAAAAGAGCCCGCAAAAATGGCCGAAGGATCGTTAACCGATCCGCAGTCGGGGCCGTCGTTACCGGCCGAAACCACTACGACTACTCCGGCGGCCCGCAGGTTTTCTACCGCCTGTTCCAGAATTCCCCAGTTCTCGGCACTGCAGCCTTCCATGGCCGGGCAGCCCCAGGAATTGTTGATCACGTGGGGGGCCAGTTCCGGCCGGGGATCATTACCATCCAGGTCCGTTGGCGCCAGAAACCACTCAAATCCGGCCAGATAGGTAGCCGGGCTACCGTAGCCGCGTTCCATATTCCGGCAGGCGATCCAGCGGGAAGCAGGGGCTACTCCGATCTGATTGCCCTGCTCGTCATCCCCTACCGAGATGCCCATCGTATAGGTACCGTGGTCGTTATCATCACAGGGAAAATCTACCGAAAGTCCGCAGGGGTTGTTGCTGGGGTCGATCTGCTCGTCGTTGTGCAGGGGGCTGATCTCCGTGATGGCGTCAAACCAGTTATAAGAATGTTCGACCTCCGCTTCACTACCCTGCCAGCCCCGGTATTTTTCTTTCAGTGTGGGATGGGTCCATTCCACGCCCGTATCCTGATTACCGATCACCACACCGGTACCGCGGATGCCCTGGGCCCAGACTTCCGGCACATTGATCAGATCCAGGCCCCACTCCACAGGGCTGCGTCCGGAGGCAGTATGGCCCGGAAGGGGTCTCCACGCGAGCATATCTATCCAGGGATTTGCCTGGATCCGTAGCACTTCCGGCCGAGCGGCGATCCGCAGCAGGAGTTCGCGGTCCAAACGGGTATGCAGAGCGTTGACAATGAGAAAAGATTGGAAAGGACGGCCCGAAGCGCCTATTATACGCTGTACTTCCTGCTGGCTTTCCCGGGAGACTGTTTGCAGTCGTTCGTATACCAGTCGGCCCTTTCGCTCTTTGCCGTGTATCCGGGAAAGGTCATTCAGATCGGCAGTATTCCTGAACAGGATCAGGCACTCTACCTCGGCACTATTTTGGCTGTCTTCCAATAGAGTGGCGGCAATCTTTGCGGCGGGTGCCTGGGCCTGAATGGTAATTAGTATCAGTAAGCTGGCTACGGTAGCCAGGAGCAATTTTTTGTGCATTTGGTTCATAGGGATCCAATCATGTGGGTTACAAATATCGTGGTAATAATGTCGTTCCCTCCGTTTTTGTTCGTGTTTTGCCGGACAAATAACCCAAAACGGAGCCGACAAATATAAACTAATAATAATTTTTGGCTAAAAACTTATGTAACTCAAAGATTTCTTGTAATTTAGGACTTTCCCATCCTACATATCGCACATCCACCAAGTCATCCCACAAATTTGCACTATTTGAACAATGCGTTGCTAACCTCAGCTTAATTCTCTTAAAAATCGCCATCTGTGAAAACACGCTAACATGAGCAACGAGACAGTCTATTACAATGCCTACTCGGGGATGCCCCTCAGGGATAGAATTGCTGTCGTGCAGTTTTTAGAACAGCATGAGAAAACAGAGAAAAAGGAAAATATCTGTGAAGCATTGGACTATGCCCTTAAAGTAAAACCTTCCTTTGGAGGGTTCATCCTGGTTGCCCGAGAGAACGGCAAGATCCGGGGAGTGATCGTATCCAACTGCACGGGTATGACCGGCTACAACGCCAGCCACCTTTTCGTTTTCGCTACCTATAACCATAAGTCCGACTGCGATCGGAATACCATGCTGGGTCTAATGCGCGAAGCTATTCGCTACGCCAAAGGGCAGGTAGCTATGCACATTTCTCCCGACCATCCGGCACTAACGCTTTTCCAGCAACTCGGATTTAAATCTGAACTACTCGCGCTAAGGCTCGACAGCACCGTTTCTATGGCAGTAGCCTAGCACCGGAGTATTGCGGGCCTCTCCATATTTGTAACCCAACTTAAAGACGCTATTTTGAACCGGAAATTACTTTATTTCGGTCTATCAGTTCTGGTAGCCGCTTTCTCTGCTTGTGGAAACAGTTCCGAAACGCCCGACCCGGCCTACGTGCAGGAGGTCGATGCCTGGCATCAGGACCGGGTGGCCGCACTGATGGCCCCGGATAGCTGGGTAGCCCTGGCCGGCCTGTTCTGGCTGGAACCAGGAGATAACCCTTTTGGCAGTGCTTCCGGACTGCCAGTGGTTTTTCCGGAAAAAGCACCGGATACTCTGGGCACTTTCCGTCTGGAGGGAGATTCCGTTTCCATGATCATGGCTACGGGCTTACCGGCTCAGGTAGACGGCCAATCCGTGCAGCGCTATACCCTTACCGGAATGGAAACCTCACCGGTAGTTCACTTCGAAGATCTGAGCTGGATCCTTATCCAGCGTACGGACAAATACGGGATCCGTCTCTGGGACGGCAAGCATCCCAAAATTGCGGATACCGTACACATTGAACGTTTTCCGATAAATACCGATTGGCGTATTTCGGCCCGTTGGATCCCCGACAGTACCGGCCAGACCATCCGCATGCGCAATGTGTTGGACATGGAAATGGATATGGAGACCGAGGGGCGGCTCCATTTCGAGTACCAGGGCCAGAGCTACGAGTTAACCGCACTGGACGGCGGCGAAAACGAGTTTTTCATGGTCTTCGCCGACGCTACCAGTGGAGCGGAAACGTATCCCGGTGGGCGTTATCTCTACGTAGACCGGCCGGACGAACAGGGCAATACCTATCTGGATTTTAACAAAGCCTATAATCCGCCCTGTGCATTCACTGAATTTGCGACCTGCCTGCTGCCACCGGCCGAAAACCGGCTGGACCTGGCCATCACCGCCGGGGAACTCAACTACGGCGATCACTGATCAACTGACCTGCAGGATCATTCCACTTTGTACGGGGCCGTTGCCCAGCGCATTCAGGTAAATGAGCTTTTGCACGGTCGTCCGGTATTGCCGGGCGATGGTGCTCAGGGTTTCCCTTCTACTGACTTTGTGATAAACTTTCCGGACCAGCGTGGGCTGCGGCCGGGCATTCACGCCGGCGCCGTGGTCAGCCGGTAGGTAAGCGGCCAGCACAACTGCCGGAGATTGGCCGGAAGGAGCAAACTGGTCGTTATCAAAACCTGAATCAATCTTTCCCGGGTAGGGCGTGTACCGGTTCCCGGAGCTATGATCGGCCGTCAGCGCTCCGGAACGGTTTGCGGTCTGATCGTGCCGGATCCCGTAGTGCTCATTGGTCTTCTGTTCGGAGTAGGCCAACTGGTGATCGTAGGTGCCGGTGGACGGATCCCGGTACTGGTACCCGAATTCCGACCTAGGCTGAGCGTTCATTCTTTCCACGGAAGGGATCTGGGAATGAAAAACGGTCTCGTCGTTCGGTTCATTGGTGGATAGCGCATCGTTCATCGCGGTGGTTTCGACCACGTCGGTGGTCCAGTACCTGGCCGGAAGGCTGCCTTTCATGTAGAATATGGCATCATAACGATACAGGCCGTAGTCCTCAATGGTCCGGATCAGTTTTTCGGCGTACGCGCCACCGTTGGAAAAACCGGTCAGTTGCAAACCGTTGGCCCACCCGTAATAGTCGGTAGTGGCCAGTTGGAACAACATCCGGTACCGCTGGATCTTATCCGGTGCAATGATAAGATTGGAGTGATCCCGGAAGCTGGCGGCTGCGTTGGGGTACACCCGAAAGCAACCCGGCTCCAGTTCACCGTCTGCATTGTACGTCAATTGGGAGAAGGTGGACCCGGTCCAGCTTTTTCCGCACTGAATACCGAAGTGGTTGTTGGCGGAAAGGGCCAGTTCGTTATGCCCGGCTCCGGATTCCAGCAAGGCCTGAGCGAGAATAATACTGGCCGGAATACCGGTGCGCAGCATTTCCCGAACGGCGATGTCTTTGTGGTTTTGAAGGTAATCTAACTGAGTAGAATGTGGTTGTGCTGAAAGGGTGGTGACATGGCATAGTAGCCACGCCATCAGGTAGATGCATGTTTTCATTGTATACGGGGTTTGTTCTATTTCTCCATCAATTTAATAAAACCGGACCACTAAATCAAGTTACTTCAGACGGAAGATCATATTAAATCGACTTTGAATAGAACGCATTTTACAAATGAATGATTCCCCCTAAACCCCGGATAATGAATTTGTTAGCGATATTAAAATAAAAAGTGATAAGATGCCGGTAGCTATCCTGCACATCTTATCACTTTAAATTTTAACCTGTAAGATCCTCTTCAATAATGATTTAAATACACAATATGGTTTCTTCGATGATTATCATTACGGTCGGTCAGCGGCTGTCGACGTACCGGTTAAACTACGAGCTACCAATTGTGGGAGGATCCGTTTTTCGCAGCGGAAAATTGATTTATTCCTCTTTGCGATTTTGTCGGTTATGTCGGCTCTTTTCCAGTTTCTCCATTTGCTCTTCCAGGGCTTCCATTTGCTCTTCGAACCTTTTTTCCAGAGACTCCTGCAATTTTTCCATCTCCACCTCCATGGGTTCGAACCGGGCTTCCATCAGTTTTTCCATCTCTTCGCTCATCGCGTCCATCTGCTCCTCCAGGGCTTTTCTTTCCGGACTGTTCTCGTAGGCCTCCATCTCTTTTTCCAGCGCTTCGAAAGCCGCTTCGTACTGCTTTTCGAAGGCTTCGTGCTTTTCGTCAAAGATATTGGAAAGGGAATCCATTTTATGCTCCAGCATTTCCGGATTATTTTCGAATTTGCGTTGCATCTCTTCGGCCATCCGGGAAAAATCGCCGGACATGCGTTCCATTTCCGCCTGCATTTTCTGGAAACCTTCGGACTGCATCAGTTCCTGATGTCGTTTTTCCACTTCCTGCATGACCTTCTGCTGTTCCTGCATCAGTTTTTCGTAGCCGCCCTGTTCCTTCATCAACTTCTCCTGCATCGCCTGCATTTCCACCTCGTATTTTTTGGTGAGTTCCTGAATGCGCTGCATTTCCTGGCTGCTCATCATTTCCTGTTGGAGCTTTTCCATTTCAAGCTGTAGCTTCCGCATCTGCTCCCGGTATTTCTCATCCGGAATGGTATCCCGGAAAGACCGCAGTAAAGCCAGCGTCTGGGTCGGCAAGGCCCGTAAGGCAGCGGTTTCCAGTTTTTTCAGTTGGGCTGCTCCGGGCAGAGCAGCGACGATGTTACTTACCGGATTCGTAGCCTGGGCTAATACCGCTGCGGTAGCAGGTTCCACCTTTTTCGTGGGTTTCTGCTGCACATCGGCGATTTTTGGTAAGGTCTGCCTAACATCCAAACGCTCCACGGGATCGAGATTTTCAATACCGATATTTTCCCAGTAGTTTCCCGGCTCGGTCACTTCTTCGCTGTTGCGGAAGGCCAGCAGACCGGTAGCCATGCAGAAAAACAACAGACTCCAGAGTCCTTTACCGATGATCCGGACACTGCTTTCTCCTCCCAGTAGCCTTTGTACACGGCCGAGGATACCCTGCGGGCGTCCGTTGAAAGCCAGGCCCAATTGACCGCCCTGCATTCTCCATTCTTCCAACTGCGCCAGCGTCTTTACCAATGTCAGACGGTCTCCCGTAATATTTACGGCCAGCTCATCGCAACAGTGTTCGCGTTCTTCCCGGATCTGGGCGGAGATCCACCAAACGGCCGGATTGAAGAACAACAGCACTTCTACGGCAGATTGAATAAGATTGACGAGGTAATCCATGCGGCGAACGTGGGCCAGTTCGTGCGCCAGCACACATTCTACCTGTTGGGGAGACAAGCCAGATAGCATACCGACCGGCAACAGGATCACCGGTTTAAACCAGCCGACGAGCATCGGGCCGCTGACCCGCAGGCTCTCCCGCATCTCTACGGGTTGCAATATGCCCATCTGCCATTTGAGGCTGTTGAGTTTTTCGCTCCAGCTATTGCTTACCGGCTGGGTATTGACCGATCTCAGTCGTTGCAGATAAGCCAGTTCTCCCAGCATACGGATCGCCATCAGGGCTACCCCCACCAGCCACACCTGCAGCAGGATAGGAAATAATTTGCCCAGATAACCGGATTCGGCGGGAAGCTGCGGGGCCGATTCATTTAGGAAAAAAGTTCCGGGTCCCGCACCCTTTCCATCTGCGATAACATTGGAAGCGGAGGCCGGCTCGTAATAAATATAGAAGGTACAAATAACGGAGCCCAGCAATAAAAGAAGGGCGCCTACACTCATCTGGTACCGCAGTGCGGGTGAGTGTTGCCGGGTTTTTCCCAGCATAAAAGCTAACAGTAGGGTGATAATGGCACCTTGCCAAAGAGAATGTAAAATGGTCCAGCCTCCGGCTTGCACCAATGCGTCGGGTAATATTTGATTGAACATGCTTATTGCTCTTTTTCGAGGTTTTCGATCATTTTTTTAATCTGATCCAGATCTTCGGCACTGGTAGATTTACTGCCCAGTGCGTGCAGGACCAGTTTGAGGGGCGAACCTGCGAATACCGTATTCACTACCTTATCTACCATATCTTCACGGATCATTTCCGCTTCGATGACTGCCTGGTAAATGTGGGTCTTCCGGGAAGTATCCCGTTTCAGAAAACCTTTCTCGGTCATTACCTGCATGGTCTTCAAGGTGGTTGTGTATACTACATCCCGTTGTTCGCTGAGTGCTGCGTGTACTTCACGTACACTGGATGATCCGTTTTGCCACAGTACGGCGAGGATATCCAGTTCCGCATCAGTAGGTTTTTTCATGGTCATTAGATTAATCTACGATAATTATCGTACGACAAATATATACGATAACTATCGTAGATGCAAGGTCTCTCTGTTTTTTCTTGCGAAAACCAAAAAGAAAACAAGTATAAAAAACTGGTTTACTGACTATTACAAAAATATACGAAATTATAAAATGAATGGATGAAAGCTTTAAAAGAGGTAGGTTTTGATGAAAATCATTAGGATAGATAGGACCTTTGTGATCTTTTTGAGATCAGTTTTCTTCCATAGTATTCATTCGGTAGTGATCACGAACAATGCTGCGCAAATATGATTGGCTTGGGAAGCCTCACTTAGCACCTTTTTTGATTGCTTCAATTTTGCTCGACTTTAGCATTTTATTTTGCGTCCAGTAAATAGAGTAGGAAAACGGACACTATAGATCAATATATGGCCAGGGCTAAGCCCTTCGATGTAAAATCCGTTACTGATCTACAGATATTTTCGCAGCTACGCCGCTGACATGAGTAAGGGCATCGCCCTGTAATATTTGTAGCTGCATGATGGAGATCAGATCGGGGAAGGGCATCGCCCTGGAGATAAAATGGGATTTCCCCACCAAGTGCAGGGCTGTTCAGTTCTATAAAAACGCAATGCGAATTTTTCAATTACAATGTCAAGCACAATAGCAAGCAAAAGGCAGCTTTCTGCTCCGATTTTGACCTTTTCGCCTGATTTTGAGTTATTGAAATTGCTATTGCCATTGAAATTGCCATTTTTTATATTCAATAATTTGAGAACTGAACAGCCCTACCCCACCAAGTGAGATATCGCTTTTCCACCCCCTCCGCCCCCGCCAGCGGGGGAAAGTCCTCAATTGGCTCCTTGTACTCCAAAAAATAATTTACATAGTTTTATTTCCTACGGTACCATAGCCCCACAGCATTACATAATCTAATCATCATAACATCAAATCCTCAACCTATTCCCAGGAATAGATCAAGTTTAACTCCGCCGAGTTCCCGAAAGCCGACCGGTACACCCCAAGCGGAATATCGAAGCCGATCCCGATCTTAAACTGCCCGGCATAAATATTCAGGCTCTCCCCCAGGATCATACCCGTTTCCAGATGCAGTCTGGCCGAAAAAGCCGCTCCGGTGCCACTACCCGCACCCAGGCCTACCCAGTAAAAATCACTGATCTGATAACGCAGGTTAGCATCTATACTGACGGGGCTCCCCGGTACATAGCGGATCCAGGCGGAGGGTTCGAGGAATGAGGCCTCCGTGCCGAACCAACTCACGGGGATGTAACCGCCGACCACACCGTACATATGCTGGATCCGCTGGATATTGAACTCATTATTGGTGGTATCCCGGAAAGTCGTATTGAGGCCGAATACCTGGGGTACGGAAATGCCGGCGTAAAACAGGTCACTGTGGTAATAAAAGGCACCCAGACTGAAATCGGGGTGATAGATCAGGTCCCGTTCCAGTGGCCCCAGTTCGGCATCGGCAAACTGGATATCCGAAAGATTGGCCCGGTACTGCACGATGCCTGCGTTCAGTCCGAAAACCAGTGCCTGTTCCGTTCGCCGTCCCATCTCGATGCGGTAAGCGAACTGGCCGTACAATCCGGTTTGATCGATCAGTCCGGTCTGATGCCGGATGATGTGTCCTCCGGTTACGATCTGATCGTACTCGGGTAGCACCGCTTCAAAATTAAGCACCTGGGTATTCGGGCTTCCTTCGGCATTCCACCACTGCTGCCGGTAGGAGGCCCCGGCCGAGAAGTACCATTCGTTCACCAGATAATTATTGGACAAACTGGCCGGATTGATCACATTCCAGTGATCCCGGTAAATGGTAAAGGCCGGTAACTGCTGAGCTTCAGCCCGGCAAAAACAAAACAGCATCGCGATGAAGAAGAGTTGAGTGATGCCGATCTTATAAGGAGCAAATAGGTTTTTCATGATCTTGGGTTTTGGGTATGTATGGATCCGAACCGGGAGTTTACACGCCGGCTACGGATCGCAGGCAGTCGGTTCCACCTGATTACCTGACGACGTAAACTGTTTGGGTTCGTTCAAAACTGCCTTCCGGCACAATGGTTTCCAAATGACAGTAATAAGCGCCCTGCGGCACCGGCTGTCCTTTAAAGGTTCCCTTCCAGGGATCGGAGTTTGTATAATCGTTGGATTGGAAGATGATCTCTCCCCACTGATTGGCAATGGTCAGTTGCAGTCGCAGGTCTGAATCGCCGGGCGTATAGCCCAGCACGGTCAGTTCATCGTTGCGACCATCGCCGTCCGGAGTAATGCCCTCCGGCAGATAGGGTAAATTGAGTACTTCAATATTTACCGTAGCCGTATCGCAGGCTCCCGCGCAGCTTCCTCCCAGATAGCAGACCTGGTACACAAATTCGACGGTTCCGCGCCGCTGCTCATTTTCGTAAAAGCGAAATCCGTTTGGTAAGGTTTCCAGGATACCGAAGGCCGGTTCCGTCAGTGCGGTCAGCTCGATATCGGCACCGGCAGCGATATTGTCGTTTTTCAATACGTCCATGAAGATCTCCGTGTTGGCCCTTTCCAGCACAAAAGCGTCCGGTTGGGCAAACAGGGCACTCTCGTACACCACCCGCACCGTATCACTGCCAACCGAGCCGCATTCGGAAATTTCTACCGTCCAGACAAACAGATTCTCTCCGGGTACCAGATCGGATACCGTAGTGTTTGCACTGCCGGAATTATTGATACGTGCTCCGGATAAGCTGGTCCAGAAACCCGTGCCCGTTCCGGGGTTACAGGCCTGCAAACTCGTCACCCGTTCGCAAACGGTCTGATCGTCCCCCGCACAAATGGTCGTACCGACCGGCAGGCCGTTTACGATCAGGGTGAAGGGGCCGGTTTGGTCGTTCAGGCAATCTCCGTCCCGGACCATAACGTAGTAATCCCCGGCATCGGCCGTCTGGATGTCCGGCAGCACGACCATCGGTTCGTTGGTCCGGAGAGTATCCCGATTTGGGGTGATCCAGAAGTAATCCACACTACCGAGGTTGTTGGTACTCAGGATCAGTTCTTCACCCTGGCAAAGTTCTTCTTCACCCTGCAGGAAATTCAGTACACCGGTCAGGCTCTCCCGGAATATGATGCTTACACTATTGGATTCACTCAGGCAGGGATCGGCGGGATCCACCGCTCCGGCCGGACCGGTCGCATTGCCCGCCCGGGCCGCCGCCAGATACTGGGTATTGAGCGACATCGAAGCGGGATCATAGGTAAATACCGGTTCGTTATAGGTTTTAATTACCACTCCGGACATTTCTTTCAAAACGAAGACCAGAGCATCATTGGGGTCCAGGAACTGATCTCCGTTGTGAACCAGTTCAACCGGGCTGCTGCTACAGGCCTGCACACCTCCCCCGAATACTTCCTCCAGACTACCCGCATCGGTCGTGCATTCGCCGCCACCCGTGAGGGTGATCCCGATCCGGAAGCGGACCGTGGTCGAACAGCCGTTGGCGTCATTCAACTGCAGCGAATAATTACCGCTTTGCAAGCCGTCAACTACCGCATTTCCGGCGGCTGCCTGACTGGACGTACCGGCGGATGGGCCCGTCCAGCTGTAATCATACGGCGGCTGTCCTCCGTTAACACTGAATTCCGCCCGCCCGTCGGCAGCACCGGCCATAGAGGCGGAATCAAGTTGCACGATAGCCACGGCCGGTCCCGCCAGAATAGTGACCGTTACGGCCGCGGAAGCTGCGCAACCGTTCGCATCCGTCACCTGGTACAGGAGGTCGACGGTACCCGGCTGGGCCGATCCGGCATCGATATTGAGCGTTTGGAAATTATTATTAGACAAGGTATAGTTACTGGCCGAACCACTGGCCTGGTCGAACCATTCGTGGGTATATGGCTCGGTGCCACCGGTAGGAAGTCCGGAAATTTCTCCGGTATTGCCCACGCAGATCGAGATCGGGTTGGCACCCGCTCCCGGTCCGCCGGGGCTGCTAAGGGTAACCGTAGCGGAAGGGCCGCTGCAGCCATTTCCGTCGGTAATCACGATATCCGTGTAAACTCCATCTCCCAAATTATCTACCCGGATCTCCCCCGCAGCGGAAGCATCCTGCGCAATGGACACGACTGCACCCGCAAATGTATAACTCCCGTCGTAAGGCGTACCGGGATTCAATCCGCTGATCACAATGCTACCGTCCGGATCGCCGCAGGTACTCGGATTAATGCCCGTCACGGTGTAGTCAGGAGCTGGAATGATACGAAAATCCATATTATCGGATACCGGGGGACAGCCGGCACTTCCGTTCGTAGTCAGCGTAAGCGTCGCACCCTGGCCGCTGATATCATTGGGGCCGGGTGTATATGCGGTAGTCGGATCGTTGCTGTCCAGGAAGGTGCCGTCTCCGTCGGTGCTCCACTGGGCGCTGGTTGCCGTTCCACCGAAACTTCCCGCCAGGTCTACCGGCTGTCCTTCACATACGATCTGGGACGGACCGGCATCAACCGTAGCATTATTTTCCGAATAGGTAATCGTCATCTGATCCCTCACATCGGGGCACTGTCCGGTGGGATCCACGCCCAACAGCGTCAGCACTACGCTGGTTACTCCGGTGGGCGGTGTGTATTCCGCATTGAGATCCAGGTTATCCGGCGTAAAGGTACCACCAGGCACCGAGGCCGACCAGCCGCCGGATACGCCGCTCCCGCCGATGACTCCCGCTAAAGTAGTGGGCGCATCCGTGCAGACCGTTTGATCCGGGCCGGCATCAACCGTCACCCCTTCGGTATAGGTAATGATCATGTCGTCACTGAGGTTCGGGCATTCCGCTGTACCGCTGGTGGTGGTTAAGGTTAGGGTCACCGTGGTGATGCCCGCCGGAGGCGTATAGGTGGCATTCAGGGTGTTGGCATCCGGCGTAAAAGTTCCACCGGCCACCGAGGCCGACCAGATGCCGGGACCAGCCGGATCACCGCCGACCGTGCCCTGTAGATTGGCCGTCACTCCGGCGCAGAGGGTTTGGTCCGGGCCGGCATTCGGTGCGTCCGGGCTGGTGTTGACGCTGACCTGCACCCGGTCCGTAGCCGTACAGCCCTGCGCATCCGTTACCGTAACATCGTAAATGGTCGTAGTAGCCGGACTAACCGTGATGCTGGCGCCGGCACCGCCGGGTTCCCACTGGAAGGTATAGGAGCCCGCGCCGCCGGTAGCTACTGCCGTGAGCGTAATTTCTTCTCCGGCGCAGATCACCTGATCCGGTCCGGCATCCAGAGTCGGAGCCGCCGTATAGGTGATCACCATATCGTCAGTGAGATTAGGACATTCGGCCGTCCCATTGGTCGTACTTAAGGTGAGGGTAACCGTAGTAGCCCCCGCGGGAGGCGTATAGGTGGCATTCAGGGTATTGGCATCCGGCGAAAACGTTCCGCCCGCAACCGAAGCCGACCACAGGCCGGGTGCCGCCGGATCTCCGCCGATCGTGCCCTGCAAACTCGCCGTTTCTCCCACACAAAGGCTCTGATCCGGACCCGCATCGGGCGTTGCCGGGCTGGGGTTGACACTCACCTGCACCCGGTCCGTATCCGTACAGCCCTGCGCATCCGTTACCGTAACATCGTATATGGTGGTGGTCGCCGGACTGACTGTGATACTTGCACCGGCACCACCGGGTTCCCACTGAAAAGTATAAGAGCCCGCTCCACCGGTAGCCACCGCCGTGAGGGTAATTTCCTCGCCGGCGCAGATCGCCTGATCCGGTCCGGCATCCAGAGTCGGAGCCGCCGTATAGGTAATGATCATATCGTCACTGAGATTAGGGCATTCGGCCGTCCCGTTGGTCGTCGTCAAGGTCAGGGTCACCGTAGTGGCCCCCGCCGGAGGCGTATAGGTCGCATCGAGGGTATTGGCATCCGGCGAAAACGTTCCGCCCGCAACCGAAGCCGACCAGACACCGGGGCCCGCCGGGTCTCCGCCGATCGTCCCCTGTAAACTGGCCGTTTCTCCCGCACAAAGGCTTTGATCCGGGCCCGCATCGGGCGGCTGGGGGGCGGCAACTACCCGCACGATCACCTGATCGACGTCCTCACATCCCTGGGTATCCGTGGCGGTAACGTTGTATACGGTACTTTCCGTCGGGCTGACGGTGATGGTTGTTCCGGCACCGCCGGGCTCCCACAGAAACGTGTACGGACCCGTGCCACCCGTTGCGGTAGCGCTGAGAGTAGTTGATTCTCCGGAGCAGATCGTCTGATCCGGTCCGGCATTCGCGGTGGGACCGGGTATTTCCAGCACATCTCCGGAATCAACGGCCAAACAGCCGTTAACATCTTCGATCGTTACAGTATAGACTCCCGGAGGAAGGTTGGAGATCGTTTGCGAAGTTCCTCCGTTACTCCACTGATAATTGTAGGGCGCGTCCCCACCGGTCGGATTCGCCGTCAGGCTGCCGCTATTGCCTCCGACGCAACTGGGGGTCTCATCGATATTTCCGAGTATGACGCCACAACTGATCGTCTGACAGGCCGCGTAATTGGAAGTAGTTGGGAAAGCGGCATTGGTCGTAATGGTGGCCGTCACTACATCCCCGTTACTAACGGAACCCGCAACATTCAGACTCCAGCTACCGTCGGCAGCGGAGGTCGTCACCCCGACGAAGGTCCGGCCCTGACAGGGGTTAGGCGTTCCGGCCGGGCAATTGGGATCCTGAATGAATACTTCTACCGTACCGCCGCCAATGCTGCTGGTACCGGCTATTTCCGCCAAACTGGCGGTGGTTATATCTAAGGTAATGGGACTGAACATACGGAGAATCCCGGCTGTAAAATTGCAAAAGAGACTGTTCCGGGAAATAGCCGTAGGAATACTCGCCGGTACCCGGATCCCCCAGGTGTTAAAGGCAATGGTATTATTGGTGATCGAACCCCGGCTGGTATTATTGGTGATGAATACCCCGCTGGCACTGTTGCCCAGGAAGAGCGTTCCGGCCGGATTGGTGCCGATCACATTACTGGAGATATTGAAAAAGACCTGACCGTCCGTTCGGATAGCATCACTGCCGTTACTGGCGATGGCGTTATCGGTCACATCCAAAGTGGGGATACCGGGCAGCAAGCTCGTATAGTTGATACCGGAGCCTCCATTACCCAGGCCGGAACTAAAAGAAGGGTCGGTACCGATATAACTCCCGTCCACGACCAGGTCGGTATTGATCGGGATCAGGATACCGTTGTTCCCGTTATCCACAATAATGGAATTACTGATATCACAACTTATGGTTGCGAAGGTGACGCCGGCATTAATACCATTGCCGGTAAAATTCTGGATCCGTAAACCGCTGATCCCGGCATTATCCGCCATTAGGCTGAAACCGTCTACCGTGCCGGCCAGCAGACTTCCGTCGACGATGACGTCTCCCAGGCTGTAGCCGTTCCCTACCAATCCGTCTATTTGGGTATCGGCACCCGTAATCGGGGGCAGTGGGGTGCCTCGTACAAAGATGGTGTAAGGCGCCGCTCCCGCGCTGAATGCAAATCTGATGTTACTGGCAGTACCGTCACTATTGGCGGCGTTAATGGCCTCGCGGAGGCTACAGTCACCGGCATCACAAGAGCCGTTCGTATCCACCGTTTTGGTGACAATATACGTCATGGTCGGCTGGCTGTAAGCGACCGTACCCGCCATTAATGCCAGGACAAAAAATAGAGATCTGACCAAGATGGGTTGCACAAGTAAGGTTATCGATCGCATAGCTTTCCCGGGTACAAGTAGGGTTTTTGGATTGATGGTGTTCGTTTTCATTTTTTCGGTTTCTTGGAACGGGCCAGGTTAGGTTAGAAAGTCAGAGATCAAAGCGGGGAAAAAGCCAGGATGTTCCAAACTGTGAAATACTGCATACATCGCTGTAATTCACGCTTATAAACATCCTGACCTTCTGATTCCCTATCCATTATCCGCCGATCGCAAAAATGGACATGTTCGCCCGGTCCAGCTGGTTTTCCGGCATAAACGGTGTCTGATTCGTCGTAGCGTTCGGCTTCTGGGTTTTGATCAGGTTGGGTACCCGCCGGCGTAAAAAGTCGTACAGTTCTCCCAGCGTCAGGATGCTGTTGTTATCGATATCTGCCTGAAAGGCACCGTTTTCATCCATGCAGGCTTTGTTGGCAAATCCTTCCAGGATTGCCTCGGTAAAGGCACCGTTCTCCCAGCGCGGATCCTCATAGGACAATTCATTGGACCGGCAGGACGTCAGCGTGCTCATCCCCGGGTGCATCGCGGCCAGTTTGGTCAGTGCGTCCGCGCGGGCCACGTCGGTGAGGGATTTACTATCCGCTGCGCCACTGTGGCAGGCATCGATCATTACTACCTTTTTGCAGTTGATCTTCTCCAGTTCCTGTACCACATCCTGTTGGAAATTGATCGTCCGGGTCCTTTCGTAGCGGGGATCGTAATTGGATGGCAGGAGCAGGAATCCGCCCTGTCCGTTTTTACCGTGGGAGGAAACAAACACCATCAGTACGTCATTACTGAGAATGCGTTGGGCCGCCGCGGGATTCCGGTGCTGGTAGACCAGATCCGCAATGGCTTCCCGGATGCGGTCTGCTTCCGTTTCTTCGGTCGTTACCAGCTTGCGGATAATGACCTGGCCGAAAAGCTTGTCCGGACCGGCCTGCCCTTCAAAGGCATTGGCAAAATCCGCAGCATCTTTGGCCGTGAATTTTAGGTCCTGGTGGCTCGGGCCGATCGCCAGTACGTGCAAATTAGGCTGACGCGGCTCGTAGTAGATCAACATCGTTTTGGAGGTAAATTCGTTCTCCCCGGTTTTCACCCGGATCTGTACTTCATTTTCTCCCGGTTCCAGATGCACTTTGGTCTCATACACATAGATGTATTCGCCATTCTGGCTCTGGTTATCACTTTCGTAGAGGTCTACTTCATCCATTTTGGATCCGTCCAGCGCCTGGTTGTTCCGGTACACGGTAAAACTCTGCTGCTGCACCGGTACGGGCGCACTGACGCCCATCTGGATGCTGTAGATATTGCCTTCGGAGATGATGTTCTTGATGTCTGTTTTATTCTGGTTGGGCTGCGTCAGGATCATGGTCACATGATTGCCCGTAGACAACGCTCGGTCCAGGGTTTTCCGGTACTCTTTTCCGTTCATCCGCACCGTACAGACGATGCTCATACTGGAGGAACGGAAAGTGGACGTTCTTTTGAAACGCAACTGTGCTTTTTTCGAACCGTGCGGCGGGATACTTTCAATATTGGTGATCCGGGAGCCAACCGCTTCCAGTCCGGCCGGCAGATCAAAAATGACGGATACGGGCGTAGCCGCAAAGTCGCCCGGGTTTTGTAACTCAACGGTCAGGCTCTGCTCGTCGGAAGTTCGGCTTTCGGAGAAATCATAGTCCGCAAATTCAACGGCCGCATCAACCGGTTTTTTCGTTTTTATCTTGGTATCGAACTGACTCACCTGCGTGTTTCCGGCCATGATCGAAACGCCGAGCGTGCTCTCCCCCGTCTCCAACTGGCTGGCGGCCATAACCGGTATCCGCACCTCTTTGGCCCCACCGTTAGGCAACTCGGCCACATAGTTGCTTTCCCAGAAATTGAGGCCCGCCACGGTTTGCTGGCGATTTACCCGGATCTGCAGACCGTTGAGGTCGGCGCCGGTCCGGTTGGTCAGCGTAAAGGACAGGTAGGTCCGATCGTCTGGTTTCAGCTGTCCGTCGCTGGTGTGCAGCTTTGTTTGGGAAAATTCCAGTCCGGCCTGCTTGGCTCCGGCAACCGCCGAGCCGTAAACAGACTGCTGACTTTCCCAGCGAACCAGCCAGGCAGAATTACCTCCGGGTCCTTTGGAAGCCGTACGTCCGGCCATGACCAGACTACCATCGTGCAGAAAATGCACGTGATTGGCGAGATCTTCTTTATTATCACCGTAGGGGAATTCCGACTGACGGATCCCACCGGCATCCGTGCGCACCAAAAAGGCAACGTACTGCCGGGCGCCGGAACGGTGAGACTGCGTGCCTCCCCCGATGATCAGGTTCCCTTCCGGGCTTTCATCCAGGGTATTGGCCAGGTCATCATCCTTACCGCCATAGGTTTGTTCCCACTGCATGAATCCGGAGTTGCTCACTTTGACCAGCCACATATCCATGCCGCCGGCACCTTTGGAGGTAGTGAGTCCACAAAATGCGATGCCCCCGTCGCGGGTAACGATCACATCGGCCACTTCCTCCCAGTCGCGATCTCCGAAAAATTTCACCCAGCTCTGCGAGCCGTCGGGTAGGGTGCGCAGTACATAAACGTCGCCCTTATCGCCCAGGGAGGATTTCTGAGCGTTGCCAACCAGCACCACGCCGCCGTCCGGCATGAGGGCCATACTTTTTACCGCTTCGAAATTACCGCGGCCGAGTTCTTTCTCCCAGATGATCTGTTGGCCGTCGATCTTTACCAGCCAGATATCTCCGCTGCGGGCGTCGTTCTTATAACCGGCCGCCAGCACGGAACCATCGGGTAGCAGCACCAGCTTGCGGAACATATCCTCCCCACTGCTGCCGAAATCTTTACGCCACACTTCGCGACCGCGTTCGTCGGTCTTGATCAGCCAGGCATCGCCTTTGCCCTGGCCCGAAGATTCGGTATAGCCGGCCAGGAGAAAATGCCCGTCAAAGGTCTGGACGACATCCATAATGCGATCGTCCTTGCTGCCGCCTAAGCGGACTTCGGCGATCTTGCCGCCGGTGCTGAAATCGGCGATCACCAGAAAACCGTCCGTACCACCGGCGGTTTTCGAGCGGGTTTCCCCAACGGCCACGAGATAGCCGTTGGTAGCTTCAATAACTTTGTGAAATTCGTCATCGTTATTCCCGCCGTAGGTCAGCTCCCAGTCCGGATCTCCGGGCTGGGCCAACAGTAATGCAGGAATGATCAAGTTCAGGAAAAGGATTAGCTTCTTCATAGCGGTCATGACTATTGGGAATTTGGGGGTTACACATCCCTTTACAGCTTATCACTGTGCTGCCGCAGCAACAAGGGATAATCAAAATTAATTAACAAATGACTGGTTTTCAAATGGTCTTTCTGCAAACCAGAATTGCAAGCGTTGTGTGTGGATAGTGACAGGTAGAGGTCAGCGGGATTCGGCAGAATCCGCGATCAATATAAGGGGAACAATGTAGCCTTCCGAGCGTGTCCTTGCTGCAAAGATAGCGAGATTTTTCCCATACTCAATATCTGAAGGCGGTATTAAATGTTTTCCCATGAGCTGCTGAAGGCGTTGCATGGGCTGATCGTTGCTTTCTGCCATCCTGGTACAGATGAATTTCAGACCTCTTATTTTTCGTTTGGAGAACAGTATATACAGGACATCCCGGCCGGGTCGACTGATGCGGAGTGCCTTATTCGGCCCGGGAATAGTGACCCGGCTTTCGGGTTCTACCACCAGCGCCGATTCGTTGGTACCGGCAAATTTTTTATTCAGCGATCCCTTCCGCGGCCAGTGAATGTGTACCTGCCCCCCCTGATCTACCGTAAAAGCATAGAGATAGATATTGGAAGAACGGGTAGCCGCCGACAACTGGAATAGCTGTCCGGTCGTCCATTGCTGCCGGGTGCGGTAGAGGCCCTGCTCACCGGCCAGTGCCGTATTTTTGAAGATGGGCTCGCCGCCGCTGACGCCGGTCAGGTGTTTCAACTGACTGCTACCAGCCATTTTAACCAGTTCGCGTACCGGAGCGGGAGCATTGGGAGTAGTAGCTGTTTGGGGAGCACTGCCGAGGCTGCCGATCAGGATATAGGCGTATTTGCAGTATTCGGCAAAGTGCTCGTATTTCACCCGGATATAGCCCTTATCGCCCCAACTGGTGCCCCAACTGTTGAACAGCAGAAAAGCCTGCACTTCGTCGTCATAGCCTACTACCGTCATGGCGTGACCGCCCGCCGGATTGGTATTGCCGAGATCCGGCCACCAAAAAGTGGCATCACTCAACTGATAGAAATTCTGCCGGATCTCCATACCGATGATCACCGGTTCTTTCTGGGCCAGCGCCCGCTTTACTTTCCAGATCTTGGTCTGGGCGTTGTCTTTGCGTCCGAATAAGGTAAGATAGTCGCTGATGGTATCCCGGCGGGCCATTTCGATCACGGCCGGTGCCGGTTGTTTTTCACAATCTTCTACATTAAAATCAAATACATTGGCCGGGCAATCGCCGGTGGTTTGCAGCAGTTCCATTGCCGCCGACAAGCGGGAACCCTGGCGGCAGCTGCCTTCCCGGATCTGGTTGTAAATAAACAGCGCCGAATAAGCGTTAGCCGTGATGGTGGTCTTGTCCGTCCATCCGGCCCGGATGGCCCGGCGGATGGTCAGTGCACCGTAACCTACGGCCCAGCCCACGCAGGAAAAAATATCGCCCTGGTTGCGCACTTCCGGGCAAAACGGGGAAAGATCCACCCGCACGGGCAGATCCAGATCCTTGCTGCCGTCGTAGGCAGGCATACGGCTGAGGGTATCGTAAACTTCATCGTCAAACAGCAGGCCGGTGGCGGGTTCCTGGGCCATAGCCGGCATACTCAACACCAGTAGGAACAAGCTACTGAACCAAATAATCTTTTTCATGATAGCGTGGGCTTTTGCTGTTATGTGTTGGCAGGCATCGGGATGTACCCATGAAAAAGTTTTTTTTTGCCGGCTTCCCGCCATGACCTCAAACAAAAAGAGAGTGGAACCAATACCATCGGCCCACTCCCTGATCTATCTCCAATTCACAACTTTTTTATACCGCTACGGCAGGTCTTTCGTACTGCCGGATAAATTTGGTTTTAGGTACCTGACTTCTGATGCCCTGGGCGATCTCCATGCCGGCATCGTAAAGTGCTACGTACTGTTCCGGGCTTTTGCCGGCCAGCAGGATAAGGTAGTGATAGTCTTCATCGAAAGCCACCCGCAACCAGAGGCCGCTGAGCTTTTCGCCGCGCAGGGTGCACGCCACTTTCTGGCTGACCACACCTTCTTCGGTCTCGCTGCCGTGTCCCTGGGGATAGACCTGAATATCCAGGTCACCATCGGCCAGCGGTTTAGTTAATTCCAGCGCTTTTGCGGAGATTTTTTCTATATGTAGATAGCTGGATCCGTCATCCTTACCTCCGATCCAGACTTTATCGGTCCCAACATAAATCCGGAAATTCTGGGGTAAGCGTAAATTTATTCGGCTTATTCGGTCAAAAACCTCATTAAACCCTAAAATGTGTTGCACTACTGATTGATTTTTCATAATATTGGGTTTTAATGGCAAAACTAGTCTCAACTAGCTTACTCCGAAAGGCGACACGATCAGAACAGCCTTATTTTTGAGCGGTTGGTCGTTATAAATGATCGGACCGTTTCCGCTTTCTTTTTTTATCTAGACATCAATTACAATCAAAAGTTTGGCTAAAGCATAGCCTGAAAATGCGCATCCACGCAAGCTATGCACCATTATGCTGTATGCAGTACAGCTGATCATCATTTATTATTCAATAAACTAATGCAACATCCATGCACCTAGAAGGTACGCATTCACTTAACGCACCACCTCAAGAAATCTGGAATTTACTGATGGATCCGGAGACCCTCGCCCGCATCACCCCCGCCATTTCCCGACTGGAACCACTCGGGGACGACAAGTACAAAGCCGTAGCGGAAGTTAAACTCGGGCCGGTAAAAGGATCTTTCGAAGGACAAATGGCGGTGGCCGACAAAAAAGAACCCGAGCATTTCACGCTGCTCATCGAGCAAAAAAGCCGGATGGGCAACGCCAACGCAGAAGGCAGGATCCAGCTCAACCCCATTGGAGATAACCAGACTGAAGTCAATTTTACCGGAGATGCAAAACTTTCCGGCACCCTGGCCCGCATGGGACAACGCGTGCTGGGCGGCGTCGCCAACTCCATGGTAAAGCAGTTCTTTCAGAATCTGGAATCAGAACTTAAAGCAAACGCATAAAATCATTATGCCCTTTTTCAAATAAAAATCGATACCGATATGGCAACAACAATTAATGTCAGTGTAAATGGCAAAAAGTATCAGGATGAAGTAGAAGGCCGTTTATTACTGGTTCACTATCTGCGCGATAAACTCCGTCTGACCGGTACGCACGTCGGTTGTGACACCAGCAGTTGCGGTGCCTGTACCATTCTGGTCGACGGCAAAGCCGTTAAATCCTGCACCATGCTGGCTGCCCAGGCCGACGGCGCTACCATCAAGACCATCGAAGGCATGGCCGAAAAGGGAAAACTGCACCCGCTTCAGGAAGGATTCAAGGAAAAACACGGATTACAGTGCGGTTTCTGCACACCGGGCATGATCATGACTGCCGCCAATTTGCTGGAAGACAACCCGCATCCCAGCGATGAAGAGATCAGACACGCTTTGGAAGGCAACTTCTGCCGCTGCACCGGCTACCACAACATTGTGGAGGCGATCAAATACGCAGCCGACAAATCAAAAGGTGGAGATATAGAACACGCCGATGCAAAAGAGCTCGAAAAACCGCTATTCGAAGTACCATCGTGAGGTAAGCGGACGGGAGTAAAAGCAACTCCCGTTTAGGCCGGTCCTATCTGACCGTCAAATCGTCAACGGTCCGCCTAATTAAATTCCATTCATTAATCTTTTGACCTCAACTCATATGACTTATATAGGAAAATCTGTTAAACGCGTTGAAGACCAACGCTTTCTTACAGGCAAGGGAAATTACACCGATGATATCGTTCTTCCGGGTATGACCTACGCCTACATCGTGCGCAGTCCCTATGCACACGCAAAAATAAATGGGGTAGACACCAGTGAGGCTGCTGCCCTGGAAGGTGTGGTTGCCATATTTACGGGAGAAGACGTCAAGGAAATTGGCGGAGTACCCTGTGGCTGGCAGGTGAACTTCAAAAACGGAGACACCATGAAGGAACCGCCGCACCCCCTGATGGTAAGAGATAAAGCCCGCCACGTAGGTGATGCCGTTGCCATGATCATTGCCGAGAGCAAGGAGATCGCCCGCGATGCGGCCGACCTGGTAGATGTGGATTACGAAGAACTGCCCGCCGTGGTCAATGCGGCCGAAGCCGTGAAAGACGGCGCACCGCTGGTACACGACGATGTACCTAAGAACATGTGTTATGACTGGGAACTGGGTAATCCCAAAGAGGAAGTGGACGCCGCAATCGAGTCCGCCCACCACGTCACTACCCTCGAATTTGTCAACCAACGGGTAGCCCCCAATCCGATCGAGCCCCGTGCGGCTATCGGTCACTTCGAAGCTGCCCGGGATCACTATACCTTATATACGACTTCTCAGAACCCACACCTTACCCGTCTGCTGCTCAGCGCCTTTACCCTTGGGCTACCCGAGCATAAAGTACGCGTAGTAGCACCCGACGTAGGCGGCGGATTCGGCAGTAAGATCTTCCACTACACGGAAGAGGCACTCGTGATCTGGGCTTCCCAGCAAATCGAACGCCCGGTGAAATGGACCTCCGATCGCAGTGAGGCCTTCATGACCGACGCTCAGGGCCGGGACCACGTTACCAAAGCCGAAATGGGCTTCGACGAAGAAGGCAACATTGTTGGTTTGCGGATCAATACCTTCGCCAACCTGGGGGCCTATCTTTCGACTTTTTCTACCTGTGTACCCACCTGGCTGCACGGTACGCTCCTGCAGGGGGTATACACTACCCCGAAGATCCACATAGATTTGACGGCGGTGTTCACTAATACCGTAGCGGTGGATGCCTACCGGGGTGCCGGCCGGCCGGAAGCGACCTATCTACTGGAACGCCTGATCGACACCGGAGCGCTGGAAATGGGTATGGACCCCGCTGATCTGCGATTCAAGAACTTCATTCCTCCATTCGATGGTGTGGAGCAGGAAGGTTATATGACCCAGGTAGCTCTGCAGTACGACAGTGGTAACTACGAAGGGGTGCTGAAGCGTGCCCTGGAAATGGTGGGCTACGAGAATTTCCGCAAAGAACAGGAGGAAGGCCGCAAGAACGGTAAGCTGATGGGTATCGGTTTCTCCACGTACATTGAGGCCTGCGGTATTGCTCCGTCGGCAGTAGTGGGATCGCTTGGCGCCCGGGCCGGTCTGTACGAATCCGCGCAGGTGCGGGTACAACCGACGGGTAAGGTGAGCGTGTATACCGGTTCTCACTCCCACGGACAGGGTCACGAAACGACCTTCGCCCAGGTAGTTGCCGACAAACTCGGCATTCCGCTGGAAGACGTGGAGATCGTACACGGTGACTCCGAAGCCGTAGCCTTCGGTATGGGAACTTACGGTTCGCGAAGTCTGGCCGTAGGTGGATCCGCCATCGTTAAGAGTATCGATAAAGTATTGGAAAAAGGAGCCAAGATCGCCGCGCACAAACTGGAAGCAGCGGTAGACGACCTGGAATTCGCTGAAGGTAAATGGACCGTAAAGGGTACAGATAAGTCTATCGGTTTTGCCGATATCTCCCTCACGGCCTACGTACCGCACGACTATCCCGAGAATCTGGAACCCGGTATGGATTTCTCCAGCTTCTACGATCCGGCCAACTTCACCTACCCGTTCGGTGCCCACGTGGCCATGGTCGAAGTGGATAAGGACACCGGTAAAGTGACCCTCAAACGTTTTGTAGCGGTAGATGACGTAGGGAACGTGATCAACCCCATGATCGTAGAAGGCCAGATCCACGGCGGACTCGCCCAGGGTATCGGTCAGGCGCTTTTCGAAGAGACCATCTACGATGAGAACGGCCAGCTGATCAACGGTTCCTACATGGACTATACGATGCCGCGGGCGGATGATCTGCCTTCTTTCGAAGTGGACCGTCAGGTAACACCCTGTCCTCATAACCCACTGGGTGTGAAAGGAGCCGGTGAAGCCGGTACGATCGGATCTACTCCGGCGGTAGTGAATGCGGTCATGGACGCGCTTAAGCCCTTCGGCATTAAGAACCTGGCCATGCCGTTGACACCGGAACGGGTCTGGCGGTATATGCAGGAATGATGATGGGATGATCTAATGATCTGATCATTCAGTAATTGAATCATTAATTAACGAATCTTCTAATTCCAATATAAAATGGTAGCTACTTCATTTGATTACCAAAAGGCTACATCGGTAGAACAGGCGATCAGTCTGTTGCAATCCCACGATGGTGATGCCAAATTGCTGGCCGGGGGACACAGTTTGATCCCAACGATGAAACTGCGGCTGAACAGTCCGGCACTTTTAATAGATGTTTCCAAAATTGAAGAACTTCGCGGCATCCGGGAAGAGGATGGTCACATTGTGATCGGAGCCATGACCACGCATTACGAGATCGCTTCTTCCGATCTGCTGGCGAAAAAAGCGCCGATGTTCGTAGAGGCGGCCAAGGTGATTGGCGATATTCAGGTGCGCAATAAAGGTACCATCGGTGGTAGCCTCGCGCACGCCGACCCCGCTGCGGACTGGCCCGCCGTAGTGATCGCTTCCGGCGCCAAGATCAAGATACACGGCCCGGACGGTGCCCGGACGGTTGACGCCGACGATTTCTTTACCGGCTTCTATACTACTGCGGTCGGCGAAAACGATGTACTCACCAGTATTCACGTACCGGTACCGCCTAAGGGCAGTAAATCCACTTATGCGAAATTTCCGCAGCCGGCTTCGCGTTACGCACTGGTTGGTTGTGCGGTACAGCTGACCATGGACGGCAATAAAGTATCCGACTGTAGCATCGGTTTCACCGGTGTATCGGATGCCGCTTTCCGGGACAGCAATGCCGAAGCGGCCCTCAAAGGGAAGGAACTATCGGGTGAATCCATCCAGGCCGCTGCTGATGCCTGCGCCGACGGCGTAGATATCATGAGCGACCATTTCGCTTCGGAAGACTACCGCAAACACCTTGCCGGTGTATTCCTCAAGCGAGCGTTGGAGAACCTGAAATAAGATTTTTTCAACGGTAAACGGTTGATGGCAGATAATGGGTCGTAATTTACCCGTTGACCGCCATCAACCGTAAATTTTTCACCGTACATCGTCAACTGTCATTAATGCAACATCCGGAACTCGAGCGACTCCAGCAATTACTACAGGATCAGGCTTACATTACGGACCAATCTATTGTACTTTCGGTCTTTCTGGCCCGGCAACTGAATAAACCACTCCTGGTGGAAGGTCCCGCCGGGGTTGGTAAAACGGAGATCGCCAAGGTGATGGCCCGGGCCATGGATACCGAACTGATCCGGCTACAGTGCTACGAAGGGCTGGATGCTACCCACGCGCTGTACGAATGGAATTACCAGCATCAGCTGCTTTATCTGAAAATGCTGGAAAAGCAGGATACTTCTCCCGAAGAGATGGAACGCTCCCTCTTCGATGATCGTTTTCTGCTGAAGCGGCCGCTTTTGCAGGCCATCACGCACCACAAGGCACCCTTGCTGCTCATCGATGAAGTGGACCGGGCGGACGAAGAATTTGAAAGTTTCCTACTGGAGGTCCTGTCCGACTGGCAGATCTCCATACCCGAGATCGGTACTATCAAAGCGACCCATATCCCGCAGGTGATCCTCACCAGTAACCGGGTACGCGAACTTTCCGAAGCCCTGCGCCGGCGTTGTCTGTACCTCTGGATCGACTACCCGGATTACGACAAGGAACTGGCCATCGTCCGGCAAAAGGTACCGGATATCGATGCCCGCCTGAGCGAGCAGATCTGCGGATTTATGCAGGAAGTGAGAAAACAACGCCTGGAAAAAGTACCGGGCGTAGCCGAAACCCTGGACTGGGCCATGGCGCTCGCCAATCTGCACATCGATCACCTGGATAAGGAACTGGTGAGTGCTACCCTGGGTATCATTCTGAAAGACTGGCAGGATATCCGCCAGACTCAAATGTCTCTATCCGAATTATTCGAACGCGTAGGCGCTATTTCCAAACTGGATGTCAATGGATAGGGAGCTCATCGTCCGGCGCACTTCCCTCAGTGAAAATATTCTGGGTTTCTGCCGGTATTTACGCCACAAGGATTTTCGGATCGGTCCCGCCGAAGAGGCCGATGCCCTACTGGCCATGGAAACCCTGGGTCCATTCGCCAATCCGGATATTTTCCGGCTCAGCCTGCGGGCCGTTCTGGCCCGTACCCGGGCCCAGCAACTGGTATTTGACGAGCTGTATTCGGAATACTGGTGCGAACTGGAAAAAGCCGTCGATTCCAAGATCAAGGACGCTCCCGAAGAAAAACCCAAACCGAAACCCGCCGCCGGCAATTTTCAATCCATCAAGGACTGGCTCAATAAAAACAATAAGAAGGACGAAGAATCCGAGGCCGCGGCCTATTCTGCCCTGGCTACTTCCGGCAAAAAAAGCTTTGAAGGTTTTTCCGATGATGAATTGACGGAGATCATGCGGATCATCCGCCGGGCGGCCAAGCCGCTCACGCTGCAGTTCAACCGCAGAAAACAGCGTGCCCGACGCCCGGGCGATTTTGACCTGCGCCAAACTCTCCGCCGCAATCTGCGCCGCGGTGGCGACATCCTCGAACTCGTCTACAACAAACCGAAGAAACACCGGCCACAGCTCGTATTGCTGTGTGATGTCAGTAAATCCATGGATCTGTACAGTAAATTCCTGGTACAGTTCATGTACGGCTTTCAACGGGTGGTATCCCGGGTAGAAACTTTTGTATTCAGCACTTCGCTCCAGCGCATTACCAACCAGCTCAATAAAAATAGTTTTGAACACACGCTGGAAGAACTTTCCCTGACGGTACCCGGATGGTCCGGCGGTACGCGGATCGGTGAGTCCCTGCAAACTTTTGTGGAAGATTACGGTCGCCGGTTGCTCAGTCGCCGTACGCTGGTGCTGATCATGAGTGACGGATGGGATACGGGTGAGCCGGAAGTGATGGAAGCAGCGATGGCCTCGATCCACCGTCAGGCTTCCAAAGTTATTTGGGTAAACCCACTGGCGGGTAGCCCCGGATACGAACCGACCGTGCGGGGCCTGCAGGCTGCCCTCCCCTATATCGATCTGTTTGTGGCCGCTTACGATGTGGAAAGTTTGCGCCGAAATCTAATCATTTAGGATCGCTAAATTCAATTACTCGATCAACTGGTACAAACCGGGCAGGTTCCGGCCCAGACCGTTATAATCCATTCCGTAGCCCACCACAAAATCCGGTGGGATCTCAAAACCGACGAAATCGATATTTACCGGAAATTCATGCGCCTCCGGTTTACTGAGTAAGGTCGCAATGGCAATGGAAGCCGGCCCGAGTTGTTGCAGATCGGGTACGAACTGGTGCATGGTGCGGCCGGAGTCCACGATATCCTCGACGATGATCAGGTGCCGATCCCGTACATCGACATTCAGGCCGATGAGGGTTTTCACATCTCCGCTGGAGACGGTATCCTGGTAGGAAGACAATTTGATAAAACTGATCTCACACGGAAAATCGCAGGCCCGCAGGAGATCCGCGGCGAACATAAAGGCCCCGTTCAGGACCCCCAGAAAAAGCGGACACTTATCAGCGTGGGACTCCGCCATTGCGCCGGCCATTTCTCCGATCCGTTGTTGGATCTCAGTGGCGGTCAGATAGGGGCCAAACTCGAGTTCGTGCAGTTTTACCGTTGCCATAATAATGATTTTAGCCTACGGTCGGGTAAATGTGAATGTCCCCATTTACCCGATCGTAGACAGACTATGCTAATCCAATCCGTATTTATCCAACAGGTAGACCAGAGCCGTCATCGCTCCGGCTCCCAGTTCCATTTCGCGTTTGTTCACGGTCTCGAATCGATCCGCATCTGTATGGTGATAATCAAAGTACCGTTGAGAATCCGGGTAGAGCCCGAATAATAATCCTCCCTGACTCTTCAGGCCACTGATATCCGCTCCGGAGCCGCCGGGGCTCAGGGTGAGGCCATAGGGTTCCAGTAGTGGCAGCCAGCGGGTAGCTTTTTTGAATTTCTTCTTGAATACGTCATCGCGACCCTCCGCGGTGAAGCCCCGGGGCGTAAAACCGCCGCGATCCGATTCAATGGCCGCCATGTGGTATTCATTTTTATCGTCGGAAGCCTGCCAGTAGGTACGGCCGCCGACCAGCCCGTTCTCTTCGTTCATGAACAGGACGCAGCGGATGGTGCGTTTGGGTTGATAGCCCAACTGGCGCAGGGTTTGCAGTACGGCCATGGATTGCACGCAGCCCGTGCCGTCATCGTGGGCGCCTTCCCCCAGATCCCAGGAATCGAGATGGCCGCCGACCACGATGATCTCATCCGGGAATTCGCTGCCTTTGATCTCACCGATCACATTATAGGAGATCTTGTTGGACAACATACGGGAATCGGAATACATATACACCCGAACCGATTCGTTCTCCAGCAACTGGCTCAGCAGGTTGGCGTCTTTTGTGGTGATGGCGATGGCCGGTATGGCGGGATAATCCGGGTCATACCGCAGAGAGCCGGTATGTGGGACGTCATCCAGGCTGGTGGTCATGGACCGCACCAGTACGCCCACCGCTCCGTAACGGGCCGCGCGGGAAGCGCCGGAACCGCGTTGATCGACCGCTCCGCCGTAAGCGCGGAAGGTATTGATGTGGGTAGGATCAAGCGGGCGATTAAAAAATACGATCTTACCGGCCACTCCGGCTTCACCCAGTGCGTCGACTTCATCTAAGGTTTTTACTTCCACTACTTCGGCCGTGATGCCCCCAGCGGGAGTTCCGATGGAATTACCCAGGGCGACGCCCTTGAGCGGTAGGCTTCCGATCTGGCTGGAATTAACGACCCGCACGATCTCCTGTTTTCCACGCTCCCAGTGGGGAACCTCACAGGGCTGCAACCAGACCGAATCCAGTTGCAGGGTATCCATGATCTGCCGGGTATAATTGACGGCGGCGGCAGCCTGGGGCGACCCGCTCAGACGGGCCCCGATGCCTTTACAGAGATCGTATAACCAGTCATAAGCATTACTACTGGTGAGTGCATGGTCAAAGATGGACCGGATGTAAAATGCGTCTTCGTCCTTTTGGTTGCTCTGGGCATCAGCCAAAAGGGGTAAAATCAGGAATAGGCATAGTGTAAAATGCACCTTTAGCCGAAATTTTGACATTATTGTTCAGTGTTAGAAAAAAATTTAAAAAAAATCGAAAAAAAAGTTCCCGGAATTAAACAACCGGATATAAAGCAAAACCTCTAAAAGGCATTAAAAAATCATTTTACAAAATTCGTTTTTTCAGAATCTTATTTCATAATTCTTACAAAAACCGGTTTTTGTACCGAAATGCCGCACTGGTGTTTTTCCCTACCCGGGGCTCCCATTTTAAAAAATCTCGTTTCAATGGTTTTTTTTAAAAAAAATCGACTATTTTAGTAGACACAATTGAACGAGTTATTAATTTTTTTGCTAAATTTGTAATTGTAAAAATTACACAAAGTACTGGAAGCAGTACTTACTCAATACGAAAACAGTTCACTGTTAATAAATAATTTGGTTTTATTTGGTTAGGGCTGAGGTAGTGCTATGGTGGCGCTGCCTCTTTTTTTTTGCCCTTAATCGATTGGCCGTTGACTGCCAGATAGTTAGGGATTGGATTGGGCCTGGTGCAGGTTTAGTCGTATACTTTTCCTTGCCGGACCGCGATCATTTCCGGATCTCTACGTCGATCAACACCTCCCGCGGGTCCGATCCGATCGTCTTTTGCCGGCTTTCGATCCGGTAACTCCGCCCCGGGCGGTACCACAGATCCTGCTCCGTACTGGCAATAGCCGATTTGGAGCGGTTCCTGATCTGGATCTCTTCTACTTCATTATTCCGATAACTCACCCGCAGCAGTCGCGTATTCAGCGAGGTGTCCAATGCGGTATAGTTTACGATCTGTACACCTCCGTTTTCCCGGAGGCTATCCACCTGATATTTGTCTATCCAGGAGGGCCGGTTGATATCCGAACGACGGAAGATCTGGAACTCTTTTTGGTAATCCGTGGATTCGATCCGTTGCTCCTCGGATGCTCCGTCCACCGTGACCATCTTTTGCAAGGTTGGCTGCAGACTGTCCATACGGGCGATCTCGCGGTCAAAATAAGCTTCCAGTTTGAAGAAAGGGGTAGCGCTTACCTCCGGGGCGGAGCTATCGGTCTCCACACCACATGCGGCGGTAAGCGCTATCAGTAGAAATGAATAAAAATAAGCTTTCGCTTTCAGCATTTATCTATCGGTTAAGCAGTATTTGTCCGTCCATTTCCGGCGGGATGGGAATACCCATCAGAGTAAGAATGGTAGGAGCGATATCACCCAGTTTACCATTCTTCAGGTCCAGATTACGCTGATCTTTGCTCAGATAGAATACCGGCACCGGATTTGTGGTATGAGCCGTATTCGGTGATCCGTCTTCGTTGATCATATAATCGGAATTGCCGTGGTCTGCGATCACGATGGCCACATAATCGTGGGCCAGTGCTACGTCCATCAGTTCCCGCAGACAATCGTCTACCGTTTCCGCGGCAACTTTAGCGGCTTCAAAATCCCCGGTATGCCCCACCATATCGGTATTGGCGTAGTTCAGGCAAATGAAGTCCGGCTGGTGCTCGCGAATATCGGCAGTAATGGCCGCGGTGATCTGAAGGGCACTCATCTCCGGTTGCAGGTCATACGTTGCCACTTTCGGTGAAGGGATCAGGATCCTCCTTTCGTGCGGGAATTCATTTTCCCGGCCACCGGAAAAGAAAAAGGTCACGTGCGGATATTTTTCCGTCTCCGCGATCCGTACCTGGGATCTTTCGGCCTTTGCCAGTACTTCTCCCAGCGTATTCTTCAGATTATCTTTGGTGAATAACACCTGCACTCCCCGAAAAGATTCATCGTAACGCGTCATGGTTACATAATCCACGTTGAGTTTGTGCATTCCGTGTTCCGGCTTGTCACTCTGCGTGAGCACTTCGGAAATTTCCCGCGGGCGATCCGTCCGGAAATTAAAACAGATTAACAAATCTCCGTCCGCTAAGGTTGCGATCGGCGACTCCTGGTCGTCTACACAAACAATAGGCTTGATGAATTCATCGGTTTCGCCCGCATCGTATTTCGATTTTACCACCGCAACGGCGTCCTGCGTAGCTTCGCCTTCCCCTTTCACCATCAGGTCGTAGGCCAGTTTGATCCGCTCCCAGCGATTGTCGCGATCCATCGCGTAGTAGCGGCCGATCACGGACGCCAGTTGCACCGGCTGCCCGGTGATGTGCCCCTGAAGCTCCTCCAGAAAACCGGCACCGCTTTTGGGATCACAGTCCCGTCCGTCCAGGAAAGCGTGGATAAAGACGTTTTCCAGGCCCTGATTGGTGGCTACATCACAAAGCGCCTTGAGGTGATTGATGTGGGAGTGTACTCCGCCATCGGAGAGCAGGCCCATGAAATGAACATTGCTGCCTTTTTCCTTAGCTGCTTGCAGGGCATTAACGAGCGTTTCGTTCTTTTGGAACTCACCGTCACGGATCGCTTTATTGATCCGGGCCAGCTCCTGGTACACGATACGTCCGGCACCGATATTCAGGTGACCGACTTCGGAATTACCCATCTGGCCTTCCGGCAAACCTACTTCCTCACCGAAAGTGATCAGCTCGGCGTGGGGATAAGCATTAAACAGACTGTCAACATAAGGCGTATTACCCTGCGCAATTGCGCTGCGGGCGGGATCGGGGCCCAGGCCCCATCCATCCAGTATAACGAGAATTACTTTTTGTTTTTCCATGCGGGCAAAAATAAGGAAGTTGGCAGGATATACTAAGGCAAACGACTTAAAAGATGTTATTACCGGCCCCGGAGCAGGATCCGGTCCGAAATTTAATGTTCCCTTTACCTGCAGGCGCTTTTCCGGGCAGGCGGAGGCTGCTTTTCGGACCACTTCGGCGGCCCGGTCGGCCTTCCGAATGCCCGGCCCCGCCACCTTCCGGGACACTTCCCGGTCAATCTCACCGCTCAGCATGACCAATATCATTCTTTCCTTGCCGATAGAATTGGAATTTAGTAACCGATAAACGTGGCTATCCGGGTACTCGGTAATAGAGTCCGGACGGCCGCTGCTTATCGTTTTTGTCATCCATTTCTTCACTTAAAACACACCGCCATGATCAAGTACCTGGAAATAAGAGATCTCATGACCTATCCGGTCGTTACCGTTCATCCCAGCGATAAAATGGAAAAGGCCGCGGTAATTTTCGATAATGAGCCCTTCCATCACATCCCGGTAGTCGATGATGAGCGAAAGGTAGTGGGTATGATCAGCCGGCACGACTACAATAAGATCCTCAATGCTTTTACCGTATTCAATACGGAAAACAGCCGGCGATCCAACGAAACGATCCTGAAAGCCCTGCTGACCCGGGATGTAATGACCAAGCAACTGGCCACCATTAACGCGAACGATCCGATTGAAAAAGCAGTCGGCATGTTCCAGGAAAACCGCTTCCACGCTTTACCCGTGGTCAATGACGATAAACAACTGGAAGGCATAATCACTACCTATGACCTGCTGAATTATGCTTTCAATGAGAGATTGTGAGTGGGGAGATTTGGACTTTGAGGCGTTTGGATATTGAAAGAAATGCGTGAGCACTTCCCCTATCCTACCATCCAAACGTCCCAGGATCCAAACCTGCTATCCTCCTAACCTACTGCAAAACCATCCGCCATGAAAGCTACACGGAAAATATTAGTGGCGCTGGATGCGGGCCAATTCGAAGAAAGCCTGCAGAAACACACGGCGCTGTTTGCCAACAAATTAGGTGCCCGGCAAATACTGGGTGTCCACATTGTACCGGTATTGAAAATTGCCGATTCGGTCACGGTCGATGCCCGGCATCCACTGTCACCGGCCGCTCCGGCAGTAGAAATGATCCGGGAAAGAGTGGCCGCTCAGACCGATGTACTGAAAAAGTGTTGCCAACACGCGGAAGTGGGCATCGCTATCCGGGAAGGCCAGCCCTATCAATCGCTGGTCCGGCTGGCGGATGAAATGGATGCGGACCTGCTGATCATGAGTCGGAAGAAAGCCTCCAGCGGCAGCGGCATCACCTCCCGGAAAATTGCCCGGAAAGTCAGTAGTGATCTGCTGTTCGTACCCGAACGGATCTCGACTACGATCGAAAATATTCTGGTGGCGGTCGACTTTTCCGAAAATTCCGCCCGCGCGGTAGAAAAAGCGCTTTACCTGGCGGATCAGCTGCACCTGCAGCAGGCAATCAACGTACTCAACATCGTCGATATACCGCCTCTGAACCGGATCGGAGATCTGGATGTCTACCATCTGGCCGGAAAATCGGTGCTGGAAATCTCCCAGGAGCGCTACGAGCACTTTCTGGAAAAGTACGATATCGATCGCTCCCGCTTAAACCCCATCTTTGTAGAAAGCTGGGACGAAGACCTGGGACTTACTATTCGCTCCACCGCGCACGAACTCGGGGCGGACCTGGTCGTACTCGGCGCCCACGGGCACAGTGCCCTTCAGCGTTTCTTCCTGGGCAGCGTTACCGAAAACCTGGTTGAGCTGGATAAGCAGCACCTGATCTGGATCATTCGCTGATCGCTTCCGAAAAATAGTAATGGACCGCCTGATTGGAGTCACAGCAGTGGCTCCAGCAGGCGTACGATGGACTCCCGGATCTTATCCCGCCGGGGGCGTTTTTGAAATGCTTCCGGATCCAGTTGTTTGCAATTCACCAGATCTGCTTCCAGTTGTTGTTTGAGTTCCCGGGAAATGACGGGATCATACAGCAGCGCATTCACTTCGAAATTGTGTTCAAAACTCCGCTCGTCCACATTAGCGGTGCCGATGGAGGCCACGTCATCCGCAATGATGATCTTGCTGTGCAGAAATCCATTGTAGTAAAAGAAAACTTCCACGCCGGCCTCCATCAACTCTTCCAGATAAGCCCGCACACTCCATTTGAGGATAATGGAATCCGAATTGTAGGGTAAAATGAGGCGCACGTGCACTCCACTCAGCGCTGCAGTCTTCATCGCAAACAGGATATTCTCTCCCGGAATAAAGTAGGGTGTTGCCATGATCACGTAACGATGGGCACCGGTGATCATCGCAAAGTATTGCTGTTTAATATTCGCAAAGGTATTATTCGGGCCGCCGGCGATGATCTGCGCGTAGGTATTGCCCTGGGCCTGCAACCGGGGGAAGAGGTCGCCCTGCTCGATCAGATATTTTCCGCTGACAAAATACCAGTCGGTCAGGAAAACGAACTGTAGTCCGCTCACGGCGGGTCCTTCCAGGCGCAGGTGGGTATCCCGCCAATGCCCCAGCTCGGGGTCCCCGTGGATATATTTATCGGAGATATTGATCCCTCCGGTAAAACCGATCCGGCCGTCGACCACTACGATCTTGCGGTGATTGCGGTAGTTGATCTTATTGAAAAACCGCCAGATGCTCAGCGGCACGAAAGGATGGATATCTATACCGCTGGCACGGATCTTTTTCAGAAAGGTCCGACTCAGGAACCAGCTCCCAAAGCCGTCGAAGATCACGCGTACCACCACACCTTCTTTTTTCTTCTGGGCCAGCAGCGCAAACAGCTGATCGGCCATTTCCCCTTCCTCAATGATGTAGTACAGGATGCTAATCGACTGCTCAGCCTGCCGGATCGCTTCCATAATGGACTGGAAGGTCACGGTTCCGTCCTGCAGCACCTCGACCTTATTACCGGCAGTGAGCAGGGAATAACCGTTCTGGGCGAGCAGCGCGATCAGTCGGTTGTTGGCACGGAGGATAGGATCGCGGGCGATATCGGACCGGTCGTAATTTTCGTGCTGACTTTGTACATAACGGTGGAAGGCTTCGACCTCGGGCGAGTGTTTGATCTGGAACAGTCGACGCTTGCGGACGCGTTTGCCGAATAAAAAATAACTGCCGATCCCGATCACCGGAGCGACAATGATAAAAAGGGTCCAGGCCAGGGAACGGGCCGGACTGCCCCTTTCCAGCAAAACCGTGAGTATTACCCGGGCGAGTACAACGGCATAAAGCACAAAACCAAGGATCCGGAGTATCTCCATATATTAGCGTACGACCAGAATAGGAATTCCTTCGCAATAATCCACGAAGTCTTCGGTCACACTACCGTACAAAAAATGGTGCATAGCGGAATGTCCCTGCGCGCCGATAATGACCAGGTCCGGTTGTTCTTCTTCCGTGTATTCCCACAAGTGGCGGAAAACATTCCCGTAGTGGTCATCCAGAAAAACAATGGGCACTTCTGCTTCCGAAACCGATAATTGCTCCAGGATCTTATCGTAGGCCTTGCGGGCCGCCAGGAGCGCCTCGGCCCGATAACTGGCTACCTGGCTCAGGCCGTAGTAATGATCGGCGGTTAATGTACGGATCAGGTGAACCACCTGGATCCCGGCCTCCGGATAGTGTTTTCTCACCAGTAGCGCCTGCTCCAGTGCACGTACGGAGTTCTCCGAAAAATCCATTGGTACTAAGATACGGTTTATTGTGGAAGGCGGGTTTTCGGGGATCAAAAATAAGTTGCAGCCGACCTGCCGGGCGGCCCGGCGGGCCGTGATCCCACTGCCGGTGCTTTTTCTTTTTTTACCGAAGATGAGCAGGTTCGCATCCTTTACTTCGGCCCAGTGGGCCAGTTTCCGGTACGGTTTTCCCTCGATCACCTCAATCGCCGTTTCCAGAGACTTTCGGTGCCGGATATGCCGATCAATGGACTGTTGCAGCTTTTTTTCTACGGCCTCATCCACCGGCACATCGGTGGTGAACTTATTATGAAAGACCAGATCCGGATCTTGGGGTGCCCCGAAGTCCGGAATGATGTGGATAAAGTACAGTTTATTCAGTTCAAAAATATCCCGCGCCAGATCGGTCATTTTCAGGATACTCTGGTCTACTTCACTCATATCGAGGGCAACAACAGCTCTTTTTATCGGCTTCATGCTTGGGTTGGATTTTATGCCTGATCGTTAACAATAGCGGCGGAGTGGCCGCCTTTCCGGTTTTGTTTTTCCAGCGTCCAGTGATCGGAGGCGCTGGTCTGCATCCAGAGATGTCCGGACTGACGGAACACCTGTACGTTCAGACCGTAATCGTCAAAAAACAGTTTTTCCAGTTGCCGCACTTCCAGTTCGCCGTCAATCTGCAGATCACCTTCCCGGTGTTTGGACCGCACCTCACCGATGGTGAGCTGAGGGTCCAGCTTTTCTTCCGCCCGGGAGCCTTCGCCGGCCTGGTGCTGCCCCGCATAGAATTCGATCTTCAGGAATGGAAAATCCTCCTGAAATTCTTCCTGTACCTGGATCAGCCTTTTGTTATCCGTGATTTTCATGGCTTTTCTTTCAAAAGTAGCCGCCCTGCCGGGAGAATGTCATGATTTTACTTAACGGTATCCATGATCCTTATCACCTTTCGGCAATTGATAGGGATCATTCCCGGGAATGACCCAACTGATCACGTTTTAGCCGGATTGGGCGTACATTGAGTAAGTACCAAAATTTACAGCCATGTGGAGAGCCAACATCAAAAACCGAACCTTCGATCGAATGGGAGAAGAATGGGCTCCCGTCATCGACCCCAACCACTTCCTGGGTAGAAGTGCATTTGACATCCCTTATCCGGCAGATAAAAAAGTACCCGATGCCACCCTCCTGCGTAAGGATGATCTGCTGATCCTGGAAATCGCCTTACCTGACTACCGGAAGGAAAATCTGGAAGTTGAAGTACATAATGACCTCTTGTTCATTAAAGGTAAAAAAGAAGGCGTGATGGCTACCGTCACTTCCGAATACGTAGCTCAGGAAATGCAACGCGACAATTTCGAGCGGATCTTCAAGCTCGCCCCGTCTATCGCCCACGAAGGCGTGAAGGCCGAATTCCGGGATGGTCTGTTACGGATCAAATTTTACGACGTACCCGCAGAAGAGGAACGTACCCACCGGAAAGTAGCCATTCTTTAAACCCGGTATAACCCCTTATTGATACCTGCCTCACCACCGATGCCAACGGCCATCCGGAGTGGGGCAGGAAAATTATTCGTTCAAATAGCTCCCAAACAGATCCAGAAAAGTTCTCACCATCACCAGCTGCCGGTCCAGCTCCGGACCCTCCGACAGCTGCATCGCCTTAAATACATTGATCTTCAGGCGGACATTCGCCCGGTATAGTTTGTAGTACTCGAATAACTTTTCATCCGGCCCGTTATTGACACAGATGTAGCGCTGGTTGTAAGCCTCAAGCAGGCCGTCACTCAGGTCCGTTTGTCCTTTTGCATCCAGGTCCATACACAGGAAGGCCAGCTCGTTGAGGACATCCAGTTTTCGCAGGTGGTCGTTGAATTCTATGCAGTCAAAAATTACCGGTTTTTCGAGCAGAAAGATGTTTTTGGCGTGCAGGTCCCCGTGACCGTCAACGGTAAATCCCTCCAGGTGCCTTTCGTAGATACGGTCCTGCAAACTCTTCAGCACCTGTTTCGAATGCTCCTCTCCCTTGTGCAGCAGCAAAGCCGCATCCGCGCCCCAGTGCTTTTCAATAAACGGGGCCACCCGCAGGAAATCGGCAAAATCCTGGTGCATACTGTGAATGTTGGGGTGGGCCGTCACCACTTCGGTGGACATGTGAAAATCCGTCAGTTGCTCTGCCAGTTGTTCCATGTGCGCCATGGTGACCAGGTCATTTTCCAGCATCAGATCCATCTGCCGGTCCGAGTCCAGTCGTTTCATCTTTACCGCATAGTCGATCACCGTACCTTCCTCGCCGCCCAGACTGAGTACGCCGGTATAATCTTCCCGCAGGATCGGTACAACATCTAGATAGACCCCATCGGTCAGCCGGCGGTTCAGGAAGAGTTCCCGGTCGCAATAAAACTTGCGTTTTTCCAGCGTAGAAAAATTGAGGAAAGTATAATCAACCGGCTTTTTAATCTTATAGACATTTTTGTCCGTGAGGAGCACCCAGGAGATGTGGGTCTCTACCAGTTGGGCCTCCGGCAGCAAGCGGGGATTGCCCTGGATCAGGGCCTGTACATCAGCATGTTTCATAAGTTCCCTTCTTTGAGATAGCCCTCCGCCCGTTTCAGCATTTCCTCGAGGTTCAGGTCGTCCGAATACAGTTCCAAATGCGGTACTTCCAGGGGTTCGTAAGCTTTCTTTATTTTTTCGTAGACCGAAAAATCGGCTTCACTGTATGCCCGCTTTCGGTTTACCCGGCGGCGGATGAGCGTTTCATCGCTTTTTAATTCAATCCATTTCAGTATGTCGGCCCGGCTTCGGATCAACTCCAGATACGGCCGGCGATATGCTGCCTGGTGAAAGGTAGCATCCACGATCACGGTTGCTCCATCTTCCAGCAGGCGGGAGGTGCGGTGGAACATTTCGCGGTAGATGTCTGCTTTGGTTTCGGCGTCGTACCGGCCCCGCCTGTTCAATTCATCGCGAACCATATCACTATTCAGATGATGCACCGACAATCGTTTGGCCAGTGCCCGGGCCAGCGTGGTTTTGCCCGTCCCCGGTAGTCCACTGATGATGATCAACATAGTAATTCTATTTTCCGGAAAGTGTTCAAGCGTTCTCTGATAAGATCCATCTTTCTTAACAAATATACACCGGTAAATATCATACCCTTCGATGACTTTTCCAGCCAAATCCGTTTGGACCTGATGAATGATACCCTCCGGGCTGATATTCGTCATTACAACTCCTGGGCGCAGAGCCTACCTTCGTAACAACGAAAACCAAAAATGACTGTTATGGATATCAAGGCTCCCGTTTCTACCATTATGACCACAGATCTGGTAACCGTTGCACCAGAAGACAAACTGGCGGAAGTAAAAAATGCTTTCGACAATTTCCGGATCCACCACCTGCTGGTAGTGGATAGCGAAGAAAATCTGGTAGGCATCATCAGTAAAACCGATCTCTTACATTTTCTCGATTTTATTGATAAAGATAGCAACGAGCCCTATCTGACCGAATTGCGGCTGAAAAATTACCGGGCGGAAGAGATCATGGTCCGCGAGCCCTTCACGGTCAGTGAAAGCGATACCATTAAAGCCGTTTTGGAAGTGTTTAAAGAAAATCTCTTCCACGCTTTACCCATTACCAGGGCCGGTAAGCTGACGGGGATCGTCACTACGCACGACGTGATCAAAGCGTTGCTGGAAAAACACGCTTTGCTGACCAGTTGAGATTGATACCGGTTCCGAAGTAAATGCTCCGGCAGCCGGATAGAAAATACAGACAAGGTTTTTTAGTCAAGATGATCAGTTTGTAATAGTTTTTGAGCTAGTCATGATTGCAAAACATGAGTTGTATCCCGGGCACAGGTTTAGGATTAAGTGCCCGGGATAACTCATGTTTTTTTTTGGAAGGAGCACAGGTCAGGGCCGGCTGAACGCCACTCCACATCCTTTGCTCCTAATCCCGTCTGCTTAGGCAACAGCTTCTTCCTTTGGCTGTTTTTCCAGGTACTTTTCGATCAGGTCGGGTACTTTTTCAAAGGCAGCCGCCAGGCCCTTATTCGTCCGGGTACTCACAAAAGAGATGGAATCGCCCTGGCTGACCAGGAACCCGATGGGTTCGATGCCGATACCGGCGCCCAATCCGCCACCTTCGCCGTGGCCCTGTTGGGGAGCATCACCTTCACCACCTCCGGTACCGAATCCCATTCCGACCCGGATAACGGGGATACATTGGAATTCACCCAGTTGGAAAGCTTCACCGATCACCGTGCTGGTTTTCGCTTCGGATCTCATGAATTGGGTGATCTGGTCGATCATTTCTTTAAATTGGATTTCCATAGTAGGGGTATTTGATGAAACAATTCGGATGGCGGCTAATGCCGCAACCGCTTATTTTTCCGGATACCGGCTTTTTTTCAGAATGCGGTACGCAGCAGTGCGTAAACCAGCCGGTATAGTCGATTTTCTACGATCAGCAGCAGATCATTCCGTCCCTGGAAATTGATCCGCCAGTCCCGTTGACCGGCCGGATTGGTCACCCGGAAAAGTGGGAACAAATACGCGTTCCACACGTAATCACCGGTATCCAGCTCCCAGTGAAACCGGATCAGGTGAAAGGAGCGCCACAGGCGATAGACCAATTGCCGGGGGTGACGGGGTTTCCAGCTTTTTTTCCGGGCCTTTCCCTTTTTGGATTGATCTGCTTTTTTCCCGGACGTCCACCACTCCGCGACGGACCAGGAGCGGGTGAAGAACGGCGCTTCCAGGCGAAAGGCCCATCTACCCGCTTCGGGAGCCAGCCGGGCCCGGAGCAGCCCCCACCAGTGCAATTGCAGTACCCGGCGGGCATCGTTCCATTCAATGTGCAGATAGATCGGGGAAATAAGTATCCAGAGCAGAAAGGCAAAGAAAAGGCCGAAGAGGATGATCCATAACATGACGGGCCAATTTGGTTTTTGGAATTGCTCAGGAGCTGATCGGACCCGGTATCTGAAGTGGATGTTTGTTCACTTTTACCCTGATCTCAAAAACCAGATCCAAACAGCTTCTCAGCAAAAAACACTTTTAACGTGCTCTAAATTAAGGCCTTATTCTATCGAATGCTATGACCATTGCCCAATGGAGCACTGATTGCGATCATGGGACAAAGCGAAAAAAGGGTGATGAGCACCCATTGACGAAGATCAACCCTTACGTTGTGCGCCGTCATTTCGGCGGGGTGGTTTCCGGACTTATATTAGCCAGCGTAAAACCAACATTCCTTAACCAAAAAACCGAATACAATGAAAAAGGCTAATGGAACCGGTTTGGTACCTACCTTCAAATCCTGGATGGAGGATTTTTGGGGCGCCGACAATGTATTTGCCGATGATTTTTTCCGTCTGAGGAAAAACTGGATGCCGGCGGTTAACATCAAGGATGAAAAGAACTCCTTCGAAATTGACCTGGCCGCACCGGGCCTGAAAAAGGATGACTTTACGGTAAAAGTTGAGAACGGCATGTTGTGCATTTCCGCCGAAAAGGAAGAAAGCAAAGAAGAAGCCGAAGCGGATTATACCCGTAAGGAATTCAGCTATCGCTCTTTTGAACGTTCTTTCGCACTGCCGGAAAACGTCGATGCCGAACACATCTCCGCCAAGTACGCAGATGGTATCCTGAAACTCGTTTTGAAAAAATTGGTAACCAAAGCCGAAACACCTAAAAAGATCAAAGTAGGTTAAGGACATGTTTAAAATTCGTTTTTGATGGCGAAAGTGATCAGATAATGGTTCTCACGAAGGGATTTTTGAGCTTCATAGCAGCGCTACGGAGCGAAAAAATGCCAAAGTGAGGTTCATTAGATGGTCATTTGGAGTCCAAAGGATGAAATTTAAACATGTTCTAAATGGCCGGGCAAACTGACTGAGTTGTCCGCACCATAAGCTACTGTAATCCACCCGACTGAGGTGCACCGTATTTCACAACTCCAAAAGACCTTATTGACGACCGATGAGACCTTCGTTCGACGGGCTGCGGCAACGGACGAAGGCCTTGTTGTTTTTAGCACCTGCCTAGCGGTCAAAAGCATTTCCCGCCTCATCGCTTCGGGCCGCACGGACCGCAAACGGTAAGAATGACCGAAGCTGCCCGATATTTAGTTCCGGGCGCGAATAATTCGTAACTTGCGGCCGTTCTTATAGAGCATCCCCGGGATGTTTACTTCTCAAAAAAATCAATAAGTGTAAACATGGTATTGAGTCTGCAACGACTGATCATCCACGAACTGGAAAAAGAGGCCGAAGCTACCGAGGCAACAGTATTCCTGGCGGAAGAAGTGCAACCCCGCGACGAAAAAGCCCAGCAACTCGTCGACCGCCTGAACGGAGCATTTACGGGCAAAATGGATGTCCTGCAGGGCTATCTCAGTTCCCCGGAAGATGCGCTTTTCCCCGGCTATTTTCAGGAGTGGCTGGACAGCGGTCTGTCGGAAGCGGGATTTGTAGACTTCTCCAAAAATACCATGAACGCACTGCAGTTGGCGCTCCAGGGTGTTGTGGGCGCCAAAGGCGGTTATCTGGCTTACGCCGAATACCGTTATTTTGACACCCACTATCTGGGAATTTTTCTGGTGCGCAATACCGAAGGTATCGTTTTCCAGAAACCGGAAGAGGCTACCCGCTTTCTACTGGAAACGATCACTTATCTGAATATCGACAAACTGGCACTGGCCTGCCGCATCCAGATCGATGCGTTCCAGCAGGGAGAAAACCGCTGTGTAGAACTGATCAAACACGCCAAGAGCCAGAAGTCCATCTCCGATTATTTCGTAAACTGGATCGGCCTGGATCAGGCGGAAAGCAGCAAAAAACTAACCAGTGCCTTTCTGGAAGTGGTCAACCATCTTCCCCTGCCGGTAGACGAAGACAGCGGCCAGCCGATCACGGAGGGCGAGTTTCGGGAAAAGGTGATGAACTTTGCCCTGGAAAGCCCCCGTCAGACCATCGAAGTGGAGCAGTTTGACAAAACCTTCTACGGCAACCAACAGCCCACCAAAGAATACATGGAGGAGAACGAGATCGAACTGGATCAGAATTTCCGTTTCGACGAAAACACCCTGCGCAAATTCTACAATGGCCGCGTCTACGCCGACGGCATCGCCCTGAGTTTTAACCGCAGCCACCTCCAGCGCCATCAGATCGAAATTGAAGGAGACTCTATCATTATTCGTTCCGAAGCACTGGTGGAGAAGCTGATGCAGATGATGGAAGAATAGATGCGGACCGGTACCACCGGTTCGCCGACGCCCGAGTTTTCTAGCATTAGATACTGCTATAACCGATAATATCCGGGAACACAACAACCCATGCACAAGCGCGACTGGATCTGGTTCGGCCTCGCCTGGCTAACGTGTATTGTTTTGGTCAATCCGATCGGAGCATTTCCACTGAATGATGACTGGGGCTACGCCCTGGTGGTCAAACACCTGGTGGAAACCGGTGAGTACCGGCCGGGCACCTGGCCGGTAATGACGCTATTTACCCAGGTATGCTGGGGCGCCGCTTTTGCCTGGCTTTTCGGCTTTTCCTTCTCCATTTTGCGCATTTCTACCCTGGTGCTGGCGATCAGCGGCAGCTACTGGATCTTTCGGGAATGTCTGCGGTTGGGCAGCAGTCGTTACTGGGCGTGGATCGTACTGGCCGGTCTGGCGCTGAATCCACTCTACTTTCACCTGTCCTTTTCTTTTATGACGGATGTCCCCTTCACGGTAGCCATCATCGGGGCGATCCTGTTGTACCGCCGGGCACTCGAAACCGACCGGATCGGATACTGGCTGGCGGCCGGTCTGGCCACCATCGCCGCTACCCTGATCCGGCAACCGGCTCTGTTGCTCGCTCCGGCTTTTGGCCTCGCGGCTGTACTGCGACGCCCGGACTGGAGATCCCTTATCCGGACCATCCTGCTCGTCGGCCTTACCTACGGGGCGTTGCTCTGGTACGTTCATTTTGTGGGTCTGGAAGGAGAAACACCCGGCGCTCCCGGTTCCCTGCAGCCTTTGCTGCGCCGACTGCGCTTCCCACTTTTCTGGACACTCCTGACGCACCGGGGTGGCATGATCCTCTGGTACGTTTCGGTATTTTTATTTCCGCCGATCCTGCTGCGTAGCATTTCTCTGATCGCCGATTTCCGGACTACCAGAAAATGGGTGCCGTTGGGAGCCGCGCTGGTTACTATCCTTTTATTGGCCATTTTCTCCTGGCAGGAGATCCCCGTGGGAAATATTGTGGAATTTTTTGGACTGGGTCCTACGGCCATGGTCGGCCGCGACACGCGCTATATGGATGCGCCGGTCGTCTATTCCGCGATCTGGCCGCTTTTTCAGTTGGCCGGTTACGGCATCATGGCCTTATTGCTCTGGCTGGCCTACGACCGGCTACAACAGTTCTCGAACTGGCCGAAGTGGCCGGACAGAACTTTCTGGAAACTCGGGCTGGTGTTTTTCATTCTGGCCTACTCGCTTTATCTGCTGCTTGATAAATACCATTTTGATCGCTACCAGCTCGTCATCCTGCCGGCCTTGCTTTTATTGCTCACCCCCGGCCGGCCCCAAACCTATCCACGGTGGGCCAGGGTGGCCATCCTGGTCTTTCTGATCGCTATGGGCCTTTTTTCGGTAGGCGCCACCCGCGATAACCTGGCCTGGAATCGTGTACGCTGGACCGTCCTGCAATCCATGATCCAGGAAGAGGGCATTCCGGCGGATCAGATCAACGGGGGTATGGAATTCAACGGCTGGTACGCCACTGCGCCCCAGAACCCCTTTTCCTTTGATCACAAAAGCTGGTGGTTCGTAGCCGAAGATCAGTATGTGCTGAGTTTTTCCCGGGACCTGCCCTGCACGATCCGCAATCGGGCCTATCCGGTACGAAGCTGGTGGCCGGGGCCGGACACCCTTTATGTACACGAGCGCGCCCCGGTGGTGCGCCGGGATACGATCTTTTCCGACCTCGAACAGGTGGTCTCGGACAGTAATTACCTTCAGTCTAATTTTCCGGAATTCCCTCTGGCCGGGGTCGAAAACCGGGTGACCGACCGGCGCCACAGTGGCCAACATGCTTTCTTTCTGACGCCCCAAAACCCTTACGCCGGAAAGATCCGTCTGCAACCGGTACAGGCCTGCGAGGCGATCACCATTACCGCCTGGAGGCTGGGTAACGACCGATCAGCCGGGATCGTGGCTTCCGCTCCCAATCCGGATGATTTCCACACGTTTCAGAATATTTTTACGGAAAATGCCCGGGCCGACGGCTGGCACCGCCTGCGGCATGAGATCCGACTGCCGGAGGATTATCCTTCGGACCAGCTCGACATTTACCTCTGGAACCCGGTGATCGATTCGATCTGGATGGATGATGTTCGGGTGATCTGGAGACGTGTACAATAAGTCGGGAACTTATTTACTTTTCAACAGGTCAAAAATGTCCCGCTCAATGATCCCTTTCAGTACACTTTCATCCAGAGGTAGCTGTTCGCTCAATTCTTGAATATACTTTTCGCTATTACGAACCGGGTAATCGGAACCGAACAGGAATCGCTCCGCTCCGATAGCGGTGATCATTTCGGCCAGATCCGACAGGGGGCGTTCGCCCGGAATATCTTTATCGGAGACCGTGCCGGACAGTTCAAAGTAGATCCGGTGTTTGCCGCTGGTCTCATCCTCAGCAAAATAATCCCGGAAAACGGCCAGCAGATCGTGGGTATAGTCGAAGTAGGCTCCTCCCCCACCGGTATGGGCAAAAATGATGGTCAGAGGATCGGCATCTTTGAGCAAGTTGTCAATGAATTGCCGCGCGTATTCGGCTCCCGCCTGCAGGTCCCAGGCATTGTTGTGGATCAGCAGGGGAATACTACGGGCTGCAGCCAGATCAAAAATCGCTTTTAAGTGGTTGAGGTGCGTGGTATCGTCGAGCCGGATCCGGTTGCCCTGCAGGTGCAGTTTTATCCCGTGCAATTTCAGTTCTTCGTCGCATCTGACGATTTCCTGCAGACTAAAGTCCTGCAGTGGATGCACGCCATAAAAACCGATCAACCGGTCGGGGTAGCGGTGTACGATGGTGCTGAGCAGATCATTTTCCCGCTGTACGACCTGCTCGCTACCGGCCTTATCTTCCCGGTCGCGATCATCGTACGCGTAACCGGCGGAGATCAACAACATCTTGGCCCGGCTGTTTTGCTGCAGGATCCGGTCGATATCCCGGTAAGAGCTTTTGTCGGTTTCCAGGATCTGAAATCCCGAGCCCGCCATATCGTAGCCCTGCAGTTCCAGATTTTCCAGGAGGGCTTCGCTGAAGATATGGACATGGTAATCGACGATCTTCAGATCGTCGGCTGCCAGTTGCCCGTTACTGGTCTGGAACGAGACCAGATACAGAAAGATAAGCGCGAGGTATTTCATCGAGGTATAGTTTAGCTTACGCTATATCGGAATTTTGCTCCAAAAAACGAACCTTGTTAACCTTCCTAACTTTTCATTCACCCTTACCGATCATTCCCTTTCCTGGATATAGGAAAAGCCTTTGCCCGCTTCACCGAGCACTGTAACTTCAATTCGGTCGGCAGTTAAAAGCCGGTACTGGATCTTTTTCGGGAAATCGTGCTGCGCATTCTCGAAGGAAAAGCGGTCGGTCAGGGCTTCGTTCAGGCTGAAGCGGATAGTAGCGCCTTCATTCTGATCGGGAACCGTCGCTTCGTATACCAGCCGGCCATTTCGCAAGCGGATCTCCAGCCTCTCGGTAATTTGTTGCTCCGCTCCCGTTCCGCGGTAAGCGTAGCCACGGAAACCTCTTTTACCGTTTTTCTCCCATACTTCGTACTGCTCTTTACCGCTCACTTTCCAGGTGCCGGTCAGGAAATCCAGACGCTCCGTTTTGGCGGCAGAACAGGAAAGAAACAAACCCAGCCAGATCAGTAGTGAAAATTTCCAACACCACTCGGATCCGCTCCAGCCCGGCCGGGCAGTGGCGAGCACCCCATTCTTAAGGCCGGTCTGCTTCTGGTGTGGATATTTCATACTACCGATTCGTTGCCTTTCGGATCTGGACATTATACTCGATTATTTGAATCAAAAATTGCACTGCAAAAACTTGGCAGGAACTATTTTAAAGATAGCATATCTGTGCAATTATCCTGCGCCCTTCCGTATCTTTGCCCCATGGATGCCACCTATACCATTAAGTTGCCGCAGTTCGAAGGTCCTTTCGATCTGCTTCTGTTCTTTATCGAGCGCGATGAGCTGGATATCAACGATATTCCCATTGCCAAGATCACGGACGACTTTCTGGAATACATTCGCCACATGGAATCTATGGATATTGATCTGGCGAGTGAATTCATCCTGGTGGCCGCTACGCTCTGCCGCATCAAGGCCAAACTGCTGCTTCCGCGCAAACCCGTTGACGAAGACGGAAACGAGATCGACCCACGGGAAGAACTGGTACAACGCCTTCTGGAATACAAGCGCTACAAAAGTGTATTGGAGGAAATGCGGATCCTCGAAGAGAGACGGTCCCAGCAAAATGACCGGGGGAACATCACCCGGGAACTCAAACAGATCGCGACCAAGGCCCTGGTGGACGTGGAATTGGAGTCTGTCACTCTCTTTGGCCTGCTCAAAGCTTTCGAGCGGGTGATGCAACGCTTCGATGATAAAAACCCCGGCACCATCCACGAGATCGTACAGTTCAGCTATACGATCGAAGAACAACAGCAGCACATCTTTTCCCAGATCACCAGCAACACCCGGGCTTCCTTCAAACAGGTCTTCAGCGAATGCCGCAACCGCATCCACGCCATCGTTACTTTTCTGGCCATGCTGGAACTGCTGAACATGGAAAAGATCCGGATCACCGTCGGCGAAGGCGTCAATAATTTCTGGCTGGAACCTATCCCGGAAGGGATTGAAGAAGAGGTGGAGGTAGAAGAGGAAGAAGAGACCTACCAGGGACCGGCCAACGAAATTTCCTCAGACGAAGAAGAATAAGATTACCTTCCTGAAAAAAAATAATCAGCTTTCGACCGGGCGGTCAAAAGCTGATTGTGTACGACTTTAGATTGCAGGGAAGATGGGAACAAGAGAAGATGACAGCAAAACGATTTGATTTGATGACACAAAGGTCGCCAGACTCTTTTAACTGTAGATTAAGCGAATTTTAAGTTTTAGTGATCATCCAAACCGGGCCGAAGATCCGTATCTCCCCTTCCCGGTACGCTTCACCTTTACTGTGTATTCTTCGCCAGACGGGCCAGCCCCTGCTGAGCTTCCGTGTAATCGGGAGCCAGGTTGAGCGCATGCTGGTAATCGGCTTTTGCCTGGCCGGTATTCCCCAATAATTCCGCGGTAAGTCCCCGGTAGTAGTAGCCCTTAATGTAAAGCGGATAGACTTCCACTGCAATATTGAAATGTTCGTATGCCTTTTCTATGGAATCCTGTTTCAGGTAAATCACGCCGGTATTGAAATAGCCTTCCTCGTACTGCCGGTCGAGGCGGTTGATCTGTTTGTACAGGGCTTTGGCCGCTTCGAGTTCCCCCTGGTCCCGCAGGTAGTCCGCTTTAGCGTGCAGCGGAATGATGGCTCCGGGGCCGGGAGGCGCTTCATCGATGGCATTGTTAAAATAACGTTCCGCCAGCGGACTGCCGATCGAAGCGTGGAGCTGGCCCAGACTGATCCAGCCGTCTACCATTGCCGGTTCGATCTCCACCGCCGTTTGGAAGCTGTTGATGGCGCGGGTGGTATCCCCGGTCTCCTTGAGATTCATGCCCATCATAAAAAAAGCATCCGGATTGCGCGGCTCCAGTTTTAATACCTTATCCAGCGTGGAAAAAGATGCCTCGTATTGCTTCAGGATATACTGGAATTCGCTTAATTTCAACAGGGTCGGTATTCGTTCCGGGTAGAGCGCTGCGGCTCGCTCCATCGTACGCAGCGCCAGTCGGCTGCGGAAATAATCCATGTATACATCCGCCAGCATATGGTGGTAAACTACATTGGTCGAATCGATGCTCAAAGCCCGTTGCAGGTCCTGAATGGCTTCATCGTAGCCTTCTTTTTCGTAATACAGCTCTGCCCGCTTGGCGTACAAACTATGATCGTCGCCCCGCTGGGCGATCAGTGCGCTGACATCATCGATGGCCGGATCACCGCTCGCAACCGGCGCGGTAGCGGGCGCTTCGGAAGGTGCATTATTGCAGGCCACTGCGAAAAAAGTTAGCAGAACAAACAGATATCGGAAATAACTCAAGTGCAATTTATTTTTGTTGTGTGATTGAAACGTACCGGCCGGGAATTCTCGTATAATTTTTTCCCGAACCGAATAAGGGTATATCATCCTTCAGGGGTATTATCAGTGCATCAGTGGAGCCATTGAACGCCCAATGCACTATTGAGCATGTTCTGTCCCAGCACCAATTATACCATCACTGAATATTCAAGAAAGAACTACAATGAAAGCAATTCCTTCGTTTTCCGTACCGCTCCGATCTTTCATCGGCATCAGTGTGCTTTTACTCCTGACACTATCCGCCTGCCGGAAAGATCCGGATATGACCACGCCGGATCCCGATCCGGAACCGGAAGGACTCTATTTCCCGCCGCTGGACGGGAATGATTGGGCCACCCAGTCGCCCGCTTCCCTGGGCTGGAATACCGCAAAAATACCGGATTTACTTCAATTCCTGGAAGACGGCAATACCCGGGCATTTATCGTGCTGAAAGACGGAAAGATCGTGCTGGAGGAATATTTTGGTAAAGACCTGCTCGGCATCGCCGATTTTTCGGCCGGCTCCAACTGGTACTGGGCTTCGGCGGCCAAAACGCTGACGGCCTTCACCGTCGGACTGGCGCAGGAAGAAGGGCATCTGAACATCGCGGATCGTTCGGACGATTATCTCGGGGAGCAATGGGCCGACATCAGCGACGTCCAAATGAAAGCCATCACCGTTCGTCACCATCTGACCATGACCACCGGCCTGGATGACAGCGTGGACAACAAGGATTGTACGGAGCCCGAATGTCTGGTTTACCTGGCGGATGCCGGCACCCGCTGGGCCTACCATAATGCCCCCTACACGATCCTGGATCAGGTGGTAGAAGGCGCCACCCAACAGAATTTTGACGACTATTTCCACAGTCGGCTCACGAGCCGGATCGGCATGGACGGTTTCTGGACTTATGTGGACTACAATCACCTTTATTTCAGTACCGCCCGTTCCATGGCCCGTTTTGGATTGCTGAATCTGAATAAAGGGAAATGGGACGACACTCCGATCATGACCGATGCCAACTACTACGAGGAGATGGTTAACACTTCCCAGGACATCAACCCCAGTTACGGTTACCTCTGGTGGCTCAACGGAAAATCCGCTTATAAACTGCCCGGCTTTCAGATCCGGATCAACGGCAGTATCGCCCCCGATGCTCCGGCGGATATGTTTGCGGGGCTGGGGAAGAACGGCCAGTATCTGAATATCGTTCCCAGTCAGAATCTGATCGTCATCCGCATGGGAGAAAACCCGTCCAATGCACTGGTTCCGATCGTCTACCTAAATGATTTGTGGAAAATGCTGAATGAAATTATCCGGTAGCCAAAGTCAAAACAACTTCCCCTGGATGGCGTCCGGCAACAGCCGGAAAGACCGCCGGTGGTGCACGGTAGCCCCGTGCGACAGAATGGCTTTGCGGTGAGCCGCCGTTGGGTAGCCCTTATTCCGGTCCCAGGCGTACTGCGGGTGGGCATCGTGTAATTCCCGCATCAGGTCATCCCGGTAAGTTTTTGCCAGGATGGATGCGGCAGCTATGGACAAAAAACGGCCATCGCCCTTGATCATACAGTGGAAGGGCAGATCCTGATAGCGATGAAAACGATTACCGTCGATCAGCAGGCTCTCCGGCCGGACCTTTAACTGATCCAGCGCCCGGTGCATAGCCAGAAAGGAAGCATTCAGGATATTGATCTCGTCGATCTCCCGCGGGTCTACCTGTGCCACGGCCCAGCTCAGCGCACTTTCTTCCACTACGGTACGGGCCGCATAGCGTTGCTTCTCACTGAGTTGTTTGGAATCGTTCAGTAGCGGGTGTTCAAAATCTTTGGGCAGGATAACCGCCGCCGCAAAAACCGGCCCGGCCAGGCAGCCCCGACCGGCCTCGTCACAACCGGCCTCGATCATCGATTCGTCGTGAAATGGAAGTAAGGAGGCCATAATCAAGGTTTTACGGAGCCATGGATAATTCCGGACCTACCGGCCGCCCTTCGCCGTGGCTCCGTACTGCTAAAACTCGCTGGTAAAGTGGAACTGGATCTTGGGATGATTATCCTGAGCCATTTTCAAGGCCCAGGCCGATTCCGCCAGAAAAACCAGCTGACCGTGCGTATCGTGCGCGATGTCGCGTTTGCGCCGCTGCAGGAATTCTTTCAGGGCCGCATCGTCATCGCAGCTTACCCAACAGGCCTTGTGGAGATTGACCGGTTCGTAGCTACAACTGGCGCCGTATTCATTTTCCAGACGGTACTGAATGACATCGAACTGCAGCGCTCCGACCGTACCGATGATCTTGCGACCGTCGCTATCACGGGTAAACAGCTGTGCGACCCCTTCGTCCATCAACTGATCCAGACCTTTGTTCAGTTGTTTCGATTTCAGGGGATCGGCATTATTAACGTAGCGGAATTGTTCGGGAGAGAAACTGGGTATACCTTTGAAGTGCAGCTCTTCGCCTTCGGTGACCGAATCTCCGATCTTGAAATTGCCGCTGTCGTACAGACCTACCACATCACCCGGATAAGCTTCGTCCACTACCGTTTTTTTGGAGGCCATAAAGGACGTAGGGTTGGAAAATTTCATCTTCCGTCCCTGCCGTACGTGCAGGTAGTTGGTATTGCGCTGGAATATGCCGGAACAGACCCGGAGAAACGCAATACGATCCCGGTGCTTGGGATCCATATTGGCGTGGATCTTGAATACAAAGCCGGCAAACTGATCTTCTTCGGGGCGCACCATCCGTTCTTCCGTAGGCCGCGGCAGCGGCGTGGGAGCGATCTCCACGAAACAGTCCAGCATCTCTTTCACTCCGAAGTTGTTGACCGCACTCCCGAAAAATACCGGAGACAATTCGGCATTGACGTAGGCTTCCCGGTCGAAGGCCGGATAAACTTCCTCCACAATACGCACTTCTTCCCGCAGTTCTTCGGCCGCCGATTCTCCAACGTAACGATCCAGCTCCGGATCGGACAGATCCGTGAATTCGATCACCTCTTCCTCTTCTTCCTGTTTGCCGTGCGGACGGAACAGGACCAGTTTGCGCTCGTAAAGATTGTATACACCTTTGAAACGTTGGCCCATACCGATTGGCCAGCTCAACGGCCGGACATTTAGTTGGAGTTTTTCTTCGACTTCGTCCATCAGGTCGAAACCATCTTTACCTTCCCGGTCCAGTTTGTTGACGAAAACGATAATGGGCGTTTTGCGCATCCGGCAAACTTCAACCAGTCTTTCGGTTTGTTCCTCCACCCCTTTCGCTACGTCAATGACCACGATCACGGAATCCACCGCAGTGAGGGTCCGGAAGGTATCTTCGGCAAAATCCTTGTGACCAGGGGTATCCAGAATATTGATCTTAAGGCCACGGTATTTAAAAGCCATTACAGAGGTAGCGACCGAAATACCCCGTTGGCGCTCGATCTCCATAAAGTCGGAGGTAGCGTGCCGCTTGATCTTGTTGGATTTGACCGCCCCGGCCACCTGGATGGCTCCACCGAATAGCAGTAGTTTTTCGGTGAGGGTGGTTTTACCGGCATCCGGGTGACTGACGATACCAAAAGTCCGCCGTTTATTGATCTCTTTCAGAATTTTACTCATTCGCTATGCCCATTTTTGCGGCCGCAAAGCTACGCAATTTATAGGATAATTCACGAAACCGGAAAAACACGGGATTTTACTGGCACTTCATTATCAGTCAGTTGATCAGTTGTCGGCACCGATACTTCGCGACCTCTTTTTTTCATTCGGAACGCGGACTGCCCATATTGGGTGAAACCCGCGGTACCCGGGCCGCAGCAAGCATTTTTTCTTTTGTAAAAGAATAACAAACTGGCCACACCAGTCCGACGGTGATCCTGGTCATCGGATCATTCCCCGGTCGTTTTTAGCTTGCACTCCGCTCAGGGAAGTGCGCAGTTTACTCAAAATGACATAACCTTAACACAATCAGACTTGCAGAACTCGGCTTCCCGCTGTACATTTGTCCTTGTTTAGAATTTGTCTAATTAAAGATAAACAGCAGACGCAAGCCATATGAAGGCCCGAAATATCACTACTACTGTTGGTTACGGACTGGAAGAACTTACCGCTTTACCCTTTCCCCTGCCCATCATCCAGGGCAAAAAGCTCAAAAAGAAGTGCTGCAAGAAATTCAAGAAAGGGAAACGCTGTAAAAAGTGCCCGGGAAATAAGCACAAGTAAATTCCATCTTTTCTATTTTGGCTGGTTGTGCTCGAATTTTTCGTAGAGCCAATGGGGATGGTTATTGAAGTGCTCCCAATCAGCCATAAGGTTTTCGAATAAGCGATCCAGATCGTCTTTCCATTCCAGTTTATTGTACGCTTCCGGATAGGCCCTCAATTCACACAGATATACGAGTAGGTTATAACAAATGGTAAACTGGCCGTCGGTCACCAGATCTTTGAGCCGATCTCCGTGCTTCACTCCAATCCCACGGTCCTCGGGTGTAAACCATAGCGTTGTCCCCATATCGGAGGCATTCTCGGCTACCTCCTGCAACTTGGGTGAAGGCTGCCTCAACACATCGGGGTATTTAATCACCGGTTTTCCTTCTTCCGCCCGTTTTTTATTATCCCGGTCCAGAAGGTTCTTTTTCACTTCCGAAGGTCTTAGTTCGTATACGATATTGGCAATGCGCCGGTAATCCCAGTTTGCATCGTCGTAAATTTTGGCATAGGTCAGCCGGCGGATCTGCTTCAGAAAAATGTCGTTCACCATTTTCAGAACGGAACTGATGCGGTCCCTCAACATCGGCTCCAGCACATAAACCCGCAGATGGGTAAAGTAATGAAGATACTTTTGGAAATAGGCCGGCACCTGCTGCTTGATGATATTCCGATTGAAATAGCGGATCAAAAGCAGCAACAGGAGCGCGATCGTTCCGACCGCTACCCCCGGGACCAGCAACAGGAATTTCACCGGATCGGAAAGCTCGATCAATTTGAGTCCACTCAAAATGACCGGAATGATCAAGAGCAGAGCTAAAAGGCCAGTCAAGGTCAAAATCTTATACAAGCGCTCAATGCTGGAATTTTGAATACCGGTAAAGACCTCATCTTTGCGGGAAGCCAGCTTAAGCGGCACTAAAAAGGGACTGGCTACATCGGAAATGATGATCAGGTCCAGTTTACGATCCTTCTCACCGGTCAGCGTCATCGAATAGACCGGGTCGGTAAGATCTTCGGTGTCCAGCTCCTGCGCCCGACGCTTCTCCGAAAGGATGATACTCTCGACGCCCTGGTTATCGACGATACCACCGTCCATCAGGGCCATCGGCTCGGGATAGATATAGGCTTCCGGTTTATCATCCATATAACGGTCCGATTCTATTTCCCTGGGGATCTCTTTCAGGGTTTCGAGACTCCGCAACCTGGTGAGGTATTGATTATCCGGTCCGATATAATCCTGCGGAAACGCCAGCGGCGCGAAACCGGCCGGGAAGCAGGAGGAGGAAGCGATGATGTCCCCCAGACGTAATTCCTTGGCCGCGGCCGAAGGAATTCGCCGAAACCAGTTGCCGATGATCCCTTCGTCATCCAGTGTTTTCTGAAAGCGGAAGGCCAGACCGTAATCAAACTCCGTAGCGTTAAAAATTACTTCTTCCAGGTGCGTCTTGCCCTGATAGAATAAATTGAAGGAGCGATTTTCACTGAGTCCGAAAAGCTTTTCCTGGTAGACTTTGGCGAAAGAATTGATCACATTACGTCGCCGTTCACTCTTCCATTCCTTGCGGTCTTTCAGCTTATTCAGGCCGGCTTCGATCAGATCCTCATCGGCCATAAAATCCTTCAGAGCGTGGTAAAATGTAGCAAATTCCTCGTCGGTCTGCAAGCGGGTATCTCCTACCACATTTTGGGATTCCCAAACGGAATGAGCGTACAGCACTCCGGTGAAGGAGCCACCGGAAATGGTGGACAAGACTTTTATATACTCAATTAACGGCCGGTCTCTGAAATGGATCCGGCGCAGATAGGAAAGTGTTCCCAAGTGAAAGGAAGCAGCCCGGTATCCGCCTCCGGAGAGACAAATTGCAGTTTGCTTAAAGGGCATAGTAGGGTATTCGGCGGAGGCCATAAACTGGAATGTTTAGTAGTTAAATTAAAAAAATACTTTTTCAGTGCTACCGGTGCCCAGCCGTTAACGATACGGTCAGGCGAAAGAAAACGCGGCTGGAACTTTTTACTGTAGAAGAAACGGCCATTAGTCAGGCCGGAGAGGCATGTTGGACAACAGGCATTAAATGTAGTGCCCAAAATCGATTTTAGGAAAAAATGAACAAATTTTATCGCCGGATTTTCGCTTCAAAGTATTCTACTTAATTTTCAGTCTGCTTATTTCTAAAACGCTAAATTACCGAAGTATGTCCGCTCAAGCCATTACCGAAGCCCTCGTAACCGAGGTCAATTTTCGCTTATTTGAAGAATGCGTGCCGAGGATCAAAAACTGCCTGGAGCGTCTGCCGGACGAAAAGATCTGGTGGCGTCCCAATACCTCCTCCAACAGCATTGGCAATCTCATCCTGCATTTGTGCGGTAATGTCCGCCAGTGGATCATCAGCGGAGTAGGCGAAGAAACGGACGTCCGTCGCCGTTCGGAGGAGTTTGACGAACGGGGCCCCGTAGCCCGGGAAAAACTGTTAGCACTGCTGGATGCGCTCGAACCGGATGTACGGCGGGTACTCGCCAAAGTGGACCCGGAAGATCTGATGACCGTCAAACCCGTTCAGGTCTACGAACACACCGTCCTGACCATGCTCGTCCACGTTACGGAACATTTTTCCTACCATACCGGACAGATCGCCTGGATCACTAAAATGCTGAAGGATGAAGATCTCGGATTCTACGCTGGTGAAGACCTTGGATAAAGTGGTTTTTGCGGGCCCGGAATGGGAGTTTTTGGTTCCGCGCAAGCTTTTTTTAAAAAAAATGAAAAAAAATTTGAAAAAAAACTTCGGAAAAGTTGCTGGAATCCAGCTTTAAAATACAGGAATTAAACTCTATTTCAATATTAAAAAACTACAAATCAACTGCTTACATATTTTATAACTCAAATTAAAATCACACAAAAACACTAAAATGTACTATCATAAACCTTAATCCTTCCCCATATTTGTATCATCAACAAAAACGAACAGATCAATAATTAATAATAAGGCGACCTAATTTAGTTTTTAAGTTTTTATTCGAACAATTATAATCCCGTGAACAAAAACCCTCAAGCCCTAAAGATTTAAGAGGGCATCAAAGGATGACCTCTTTTTTTGGTATGTAGATAGCCTCTCAAAGCTCTTTTGGAAGCCGGTTAGCTTAGCTGACCGGCTCTTTTTTTTGGTAGTAGAATAAAGTTCTACGGCGAAACGCAGGAATTGTTTCCTTTTCTTCCCAAAATGTTTCCATCCGGAAACGACAGCCTATTCCACCTTCACCTTTCCGGCCTTAAATCGCAACACAAAATAGATCGAGACCAGTATGCCGATTGCCGATGGAACGTACCAGATCTTTTGCCAGAGAAAGGCGCCGGAAGAGGTCGTGAATAAAGTCACCACATTACCCGCCAGAAAAGATCCGATCAGCGTACCCAGTCCCAGGGTCAGGAAGGTATAAAAGCCCTGGGCCGTACTGCGCAGCGATACTGGCACACGCTCGTTGAGATAGATCTGCACCGACAGGCCGGAAAAAACGAACGCAAGCCCGTGCAGCAGAATGGCCGTATAGATCACCCAGGACAGATCGCCGCTGTCGCCGTAGGCAAATAGTAAGTAACGTGCCCCCCAGGTGAACAACCCGATAAAAATGGTGACCTTCAGACCGAAACGATTGATGAACCACGGCAGGATCAGCATGAACATAATTTCCGATACCTGCCCCAGCGACATTTTACCAGCGGCGTTCTCGATACCGATCTCATTCAGGTAGGGATTAACGAAACTGTAATAAAAAGCGATCGGAATGGAGACCAGTACCATGATCAGCATCAGTATGGTGAACGACCGGTCCCGAAACAGTTTTCGCACTTCGGGGCCGATCCAGTCCCTCATGCTCACCTTGTTGCCCTGGGGAGGGGTTTTCGGTAAGGTCAGACTGTAGATCCCCGCGAAGAAAGAAGCCCCCGCCCCGATGTACATCGGTGTCACCTCCGTTTCGATATCCAGATAACCAACCAGCAATCCCGCCACGATCCAGCCGAAAGTCCCCAGCGAACGCACCCGGGGAAAATCACGGGTCGGACGCTGTAGATGGTGAAAACACAAAGCGGCATTCAGCGAAAAGGTGGGCATATAGGTGAAGGTATAGAGCAGAATGAGCGGATAGAACGGCCAGAAGGTTTCAAAATAACTGGCACTCAGCAGCAGGGCGGCGCCACTCAGGTTCAGAATGGACAACAGCTTTTCCACCGGGAAATGACGGTCGGCCAGCATCCCGAGCAAAAAGGGAGAGACCATGGCGGCAATGGCGGTGGTACCGTACACCAGACCGACCTCCTGACCGCTGAAGTGCAGCGTTGTCAGCAGGTAAGTTCCCAGCGTGACAAAATAACTGCCCCAGATGAAGAACTGCAGGAACATCTGGAAAGCCAGCCGGACGTGTAGCGTTTTGGGCATGATCTAGCATAGGTTGCGGGTTGCCGGCACGTTGGCGCTTGGGAGGTACGATTGATCCGGTCCGGAGGACCTGTTCCTGTATCCATTGCACCACGCCCGGAGAGGCAATGCCTCACAGCCCGAATTAGACAGCCGCAAATTAACCAATTATTAGGCGGTAATTTATCCCCCTGAGATAAATTCAAAAGATTGGTACCAGTGAGCGAAGAAAAAAGCCTTACTTTAGCAGTTGAAAGGAGCAACGCGAGAAAACTTGTACGGCGCTTCCAGCAAAACCATAATTTATTTCACCTAGAACCTTATGCCCGGCCTCTACCTGCATATACCATACTGTAAACAGGCCTGCCACTACTGTAATTTCCACTTTTCCACTACCCTACACAATCGGGACAGCATGATCGATGCCATAGTGGAAGAGATGAAATTGCGCCGGGCAGATCTACCGGATCAACCCCTCCGATCCATCTATCTCGGTGGCGGTACACCCTCGCTGCTCTCCGGTGCCGAACTGGAGCGCATTTTCCGGCAGATCCACGAACTGTTCCAGGTTGACGATGAAGCGGAAGTCACCCTGGAAGCCAATCCGGACGATCTCAATCAGGATAAGATCAAACAACTGTGGGCATCTCCCATCAACCGCCTGAGTATTGGCATTCAGTCCTTTTCCGAAACCGATCTCCGGTTCATGAACCGGGCCCACAATGCCATCGAGGCCCGGGCCTGTATCGAATACGCCCAGGATGCGGGCTTTGAGAACCTCAGTATTGACCTGATCTACGGCGCTCCCACTACTTCGGACGAACAGTGGGCCCGCAATATCGAGATCGCGTTGGATTACGATATTCCGCACCTTTCCTGCTATGCCCTTACTGTAGAACCCCGCACGGCACTGGCTCATTTCATTCAGAAAGGCAAGGTGAAAGATGTGGATGAAGAACAGACCGCCCGGCAGTTTGAATACCTCATTGCCGCCCTCCGTTCGGAAGGTTACGAGCACTACGAGATTTCCAATTTTGCCAAACCCGGCTGGCGCGCCAAGCACAACAGCAGTTACTGGCTGGGCAAACCCTACCTCGGGATCGGCCCCGCCGCCCACTCGTTTGACGGTGAGCGCACCCGCCGCTGGAACGTAGCCAACAATGCACGCTACATGAGCGGTATGGAACTCTGGAGTAACGATCCGGAGCAGATCCCACCGGACCTGATCGAATTCGAAGTGCTGACGGATGACCAGCGCTACAATGAATACGTAATGACGTCCCTACGTACTTCCTGGGGACTGGATCTGGATTACCTCCAAAATATCGGCGAGCAGTATCCCGACCATTTTTTGCAGAATGCCCAGGCCTATCTGGATGCCGGCCACCTTTCCCGCAAGGGCAACACTTTCCGACTGACCGAAGATGGCAAACTCCTGGCCGACCGGATCGCCATGGAGGTATTTGTGTAGATTATTCCCGCCCGTTATTCAGCCAGACTCTCATCGAAATAATCCATGACCTCCGCTAAGGCCCGGGCCGTGGGATGCCCCGCTTCGTCTACAAAATCGAGCGTAAGAATGGAGTGCCCCATTCCGGGCAGCGTGTGCAGGATGATCCGTTTTTTATCATCGGTATTGAAGGTGCGATCCAGTGCCTTCATTTTGCTGTTTCGGCACAGTATATCGCCGGCAAAGCGGCCGCAGTGCATCGGACCGAGGCGGTCCAGTCTTTCTTTGATCACCGCTATTTCCTCTTCGGAAAGCTGGAGCCTTCTCTGCAGCACGAGAGGCACCGCCGGCTGACTGGCAAAACTGGCCAGTACCGCTTCGTCCGCCATCAGCGCGATGGCAAAATTGCCGGTCAGGCACATACCGATAGTAGCTACGCCTTTGGCACCGTGCTCCTCTTTGACCTTTTGGCAGAGTGCCTTCAACCAGTCTACCACCGGACTCGAACGCCCGGAAGCGAATAAATTGAACTCCTTTTGCATGCACATCACCCGCACGAAGTTTGCGGGCATATTGGTCGTACCGATCGCTCCGAACAAATGTGGTAAAAACACTTTATATCCCCGGGCCACAAATCTATCAGCGAGGGCCAGCGTTTCCTGCCCGATACCCGGTAGTTCCTGGATGAGGACCAGCAACTTTCCCGATCCCCGGCTGTACACATCGTGGGTGACCTGATGGCCGCCCCGGACCGGTGCGGTAAAGCTATTTTTTTCGTATTGATCGATCTGGATGGGTTTGTTCATCGGTTATGGTTTATTCTAATTTCAAGGTAAGCTTAGGGTTACTTTCGAATAGGTCCATAATGGCGTTCAGATTCCTGGGCCTAAGTTTTCGTTTACTGACTGCGGAATTTTGCCAGACCAGCGTAAAAGGCTCCTGATGATTAAGCAGGCCGTAACCTCCTTCCAGCGCATCTTCCAAAACGTCCCAATTGTCCAGTTCCAGTTCTGCACCAAATCCAAAGACCTCGCGTACGGTGGCGACGAAAGTCGGAATAGAACGGAAATCCCGACCATTTAGGTAAAAAACCTGTTCAAGTTTCATTATGAATTGATCCTGATAGGGGCCGCATTTGGCATCCGCAGGGAACTACTCAACCTGAATAAAAAACCGGGAGTGAGCGGCATGCCACCAATTGCAGCTCCAAGTTAGCAAATAATTTAGTTTATACAAAAGGATCAGACAATGACATTGAACCTTAGCTCGACTTAGCATTTTCAATGATGGGGTTCAGCGCCCTCGCAAAGCTGTAAGCTAATTTTAAAACGTACTATCGTCAACCGGATGTTTTAAGATCGCTCTTTGAATTTGCCGTCTCACTTGATGGAGGAACCCCATTTTATCTCCAGGGCGATGCTCTTATCCATGTAAGCGGCGTAGCAGCAAAAATATTTGTAGATCAGTAACGGGTTTTACATCGAAGGGCGTAGCCCTGGCCATGTATTAACCTGGAGTGTCCGTTTTCCTATTCTATTTACCCGACGCAACATAAAATGCTAAAGTGAGCTTAGAGAGTGTTCGCGTCGGCAGGCTACGGTGAGTACCCACCTGCCGGCCCCAAACATCGGTTTAGGACCGGATAAAACCTAATACCTCGCAAAAAACGAGATCACCCGATGTCAAGTATTTCTCCTACCTTTGCGGCTATGATCAGCGACATTAAGAATCAAAGAGAAATACTGGACAAACTGGGTATCGAACAGCTCAATCCGATGCAGGAAGAAGCCAAACTGGCCATTCATTCCCTGCCGGAAGTCGTGCTGCTCTCCCCTACCGGCACGGGTAAGACCCTGGCTTTTTTACTACCCATCATCGCCGAACTGGATCCCGACTGCGCCGAAGTACAGGCCCTCATTCTGGCCCCTTCCCGGGAACTCGCCATTCAGATCGAACAGGTCGCGCGGGACATGGGTACCGGGTATAAGATCAATGCCGTTTACGGTGGCCGCCGGGTATCGAAAGATAAACTGGACCTGCAACACACGCCGGCCATTCTGATCGGCACGCCGGGGCGGGTGGCCGATCATCTGCGCCGCGGTACGTTTACGGCAGAACGGATCCGTACACTGGTGCTGGATGAATTCGACAAATCCCTGGAGATCGGTTTCGAAGAGGAAATGTCCGAGATCATGTCTAACCTGCCGGAACTCGAAAAGAAGATCCTGACCTCCGCTACCCAAAAAGTGGAGATCCCGGATTTTGTCGGTCTGAAAAAACCGACTTATATCGACTATCTGGAAGACGGTATCGCCAAGCTTCAGATCAAAACCATAATCTCCCCCGAAAAGGATAAGCTGGAAACATTGGGGAAAGCCCTGCGTCACCTCGGCAACCAACCGGGTATCGTATTTCTAAATTTCAAGGATTCCATCCAGCGGGTTAGCGATTACCTGACCGAAAAGGGGATCCATCACGGTTGCTTTTACGGTGGCCTCGACCAGCTGGACCGGGAACGGGCCCTCATCAAATTTCGTAACGGCACCCACCAGCTCCTGCTGGCTACCGATCTTGCCGCCCGGGGCATCGACGTGCCGGAGATCAAATTCATCATCCATTACCACCTGCCACTGCGGGGCGAGGAATTCGTGCACCGCAACGGTCGTACCGCCCGCATGCACGAAGAGGGTACGGCCTATGTACTAAAGTGGGCCGAAGAAGAATTGCCCGACTTCATCCAGGATCCGGAAGTGGAAGAACTGGAAGAGGCACCGCTTCCCGATCCGTCGTCCTGGAAAACAGTATTTATTTCCGGCGGCCGCAAGGATAAGATCTCTAAAGGCGACATCGCCGGTTTATTTTTCAAACAGGGCGAACTCAAGCACAACGAGGTCGGGACAATCGAACTGAAACAGGACTGTGCTTTTGCTGCCGTCAAAGCCGACCGGGTAGATCAGTTGATCCGGAAAGTGGACAACAGCCGGCTGAAACGTAAAAAAGTCCGCGTGACGGTCGTTTAGCAGAGCCTCGTGCCCAGAGGCTTTACCGGACTTTGTAATTTTTCCGCCATCTCCTCCTTTTGACAATTCTCCGACTAACTACCGGCCCTCCGCATTTGTTATACTTACCAAATGTCCGGCAACCGGCTTTGGTATATCCGAAGATTAGACAGAAAATTTACTTGTCAACCGCATTAAAATTAGAGGTCGATAAAAAATTGTCTAGAATAGCATATAGAGCGGTGTTGCATTTTCCCTTGAGCCCAATTTATTGTAATGACATCTCGGTAGGCGGGCTGGGAAGCGGGCAAAATGGGGGGAGCCCAGACGGGTTCGTACCTCTCGGGAGCCGGATGAGTGGGAAGGATAATTTTGTCCGGCGTTTTGGGTACTTTTTTGCGCAAAAAGTACCGACAGAATTTAATTCGATTGTCCTGGACCTTTCACCGGATATTGCCCCCAAATCCCGACAGATGTCTTACTTTTGGCCCCTCAAAAAGGGAGCGATCCGCACGATAAGCGTATGAACGATAACCGACAAAAGGCGATAAAGACCACCTACCTCAGCATTCTCGGGAATGCGCTGCTCGCGCTGGTCAAGGGATTTGCCGGGATTATCGGCAACTCCTACGCCCTGGTGGCCGATGCGATCGAATCCACAACGGACGTTTTTTCCTCTATTCTGGTTTTGATCGGGCTGAAATACGCTACCAAACCCGCCGACGAAAACCACCCCTACGGCCACGGCAAAGCCGAACCTCTCATTACTTTTGCCGTAGTGGGCTTTCTGGTTGTCTCCGCTACCATCATCGCCTACAAAAGCATTCAGAATATTCAGACGCCGCACGAAATGCCCGAAAAATATACTCTCATCGTACTGGCCGCGGTCGTGATCATCAAGGAAGTTTTTTACCGGATCGTCAACCGGAGGGGGGAAGAGACCAAAAGTACATCCCTAAAAGCCGATGCCTGGCACCATCGCAGCGACGCGATCACTTCGCTCATGGCCTTCATTGGGATCTCGATCGCCATTTTCCTGGGGGACGGTTACGAAAATGCCGACGACTGGGCGGCGCTGTTCGCTTCGGGCTTCATCATCTACAACGCTTACCTGATCTTCCGGCCGGCCCTGGGCGAGATCATGGATGAACACCTGCACGATGACCTTGTGGAGCAGATCCGGGAAATTGCCGTCCAGGTGAAAGGAGTTGTGGATACGGAAAAATGTCACGTGCGCAAATCCGGACTCTTCTACCACGTTGATCTGCATCTGGTAGTCAATGGGAACCTCACCGTCAAACAGGGCCACGATATCGCCCACGATCTAAAACGGGAACTGCAGGAAAAACTTCCGGAGATCTCCGACGTGCTCATCCACGTGGAGCCGGATGAATATTAGGGGTGTCTCGTTTGTGGGAAGCAAGCAGGAAATGTAAACTTTCAGGCGGTCCTCTTGTTTCCCTTCCGGAACATAAAACGACAAACACCATCTCTTCATGTCATACCTGCCCATCGAAAGTTACGGCTTAATCGGAAATATGCGATCCGCCGCACTGGTGGGTACCAACGGTTCCATAGACTGGTTCTGTTTTCCCCACTTTGATTCTCCCAGTCTTTTCGCCGCTATGCTGGATGATAAAAAAGGCGGGCACTTTCAGATCGAACCCGCTTCCGGCGAATACCACCCAAAACAATTTTACTGGCCGGATACCAATATCCTCATTACGCGTTTTCATTGCCAAAACGGCATCGTGGAAGTAACGGATTTTATGCCGGTGGGCGAAGGCGTCCGGGACGAAAAGGACTACCATCTCATCCGGATCGTCAAGGGAATCCACGGAAAAGTGAAGATGAAAATGACCTGCCGACCTGCATTTGATTACGCCCGGGCTACCCACGAGGTTTCCATCAACGATAAAGGAGCCAGCTTTCACAATGACCAGTTGAGTATGGCGCTGTCCAGTTCCGTTCCGCTGAGTAGGGATGATCAGGCCGCTATCAGCGAATTTGCACTCCAACAGGAAGAAGTTGCCGTCTTTGTATTCCATAAGATCGGATCCGGAGAAGGTTGCTCCTTCCAGTTGTCAAGAGAAGAGGCGGAAGGATCTTTCCGAAATACGATCCGATTCTGGCGGGACTGGATCGCCCAGTCCCAATACAAAGGACGCTGGCGGGAGACCGTCAGCCGTTCGGCCCTTATTCTGAAATTGCTGACCTTTGAGCCCACCGGAGCGATCGTAGCCGCTCCCACCTGCAGTCTGCCCGAACACATCGGCGGAGAACGCAACTGGGACTACCGCTACACCTGGGTGCGCGATGCCGCCTTTACCATCTACGCCTTTATGCGGATCGGCTTCACCACCGAGGCGGCGCAGTTCATGAACTGGATCATGGAACGGTCCGACGGGCCGGATGATACCGGCGCCCTGCAGATCATGTACGGCATCGATGGACGTAAAGACCTCTCCGAAGAGCATCTCGACCACCTGGAAGGCTATCGGGGATCTTCTCCGGTCCGGATCGGCAACGGAGCTTTCAATCAGTTGCAACTGGACATCTACGGCGAATTGATGGATTCCGTTTACCTCTATAACAAATACGGCTCACCGATCTCCTACGAACAGTGGCAGATCATGACCAAGCATATCGAATGGGTCTGCCGAAACTGGCAAAAAGAGGATGAGGGGATCTGGGAAGTACGCAGCGGCCGGCAACATTTTGTCTATTCCAAAATGATGTGCTGGGTAGCACTGGATCGGGCCATACGGCTGGCCCGGAAGCGCTCGCTACCCGCCGACCTCGCCCGCTGGACCGAAGTGCGCAACGACATTTACCGGGAGATCATGGAAAAAGGCTGGAGCGATAAACTGCAGGCATTCGTACAGTACTACGACAGCGAAACCCTGGACGCCGCCAACCTGATGATGCCTCTGGTTTTCTTCCTATCTCCTACCGATCCCATGATGCTGAAGACTCTGGAGGCCAGCATGCAGTCTCCCGACCAGGGCGGTCTGCTCACCAATAGTCTGGTCTACCGCTACAATAATCAGCACGTTTCGGATGGTCTGGATGGCAAAGAAGGCACGTTCAACATTTGTACCTTCTGGATGGTAGAAGCCCTGACCCGGGCCGGAAAAAATGATCCGAAGAAGCTGGAAGAGGCCCATCTGATGTTCGAGCAGATGCTGGGTTACGCCAATCATCTCGGCATTTTTTCCGAACAGATCGGGCTGCGGGGCGAAGCGCTGGGTAACACTCCCCAGGCCTTCACGCACCTCGCCCTGATCAGTGCCGCCTACAATCTGGATAAAGCCCTCGGATAGCTTTATAAATTTAACCAGTACGTGACTTTCGCCACCAGTGAGCGGTTACGCACGCCGAAGGGCTGGCGCGGGTCCGTCAGGTAATTATCCGTATACACCAGGAAAAAGTCGGACACCGGCTGGAAACGCCATTGAAAACGGGCGTTGATATTGAGATTATCCAGTTGATTATTGTATTGAATAAAAGTGGTCAGGAAGACCTTTTTGGAAAAGGTCAGGTCGATCCGTGGCCCCACCAGCCAGATACTCGCCGGCCGGAAGGGAGCATCCAGCTCCACGTAGTTGTAGCTGTAGTTAAGCGCGATGGCTCCGTAGGGCTGGTACCGGAAATTGAGACTGCCCCCCATTCCGGCAATAAATCCATTGTAGAACTGACCGATATTCGGTTCCAGCGTATAAAAGATCTTCTTGCGCTGATCGGACGTATATTCCCCGTTCAGGCTGAAAAAATGATAGTCGCTACCGGCCGGCAGCACTACTCCGTCCTCCTGCAGGCGGGTAGGATCGAAATCCGCCAATAGAGTGAGGTCGTCTTCCTGCAGATTGATGGTCCCGCGCGTGTTGTTCTTGAACTGGAACTCCCAACTGATCTCCGTTTGTCTTTCGGACAGACCGTATTCCGGAATGATGGTATTGCCGTCCTTGCCGATCTGCAGAAAAAAACGGGTATCCACATTGATGCTGTGTTGATTGAAGATGCCGCTTTTTGGGAAAAAGAAGAGTTGAAATTCCGGGCTCATCAGAATATAATCGCGACGGGGCACAAATCCGACCTCGGCGTCAAAACCATTGCCGACCACATTATGGGCCCATTCCAGACGGTAGCGGCGGCGTTGGTATTCGATCTGGCCGCCCTGGGCAAACTGATGGTCCTGCTTGTCGGGCGTAAAAGCCCGGTGGTAATAGAACTTCCCTTTCCAGCGGTTATCGGGAGTTGCCAGTCGGTATTCCAGACCGGCCACCCTGTTGAAAGCACTGAAATCGCCCTGATAATCATCCTTATTGACGGCAGATTTATTGACAAATATGAAGGACAGGTTGGAACGGCTGTACACCTGCTGCTGCAAAGCGGCCACGGTGTAATTGAACGAAGGCAGGCCGCTCTGTTCCAGCGGAGCGCTTTGCATATTGAGCAGACCCACCCGTAAGCGCTCGTGCAGTTTACCGCTCAGCCGCGCACCGTAGTAGATCGGATTGAGTACATTGAGCCCGGTGCTTGTATCCACGGCGATCCCGATCCGCCGCGAGAAAAAGGGATTGTTCCGCGTCTGCCCGAAACTGCCGAACAGGTCCGCATTTTCCAGAAAGAATTGCCGACGTTCCGGAAAGAAGACCTCAAATCGGTCCAGATTGGTCACCTGCTGATCGACTTCCACCTGGGAGAAATCCGGATTAACGGTCAGGTCCAGGTTGAGGGCCGAACTCAGCGCCACTTTGGCATCCCCGCCGATCCCCAGATTCCAGTCCGGTCGCTGCTCCGTAGGATCTTCAAAATCCCGGGCCATTCCCACATTGACGTAGGGAATGACGGAAATATTCGCGCCCGGTTTACGCAAAGGTTCGTCCCAGACGATGCGCCCCATAAATCCCAGGTCCATGGTCAGGAAATTGCGGGGGATTGGATGCCAGGTAGACCATTCGTTGTGTTGTGTATCGTTGCGGTAACAATTAAAGCGCCATTCGGTACTGCCCTCCTTGAACCGCAAAGTTTTGAAAGGAATGGCAAACTCCGCCGTCCAGTAACCCGGATGTTTTACAGCCTCTCCGTACCATTTGTTATCCCAGGAAGAAACAAAATCATTCCGGATGCGCCCACCGTTGGCGATCAGGGCTTCCCGTTGCACGCCGTAGGGATTCATCCCGAAAACGAAGGCGTTGTTCTGATCACTGTACGTATCGAAGACCAGGGTAATGTTATCGGCGGCGGAAAAAGAATAGTCCCGTTTCAGGGAAGAGACCACGAATTCATCGCCGGTCGTCTCGCACCGGATACCCACGTAGAGGAACTGATCATCGTAGGTCATGCGCAGTTCCGTCTGCCCCTTGGCCGAAGAGCTATCCATAGGGAAATACTGCCAGAAGGTGCCGGCCCTTTCCTGCTCCTGCCAGACGGCATCGTTCAGCTCTCCGTCAATGAGGATCTTCTGCCCGGTGCGATGGATGTGAATGGTCGGTGTTTCCGCCGGCATTTCAAATTGGGCAAAAGCTGCCGCCTGACTGATCACCAGCCACATTAAGCTCAAGATTACGTTTTTCATACCAGTTTACTTCGCTATTCTTTAGGATAGCGGTTTAATATTAACAGATCCGTTGCGGCCAGGGCTTTATCGAAGTTTCGACCAACAAATTTAAAAACCTCTTAACCTACAGCTTGCGTTTTAGCGATAAATATTGCTTTATTTCGCAGTAACCGGCTAGTCACCACACCAGTTTGCGGGTACTTCCCTGCGTAGGACGCAAGTGGCAGCGGCCGGCATTACCGCACAACGGATTTTATTGCAAAAGATCGGAAGATGAGTATATCGGAAGAGGGTTATATAAAATTCCAGGCAGACTGGCAGCAGGCGCCGCCTTTTCCCTGGGAAGAACTGAGTGAGCTCGACCATTGGCGAAACCGGATGTACACCGCCGGCCTGATCGGTGCCTATCCGGACGGTATCGGATTCGGCAATATCAGTTGTCGCCGGCAGCAAACGGATCAGTTTTTTATTAGCGGCTCGGCGACGGGGAATTTCCCCCGACTGAAGGCGGATCATTACAGCTTAGTAACGGAGGTAGATATCGACCAAAACCTGCTGCGTTGCCGCGGTCCGATCATTGCTTCTTCGGAATCCATGAGCCATGCGGTCATCTATCGGGAATGTCCGACCGTGCACGGCGTTATCCACATCCATAATCTGGACCTGTGGGAACGGCTACTCCACCGGGTACCCACCACGGATGCCGGCGCTACCTACGGCAGTCCGGAAATGGCCTACAGCATCATCGACCTGCTGCAGCATTCCGACCTGCCCGAAAGTAGGATCTTTGTCATGGAAGGGCACCGGGAAGGGGTCTTTGCCTTTGGGGAAAGCTTGAAAGAAGCAGCCGGAGTCATTGAAAAATACTTCCAGGGGTAATATTGAATAAGCCGAAAAATTGCGGCTCCTGTATCCGGTTAGCTTAGAACAATTCCAGCTACACAATCCCGCAATCTTTCGGCCTAATGCTATCAGAAAGTCTAATTATTGTTTAATTATTTTGGTCATTCCCTCCTGTTCGCCGATAGCAATTTTCACCAGATAGGTTCCGGAAGGCAAGCTGGTCAGATCTACGCGACTCTGATAGTTTTCCGGGATCACGGAGATCAGCTGCCGCCCGGAGAGAGAATAAACGATCACGTTCTTGATCTCTTCTTTGCTCTGTATATTCAGAAAATCCACCGTCGGATTGGGATAAATATTGACGTCAAGGATCTCCAGGTCAACTACCCGCGTAGTGCCCGTAAACACAATATCATCAAATAGCAGGGTGAAATCGGCACCGCCGTCTCCAACCGTTCCAAGGTCATATATTATGGTTATTCCCGTGTAAACGGCATCCGTCATTCCGGAAAAATCGAAGTCCAGTTCTTCCCACTCGTTGGCTACAGTGGTCGTAGCGGATACCTCCACCGGCACAGCGCCTTCGAGTTTTAATAATACCGGAGCTCCCACGCGGTTGGAATAAACTTTCATGCTAATGGAAGTATTACCGGCAAAATCTATGGGGCCACCGAGCGACAGCGTACTGCCGCCGAAAACCTCCCCGGCAAATTTCACCATTTGTCCGACCTTAGCGCTCGTATTGATCCCGGAGGATTGGGGATTGTCAATGATGGTAGCAACGCCACCGCCAAAATCCGCAAACACATAATTTAAAGAGGTGGATTCGAAGTCAATCGGGATCTGGACGCTTTCACTATCGTCCATTGTCAATGCGATATCGTCAAATAACAGGGTGAAATCAGCGCTTCCATCACCCACAACACCCAGGTCGTAAATAATGGTAATAGCCGTATAAACACCACCGGTGAGGCCGTTAAAATTAAATGTCAATTCTTCCCATTCGTTCGCTACGGTCGTTCTGGCCACCACTTCCACCGGGGCCGGACCCTCCAGTTTAAAAGTGACCGGGGCATCGATCCGGTTGGCAAACACTTTCATGGAGATCGCATTATTATCTCCGAAGTCAATAGGTCCGCCTAATGCCAGGGTACTTCCGCCGTATACTTCTCCGGCGAATTTCACCATCTGTCCGACTTTAGCACTGGTATTGATGCCCGAAGATTGAGGATTATCAATAACGGACCCAACACCGCCGGCGAAATCGGAAAAAACATAATTCAGCGTATCTGATTCAAAATCGATGGGCAGCCGCACGCCTCCTTCGGCTTCGACCGTGGTAAATTCAATATCATCGAACAGTAGGATAAAATCAGCGCTTCCATCGCCCACAACCCCCAGATCGTAGATGATGGTAATTCCGGTGTATATGCCTTCGGTAAAGCCATTAAAATTAAAAGTCAGTTCTTCCCATTCGTTCGCTACGGTCGTTCGGCTGGTCACTTCGGTTGGAGTTGGACCTTCCAGTTTAAAAAGCACCGGAGCATCGACTCGATTGGAGAACACCTTCATTTTTATGGCATTATTATCTCCGAAATCAATAGTATCCGCCAGTACCAGCGTACTGCCTCCAAAAACTTCTCCGGCAAACTTCACCATCTGGCCCACCTTGGCACTGGTGTTGATCCCCGAGACCTGAGGATTATCGATAACCGTGGCCACTCCACCCCCGAAATCGGAAAAAGAGTAAATGCTGGCTTCGGATTCAAAATCAATAGGAATTTCCGGTTGGGCAAAGGCTATTGTCGTAGATAACAACAACATAATCAGTAAAGAGAGGTCTTTCATGGTGGTAGTCATTTTAATAGATTGGAATAAAAGGTTATTTGAATTTTCCCCTCTTATTAAATAGAAAACCCCACAATTTGTTCTCACATTGTTTCGATCGGCAACAGGCGGGAATCCTCCAATGCGGCCGTCCGATGGCCAACGCCCCGCAGATAGGCCTCGTTGCGGGCAAAAGCCAGGAATTTATCGACACTGGCGTGGCGCACCAGCAGTACCTCATCCCAGCCTTCGCCTTCCGGACCGATCAAAAACGGTCCGCCTTTACCCTGAAAAAGGACTTCTCCACCGGCTTCCTCCAGAAAAGGCCTGGTGTGTGCCATATACGATCGGTAGGCAGCTTTGCCCGATACGGGCTGCTTGGGAGCGAGTTCCGGGCTGTCCGAATAATCGGCAGTATCCCGAAAGCGGAGTAAGTTCAACATCACCACCGGCCCGGAAATACCCCGCATATAAAAGGCCCGGCCGGCTTCCTGCGTAGCGTCCAGATATGTTTTTTTCATTTTCGCGCTTTTATTTTTTCAATTCCCGTAACGACTTTCTGCCTCGGCGGATAAAGTTAAGAAACAGTTTTAAAACCTCTCGCTGGTCTCCAAAGCGCGGATTTTACCACCACTCTGCACCTATTTTTAACTCCGTAGCGCTGCTATGTAGTGAAAAATAGCTTTCGATTGGCAGAAAAATCCGGGCTTTTCGCCAGCAGCAGAAGTTCTAAAGCAGTTTCTAACAAATCTCCCCAGCAAGGAGGCTATAATCACAACCACCAAAATACCTATGATGATGAAAACTACCTTATTCCGCAGGATCAGAAATGGCCTGCTTTTATTTTTCCTTACCCTCGTCACTCCCTTTTTCCTCTCTGCCGGCAGCGGCAGTATCGTACCCGCACCACCCAACGCGGCCGGCATCAAGGGATTGATGAATTTCACGGTTAATTTCCGGTATGTGCCCACTGCGGCCGATATTACCGACCTGCAAAATGCCCTGCGCGTAGCCAATGACGTTATTTGCGATGCTACCGACGGGCAGATCGTATTTGGTACCGTTACCATCACTTCCGGTGCCGTCAACGAAGCCCAGGCCGATATCTGGGTACTGCCCGATCCCGGTCGTTCGGGAGTGAGCTTCTGGTCCGACGGCAGTGGCTTCGGACGCAACGGCTCCCACATTAACCTGTTCAGCAACGGCATCGAGGGGCGGGTGATCGCCCACGAGCTGGGCCACCTGGCTTTCGGTCTGGGTGACGAATACGATGAGCAATGCCGCTGGGGAGGCCCCTGTGGTATTGGACCGGCAATCGATCCCGCGGATGTGGACGACCGCAACAATACCCTCATGGCCAACCACCTCACCATGAGCGAACTGACTGTAGCCGCCAATCACGATCCGCTGGTCGGTGACGGCAGCGGTTGCCCGGATACGGAAACCTGTACGGATATGGGCCTCTGCACCGGCGATGCCTGTACTGGTTATAACGGGAGTACCGGCCGCTACGAAGCCAGTCAGCACACGCTGATGCACGCCGGAAAATCCGATTGGGAGATCCTGGATCAGAATTACTCCGCACTGGGATTGACGGTACCGGCCCTGCCGACCGCCGCACCGCCCGCTGACTGCCGGGGATTTCTGAGTTTTGATGTACAGACGGAAGGCTCCAGCCTCGTGGTGCTGGCATTTGACCGCTCCGGTAGTATGCAGATCCAGGATGTAGGGGACCGCACCCGCCTGCAATTTGCCCAGGCCGCCGGTCGCGCTTTCGTTGACCTGCAACAGAATAAAAATATCGATCTGGGTATCGTATCCTTCAGCAGCACCGCTACGACCAACCGCTCGGTTGAGGACCTGACCCCGGCCAACGCCAGCTCTTTTAAAGCCAATATCGATGCGCTGGTACCGGGCGGCAATACCGCCATTGGCGACGGATTGATCGAATCCAGAGTACAACTTCAGATCGCCCAGGCCATCGCGGAAGCCGGCGGAGAAACGCTGACCAACCCGACGGTCTTCCTGCTTTCCGACGGACAGAATAATCGCGGAGCCGATCCCGATGCCGTGGCGGATAACCTTATTTCCGCTGGGGTGACCATTCACTCCATTCCCGTCGGTAACGGTGCGGATACGGACCTGCTCGCGGAACTGGCTTCGGAATCCGGCGGTCAGATGCTGCCGGCCTATTCCGACGATATGATCCCCGCGATCTACGCCGAACTGGCCGCCCACCAGCAGGGATACAGCCTGATCAACAGTTCGGTAGGTTTCGAAGAACACATCTTTTTTGAATTTCCTTCTCCCTCCATGGTCATTGACCTGCCCGTAGAGAAGGGATCCGACGTACTCACCATTTTCCTCGGATTGAAGCAGATCGAAAAGATTAATATTGAGAACGAAAATATCGGACGCAGTGTAGACCTGGTCGACCCAAACGGCAATAAGGTGCCGGACTCCCAGTTCAGCATCATCAACGATGCGTTCTACCGCATTCTTCACATTCAGAATCCCCAACCGGGCAATTACAAACTCTATGTCCTGAACAGTCAACTGACGACTGCGGACCTCAATGTGGTCAGTTTCCTGGAAAACCCACTGCCCGACTTTTATATCGACGCCGTACCCAGCATTATTGATGCTCCCCAACCGATTATGATCTCCGGTATGGCTAGTTTCGGCGTCACCCTGTTTGACCCCAACATCAAATACGAAGGCCTGGTGATCCGTCCGGACCGTTCCACTGTACCGGTCAACTTGAACGTCAACATGATGACGGGCGCGGTCGCTACCGATTTCAACAGTTTCAACGGCGGCGGTACCTACACCGTGATCATTAAGGCATCCGTACCCCGGCTGGCGCGTTTGACGCCCGGCGAGTCTATTTTTGAATCCGATACCGAATACAGCATTGATGTAGACGACTTCGTGCGGGTAGCTTCCACTTCTTTTATTCTGAACACTCCGGGCAGTTGTGGTCCGTGTGACAACAAGGACTGTGACGGCGACGGCATCCCGAATGAATTTGAGGACGCCTATCCCGATCAGGATCCGGATAATGACGGGATCCCCAACAGCTGTGACGAAGACAGTGACGGCGACGATATTCCGGATGCCCAGGAACAGGATTTCGACCTGAATCAGAACGGTGTACCCGATGTATACGAATGGCCGGAAGGACTGGCCTGCAACGAAGATTCCGAATTTGAGATCACCGATGTGGTGGTAGAAGAACCGGATTGTGACGCCTCCAACGGAGCGATCAGCATCAAAGTGAAAGGCGCCAAGGGTAAAGTAAGCTACCGCTGGTCCCATGATCCCAAGCTGGATAAGGCCAAAGCGGGCGATCTGCCGGCATTCATCTACGCCGTGACGGCTATCGATGAAACGGGCTGTGAGCGCACGGCTACCATCAATCTGACGGAAGACTGTACCAGCTTCACCCCGGTCGGTGACCTGCCCGTAATCGTCAGCTGCCCCGGAGAGATCCCGCAGGGATGCGTATTCCCGGTAACCGTAACGGTTGATCTGACCGGAGCCGTAGCGCCCGATGACCGCCTCGGTAGCTTTACCGGAGTGATGACCTGGAATCCGACCAGTGTAGAATATGTCGGCCCGGCCGATATCCTTTCCGGTTTCAACGGATTCATTAATCTGGATGCCGCCAACGGACGCCTGATCTTCAACGGCGCCAACTCCGCCGGGATCGACGGTATCATGGATATTTTCCGCGCTAAATTCCAGGCAATCGGTCCGGTCGGCACCACCGATCTGGTGAAGGTACAATTCCTCTCCTTTGCCGCAGCCAACACCTTTACGGACCTGATCCCCGAACTGGCGCTGCAAATGTGCGAATTCGAGATCACTCCGGCCGGTATCCTCGGCGATGTCAACGGTGACGGCATTGTGACCTCTACGGATGGTAATATCATCCTATCCGCCGACGCGGGTATCAGCCTGCCGCCGGCCATCCAGGAGATCGTAGACAACGGCTTCGGAGATGTTAATCAGGATGGCGTGACCAACGCTACCGACGCCCTGATCGTACTGACTTACGACGCTCAGCTACCGGTACCGTATCCGGTGGGTGAAGCATTCTGTCCATCAGAAAAAGCCAGTGATTTTCTTGGACTGGACACCCGCAACGTGCCGGTGATCGATGTACACCTGCGCCCGCAACCCGTAGCGGATCACGAGCAGTGGGTGAACCTGACCGCCACGGCGGACCTGACCCAACTGGAAGAGAAACTGGGTAGCTACAAAGCCGTGATCACCTGGGATCCGAACGCCCTGAGTCTGCTCCGCCACACCGGAGGACATACCGCCGGATTCGGCTCACCAACCGTAAACGACCGCGAAGTGAACGAAGGCAAACTGGTGATCACCCACGCTAATGCCAACGGTATGAGCGGCCTGATCAACCTGTTCCATCTCCAGTTCGAGAACCTGCGGGAAGGTGGTCTGGAAAGCCTCAAAGTTCACTTTGAGAACATGGCTACCGCGGATACCTTTGAACCGCTTCAGGTCAATATCCCATCCGCAGCGGACCTGCCTAATCTGCCGGCAGAAGTCAGCATATTCCCCAATCCATTTACGGACCGGGTACAGCTGGCCTACGAACTGCCGGAAGCGGCAAACGTCCAGATCACGGTCCACAACCTGATGGGACAACAACTGGCCACCGTAGCCAGCGGCCCGCGGGATAAAGGTGCCCATCGTCTCGAATGGCGGACGTCAGACGTACCGGATCTTTCTTCCGGACTCCTACTGTTCAAAGTAAAAATGGGTGAAACCGTCATCACCAAACGTGTGATGTACGTACGCAAAGGGAAGTAATCAGCAGCCGGGTATCCGCTGGCGGATACCCGGCCCCCTGACTCCTGTCCCCTGACACCTAAAACCTGACACCCATTTTCCAAAATACTATTTGAGTTATGTGTGTAATGACGAAAGCCGGAGGTAACTATCTCCGGCTTTCTTTTTTTATTTCCGGAGTATTAAGATGATTCTCCGGGACCGGGTGTCGAAGTCTTCTTGCTTCCAGCCTCCCAGCACAGTTTCGATCTGCATCCCGGAACCCTCCACCATGCCCGCCAGATCCCCGTAATGATAACTATACATCGTAAACGGCGCATCGTACCGCACGCCGTCCTTCAGGTAGATCCGCCGGTTGGTAGTCGTACCCGCTACCGGATCGAAGCTTATCCGGTCGATCATCAGATCGGTTCCTTTTTCCGTTACTTCACAGGGAACGAGATGATTGAGTACCTGATCCCGGTTGCGGGTATCAATAAAGGCCCGGCCGCCCGGCTTCAGGGCTTTACCGATGCGCCGGAATAATTCGCGGCCATCCGTTTTATCGAAAAAGCCGAAGGTATTGAAGAGCAATAGAACGGTATCGAAAATTGCTTCGAACCCGATGTTGAGAATGTCTCCTTCAATATATTCAATGTCCAGGCCCGCAGTGCGAGCCTCTTCCCGGGCGATGGCGATAAACTGACTGTTCATATCGACGCCGCTTACCCGGTGCCCGTGCCGGGCCAACCAGTTGGCGTGGCGGCCGTGGCCGCAGGCGAGATCCAGTATGTGGCTAGACGGTGCCATCCGGCAGTGGTGAGTAATGTATTCGCACTCAGCGGCGGTCCTTTCTTCGGTCAGACTATCGCCGTAAAAATGCAGGTAGAGGTCGCTTCGGTGGAGGTCATTGATCGCTTTTTGAGGGGTGCTCATGCGGTAGTTAGCTTACAGGTTAGGGAATTGGGATGAACTGCTTATCCCAGTTGATCGATCTTTCTGCTGATCAGTTCCCGATCGGCGTCAGTACCGGCCAGATCGAGCGCTCGTTGCAGGGCTTCTTTAGCTTTTAACGGCTCCAACTCCCGGTAGAGTTCCCCCAACAGCACAAAATAGAAGTGGTTCTGCTCCAGTTGAAGTTTTTCCGCCTCCCGGATGGCCAGGTCATAGCCGCGGGCTTTTGCCAGGGCGAAGGTGCGGTTGAGAGCCGCTATCGGAGAATAGGCTATCTGCAGGAGGCGATTGTACAACTGTAGGATATTTTCCCATTTCTCCGGACTTTCTTCCGGCCGGGTATGCCAGTAGGCTATATTGGCCTCAATGTGGTATTTGGAGAGCTGATGGCCTCCGGAAGCCTCGCGAAGATAGTGAACGCCGCGGGAGATCAATTCCTGGTTCCAGAGCGATCGGTCCTGATCCTCGTAAAGCACCATGGCCCCGTTCGCCTGTTTCCGGGCCGGAAAGCGGGAGCTGTGAAAACACATCAGCGCCAGTAAGGCCATAACTGAAGGTCGGTGGGGCGAATCGAACGCCAGCAGCAGATAGGTCAGGCGCATGGCTTCCAGGCACAGGTCTTCCCGCAGAATAGCCTCCCTGCTTTCGGAATAATAGCCTTCACTGAACAGCAAATAAAGGGTGGTGAGCACGGTAGCGAGTCGTTGCTCCAGATCCTCGTTTTCCGGAAAGCTGAGATCTTTCTTTTCCCGGCGCAGTTTTTCCCGGGCGCGGTAAAGACGTTTGTTGATCGTATCCTTGTTGGCCAACAGGGCATTGGCAATCTCATCGATCCCAAATCCACAAAGGATGCGCAAGGCCAGGGCGATCTGGGCTTCTTGGGGGATCACCGGGTCACAGATAGCGAACAGCATCCGCAACTGGCTGTCCTGAATATTGGCCTCAGACCAGTCGATGTCCGGATCCGGGCGTTCCGGACCGGGCTGGAGCTGTGGTGCGATCTTATTGGTAAAGAGCTGGTCTCGTTGCAGCAGGTTTTTCGTCTTATTTTTGGCAACCGTATACAACCACGCGCTGGGATTGGCGGGTATGCCCCGGTGCGGCCAGGTCTCCAGGGCTGCGGCAAAAGTATCGCCGGCGATATCTTCCGCCACTTCGATCTGATGCAGGCCGAAGTGCTTACAGAGCACGGCCGTTATCTTACTGAACTCGGTGCGGAAAAGGTGAGGAATGAGGTCTGCTTGTTCCACGGAAGGTGAGTTGACGATGGTCCGCTGCCACCGGGTGACCGGCAACGGACCATCGAATTTCATTAGGAAGGATTAATGAGTACCGTCCTGTTTTGCGATCTTTCTTACTTCAACGCTATTGCCCGGCCCCTGCAGTACCGGACTGCCTTTGGCAAATTCCACGGCTTCTTCCACCGATTCGGCCCGGACCATGATGTAACCGCCAATCGTTTCTTTAATATCGCCAAAAGGGCCGTTGGTCACCACATTATCGGGCCAGACCACCCGGGCGTCGTCAAAAGGCAGACCGTTGCTGCCCACAAATTTATTCTGCGCCGCAATACTCCCGATCCAGTCCATGGTCTGTTTCATCCATTGCTGCATTTGTTCGGGCGAAGCCTGCTTGGAGCCATCTTCGTGGCGGAAGATCAACATAAATTCATCCATTACCTGTGCGATTTTAGTTATCAGTTAATTGATTACACCCTGATAACAAATGGATATCCGGGAATTGGACAGCCCGGGAATTATTTTTTATCATCGCGCCCCATCCCCATTTATCGCCGTCCACCGCCTTCCTCCCAATCCAAAAAGATGGGTTCTTCATCAGCGGTGTCATCCCCGCCGTATTCGGGAATATCCCGCCAGTCTGTCGGTTCATCCACCATTTCGATAACGGTATTGAAGGCCACTTCCAGTTCGCGTTGGATCGCCCGTTTGCGTTTTTCACTCTGGTCGAAATCCGACTTCACCTGCCGTTTGGCCGATTCCATTTCGTAGTCCTCGATATTGCCGATGATCCGGTAATACAGATTGAAAAAACCATTGCGCTGGGCCCTTTTCGGCTTCAGGTCCGGATCGTGTCTTTTGAATTTATTGGCCAATACCTGTCCGGCGTTCACCTTGATGGAATAGGCAATATCCTGATCAAAATCGTGTTCTCCACTGATGGTGAGATTAAGCGCATTACTCTGGATGAACATCACCGGAATGATGATGCGCTGGTTGCGGATCTCCAGGAAGTTCTCCAGGTTGGTGAAGCGGATATCCCGCAGGTCCCGTACATCCACGTAGGAAGAAAAGCTTTCCAGCATTTCGAAATCCTGCAGCTGACCGTCTTTTACGCCGATACCGGCCAGTACCTTGAGCTTGTCCCAGAGCATATTCCCCTGTTCGTCCCAGTAGACGTAGATGGCGATCTTGGCGTCGAGCCGCCCATCTACATGATCGGCGCGCAGCACTTCCTGCCCAAAGTTTTCGGACTGCTCGAAAAATTCGTGGATATCGATATTGTTGCAGCTTAGCCGGGCTTCCAGAAAGGGTTGTTCCTGAAAGTAGAGTTCTCCCTGCACATCAAAGCTACCTTCCATGGCCTGGGTACGTCCCGTAATATGGAGCTGATTGTTCCGAAAATCCAGCAGTCCCGTAAAATTTTGTCCTTCGATCCGGTCGTAATTGAATTCATCGATCCGGGCGTCGAAGGTACCTTTCAGAAATTTAGTGATCCGTTCCCGGCTCTGGATGCGCTTTTCGGTCAGCGAATCTACCGGTATTGCTTCCTCCTCGGCTACCTCTTCGTCGTCTTCCCCTACCAGCGACAGGCTCACCAGACGATCCAGATCCAGGCTTTTGGCGTATAATTTGGTTTGGAAGTTCAGCTCCGCCCGTTTGGTATTCAGGGAATCGGCAAACAGAACAGGCAGCAAATTCTGGGCCGTTCCTGCAAATTCCATTTCACTACCGGCGCCCTCCAGTTCCAGTCCCTCGATGGTCATTACGTTATCCTGCAACTGGAGTGTTCCTTTATCGATCGTCATGGATTCATTGGCAATCACCAGGGAAGCATCGTCGAACTCCAATATACCGCTGGCCTTTACCCGGCTGATGCGGCTGGTCTCGATCATATCTTCGTAGCGGCCCTGTATGTGCAGGTTCTGGATCTCAATCTCGCCGTCGCCGCTTTTCACCCGCTCGTCGGGAATAAAGCCGTAGACCATTTCTACCGGCAACACGCCGTCGAGTTCAAAATCGATGAGGGGATCATCCAGATTTTCTACCCGTAAGCGCAATCCCATTAGTTCCCGGTTGAAGTATCCTTTCAGATCAGTGACCTCAAAAACAGAACTGCGGTTATTGCGCAGCTCACCATTGGTGAACGTAGCCAGGAAGGACACATCCTTCAGGTTACCGTCCATTTTTTCACTGGTGATCCGGCCGTCCTCCAGGCTCAGTTCCGCTTTGATCTCCGGGCCCATGCGTTGATCCGCCATCCCCTTGATCTCGGCTTTGACGATGAAGTCACCGCGACTTTCGAAATCCGCCAGCGGCTCCAGGTATTCAGCCGGTAGCAACTGCAACATAGAAGCCAGACTGCTTTCATCACTGTTCAGAAAGAGGTCGTAATAAGTACCTTCCTCCGTTTCCTCAATGTAACCGTCCACCCGAAAAACGTTGGATTCTACGTCTACGCTCACTTCCTTAAATTCGTATTTCCCATTGGCCATATCCACATCGACGACGGCATCGTAGTTCAGGTTTTTTCCGGCGAGATAGCGGGCTCCGTCCATTTCTACGAAACGGGATTCCAGCTCGGCATCGCTTTCCAGCGAGAACTGCGCACTGGAAAATTCGCCCGAAAAGCGGGCGTTGATCACATTGACCAACATTTCCTGTTTGCTGCTTTCGTCCGAATAGATCAGGTCAATATCCTCCAGCAGGGCCTCGGCCAGAGAAATGGTGGGGCCGGCATCATCATCGTCTGCTTCCGACGGTTCTTCCGGTGCCGGTGTGTCGCTGGTTTTGAAGATCTCATAATTCCCCTTTCCGTTCCGGTCGATCGCAATATTCAACGCACCGTCACTTACTTTCACCGACTTAACTTTGATCTTGGATCCCAACAGGCTCAGCAGGCCCATCCGGAAGGAAAGCTGTTCGGCTTCCAGCAATAGTCCGTCCTGGTTGTCCGTGAGGCTCACCCCGTTCAGGTTGGCCGCAACGTTCGGGAAACTCGAAACGACCGACAATTTGAAGGTATTCACGCGCAGGTCGGAGGTGATCTGCTCGTTGATCTCTTTAATGATGCGCGCACCGATCTGGTCTTCGTAAATACTGGCCAGCAGGGCGGCAATGGCTACCAGACTCACGATAACGATGAGACTGATGATGGCGAAGCGTTTCAAAAATCTTTTCATAGTTGAAAGGTCTCGGGTACCGGGGAAGGGCTCCGGTATGGTTTTATGTTAATACTGTCGTTCCGGTTCAATCATATCCCGGCTGCTTTTACACCCGGACCGTGCGCGGTACTCCTGATAAGCACTGCACACCAGCGGTCCAATGGCCGTTTTTCCATAGACCAGGTGCGCCCGGCCATATTGCTTCCTACCGTTTTTCCCTACCCTGATCCATTCGGGTTGTCGCCAAATGAGTCCGCGTAATGGTTAAAACCGGGAAGCTGCTCTCCGATTAAACATGAGTGTAAGCAGTGAGAGTTCGCAAGTTGTCTTCCGCCGGGTGGATTTCCGGCGCACATTTTCAGTATTCGAACTCCATACGCTCCATGGGATAGCCAAACAAGCACTTTTCCTTGATCAGAGCAGCGACCTTGGTGGGGACCATGGTTTCCCAACCGGTTTCCCCGGTTCGGATCATGGCCAGGATCTCCTTGGAAAATATGTGCAAAAGATCTGGATTATAACCATCTACATCTGTAATCTGCTTATTATCCAATAAATGCTTGTACAGGAATTTAACGCCTTCCGGCACCGGAACATTATGTGCAGTCATTAATTCTGCACTTCCTTCCTGCATAGCGGGGTAGACGTAGATCTTCACATTCCGGTTAAACAATTCCCCAAAAGCGGCCAGGAGACGGCCGTCCATATTCTCGTAGTATTTGGTGCTGATCAGGTCCAGCAGCGGACGTACGCCCAGCACGATACCCAGGTTGGGGATCCGGTAATCAAACAGATAATTGACGAGTTTTTGGTGTTCTTCACAATCGGAGATCACTACCGTCTGGCCCATCGCATTGAGCAGTTCGGCCCGATCCAGAAAATCCCGCTCGTCTAGTTCTCCGACCGAACAAAGGTTATCCATCGTGATCTCCGTGAGCAGGAAACAGCGTTTGGTATCCACTTCGGGTTGGTTGCGAAACTGCTGGTAAGCCGAGCGGATCATATCCTGATTGACCAGCGTAGGCGGGCGAAAACTACCCCGTACCACCAGCACATTGCGCCGGTAAAGAAATTCCGAAGCGTGCACGTTGCGGCCGTCCGGCCCGAACATGGCCACTTTACTCAGTTTGTGCTTGATGATCCAGAGACTGACCAGCCGGTTGTCCAGTTCCATAAAATCCGGCCCGGTCAGGCGGATCATATCGATCATTACCCGGCCGCGCAGGCTGTCCATCAGGGACTCCACCATCGTTTCCGGTTCCTTATGGTAGTGATAGCAGGCATAGACCAGATTGACCCCCAGGATACCGATCGCCTGTTGCTGGAGCTGATTGTCGTTGTCCAGCATGCGCACGTGCAGCACGATATCGTTGGGCTCGGCATTGGGCTGCAGCTGAAAGCGAATTCCCAGCCAGCCGTCACCCTTGATCGTTTTGGTGAAATTGATGGCCGCAATGGTATCGGCAAAAACGAAGAAATTGGTATCCGGTCGCTCGGTTCTCAGGCGGGAGTTCATCAGATCGTACTCGTGATCGAGCATCTTGTACAGACGGGCCTCGCACACGTAGCGGCCGCTGGTCTCGGTACCGTATATATGATCGGAATAGGTCTTATCGTAAGCCGACATCGTTTTGGCGATCGTACCCGCCGCCGCACCTACCTGAAAGAAATGGCGGGCCACTTCCTGTCCGGCTCCGATCTCCGCGAAGGTGCCGTAAACAGATTCATCCAGATTGATTTCGAGGGCTTTTTGTTCGGTCTCAAGCAGTTGGCGCATGAAGCAGTTTTTTCGATACCCAGCCTATCTGCCGCCGATGGCAGGTATCCGGCGCCGGGTACCTGGTTTTTTAGGAAAGGTTAGGGACGGCAACCGGATTAACGTTGCCGGATGGCACAAAATTACGCAATTCCCAGTAGTTTCTCCAGGTAATGATACGTAATCCCAAAATCCTTTTTAATGGCCTGCACCCGATCCAGGGCTTCGGGATCCGGGCTGGCCTTGGTCCCTACGATCAGCAGGTTTTTCGGGGTGTGTTCCGTATCGATAAACTCAAACACCCGGGTCCGGTAACCACTGTACTCCAATAATAGGGAACGTATACCGTCGGTGACAAGTTCAGCCTGTCGCTCTTCCAATATCCCGTGCCGTAGGATGGCCTGCATATCCGTCTGACAATTCATCTGTTTGCGGATCTGCTTGTGGCAACAGGGAGCAACTACGATGATCTCTGCCCCCGCGTGGATCCCTTTGGCGATGGCCAGATCGGTGGCGATGTCGCAGGCGTGTAAGGCAATCAGCATATCGATCCGCTCGGGATCATAGTCGTTGATATCCTGGGAAATGAACTCCAGATCGTCAAAGCCCGTCTTTTGGGCCAGTTGATTCCCGAATTGCACCAGTTTGGGACGCAGTTCGATACCCGTCAGTCGGGCCTTCCAGTTCTTCACCCGGGTCAGGTAATCGTACAGCGCAAACGTCAGGTAGCCTTTTCCCGATCCCATATCCACTACGTGGGGCTGTCCGGATATCGGATGCTGCTCCAGCAGATTGTCGATGATCTCGATATATTTGTTGATCTGGCGGTATTTTTTCTGTCCGCTCTTCACCACCTTGCCGCTCTGATCCGTGATGCCCATTTCCCGCAGATAGACCTGTCCGTCCGCTTCCAGCAGGCGATTTTTCTGCCGGTCGTGTTGCCTGGAGGGTAATTCGGAATGCGTAGCGGCCTGGGTGAACAGCCGGGATTTGCGTTTCTTATTGTACAGCAAACTCACGTCCTGCTCCAGCGTAAACAGGTCCGCTTTTAGAAAATCATTGCCCAAACTGGCTTCCAGCTCTGCCGCCGCTTCCTCCCAACTGTGGTTCTTGACCTCATCGCGTTGCGGATACCGGTGCGTAAAAGCCACCATGGGCGCTTCGCGGATCAATACGGGCCGCAGGAATATATTTTTTCTTTCTTCCGCTCTATCGGGCTTGCTGAGGGTCAGTTTCACGAAGCTGCCCGCAGCCAGGCTTTCGCCAAATTGCCGGATAAATTGTGACTTAGCATCCATTTTAGTATCTTGATAACAGACTTTGGGTTAATGCACTTTATGCGACTGTTTCCCATCAGCACATCGAACCGGTTCATCCCTTTTAAGGCCGATTTTTAACCAAATGACCGATCGCCAATAGCGTGCAGTTTATAGTGCCTTAACACCCGTTTAACCTCTTTAACACTACTTTAATCATCCCCCATACATAACTTTTTGCCGCAAATTGCGTCTATATATAGTGGAAGTTGTCTAATTTTTTAGCACTCAGAGGACTATAGATCAAAATTCTTACCTCCGGGGCGCATAATTAAGCGTGTAGGATTGAAAAAAGTCCGACATTTGCAGGATAATAATAAAAACCATGAAAGCTGGATATTTATTTTTCTTTTTTTGTTTAACGGCACTCGGGCTATCCGCCCAGAACAACACCGGTTATACCCGGGTGGGCGAACGCTACTTCCCCTACACTATCGATGAATGCGGGGATACGCTCATACTGGCCAGCCTTGATGATGTAACCGTCTCAACGCCCAGAAGTTTCAACAGCGACGAAGAATATCGTCGTTTCCGCCGCTACCGCCGCTATGCGCTCAAGGTTTACCCCTACGCGGTAGAAGCGATCCGCATTTTCCGTGAGCTGGAGAATGAGACCGAGGATATGAAGAAACGGGCCCGCAAAAAACACATCCGCGACCTCCAGAAAGAGATGAAAGATAAATTTTCCGATCCCCTCAAGGACCTGACCAAAACCCAGGGCATGATCCTGATCAAAATGATCGAGAAAGAACTCGACACCCCCATGTATTTCCTGATCAAGGACCTGCGGAGCGGCCTGACCGCCACCTACTGGAAACTCATCGGCGGGCTTTACGGCCACGATCTCAAGGAAGGTTATATCGAAGGGCAGGATCCCGTACTGGACGCCGTACTGAACGATCTGGACGTTTCCTACGATGCTCCGCCCCCTAGTATGGATGACGATGACCTGGAAGAAGAACAGGAGAAATAGTGTCCTTTAGTCTATCCTTACGTCCTAAATTTCAAACAACCTAATCATAACCCATTTTCAACCAAAAGATTTTCTAACCAGTTATTTATAAAATAAAACCAATCGCTTGCCGTCCCAGTTGGCAGCGCGGATCATCTGAACATCCGATAAACATTGACTTTAAGTATGAAGAAATACATCTTGCTGTTATTACTGCCTCTGGCGTTTAGTGCGCCGGCTCAGGATGGCATCCACTTTGTTGACGAATCCTGGCAAAAACTCCTGAAAAAGGCCGAGAAGGAAGATAAACTCATCTTCCTGGACGCTTACACCACCTGGTGCGGTCCCTGCAAAATGATGACCAAAGACGTCTTTCCCGATAAAAAGCTCGGCAAATTGTACAACAAGGAATTCATCAATGTACAACTGGACATGGAAAGCGAGGAAGGCCGCCCACTGGCCAAAAAATACAATATCCGCGCCTATCCATCGCTGCTGTATATCAATGGCGCCGGGGAAGTGGTACACCGTATCGTCGGGTACCAGAGCTCGGATCAGCTGATCGCCATGAGCGAGGTCGCTATGGATCCGCAACTGAACCTGGTGGGCCTGATCGAGCGCTACGAGGCCGGCGAAAGGGATCCCGATTTTCTGTTGAAAAAAGCCATGGCCCATTCCAACGCCATGGACGGGAAGCACATGGAAGCGCTGGAAGCTTATTTTAAAACGCAGTCCGACTGGTCGACCATGGAGAACATGGAATTGCTCTTTATGGTGGCCGACGATATCGACTCCCAGCTTTTTGAATACCTGGCCAACAACCGGGAATCATTCGAGATGGTGTTCGGCAAGGACGCCGTGATCAATAAATTGCAGCAGATGGTCAGCCAGAAGTTGTACGAAGATCGCAGCAACCTGCCCAGTCTGGAAAAGGTAGACCGTCTCTACGAACGTGCCTATCCGGATATGGCCGATAAACTTTCCGCCCGTTTCCGGATTGACTATTACCGTATGGCCGGCGATCAGAAGAAATACCTGAACGCAACCGCCAAATACCTGGAACAATATTCTTCCGAAGACGCTATGGAACTCAACAACGCCGCCTGGAACTTCTTCGAAATGGTGGACGATCCCGATCATCTTAAACTGGCGTTAAACTGGGCCAAGAAGTCGGTAGATCTGGAGCCCGGTTACTATAATTACGATACCTTAGCGGCACTGTACTTCAAACTCGGCGAAAAGAAAAAGGCGATCAAAACGGCCAAACAGGCCATCGCCATTGCCAAATCGGAGGGCGAGAACTACGCAGCCACCCAGGCATTGCTGGAAGCGATCCGGGATAAATAAACAATATCCGTTCAAACACTGTCTTAAATAATAAAACACATGAAGAAAATAGCGATTTTATTGATCGGAGCACTTTGCCTGTCCACGGTAAGCCTCAGTGCCCAGGCCAAGGACGACAACATCTGGACGACGCTATCCAAGATCACCTTCCGCAAGGAATACGACGAAATGCTGGGCTTTAAAGTAGATGTTCCCGTTTTCGGAGAAGAAGTAAAGGCCCTGGCGGATAAGGAAGTGGTCATCAAAGGTTATATCATTCCGGTGGAAGGTTACAAGAGCCATAAGGAATTTGTGTTCTCCGCCTATCCCTACAACATGTGTTTTTTCTGCGGCGGCGCCGGACCGGAAACGGTTATGGAGGTCTTCTCCAACGAACCCGTCAAGTATACCGCCGAGCCCATCGTGCTGCGCGGCAAACTCGTACTGAACTCCTCGGATATCAACCGGCTGATGTACATCCTGAAGGATGCCGAAATCGCCGATGATGTGAAATAGATTGTGATCGTGTTGAAGTGTTGGTGTGTTGCAGTGTTCAAGTGCCGAACGGCACACCTCAACACACCAACACTTTCACACCTTAGCACATTTCCACCTTAACACGTTTAAAAAACCTCCTGCAGGATCAAATGCGCATTAATTTCCGGGAACCCTTCCAGGTGCAGTCGATAATAATCCAGCAGATTCAGCAATAGTTTCCTTCTCTCTTCCCTTCCGATCTTTACACCGTGACTACTTTCCATCGATGATTCCAGCAACTGGTAGAGGTAAACGGCCAGTGATTCTTCCAGAAAATAGGGATGGCTCCCCGTCTCACCGACAAACACCCCTTCCTGCAGATCAAAATAGGGCGTTTCCTCCGTGTGATCTCCTCCCGGCGTAAAACCGAGAAAAGTAGAAAGCTCCAGCATAAAATGGAGATGCAGATTGACTACCGGCTGGTCGGTCTGGTCGAGGTGTTGGAAAGAGCGAAAGAAGAAGTCGAACAGCGATGGATTTTCTTCCGATTCCCGGATAGTCTTTCGGGCCACCTCCGCCATAAAAAGTCCGACAGCGCCCTTGCGCAGATCGAAAGGAATTCCGGTAAAGATGTAAGCCGGTCGGATCTCTTTCAGCCGGTTCAGATCTTTCCCTTCCCGCTCGTAGGCGACGATCTCCACCAGGGACATCACCTGAAAAAGACCGGCACTGACCGATGATTTCGCTTTTCTGACTCCACTGACAATATATTTCCGCAGGCCACGTGCTTCGGTGTAAATATCCACGATCAGACTCGTTTCGGAATATTTGATCGCCCGAAAGACGATCCCGCGGGTTTTTAACAGCATATTTTAACAAAGATTTTTTTGTACGGCCGCCGCCAAATTTTGTGAGCGAAAAGGAGGTTTTGCCTCCGGAATGACAAACTAACTTTGCCCGCTTTCGGCCCAAACGGCATTTCTGATGGGCCTACCTGATGAAGATTTTATCCGTTCGTCGTTTTTTAACGAAAAATTATCGAAATAAACTTGACAAATGCAACTATCAGAATATAATTTTGTCTTTGTAAATAAGAATCGACTGTTAAAAATACTGCTTTAGGGAATTAAATCACCCACGACGCCACAAGAATTTCAAATAACATTTTTAGCGTTCCCTGAACCCAGTAATTATTAAACCCGACTGTAAAAACCTGAAGGATGAAAAAGTTAATTATCGCCTTATTGGCATTAATCCCGATTTGGGCAAACGCAAATTCCGAAAACTGTTGCGAAGGCCTGGATGGCTCACTGACCGCAATGGCCGCTACGGAAATTTCCATTGATGACACTGCTGCCGCCGAACCGAAGACCGAGGCTCAAATGCGCCTCGAAGCCAGCCTGACCGGCAAGTGGCAAAACACCACTTATCCGTTTGATCTGGTAGCCATGGACGGCAACCCCAACGAGCGCCTGGAAGGAGCTATCCTGAGCTTCGAATTCCGCGCCGACGGTACGTACACCAAAAAACTGGGCAGTTCCACCTACACCATTGTGGAGGACGGTCAGTGGGAAGTATCTTCCGATGCCCGTCAACTGCTCCTGTTTCCGCAAGGAAGCCTGGTGCCGGACGTAGCAACGGTTAAATACCAGGAATATGATGAAATGGTGATCGAGCACGCTCTGAAATGTACGCACAAGCCGTACTGCACCGGTGTTAAGGACTTCTTCTTTAACAAGTTCTAAAACACCCGGTACCGGTGCTCGGTACCTCTAAAATAAAATCCCGGATCTTCCTGTCGGAGGATCCGGGATTTTTTATTCCAGGTATGCGGTATGGCGGATAGCCGCTACCAAAGATTAATTAATTCAAGATTCGATACTTGCATTGTAGAGCGTAGAAAGACTGCAACCATTAAACTGAGCGATTTGCTCCATTTTAACGATAGGTAATCCCTCTACCCCTTACTCTATACTCTCTACCTAAGTTACATCAACTTAGATTAATTAATCCTTACCGATCACCTGTTTCACGTTGAATTCGTAGAAATCGTTATTGTTGTTGGCCGTAACGTTTACGCTGACACACTGCATCAGGTAGTAGTTATCTTCTCTTTTCACCAGGAACAGATCGCCCTGCTGCACCGGATCGCTCTCCGTTTTGGCAATACCGGAATCAAAAGCGGCCACGATGATCGCCCGCGTAACGGCATTGTCATAAGAGAAGTTCTCGGATACGGTCAGATCCGGCACGCGCAGTTCGGCGCCGTTCACCGGCAGGATCTGCTGGTACCAGTTTTGGGCATTCGGCAGGTTGATGTTGATCCCTTTATCCCGGATCTCCGCCAGTGGAGAGTTGAAGGCTACTGTATTCCCGGTATCCATATCCAGTCCACCCAGATTCTGACCATCCCGGTTATTCACGATAGTTGCGGTGTATTCTACCAGTACCGTCAGGTCAAAGGTCGTACTTACCGAAGCGCCACTCTCATCTTTCAGTTCGATGGTATAGGTTTTGGTTCCTTGATCCGCCGTCTTGATGATCAGTTCGGTATTGAAGGTAGTTTTCTCTTCACCGATCAATACGATCGGGTTGCCGCCAACGGCAGTTCCTCCGAACAGCAGGCTGTCCGCCGGTACTTTTACACCATCCGCATAAACGATCAGAGAGTCCAGCGGAGAAGCGCCGCGGGTACCGATCACATTTAAGGGGCTAAAAACAAAAGGCTCACCTTCAAAAAACTGCGATTTTTTGTTTAAGTAGCTGTTATTCATACACTTGCGTGGATTTTAGCGGATTTTGCAACTCAAATCAAAACACT
>NZ_PDUD01000051.1 GCF_002646595.1 Flavilitoribacter nigricans DSM 23189 = NBRC 102662
TTACTGCAATTATCAGAGATGCCATAGACGATCTCTAAGTCATAGGCCTTCACCTTGTGCTTAATCTTTTGGGCCAGTTGGGCTGAACTCCACGAGGGCTGGACTCCCAGATCCAATACCTTTACATCCTCCATCGTCAAGGGCTCGATCGGGCTATAAATTTCTATTGGCACCACATAAAGTAAAGCCAGACGCTCCCGACCAATCTCTATACTTTCATCACTGATCAATACGTATTTACCTTTTGCCAAGGGTTGGTTTAAACAATAGAGTCCAAACTTCAAGCACCAGTTTCTAACACTCATATGGCTGAGCTTAGGAAGGGATAACCCATATAGCTCCCCTAACTTCACTACGCTTTGGCTGACCCCTCTCAAGCTAACATTAAAATTAATGTGCATCAAAATAGATATCCATATTAATTCTAATGGATAACTATAGTTCCTCACTGGCCTGACTGATTGCGCTTTTTTCAATTCATAATAGGCCGATCGCCATTTTGTAGCCTTTAGCTTTTGACGCTTTAGCTCTTGCTTGGCCCTGTTTAATTGTTTACCTCGCAATACCGCTTTTTCTTTCCAAACTTTATTACTAGCTTTAGATGGTGTTCTCATAATGGTGACTTGTGATTTGGCGATTTCAAGATCACTAATTTTGAGAACATTTTTTTTAAAACCAACCGCAACTTTTACCCCGCAGATTGTACACCCTACCTCAGAGAGGTCAAATATTCGTAGAATTTAGCCTGGATAAGCGTTTTCCGACCTCAGGAAGGTCGCACATTTACCACATTGCTCCATGTTGTGCGACCTCCCTGAGGTCGAAACCAGGAATTCCACTATTTTTCTACGAATGTTTAACCTCTACGAGGTCATTTTTGAGTCCTAAAAAAATTCAGGATGACTCATGTTTCCGGCAAATAAGTTGTTCCTCCAGGTCTACAGACGGAAGGCCTCCGGTTGGGTGCCGTCTACATCCGTAAATCCGTATTCCCGCGCCAGATCGGCAACCCGCAACGCCCGTCCCGATTTTTCTATTCGCTGGGTATCCTGCCAGAGCGCCGTAACTGCGCGACCTACGTAGCGGGTGGATTCTCCCGGCAGACCGACTTTTTCCGGCAGAGAAGGATCTTTGCGCATGGCTTCCTGCACCTTTTCCGTATTCATGTAGCCGGGCGACAGGGCTACGGCCGTCACCTCATCTTTCTTTAGCTCAACACTCAGATCGTAAGCCAGGCGGTTCATCGCACTTTTTGCCAGATCGTACATCAACGAACCGATGTATTTATCGTCATCCCAGAAGGAGATGTTGGCGACCAGCGCCTGCTTCGCCGCCCGCAACAAGGGTACCGCTGCCGCCGAGCACAGCAGGTAATTCTTCACTCCGCGATTAAACATATATTCCCAGTCCTGGGCCACATTTTCGTGAAAGGGACCAAAACTCAGGTCAGCATCGTGGGCTCCCCAGGCCGAATTGACCAGGATGTGCAGGTGCCCCTGCTCCTCCTCTACCCGGCGGAAGATAGCGGCTACCGCTTCCGGATCACTGCAGTCTGCGGCGAGCGGAATGCCCGTGCCGCCCAGTTCATCCACCTCCCGGGCGGTATCGTCAATAGTTCCCAGGGTATCGGGCCGGCGATTTTGGTCCGTACTGCGACCCACACAGTAGACGGTGGATCCGATCTCCGCCAAAGCCAGGGCGGCTCCTTTTCCGGCCCCGCGGGATGCACCGGCGACCAATGCAATAATGCGCTCCATACTTTTTTAAGGGCAAAAATAAGCAGTGTCTAAAAGGCGGGATTGTATAAATTCGAAATTTTCTCCGGTTTGGTCCCGTCCGGTCTCAATATTTCGGAAGGCGGTACCCCGGCGTATTTTTTAAAATGCCGGATGAAATGAGACTGGTCATAATAACCGGCATCTAATGCCAGTTCCGTCAGGTTGCGGTAATTTCCCGTAGCCGCCAGCGCGGACTGAAAGCGGGCGATATCGGCGTAGGCCTTGGGCGTGAGCCCCAAATGGGCTTTAAATAATTGCTCCAAACGACGCTGACTGAGAAAAAGCTGCTCTCCCAAATCAGAGATGGACAGATTGCCTTTATGCTGCAAAATCCGTCGGATGGCGATCGGAATACGTGCGTCCAGTGCCACTTCCCTTTGTCTTAGGAAACGTCGAAAAAACCGGTCCAGCAGTTCCTGGTAGTGCACCTGCTCCTGATCTGCGCTCAGGTCACGGATCAGGTATTCCAGGCGGTCGCTGAAAATGAGACCGGCGTTACAGCTAGCGCTCAGCTCTCCCGAGCCGGCAAACAGCCGGGCCAGCCCCCAGGGATGCAGCCGGATCAGCACACTTGAAATAAAGCCGGTATTCTGGAAATAGAGTGGCTTTCCGGTCAGTCCGATCGCAATGTGCCGGAAGGGTTCCGTTTGCTGCCCCCGGTGCAATAAGAGTTGATTTTCATTAAGACTAAATTCCAGGAAGGGATAGCCCATCGGCAACATTGGATAGACGCCGACCGGATCGGTCTTCTGCCGGATCACCCAGTAGGAGTCGATCACCCCGCGCAGGGATGGATGCGGCAGCAGGCGGTAAAATGGCGGAACGGGCAAAACGAATAGTCGATTGATTTTTACAAAAATACCCAACTACCGGATTTGTGGGGCGTTTTCTGCCAATTTTATCCGCCGGCTGCCGCTGTCCGACCTTACCGGCGCATCCGAAGATAGGTCCGGTATACCTGCAGCTGCCAGCTGCGCAGCGGTTGGAAACTTTTCACCTTATCCTGGACTACCGTGGCGCCGATGGCCACGAAACCACCGAGCGCCGATTCTATAAACCGCATAAAAGCGGCGCTCCAGATCCCGCCGTTGATGCCCTGGATCGGACTGATGCCGATGATGAGTACGGTAATACAGGCGATCTTGAGCGCTCCTTTCCATTCAAAGTAAATGATGAGTATACAAACGGCCAGCAGGGCCAGTGCGATCGCGATGAGTATCGGTTGCAATAAGGCAGAGAATGCGGCGGTGAGCAGCGCCCCCGTAAAAGTACCCAGCAGGCGGTCTTTCATCAGGGTCTTGGCGTTTTCCAGCAAATCGTCAAAAACGACCACGGCGGCAATACTGCACCAGACTCCACTGATTATTCTATCGGACATCTGCAGTAGTGCCGCCAGGGAGAAACCGAGGAAAAAGCTACTCAGTATAATACCCGTCAGTATGGCGGCGCGCAGGAGGATCCGGCTGTTTTCAAAAATTTTGCGATACATGGTTTTCAATTTGGTTTTATCAAAGCGTGTTTCATCCAAAAGGACAAAATTAGGCCCGCCCGCCACACCGAACCACCCACAGATTCACCAATTCCCACACCATATTGACCGGCGTTTTAACATATTTTGGAAGCCGGGCCAAATTAGCATTAGAATGGGTCAATAAAATCAGATTTTTTGGTATTTTGATTCACCATCAAAACGCCTATCATGCAAAAGTTCAATCTACTCCTACTCCTTTCACTCTCTTTTACCCTACAGGGCTGTGCCCAGGAAACCACGCCAAATGCCGAACAACAGATCATCGAAGCTACCAGCGCTGCGCCGGAAGACACCCGGGACGGAGCGGCCGTATATGGCTATACCAGCAAAGGAAATCTGACACTTTTGCGGGAAGGGACCAACAGTCTGATCTGCCTTGCCGATGATCCAAACCGCGAGGGTTTCCAGAGCGTCTGCTACCACCAGGACCTGGAACCGTTCATGATCCGGGGACGCGAGCTGCGCGCCGAAGGAAAAAATAACCTGGAGATCTTCGATACCCGGGAAGCGGAGGCCAAAGCCGGTACCCTGAAGATGCCCGGGCAGCCTACCACGATGCATTTGCTGGAGGGCAAATCGGGGCAGTACGACCCGGAATCCAAGTCGGTCACCGGCGCAAATTACCGTTATGTTGTTTACATTCCCTGGGCTACCGCCGAATCCACCGGACTGCCCATTCAGCCGGTCGTTCCCGGAGGTCCCTGGATCATGGATCCGGGTACCCACCGTGCGCATATCATGATCTCTACGCCGCCACAACAATAATAGTGTGGGGAAAAAAAGTGAAGGGCCAACACAACGAGCGCATGTTCCTGTCGTTGTATGAATAGTAAAATGTTAAGGTTTACCCCCACGTCCTTACGTCTTGTTGATATTACGCTCTTTATTTTTTCCCCGCAAAACCAGTGATTACAGCACAAAGTGCTTTATCACAGTGTTAAATAGTGTATACGGTCGAACTTTTCGAACCGTACTATTCATATTGAACCAGCTTTATTAATTAACAAATAACATTTCCCAATGAAATTGCTATTTAATTTCATCCTCATTGCTTCCTTTGGTCTGATGATGACCTCCTGTGTCAGTAACAAGAAATATCAGGAGATGCAGGCAAGCATGCAGGAAGAACTGGACCTGGCCAATGAACAACTGGGTAAGGCCGGCGAAGAACTCAATAAATACATGAATCTCCTGTCCGCCTGTGAACAGGAAAAAGCCCGGTTGACCACTTCCGTTAACCTGCGGGAAGAACAGATTCAGGATCTTCGCGAGCAGGTAACCGATTTCCGCGACCAGAGAGACAAGCAACTTTCTCAGGTAGGTGACCTGACGGTATTGTCCCAGTCTGCTAACGAAAACATCAAAGAGACCCTTTCTCAACTGGAGAAAAAGGATAAGTACATCCGCCTGCTGCAGGCAGCGAAGTCCAAAGCCGACTCCATCAACCTCGCCCTGGCCGTTAACCTGAAAGGTGTGCTGGCTAAAGGTATCGAAGATGAAGACGTGGAGATCAAAGTGGACAAAACCGTCGTATTCGTCAATCTGTCGGATAAGATGCTGTACCAGAGTGGTAGCTACAACCTGACGGCCAGAGCCAACGAAGTACTGGGTAAGATCGCTCAGATCGTGAAGTCCAGACCGGAATTGGAAGTAATGGTAGAAGGTTACACGGATAATGTACCCATCAAGAACAACTGTATCATCGATAACTGGGACCTGAGTGTGAAGCGGGCTACTTCCGTGGTACGTGCGCTGCAGACCATGCACAATATCGATCCGAATCGTCTGATCGCTGCCGGTCGTGGAGAATACAACGCTCTGGCCAGCAACTCAACGGCTGAAGGCCGGTCTACCAACCGGAGAACCCGGATCATCATTCTGCCGAAACTGGATCAGTTCTACGATCTGTTGAACCCGAATATCGTGCCGGAATAAGCCCGGACTACCGCTGAATAAGCGCTAATCCTTTCGGTGCTGCGGCACCGGAACTGGCTGAAAAAGCCCTGTTGGATGACGAAAATCCGACAGGGCTTTTTTTTATCCAGATGAAATTATTTACTTTTATAATGGTTTACTCAATCGATTGCGTCAACTAGCTGATACTTTTATCCTTCATCCCAAAATTATGCTTTATGCGGCTTTGCATCGCACTTGTGTTCTTGCTGTATCTACTTCCCGCCGGACTGGCGCAGGAAGAAATGAAAGGCTTAAAAGACTACTACGCCGACTATTTTACCATGGGAGTTTCCGTGGGCCCACGGAATTTTTCGGGCCCCGATTCGGCGCTGATCGTCAATGAATTTGCCAGCATTACCGCGGAGAACATCATGAAAATGGGGCCCATCCACCCCACGGAAGACCGGTACAACTGGGAATACGCCTATCAGCTGATCGATTTTGCCGAAACCCACAATCTCAAAGTGCGGGGCCATACCCTTTGCTGGCACAATCAGGTGGGCGACTGGATGTTTGAAGATGAGCGTGGCGAGACGGTCAGTAAAACCGTTCTGCTCCAGCGTCTGAAGGATCATATTTTCCAGGTTGCCGGTCGCTACCGGGGTAAGATATACGCCTGGGATGTGGTCAATGAGGCCATCTCCGATGCACCGGATGAATTTTACCGCAATTCCAAATGGTATCAGATCTGCGGGGAGGACTTCATCTTTAAAGCCTTCGAATACGCCCACGAAGCGGCGCCCGACGCCCTGCTGTTCTACAATGACTACAGCGCTATCGGTGCGCGGAAACGCAATAAGATCATTGAACTCATAAAAAAACTGCAGGCGGCCGGTATTCCCATTCACGGTATGGGTATCCAGGGGCACTGGTCCGTTCACGGGCCGGACGAAGCCGAACTGCGGGCGGCCCTCAGCGCTTACGCCGAACTGGGCCTGGAAGTGCAGATCACCGAGCTGGACCTGTCCGTCTATCCGTCCGAAAGCGGCCGTCGGAGCAAACGCTCCGATGAAGACGACAGCTTCACAGCGGAGCGGGAGCAACAACAGATCGACCAGTACCGGATGATCTTTGGGGTGTTCCGTGATTTTAAGGACGTCATCAGTGCCGTCACCTTTTGGAATGTGTCGGATCGTCATTCCTGGCTGGATAACTTCCCGGTGCGGGGCCGCAAGAACTATCCCCTGCTTTTTGATCAGGAACGCCAACGCAAGCCAGCCTACCGGGCCGTGGTTGATTTTGAATAGATACCTGCGTCCGGTACAGCCACTCCCGAAATAATTCGGGAAACAAAAACGAAAACGAAAAACCATTTCAGCATGTACTTTACCAGAACAAGCTATACCCTTGCTTTGGGCTACCTTTTTTGCCTTTTGGCCTGCGGCACAACCTCCAGATCACCACTGGAGACTTCAGCCGATCTGCCCACGGAGCTCAACGTTCGTACCGCAACTTCCTATCTGAGTTTTAATCCGGATGATGCCTCCCTGCCGATCTTCCGGGACGGACAAGCAGCGCCCATCCTCATCGACGAAAGCGACTTCCCGGGGGTGGCCAGGGTAGCCGGTCATCTGGCGGCCGATCTGGAAATGACCACGGGCAGGCTACCGGAAACTCTTTCCCATTCTACTGAACAAACAATACCCCTCGCCATCATCGTCGGCACCCTGGGGAAGAGCCGCCTGATCGATCAACTGGCGGCGGCAGGAAAAATACCCGCGGCTGCCCTCCAGGGCCGGTGGGAAAAATTCTACCTGACCACTGTAGATAAACCCTTCGAAAATATTGAGCGCGCCCTCGTGATCGCCGGCTCCGATAAGCGGGGAACGATCTACGGCATGTTCGACCTTTCCGAAAAAATGGGCGTATCTCCATGGAACTGGTGGGCCGATGTGCCGGTGGAGCGGCAAAGCTTTTTGGGTATTCGACCCGGCCTCTACACCGACGGCGAACCCAAGGTGAAATACCGCGGTATTTTTATCAACGACGAAGCGCCCGCCCTTTCCGGCTGGGTCCACGAGAACTACGGCAAATTCAACCACGAATTTTACGGTAAAGTGTTTGAACTCATCCTGCGTATGAAGGGCAACTACCTGTGGCCCGCCATGTGGGGCCGGGCCATCTACGACGATGATCCGCGCAGTCCGGAACTGGCGGACGAATACGGGGTCGTACTGGGCACTTCCCACCACGAACCACTGATGCGGGCCCATGTGGAATGGGATCGCTACGGGGAAGGCGCCTGGAATTATAATACCAATCCCACCGTATTGCAGGATTTCTGGCGCAAGGGCATCCAGCGGATGGGCGATAACGAAAGTATCGTCTCCATCGGGATGCGTGGGGATGGGGATGAGCCCATGTCCGAAGAAAGCAATATCGCCCTGCTCGAAAAGATCGTCCGGGATCAACGGGAGATCATCGCGGCGGAGACCGGAAAAGCCGTGGAACAGACGCCCCAGATGTGGGCGCTCTACAAGGAGGTACAGGAATACTACGATAAGGGCATGCGGGTGCCGGATGATGTCACCCTCCTGCTCTGTGATGATAACTGGGGTAATATTCGCAAACTGCCCCCGCCGGATGCACCGGCGCGCAGCGGCGGTTACGGCATTTATTATCACTACGATTATGTGGGTGGGCCGCGTAATTACAAATGGATCAATACGAACAATATCGCCCGGGTATGGGAGCAGATGCAGATGGCCTACGAGCATCAGGTCCGGCAGGTCTGGATCGTCAATGTCGGTGACATCAAACCCATGGAACTGCCTACCCAGTTCTTTCTGGATCTGGCCTGGGATCCGGAACAGCTCGACCACGAGCAGATGACGCGCTATACCCGGCAGTGGGCCCACCAGCAATTCAATGACTTTCGCACCGGGGAGATCGCGTACCTGCTGGACCAATACAGCAAATTCAACAGCCGCCGCAAACCGGAGCTGCTAAACCTGCCCACCTACAGCCTGACGCAGTACGATGAAGCCGCCGGGATCGTAGCGGATTACAAGGCACTGGAAGCCCGGGCCCGGAGCATCCTGAATGACATCCCGGTGGCCTACCACGATGCTTTTTACCAACTCGTCTACTTTCCCATTGCCGCCAGCGCCAACCTCAACGAATTGTACTTTTCCCGTAATGTCAATCAGTGGTACGCCGCTCAGGGCCGGGTGGCCACCAACCGCTGGGCGGAAAAGGTAAAGGCCTGTTTTACACGGGATTCACTCCTGACCTATTACCACAACCACCTTCTGGCGGACGGCAAATGGAATCACCTGATGGATCAGACCCACATCGGTTATACCTACTGGCAGCAACCGCCGAACAACAATATGCCCGAGCTCACCTACCTCCAGCCGGAGGACCGGGGCCGGCTAGGTGTCTGGCTCCCGGGGCAGGACCGGGAAGTGCAGGAAAAGGAATTCAATACGCTGCCGACCCTTTACCCCCAATTGCAGGAAACTACTTTCCTGAAATTGTTCAATACCGGGAAAACGCCACTTTCCTATCAGATCAGTAGCAACCAGGACTGGGTAAAACCGGAAGTGACCAGCGGGCTCATCACAACGGAGCAACGTATCGGGATCGGGATAGACTGGGAGCAGTTGCCGCCGGAAGCATCCGACGCCCAACTTACCGTAAGTAGCCCCGGACAGGATCCCCGGACCATCCACCTGTATGTAAACCGCAACAATATACCCCACCAGAGTTCCCTGTATGTGGAACAGAACGATGTGGTCAGCATCAAGGCGGAATCCGGCTATATTGCCCACAATGGCGCGGGGATCGAATGGCGAACGATCCGGAATTACGGGCGCACCGGGGATGGGATCAAAGCCTTCCCCAGTACAGTTACCATCGCACCGGATCAGTTGAGTGAGGATACGCCCCATCTGACGTACGATTTCCATCTGGCCAGCGGCGGTGATTTTGACATCAAACTACTATTGGGGCCCACCATTGATTTTTACGATAAAGGGGGCCTGCTTACCGCTATTTCGATTGACGGCCAGACGCCCCGGGTACTGAATATCCACGATCCGGAGCAATACCGCTGGGATCGTTCTGTGAGTCGCAATGTCAACGAGGTAACTACCCGCAGCTTTATTCCTCCGGGGAAACACCAGCTCAAGATCTGGCACCTCGATCCGGGGATCGTCTTCGAAAAGATCGTGCTGTCCCGGAGCGGTAAAAAGGACAATACCTTTCTCGGACCGCCGCCTACCTTCAAACGATAAATCCTAAAAGCTCAAAATGTCCGCATCTATGAAAAATAAATTTTGGTATCTGCTATTACTATCCGGACTCTTCCTCAGCGCCTGTATGAAACCCACAACTACCGGGGAAGAACCGCCAATTACTGACGCTCCCCGGGCAACCAGCGTGCAAAATCCAATCCTGGCGGGTTTCAATCCCGATCCCAGTATCTGCCGGGTGAGTGACGACTATTACCTCGTCAATTCCTCCTTTGCTTACTTTCCCGGCATCCCCATTCTGCACAGTAAGGACCTCATCCACTGGGAACAGATCGGTGCCGCCATCGACCGCACCGAACAGGTAGACCTGAGCGAGCAGGGGATCTCCCGCGGATTCTTTGCCCCGGCGATCAGTTATGATGACGGTTGGTTCTATATCATCTGCACGCTGATCGACAATGGCGGAAATTTCATAGTAAGATCGAGACAGCCGGAAGGTCCCTATTCCGAACCTTACTGGTTGCCGGAACTGAACGGAGGTATTGATCCTTCTCTGTTTTTTGATAAAAATGGGAAAGCTTATGTCGTTTATAACCACGGGGCGCCCGACCGCAAGCCGCTCTACAGCGGACACCGTACGATCCGGATGCGCGAACTCAATAAGGAAACCCTCCAGGTAGTGGGTGAAGAATTGCTGCTGGTCAACGGCGGGGTCGATATCAGTCAGGAACCGGTCTGGATCGAAGCGCCGCACATTTACCAGAAGGACGGTTATTACTACCTCATGTGTGCCGAGGGTGGCACCGGATACAACCACTCGGAGGTGATCTTCAGATCCGAAAAAGTTAGCGGACCGTACGTTCCCCACACCGAAAATCCTATTCTCACCCAAAGGCATCTGGACCGAAACCGACCCCACCCGATCACTACCGCCGGCCACGCCGATCTGGTTGAATTGCCATCCGGAGAGTGGTGGGCTGTATTTCTGGCCTGCCGTCCCTACCGGGGGGATCATTTCAATACGGGCCGGGAAACCTTTCTGGCTCCGGTAAAATGGATCGACGGCTGGCCCGTGATCAACCCGGACTTTGAGGAAGTGCAATACGAATATCCCGCTCCGGCCACCGCCCAAACTTCCACGGCCTCGGTCCCGCTCAACGGGCAGTTCAACTACCACATCGATTTCACCCAGCCGCTGGACCCGAGGTGGCTTTTCCTGCGGAATGTGAAAGAAGCCTGGTACCAGTCCGACACCGACGCGGGGACCCTTAGCCTCCAGCTTCGCCCCGAAACCATCGCCGAGCGGGGCAATCCATCCCTGATGTTGCGACGCCAGACTCACCTGAACGGCCAGATCACAACCTATATGGAATTTACTCCGGAACAGGAGCAGGAAATGGCGGGACTGCTGATCCTGCAAAATCAGGACCACTACTATTTCATCAACAAAACCGCCGATAAGCTCCAGTTACTAAAACAAACGGAAGCGGGCTACGAAACCCTGGCGGAACAATCCTACACGCCGGTTGGTGTGCACCTCCGGATCGAAGCCCGGGGAGACCAGTACAACTTCTCCTACAGTGAGAACGGCGTGGATTTTACCAGTCTGCTGGACGGCGTGGACGCTACCTACCTGAGTACGGAAACTGCCGGTGGTTTTGTCGGTTGCCTGTACGGGCTTTACGCTACTTCCAACGGTGAGCCGAGTAAGGCGCAGGCGGTATTCGACTACGTGGAGATCAAAAATGAATAGCACAAGTGACCATCCCTGCGCAAAAAAAAGTATATCAATATAACAGCCCGATCTCAAAAAATAAAAATTTGATCATTCTAAACAGCACTATGAAAATTAAGATCAGTCCCCTTACGCCGCTACTCTGTTGCCTCTCCCTCTGGATCATGACGAGCGGATGCGAAAAAGAGAATACCACCCCGGGGATGCAAGAAGATCCCTTTACCATCACCATTCAGACCGACCAGCAGTACCAGACCATCGCCGGATTCGGCGGGGCCAACCGGATGTGGGGAACGCAATTCCTCAAACCCGCGGAGGCGGAAAAAGCATTTAGTGTAGATGGTGACGGCCTTGGCCTGAGCATTTTTCGGGTCCGGATCGCCTCTAATCCGGCCGAATGGCCGCTCATTCTGGAATCGGTACAGGAAGCTACCCGTTACGGGGTGAAGATCCAGGCGTCTCCCTGGTCTCCCCCGGCCGAACTGAAGAGCAATGGTAGTGAGATCGGCGGCTACCTGCTGCCGGAACATTACGGTGCCTTCAAGGATCACATCAATGAGTTTGTGCAGTACATGGCGGACAACGGCGTGGACATTTACGCCGTTTCTATCCAGAATGAGCCGGACATCCAGGTCAGTTACGAATCCTGCGACTGGTCGCCGGCCGCAATGATCGATTTTATCAGTCAATATGGCCACCTCATCGAGGGTACACGACTCGCCGCTCCGGAATCTTTTAATTTTAATTCCTCCTTCACCAATGCGCTGCTCAATGATACCGAAGCCGTAAAGAACATCGATATCGTAGCCGGCCATATCTACGGAGGCGGGCTGGCCCCGCTACCCCTGGCCGAAAGCGAAGATAAAGAGATCTGGATGACAGAATATTTGCTCAATCTGAATACCGGAAATGCCGGGGCTGCCCCCTGGACCTCCTACGACGAAGCCGCCAAATGGGCGGAAAGCCTGACCATGCTCAACACCGTCCACGAAGCCATGACGCACAACTGGAATGCCTATATCTGGTGGTATCTGCAGCGCTATTATTCATTCATCGGCGACGGCGAGCAGGGTACTACCGAAGGCGAGATCCTCAAAAGAGGATACGCTTTTTCCCATTTTTCCAAATACGTTCGGCCCGGCTCGGTGCGGGTGGGCACTCAGGCCAGTGAGGACACTCCATTGAACATTACTGCTTACGAAAGCGACCGGCAGATCGTAGTGGTAGTGGTTAATCCCGGTGCTGTGGCCGTTGGGAATGTAAACTTTACCATGCCTTCCGCTGCTTCGGCCAAGGCCTACGCCACCTCCGCTATCCTGACCGTACAGGAAAGGCCGGTCGATGTGCAGAGTGATCGGGTGATCACCGGCATACTGCCCGAAAGTGTAACAACGATCGTGATCGAAAAATAGACGGAGGACGATCTGCTCCCCTACTCCATCCGACGGTACAGATACATATTGCCGTCGGACGGAGTGGCATCCAGGAAAATATTATCACTGCAAAAGGTGGTGAATCCGAGATAGCCGGTTTCATCCGGCGTGGTTTTCAGCCAGTAGTAATTACTGCCGCCGGAGTTTACCTCCATGACCTCCCAAGCGTAGGTGGCTAGGGTGTCCCGGAAGGCATTGGTGAATTGAAAGGATAGCGATCCGGCCTCAATGTTCAGATAAGCACAGGGCTGGGAATAAGAGGGGATCCAGCCTTCCCCGTGACCGACCAGTTCCCATTCTCCGATGAGATTATTTTCGACCTCAGTTTTGGTCGTCAGCCGGTTTTCTAAACATGCTTCCATCAGGGAACGCTCGGTCTCATCGATCAGGCCCTCCATGCTTGCATCATTCTGAGTAAAGACGCATTCGTAAATCTTTTCGGGGCCGCTTACCGTCTCCTTACGACAGGACATCAGGAGTACGACGAGAAGAAGCATAGCGCCTACGGGAATTAAGATCCTCATTTTCAATTTTTTATAAATTCTAAACTGTACCTGTTCAGACAGAAATTGAAAGCAGGAAGGTTGGGTCGTCGCAATTTTTTAACGCAGCAACGATCGGTAGAAGGCAAAAAAATTGCACGGGTCCAGACCCGTGCAACCGAAACACAACTTTAATAATTCAAAACTATTTCACCATAAGCTTTTTAGTGTAGACCTGTTGTTGATTTTGCAGTTTTAGAAGGTATAAACCCGGTGGAAGATCTCGCTGCAGCTCAAACGTATTTCCGTTCAACTGCGCCTGCCGGACCAGGGTTCCGGCGGAGTTAAACAACTGAACGCCGGTCGGGCCTTCCAGCCCTTCCACTTTTAGCGGTCCTCCACTCAGCGGATTGGGATAGATCGAGATTCGGTCCGCGGACCCCAAGGGCGGGCGTACGCTGACCGGGCTGCTTTCCACGTATCCCCGCAGCCAGACCAGGGCCGGGCGCTCGGTAACCCCATCCTGGTCGACGAGATAAGCTCTCTGCTCGGTGCGCCACATTCCGGTACGGAATCCCCAGAGGGTGATCCCGCGTACGGCCGGATGTTCCCAGAAAACCGGAAATACGCGCTGGTATTCGGCCAGTTGTCCCTGATCGGTAGCGCCGTCAATATCCAGTTCGGTGACGTACAGCGGTAGGCCCGTTTCGGCCAAATCATCCAGATTGTTCCGGAGCTGGCTGGCGCTGGCATTGCGCGTAGAGAAAGCATGGGCCTGCACCCCGATCTGATCGATCAGTTCTTCTGCCTGTAGCAAATTGATGATCTCGAGGTAGTCTCTGACATTACTGGCACTATTGACAATATTGTAATCGTTGAGCATCAGTTCCGCTTCGGGAAAATACTGCCGGGCCAGGCGAAAGGCTTCCAATATCCAATCCCAGCCGCTGGAACCGGCTCCCCCCAGCGCTTCCAGATAATTACCACCGCCGCTACCACTGCTGTTGGGCGGATCGTGCAGCGGCTCGTTGACCACTTCGATAAAATCGATATCCTCGTAGCGGTCGGCCAGAGCCTGGAACCACTCCTTGATCTCTTCGAGCTGTTCGGCCGGCGGCAGATTCTCTATCCAGGCGGGCTGTTGATTACCCCAAACCAGAACGTGTAACTTGAAAGGAAAATCGTTATCCTTGGCCAGAGCGTAAGCCGCGTCCAGCGCCGCCCAGTTCATATTATCCGGGCTGCCTTCAACGCTGCCCCACTTTCCGGCGTTTTCCGGAGTCACCTGATTCCAGTAGTTGGCAAAACCGGGTAACTGGCTGGTGCTGTAAACATTGCCCAAAAATTTATCCTGACCTTCGGCTATCGGTGGCAGGCCCGGGCCGCCCCCGTCCATATCCGGGGAACCCGCTTCTACCAGATCCAGATTTTGCACGGTGTAGAAATAATCGGCCCGTGCGAACGCTATTTTGTCAATATCCAGTCCGTCTTCCCGGGCGCCGATCTGAAAGGTCTGGGTCAGCGCATCCGCCGTCACTTCGAAGGTACGGGGGGCTTCGTCGCCGGAATATTCCGAGAGGTTGATCCACTTCCATACCGATTGGCCCGCACCACCCGCGCCGGAAACGGTTTCGCCGGCGGCAGTATAGCCAATGGAATGAATGTTGTTGGCCCGAATCCAGCCCGCGTCCGCATAGGGCTGGATCCCGAAGCCGTTGCCGTAAAAAAAGCTGTCATCGTCCGCACCACCGGCTCCGACCCGTAAACGTACGTATAGGTCGTAGGTTTGTGCTTCCGGAAAAGTAATGTCTACCGTGATCACCCGGGCATCGGCTTCCGGATGGCCGGCGGTGCCGTTGGTCGTAATGGAAACATAAGTGCCACCTTCTGTCTCCGAAACGGAAAAATCGCCGCCGACCGTGCCGTTCTCCAATTCGATGATCACCGGTAGATCCTGCCCCGCCAGCGGCCGGGCGATCCATAAACTAAAGAATAACGCAAAGCTCAAATACCTGAATGGTTTCATCATTTCGTGTATGTCGGTTTAATAGTTCCAATGCCTGATCTTCTGCATTTGCAATCGATTGACTGCTTTTGCTGGTAAATTCCGGGAAAAGCGGCCGTTTTGTCGGTAGCGGTACGATCAAAATTTCAAAAAAACCACTAGATAAGTAATAAACACTACAAATTGGCCGAAATTCAGTATAAGATTTTGCAAAAGATCGACGCAAATATAAACAATCGATTGCGTAAATTATAGAACATTATTACATTTGTAAGTAGAAGCTAATTGGATTTTACCTTTCAGGGCTCGCAGGAGGCCTTTTAAACATCCAATCGGAAGAGCGATCTGCTCCGGTCATTTCCGGAGGTTTGGCACTCGACAGTATCGTTCTCCGGTTCCTGAACTTTCACTTCACATTCTAAAAGGTTTTTTCCGGGAAGCTTCTATCAAAATTTTAATACGAAAAACCAATAGTTTATGAAAAATGAGCTTTTTACACTGCTCGGGCTACCGGTCCGAAAAAGATGGCGGTTGGGTTTAACGGTAGTGGCATTATGCTTCTGCCAGCTCCTTTCCGCCCAAGACATCACCGTAAGGGGGACCGTCTCTGCCGATGGGGAGCCGTTGATCGGAGCCACGGTAATCGTGCAGGGGACTACGAACGGTACCACAACGGACATTGACGGCACCTATTCCCTCTCCGCTCCTTCCGACGGTACACTTACCTTCAGCTATGTGGGGTATACGGCCCGGGAAATCGCGATCGGCGGGCGTTCCACGATCGACGTGGAACTGGATGCCAGTCTGGTACTCGATGAAGTGGTCGTAGTCGGTTACGGTACCATGGAACGAGCCAACGTCACCGGATCGATCGTCACGGTCGATGTGGAAGAACTGGAAAAAGTACCGGTTCCTAACGTCGTGGAAGGCCTGCGGGCCCAGGTACCCGGACTGCGGGTGACCCGGGGCAGCGGCCAGCCGGGGTCCGGTATTACTTTCAAGATCCGCGGTACCAACTCCCTGGGTGCGGCCGCCGGTGATATCGATGCGACCAACACCCCCATTATCGTAGTGGACGGTGTGCCGCTGGTGGGCGGCAACCTGGCCGAGTTGAACCCCGACGACATCGCCAGCATCAACATCCTCAAAGATGCCGCCGCCGCTTCCATTTACGGTTCCAGTGGTGCGAACGGAGCCGTCCTGATCACCACCAAAAGCGGGGTAGCCGGCCAGTCCCGGATCAGCCTCACCGCTTCCACCGGTTTTGTGGATCTGGCCAATCGGATCCCCATGATGAACGGCGGACAATACATCCAGTACCGGATGGATTCCGAAAAAGCGGTCGGTGTGGAAAATCCGAGTATCAACAGTCTGGTAGACCCCAGTGAAGTCCAGAACTATATTGCGGGTAACGATGTCGACTGGCAGGACCTCCTGCTGCGTACCGGCATGCAGACCAAGATCGGCCTCTCTGCCTCCGGGGGGAACGAAAAGCTCCGCTACTACCTGAACGGCGATCTGTACTCCGAGGACGGGATCGTCCAGAAGTCCGATTACGATCGCTACTCGATCCGCTTCAACGGGGATTTTAGTGCGACGGACTGGCTGGACATTGGCGCCCGCGTACAGCTGAGCAAGAGTTTTGCGGATGAAACGGCCAACGCAGTGACCGAATTCAACGTCAACGGCGGTTTTGCGCCCTTCTTCCCCATCAGTACGAATACGCCGCTGGGCGATGTGTACAACGAAGACGGCACTTTTACGAAATTTATCCGGGATGACCGCTTTCAGATCAACCCGCTGCACCGCTACAACGAATCGATCCTCGATCGTACCGTTACCCGGTCTTATATTAACCCCTATATCAACGTAAAACTCTTCGACGGGCTGAAATACACCCTGAACACCTACGCGGAGGACCGGGAGGAATTCTTCGGTCGTTTCTGGTCGTCCAACTACAACGACGGCGACCCCAGCGAAGCCCAGATTACCGAAAGCAAAGGCATTACTTATCTGGTGGATAACATCCTGACCTTTGATAAAAGATTCGGGGATCACAAGTTCAACGCCACGGCGGTGTACGGATTCCAGGAGTTTGACTACCAGCAGTCCAATACGATTGCGGAGCAGATCCCGACCGACCTGCTCGGATACAATGCCATCGGCTACGCCGTTGATGAGAATATCCGGTACGACTGGTCGCGGGATGACTGGGGACGGGTTTACCTCGTCGGACGACTGGGTTATACCTACGGCGATCGCTACAGCGTCACCCTGACCATGCGCCGGGACGGATCTTCCCGCTTCGGCCCCAACAACCGCTACGGTACTTTCCCATCGGCTTCCGTAGCCTGGAATGCGCACAATGAGAATTTCTTCGGGAACAACAGCAGCATCAGCTTCCTGAAACTGCGGTTGAGCTACGGCGAACTGGGTAATGATCGCTTCCCGACCTACTACTACCGGGCGGGTACCAACAATGTACAGGTGAACGCCGGGACGGACCCGGAAACCGGTGATCCAATCCTTTTCAACGGTTTCGGTCTGGCATCCAATGCCTCCAATCCGGACCTCAAATGGGAATCCAGTAAGCAGGTGAATGTCGGTCTGGACCTCGGTCTCTTCCAAAACCGCCTAAACGCCACCATCGACCTTTATCAGACCAACACCTCCGATCTGCTCCTCTTTGAAAGCATCATCGGTGTGGTGAACAACGGTTTCACCCGGTATCCTTCCAATGTTGGGGAAACGGAAAGTAGAGGGATCGACATCGGTCTGCGAGCGACCGCCGTCCAGCACGAAGATTTCACCTGGGACATCAGCGCCAACTGGGCGAAAGACGTCAACGAGATCATCCGCCTGAGCAGCACGGAAGTGGACGCGGAAGGCAACCCGATCAACAACCCGGCCAACGGCTGGTTCATCGGAGAGGATATCCGGGAGATCTACGACTACGACGTAACCGGCGTCTGGCAACTCGGCCAGGAGGACGTAGCCGCCAGCTTCGGGAATTTCGTACCCGGTGATCCCATTATCCGGGATGTGGACGGAGACGGTATTATCACCCCCGATGACCGGACTTTTGTGGGTAACCCGACCCCTTCCTGGTACGGCGGTATCAACAACATTTTCAATTATAAAGGCATTGAACTGTCCATTCTGTTTGAAGCCGTACAGGGCGTAACCCGCTCCAACAACTACATCGGCGGCTACACCGGCCGGGGTAATATGCTGGCCATCAACTACTGGACACCGGACAATCCAAGTACGGAGTTCCCGCGTATCGGTGCGGGCGGACCGATGTCCGGAGGCTTATTCGCCAACGCCATCAAGATCCAGGATGCCTCCTTTGTTGCACTCCGGAACGTTTCCCTGGGCTACCGCATTCCTTCCAGTCTGCTCGCCAAACTCCCCATCAGCGATGTATCCCTCTACGTCCGGGGCAACAACCTGAAGTACTGGACGGATTATGAGCTGGCCTATTCTCCGGAATCCTCCGTCGGATCTTATCCCATCACCCGGACCTGGATATTCGGGACCAAGATCACTTTTTAATCCAATCACCAAAATGGACAAGACGATGAAGAACTATAAATTTTCGTTTTTAATACTAAGCGTACTCCTCCTGGCATCGGCCTGTAGCGGCATCATTGACCGCGAGGAGAAGGACGTCATTCCCGCCAGTCAGGTACTGAATACCCTGGGTGGCGTTGAAGCCGTACTGTTCCAGGTCTACGAGATCGCCAGATCGGTACACGAGAACAACGAGATCTCCGTATACAAGCAATGCGGAACGGACCTGGTCGTAAACGGCACCCACCTCATTGACGGCAATGCCGGCGGTATGGTGGGCATGAATATGTACAGCAATGGTCTGGCCGCCAACAGTGGCCCGCTCACTTCCATGTGGGACAATTACTACCGGGCCATCTCCAATTGTAACCTGGTGATCCAGGCCTCAGAAAGTTTCCCGACCAGGGATGAATCCGAAGAAGCGGCCATCCTCAAATTCCGGGGAGAAGCCAAAGCGCTGAGAGCCTACGTTTACCTCGAACTGGTCAGAAGATGGGAAAACATTCCACTGGCCGTTCCCCTGCCGGAAGGTTCATCACCGGTACGGGAAGCTCCGCTGGCTTCCCCGTCGGAGATCTACGATCTGATCCTGTCCGACCTGACCGAAGCGGTCGAACTGCTGCCCCGCCGCGCCGAATCCTCGGGTGTCGGAGCGCCGTCCAAAGGATTGGCTAACCTGCTGCTCATGGAAGCTAATATGGACCTCGGCAACTGGGCCGACGCCGCCGCTGCCGCCGAAGCCGTGATCAACGACGGTTCCTACGAACTACAGTCGCTGGATTACATCTTCGGTCTGGAAGGAGGCAAAGAAGGCGAAGAGAGCAATAAGGAGATCATTTTTTCCTGGGTATTCGACCCGGCTATTCAGGCCAGACCCCAGCGTACCGTCCAGATGTTCGTACCGCTTTACGATCGCGTACCGGGAGTGGCCCGCACGCTCGAGCAGGGCGCCAGACCGTGGTCCCGCCTGTCTCCCTCGCCCTATTACTGGACGTTGTTTGACGAGGACGACGGCCGCCTGGATACCTGGCACAAGATCAACTGGTACATCGACGACGAAGAGGCCGTCATGGAAGGCTGGGACCTGAAGAACGGCGATATCGCCACCAAAGAGTACGTACTGGCCTGGGCCGACGGCCGGGACCGGGAAGCCCGCTACACGGAACCTACCACCATCAAGAACTGGGAAGACGGCACCTACGGCCGCACCGAAGCGGATGCAGAAGGCTTTAGAAACGTGATCGTGTACCGCTACGCCCAGGCGTTTATCGTCGGTGCCGAGGCGCACTTCCGGAACGGCAATACGGACCGCGCGCTCGAATTGATCAATACGATCCGGGACCGGGCCTTCGGAGATACCGAGCATCGTTTCACGACCCTGGATGAAGAAACCATTCTGGAGGAAAACGCCCGTGAACTGGGGCACGAAGGACATCGCTGGTATACCCTGAAACGACTGGGACTACTGGTAGAGCGGGTTCGCCTGCACAATTCCGACGGTGCGCCCAACATTCAGCCGTACCACGTTCGCTGGCCGATCCCGCAGACCTTTATCGATCTCGCAGGCGTCAGTCAGAATACCGGTTACTGATCAGAATGGTAACTACTCAAACCTGATTTCTGACGCTCGAAGTCAATCCATTAATTGAATCCTTTAACATCATGAAAAATAACTTATTCTATATATTCGGTCTGCTGCTGCTCACTTCTTCCCTGTTCCTGACGGGTTGCGATGATGAGCTGGAGATCGGGCCGACGGTAACCGTTACCAACGTCAGTCCGGCGGCGGCCTACGGGGGTGATGCGGTCACCCTGCAGGGATCTAATCTGAATACCGTGAATGCCATTTTTATCGGCGATAAACACGCGGATGAAGTCCAGAGCATGAGCGAATCCTCCATCACTTTTATCGTACCGCGAAATGCCGTGCCCGGCCCGAGTATCATTACGCTGGCTATGGCTAACAACTACCGGGTGACGGTCGATTTTGAAGTTTTACAACGTCCGATCCCGGAGATCCACGCCATTTCACCCACTGCGGCCGCGTCCGGAGAGGAAGTGACGATAGCGGGTATGAATCTCAATGTCCTGACTTCCGTAAAAGTCGGCGGTGTAGCCGCCAGCACGGTTTCAGCCACCAATAACCTACTGGTGATCACCGTACCGGACGGCCTGCCGATCAACTCGCCGGCCGAGATTGAACTGGCCACGCAGGAAGTGACCGAAGTCTCGACCTCCATTTTCTACGTTGGCGACAACAAAGTAGCCAACAGTGATCTTGAAGATGGAAGCGGCGATGATTTTACCGACTGGACCAAACTTAACGGCGGGGACCAAATGACGGAAGTGACCGGAGCCGATGCCTATTTTGGCCGCTCCCTGCGGATCGTAGGTGCTGCCGCCAACCCATGGAACACCCAACTGGCCAGTTTACCGACACCCCTTAATTTCGGTTCGGAATACACCATTCTGCTCTGGGCCCGCGCCGAAGCGGCGGGTGCCCAGATGCGGGTTTCCGTATCGCAATTCGACGGGAACGGCGCCGATTATTTCTACGGAGAGACCGTCGACATCCCGACCGAATGGACCCAGCTCTCCTGGACCTTTGAGGTAACCAACGATCTCGAAACCCACCGGGTTGTCCTGGATATGGGGATGACCGATGTACCTTTCCTGATCGATAACGTTATCCTGATCGAGACCGGTGCAGCCGGCCCGCCCATCCCGCAGAATCTTTTAGCCAACAGCGGATTTGAGAACGGCCTGGACTCCTGGCTGCTCCTCAACGGTAGCGTCGAACCGACCACCGAAGAAGTCCACTGCGGCAGCCAGGCCATCAAGGTGACCGGTGCCGGCGGCAACCCCTGGGACACCCAGATGGCGGCCGACGTAGTACCGCTGGTGCAGGGGAATGAATACGAAGTCAAACTGTGGGCCAAAGCCGCCGAGGACGGCGCAGTGATGCGCGTATCTGCTTCCCGTTACAACGGAGGCAACGGCGATGACTATTTCTACGGCGCCGATGTGGCGCTCACCACCGAATGGGCCGAATATTCCTGGATCTTTACCGTTGGCAAGGACATTCCGGACGGGCACCACCTGGTGCTCGATATGGGCGCTTCCGATAAGGTTTTTTACGTGGATGATGTCAGCCTGGCGGAGTACGTGGAAGTCATTCCGATCAATATTCTCGATAACGGTGACTTCGAGGACGGCATGACCTCCTGGGAACTCCTCAACGGTTCGGTAGAACCCACGGCCGAGGAGGTAGCCAGTGGCAGCCAGGCTCTGAAAGTGACCGGTGCCGGTGGTAATCCCTGGGATACCCAGATGGCGGCTGCGGCCGTTCCGCTGGTACTCGGCAATCGCTACGCCGTAAAACTGATGGCCAAAGCCGCCGAAGACGGCGCGGTCATGCGGATATCGGCATCGCGCTACAACGGAGGCAACGGCGATGATTACTTCTACGGCGCCGACGCCAATCTGACGACCGAATGGGCCGAATACACCTGGGAATTTACCGTGGGTAAAGATATCCCCGACGGGCACCATATCGTGCTGGATATGGGTGCTTCCGATAAAATCTTCTACATTGATAATGTGATCCTGTACGAAGTGCCGGAATTCGTTTGTCCGTAAGTAGTTGCACTTGAAAAAATAGCTTGAATTGTTATTACTGCCCTGTCCCGGAATTTCCGGGGCAGGGCTCTATCATTTGCTGAAGATGCGGTACCGGTTCGGCCATTGGTATCGCAACTTGCATTATCTTAGATGAAATGTATTCCTAAATCCTTCAACAACTCCCTCATTACATGAAAAATATACTCTGCTTCCTGTTGTTTTTCACTGCCGCCGTTTCCGCCCTGCACGGCCAGTTCTTCTTGTCCCAGGCGGAACGAGACAGTATCAATGCCCTGAACCGGCAGCGCCACGCCAACATGATGGAACAACTCGGCATCACGGAGGCCCGGTCCGGCCGGAACCCGAATGCGGAAGCTTCCAATGGCGCCAATTACGAAGAATCCGCAGCTAACCCCTGCCCCGAATTGCCGGATGCGCTCACGACCAAAAAGGGAAAGACCGTAACGAATGCTGAAACCTGGTGGGAAGTTCGCCGGCCGGAAATCGTGGAAGATTTTGAGCGGGAAGTCTACGGCCGCGTTCCGGAAAATGTTCCGGAGGTGAACTGGACCGTGGAGATCACCGACCGGGAGTTTGTGCGCCGCACCCCGGTTATCGCTAAAAAACTGGTGGGTCGCGTGGACAATAGCGCCTATCCGGAGATCGAGGTGAATATCAATATGATGCTGGTCGTCCCCACCAATGTGGAGGGCCCCGTTCCGGTACTGATGATGTTCGGACGACCGGCTTTTCCGGCCCCGGCCCAGCCGAATCAGGAAGATTTGGCAGCGATCAACCGTTCTTTTAAGGATATGCTGATCAAACACGACCCCTCGATGCAGGCGATCTTCGATAAATACCCTGCCTATGAACCCATCACCCGACTGCCTGGTCCCAACTTTTTTGCACCGCCGCCCGAAGGCGACCTTCCCTCCACCGAACAGTTGCTGGCAGCCGGCTGGGGATACGCCACCATCGAACCGGCAAGTATCCAGGCCGATAATGCGGCTGGATTGACGAGCGGGATCATCGGACTGGTCAATAAAGGACAGCCGAGAAAACCGGACGACTGGGGTGCGCTGCGCGCCTGGGCCTGGGGTGCAGCCCGCGGACTGGACTACCTGGAAACCGATGAATTGGTAGACGCCAAAATGGTCGGTATCGAAGGCGTTTCCCGCTACGGAAAGGCCGCTCTGGTCACCCTGGCGCTGGAAGAGCGTTTCGCCACCGGCCTGATCGGTTCTTCGGGAAAAGGCGGCACCACCCTGCACCGGCGGATCTACGGAGAAGCAGTTGAAAATCTGGCCGGCTCGGGAGCCATGCATTGGATGGCCGGCAATTACCTGAAATACGCCGCCGAAGCTTCCGAATTTGGCCAAAAAACGGGCTGCGATCTCCCCGTTGACTCCCACGAACTGATCGCCCTGTGTGCCCCCCGGCCCGTCTTCATCAGTTACGGTATTCCCGAAAAGGGGGATGCCCACTGGCTGGATCAAAAGGGAAGTTATATGGCTACGGTAGCGGCCGGAGCGGTTTATAAACTGCTCGGGGCTACAGACCTCGGCGTGTCCAACGATTACCTCCGGGAAGAAATGCCGCCCTATAATACCGATATGCTGGACGGTCATCTGGCCTGGCGGCAACACGACGGTGGCCATACCGACTGGCCCAATATGAAGTATTTTATACCCTGGGCGAATAAATTCTTAGGCTACGAAAAGTAAATCTCCGATGATGGGTACCAGCGTAAAGAAACACTTTCTCTCCGGATTGCTGTGGCCGATGCTGCTGTGGAGTTTCGGATTGCAGGCACAGTACGGCCCGCTATATCCCTATTTATACCCCAAGGGGACAACCACTCAGCTGATGGTAGACAGCAAACCATTCATCATTCTGGGCGGGGAACTGGGCAATTCCTCCTTTACCAGTCTCGAATATATGGAGCCGATCTGGCCCCGCCTGCAAGCCATGAATCTGAACACGGTACTGGCGCCCGTATACTGGGAACTCATCGAACCCCGGGAAGGGGTTTTCGACTTCACGCTGATGGACGAACTCATCTTTGAAGCCAGGAAACACGACCTGCGACTGGTTTTACTGTGGTTCGGATCCTGGAAAAACAGTATGTCGAGCCACGTACCGGGCTGGGTAAAAAAAGATCCGTTCCGGTTTCCGCGCGCCGAGGATGACCAGGGGCAACGGCAGGAGATCCTGTCGCCTTTCAGTTTTGACAATCAGGACGCCGACCGGAAAGCCTTTCGCGCCCTGATGGAGCACCTCAAAGCCGTTGACGGGCATACCCATACCGTGATCATGATCCAACCGGAGAATGAGATCGGCATGCTGCCCGTAGCCCGGGACCACAGCGCCCTGGCCAACGAAAAATTCGACGCGGACGTACCGGACGAACTGATGAATTACCTCACCCGGAATAAATCATCGCTGGTACCGGAGTTCCGCGCCGTCTGGGAAAAGAACGGTTATAAAACCACCGGGAACTGGGAAGAGGTCTTCGGCAAAGGCAGCCACACCGATGAGATCTTCATGGCCTGGTACTACGCAAAATATACCAATGCCATCATCGAAACCGGGAAAGCAGCCTATCCGCTACCGATGTTCGTCAACGCCGCTCTGAACCGCCCGGGCCGGGAACCCGGAACGGGCTATCCCAGTGCAGGGCCCCTCCCCCACCTGCTGGACGTCTGGAGAGCGGGCGGACCCGATATTGATTTTTTCTCGCCCGATTTCTACAATCCCCGCTTCCGGCATTGGAATGATCTGTATACACGTCAGAATAATCCGCTGTTTATACCGGAGCATCGTTTTGACAACACCGTAGCGGCCAAGGCCCTTTTTTCCATCGGTCATTACAAAAGTATGGGATTTTCGCCCTTTTCCATTGAATCCAAAGCGCAGCCGGAGCAGGAGGAACTGGGCAAGGCTTACGCTTTGATCGATCAACTCATGCCGCTCATCACCGCTCACCACGGCAACAATAAAATTGAAGGTGTACTCCTGGATAAAAACAGTCCGGACACCACCTTGCAATTCGGGAAGTACGAGTTTACGGTCAAACACAGTCATACGCTGGGTTGGGAAGGGGAATCAAATAATGAAGTCTGGGAACCGGCCGGCGCAATCATTGTCCGAACCGGACCGGATGAATTTTATCTGGCCGGATCCGGTGTGGTTATCACCTTTGCCAATACCGGTGATCCCGGCTACCGGGTAGGTATACTCAAGAACGAAGAGGGCCGGATGGAGGAAGGGCGCTGGCGGGTGATCCGTCATCTGAACGGAGATCAAACCCACCAGGGGCGGCACATTCGTATTTTTCGCGGAGCTTACGCGATTCAGCGGTTTGAGTTGTATAGTTATTAGCTTTTTCAGCCGGCGTTGAATGTGAACTGATTGCACTTTTGGGAATGTTGAAACGTGTGAATGTGTGAATGTGGAAACGTGTGAATGTGTGAACGTGGAAATGTGTGAATGTTCAGGATGCTCAATGATGCCTACTTTTCACAGCTAAGCTGATATGCTTTAAAAAGAAATTTGATTCCTGTGGGTAACCCTTTTCCGATTCGCAAAATATATAAGCCCAAAACCCAAGAATCAAATGAAATCATTAAAGCAAACGGTCGAAGAGATCAAAGCGATCGTTAAGCAGGAAGGAAACCACAACGTAAGAACATTAGCCTCCTTATTTACGGCCTATCCGGGAACGGATTGGAAACAGCATATCAACTACGAAAATGGTGTGCCCGTCACCACGGTCTTGCACCAGGATAAACACCTCAAAATGCTGTTAATCTGCTGGGAAGGTGGCCAGAAAAGTAAAAAACACGGCCATCCCGAGGGCGGAGGTCTGATCCGGGTGCTTTCCGGTACCCTGCTTGAGACCCGCTTCGCACCGGATGATGAAAACCGGATGACGGGCATTTACGATTATACCGCCCGAAGCGGTCCGGCTTATATTCACGATTCCGAAGCTTTTCATATTGTGGAAAATGCTACCGACGAACCGGCGGTATCGCTGCACCTGTACTCCTACGGCCTGACCGTATCGAAATACCAGTTGGAAACCAGTCTGGAACAGTTGGAACAGAAACTCAGATCTGCCGCCTAGCAACTTATTGGTTGTACCTGGGAAATTGAAAACTGTCGTGGAGGAACAGCCAAAGCAGAATGTGTGGATTAACGGGTGATCACCCCTTACGCAGGGATGATGCCCGCACCACTACCTGGGTATCCAGGGTAACCCGGGTTGCCGAATCCGTAGCGATCTCGCCTTCCAGCATCGCCAGGGCCTGCTTGATCGCTGCCTCTCCCATTTCTACGGCGGGGTGATCTACCGAAGAAAGGGGCGGATCGATGATCTCGCAGATCGGATCGTTATTGAAGCCGATGATGGCCAGCTCTTCGGGGATACGGATCCCCATTTTTTTGGCATATTGAATAGCACTAACGGCGGCGGTGTCGTTGGCGCAGAAAATACCATCGGGTGGATTTTCGAGTTCCAGCACCTGCTCGGTAAGGCGCAGACCTTCTTCCGCATTGAGCGAGGTAGCCTGAATGATCAGGGATTCATCCACATCGACATTGTTCTTCTTCAGCGCCGCGATGTAACCGGAACGGCGATCCTCGTAAATACTCTGGTGGCGGGCGCCTCCGAAGTGAGCGATCCGGGTACAGCCCTGATCGATCAGGTGTTCCGTGGCTTCAAAAGCTGCGTTGAAATTATTGATATGTACCTTATGTACATCGTGGATGGAAGGGATCCGGTCGACAAAGACTACCGGGATGCCGTTATTGGTGAAAAGGTCAAAATGCTGATAGTCGGTCGTGCCCATGGCCAGAGATACGATCAGTGCGGAAATACGGCTGTCGTAAAGTGCCTGCAGGTTGTCTTTTTCCAGTTCCGGTTTATCGTAAGATTGGGAAATGATCACCTGATGTCCCGATTCGCGGGCCGCTTTTTCAATACCGGAGATCAGGGAGGAAATGAAAGGCCGGTTGATCCAGGACACCATGATACCGATCGTGTTGGAGCGATTCGTCCGCAGGGAAGATGCGATGGTGTTGGGTCGGTACCCACGCTCTTCGGCAAGTTGCTTTACCGCCTTCTTAGTCTTCTTTCCAATACTGTAATGATCGTTCAGCGCCCGGGAAACCGTAGAAGGAGAAACGTTCAGTTCATGGGCCAGATCGTAGATCGTTACATCTTTCTTTTTTCCTTCCATCTTTATTGGTTGATGCCTGATAGTAATGGAGCTATGCGCTAAATATACAAGCTTGCATAACAAAAGTAATGGCTCGTGGGTAAATATAGCAAATTATCCATGCAATCGATTGCGTATTTTCCTTTTTTTATTAGATTCGCTGCAAGAATTCTGTTATTTTAGCTTCCCATACAAACCTTGCATAATAATGTTCAAATCAATTGCCTGCACCATCTTATTTTCCTTTTTATGTACCCTGAATAGTTTTGCCGACGACGGTTATCGCCTCTGGTTACGATTCGATGAGATCGCGAGCGAGGAGGTCCGGAATGACTACCGGCAAAGCGTCGGTCAGATCTTCATCGACGGAGATAGTCCCATTCTGGCTACGGCCGGAAAAGAACTGAGTGACGGCCTTTCCGGGCTGCTCGGGCAATCCGTTCCCCTGCTCGACCGCGCGGCCGATGGCCCCGGTATCATAGCCGGCATCATCGGCCAATCCGACCTCATCAACGGCTGGGTAACCACCGCCGATGCCGAAAAAATACAGGAAGAAGGCTACCTCCTGATGCAGAAGGAACAGAACGGACAACAACGGATCGTGATCGCCGCCAAAGACGAACGCGGTGTGCTGTACGGTAGCTTCCACCTCCTGCGCCTGGTACAGACCCAAAGTGCACTCTCCGGTCTGCACCTGATCGACAACCCGAAGATCAAAATGCGCGTGCTCAACCATTGGGATAATCTCGACCGCACCGTCGAGCGTGGATACGCCGGTTTTTCGATCTGGGACTGGCACCAGTTGCCCGAATTTCTGGATGTGCGTTATACGGATTACGCCCGGGCAAATGCCTCCATCGGCATCAACGGCACCGTAGTAACCAACGTCAATGCCAATGCCCTGATCTTCCGGCCGGATTATCTGGAAAAAGTGGCCGCGCTGGCCGATGTATTCCGCCCCTACGGCATTCGGATCTACCTGACGGCCCGCTTTAGCGCTCCGATCGAACAGGGGGGACTGGAAACCGCCGATCCGCTGGACGCCGGTGTGCAAAAATGGTGGAGTGATAAGGTAGCGGAGATCTATGAGCTGATCCCGGACTTCGGTGGCTTTCTCGTCAAAGCCAATTCCGAAGGCCAGCCGGGACCGCAAAATTACAATCGCAATCACGCCGAAGGCGCCAATATGCTGGCGGATGCCCTCGAACCCTACGGGGGGGTCGTGATGTGGCGTGCTTTTGTGTACAGTAATGAAGAACCGGAAGATCGCGCCAAACAGGCCTACAATGAATTTGTACCGCTGGATGGCAAATTCCGTAAAAACGTCCTCATCCAGGTAAAGAACGGGCCGATCGATTTCCAGCCGCGCGAACCGATCCATCCGCTGTTCGGTGCCATGCCGCAAACCCCGCTAATGATGGAATTCCAGATCACGAAAGAATACCTCGGTCAGGGTACTCACCTGGTCGGTCTGGCCAAAATGTACGAAGAAGTGCTGCAGACCGACACTTACGTCAAAGGAAAAGGCTCTACGGTTGCCAAGGTGATCGACGGCTCTCTGGACGGTCACGAACTGTCCGGCATTGCCGGGGTGGCCAATATCGGTACCGCCCGCAACTGGACCGGCAATCTCTTCGGTCAGGCCGACTGGTACGCCTACGGCCGACTGGCCTGGGATCCGGAAATAGCCGCGGAAAGCATTTTTGAGGAGTGGACTAAAATGACCTTTACCCACGATCCGGAGGCCGTTTCGGTGATCAACAATATGCTGGCTACTTCCCACGAGACCTGCGTGCGCTACATGACGCCGCTCGGACTCCACCATATCATGGGCCCCGGCCACCACTACGGTCCCGGCCCCTGGGTGAGTAGAATGCCGCGGGCCGACTGGACGTCCGTTTATTACCACAAAGCCGACGAAAAAGGTCTGGGTTTTGACCGTACCGCCAGCGGCAGTGATGCCCTGTCGCAGTACCATCCGGATTTCCAGAAGGAGCTGCGGGATATGGATAAGATCTCGCACAAATTCCTCCTGTGGTTCCACCATGTCCCCTGGGATCATGTGCTTAGCACGGGCAATACCCTATGGGTAGAACTGTGCCGGGAATACCACCGGGGAGCCGCAGCGGTAACGGCCATGAAAGAACAGTGGAACAGTGTCAGCGATCATATTGACCCAGGTAGATTCCGGCAGGTAGCGATGCACCTGGATATTCAGGAAAAGGAAGCGAAATGGTGGCGGGATGCCTGCCTGCGTTATTTTCAGTCTTTTTCCAAAATGGAGATCCCGGCGGACCTCGAACAACCGGAGCACGATCTGGAATACTACGAATCCTTGCGGTTCCCGTACGCACCGGGCATCCGGCCGCGGTGGTAGATGAGGTGTGATGATGTGATGAAACTTTGCAGATGGGTAAGGTGGATCCTTCCGATAGAACTGGTTTGATCGCCCTCCCCTCTGGCAAGCAAAAATATATTTTCCATGAATACAACATTTGCCCTGGAACAGCTCATGCGCTGGTACGGGCCCAATGATCCGGTGCCGCTGCCGCACATTGCCCAGGCGGGCTGTACGGGAGTAGTTTCTGCCCTGCACGCCATTCCCGTTGGAGAGATCTGGACGGTTGAGGCCATCCGGGATTACAAAGCGCACATCGCGGCCCACGGTCTGAGCTGGACGGTGGTGGAAAGCCTGCCGGTACACGAGGACATCAAAACGGCGAGCGGCCGGTACCGGGAATACATCGATAACTACTGCCGGAGCCTGGAAAACCTGGCGGCCTGCGGCATCAAAGTGGTGACCTACAACTTCATGCCGGTACTCGACTGGGTGCGGACCAATGTAGCCTATGAGTTACCCAACCGATCCGAAGCGCTGTTTTTTAACAAGGCCGATTACGCCTCGGTAGATTTGTTTCTGCTGAAACGTCCGGGAGCCGAAAAGGACTATACGCCCGAAGAACTGGAATCCTACCGGGCGCATTTTGCCGGCCTGGACGAGGGCTACAAACAACGTCTGTTCCAGAATGTGCTGCTCGGTCTGCCCGGCAGCGATGTGGCGTTCACTCCCGACCAGGTACTGGAGCAACTTGGCCATTACCGGCATATTGATCGCAGACAGCTCCAGCAAAACCTGATCTCCTTTTTGCGATCCATTACGCCTACTGCCGAAGCGGCAGGCATCCAACTGGCCATTCATCCGGATGATCCGCCCTATTCGGTACTGGGACTGCCCCGGATCATGAGTACGGAGCAGGATGTGGTTACCCTGATGGAAGCCGTCCCCAGCCCGGCCAACGGCCTTTGTTTTTGCACGGGTTCCTTCGGCGCCCGCCCCGATAACGACCTCCCGGCCATGGCTGAAAGATGGGGCTCCCGTATTCACTTTCTGCATCTCCGCAACACTCAGCGGGCCGATGCGGGAAACTTTATGGAAGCGAATCACCTCGAAGGTGATACGGATATGTACGCCGTCATGCGCGAGGTGGTACAGCTCATGCAACGGGAACAGCGCAGCATTCCGATGCGACCGGATCATGGCCATAAAATGCTGGATGACCTGGGAAAAAAGACTTATCCGGGCTATTCGGCCATTGGTCGTTTGAAAGGTCTGGCGGAATTGCGGGGTCTGGAATACGGGATTCGGCGGTCCCTGGCTGATCTGGCGTGAATGCTGTCCGGCTTTTAGCACATTTGTTGAAATTTCGGTAATTGCAGCACCGACTTCCAATCGGTGACCGACCACCGACTGGAAGTCGGTGTTACAATACGCCGTCATGCGCGAGGTGATACAGCTGATGCAGCGGGAACAGGGAAGCATTCCAATGCGGCCGGATCACGGCCATATGATGCTGAATGACCTAGCGTAGGCCCGGCCCGGTTCTAAATGAATGAATTAAATTTTCGGTAACTTTGGTAAGTGAGGGATGAATATCCGACATGAAAATCAAACATCAATTTTACCCAAAAATCACACCGATGAAGATGTATTACGCGTGCTTATCCCTGCTTGCCCTTCCCTTCTTTCTCGCTTGCCAACCGGCCGTAGATCTGCCAGACGGTACATTTTCCGAAACGGAACTCCGCCGTTACCAATCGCTGGGCACAAACGGAGCGAACGAGGTATTGACGGAGGCCAACGATGATTATCTCAAAATTGGCGTAAAGTCCGGGGCATTGTATGTCGCCAACATTTGTTTGTGCAATGGTGATGAAATGATCATACTGCACGCCTCGGCCGCTCTGGGCAAAATGACCTACCAGAAGACCGCCGAGGGAAAATGGCCGACCCCGACGGAAAAATTTGACTTCGGCATGCGGGAAACGGGGCTCGACAAAGCGACTATAGCGAAAAGGAAAGGTTATCTGCAAGAAAACGGATGGATCGCCAATACCATGGAAATGGGCAATCCGGGAGAAACGGAATTCATGATCAGCAAGGAGCTGCTCCGGGAACTGGGTGATGAGATCAGCATTGCGGTCAGCCTGATGCCGGCGTCCGATCCGGACCGGATCATCGATTTCCCGCAGGGTAAAGCTCCCGGCTGTGCGGCTAAATCCCTGGTCGGAGGTTATCTGGAAGCGGCCTATGATTTCCAACCGGGGCAGTGGTACACCGTACCTCCGACCTCCGGTCGGTGAACGACTAATGACATATTACTAACTTCCAGTCGATGAACATTCCCATTCACCGACTGGAAGTCGATGCTAGCGCCCCGGTGTCCAGGGTGCACCGGCGGCCTGCAATGCCTCACCGTAATCAGCCAGCTTTTTGAAATAAGCCGTCAGATCATCACGAAATGCCGCAAAATCAGTTTCGGCCGAACGGATCAGGCGCTTATGCGTTTCCGTGGGTGTCTGCCGGGTGTTCCAGTGCCCGTAGGCTACCTGGCCGACCCGCGAGCTGATCGAGGGTGCCGTAGCTTCGTTCATGCTTTGCCGGATGCGGTCACCCGACAGCCTGGTTTGCAGGCCGGTTAACTCCACGCCGAGTGCATCCAGGCGGGAGAACAGTTCCGGTGTTGCTTTTGGCGTCTGGAGCAGCGCAGCTCTCATGTACCGCATTTTTTCACGTGCCTGTCCGATCTCCCGGTTGGCGATCGAGACTTTTCTGGATAGCTCATTCGTCTGCTGCTGAAATTCGGCTACAGCCGTCACATCCGTCCCGTCGGGCAAAGAGGATACCGGTTTTACTATAAATTCCTGCTGGGTACCCAGGCTTTGGAAATCGCCATCATGCATAAGGAAAAGTTCTGCCGTATACGATCCGGGAGCAACCAGTGGCCCGACGGAAGCACCCGCCCAGGGCGGAACAAAATCCGGCTGGCTCAGACTGATCGGATCCGATGCCGGATAACGGAGGTCCCAACTGAGCCGGTGCACCCCCTTACCGGCTGTTCCTTCGATCCAGCGTACCGGATCGCCATTAGCCTGACGTATCGATAACAATAAGCGCGGAGCCGATTCCCCGGCTTCTTCCCGGAGTCGCTCCCAACCGGGAAAAGGTATATCTGCATTCTGCTTTTGCAGTGCTTTTTCGTCTTTTTGTCTCTCCTGTTTCAGGGTCATGGGCACCTCCGGCAAATAATAGGTAAAGACCGCTCCAAAAGGTGGGTTTTCGGTCACAAAACTCGTCGTACCCAGCGTCGGCATGCCCTTGGCCTGCATCGGTTCGTAGGGCACGTACCACCAGGCGTCCCGTACCGGGAAAAGTGCACTTATTTCATCATTGACGGCCTTTGTAATATCTCGCAGGGCCGAATAATCATCCAGGATATAGATCCCGCGTCCGAAGCTCGCTCCCACTAGATCATTATCCCGCTCGTGCAACTCCAGATCCCGGAACGGAATGGTGGGCACCCCTCCGCCCAACTCGATCCAGTTCGTGCCGCCGTTCGGCGAGAAATAGATCCCGTATTCCGTACCGATGAACAGGAGATCCGGATCTAGATGATCCTGTTTGATCACCCAGACGATCGTATTTTCCGGAAGGTCACCGCTGATCGAGCGCCAACTCCGGCCACGATCTGTACTTTTGAACAGATACGGATGGTAATCCCCGAGCTTATGGGCATCCGCAATCGCAAAGACCGTATTGGCATCGTGCCGGGAAGCTTCCACATCGTTGATGAAGGAAAGCGGCGGCACTCTCGGCAGTGCGGCTGCCGGACGCCAGTTGGCACCACCGTCTTCGGTTACCTGTATCCGGCCGTCGTCCGATCCGACGTAAATGACGCCCTCCGCCCGGGGAGATTCCGATATACCCGTGAGGGTCGCATACTGGGACATCGCCCCGTTGTCGTAAAGGGCATCGGCACTCCAGACCCGGCCCATCATTTCCAGCTCGTAGCGATTGCGGTTAGTCGTCAGATCACCACTTATCGGTGCCCAGGAATTCCCCCGGTCGTCGCTGCGCCACAGTCGTTGAGAACCAAAATAGAGACGCTGGGTGTTGTGCGGACTGACCAGGATTGGACTATCCCAGTTCCACCGCTCCGGCGGATCGTTCGGCTCGGGCTGCGGTTGAATGTTCAGCCCTTCCTCGCTCCGGCGGTCGTGCCGATGGAGATTCCCCTGCTGCGTTTGCATGTAAACTGTATTCGGATCGCTCGGATCAAAGGCGGTGTCGTAACCATCTGCCCCCAGCGGTACGTACCAGTCCCGGTTGCGCACGCCTTCCACATTGGTCGTACGCGAAGGACCGATCAGCGTACCAAGATCCTGCGCACCGGCGACAATATTGTAAAAGGGTTCCGCGGCATCCAGATCAATTTTATAGAACTGAGATACCGGCAGATTCGGGAAATGCCGCCAGGTCGTCCCTTCGTCAAAAGTCTCATAAAGGCCGGCATCGGTACCGCACAGGAAATGTTCGCCGTCCCGCGGATCGATCCAAAGCGCGTGATTATCGCTGTGCTTCTCGCGCCCGGTACCCAGATAATTGAAGGTTTTGCCACCGTCCCGGGTGACATGCAGGAAAACGTCCATCTGGTAAACCAGATCCGGATTGACCGGTGAAGCTTCTATTTCCTGGTAGTAATGCGGCCCCGTACCGCCGGAAATGTAGGAATTCCTACGTTCCCAGCTTTCTCCTTTGTCGGCAGAGCGGTAGAAACCGCGCTCGGCTCCGTTAGCCTCTATGGTCGCATAAACGAGTTGGGGATCCGCCGGAGTAACCGCCAGGCCTATTTTGCCCATATCGCCTCCGGGTAGTCCGGTGCTGATGCGACGCCAGGTAGCTCCGTTATCCGTCGATTTATAAATACCGGATTGCGGCCCGCCCGCCAGCAGCGACCAGGTATGCCGCCGGCGCTGGTAAGCGGCAGCGTACAGTACATCGGGATTGGAAGGATCGAATTCCACATCCGTCACCCCCGTATCCGGATCAATTTCCAGCACCTGTTGCCAGGTTTTGCCGCCATCTTCGGTTTTGTACAACCCACGATCTCCACCCGATGCCCAGAGGGGTCCTTCGGCGGCGACAAATACAACATCGCTATTTCTGGGGTCGACCAGTATGCGGCTGATATGCTCCGACTGTTCAAGGCCCATATTTTGCCAGGATCTGCCTCCATTGCGACTCAGGTATACTCCGGAACCCCAACCGACATGCCGGCCGCTGACGTTCTCCCCGGTGCCTACCCAGATCATTTCCGGGTTGCCGGGGTCAATCGTTACTGTACCGATCGAATAAGACGGCTGGTCGTCAAAAACCGGTTTCCAGGAAATTCCACTATTCGTCGTTTTCCACAGGCCACCGGAGCCGACCGCCACGTACCAGGTACTGCGATCAACGGGATGTACCGCAATATCCGCGAGGCGACCGCCCATCAGGGCCGGACCGATACTACGGAGTTGTAGTCCGGAGACGGCTTCTGCCAGGGCCTCTTTTTGCAGGTTCTGCCCGGTGAGTTCCGGTAAAAGCATGCAGTTGGTCAGGAGCAACAGAAATCCGGCAGTTAGGTAATTTCTTAGCAGAATTGGATTGATGGAGATTCGTATTTTGAGCATTGGCTGACTTTTAGATTTAGTGAAGTTTGAAGCGGCTCTGTAAATATAGGCTGTAGGGTTTCAAACACGAAATTTTGGAAGGGGAGTTGGTGAGGGAGTGACATGGGGTGATGGGGTGATGGGGAGATGGGGAGATTGGGTGAGGGGGTATACATCACAACTAAACGCTTATGTATTATTTATTGATCATTGCGGTTGGTGTGCTTTTTATTGGTGGCTATCGGGCGTTGAGCCGCAGTAGCTGGTCTTTGCCTTTGTCGGTTGTGCGTATTTGCCGTTATGTACATTTCATTACCCTGGCGGCCGGTATTGGCTGGCTGTATCTGGTACTTTTCCGGAAGACGAAATTTAGTGTTGACGTGCTTAATCAGCTGATCCTCTTGCTACCGCTGATTACGGCCTTTTTACTGGCGAGTCTGGAAAAGGAAAAACTCAGCCGCAACGAGCGGCTATATTTTCGGACTTTCCAGATCATACCCTTGGGTGGTTTGCTGGTATTGATGATCCCCTTTCTCGGATTGTCGTTACTTTTCTACTTGCTGTTCCCGGGCGGAACGGTCTATTACGAAGATGAAAATATCAGGATCGAGCAGACCTTTTATGGTGTACTGGCTATGCGCTACCCGCCGGATGTTTACCAAAAGCGTGGCCCGTTCGTGACGCGCCTGACCACCAAGATCTATTGCCCCGGTTCGGTGGACGAAGTCAAGGTACAACGCACGGGAAAAAGTTACCGCATCTATTATCTTACCGAAGACCACCCACAGGAAACGTGCCTGAAAGACATTCAACTTTAAGCCGGGGTCAAACTGCGGCTTCTTCCTGCGCGGCGAATTCTTTCGGGCTCATGCCGAATTCCTTTTTGAAAGCACGGCTGAAGGAGTTGGGCAGATCATAACCTACCCGGTACGCTACCTCCGAAATGGACAGGTTATTCTGCGCCAGCAGATCCTTGGCCCGTTTCAATCGGAAGGATTTCAGCAGGTCGATCGGTTTTTTGCCCGTCAGTTGTTTCACCTTTCGGATGAAATGCATGTGGCTCAGGTGGACCATCTTGCACATCTGGTTGACGTTGAAGTCCGTATCTTCCAGGTGTTCTTCCATGATCTCCACGATGCGCTGCAGCAATTCTTCGTCAGGAGAAGCCAGCTTTACCTTTTGCGGAGTCAGCAGGAAATCCCGATTGAATGAAGTCTTCAGTTGGTCCCGCTGTTGCAACAGGTTTTCGATCCGGGCCATCAACAGTTCCGGGCTAAAGGGCTTGGTCACGTAAGCGTCGGCCCCTTTTTCAAAACCCTCAATGGTATTTTCTTCCAGTACTTTGGCCGTCAGCAGGATCACCGGGATATGACTGGTCGGCACATCGGATTTGATCTTTTCGCAGAAACTCAGACCGTCCATTTCCGGCATCATCACATCACTGACGATGAGGTCAATGGTGTGAGCCTGAGCTTTCTTCAATCCTTCTTTACCGTTACCGGCTTTGATGACGTCGTATTTTTCGCTCAGGAAAGATTCCAGGAAGAGTTGCATGTCCTTATGATCTTCTACCACCAGGATCTTCCGCCGTTCGGTGTTGTCCTCTTCCGCCAGAGCGGCCTTGATCTCGTGTTCCAGCGCCAAGGACTGCAGCAGGGAAGCCGCTTCCTTCTGGGCGAGTTTGAAGGGGGCCGCCGGTTTGGTTTGCCATTTCATTTCCGGCTTGCGGATGCAGGGCAGGAAAACGGTAAACACCGTGCCCACACCCACCTGGCTATCTACGCGGATCTCACCGCGCTGCACGTTCACCAGTTCCTTGATATAGGCCAGGCCAATGCCCGAACTATTGGGATCCGCCTTCTGGGGTTCCGAAGCAAAAAAGCGCTCGTAGATGTGTTGCAGGTCTTCTTCGCGAATACCGCAACCGGTATCTTCCACGCGGATCTCCAGATAATCTTCGTACAGCGCCGGCAGTCCGGCTTCCTGGGCGGAGAGCTGGTTGAGTTTCACTATAATGCTGCCGCCGGAGGCCGTATGTTTGAAGGCATTGGACAGCAGATTGACCATGATCTTTTCCATTTTATCGGGATCGATGGTCCATTCGTCCTGGGGACATTGGTGTTCGAATTCCAGATAAACCTCTTTTTCCACCGCCAGATTTTCAAACATACCGACGATCTCACCGATAAAATCCGACAGAGAAACCGTAAGAAAATTCAGGTCCAGGTTACTGTTTTCGATCCGTCGGATCTCCAGCAACTGGTTGATCAGTTTCAACAGACGGTTGGAGTTGCGGTCAATGATCTGGTACAAGCCATTGCGGGTACATTCCGGCAACTCGTGGCCGTTCCGGATCAACTGATCGACAGGACCGGAGATCAGGGTCAGCGGTGTCCGCAATTCGTGGGAGATATTGGTAAAAAAGCCCAGCTTGGCCTTGGAAAGCTCTTCGATCTGCACCACCATCTCTTCCAGGCGATCCTTTTGCTGCTTGATCTCGGCGTTCCTTTCTTCCAGGTTCTGGTTGGCCAGTTCAAGCACTTTTGCCTGTTTGATGATCTGTTCCTGCTGGGTAAGGATCTCTTCGTTCTGGGAGGCGATCTTTTCGTTTTTATCCTGCAGCTTGCCGTTCACCTGGTGGAGCGACTCGTTGAGCAATTCCAGTTTCCTTTTCTTGGTAATGATCCGGTATTCGAATACCCCAAGCACGGTAAAGAAAGCCAATAGCAGCAGGATGAACCACATCTGTTTCCAGACGGGCGGCAGTACGGTAAATTCGATCACCGCCGGTGTGGGATCCACATTGAGGTCCTGATCCCGGGCCCGCACCTGCAGGGTGTAGGTGCCGTTGCTCAGGCTCATAAAAGTGAAGTTGTTATCGGTACTGTAGGGAGACCAGTCCGCATCGCCCAGTTTGTAGGAGTACATCAGTTCCTTGTGGGCCGACTGGGCGAAAAAGTCGTTTCCATCCCACTTCACCAGCGTATTCCCTTCGGGAGAAACTTCCTTGGAGAACATGGTGACCACCGTTTCCGGCGGCGTTTTATCCGGTCGGTATTTGTGGGCGACGAAACAGTGCTTTTCCCCTTCGCGGGTCTTGTTGTAGGAAAAGGCGCGGCGCTTCCAGGAACGGCTGGACTTGTTGATCCAGATGGATCCTTCCCGGTCGTGCAGCAGCATACCGCCTTCGAAATCCATATTGAGTTCTTCCGGAAAAACTTTGCTCACCCAGGCGTTGCCGTCAAAGCGACAAATATCGTTCTCAGTCGCCACGTAAATGCAGTCCGGCGAAACGATATCCATACTGATCACCGTATTACCCGACAGGCCGTTGGAGTTATCGAAATTGCGCCATTGCTTACCGTCAAACATAAAAACTCCGTAGTAGCGCGAGCCCGCCAGCAACAGTTCTTCGTTGCTGGATACCACGTTTACGAATTGCTGTAAACGCGAATCCGTATGGCGTTGCCAGGTATCGCCGTGCAGTCCGTAAAAGTTACTGCCGCCGATCCAGATCCGACCGTCCGGCGACTGGCCGATACCGTATACATTGGACTGGCTCAGGCCATTCTCGCCTCCCGGGTGATGCACCCATCTTTTATCTTTATCCAGTGGATTGAGCAACTGCATAACGCCGCCCTGATGCCCCTTATCCGATTCAGAATCCACGGCTCCACCGAACCAGAGGTTACCCGAACGATCTTCGTAGACCGACCGATAATCCACCCCCCAGGAAAGTCGCGCATGGAGTTGGCGTTCCCAGACACCGTCCCGGAGCAGGGCCGTCGCGGCCATTCCCTTGTGGGAACCTGCCGCCCAGATCTGACCGTTGCGGGTCTTTACCACCCGGATCGGAGCGTCCATCAGACCGTCTTCCACACCGTAGGCCTGCCACACTCCTTCCTGCTGCCGGACGATCTTCCCGTTTACTTCCAGATACCATTCGGCCCCGTCCGCTTCCTGAAACTGAAAATTCAGATCGGCGTAGGAGATCCAGTTATCGAAAGAGAAATCCAGGAAAAAGACTTTCGATTTGTAGCCGGCTACCCAGAGGTAATTGCCTTTGCTTTTTTGCAGCAGTACCCGATTGGCCGGAATGGGGTAATCCGGAGCCGTATACATGGCCCACTTTTGGTCCTTGAAGGCATATAATTTACCGAGCGATCCGATCCAGATGGTACCGTCATCGCTCTGTACGATATCCGTCATGTATTCATCTCCACTGAACTGATCACTCAGCTTGATGTATTCCCATTTACCGTCCCTCAATACCGAGATCCCGGTTTTGTACACGGCATTGATCACCCATATCGCACCGTCCTTATCCTCCATCATTTTCTGGGCGTCTCCCAGCTGGAATTTTTCATTCGAGGTGTACACTTCGTACTGGGAAATAAAATCTTTGGCCAGCTCGGAGATGTGGAAAGAAAGCAGGCGCCCCTTGTCATTGGGCATATTCACCGCCAGCCAGACCCGGTCTTCCCGGTCCTGGATGATGTCCGTGATATCGCGAAAATCCTGTTCGGGCGTCAGCTCATTCGGCAGGGAGACCCACTCTACTTCCGGGATCCGTTTCCGGTATTCATCGATGCGGGTTTCGGAGGTATAAATGCGCACGTAGTCCCCGAGCAGGACCAATCCCCGGTTGGAGGGGGCGGCGATGATCCCGGGAGAGAGCTCGGTGAGTTTGTTGAATTGAAATGGGATCTTATCGGGAATATGGAGCTTTTTAGTCCAGTTACGCCCCACCAGTTGAAAAATGCCGGTAGCCGACGCGGCGTACACCGTACCGTCTTTGGCCACGTAGACCTGCTCCATGGGAGAGGCGTCCAGGCCGTTTTCCTGGTTGTGCAATTTCCACTCGTACCCATTGTACTCGTATATGCCATTGTTAAAGGGGATCCAGACCGTTTGATCTCTGCCTTCAAAAATGCCCCGGATCCCTTTGCCTTCGAGTTCGGGGAATTGCTTCCATCGCCACGATTGCGTAAGTGGATCGACGATGGTTGGTTCGTAAGGTGTAGTCGCTAACAGTGTCAGAGAGCACCCTAAAAACATAAATATGTTTACGAGGGGCGATTTCCACATTTTATTTGCTGAAGTTGATTTATAGGCAAAATAAATAATTTATCGGGATTTGTCGAAAGGTTTGCCTCCTAAAACAATGTTCAGCGGACAGCATTTGGGGGGATTGTAGTGGGATTTGTGTGGTGGGGACACCCCAGGGATCGCATGGGCGTGTTTAGTTCTCAAATTATTGAAAATGAAAAAATGGCAATTTCAATAGCAATGGCAAATTCAATATCTCCAAATCAAGCGAAAAGGTAAATATCGGAGTAAAATGCTGCCTGGTACCTTGCTATTGGAATTGAGATTGACATTGCAATTGAAAATGGGGAAATGGCAAGTTCAATAGCAATGGGAAATTAAATTCTCCAAATCAGGCGAAAAGGGAAATACCGGAGCAAAATGCGGCCTTGTACCTTGCTATTGTAATTGAAATTGACATTGCAATTGAAAAATTCTACAAGAAATCAGCACCGCCTAAACACAAACCTCCATGCCCTCCCGGGCCAAAGCGCAGTTCGGAAATATTTTCTGGTATTTTTCTACAACGGCCAGCAGGAACTCATCGTCGTGATCGGGATCATGGTGGGTAAAGATCAGCTGTTTCGCATTCGCCAGTTCGGCCACCGCCACCGCCTGGGAATAACTGCTGTGCCCCCAGCCGCGGTGTTCATTCAGTTGCTCATCGGTGTACTGAGCATCGTGGATCAACAGATCGGCGTCCCGGCAGAACGCCACGACTTCCGGATTGATGGAAGTGCCATGTTCCAGGTCGGTACAGATCACGACCGACCGACCGCAGGCTTCCATCCGGTAACTGAAGGCACCGCTCGGATGACAGTGCATGAGATATTTGAAATCTACGTACTCCTCCATCTTCAGGTAGTTTTCGTATTCTTCGGCAGTAAAGAACTGCAGATCGGCGCCCATGCGGTTCAACGGGACCGGAAAATATTCCTTCTGCATCTGCACTTCGAAAATGTGCTTGAGATCCTGGTCCTTCATCTCGTCGCGCGGGAAAAAGATGGCAATCTTCTTATTGGGATCATAAGCCGGATCAAAAAACGGAAAGCCCTGAATGTGGTCCCAGTGAAAATGGGTGAATACGAGGAAAATAAATTCCGTCTCCGGCAGCAGCCCCTGCATGATCTCCCGGCCGAGTTTACGGATACCCGTACCCGCATCGAAAATAACGATCATCTTACTCCGATCATTAATCAGCAGGTCCGCATAAATGCAGGTTGTATTGCCTCCGAAAAGCTGGAAGCCCTTTTCACACACCGGAGTGGATCCTCTCGCACCATAAAACCGGATCTGCCAGACTGGTTCTTCTTTCATATCCCTTCCAATCAAATATTGTCTAACCGGCAACTTTCCGCCGGTAGGGATACCTATTCCCATTTCGGTGGCTCGTTGTGTTGCCTTCAACGATCTTTTTAATATCAATGCCCCCGGAGCGCCCAGGGTGGTCCCGGGGAGCTTACGCCCGGATCATGTCTCCGAATGGCGCATCCATTCCCCCTATCATAATACCACTCTTCCCATCCGAATGTTTTATCCGGTCGGATTTCCCTGTCCTTTTGCTTCATTTGGGGAAGAACCGGGGCCCGGCTCCCAAAATGTTAATTACGGCACATGAATTGTGAAAAATTGCTACCCTCTTGTTGCCCACTTATCAATACCTTGGCCTTACCTTATCAGGCAGGACATCACAATCAAAGTAAAAGACTATGCTTTTCAAACAGATCCATCGCTTTGCCGCTATATTTTTCGCCGGGCTACTGACCATTGGGGTCGTTGGCTGTAAATCCGCGGAAACGACCGAAGAAACAACCGACACGACGGACCACTGGGCCGGAATGGAAGCTATTTTGGCGGAGATCAATCCACCGGAATTCCGGGATGCCACTTACGATATAACTGAATTCGGCGCCACGGCCGACAGCGACGAAGATGCTTTACCGGCCATCAAGGCGGCCATCGAAGCCTGTGTCGCCGAAGGCGGTGGGCAGGTACTCATCCCTCCCGGCAACTATGTCGTGAATGGTCCCATTCACCTGCGCAGCAATATTAACCTCCACGTTGCCGAAGGCGCCAACGTGAAGTTCAGCACCGAGCCCAGCGATTACCTCCCGGTGGTCATGACCCGCTGGGAAGGTGTGGAGTGCTACAATTACTCGGCGCTGATCTACGCTTACGAGCAGGAAAATATCGCCATCACGGGTACGGGTACCCTGGACGGGCAGGCCAGTGAGGAAAACTGGTGGCCCTGGTGCGGAAAGGGCTACGGCCACGAGGAGGGCATGCCCAGCCAGATGGACGACCACAGCCGGCCGAAACTATACGGCTGGAACGACCGGGAAGTGCCCGTTGAGGAACGCATCCTCGGCGAAGGTTCCTACCTACGCCCCAATTTCATTCAACCGTATAAGTGTAAAAATATTCTCATCGACGGCCCCACCCTGCGCAACTCCCCCATGTGGGTGATGAATCCGGTGTTGAGTGAGAACGTCACCATCCAGAATGTGACCGTGATCAGCCACGGCCCCAACAGCGACGGCTGCGATCCCGAAAGCTGCAAAAACGTACTGATCAAGAACTGCTTTTTCGATACCGGCGACGATTGTATTGCCCTGAAATCCGGACGTAATCAGGACGGCCGCAATATCGGACGCCCCATCGAGAACGTCATTGTGCAGGGCTGCGAAATGAAGGACGGTCACGGCGGTGTGGTGATCGGCAGCGAAGTCAGCGGCGGCGCCCGGAACATCTACGCTGAGAATTGCACGATGGACAGTCCCAATCTGGACCGCGCCATCCGGGTCAAGACCAACAAGATCCGGGGCGGTACCATCGAAAACCTGTTTTTCCGGAACATTACCGTTGGTGAGGTCAAAGAGGCCGTGGTCCGGATCAATATGCGGTACGCGATCTTTTCCGATGCCACCCAGGAATACATTCCCGAGATCAATAACATCTACGTCGAGAATGTCACCTCGAAGAAGAGTAAATACGGCGTCCTGATCGACGGTTACAGCGACGAACACCCGGTCAAAGGATTGCACCTGAAGAATTGCCGCTTCGACGGAGTAGCGGATGGCAACAAGATCGAATACGCCACTGATCTCAGTTTCGAAGATTATTATTTGAACGGCGAACTCGTTCAGCAGTAAGGCAAACTTCCAACTCGTTCCCGGCGATGCAAGGCCCCGCATCGCCGGTCAAAATATTGCTACATGAAGATCCAATCTAAGATCAGTTTGCTCCTCACCGGCCTGGTGTTGGCAGCAATGGTGCTGGCCGCTATGGCCTTCAGTACCAAACCACCTACCGTTTACCTCATCGGGGATTCGACGATGGCCAACAAGGAAGGAACAATAGAAGAAAATCCGGAAAGAGGCTGGGGGCAGGCCCTGCAGCAATATTTCCAACCTACGGTCTCCGTACAGAATCACGCCGTCAACGGACGAAGTTCCAAGAGTTTCATCGACGAGGGGCGCTGGGATAAAGTACTGGAAAGCCTGCAGGCCGGGGATTACGTCATGATCCAGTTTGGCCACAATGATCAGAAATATAAAGATCCGAAGCGCTACACCAACCCCACAACGACCTATTACCACAACCTGAGCCGCTTTGTCCGGGAAACCCGTGAGAAAGGAGCGACGCCTATTCTGCTGACGTCTATTGTCCGCCGGAATTTCAACGAGTTCGGCACCCTGGAAGATACCCACGGGATCTACCCCCTGATCGTCCGCCAGGTGGCCGGTGATCTGGACGTATTCTTTATCGATCACCTGTACGCCACCGAGACCATCGTGCGGGAACGGGGCGAGGAACCTTCCAAAGATATTTATCTCTGGTTCGAACCGGGGGAACACGACCGCTGGCCCGACGGCCGCCAGGACAATACGCATCTCTCTCCCGAAGGCGCTGATCTCTACGCCAGGATCGTGGCGAATGCCATCCTGGATTCGCGCCTGCCATTACGGGAATACATCAAGGATTAATCTGGTGGGAACGGGCGGTTCCCACTTTCCGGTAAAGACTATCCGTGTCATACCTTTTAGCAAAAGCATTGTGATGTCATCAGTTTTAAAAACATCCCTTCTTTGCATATCGATCATCCTGGGAACCTGCCCGTCTGGACTCGGGCAGGTTTACCAACCTGACCTGGGCAATGGCCGCTACCAGAACCCGATCATCCACGCGGATTATTCCGATCCGGATGTGGTCCGGGTCGGTGAAGATTTTTTCATGGTCTCTTCGAGTTTCAACTGCGTACCCGGTCTGCCGCTGCTTCACTCCAAAGACCTCGTAAATTGGGAGATCGTCAACTACGTCATTCAGGACGAACTGCCTCCCGGCGAGGTATTCGATCAGCCCCAGCACGGCAACGGCGTATGGGCGCCGTCCATTCGCTACCATGCCGGCTGGTACTACGTTTTCTACGGCGATCCGGATTTCGGCATCTACCGGGTCCGGACCCGAGACCCCTGGGGCAAATGGGAAAAGCCGCATCTGGTAAAAGCAGCCAAAGGCTGGATCGACCCCTGCCCGTTCTGGGATGAAGACGGCAATGCTTACCTGGTACACGCCTTTGCCGGTAGCCGGGCCGGCGTAAAAAGCGTACTGATCCTGCACCGAATGGATACTGAGGCCATTGAACTGCTGGACGACGGCGTCCTGGTCTTTGACGGCCACGCCAACCATCCCACTATCGAAGGACCAAAAATGTATAAACGCAACGGCTATTACTATATCTTCGCGCCGGGCGGCGGGGTCGAATTGGGCTGGCAGACCGTGCTGCGTTCCAAAAATATCTACGGCCCTTACGAAGACAAGATCGTACTCGAAACGGGTGATACGGAGATCAACGGGCCCCACCAGGGTGCCTGGGTGGAACTGGCAAACGGCGAGAGCTGGTTCATTCACTTCCAGGATAAACGCGCCTACGGGCGCATCGTACACCTGCAACCGGCCGTCTGGAAAGACGACTGGATCGTGATCGGCCAGGATAAGAATGGCGACGGTACCGGCAACCCGGTGCTGGAATGGCAAAAACCGAACGTTGGCCGGACCTATCCCCGGGCCGTTCCCCAGACTTCGGATGAATTCAACCATCCCCAACTGGGTCGACAATGGCAATGGCACGGCAACCCCAAACCGACCTGGATCTTTCCGACCAATAATGGCACGCTGCGCATGAATCCGGTGATCCTGGATCCCGCACGGGCCAGTTTGTGGGAAGCTCCTAATCTATTGCTACAGAAATTCCCGGCCGAATCCTTCACTGCTACCACCAAGCTGGATTTCACCGCCAATCAGGACAGTGAGACGATCGGTCTGATCGTTATGGGGCTGGATTACGCCTATATCGGTCTGAAACGGGAAGGGGAAAAACTATTCCTGATCAAAGCCAATTGCAAAGATACCGAGCGGGGCGGCAGGGAGCAGGAAGAATTGCGAAAACCGTTGGACACGGGTGCCGTGCATCTCCGCGTTTCGGTGCGGGAGGGTGGCAAATGCACTTTTGCCTACAGCCTGGATGGGCAGGACTACCGGGATTTCGGCAACACCTTTACCGCCCGGGAAGGCAAATGGATCGGCGCTAAGGTTGGCCTGTTTTCCGTACGGGATAAACACCAGAACGACGGCGGCTATACCGATATCGACTGGTTCCGGATCACCGAGTAGTTTTGGTTTTGAACAGATCCGGAAATTTGGATTCGGGATCCCGGCTAATTGTAGGCCCTAAAATGGAAGAAGCGTAATTGAGTAACTTGGCGGCAACATTTGAACACCGGCAAAACAGATTATCAACATGGAAAAATATCATATCCACTTACGCACTGTCCTGGCTTTTGTAGGGCTGATCGGTTTATTACCGGCAGTTTCCAGTGCCCAGTCCGCCACCTACCCGGTTGATTCCACCTACACGGTAAAAGGATCCTACGAAAAAATGGTGCAATACCGGCCGGATATCGTGACCGCGCTGGGCGTAGTGGACGAATACATCAACACCACACCCGATGTCGTCTACAAATCCATCGGCGAGCGGAAGTTACACCTGGATATCTACGGGCCGAGAACGCCAGGCAAAAAACCGGCTCCGATCATTTTTATGATCCACGGCGGCGGCTGGAGTTCCGGAACCAAATCCCACATGGATGCCATGGCGCGGGACCTTGCGTTCAACGGTTACCTCGCCGTGGCGGTCGAATACCGCCTAAGTCCGGAGATCCAGTACCCAGCCGGGATTGAGGACCTGCAGGATGCCGTACAATGGATCGCGGAGAACGGTGCCCGTTACGGAGGCGACGGGAAAAAGATCGTGGTACTCGGAGCATCGGCGGGCGCGCATCTGGCCTCCTTCCTGGGCACTACCGAGAACGACCTGCTGCCGTACAAGCAACAGAAAAGTCGCTACATCAAAGGGATCGTCAACATTGACGGCATTGTATCCTTTATCCATCCGGAAGCCAGCCAGGAGGGCAAATCCGCCGGGCGCTGGCTGGGAGGGGGCCGCGATACCCACTGGCACAACTGGACGGAGGCTTCTCCCCTGGAATACGTCGATAAAAAATCACCGCCCATCCTCTTCGTCAACGGCGCGTATCCGCGTTTCCACGCCGGGCGGGACAGCCTGGTTGCCCGCTATCAGGATTACGGTACTTACTACCATATCTTCGAGTTTTCCGATGCCCCGCATACTTTCTGGTTTTTCTACCCCTGGTACAACCCCATGATGTATAAGATCCTCGACTTTCTTGACCACATTCTCTGAAAACCGATCCATGCGATTACTGATCATTTGCTGTTTGCTGCTGAATTTTTCACTCTACAGTCAGGAACCTACCCTCGCTTTTCCGGGTGCCGAAGGCTACGGCCGCTTTACCAACGGCGGCCGGGGCGGACAGGTCCTATTTGTGGATAACCTCAGCGATAGCGGGCCGGGCAGTCTGCGGGCAGCCGTGGAATCGAAAGGAGCCCGCATCGTACTGTTCCGGGTATCCGGGACCATCCGGCTCGAAAAACCGCTGAAGATCAAAAATGACAGTATCACGATTGCCGGGCAGAGTGCTCCCGGCGACGGTATTTGTCTGCGCGACCAAACTTTCGTGATCGACGCCGATGAGGTCATCATCCGCTTTATGCGCTTCCGCCTGGGCGATGCCAGCGATACCGAAGGCGACGCCATGAACGGCCGCATGCACAGGAACATCATCGTGGATCACTGTTCCTTTAGCTGGAGTACCGACGAATGTCTCTCGCTCTACACCAACGAGCAGATCAGCCTCCAGTGGAATATCATTGCGGAGAGCCTCAACCATTCCGTCCACGAAAAAGGGGCCCACGGCTACGGCGGGATCTGGGGCGGCGTAAAAGCCAGCTTTCACCACAACCTCATCGCCCACCACAACAGCCGGAATCCACGGCTGTCGGGACTTACCGTACGCGGCGATATTCCCAACCGGCAACTGGATTTTTACAACAACGTCATTTACAACTGGCGCAGCAACAGCATCTACGGTAACGAAGCCGGAGAGGCCAACATTGTCAATAATTATTTCAAACCGGGACCAGCCACTCCGAAAAGTAAAAACGATCGCATCATGGATCCGTCCCTGCATCCGATGGGCAAGATCTACGTTGCCGGCAATTATGTATACGGCCACCCCGGAGTGAGTGCCGATAACTGGAACGGTGGCATCCATACCGATCATCCGGATTCCGCCTTCCACGCCACGCCCTTTGCCTTGGATCCCGATCAACTCGCACCGGCCGTCGAGGCTTATACTTCCGTATTGCTGTACGCCGGGGCTTCCCTGCATCGGGATGCCGTAGACACCCGGGTGGTGGAAGAGGTCCATCGGGGGATCGCCCATTTCAAGGGTTCGAAAACGGCCTATCCGGGGATCATCGATTCGCAGCAGGATGTCGGTGGCTGGCCGGAACTGCAATCCTATCCCTACCCCAACGATACGGATGGAGATGGTCTGCCCGACCGCTGGGAAACGAACAATGGGTACGATCCGACATCGGCCGCTGGCGCATCCCGGGCTGTGGAAGCTTACCTCAACGAACTGGTGGAACACGTTGCCGGACACTGATCCGCAAGACCAGTAAGGATACCTCTCACCAGTAGCCTTCCTCCTTCACTATTCATTTTTTCACCTTGCCTTGCGGAGGTGAATGCCCCTCATTCCTTACCTCCGAAACCGCCGGAGAGGCCTTATTTTCCTACTAAAACCGCTATTGGCAGCGCCGTTCCCGGATATCCGCCAACCGTTAGCTCCTACCCGGCTTCCGCAGCCCTTCATGTTAGATTATGCAGCATATTTGTTAATTAATGCGCGCTCCTTATGGCCTTGCTGTTTGTAGGTTTGTAATAATAATTCGCACCCTTGCTTCATTACGAAATTTCATATTATGATGCTAAAAAATACTAAGAATAGATTTGGTTGTATTCTGGTGCTTTTGTTGTTCGGCTTTACGATCGGACACGCGCAAAGAACCATATCGGGAACCGTAACCGATGAAGAAGACCAACCCCTGATCGGTGTCAACGTCCAACTGTTGAATACCACCGAAGGAACCATTACCGATGTGGACGGTTCCTACTCGATTGCCGCCAGTACCGGAGACACCCTGGTGTTCTCTTACATTGGATTTGTAAATCAAAAAATTGCCGTTTCTGCCCAAAGTACGATCGACGTGCAGCTGTCTACGGACGCCAATGTGCTCGACGAAGTGGTCGTACTGGGTTATAACTCCGTGAAACGATCGGACCTCACCGGTTCGGTAGCTTCTCTGCGGGGCGATCAGATCAAAAAGATCCCCGTTGCAAGTGCCGCCGATGCCATCAAGGGACGCCTGCCGGGTGTGAATGTATTCACCACGGACGGTTCGCCGGATGCCGAGGTGGTGATCCGCGTGCGGGGCGGCGGCTCTATTACGCAGGATAACTCTCCGCTTTACGTGGTGGACGGGTTTATCGTGAACAGTATTCGCGATATTCCACCGACCGATATCGAAAGTATCAACGTGCTGAAGGATGCGGCAGCAACGGCCATCTACGGTGCTCAGGCCTCCAACGGGGTGATCGTGATCACGACCAAGCAGCCGACGGCCGGTAAGATCTCGGTTTCTTATAACGGCTTTCTGCAGTCCAAGGAACTGCCCGGCGATCGCCGCTACGAAGTACTGGATCCCTACGAGTTCGTGCTGGCCAATTACGAATACGCCGCGGTGCAGTCGCAGGCGGCTCTGGATAACTTCGAACGCTTCTTCGGCGTATACGATGACCTGGAACTCTACCAGAACCGACCGGGTACCGACTGGCAGGAAGAGCTCTTCGGCCAACCGACGCTGTCCCAGTACCACAACTTCTCAATTTCCGGTGGTACGGAGCGCACTAAAGTCAGCCTGAGCCTGACCAATAACAACGACGAAGGCCTGATGCTGAATTCCGGCTTCCTGCGGAACGCCATCAACTTCAAGCTGGATCAGAAGCTGTCCAACTCCCTGACTTTTGAAGCTTCCGCCCGGATCACCAATACGGTCGTAGACGGTGCTGGTACTTCTGGAAACGCCCAGATCAATATTAAGGATGCCGTACAGACCCGTCCGGTAAACGGTATCGCCGATGAACTGATCATCGACCTGAATACCGTGGACCCGAACGACGACTTTCAGTCTTTCATCCGCAGTCTGGTCAGCCCCACCGAACTGGCGGCTCAGGACTGGCGGAAACGGACCACCAATGATTACATCATCAACGCCGCCCTGAACTGGGACATCCTAGATAACCTGAGTGTGAAGAGTACCTTTACCACGTCCAAGCGCTTCGACGAGAACCTCCGTTTTTACGGACCGCTTACCGGCGAATCCTTCAACAACGGCGGCAACCTGCCACTGGGGGTTAAGACCAATAATGATCGCGACTCCTACCGCTGGCTGAACACGGTTTCCTACCGGCTCAACAGTACCGGTCCTTACCAACTGGACTTCATCGCCGGCCACGAGATCTACTCCAACGGCGGCACCTACAGTCTGGTCAGAGCGGAGGATTTCCGCCTGAGTATTACCCCGGAGGAACTGTTCGCCAATATGACCTTCGGACGGACGGACCGGCTGGAAACGGCCGACCTGACGAATTCCAACCGGATCTCTTTCTTCGGTAGAGCGAATTTCCAGATCAACAACAAATACCTCATCACCGGTACGCTGCGCTCCGATGCATCCTCCAAATTCTCGGCCGACAATCGCGTGGGTATCTTCCCCGCCGTAGCCCTCGGTTGGAAAATTTCGGAAGAAGGCTTTCTGCGGGACAGTCGCGCCATCGATGAGCTGAAACTGAGAGTGAGCTACGGGGAAACCGGTAACGACCGGATCGACGCTACGGCCACCCAGTTCCTGTTTGCCGGTTCTACCAACCGCGGCCCCGGCTTCGGCAATACCGACAACGCCTATTATACCCCCAGTGAGAGTACCCTTTACAACCCGGACCTGAAATGGGAAACGACCGTTAACCGCAACATCGGTCTGGACTTCTCTTTCTTCAACGGGAAGATCGTCGGTAGCTTCGACGCTTATCAAAACACAACGAAAGACCTGTTACTACGCTCCGCGATTCCTTCCAACACCGGTTTCTCCACTCAGTGGAACAACATCGGTACGACCTCCAACCGCGGGGTGGAATTGGGATTGTCCGCTTATTTGATCGACCGGGGAGACTTCTCCCTGTCTGCCAACTTCAACATCGGGGTAAACCGGGCCAAAGTGGAAGCCCTGGACGGTACCGACGAACGTTTCTTCCAGTCTAACTGGGCCAGTACCGACCTGCGGGACCGCGACGATTACTACCTGCGGGTAGGCGGCAAACTGGGAGACATTTTCGGCTACGTAACCGACGGATACTACTCAACGAGCGATTTCTCCAGCTACGATGAAGTGACCGGACGCTATACCCTCGCCGACGGCGTAGCCGATGCCAGCGGTACGGTGGGTAATACCAACATCCGGCCGGGATTCCTGAAACTGAAAGACCTGAACGGCGACGGCATCATCAACAGTGAAGACCGTACCGTGATCGGTAATGCCCTACCGCTGCACCAGGGTGGTTTTGGGTTTGACGCCCGTTGGAAAGGATTTGACGCCTCCGTGTTCTTCAACTGGTCTTACGGCAACGACATCTACAATACCGGTAAGATCCAATACAACCAGTTCCGCCGGGTGACCTACGGCAACGTACTGAACACCATGAGTCTGGACAATCGCTTCAGTTACCTCGATATCGACGGTTCACTGACCGGAATGCCGGGTGGTATCGTTACGGACCTGGATCAACTGGCGCGCCTGAACGATGGAAAAGAGATGTGGTCACTGAGCAGCTTCGGTATCGCTCAGGCCACCATCCATTCCTGGGCCGTGGAAGACGGGTCTTTCCTGCGCCTGAATAACCTGTCCGTAGGTTATTCCCTGCCGGCTTCGGTACTGCGGCCGATCGGGATCTCCCAGGTTCGGATCTACGTAACGGGCAACAACCTTAAGCTGTGGACCAACTACACCGGTTATGATCCGGAAGTAAGTACCACCCGCAGTTCTTCTTATTCCGGACTGACTCCCGGTGTGGATTATTCCGGTTTCCCCCGTAGCCGTTCCTATACGGTGGGTGTAAACGTGACTTTCTAAATTGGAACCCTTGAAAATTACAACAAATATGAAACTCAGAAATATATTTATCCTGCTGTCATTTTTAGTGGTAGTGTCGGGTTGTAAGGACTTTTTGGATCCCGATTCCATATCTACTTTTGACACCAACTATGTCTACTCCAATGTGGACGATGCCCGCCGGGGCGTCAATGCGATCTATGTTCAGTTTGGGGTGGACGGTTTCCGGTCCCGCCTGTCCAACAACATGACCGGCAATACCGACATCGAACACCAGAGCGGCTGGACCAGCTCCGGTGACCGCTACCAGATCTGGGACCTGAATGCCCTGGAAAGTAACGGCGACCTGCGCCAGTTCTGGAATGCCGCCTACACGGCCATCCGGGATGCGAACATCGCCATTGAAGGCATTCTGGCCAGTGAGGCGCTCAATTCCAACGACGCCACCACTTCCAATACCATGTATCACCTGTTGGGGGAAGCCTATACTCTGCGTGCCTACTGGTACAGCATGCTGGTGTACTACTTCGGAGATGTGCCGAATGTTAGAGAAGCGCCCAAGGCCGGCAATGATTTCTTCCTGCCCCGCGAGGATCGCAACCTCATCCTGACCCAGGTGATCCAGGATATGATCGATATCGAAGAGCGGATGATGTGGGCCGATCAGGTTCCCAACGGCATCGAGCAGGTCAACCGGGAATATGCCCTGGCACTGATCGCCCGGATCGCCCTGCAACGCGGCGGTTACTATCTGACCCCGAACCTGGAAATGGTACGGGAAGGCGACTACCTCGATTACTACGCCATCGCCAAACAGTATACGGCCAAACTGATGGACCTGAAAGACCGTCCGCTTCCGGCCGATTTCCGCCAGGTATTCATGAACCAGTGTAAATTCATCTCACCGGTAAATGAGGATATTCTGTTTGAAGTGCCTTTCGCCATCGGCAACGGTGATGTGGGTTGGAACATCGGTATCACGGTTCAGGGTGGCGCTACCGCTGCTCACAGTTACGGATCCGGTAACAACTACATGGCCATTCCGCCTTCCTATTACTTTTCTTTCGATACTACGGACATCCGCCGGGATGTGACCTGTGGGCTTTACCGGGTGAATACGGACTTCCAGGAGGAGTTTGTCTCCAGTTCCACGAATATTGCCCAGGGTAAATGGAGCCGTTACTTCCTGGATACGCCTCCGGGTGCCTCTTCCGCCAAAGGAACGGGTATCAACTGGCCGATGCTGCGCTATTCCGATGTGCTGCTGATGTTCGCTGAAGCGGAAAACGAACTGAGTGGCCCCAGCATGGCAGCCCAGGAAGCGCTCAAGCGCGTCCGTCAGCGCGCCTTCCCCGAAAATCTGTGGGGTGAAAAAGTAGATGCTTACGTTGGCCGGATCTCCGGTAGTAAAGAAGACTTTTTCGAAGCCATCGTCGATGAGCGTGCGTGGGAGTTCGGCGGTGAAATGATCCGCAAATACGAGCTGATCCGCTGGAACATCTACTCCGAAAAGGTCAAGGAGACCGTTGAAACCCTGAAGCAGATGGCGGATGCCGCCTTCACCGGTTCCGGTCAATATTCCGAACTGCCGGATTACATGTACTGGAAGCGGGATGAGAGCGGAGATTTCACCATTCTCAACCCGAACCGCAAAGTCGTAGCGCCACCGGATGACAGCTGGATCCAGCAGTCTTTCCTCCTGAGCCTGCACGATGACGCCCGGACCTACCAGGAATGGATCACCCGCGACTGGGAGAATTATTACGATGGTCCGCAGCCGGGAGTGGTTCGCTACATTTTCCCGATCCCGTCGGATGCCATTTCCGCCAGTCAGGGTAGTCTATCCAACGACGGTTACCAATTTTAAGCATTAGCGCACGACAAAATTCAAACAATGAAACTATCAAAATATTTTCCATTATTTTTCGCCCTGCTCTTTTTGGCGGTCCTGGCCGGTTGTGAAAAAGACGATGAGCAGTTCTTCGAAAGGACTCGCTTATTCCGGCCGGTACTGAACGAGCCGCTCATGGCGGAAGGTAATTCCATTATCGTCAATCTGGGTAATATCCGGGAGGCTACTTCCTACACGCTGGAAGTGAGCCGGGATACTTTCCAGACCATTGACTACACCCTCGAATCGGATACCAGCTACGTTATCCTGGATGAAACCACGCTGGGAGAAGAGCTGTTCTGGAATACCATTTATCAGGTACGGGCCACCGCTCATGCCGACGATCCGACCTACGACAGCCGGGAAGCCGACCTGGGTAGCGTACGCACCCAACGTTTCCCCTCTATCCTCAACATACCCGCCGGTTCTGACGTGATCGATGTAGCGGCCCGGGTCACCTGGGTAAAAGCCGGTGCGCCGGTTACCATGGTCCGTCTGTTTTCCGATACGGACCTGCAGTTGAAAAACCCCATTGAGGAATACGAAGTTTCCAGCGAGGAAGAAGCAGCCGGTGAAAAGATCATTACCGGTCTGACTCCACTTACGGGTTATCAGATCGCGATCTACAGTGGAGCCGGAGGCACTACGCTTAGAGGTTGGGAGAACTACACCACTCTCGAAGCCGGCGTTGATCCGGCGGCAGCCGGTGTGATCGACCTGACCGCCAGCGAAGATCCGGACGCGGTGATCAATGCCGTAGCTACGGCAGCGGACGGAGATATTATCCTCCTCCAAAAAGGGGTACTCTACAATCTGCCCAGTGAATCGCTGGATAAATCGATCACCATTCGGGGCGCTTACGGCTTCGGTGCCCAGCAGGCGATCCTGTTCACTACCGGTAACTGGAACATCGCCGAAGGCGCCAATATCGATCACATTCGTTTCATCGACCTGGAAGTACGCGGAGAAGATCCGGGAGGGGACTACGTTTTCAACCCCAACCGCGATGCCATCACTACGGTACGCGAGCTGACGTTCGACAACTGCTTTATCAACAGCTTCCGCGGTATCATCCGGGTACGGGGCGGTGTGATGGTGGATAATTACAACATCATCAACTCCATCGTTCACAACATCGGTGGCTACGGCATTTTCACGGCGGATACGGACGGAGACGATCGCGCCTCCATCGGCAATCTGCTGCTGCAGAACAGCACCTTCAGCAAGATCAATACTTTCATCCAGTCGCGTCAGAACAGTAATTCCATCATCATCGAAGACTGTACCCTGAATGAGTTCACCACCCGGGGTGGCCGGGTATTCCGCTACCGCGGCGGAGACGGCAAAAGCGATGTTCTGAATGGTATTACTATTACGAATACCATCTGGGGGCACGGCTGGGATGAAGGTGAAGCCGGCACTTACGAGGTGCGCTTCATCGCCGAAGGTCTGGCCAATACGACCTTCAACTTATCCAACAACTTCGGCACGTCCCAATTCTCCTTCTCCGAAGGATACGAACTGTCGGGTTTCCCGGGCATCATTTACAACGGCACGGCCGATGATCTCTGGGTAGATCCCTACGACGGATTAGATTTTCATTTTCAGGATTCCGGTTTCTCCGGCAGGTTGACAGCAGGTGATCCCCGCTGGAGACCGGATCTGTAAACTGATCCAATCCTCATAAAGCCACAAACGATCGCGAATTTTCACGCATCATCACTTTAGTTACGTAGGCATTCGGGTTCGTTTGTGGTTCATTTTCCCCGGCATTTGCCGATCAGCGATCCAGGCAGCCGCAACGACCACTTCAAACGACTACCAACCATGACCTTTTCGATCCGGGTATTCCACCTCCTGCTATTGCTATGCTTTTTTGTGACGGCATCGGCGCAGTACGCGACCTACATGACCGTTGCCCAGGACGGCAGCGGCGACTATACATCCATTCAGGATGCAATTGACAACACCAAGTCCTTTCCGGATCAGGCGATCACCATTTTTGTAAAGAATGGGGTCTACCGCGAGAAGGTACGGATTTACGCCTGGAACACCCGCGTGACCCTCCTGGGCGAAGACCGGGAAAAAACGATCATTACCTACGATGATCACTTCAAGCGGATCGACCGCGGCCGGAACAGCACTTTCCTCACCCATACCCTCTGGGTGGAAGCCAATGACTTCACCGCCCGGAATCTGACCATCGAAAATACGGCCGGCGCTGTGGGGCAGGCAATTGCCCTCTCCGTGAGCGGGGACCGGTGCGTCTTTGAAAACTGTACCATTCTCGGGCATCAGGATACGCTGTACTGTACCGGCGAAAGCAGCCGCCAGTATTTCACCGATTGTCTGATTGCCGGCACAACGGACTTCATTTTCGGCAATGCCACCGCTGTATTTGACAAATGTACTATCCGCTCCCTGAGCGATTCTTTTGTAACCGCAGCCTCCACCACTCCGCGGCAGCACTACGGTCTGATCTTTCTGGATTGCCGGCTCACCGCAGCGGACGGGGTTGCTGCGGTGTACCTCGGTCGCCCCTGGCGGGCCTACGCCAAAACCGCATTCATCAATTGTACCTACGGCGACCACATTCTGCCGGAAGGCTGGGATGACTGGGGACAGCCCACGAATCACCAAACCGCCTCCTACGCGGAGTACGCTCCCAGTGAAAACCTGGAAGGTCGGGTGGACTGGGCCAAAAAGCTCAGAAAAAAACAATTGAAAAACTACAAGCTGACCACTATTTTTTCGGGTTGGACGCCGCGTAGTGGTTCTGCCACTAAATAAAATTCTATGAAGACTTCAAGAAGAAAATTTATAACCACCGCATCCCAACTCGGGGCGGTCGGCGGCTTAATGAGCAGTGGATTGCTATCCTTTACCGGGGCGGCAGGCACTGAAATTCAGGGGTCCAGAAAAAAATTCGGTCCCAACGATACCATTCGTGTCGGTATTATCGGCACGGGTGGCCGGGGCATGAGCCTGATCAAAAATACCCAGGCTATTGAGGGTATGGAAATTGCAGCCTGCTGTGATATTCTGCCCTTCCGGCTGGAAGCAGCCATGAAGATTGCGGCCAAGGGTGCCAAGCAATATGATGACTACCGCAAACTTCTGGCCCAGCCGGACCTGGACGCCGTGATTATCTCCACGCCTCTGTATCTGCATTTTACCATGATCCGGGACGCACTGGAGGCGAACAAGCACATCTACTGTGAAAAGACCATGACGTTCACCATCGAGGAAGCCAAAAAGCTTAAACCCCTCCTGGACAATTCGGATCGCGTTTTTCAGGTAGGCTACCAGCACCGTTACAATCCGGTGTACCAAAAAGTCAAGGAAATTATCGAAGGAGATGAATTTGGGCCGCTGAGCCACATCGAATGCTACTGGAACCGCAACGGCGATTGGCGCAAACCGGTACCGGACCCAAAATTCGAAAAGATCATCAACTGGCGGATGTACCGGGATTATTCCGGCGGCCTCATGGCCGAACTATCCTCCCACCAGATCAACATCGTTAACTGGATGCTGGGCTCTACGCCGAGTCAGGTGACCGGCTTCGGCGGTATCGACTACTGGAAGGACGGTCGTGAAACCTTCGATAACATTCACGCCATTTTTCAATACCCTAAAGGACTCAAACTGAGCTGTACCTGTCTGACGACCAACGCTCAGATGGGATTCCAGATGAAATTCTACGGCAAAAATGCAACCGTACAGATCATCCGGGAAGCCGGCTACGAAGCCTGGCTCTACGTCGAGCCTACCTATTATCAGGACTTCGGCAACGATAAGCAAAAAGAAGCCGGCGTGGATGCCGTGACCGGTGCCACGACCGAATTGCTGAAGAAGGGCAAACCGATCGCACTGTTCCAGTCGGACCCCGGCAAGGAAGATGCCGAACCTACCCGACTCGCTATTGCCAGCTTCGGGACCTGCATCCGCGAAAGCAAGGAACCCGTGGTCGGGTACGAAAGCGCTAAGGATAGCGCCGTCTGTGTAGCCTTAGCCAATAAGGCCATGCAAAGCGGCGAAATGATCAAGTGGAAAGATTACATTTAAATCGCAATTACAGATGGTACCGTGTGGTCCTGCCGATTTGGACGCAGGATCACACCGCCATCGGCTCCCTACCTTCGTTTCCGGGTGTAAATGCCTTCCAGGTCCTCTTCGAACAGCGTATAATTGTCCCGGTAAAAACGCATAAAATCCGGCACGCTCACCTGTCCGGGAAAAGGGGCGTAGTAATGCGTCGGGCTACGCGTATCGTTTCGCCAAACCAGCACAAAAGCCAGTTCCGTATCGTGCATTTTCATGGTGCGCAATAAGGTCTGTGTCCACCAGGAAGTATCGGGGATAGATTCCAGTCCGGTCTCCGTTAGTGCAGCCAGCTTTCTGGCCTTACGGGCATAATCCGAAACGATCTTGAGTTTCATGGCCGCCGTGTAGGGAGCGTAACGATCCCGGCCCATATCTCCGTAGTTGTCCATACCCACCATATCTACCCATTCGTCTCCCGGATACCTTTCGAGGAATTGCGTTTCGGTCAGAAAGTTCCTATCGGGAGAATAGGCGTAGAGCAAATTGTGGACGTCCAGGGTGTCGCGCAGGTAGGACACCGTAAACCGCCAGAGGGTGATAAAATCTTCCCGACTGGTATGTGGCTTCCCCCACCAAAACCAGCCGCCGTCAAATTCGTGGAACGGACGAAAGATCACCGGGGCGAGCTCGCCGTCCCGCCCGGTTAGACTTTTTGCCCAGCTACCGATGTGATCCAGGATAGATCGGTATTTTTCGTGGTCAGTTCCCCCCGGAATGATCCGGGCCACTATGGACAGAGAATCTTCCGGGCGCCAGTAAAAGCTGTTTCCGTCCACCGGATTTCGGAAATGCCAGGCGGCGGTGATCACGCCGCCCCGGTCGTAAGTCGCTACCGCATTGTTGCGCAGTCGTTCTTTTTCCTGCTCTACGGCTTCCGGAGAGCGGCCGGAAAAATCCATAAAATCGATACCGATCACCGCCGGATGGGAACCGGTAACCGATTTTACATCGGAACGGTCCGCGTCGCCCCACCAGCCGTGACCGTATTCAGTAGCGTGCTGATGCCCGAATAAGGTGTGCTTTTCGGAAAGTTTGTCCAGATTATGAAACAACATTTTGGTGCGCAGGCTGGCCTGCCGGTCGATGGTCCCGTTCCGGACCGAACCGCAGGCACTTATCCCTAATACCACCAAGGCAAGTACCGGGAGGAGTTGGTTTTTCATTTTGTTTTTTTATTAGTGGCAGAACCACGGCAGCTCGCTCGTTTCTGCCCTCCGGTTAAATTTAGCTATACTTTTGTGAATTCTTGCAGGGTGGATAAATGCCCAACAGTGCGGCTATAGTGATAGTTTTACAGCATATCAATCTGAAAAACCAACCACACCCATGCGCTACTATTTTATCATTTTCCTATGCCAGCTTGTTTCACAGATCAATTTTGCCCAGCTACCTGCCTTTCCCGGTGCGGAAGGCTACGGTAAATATACCACCGGAGGGCGTGGCACACCGCAAACGCCGACCACGGTGTTCACCGTCACCAATTTGACGGATGTCAACAGTCCCGGCAGTTTGCGGTACGCATTACGAGCTTCCGCCGCACACCGCACCATCGTTTTCCGGGTCAGCGGAACCATCCGGCTGACCTCCCGGCTCACCATTCCCGCCAACACGACTATTGCCGGACAGACCGCTCCCGGCGGCGGCATCTGTATTGCGGACCACCCGGTGGTCATCTCCGGAGATAATGTGATCCTGCGTTACCTCCGGGTACGGCTGGGGGATCGCTACCAGAACCAGGGAATGGTAGACGGCAGCGGCGGTGACGACGCGCTGGGCAATCTCGGCAACAAACACATCATCATCGACCACTGCTCGGTGAGTTGGAGTAATGACGAAGCGCTTACGGTATACCGGGGCGACAGCATCACGCTACAGTGGAACATCATCTCCGAACCATTGAATTATTCGTACCACTTCGAAGCCGGAGGGAGCGATTTTCAGGAACACGGCTACGGTGGCATCTGGGGTTCCCGCCACGGCAGTTTCCACCACAACCTCATCATGCACCTGAAAGGCCGGGCACCCCGCTTTTCCGGTAATAGCTCCTATCCGTCCGGTACGGTGGAAAACTGTGATTTCCGGAACAACGTGATCTACAACTGGCGGGATTACAGCACCAACGGCGGAGAAGGTGGCCGGTATAACCTCGTAAACAATTACTACAAATACGGTCCTTCCACCCGGGATGGCAACCCCTCCGGAGCGCCGCGCCGGGCAATGATCATGAATCCCTCCCGTTCCAGTAGCCTCCCCTACCCGAAGGTTTACCTTTCCGGGAATTTTGTGGACAGCTATCCGGATGTGACGGCCTCTAACTGGCTGGGCATTGCTCCCGCCGGCGGCTCGCGTTCGGATACGGCCAGCATCAAGGTGGAACAGCCCCATACGGTTGAACCCATGCCAACGGAAAGCGCCGAGGAGGCATACGTGCAGGTACTCGCGAAAGCCGGGGCCAACCTGCCCCTGCGCGACACCCTGGACGAGCGCCTGGTCAACGATGTGCTGAACCGCACCGGACGGATCATTGACGTACAGGGCGGTTATCCCCACGGAACGCCTTTCGCCGAGACGATTGACGCCTGGCCCGATCTGGCCCCGGGAACATCCCCGGCAGATACCGATGCCGATGGTATGCCCGACGAATGGGAACTACTCCGGGGACTGAACCCCAACGACGATTCGGACCGCAGCGGTATCGCCGCCAACGGCTACACCAATCTGGAAAATTACCTCAATGGACTTACCCAGGACGCTGGGGGAGAAAATTCCGATTATGATCTGGTGGTAGCTACCGACGGCAGCGGAGATTTTCGGAGTGTGCAGGCCGCGATCAATGCGGTACCCACGAATCTTTCCGAGCCTTTCGTGATCTACATCCGAAACGGAAAATACAAAGAGAAGATCAGCGTACCTTCCAATAAACCCTTTATTCAACTGGTGGGAGAAAGCGTTGCCAATACGGTACTCTATTACGACGATTATGCGTCGTTGCCACTTCCCGGCGGCGGCACCCTCGGCACCCAGAATTCAGCCAGCTTTTCCATCAGTGCCACGGATTTCTCAGCTTTCAATATCACTTTTGCCAACACTTACGGGAACGGCTCCCAGGCGGTGGCGGTGCTGGTGAATAATGACCGGGCGGTATTTAAGAATTGCCGCTTTCTCGGAAATCAGGATACCCTGTATCCGAAAGGCCCCGGCACCCCACGGCATTATTTCAAGGACTGCTATATTGACGGCAATGTCGACTTCATCTTCGGTAGTTCGGCGGCCCTGTTCGAGGATTGTGTGATCTACGCTAAATCCCGGAGCAATACGGGTAGCTCCTACATTACCGCCCCCAATACGCCTCCCGGCCGCGATTACGGTTACGTTTTCCGGGATTGCGTGCTGCCCGAAAATACCGGTCTGACCACCTATTTTTTGAGTCGCCCCTGGCAAAACACCGCTTCGCACAATCCGCGGGCCCACAATAAAAATGTGTTCCTGAATACCGTCATGAGTACGTCCATCAAACCGGAAGGCTGGAGTGTGTGGAACGAGACGACCGATACCGACCTGATCTATTACGGAGAATACAACAGCCAGTACTGGGACGGCAGCCCCCTGGACGTCAGTCAGCGCGTACCCTGGTCCTATCAATTGACAACAGCCGAAGCGGCGACTTACACCCGCGAGAACATCTTCGGCGACTGGGATCCCTGCGCGATCTATCCGGAATTGTGTGATGATCAAAGCCCCGAAATTGCCGTTACTAATTTCCGGGCGGAACAAACCGATACCTCCGGCCTGCTGCAATGGAATGTTAGCTGGGGAATAAGCGGGACCAGTTTTCAGCTCTACCGCGCAACGAACCCGGCCGGCGAATACCAGTTGATCGATGACCTTACTGCCGTTAGCGACACCATTTTTAATTTTCTACTGGAAGATCAGCTGCCCCCGGCGGGACAGGTCTACTATTACTACCTGACCGGTTCCCACGACGAACTGAACACCCACGTGAGCGATACGGTACTGGTTTCCAGCCTGCCGGCCATCAGATCCAGCGGCCAGTTGCAGCCCTTCTTCCAGGAACTTGGACTGCCATCTCCCCGCCAGCAGATCACCATTACGGCCGAGAATCTATTGGATGAAGTCGTGATCACGCCACCGGCATTTTTTGAGTTATCCGACGATGACGGCCTGTCCTGGTACACAAACGATGATCCGCTCCGGATTGCCGATACCGACAATACCATTCCGGAAACCACGCTTTCCGTGCGGCTGAATGCACCGGCTACCGGATTTTACGCCGATACTATCCGACTGACTACGGTAGACGGTCCGGCCCTGCTATTGCCGGTCATGGGTACCACCGGCACCCTGCCCGAAGTGGGTGCGGAAACGCTCCACTTCTGGTCGATGATCGAAAATGCCGAAGATGATCCGGAACAACGCTCGATCGGGGTCACCCCCAGCGTCCCCAGCTTTTACCGGCTGTATCTTTCCAACGGCACCCAGGTACCGGACATTTCCGCTTACTCCGAAAAATACGGACAGGCCTTCGGCTCTACCGCCAATGGTGACGGCACCTGGTCGTCCAGCCAGGGAGGGCCCGGCGGCTCGCTCAAACGGACCTTTTACGAGGAATTTACGGTAACGGCCCAAACGGGATACCAGGTGCGGGTAGATTCGCTCTACCTGAATGCGGCTTTCTACAATACTTCCAGCAATACCCAGGTAGGGGTGGTTTATTCCCTCAGCAATTTCACTTCGGATTCCACGGATGTAACGACGGTACCGGGCGGGTTTGCCAATCCGATACCGCTGGCCAATCAGACCGGCGGGCCGACCAACCGCTACGGACTGGCCCTCGCCGGTTTGGAGGGTGTCACTTTAGAGCCCGGTCAGCAACTGAGCGTCCGTCTGTATTTCAGCTGCAGCAGTAGCAGCGCCGGCCGGTACGCCATGCTGAAGGACATTAAATTTACCGGACTGGCCACCGAAAGCACGGTCGATGCCCGCGAAGAGCGGCTGCCGGCTTCAGCCATTCGATTGTATCCCAATCCGGCCCGGGACCGCTTGTGGCTGGAACACCCCCAAGCGGGCAGGAACAGCAGTATTACCATTTTCAACGCTCAGGGCCAGTTGATCACCCACACGATCTGCGCGCCGCAAACCCGGAGAACGGAGATTCTCCTGACGGATCTGCCCGGCGGCTGGTACTATGCGGCTTTCCGGAACGATCGGGGAGTTGCCACGCGTGCGTTCAGTAAACAATGATCATTCCCAAAGCGGCCTCCGGGAATGACGAGGCCGCTTTGGGAAATGACCGCATTCCTACAACTTAACCAGCGGACAGCTTTCCCGTCCCTGCGCCCGGTCCAGGATGAGGTTATAAAATCCCGCCGGGAGTTCTTCGCCCCGTAGTTCAACCTGATGCGCGCCGCGACTCATCGCGGTAGCGGCCAAGATCTCCCGGACCACTTTCCCCGTAACGTCTACCAACCGGAGCGATACCGTCTCGTCCGCGGGGAGCTCAAAACGGATCACCGTCTGCCGGTGAAAAGGATTGGGCGCACTGCGGAGGGCTCCGTAATCCGACGGCATGGTTTTGTTGTGGATGGCCGGCAAAGCAACCGGTCGGGCAAAGGGGCGTTCTTCCCGCGGATCCGTCCGGACCAAAGCTTCCGGAGGAGTACAGCCAAAAGCATCAATAGCGGCCGAAAAATTGACACCGGGTAGTACCTGAAATCCGGGCAAAAGCTTGATCTCCTGCCCCGCCCGGAGACTGAAATCGGAATTGACGACCATATTCGAATGCAGGCGCTGTTGGGCGGTGAAGTCATTGAATGGGAAAAGCGAACTTATGGCAGAAAGTTCCAGATCCGGCGCACACTGGGCGGCAATCGCCACGGCCACCAAACCATCAACAAATCCAAAGCCGCTATCGAGATCAAAACCGGCAGTCAGCATATCGATAGCCGCCTGTACCAGATAGAGCTCCACTTCCGAAGCGCTGATATTGGGTTGTATTTCCTTAAGCAAAGCAGCCATGCCCGCCGCGTGGGGAGCCGCCGCCGATGTGCCGAAAAAATTGAAAAATCCATTTCCATCCGGATCATTACCAAAAAAGGTATTGTCGGCCCCGTCCGGACAAACGATCTCCGGTTTTACCCGGTAATAGGGAGAAGCGATCGGGCTACCGTTCGGATTGAAGAAAAGCGGGGTACCACCCCGGGAGGAGAAGGATTCCAGCACCGGCGGACTGACCCCAAAATTGGGTGTGTTACCGAAAAAAGCCGCCCCTACCGCCACTGCTCCCGCCGCATTCGGCTGACCGTAGCAGGTCGAACTGAAGGTCTGATATTCGTTGATGATCAGGTCGCCGAAGACGATATACTTCAAAAAGGCCGGCGTGGGGCCTCCCGCTAAACCAAAAAACAGATTAAGCTGCTGATTGACGCCCGTATTGTTGCTGTAACTAATGATCTCCACGGCATCCCCACCGTTGGAATTATCTTCGATACCGGCTTCCAGGATGGTGGTACCGTCACTGGAAACCAGAAAAATGTCGAGATCCGTCTGGGGCCCGGGCAGTCCACTCACACTCGTGAAAGGATCCGCCCACTGGAATGAGATGATGAAATCCCCTCCGGCCGGAACGGTGACGGACTGAAAATAATCTCCGCCGCCAAAATCGTGGCCATTCACTGCATACTCGTAGGTAACCTGCGTAGCCGGATCGGTAAAAGTAATATCGAACTCATCTCCCGGTGCCGGTACCGCCTGGTAAGAATTCGCCGCATTGTTCCCCGCCGAAGAAAAATAACTGACGCCGGAGGCAAATACCTGATCAGCGGCCTGGGCAATCAGTCCGTCCTGAAAGAACGGGCTGGCAAAATAGCTGACATCGTCCACGATCACATCGCAATTGCCGACTGTAGCCAGTTCGACAATGCCGTCGGCAAAATCGGCCCGGCCGAAGAAGGCCGTATGAAAGGCCAGTCCGGCACCCGGCGCAATATCGTGGACGATCTCGGCCATCGCCCGGCCCTCATCACTGGTACCGGAGTCCGCGAGTACATTGACAGCCTGATTGAAACCATTCGGGTTGCCCGGGCCGGGCAGATCCCCGCTGAGCACGCCGTTCGAGGCCGTACCCAGAAAATTGTAGCTATCCGACAGGATGCCCACCCGCACGCCGGTGCCGTCCAGATTGAAAAAGTCACGCATCCAGTCCGAATTCTGCGCGTAATCGCCCTGACTCGTCACCGATCCGGCCTTGCGAAAAGGTCGGTGCGCCAGACCGAGGCTGACCAGTTCCGGGATCTGCTCGATCGCCTTTTGGTTGGTGAGTGCGGTGTACGGCAGACGCCCGTTAACTACCCGCTGGAAAGCGACACCCTCCTCCAGACCGAATTTTTCGAGGAGACGCAACAACTGTTCACCGTCCGTACGGGCTACGGCTTCAATGCGGACCCATTCCCCGTCCTGCATAACCAGGGCATTAGTCGGTCGGAAGTCCGACCCCCTTCTACCGCCGGAGCGGAAATCCGTAAAATTGCGATGCAGTCGTTCTAACCCGTGGGAGATCTTTTTTCCTTTGCCCATAACTTTCCATTTGGGAAGGTCGGTGAGCGATTGTAAGCGAGGAGATTGCGAATGGACCACAGTGGGGAAAAACGCGGTAAGGACCAGGAGCAGCCACAGCCACTTCCCGGTAGAAAGGTACGATCTTGTCATAACCGGAGGTGTAAATTTGTTTCGATTAAATTTAGGAAAAAATTTATATGTATTAAGATTTTCCCCTTTGAAAAACGTCACATTTTTTGATTATACTGACGTAAAATCATTTGCATGCGTTTATCCTCATCTGGTTTGATGCTTCTCGTTTGCCTGTTTGTCCAGGCACTGAACGCTCAGGAAAATTCAGCGATCACCTGTGCGGATGGCCTGGATAATGACGGAGACGGACTCATCGACTGCCTGGATCCGGGATGTAACAGTCTGCCCAATTTCGGCTGTACCAACTGCTCGGAAGGCATCAGTTTTGCCGATACTGTGCTGAGTTACCGCAGTGGTTGTCCCACGCGGGCGGATGATCCCCGGGCGGCCATCGGCGTCAGTGACTGGACCGATACCGGCGGGGATAACGCCAATATTGTCTTTCTGGGTAGCGGCGGCACCCTGAAGCTGGGTTTCACCAATAATCTGTTGACCAATTCGGGGGATGATCGCGAGGACATTTACGTATTCGAGGTAGGCGCCATCGAACCGGCGTTTCTGGGCGTACGTCCCGCCGACGCCTACACGGTGGCCCAATTGCAAAAACTGGCGATCACCGATAACGATGGGGACGGATACTACGTGATCGCGGATATCGGATCGCTTGGCCTGGGTTACGATATCGATATGGCCATGCCCGGTTATCCGGCCGGTTCGCTGCGGTTTGACGCGATAGAACTGGTCGATATCCTGCAGGCAGACTGCGATTCGGCTTCTCCCGGAACGGATATCGATGCGGTCTGTGCCCTTTCGTTTATTCCCTACGATTGCCGCGGTGTACTCGACGGAGATGCCGAGATCGACGCCTGCGGGGAGTGCCTCAGCCCGGATGATCCCTTGTTCAATACGGCTTGTGCCGACTGTACGGGTACACCCAATGGAAGCGCCCGGATCGACAATTGCGATGAGTGCCTGCAACCGGATGACCCCGGTTTCAACAATTGTGTGGAAGATCATACCCTCTATATCCCCAATGCTTTTTCGCCCAATGCCGATGGCATCAATGACCGCTTTGTTGCCTTTACCGATCAGGTGATCGTTAAACAGATCCGCCATCTGGCTGTTTACAATCGCTGGGGACAAAAGCTGTACGGCGTCTCCCAGATCGATCCGAATGGGTTCGACCAGTGGTGGGATGGCAATTACCGAAACCAGCCCGTCCCCACCGGAGCGTACAGCTATTTTATGGAAGTGGAATTCATCGACGGCGTCGTGGAATTGTTCTCCGGGGAGGTTACATTACTGAGGTAGTTGTTATCTTTCAGGAAAGCCGACCGTCACGACCGGGTTCAGGCACAATAGTCAACAAAACGAATACCAATGCAAACCGTAAACTACCGGCGGATGCCCCTGCTGCTCTGCCTGCTTACCATATTTACTTTTTTCCAGGCCGGCTATTCACAAAATTCGGGTGGGGTTTATGTCGACGACCAGGGTGTCATGCGGTGGACGGACAGTGATGCCGAGATCCAGGGGTTCGGCGTCAATTACACCCTGCCCTTCGCCCACGCCTACCGCTCGGCCAAAAAACTGGGTATTGATCCTTTGCGGGCCATCGACGAGGATGTGTACCACTTTGCCCGGCTGGGATTCGACCTGTACCGGGTGCATGTCTGGGATACGGAGATCAGTGATACCCTGGGCAATCTGCTGTACAACGAGCATCTGCACGCGTTTGATTACCTGCTTAAAAAGCTGAGTGAGCGCAACATCAATTACGTGCTTACCCCTATCGCCTACTGGGGCAACGGCTGGCCGGAACCGGATGAAAAGACCCCGGGATTTTCGGCCAAATACGGCAAAGGAGACTGTCTGACCAACCCCGCTGCCATTAAAGCCCAGGAAAATTATCTCGCCCAATTCCTGGATCACGTCAATCCCTACACCGGAATAGCCTACAAAGACGATCCGCGTTTGATCGCCGTGGAGGTGAGTAACGAACCCCACCACCGGGAAGCGCCGGAGCAGGTGACGGCTTTTTTACAACGCATGGTGGAGGCCATGCGGAAGACGGGTTACGCCAAGCCCATTTTCTATAATATCAGTCATAGCGTACACCTCGCGGAAAACTACTTTGCCGCCGACATTCAGGGGGGTACCTTCCAGTGGTATCCGACCGGACTGGGTTACCAGCAGGAACTGCCCGGCAATTACCTACCCAATGTGGACGACTATAACATTCCTTTCGATCCGGTGATCCGCGAAAATCAGGGTGCAAAACTCGTTTACGAATTCGACGCAGCCGACGTGGGCGGATCTTACATCTACCCGGCCATGGCCCGTTCTTTCCGCAAGGCGGGCATTCAGATCGCAACGCATTTTGCCTACGATCCGACCTATCTGGCTTACGCCAATACCGAGTACAATACCCACTACATGAACCTGGCCTACACACCCCGAAAAGCGCTCAGTCTGAAGATCTGTTCCGAAGTCTTTCACCGCATTCCCCTGTACAAAGACTTCGGCAATTATCCGGAGAATACGAATTTCGCGGGCTTTAAAGTGGATTACGAGCGGGACCTGGCCCAACTGAACATTGACGATCGATTTTTCTACACGAATACAACGGAGGATAGTCCGGTAAATGAAAACGCCCTGCAGCACATTGCCGGCACGGGCAGTTCTCCCCTGGTCAGTTACGGTGGCAACGGCGCTTATTTTCTGGATAAACTGGAAGATGGTGTCTGGAGGCTGGAAGTCATGCCGGATGCGCTCATTATCGGTAACCCCTACGGGCGCAACAGCCTGGACAAAACCAATACGGTGATCCAGTGGAACGACCGGAAAATGCAGGTGAAGCTGCGGGACCTGGGCGGCGACTTTCAATTGCGGCCCATTAATTCCGGGAATCGCTCGCGGTCGGAAGTGAACGACGGCACCTTTACCATCCGCCCCGGGGTGTATCTGCTCAGTCGTCCCGGTCTGGACAATAAGTGGAAAGGCGATGAAGCCTGGCAAAATATTCGGCTGAATGAATTCCACGCGCCGGCCGCTACTGTCGATAAAACCTACATCGTCCACGAAGCGCCGGAGGTGGCCGTTGCCGGGGAGGACCCGTTGCGGATCAGCGCCCAGGTGATCAGCCCGGATCCCAACCCGAGCGTGTCGCTCCTGGTAGCCGGCGGTTTCCGGGGGCGCAATATTGACCTGGAAAGAACCGGCCCCTTCACCTACGAAGCGACTATTCCGGCGGATAGGCTACAACCCGGTTTTCTGACCTACTACCTGACGGTACGGGGAGAAGATGGATCGACCACCTTTCCATCCGGAAAATCGGGGCTGCCCTACCGGTGGGATTTCTACGATCGTACGCCCTATCGGGTGCGCGTGATCGGGCCGGAACAGCCCATTTCGTTATTCGATGCGGAGGAGGATGCCGATGCGCTATCCGTCAAAAACTGGATCAACACCCTGCGACTGCTGCCCCTGGATGATCCCAAATTATCGGAATACCAGGTAAACGTTCAGCGACTTTTTCAGGAAGATCCGGAGAACCTGCAGGGGGAAGTACTGCACGATTATACCCTGCGCCATTACCTCAATCCGAAGATCGATCCGGTACGCGAGCAACTGGCCGGCAAAAAAACACTGCTATTGACCGCCCGGGCCATGAATGAGCGGCCTACCAGGCTACAGTTAGCCCTGATCGATAAAAAAGGAAATGCTTACGGTGTGGTGCTGGATGTTGCTCCGGAACTGGGTACTTACGAAATCCCGGTCAGCGCGCTGCGTAAGACCCGTACCGTCACGATGCCGCGCCCCTACCCTACTTTTCTGCCCTATTTTTTTGCGGGCGGCACGGAGGAACCGCTGGACCTGCGGGATATTGAAGCGGTACAATTTTCGATCGGCCCGGGTATACCGGTAAAAGAGCTCGAATACCAGCACGGGATTGGGTTGGTCAGTCTGACGCTGGAATAAGGGAAATAAGCGGTGCAAAGAGTAGCTGCCGGATACGGTTTACGTTCCGTATCCGGCAGCGGGTTTATTGGTTTATTCTTTCGATCTCGAAACCACCCCGCCCTTCATACTATCCACGGTAATGGTATAATCCGCACCGGGCCGGGCTTTTACGATCCAGCGAACGGTCACGGCATCCATGCCGGAAATATTGGGAACGGAGATCTGCGCCGGATTGGATTCCTGTTCCTCCGTCCGATTCATCAGGCGGTCCAGTACCCGCAGGCCGGACACCACCGGCGCCCCTTCCAGTTTGATAAAATCCGGACGGGTGATCTTGTTCTTAATATCGTGATCCGAATGGGTGGGAATGATCGCCAGATTGCCGACTACCGCCGTCACCTGTAAATAACCGCCTCCCAGGTCCTTTTCCTCGATCTCTTCGATCACCAGATCCGGCATCTGCGCGGCGTGGTAGAGGGTAAACGCCATATTGCGGTGGGCGTCCGTTTCCAACAGGAAGCCTGGATCCGCCCGGCCGGAATTCTTTTTGGTACCGCCGATCTCGATCGGACCGAAAACGGGATGATCGTAGGGCTCCCAGGCGATCACATCATCTTCAAACAAGAGTCGTTTGCTAAAATCAACCCGGTCCTGGGCATCGGTTTCCGTTTTATTGTACATGAGGTAGGAGGTGTAGAGTTCATTAGTGAAGCTGAAAATACCGCGTCCACCGTGGAACCACTCGATCTCTCCGCCGTAGGTAGAATAGAGGTCCTTATAGATCACCAGATAACGATAGCCGGGAATGATCTTTTCGCCCAGGTTACCAATAGCATCATACACCTGAATATCGCCCCGCGAATAAACCCGTTCGTCTTCTTCCGATCCGGGGCCCCGGAGGATCATACCCCCACTATTGTGATAGCTCTGAGCTCCGGCAATATTGGGATGGGCCATGATAAAGTCCGCCACCGCGCGATCTTCCGGAATGGAGAAAGGATATTGGTGCGAACCGCTCTGAATGTATTCCGGCTGCCAGTTCCAGCCCCAGTTCCGGTTCGGATCGTAATATCCGCCCACCCGGTCTTCGTTCACCTGTCCGTCACCGTCATTATCGATCCCTTCGTAACCGAGATTTTCGTAGGTACCGCGCTCATCGTTTTCCGCCCGGATCATACGTCCCGGATTACGCGGATCATCAATCCAGCGGCCGTAAGGATTTTTGCGGCGCATCTGAGAGACGTGGCCGTCCCCGTTTAAGTCTTCATAACCATCCTCATCGTATTCCCCGTCGCGGTCATCATCTATGGGGATCATACCCGAGCGTGGGCTGTGGGCGGTATTGGCACCCTGCATGTAATCGTTCCGCGCGTCCGGGTTGATGGTGGGCACGATGTAAAAGATCCGCTTGGTGAGCAGGTCCTTGATGAAGGCGTTCTCATCGAAACTTTCCGTCAGGTACCAGGCGGTGTACATAGCGATCTCCGCTCCCTGGATCTCATTCGAGTGAATATTCCCGTCGATGTAAAAGCCGGGTTTACGATCCGGATCTCCGCTATTGAAATCCGTGATGGTCAGACACCAGAGGTCCCGGCCTTGATAGGATTTTCCGATGGAGGATAATTTTGCCAGTTCGGGATACGCGGCGGCAATCTTTTTGGCAATTTCCGCCAAACCTTCGGCGGTATTATAACGATTCCAGCTTACGTCCACTTTGGGATTCGCCGGTGTGCCGGATGCTTTAAAGAACTGGTCCGGCGTCTGGGCGTGTAATGCCGTGCCCAGCAGTAAAAAGAGAATGATATATAATTGAAATTTCATGTTTTGCTTTTTAAGAGCCATAGTAGTTGTTGATCACTCCGGGACAAAGCGCCGGAGTTCGCAGCGCACCAAGGAGCGCCGTACCCTACCCGACGGATTTAACGCAGGTTCAGGCTTTCTTCCGACCGGCCGCAGTGCGGTGCCGATGCTTCGATACTTATATTGCCGTTCCCTTTGATCAGCCAGCTCATTTCACTGGATCCGCCGCCGGCTACACTGGACAGCAGGGTAACTTTCCGGCCGCTGATCAACTCCTGACCGTTGGCCAGTTTCAGGTCGATGCGCAGGCTCTTCAACCATTTTACCCGGTCTCCGATCTCACTGGTGGTCGGCATGTCTCCGGAATTGTATACCGCCGCTTTTACCCGCCACAATCCATCATCCACTTTTTCGGACCGCACATTGACCAGTTCGACCTGGGGACGTTTTTTGGCCAGGGCCATCACAAATTCCGTATGTTTCTTCACCAGCGCCGGCACCTCCGAATAGGGCGGATTGGTCATCACGAAAGGTGCGATACCGCCAACTTCTACCGTTTGGCCGGGAAAATCCGGATGCTCTACGGCCGTCCAGGGCACAAATGCCTCTTCCAGACCGGCATCTTCGGCCCAGCGCAGGAAGTCCACTTCTTTATTCTTATCCTCATTGGGTTTGAATTTTTCCCGTTCTGTACTATCCTTCGGCATTTCCCAGGTAGGCAGATACCAGCCGGGCGTACCGAAACTGAAGCGGCCGAAATGGAAATACGCCCACTCCATGAATCCGCCGCCCTGGGTAGTGGTTTTGGCACCCTTGGGTGGTTTTACAAATTCGCCATACAGTTCGGATAACATCTTATTCACCCCAGCGTCTTCCTGCAGGATACCGCTGATCTTTCGGCCCTGACGGTTGGAGGGTTTATATTCCATCGGAGCGGCCAGGTTATCGGAGGGACCAAAAGTCAGTACCGCAAATATATTCCAGTGATTGTAGAGGAAATCCAGCACGGCCCGGCTTTCGGGTTCGGACACCGCGTACTCTCCGCTACCCGCCTGGAAGGGTTCGTAATTGAACGTCAGGTTTTCATTGAAATTGATACCACCGGGGCCGTCTTCATTGAAGTTGCCGTCGTGATCATTATCGGTCCCCTCCGTCAGAATGCGGTACTGTCCGCTGGTACCCGCATCACTTTTGGCTTTGGTCAGGATTCGCTCATCCGCCGGATGGGGCAGATAATTTCCGGTCGGGTCACTGATCCGCATCATGGTGATCATGCCGTCCCCGTTCAGATCTTCGTAGGGATCTTCATCCGTATAGCCGTCCCGATCGTTATCGGTAGCCCGGCCGTTGAGGTGGCGTTCGTATCGCAGATCGGCGAAGTATTGTTTAGCTGCATCCGGTGCCAGCTGGGGAAAAATGTAGAAGGTAGTGGTAGCGAGCAATTGCCGGATGCTGTCGGTACCTGCCCCCGCCAGAAGCTCGCGGGCTACGCCGAGCGCCAGTTCGGTGCCGATCAGATGGCTGCCGTCCACTCCGCCGGCCACGACCAGCGCCGGGTGCTCTGCGGTCGGTCCGCTACCGATGGTCAGTAGCCAGATATCTTCTCCTTCCACCGTTTTGGCGAGTGAACTTACTTCCAGCCAGTCGCTGTACTGTCTTTCCAGTTGCCGGATACTCGTCTCCAGCTCATCGGGAGAATGATAACGCTCCTGAGCCGGTAGCGCAAGGGTGAATGCGCTGAACAGCAGCGTTAGTAAAAATGGGTGATGTTGCATAAAAGTCTGCTTGGTTAAGTTTATAGTGAGAATTACAGGCTTGAAAATAAGAAAAATGTTACGGCCGGAGGGTATGATGTAATCCGGGCAAAGTCGCCAAAGGATGATGAGGTGCTCAACAAATCCAGCTCATTCATCCGTACTGTGGGGCATTTTTATTAATTTTCGTGTAACTACAGTGTATCATAGTCTAAACACGCCTTAAAACTCATTCCTATGAGAAATTTTGCTTCCATTCTTTGCTGCTTCCTGTTATTCCATACTCTATCCGCCCAAAAACTGACCGGAGAATATGCCATTACCGGTCAGGGAGGCACCATCACCCTGCAACTAAGCGAAAACGGTAATGGCCTGCAGGGCAGCCTGACGGATATGCAGGGTGTGGTCTATCAGGTACAGGGTACGGTAGAAGATGGTGACGCTTTCGGCACCATGAGTACCCCGCAGGGAGCCATGTACTTTGAAGCATTCCGCGAAGATCAAGATCTGTATCTGACCCTGATCCCTGCCGGTACCGACGGCCAGCCGGATGTTTCCGGAGCCCAGGAATTCGTATTAACGGCCACCGGTCGTGCTGTGCCCGCCCCGGTCAACCCCACGCCGCCGAGCGCACCTCCCCGGGAGGGAACGATCGGCGGACCACTCAGTGGAGCGGAACCCGGCCCCGCCGCCAACTGGAACGGTACCTTCAACGGAAATATCATGGGTACTGCCACGACGATGAACCTGCAGTTGGACGGATCCCGCCTCAACGGTACGGTTGACGCCGGCGGTTATCGCTACAATTTGCAGGGAACTACCAACGGCAACCGCTCTCAGGGTAAGTTTTCCGATCCGCAGACCCAGGGATTTTTCGATTACACCGCCGTTTTGAACGGTCAGCAACTGGATCTTACCCTCCAGAATCCTACCAACGGGCAGTCCCAGCAGATCGTTTTTACCCGCAGCAGCGCCGGCAGTATCAGTCCGGGAAATAACCCCGCCCAACCGAATGCAGCCCCACCCGCCAGCCGGGATTCGCGCCTTGTCGGCTCCTGGAACTACACCGACAGCTATACCTCGGGGGAATACAGCTTCGCTACCCAGTGGAAACTGATCATCAATCCGGACGGCTCCTACATTTACGGTGACGGTCGAGTGATTGGCGGGGGTGGCGGGATCAGTGGCGACAGTGGTTCGGGCGGAGACGTCGTTCGCGGCCAGTGGAAAACGGAAAACGGCATTATCCACATCAACACCGGCGCCGGCTGGCAGGCTTACGCCCGCTATACGACCAACGGGCAGAGTATGCTGATGCAATTCGGGGACGGCAGTAAACAGCTGTGGAAGCGATCCTATTGATCCTTTAGGATTCGGCGGCATCAAACGAGCCAATGTCGTGATTGCTGACCGCCACTCCGCAATTTTTCGGAGTGGCATTTCTGGAAACAATCGAGCCATCATTAAGCCGACAATTGGCTATAAACACAAAAATCTATTTTATTTGTCCGATAAGTTAGTATAATTTTGTGCCTGGTTAATCGGTGAAAGTCACGCTTCATCCAGAATTATATTAAAGTTTTCCTTACTATGCTGAAATCTGCGATCAGGATTCGAAACTCTTCGCCATTTTCCTTATTTTCGATTTGATAAACGTTTCATAGTCAACGCCCTTACAAGTCTCGTCCTTATGAAAAAGTCAGCTCTGATCCTCTGCTTACTCCTGTACACGTGTGTACTTTCTGCCCAAACACTTATTGGAAATTACATTACCCCCGGATCCAACGGGGGGCTTAGCCTGGAACTGGAAAGGAACATCGGTGGTGTTCAGGGCTACCTGAAAGATGCCCAGGGACACCGGTATTTTATCCAGGCCGAAGAAGAGAACGGTATCGCATTCGGTACGATCAGTATGGACCAGGGTGCGATGTTTCTCCGCATGGTCCGGCAGGGTTCTCAATTATATCTCAGCCTTCTTCCGGTAGGCGCTAACGGCCAGGCGGATACCAATAATGCCCAGGAATTTGTCCTGACCGCTGCGGACGAAAAGGGTAATCCCATTTATTCCGCACCGAGTGCCACTCCACGTGCCTACGATCAGCCAACGGCAAAAGCGCCCAGAAATCCCAACCCGCCGCCAGCGGGCAAGTGGGATGGTTTTTTCAGCGGCCGCGTCATGGACCGGCCCAGTACAATGAACCTGCAACTGGCCGGCACCCAGCTTTCCGGAGATATGAACGTCGATGGCTATCGCTACACCATCAGCGGCACTATCAACGGCTACCAGTCCCGGGGCAGGATGCTCGATCTGCAAACCAACGACTATTTCAACTATACCGCCAACCTGGACGGCAAACAGATCAATCTGAATATCGAAAATCCCATCAACGGTTCTTCGCAACTCGTCATCTTTAAAAGGGGAACCGGTACGGTACTTAATCCGAATCCCCCCTTCAACGCCCGGCCCTACGAGGACGTGCAATTCACCCAACGGGAACAGCACGACAACCGGATCACCGGCCGCTGGTATTTTTCCGAAAGCATAAAGGCGGGTTCCTATTTTGTTTCCAAACAGTGGAAGTTCATTCTCAATGCCGACGGCTCTTACATCTTCGGTGATGCCCGGGTGATCGGCGTGGCGCCCGAAAACGGATCACGCGGCTACGGCGGTGATATCAACTACGGGAAGTGGAGAACGGAAAATAATATCCTTTACGTGGATAGTGGAGCGGGCTGGGAAGCTTACGCTTATTACGCCCGAACCGGAGACGATCTGTTGCTGGACTTCGGGAACGACACCCGCCAGTTGTGGGTCCGTACCAACTGATGCCGGCAGGTCATTTTTCAATCCTCGGACCGGGCAGGAGTAAGCTTATCTTCTGGCTCTTTTTTCCTCGGTGAATGCGCGCACCTGGGTGGTGATCTCCACCCGGTGGTCATCGGGATCGTAGATGTAAATAGAATGGAAAAAGTGATGGTCCTGGGAATCGTATTTGATATCCAGCGCTTTCAGATGATCTTTTACGCTTTCGAAATCCTCCCTGTCCACCCGGAATGCATAATGGTTGGCCCGGATCACCTCTCCTTCCGGCAGCCGGCCGGGGGAATCGCCATGAGTAGGAAAAAGCGCCACTCCGGTGCCGTCCGCTGCTACCATTAAGGCGGGGAATGGTCCCCATTCGGTAGGCTGGATCCGTTCCAGACCGAGTACACGCTGGTACCAGGCCGCAGATTTTTCCAGCTCGCTCACGTGAATGGCGACATGATCTAGGGTACGGATATCAAATGCTTTCGCTTTCATGGCTTGGTCTTCTATCGAAATGAAACTGGATCAGCTGGTAAAATTCCGGCTGGAAGGTACCTGCATGTTCCCTGGCGTACTCCATGAGGGCTTCGAGCCCGGGTACGGTCAGATAAGGCAGCAACAGCAATACCCACTGTTCCAGATAACGCCGGATCTCCTGCTCCGGTTCGCCCTCAAAATAAATGCCGGAATGGGACAACCAGCATTCTCCCAGAAAAAGCTGCTGCGAGATGATCGCTTCGAATAATCCCGGACTATCCGGAGTTTCCAGCTGTCCGGCAGCAGCCAGCCCTGCCAACAACTCCGCCAAAGCGGCCCGTCTTTTTTCGTAATCCAGTTGGAGGGTCTTTTTAATAGCAGGCAGACTTCGGGTCAGACTCCACAGATCCTGCAGGATGAACCGGTATTCATCGTACAGGGTAAAGAGTTTTAGGTAGGTGTCCAGCATATCGGCAATGCTGACCTCATGTTTTTGAGCGGATGACGTTTCCAGAATATCGCAGTATTCGCGGTAAAACTGGTCAAAAAGTTGCTGGCCGATCGCTTCTTTAGACGGATAGTGGTAGCGCAGATTGCCCTGACTGATCCGAACCACCCGGGCGATCTGACGAGCCGAGGTCGTTTCGAAACCTTCCTGGTTGAAGAGGCAAAGGGAAGCCTGGAGAATAAGATCTTTAGTAGTCATGACAAAATGCTGCACCTTTTGGCGACCGAAGTCAGCCTGATTTTTTAAATAAGACTACGATCTACCGGCCTTAACGGCATCGAATAAACGCCGCACCTGCAGATCTCCGTAGCCGTAAATACTTTCCCGTTCATGAAATGCCCGGAATACGGGTCCAAACTGTTCGCTACCCAGTTCCTCCATGAGGGCCCGGATCGTGCGTTGGGGCCGCCCGGGACGATCATCTTCCGGATAACGTTCGCGTTCTGCCTTCACCGCCTCGACGAGAAACGGCAGGCGAGCCTGGTAACGCGCTGCGATCCCGGTCATGGTAGCGTGCTCTCCCCGTTGGTAGCATTGCCAAAGCCGGGTCATTTGTTCCAGCTCATCACCGTCGATTGTTTGGGCAGACTCGTAAGCTTTGATCAGCGCCGGTTGGTCCATTCCACCGAAACCATATTGTATCGGTCCTTCCGGCCGAACCAGTCTTACGTCGGCCACCTGGGTGAATTCGGAGAGCAGGAAGCTCGTGAACCACAGATTGACCTGGCAGAACAGATCATCCTCAAACCAGAGATTCACCCGGGCGGTGGCCGGAATACGCCGGATACGCTCGATCTCCGGAATTGTTTTCCGGCGGTAGTCTTCCGCCGTGACGCCGTAAATCTTCGCGAAAAACTCCATGCGGTTATCCAGCAATTGCTCCAGGCTGTCTCCCCGGGGCTGCCCGTCTACGAGGCATTCCCGCATGACTATGATCTCCCCGGAGATGGAGGGTGGGAATTGTTCTTTCAGCGCGTCGCCGTTTAAAATGTGTATTTCCATATTACAGTCGGTTGATTGATTACTAGTTCAGGAGAACTAAACCAAAGTTAAACGAAAAGGGTATTGTAATCAAGACTTCTCGAGAATATTGCAACACAATTAGAAAACCGGGGTTATGATATAACCCGCAAGGAGAACGATTATGTCTAAACAACTCATAAAAGGACTGCACCACGTTACGGCAATGGCCAGCAGTCCGCAGCAAAATGTCGATTTTTACGTAGGGGTCTTGGGGCTTCGGCTGGTCAAAAAAACCGTCAACTTTGACGCTCCGGATGTATATCACCTCTACTACGGTGATGAGACCGGCAATCCCGGAAGTATCCTGACGTTCTTTCCGTTTCGGAATATCCGTCCGGGAGCGCACGGTTTGGGGCAGGCGGCTACCACTACTTTTTCCATTCCCAAAAGTGCCATTGATTACTGGCTGAAACGCTTTGAGCATCTGCAGGTAAGTCATAAACCACCGCAGGAACGCTTTGATGAGGTAGTCATTTACTTTGAAGACTGGGACGGGCTCGGCCTGGAACTGATCGCCAATGACCGGGATCAACGGGCGCCTTTCACCTACGGCCACATCCCGCTGGAACACTCCATTCGCGGTTTTTACAGCGTGGAACTCTGGGAGAGTACTTACGAGCGAACCGAGTCTCTACTGGTAAAACTGGATCACCAGTTTGTCCGGGAGAGTGGTCCGCGCCGCCGGTATTCCACCCACGAAAAAGGAGAACCGGGTAAGATCATCGATATCGTCTGGGATGCTCAGAAACAGTACGGAATGGACGGTAGCGGTACGGTGCACCACATTGCTTTCGATACGCCTTCGGATGCGGATCAGCTGGCGGTGCGGGAGAAACTACTTACTTCCGGCGTCCGAACCACGCAGGTGCTGGACCGGCAGTATTTCCATTCGATCTATTTCCGCGAACCGGGTGGGGTGCTCTTCGAAGTGGCGACTACTCCTCCGGGTTTTCTCTACGATGAGGACAAAGCAAATCTGGGCGAATCCTTGAAGCTTCCCCCCTGGGAAGAACACCGCCGGGAATACATTGAAAATTTATTACAACCGATAACTTTAAATCCAGAAAAATATGCATCGCCATCATAAAAATGTAGTCACCGCCGGCAAGGCACTTTCCGAAGCGTCCAAAGCCATGATCATGATCCACGGCCGGGGCGGCAGCGCTGCGGGCATTCTGGAGATCGCCGAGAGCCTGGAGGTCGCGGACTTCGCCCTGCTGGCACCGCAGGCGAACCAGCACACTTGGTATCCCTACAGCTTCATGGCACCGGTGGCCAACAATCAGCCGGGACTGGATACCGGGCTGGCGGTCATCGGAGAAATTTTAGACGATATCCTCGCCGCCGGGATCAGCCGGGAAAACATCTATTTACTGGGATTTTCCCAGGGAGCCTGTCTGACGTCGGAATTCCTGGCCCGGAACGCGGGCCACTTTGGCGGAGCTTTCATCTACAGCGGTGGAGTGATCGGAGCAGAAGTTGACCGTTCCAACTACAGCGGAGATTTCGAGGGGACGCCCATTCTGCTCGGGTGCAGCGATGTGGATGCCCATGTTCCCCTACACCGGGTACAGGATACCACCAGCATCTTCGCCGAGATGGGCGCGGAAGTTACCGAACGGATCTATCCGAACGGGCCGCATACGATACTGGCGGATGAAATTGAGTTAACCAACCGGATCCTGACGCGGAGCCAGTCGTAAGCGGGAAGCTCATCGGAGTTCCTGAATACGGATGTTTTCGCGCCCCGGACCTCCGGATTGGACCAGTACTTTCGTTCCGTCCGGATGAATGGAAAAGGCACGGCCGTCTCCCAGCTTTTGCCGCCCGCTGCCATCGGGATGAATTCGGTAGAATTCCCAATCGCCCTTGCTGTTGGTATTGATGAGCAGGGAGCGACCGTCCGGAAACCACAGCGGGCGGTGATCACCCAGTGTATCGCTCACTCTCCGGAGCCTTTGTTCCTTCAGGTCGAGCGTGTAGACGGCAAAGTTCCGGTGGAGACCATCCTGATCGGCGATAAAAGCCAGGTGCCGTCCATCGGGCGCAAAAACGGGATCAATAGGACCAGGCGGGAGATCCGGCAGTGACCGGATCTCCTGCTTGTATACATTCAGCAGGTAAAGATGCTGTTCCCCTTCCCGGTCGGAACCAAAGGCGAACCACTGACCGTCCGGCGACCAGGAAAAATTCCGGTCCGGTGCCGGGTGGTCCGTCAGGTTGACGTCCAGGTGATCGAACAGATCTTTCAGACAAATATCCGCCTCCCCTCTTTTAGTCGAACAGCTATAGGTAATACTGCGGCCCTGCGGGTGCCAGTCAAAGAACATCGGATCGGTAGGGTGGGTCATTAGGCGCATGGGCTCGGCCCCGTCACTATCCATAACCGTTAGCGTACCTCCGGACAAGTAGAGCAGCTTGTTGCCGTTGGGCGACCATTTGAATTCCTCAACATCCTCTTTTGCGTGGCTGAGTTGGCGGGTGCTATGGGTTTCCAGATCGTACCGGTACAATTGATACCGCCCAATCTCATTGGATAGAAAAGCATAAGCCTGGCCATCCGGCGACCAGGCCGGCTGCAATTGTGCATATTGCGCGAAGGCAGTTGGTAAATATCCCAAATGAAGCAGTATTCCGATCACTATCCAGCGGAATGGCCGGTTCCCAATGCTTTGGTTGCTCAATGTTTAAGATTTTACGATCATTTCGGATTCTACCAACTCCCACAAGGCACCTTGAATACTCCAGTCTAACTCTTCGTCGCCTTCCGTTTGATCCCAATGATATTTTTCTTGCGGACCAGTTCATTAAAGGTCCGGACGCTTTCGCTCAGAGAGGCCTCTACCTTTTGTTCCAGATCCGTCCAGGCTTCATCCAGGTCCGTCCAGCGTTCGTAGGCCGCGGCATTGGGGCGACCTTCCCGTCCGCCGGAAATGTAGCCGTCCGCTCCGGTTACGTAATTGTAGTTTTCCACCAACTGATTGTCCAGTCGCGGCGCAAAACGGATCGGATCCTGATTACTTTCATTTTTGGTTTGGATCAGTTGTTCTTCCAGTGCCGTCAGTTCTTGCAGGATGCTGTCGGCGGCGGTATTTACCTCCTGATCTTCGGTTTGCCCTTTCATCCAGCTGATCTGTTCTTTGACCGACCGGATCTCCTGGACCGATTCGTGCACTGCGGAAATGGCATCCCGGATCTCCAGTCCCAATCGTAACTGCTCCTCGTAATCCGCTTCATCGATCTCTTCGGCAATGCGCGGATCCTCTTCTACTTCCACCTGTTGGGTCAAGATCTCATCACCGTAAGTCAGCCGGATATCATAGGTGCCCGGAGGCGCTTTAACGCCGCCCGTATACCCCCAGACGATGGTGCCGTCCATGAGCGTCGGCCCTTCGTAGGTCAGATCCCAGTTGATGCGATTGAGTCCTTCCTTCGGTTTCAGCTGGGCCGTTTTGTGTTGTTTCGCCGTCAGGGAATCACTGGAGAATACCTGTACCAGCCGGGCATCCGCATCGATCACTTCGATCCGGACATCGCCTTCAATAGAGTCCTGCAGGGCGTAATGGATCAGAGCTCCCGAAGGGCGCGCCGTGGGAGCGTTATCGCCCAGGAAGCCGGCTCCGCCGTCGTTTACCTTAAAGGCCGGTCGCATCTCGAAAAGATACACCTGTTTTTCGGCCAGGTCATCACTCATCTCACGAATGGGACTGAGGTCATCCAGGATCCAGAACGAACGTCCCTGCGTGGACATGACGAGATCTCCCTGGTGTACCCGAAGATCCGTGATCGGCGTGATCGGCAGATCTCCCTGCATGGGTTGCCAGTGTGCGCCCTCGTCAAAGGACACGAAAAGTCCGAACTCCGTCCCGGCGTACAACAATCCTTTGCGTTCGGGGTCCTCCCGAACGACCCGTACCGGATAATCCGCCGGGATACCGTTTTTCCCACTGGTGATCCGTTTCCAGCTTTTACCGTAATCATTGGTCATGAATATATAGGGGGCAAAATCATCGAAGCGGTACTTATGGACCGCCACAAAAGCCCGGCCGGCCTGATGGGTGGAAAGGTCGATCTTGTTCACCGTACCGTATTTGGGCATGGCCGGGGGCGTAATCTCCTGCCAATTCGCGCCGTCGTTGCGGGTGATGTGGAGCCGGCCGTCATCGGTACCGGCCCAGATCGTTTCCGCTTCATTGGGATCAGGAACGATCTCAAAAACCACATTGTAGATCTCTACTCCGGTGATATCGTGGTTGATCGGTCCGCCGGAATAATCGAGATGCTCCGGGGTATTGGTACTCAGATCCGGGCTGATCACCCGCCAGGTCTTACCGCCGTCTTTTGACTGGTGAACGTGCTGGGATCCGTGGTAGATCACTTCCGAATCGTGGGGCGATACGGCCATGGGCGATACCCACTGAAAGCGGTATTTCAAATTCTTGGCGGCTTCCCCCAACTGGAGTTGCGGATAGGCCATGATATTGTTTACCTGATCTTTCGCCAGGTCGTACTTATCCATTACCCCACCGTAGCAACCGGCATAAACGATATTCGGGTTGTTCGGATCCAGGGCAACCGGACCGGTTTCACAACCACCTACTGAATACCAGTGCTGTTTGGCGTGCAGGGTATTGTTGGAAGACCAGGCTGGTATACTGATAGTGGTATTATCCTGCTGGGCACCGTACAATCGGTAAGGCAGGCCGTTATCCACAACTACACCGTAGATCTCCGCCGTGGGCTGATTGAGGTAAGTAGACCAGGTTTTACCACCGTTCAGCGTAACCTGAGCGCCGCCGTCATCCGCCACGATCATCACTTTCGGGTTGTCGGGGTTGATCCAGAGGTCGTGTACATCGCCGTGCGGCACCGGTATGCCTTCGTAATTCTTTCCACCGTCCACCGAGCGATACAGCCCGGTATTCAGTGCATAAACCGTATTTTCATCCTGCGGATCAGCCACCATGTGGGTATAGTACCAGGCCCGTTGCCGGAGTTTATTTTCTTTGTTGATCCGCGTCCAGGTTTTGCCCGCATCATCCGAGCGGTAAACGCCACCCGCCGGTTCGGCCTCGATGATCGCCCAGACCCGGTCCGGATTAGCCGGCGATAAAGTCAGTCCGATCTTACCCGTCAGGCCGGTCGGTAGTCCGCCCGCCAATTTGGCCCAGGTATCGCCGCCGTCAATGGATCTATAAACCCCGCCGTCTTCCGAGCCGGAGATCATACTCCAGGGTTTGCGTTCCGCCCGCCACATGCCCGCGTACAGGACCCGTGGGTTGGAGGGGTTGATGATCAGCGATACCGCCCCGGTCTGATCCGATACCTGCAGTACCGCTTCCCAGGTAGCGCCGCCGTCCCGGGAACGGTAAACACCGCGTTCGGGATTAGGCCCGAAAATATGCCCCAGAGCGGCTACATAGACCAGATCCGGGTCTTTGGGATGGATCCGGATCTTGCCGATCTGTCCGGCTTCCGGCAGGCCACTGAATTTCCAGCTTTTCCCACCGTCGGTCGACTTCCAGATCCCCCTGCCCTGCGAGATATTCCCCCGCGGATCGGCCGATCCGGTACCGACATAAATGACATTAGGGTCAGCTTCAGAAACTGCAACGGCTCCAATCCCGCCGCCAAAGAAACCGTCGGATATATTCTGCCAACTACCACCGGCGTCGGTACTTTCCCAGAGACCACCGCCGGTGGTACCCATCAGAAAACTAAAGGGCGCTCCCGGTCGGCCGGAAACTGCCGTCGATCGGCCACCGCGAAACGGTCCGGCCATTCGGTACTGCAGGTTACTCAGGAGATTGGTATCGACCACCGTATTCCCGTTTTGCTGGGCGGTGACCGGTGCGTAGGTAAAAAGGTTAAAGGCTAACAATACGGCCAGTAAATGCCGCATGAGGATTGCAGGTTGTTTCATACTAGATCTTAGTTAGTTCAGAATGGGAATGTCCCGTCCGCCTGGTCAATGATAAGGTCTGGCCATGCGCAAGCAAACGGAGCACTACCTGGTTATCGTACATTGCTCAAAAATAACGGACCACAGCTTCCGACCCTAATAAATATTTATTTTATCCTTCCAGTAGCCGCTTTTGGTGATCACTTCGGTCAGATAAATACCGGACGGCAGGTCACGGATATCAAGCGGCAGGCGAAAGCTGCCGGCTTCCAAATCGTAATCTCCGGCTTTTACCCGCCGACCGTTCAGGTCATACATGCGCAGGCTGACCGGCCCTTTTTCGACACCCTGCAGTGCGAAGTTAAGCTCCGTACTGGCCGGATTCGGATAGATCCGGACGACAGCCCGCTCCTCTCCTACTTTCGCGCTCACGATATCGGAATATTCAAACTGACCATCCAGGTCCAGTTGTTTAAGCCGGTAGTAATTGAAATCCGGGAGCGGATAAGGGTCTGTAAATTTATAAAGATGGGGAACCTGGCTGGTACCCCGGCCCGCAACGAAGCCGATCGGTTGCCAGCCTATGCCGTCCGCGGATCTTTGGACCTCAAAACCGGCATTGTCGAGTTCCGTTGCAATCAACCATTCCAGACGAATATGTTCCCGGTCGGGATACGCCTTGAAAGTGGTCCATTCCACCGGCAACAGGTTAATTCCCGTAAACGAGCAGACCGAATTATTATCGCAGGTATTGCCCAGATCGCCGCCAATGGCCGCCGTAGAGCCCGGCACGTCACAGGCAAAAGCCGCGGTAACGGTCCATACGCGGGTCATCCCGGCGCGTACATTGGGACAGGAGGTACAGGTTGCGTTCGTAAAATCGATCAGATTGGAACTTACCGTAAAGAACGAAGAGTTATTGATGATCTCCAGTTCGATCACACACGGATCGCCGGATTGCGTGAGCACCACACTTACCATATCTATTCCCAAAAGATCATTCATACAGGTGAGTGGGCATTGAGCTCTTAATGACATCAGGATCGGGAGCAGGCTTCCCAGAATTAGGATTAGTTTTCTCATAGCATAGTTTTCTAAGGCCCGATTATGATTAAATAATTCGGGTGGAAAATGTTAAAAATAAATAAGCATTCTCCGTATCCTTTAGTAGGCTGCAGCCGTTGACGGTCAGGACCGCTCACTTCCGCTCAGCGGGATCTTCTATTTATCTCCATTCCGCTACAGCACAAGCTGCATTAAATATAAAAAAATAAGCCCGCATGAGCTTAAACCTGCCGGCCCAACAGCAACAGGTTTTCCTGACAATTCTTTATTCATTGGAAAAGCGGGCAACTCCATCCGATGTAGCTGATACAAATATCGCTTTCGAGGAAACATCTGAACTTTTTTGCTGTTCAAGCTTAGAACTGGTTTTAAGCTTGCTCCCAACAGGGGTCAATGCCGCGGCCTTAACAACCCAATGAACATTATTTTCCCGCAATTCTTTGGGAATACGACATCTCTTTCTCTCCGGGAGCCCCATAAAATCTTTGTAGGAACGGATGACCTTTTGCGATCACGCAGCCAATTCGGCCTGGCTATACCAGCCGGAAATTCCTGCAGATCATTTTACCCTTCGGCTTCATTTAATTTCCAGCATCTGGCATGGAAGAGATAGATCCTGAAGGATGGCGTTTTTGGGGATTCCGACTTTCACCACTACACCCAGATAGACTGACCGAAGCGGTTGGGAGAAATCCAAAACCGCATTGCGTCGGTATGATTAATTTCGTTTTTGTGAAGTAGCAGGTTTTCACACCTTACCTGCTACAAAGATCCGATAAAGGCAACAAGTGTTACCGGCTCATCATATTTTTTTGATCGTTTTCCTATTCTAAAGGACCGTTATGGATACCGAACATAGACAGACCAATTCCCCGAGCGGCGACAATGATCGCGAGCGTCTTTCGGAAAGCTTGCAGGGCAAAGACGCCAAGCGGATGCAACTGGCTGCTCATGTAGCCAAGCTAGGGGTATTTGAATGGGATATGATCGAGGACAAAGCGTTCTGGGAGAACGAGCAAATATTCAAGATCTTCGGGCGAAGCGCTGAGGACGGTCCACTTTCCGGCAAAGATTTTGTCGAGGATTATTTACATCCGGAAGATGTGAATTCCCTGAGCGATGCCATACAATCAGCCATTCGTTCGAAAGATTATCTGTTTTTCCAGTGCCGGATCGTTCCCAAAAGCCAGAATCGGCCGATTTGGGTAGAGATCACCGGCGAATTGGAATGCACGGAGGACGGCACTCCATCCCGCCTGATCGGCTTCATCAGGGATATCACCGAGATCCGGAGAGCAGAGGACAAACTGCGCCAGGCCGCCGAAATGAACGCATTCCGCATCCGGCTGGCGGACGGTTTGCGCCAAATGGACGACACGGAAAAAATAAAATCAGAAGCCGCTCGACTGCTTGGCCTTGAACTCCAGGCGGATCAGGTTTTCTACGCTCAGTTGGGCCCCGGCGGGGAATATGCCATTGTCCCGGAAAATTATTACGCCCAGCGTTCCTTACCATCGGTTAGTGGACGGCAGAAGATCGCCGATCACCCTCATCTCTTCGCTATCCGGCAACAGCAAGCGACCATTGTAGATGATATTCGGGTCGAAAAAGAGATTCCTGAGACTTTACACAGTTGGTACCACGATTTGGAAATCCGTGCATTCGTTGCCTATCCCCTGTTTCGAAATAATGCTCCGGAAGCAATTTTCTGTATCACTCAGGCCGAACCCCGCGAATGGACGGAATACCATCTGGAGTTGATCCGGGAAACTGCCGAACGAATGCAAACCGCCATTGAACGGGTCATCGCCGAAACCTCCCTGCGAGCCAGTGAACACCAGCTCCGTCTCATTACGGATACACTGCCTACGATGATCTCTTACCTGGATAAGGACCACCACTATCGCTTCGTCAACCGAATGTACGAGAACTGGTTCAATATCCGCCGGGAGGATATCGTGGGTAGACACGCACGTGAGATCCTGGGAGAGTCCGCTTACCAGGCCGTATTTCCTTATATCAAACGGGTACTTTCCGGGGAAGCATTCACTTTCGAACAGACTTTTGATTACAACAATGCCGGCAAGAGATACGTGCGGGTGAATTTCATTCCGGACGAATGGGAGGATGGCCAGGTAAAAGGCTGGTACGCTATGGTCCAGGATTTCACCGAACGCAAAGCGGCCGAGCAGCGGCTGATCGAAAGTGAGGAACAGCTTAAGCAAATGGCCAACGCCATGCCCCAGGTGGTCTGGATGACCGACGCGGTAGGCCAAATATACTATTCCAACGAACGAAGCGAACGACTTTTCGGGGTGAGTAAAGATGATACCGGCTGGGATATGGACAGCGTCACGCATCCCGACGAAAGGGAAGCTACCCTCGCAGCCTGGAAAAAGGCGGTAAGTAAAAAATCTATTTTCACCTACGAACATCGCCTCCGGATGCAGGACGGCAGCTATTGCTGGCACCTCTGCCGGGGCATCCCCGGTCTTGATCAGGACGGGGAAATCCAGAAATGGTACTTCACCGCTACCGATATCAATAAGCTCAAAAAAGCGCAGCAGGCACTGGCTACCAGCGAAGCCTACTTTCGGAAACTGGCCGATGCGGCCCCCGTATTTATCTGGCAATCCGGTATCAATGGAGAGTATTACTACTTCAACAAAGGTTGGCTGGCCTATACCGGACGGGCATTGGAGGTCAAGCAGGGTATCGGACTGAACGATCTAGTCCATCCCGATGACCGGAAGCGCTGGCAGGATATCTACCAACAATCCTTCGAACAGCGGCAAGCTTTCGAAAGAGAATTCCGCCTCAAAAAACACGACGGAACCTACCGTTGGATGCTGGACCACGGGGTGCCTACTTTTGATCTGGAAGGGACGTTCAACGGCTATGTCGGTAGCTGTATTGATGTGCACGAAAGGAAAACCGTTCAGGAACAGAAAGACATTTTCGTACGAGTGGGCGGCCATGAACTGCGCACTCCGCTTACGAGTATGCTCGGTTACCTTAGTTTAGCCAAAAGGTCAATGGATCTTTCCCAGCCGGCCGGCCAGTTCATCCAAAAATCGCACGAAAGTGCATTACGCCTGCGCACGCTGATCCAGGATTTCCTGGATACCTATCGGATGCAACAGGGCGACATCAGCTATGATATGTCTGAGTTGGAATTTGATCAATTGGTGCACCGGACCATTGAAAATATTCAATCGGGATACCCCAGACATTCGATCCGTACCGAAGGGCAAACCGGAATGACCATCCACGGCGATCAAAACAAACTGGAAAAAGTGATCGCCAACCTCGTAAACAACGCCATTAAATATTCGCCGGATAAGGATCATATCGACCTGATCCTGAGAAATGAGAAAGGGTTCGCACGCTTAACGGTTAAGGATTACGGCATCGGCATTAATCCCCAGGAGATCCCCGATATCTTCAGTCGTTTTCACCGGGCCGGCAATACCGGAAAAACCACCGGTATGGGACTCGGCCTTTTCCTGGTTAAGCAGATCATTGATCATCACAAGGGCAAAATTGAGGTCAGCAGTACGCCGCAGGAGGGAAGTTCGTTTACCGTTAGTCTGCCGGTAAGTTAAGCACAACCCATGCAAAAGAGCTGGCCACGATGCTGACAGACTTTAGGGGGCGACGGTGTTTGGTGGAAGGTGTACCGCCCGTATTGTGACAGGTTAACTAGTAATTAGCCCATTTGTATATGTACCATTTTCAATCGCGGTATGGTAAAAAAGAAATATTATTCATTCGGTAAAGCGAAAATGCCGATTCGATTTCCCGATTCTGAGAAGTTAGGTTTATCAAAAGAAAAAGTGAAACGGTTGGAAGAGGCCGATCTATCCGATCATTTTAAAATACCGAATATGCCTAAAATTGGAAAGAATATGCAGCAACGGTATATAAGCAATCAATTTAATTAATTCATCTCTCGCTCTAATAGTTGATCCAGGGTCGCGTCATCAAATTGATTCATGATCCACCTTTTAATTAAATCCCTGGCAAGCATTTTAGCTTCTTTGGAAAGTTTCAGATCAAGAACCAATTCCTTTGTTTTTTTAGTTTTTGTTTTTCGGCCCAATTCAATGTCGTCAATCCAGGCAGAAATATCATCCCCTTCTTCGTCCGGTGAAACCTGAATAATCCGGATGGCACGCTCAATTTCCGGGATAAAGGCACTAAAAATAGGATTCCCGTCGTATTCCTTTTCTCCGTTTTGCATCTGGTTAATATATGGAGTGTAGGTGTATCCATACTCTCTCAATAGACTGGTGAGTAGTCTATTCCAGAAAGCCTGCGCAAGATTGTACTCACGCTTGTTCTCCAGAAAATCTGCATATAAAAACTTTGCCATAACAAAACGACCTTTAGAAGATCATGTAATATAATAAAAACGCTATTAACAAAACGAGAAAAGCCCTTCCTCCCAAAACCTCGATATCAATCCGTACATCTTTGGTATTCCGATTTCGGAAGGATTTCTTTTTCACAGCATCTATCCCGCCGTCTACATTTTCGATATAGCGCTTTGCGTCTCGATACTGTTTCTCGCGAGAAGAACGCTCCTTCTTGGATAGACTATTCCAAAGCTTATCCAGTAAATTTAAACCGTCCACTTTGGAAAGTGGTTCATCCTGAGACCAGCTTTCGGATTTTTCTATCCCGCCTCCTTGTGCTTGAAAGCGCCCGCGATGTTTCTTCGACATAGGGAATGGTTTGGCGATTATCAGCAAATTACAGGGAATCTATTACGAATCCAAATGTTGAATAATACGTAAGCTACAGATTTTTCTTGGTTACCCCAGATTTCCGGTCGAACCCTTATATAATCGCCCGTCTTTCAGACTATACAGAACATAGAAGTAATACATGAGAGCAGAAATTTAAAAAGGCCTGACGGATTCCCCGACAGACCTTTTTTTGTAGCGCGAGGCGGACCCGAACCGCCGACCTCCCGTACGGGCGCTCTAAACAATCAACCTGTATGGGCTGAGCTTAGTGTGCCGGTGGCATCCAATATCTTTTTCTCTTCCAGAATACGTCGTAACTCAGCACCGCCTTCCAAGGTTTTAGACCAGCGCTCCCGAGCCGTAGCCTCGGATTTTTCCTGGAAATTTTC
>NZ_PDUD01000052.1 GCF_002646595.1 Flavilitoribacter nigricans DSM 23189 = NBRC 102662
TGCACTCAGTATCAGGGCAAAAGCAGCCAAAAAGTATGTTGTAACAACTCAGTCCAAACACGATGAGCCAATAGCCCCTAATATCCTTAATCGTGATTTTGCCGCACAGACTCCAGCCACCAAATGGGTCAGCGACATCACCTATTTTCGAATTAATCGTCAGTGGTGTTATCTGACGGTTATCCTGGACCTGGCCGATCGCTATGTAGTGGGGTGGACCATTAGCGATAGGATGAGTTCAAAGAAAACTACCGAAGCTGCTTTTAAGCGGGCAATCGCCAATCGTCCTCCCAGAAAAGGGATGATATTCCACTCCGATCGCGGAGTACAATATGCCTGCGACGATTTTCGTCGCCTGCTTAATAGCTGCGGATGCCAACAAAGCATGTCTCGAAAAGGAAACTGCTGGGATAACGCTGTAGCCGAATCCTTTTTCAAAACTATCAAAACAGAGTGCATCATGAAGCACCACTTTACCAGTAAAGAACAGGCCTTCACCGTCCTTTTTCGTTATATTGAGGGCTGGTACAATACCAGACGTATCCACTCTGGTATAGGAGGTATTTCTCCGAAAGAAATGTATTATCGATTAACTCAACTAAAACAGACAGCCTAGCCCAATTCACTGTCCACGATTCTGAGGAGTTCCAGGGAGAAAGCAGCCCTCTCCCAATCTCCTGTTCACCCCGTCTCCCAATCTCCCGGTCACCCCATCTCCTAGTCACCTAGTCTCCCCGTCTCCCTCATCTCATCCGGTACCAGCACTCACTGCCCCACTCCCCCATCAATCGGCGGCGGCCCCGGAGGCACCATGCCTTTGTATTCGTAATCTCCCTTACGTTCCTTGAACTCTTCCTGCACTTTGGCCCGGAGTTCGGCGTCTTCAAAAAGATCGACCATGGTCATCGATAGTGCTTTGGCGGCGTAGGCCATACCTTTGTGGCCGATCGACATGCCGCCGCAGGCCACTACCGCCCACGAGTGCCAGGGGGTACCTTTGGGTGCCGTAGTGGCACTCAGCCGGATCGTCGGCACCACAAAACTGACGTCGCCCACGTCCGTAGAACCGCCCATCGGATGCTCCTGGGTTTCTTCCAGGGGGTTGATCTCCGATTCGATCCCGACCTGCTCTTTGCCGGTTGACTCCTGTATCTTCTTGGCAAATTCCTGTTCGGCATCAGTATATTCGATCGCTCCGAGGTATTCCAGATTTTGTTGCAGGCGCGCGCCGCCGGTACGATTCACCAGGACCTCGTGAATGCCCGATACCAGACTGACCTCATGCTCCACATTCGCCATGATGGCGGCTCCTTCGGCCATACGTTCTACCTGTTTCCATACTTCCTCCATGCCGGAGCGCTTGGTGTCGCGTACCCGTACCCAGATGCGGGAATAGTCCGGGACGACATTGACCACCTGACCGGCATCCTGGATGTGATAATGGATCCGGACGGTGGGTTTGATGTGCTCCCGGTACATGTTGATGCCATCGGTATACAATTCCAGCGCATCCGAGGCGCTGCGGCCGTTCCAGGGGTCGGCGGAAGCGTGGGCCGCCTGCCCTTTGAATTCTACGATAAAATCCACCAGCGCCAGCGAGCTCTGAACATTGGCTTTGGTTTCAGCGGAAGGATGCCAGTCCATAACCACATCGACATCATCGAACAGACCGGCCCGGATCATCCAGAGCTTTCCGAAGAATTTCTCCTCGGCGGGGGTTCCGTAAAAACGGACCGTTCCCTTCAGTTGGCCGGCTTCGATCAGTTCTTTGATTGCCACGGCGGCCCCCAGAGAAGCCGTACCGAACAGGTTGTGCCCGCAGCCGTGTCCGGCAGCACCGGCATGCAGCGGATCTTTTACCGGTACCGTTTTCTGGGAAAGGCCGGGCAGCGCGTCGAACTCTCCGAGAATACCGATCACCGGACTGCCGGAACCGAATTCGGCGGTGAAGGCAGTGGGGATCTCGGCCAGTCCCCGCTTCACCGTAAAGCCGTTGGCTTCGGCGTAGTCCGCCAGGGCTTTGGCGGATTGGGTTTCCTGGAAAGCGATCTCTTCGAAGGACCAGATCTTATCACTCAGATCGGTTAATTCGCCGAATTTTTCGTCAATGGTGGCGATGACGGCCTGTTTGTTCTTATTGACCTTTGCCTTGGGCTGCGCATAGCCGAAGACACCCAGGCAAAGGACGAGCAGGATAGTAAATGATACTTTCATAATTATTTTTGCTATTCTTGAGTTTGCTAATATACTGCCAAATATGAACCCTATCAAAAAATCGATCCTTCTTGCTTTAAGTCTCCTTATTTTCACCCCGATCGCCCCGGCGCAATTGGCCGTCAGCCCCAACGGACGCCATCTGGTCCGGCAGGATGGGCGCCCATTTTACTGGCTCGGAGATACCGGTTGGGCGCTGTTGCAAAAGATCGACCGGGAAGAGGTCAAATTCTACCTCAAAGCCCGGGCCCGGCAGGGTTTTTCGGTGATCCATGCCGCCGCCGTTCACCAAAATCCCTTCGTTACGCCCCCTTTGTCGAATAGCTACAACGATCCGGCATTCATCGATGACGATCCTACCCGGCCGGCCATCACTCCCGGGAATGATCCCGATGACCCGGAGGCGTACGACTACTGGGACCATATCGAGTACATCATCAATACGGCGGACCGCTACGGTTTGTACATCAATTTCCTCCCGGTCTTCAACATGGCGGAAGGTGATGGATACAATCTCCTCACGCCGGAAAACGCCTACGAATACGGCCGGTTTATCGGCAATCGTTTTAAGGATAAATCCAACATCATCTGGTGTATAGGGGGAGACGTACTGGCCGATAACGAGCTGCGCAAGTCGGTCTGGAACCTGCTGGCCAAAGGCGTTAACGAAGGCGTAAGCGGGACCGAAGATTACACCAAAACCCTGATGACCTTCCACACCCGGGGTGGTCATTCCTCCAGCGATTATTTTCCCGATGCGGAGTGGCTCGACTTTCACATGCTGCAAACCTGGGATTCCTACACCAGGATCTACGATGTAGTTTCGGCCGATTACCGGCGCGAACCCGTCAAACCGATCCTGCACGGTGAAGGTGCCTACGAAGACGGCCCGGAATATCCGACCAAACCCATCACGCCCTTCGTGATCCGCAAACAGGCCTACTGGGCTATGTTTGCCGGCGGGCTGCATACCTACGGCAACTCCAACGTGTGGAGTTTCGGCACCAACCCCAAATACGTCAGTGCGGACTGGAAAGAGGCGGTTTTCTCTCCCGGAGCGAAACAGGCAGGCCTGAGTAATAAGATCATGACCGCTCAACGCTGGTGGGAACTCATTCCCGATCAGTCCCTGATCCTGTCCGGTGCCAATGACGGTAACCTCCTTAACGCCGCTATGCGTTCCCGGTCGGGTGACCGGATCCTGGTCTATTTTTCGAGTGAAACGTCCCTCAGTCTGGATCTTTCGCGGATCGGAACCACGGCCCCACCCAGGGCATTCTGGATCAATCCCCAGACGGGGAAAAAACAAAAGATCGGGAAATTGGACCGGGGCCAATCCAGTCACACCTTCACCCCTCCATCCGGTTGGGAAGATGCTTTATTAGTAATCAGAAGCCGAAAATAGTCCCAGAATGAAAAAGCTCATTCAAATTATTGCTCCATTATAGTAACCAAACCGTCTGGAATTGTATTGATGTGATATAGAGTCGTCGAATTTACCACTTTCTATAGCTAATATTTCATAGATATGGAGCCTCCCTGCGTAGGAGGTACTTCATTCATTTACATTTAATCTGTTAACCTAAAACCTTAACTGTATGAGACTATTGTATGTCTTTTCCATTCTCTTACTGCTTTGCCAGGAAAGTCTGGCTCAGATCACTTACGCCTCAACCCTGAAAAGCGAAATTCTACAAATGAGGCAATTTGATAGTGGGGACCTCATCTCTACCGGCAATTTAGAACACGACGCCCTTATTTTTAACGATGAAAATGAGGCCGCCGGCATCACTTACCTGCGTACTCTCCTCAACAAGGACGGCCTGGCTTTTATCAACGGGGGAAGCTGGCTCTCCGCTCAGCTTTACAACAGTATCGGTGCTTCGGGGGCTTTAGACCTGCATGCCGGCGGAGGCACCGGTCTTATCTTTTCGGTAGGCCCCGATGGAGCTGATGCCACCCAGGGCGAGCTGTATTTGTACGATCAGGGTCTCACCAAAGTAAATATGCGGATCATTTCCGAGGCCGGTGTCGCCCGTACTTACGGTCAAAACGGGTTTGAAAATGCCTCCCTGACCTGGCCAACCGGCAGACCGAACGCCGGCTACGTGATCGCTCAGGATCCCGCCGGGCAGATCCAGGCCGGCCTCATCGTTAATGCCGACGGTAGCGGTTCGGTATTTGCCGATACCAAAAACTTCCGCATGGCACACCCCGAGCAGCCCGGCAAGGAGATCTGGTACGCCAGTCTGGAAGGTCCCGAAGCGGCCGCCTACGAGCGGGGCACGGCCCAATTGCAATACGGCCAGACCTTTATCCCGTTTTCCGATCATTTCCGACTGGTAGTCAATCCCGAGACCATGACCGTTATTCTAACCCCGCATTCGGCCGACACCTACGGTCTGGCGGTAGTTGAAAAAACAGCAGAGGGTTTCCGGGTGCAGGAATTCAAAGGTGGAAAAGGTAATTTCAGTTTTGACTGGGAAGTCAAAGGCGTGCGTAAAGGCCACGAAAACTACCGGGTCATCCGGGAGGCCAGCGAGGTAGCGGCGGGCCATATGGAAACGCCCCGTACCCTGCAGGAAGAAGCTACTTCACCCCAGGAAAATATGGTACCCAAAGCGGACGGAACAGAGGAGGAGACGGCGAATACTACCGAGATCCGGCTGCAACAAAACCGACCCAATCCGGCCGGCGGGCAGACCGTCATCGGTTATTCCATTCCGGCTACGAGCCGTTCGGCCGAATTACAGATCTTTGATGTTACCGGAAAATTGGTCCGGCAGTTCCGACTGGATCCCGCGCCGGATGGAAAAGTGGAGATCCCGGGTAATTCACTGGTTCCCGGTACTTACAGCTATTCGCTGATTGTGGATGGAGTGCTGAAGGCCAGCCGGCAGATGGTCATTACCCGATAGGGTCCTTTAGCATTTGTTACTGGTGATCATTAAGATGGTCAGTTACCGCAAACAATGGTAACTGACCATCTTAATGATCCGGGTAAAGTAAAGTTCAGCGTTGACACCATTCCGGCAACTTCCCGCCGGAACTTCCAATTTGCATCACTGCCCATCTATTTACGGTTTACCGTTTTCGTTCCTATACTACCGAACATATTCGGATATATAGTTACACCGATACTGAATTGCCGAAACTTATCGGAATTGTTATCGTTGGTACACCAGGCCCAGCCGTATTCCGGACGGACTACGTATTTATCCAGGTCGGTACTCAGCCCAAGACCGGCGTTGAAGGCCATGTAATTCCAGCCATCTTTGTGAAAAGCGTGAATGAACTTGGAAGAAGTGTTCAGTTCAATGTACTTATTGAACGGCACGGTAGCCAACAGGGTAGGATGGATTTCCCAGGTATCTTCTATTTTCCCCTGGAAGTCTCCGCCAAAGGCGAAACCTACCGGTACGTAGACGGAGAAGATGTTATCTACGATCTCATACTTCGGCCCAAAACCCAGTACGTTGACATTGCCGCCGTCGTCCGCAACGGTAATGTGCTCAAACCGCACCCGCATATCCAGGTCTTCGGTGATACCGTAGGCGGCCTGCAGGCCGATTTGTTCCTGCACCTTTTCGGATGCCATGATAAATTCACCGTCCCGGTACTCTCCGTTATTTACCGTAGCGTAACCGGCGGTCAATTCTACCTGCCCTTTACCCGCCGTTCGGGCACTTTGTAACTCAGAAAATACCGGAGCACAGCCGGACATGAAGAGGCCGTAAAACCCGATGGCCAGCCCCATTGCCATAATTTGGAGTCTCGTTTTCATCGTTCTAGTTTTTTGGATAGGGCATGCAAGGTAACCTATCCGATGAGTGAATGACAGGCTACTGGGTGCAGTGTTTGATGTACTTGGCGCAAAGGGGAGTTTTCGATTAGTGGTCAGATGAGCGCCTCGGCAAGGGTATTTCCTGTGGGAGATCTGTTTATTTGGGATGTCTGGAGGTGGGGCGCTTTGCGATCCAGTTTGCCCCAACTCCTTCTTGTTCGCGATCGCTGATCTCTTTTTCAAATTACTAGTTACGCTCTTTTCGGACGGGTATCAATGACGGAAATCAGGATAAGAAAAAACTTTTCAAAAGCTAAGGATGATCAATGTCAGGGTAATGCGAACGGACTATACTGAGGAACTCCGAAGCATTGCTGGCCTCCTGATCTCCAAGTCTCCAAGTCTTCGAATCTGCTCATTTTAAAAAAAGGTCCAATGGTATGGAAAAATACCCGAGGGAAGCATAGGATAAGCGTTCAGGCTTTTTCCATGCTCCGGATTTACTCGTCTTCTCCTTTTCCTATCCGACCGGATTAAGAGCCTATCCAGCAACCGTTTTTGCCGTCGAAAATGACCAGATCTGGGTGCTCACGAAGTCATTTTCGAGTTTCGTAGCAGCGCTACGGAAGGAGAAAATGACGAAATGAGGTTCCATAGATGGTTATTTTAAGACCAAAGGATGGTCTTTGGATAGGCTCTAAGTTCCCCCGGAACTCATGTGATACTTTTGTAATAATTCCGTGAAAGTATTGCAAAGCTTAGCCTTTAATATTGTAAGTGGTAATAATACCAACACCCTTACTAAATATTTTGCACCATGAGGCAACCTGCTTACTTACTAACATTTTTACTTTTTTTCGGAATTTTATTCAGTCTAACCGCTCAACCTACCTACTTCAAAGTTAAAGTCGAAAATGTAGGCGAAGCTTATCCCTTTTCCCAGAGTGGGGTCTTCCATACACCTGTGGGAGCAGCAGCTCCGGGTCCGATTTTACCCGGAGGAGTTTACGAATTTGACTTTGAAGCTGCGCCCGGAAGTTACCTGTCTTTTGCGACCATGTTCGTACAGTCCAACGACCTTTTTTACGCGCCGGCTGAATCCGGCATCGCTTTGTACGACGAAATGGGGAACCCGATGACGGGCGACCTGACGGATCAACTCCTGCTCTGGGATTCCGGTACGGAAATCAACCAGGCTCCCGGGGAAGGTGCCGATCAGGCGCCGCGTCAGAGCGGTATGGACGTGGGTATGGCCGATCCGGATAATACCGTCCGCCTGGTCAATGATAGCTACGATTATCCGATGACCGGTGAAGTCATCCGTTTTACCCTTATTCACAATGGCGGTACTTCTTTTACCGGACAGATTGAAAATGTATCTACGTCCGCTACGCTGGCGCTGTCCGACGGATCTACGGTAGCCGTACCGCTGGCTCCCGGAGTGTTTGTGGTACACACGGCCCCGGCGCCCCTGTTTACGGAAGGGGAAATGGATCGCGGCGAAGGCCTGGAAGGCGTTGCGGAGGATGGAAACACCGGCCTCCTGGGCGAAACCATTCATGCCCATACGGGCATCACTCCGGTTTTATCACCGGGCGCTTTTGTGGTACACGGCGGGATGGATCCTTTATTTAGTGCCGGTGAGATGGATCGCGGGGAAGGATTGGTTGCAATAGCTGAAGATGGCAACCCGGAAATGCTGGCCCTCGTATTACAAAATGCCACCAGTATGACCGGTGGTGCATTCGCCGTTCCAGTTGGTGGAAGTGGTCCGGCCCCCATTGGCCCCGGTGGCGCGTACGAATTTGTTATCGCTTCCGGTCCTACCGGTAAATTATCCCTGGTAAGCATGTTCGTCCAGTCCAATGATCTTTTTTACGCGCCGGACGGTATGGGGGTGGCGCTCTTTACGGAAAACGGCATGCCAGTTTCGGGCGATATTACCGAATATTTTGATCTCTGGGACGTAGGGTCGGAAATAAATGAGATCCCCGGTATCGGACTCAACCAGGCACCCCGCCAAAGTGGGGCGGATACCGGAGCCGACGATCCCGATAATACCGTACGGCTGGTAAACGACGGCTTTACCTATCCGGCGGATGAATCGGTAATCAGGGTGACGCTGATGCCGCTGGAAACGACACAATTTACGGTGCGCGTAGAAAACGTCTCTACTCCGGAAACCCTGCCGACCGGCGACGGAAGTTCGGTAGCGGTACCTCTTTCCCCCGGGTTCTGGGCCTTACACGCTACGCCTGCTCCCCTCTTTTCAGTGGGTGCCCCGGATCGGGGTCAGGGTCTGGAAGAGATCGCAGAGGATGGTGATCCGGCGGTACTTGCCGAAACATTAGCCGGGAAGATGGGTACACCGCGCGGAGCTTTCACTACTCCGGCCGGAGGCATGGATCCGGCTCCGGCATTTCCCGGTGAAGCTTACGAATTTACGATTACCGCCGCTCCGGGAATCTACCTTTCCTTAGCAACGATGTTTGTGCAATCCAATGACCTCTTTTACGCACCCGGGGAAATGGGAGTTCCCCTGTTTGACGAAAACGGAGATCCGATCTCCGGAGATATTACAGAGTATTTTGACCTCTGGGATGCCGGTACCGAAGAAAACGAACAACCCGGAGTAGGTCCCAATCAGGCACCCCGTCAGAGCGGACCGGATATGGGAGCCATGGACATGGATGACCTGGTACGCCTGGTTAATGATGCCTACAGCTATCCCGCGGATGAGGACGTGATCAGGGTGACCATCAATCCGGTAGTTGAGACGGGAACGGCCAAAATTCAGGTCATTCACGCTGCGGAAAGCCAGACCCTTGAAGTTAAAATAAACGGTGCAGTGATCAGCCCGGCCTTTGCTTATCGTACCGCCACTCCTTATCTGGAAGTACCCGCCGGTACACCACTGACCATTGAACTGACTCCCGTCGGTGGTCCGATCCCTGCCGATCAGGTCGAAACGATCGAAGTAGAATTGGAAAGCGGCGAAACCTACGTAGCCGCCGCTTATGGCACTTTTGATCCTGATGACGAATTCCCTTTTGGCGTCGCTCTTTTCAGTCCGGCAGTCGCAACCGCCGAGTCGGGTAACGTAGCTTTATCCTTCTTCCACGGAGCAAACGGTGTAGGAGTCGTAGAGGTATTGCATAACGGCAGCTCCTTGTTCAGCGGTGCCGCTTACAGCACATTTGACGATTTCGTGGATTTTCCTGCTGCCGATTTTGAATTGAGTATTCCCGGATTGGGTGATTATGAGGGATCCTTTGGTTTCTGGAGCGGCAAATCTGCCGTTATTTTTGCCAGCGGAACGGCCGGCAGCAGCGATATTCAACCCTGGGTAGCGTTGAGCAACGGTGGGACCTATCCGCTTTCCATGATTGACAACTTCGTAGATAACGGTATTTCAGTCGAGCACCTGAATGGTACGGCTACGGCCACTACCCCACCAACTGCTGTGGTATTTCCTAACCCTGCAAAAGGGCTCACTACCTTACAGTACGAACTTCCGGAGTCCACCCGGGTCAATATTCGACTGAGTGATCTACGCGGTAACCTGATCAGAACTATTTATCAGGGGACGGCCGCCGAGGGTGTCCATCAGATTACCGAAGATATCAGTGATCTCCCGGGCGGAATGTATCTCTATTCCATCGTAACGGACGAAACCGTACAAACCCTGCGGCTGATGGTTCGCTAATAACAAAGGCCAGACCCCTGAAGAAATGAAAGGCAATGATCAGGGGACTTTGAGACGGGGAGACCGGGAGAATTGGGGACCAGGAGACCCCAGTCTCCCCATCTCCCCGTCTCAATATTAATCACCGCACCCACCCTTTTAATGCGCCGCCAGTGCCGGATCGCCCAACTCCTGGAGCAGCCCACTGAAATAACCGAGCGTTACGTGGGCTTTTTCCTGGTAGTCCGCATCTTCCATCAACAGCCGGTGTAATTTTGGTAAATGGTAAAAAGGCACTCCGGGGTATAGATGATGCTCCAGGTGGTAACCTACCTGATGCGGTGCCACGATCAAACGCTCCAGCCAGTTGGCCTTTACCGAACGGGTGGACGTCAGCAAATGATCGTAAGCCAGTTCGCCGAAATGCTCAGCCACACTGCGGATATACTGGAACATAAAAAAGGTAGACAGATACGGTACGATCCAGAATAGGAGGTAATATTTCCAAAGCCCGGATACGGTCAGAGCGGTTACCAAAAGCGCATAAAACAGCAATTGCTGGCGCGGGTACCCCAGCGTTTGTCCCGATCTATCCCGCGCCGATCCAAACCTTTTGAAAAACCAGACGGCATCCTTTGCGCCCTGGACCAGCGTCAGGTAAGACAGAATGGTCCACAGGAATTCGGATCTCGTTTTGGGGAAGATAAACTCGCGTTTGGTGAGCTTCGCCACCCAGTCCGGATCGTGTTCCGTGTTCAGGTGCTGGTGGTGGGCCAGATGGTTCTGACGGTATTTCTCGATGGACGTAAACAAGGGATACATCGTCAGCCAGTTGGTAAGCCGATCGTTCCACTTACGGTTTTTCAGGAAGCGGTAATGTGTGGCATCGTGCATCAGTATCGCCAGGGCGTGCATGCGGGCACCGATCAGGATAACGGCCAGCAGGTACGATACCGGATTGAAAAACCGGATGCAGATCAGTGCGGCAAAGACAATAACCAGCCAGTCGAAAGCCATAGCCACTGCGTGCCGCCAGGCGCTGGTTCGAAAAAGGGGTTTCATCGATTGGGGGTTTATCTGCAACTGCAGATCCCGGGCATCGTGTTGTTTCATGATTCTTAATATTTTGTGGATAGTCAATTAATTTGGTCAGCTCGGCAATGGTTACCGGGCTCAGTTGTGATCTCTCCGTTCAATTCGCTGCAGAAAGGAATTGATGTGATCGTACCACTGCCGGAAACCTTCCCGCAACCAGATACTCTGCACGTATTCCCGGATTTTCACAGCGCCCTGAGTGGTGAGCACTTCCGCGGTCCGGCAATCCGTCACGATCGGGACCACCCCGATCCGGATATCCCGATAGGTCTCGGCGATACGGTGGTGCAGGGCCCGGAGGACCGACGCCCGCTGCCCACCGTCCAGATCCTGGTCCAGAATGTAATACGCCCGGTTTTCCAGGAAACTGAAATTGAGCCCCAGTGGTGCCCGGTTGGCAATCGAGCAGGCAACGATCTGACCGCTGCGGCTATCCCGCACTTTCCAGACTTTCCGAAAACGCTGGAGGCCATACCGCTGGAAAACCCGGCCGATCTGCCGTAATTCAATATCCGGCTGGTCCAGTTCTTCGGCCCGGACAAAAACTTCACCGTATTGATTTTTCACAAACCGGCTCAGTTCCGGGTCCAACCCGGCAACTTCTTCCACCGTATAACCTCCGTTTTGCGGCCGGACGGGAGTGGCCGTCAGGGGCAGGTGCAGATAGTGATGGTGGAGAAGCGCGGACTTCCGGTCGCCCAGTTTTTCAAACATGCTGGCGAATACCCGGTACGCGTACCGGTTGTTAGGGCGGAACCAGTTTTGGGAAGCGCGGACTTCCTCCTCGGTAAATTGATGCTCAAAGATGAACTGGGCTTCCAGCATGATCCGGAGCGACAGATGAGGGTTCCCGGTGGAAACCAAATGCTGGGCAAACATGCCGTAATTGCTCTGCTTCCAGAGGCTGATTGAGGCAAAATTCGGTTCCTTCTTCCGGTCGTTTGCACTGAGTATCCACAAAAGGCGCTCCCTGGAATTGGCCAGTAATCGCCAGTGATCGGTGATCTTTGGCAGATGTGGAGCCAGTAATTTTTTCTTGGCGGGATACAAAAAGCCGACGGCTTCGTACTTGGCGAATACCCGCTCGATGGAGCATTGATTGGTCTGGATCTTTGGGGCACGGGCATAGTGATCCCCGTTCATGTTGGTTAGCATGATGTTTAGTTTTAAGTGTTCCAGATCTCAGTTATTTCACTCCGACCGGCGTTCCGTAATAGCAAAACTCCGGCCGGTTCTACCGGGTTGCCGGTAAAGGAATACATCCGCAAAGCGTAAATCCATACGCCTCACGGATCCAGGGGATCCATAAACTAAAAATCTGGTTACTTCGAAAAATTGGAACTGCAGGAAGGTGAGCGGATCGGCACTGTTAAGGGCGGTCCGCCTGGGTCTTGCCTGCCTGATCGATCATTTTGCGGTTGCAATTTGCGTGGTGAGCGGCGATCTGCCGGAAGCGGCAACTATCTTAGTGCATACCCCGGGTTTGTGGGTAAAGCAATGTTGCCAGGAACCGGCACAGATCTGCTGCGGGTGAACTATACAACATTTAAGCACAAGAAACACGGCCGGGATCCCTGACTGCTAGTTTCAGGTATTCCGCCGGATCAATACGCTCCGGGTCGTACAGGCTACCGTACCACACGATCTCTACCGCGTTTTAAGATGGATGGAAAATAATGCCGAAGATTACCTGGCATTTGATGGAATTTGAAAGTTGTCTCATTGTCAGGACGTTTAGGGTTAGTCAAAAAATTGTGTTTTCGGGTTTTCAGGCCATCACATTGGAATTTCCGGCCCATTCACCCCTTCCATCAGAAAGGCATTTTTTGGTTTTTTCTCTGTCCTTATATTTCTCTTAGATGACTTCAAACCGAATTATGGTGGATATACCGGGTAAATCCCCACTTTAGGTTTTAAATTACCGGCAAGTTCTCCATTTAACGGTTGCTGTGCATCCGCAAAAAGCAGGGTTTGGGGAAACAGGTAGAAATACCTGGTTTTATCCTTTTCGCTTTTGCGAACTATAAGAAAAAGAGAAAGCTGCCTAATGGGAACCACTTAATTTTCACGGTCCGGCCTGCTGCGTGATCAATAACTTTACTGCTGCCCGGTCGATGTCCGTCCGTTTAATAAATAATTTTCAAGGATCAGCATCAAATAAACCGTGAGTTTCAGTTGGCTCAGATAAACAGCCTTCTTCCAGAGAAAATTATTGGAATTAGCATTTTCATGTTACTAATAATTACCCAGTACCGAACTGGTCTCTTACTCCAATAATGTCGGCATTTTCACGATTGCAACCTGCCGTTGAAAATTATTTGCAAAATATGGGTACCAGCGGCCATTTTCAGCGGATCCTATTACCCATATCATTAAAAATTTTTATCTTGAGTTGCTGCCTATTTTATAAGTTCCCCGCTCTCAAACAAGCATCAGCAGATGTCTCCGCAATATTCTTTATTAGAAATTAGAGCTGAATTTCAAGATACAATACCTGCTACAGGTTGCAAATCGCAAAAAGTCAACATTAAAGTACCAGAGGAATGACGGATCGAGAAATCCCCGAAGCCATTAAACGGGGCGATCAGCGAGCAGAACAATATTTTTACCGAGAGAATAAAGAGCCATGTATTCACTACGCTTGCAAAAGGTTCTTTTGGAAAAATAAAGAAGGAATCAGCATCAGGTGCTCCCCGGAAGATGCCGAAGAGCTTTACAATGATGCCTGTGCGCTTTTCATTCAAAACATATTGAAAGACCGGATCGATCAGCTGGAGATAAAGATCTCTACCTATCTGATCAAGACCATGCAGTATTTCTGGTACAACAAGGCGCGGGTGGCCAGCAAACCCAGGCCGGAAAGCCCGCCGGAGGAGATTGCTGAGACTGCAAAGGAATCCATGCGGATCAATGTTCAAAGAGCCATCGCTCAATTGGACGATAAGTGCCGGGAAATGATGACCTACCGCTACATACTCGGTTGGGAAGACTACGAAGACATCGCTCAGGCCACCGGCAAAAACAATGGCGATGTAGTACGAAACCTGATCAGTAGATGCCGGAAGCGATTTCGCGAGCTCTACGTAGCAGTCACCAATCTCAGTGATATTTAAAATCCGGTTGACCATGAAAAATTTAGACGAAACAGATATACAATTATTGGAGGACTACTGGCAGGGGCAACTGGATGCAACCGCAAGTGCCGCACTCGAGCAAAGATTGGCAGAAGATCCTGTTTTTGCGGCCGCCGCCGGCGAATGGAAATTGCTGCTGGAAGAGGGCTTTGGCCCAGCTTCCGGAGAGCGCCGGGAACTGGAAGCAATTAAGATCCGACTGAAAAGTTACGCTGAAACGGAAGGAAAACCGCCAAAGGATACTCAACCAACTCCTTCTACTAACGAAAAAGCCCCCGCATTACGCAGGATCTACCTGGCGGTAGCGGCGGCGGCAGCCGTCCTGTTATTGTTCCTGTTTACGCCGCTCAAAAATATCTTTCAGCCCGATGATCCCTACGCAGAATATTTTGCCCATCTGCCGCGGGATAATGCCAATTTGAGCGACGATGCCGAAACGGGGCAGGAAGCATATGACCGGCAGGATTACAAAACGGCATATCCTTTGCTGCTGGAGGAAGTGGCGGCCGGTGGAGATAGTTTAAACCTGATCTACGCCGGAGTGGCGGCGGTGGGTAGCGGGCAGGGAGCAGAAGCGATCTCGATCCTGGAACCTTTGCTGCAGTCGGATAAATGGCAGTTCTACCAGGAGGAGATCAGATGGTACCTGGCATTGGCCTATGTAAATCGCCGGGAAGCAGACAAAGCAAATGATCTGCTGAACGCCATCGTCCGGTCGAATGCGTCTTATGCTGAGGAAGCTGCGTCTCTGCTACAACAACTTGAATAATCCAATTATTTATTTCACCTAAACCCAATCGTCATGGCAATAAGTTTTTTGGAAAAACATTCTAGCAAACAATTATCAAGAATACAGCGTATTGATAGGATTGCAAGTAGAGAAAGGCAACCTGATTTTATCCATATGATGTCCATCAATGGCCGGGAAGTCGCTTTTCTCGGTGACCAGGTGCCTGACCCCGACCGTTTTTTGCAACATTTCATGCGGGTTGACAGAATGGTGATCCCCCAGTTTGCCCAAATGGTAAACTACGATGTACTTAAACAAATCATTGAAAAAGGCTTCGACGACAAAGCCGTATCTACTTCAGTCAAGGACCTTTTGTACGCTACAGAATTAGATCGAAGCATTCTCCTGGATGTTTGTGGTAGTGTAAGTACGCATTCTCGACCACAAATGAATTTTCATCATTGTGAAAACTTTCGCCCGGAAAAGATCGCGTACAAAGGCTTGCATTCACTTACCTATGGAAGAACTGACGACAATTGTTCAGGATCTCATATCACATCCTATTTCAAAGGTAACCAGCTGCTACATAAGTTAGTTTTTTTCTATTTATCGGCTGAAGATTTTAAAAGATCGGATGCTATAGAAGAAGCAAAATACCACCGAATTCATCGAGGAGAGCCCCCAAGAGAGTTTTCGATAAGCTTGCCCATCAAAGCTAAATTACAGATATTCTTTGATGAACAAAACGGGGAGATTTCGGAAAAACCAATAGGACTCGATTGGGAAGCGGTTCAGGGTGTTTTTCTATTACCGATGCAAAGCCCCAATGGAGGTATTATATACCAATGTATTTTGAATGTAGATGGGAAGAGAAGCGCGAACCTTAGACAGTCCACCAAAGAAAATTTAGCGTTATGGATTGACGCAATGGAAAAATTTAATCATTCTACCAACCACCAAGATCAAGAATTCTTTATAGGTATAGATGATCTATACAGCTGCTGTATGGATAATTGGTCCTGTAGCATTGCGAAAAATGCTTATCCGGTTGTAGGAAATTCCGAAGAGCTGTTATTACCTGAAGTGCTGGAAGGAGAAGTATTACGCATATAAAAGGTTGAAATAGTCAATTTAATTTAGCGCCACCATGCCTGCCCAAAACCGAGGGTAGGCATGTCGTTTTTTAGTTACTGCGTCTAAATATTCAAGTTTAGCCCGATGCAGCGCTGCGGTAGCATTTTTCCCCCGCATGAGGTGAGCGTAAAAGTAATTGAGTAATGGTCCGGTTGTAGTCTGTGGGATTAAAAATTGCGCTGCAATAATTTCCGGAATGCCAGAGTTGGTGAAAGACCTGGCCAGGCTAAAGGTTCCTTCTCCGGCCTGAGGCGCTCCGGTAGCAGATTCACAGGATGCCAGGATAAGTAACTTACCTTTGAATTTTTGTTTGTATAATTCAAAGCCATAAAGCCTTTCTTCCGGACCCTCTCCAAAATTTATCTGATTATCGTACCGATTACTACGGCTACTACGAGCATGCAGTAACAAATGGAGTACGTCAAAGCGATCGTGGTTTTCTAAAAAGATCTGCTTTCCGCCCTTTTGTTGATTGAAAACGTGATAATTATCTTTAAATCCCGATTGGATAGCTTGTTCAATCACCTGCAAACCGTTCGTATTATTCAATTCTGGTGTGGTCCAGAACCCAATGGTTTGGTTTCTAAAATCCAGTTGCTTTTTTTCCTGATTTACTTTGAAGGTCTTCCAGGATGATGCATATACCGTTTCTACCTGTAGTAGCAAATATGGAAGGGTTTTGAAATTTAAATCGGTGCTATCCGGATCGATGCTTAAAAATGCTTCGAAGGGTATCGGGTCGAGTAACTGGTCCGGGATAATCACAAGCTGATCAATACGGGAAAGTCGATCGGCAAAAGGCCCGATCAGGATATCGTATAAAATACGGGCCGATTGCACATAGCGGCTGACTGTATTTTCATCCAGCACGACCGCTTCTTCAATGCTTTTGCGGTAATCTTCAACGGCTTCCCTGAGCAAGGAATAATTATTTGTTTCCCTGAATAAAATGCTGGTATCCGAATCGACATACATCCCGAATAAGTGACCCGGAGCCGAGTAATAATGTATTACCCCCCGGGATTTTCCCAAATACTTCTGAATATCGGTTACGGTTTGTGGGGTGTCCAATGCATTAGAGGTGAATGAGCTTAATCTCTCCCGTCTCCGGTATTCCAGCTTACGGAGCAGACCGACCAATTTATCATTATCCAAATGATCGGATCTATTCTTTTTTTCCGTATTCAAGGAAAATAATAACTGATTAAGCTGCCCCTGCAGGATCCGTATGCTGTCCGTTAAAGAATATTGTTTTTCTTCCTTACCCGGCTGTTTTAACATGTCCCGGTATAATAAAAATGATTTCAAAAATTCCATATACTGGAGTGCCTTATCCTGCCAGTGCAGGTCCCTGGTCGCTGACCACCCTTCAAAAGCTGCTTCCAAAGCCTTACTGTAGGTTTTGTTGCCCGCTTCAAACTGATAAGTCAAAAAGGCATCTTCATCTACATGTAGCAGGCTCTTAACACTGTGTTTTACCGCAAAATCAAAATAAGCGTCTGCCAGTTTCAAGTCCTGCAAATCTCCTTTATGCAAATAATTTTTAAAAAATTCCTCAGCAACGTATCCACTGGTAATCAGACATTTACTGCGAGTACTATCCATTCGGGTAACGGCCTCCGGTTGGCGAATGTCAACTCCTTCTTCTATGCAACCGTACAGGATCAAACTTTTTTTAGCAAAAAATGCAGCGTTATCAAATTGATTTAGCATGCCATTAGCCATCCTCAGGCAATAATAAGCTTCTGCCAGTTCCCAATAAGTAAAATAAGGATCCTCATGTTCTTGACTTAAGAACGCTGTGTAGTATTTTATCATCTTGTCCGGGTCTTTAAGGATATTGTAATATCCCAATAGACGATTATAGTGGGGACGCCATCCTCGCCGATCCCGGAAGGTTTGTTCAAACAGATCCATGGAAGCAAAAAAAGCGGTGGAGTCACCAAACCGGCAAACGTTAATGATCCAGTTCTCATAAAAGGTCATCAGGCCTTCATCCTGATTGGCCTCAGCAATGGCGATCGCCTTTTTAAAGATGGAATCAGCAGAGTGATACAGCTTGCTTTTCCGTTTATGCAATCGTACAGGATCTTCTCCGATAAGCGCGTCTCCGCGTTTTTTTACCATATTCCCCAGCTGACCCCAGGCCCGGGCTTCCAGCCATTTGTTCTCAGTGGGTAGGGCCTTTATCCTTTCCAGCGCCCTTTGACCATGGTACGTCCCCCTTTCGTGCGCTCTATCCAGTAAACTACTAAAGCCCAGTACGTAATCCATTTCCCAATCATAAGGTTCGATCTCAGGATTTTTAAGAAAAATGTTATTAAGCTGTAAAGCGTAATAATGAATGGAGTCGATGAGGTTGCCTTGATCATAGTGCATTAAAACGAGCGGTATTAATGTCAATCCCTGAGCTGTTTTAATGTGGCCGGGTGGGTATAGTCGATAAAATGCCTGTAATGCCTTCCGGCTATACATAAGAGCAGAGTCCGGAGCTTGCTGCAACAAGTAATAGCGCCCCTTATTAAAATGATAATCTGCCAATAAAACAGGAGGAAGATGGGCAGTCCGGGCTAGTAACTCCTCAGTTTTCACCCAGTAATCTTCCAGGTCCTTGGTTTTGTTGACTATTAAGTGGCAGTAAATTATTTGGTTTAAGGCAAAAAGTGAATCTTCCCTGTTTAGATCGGGGCTAATTAAGGCCTCTCTATATGCGTTGGCAGCTTCGAAAAAATATCGCTTATACCTTAAATTATTGGCGTTACTGAATTTAGGAGAAGAAGAATAAACATCTATGATCTTTTCCGAAATCACCCGCTGATCGGTAAAGGTACAGCCCGATAGAGCCCATTGCACAACAAGGAAAATAATTAAATAAAGGGGCAGGTTCAGTTTCATTTCCGTAAAACCAGGCTTCATTTATTGGATGAATGTTTATATTTACTTTAATAATAAACAAATTAATCCGGTTCCAAAGATGATTTCCGTAATTATTCCAACTGCGGGTAATAACCCGGAAAGGATAATCAATTTGCAGGAGACCCTACAGTGCCTGCGGAATCAATCCTACAGCGATTGGGAATTGATCATCGTAGAACAAAGTCTGGATGGAAATTTCTACAACGATCAAATTCCTTGCGATCAATATATTCCTATCCAGGACCCGGAGAACCGAGGGTTCAATCTGGGATGGGTCAATAATGTAGGTGCCGGCGTAGCAAAAGGTAACCGGCTGGTAATTATGAACGGTGATATTGTTTTTGCCGACGGGCTGTTGGAAAGCGTAGCTAATTTTAAGGGGGCCCCCTTCTTTATCGCTTCCACTTATACCATTTGGACTACCCGTAAGCAAAAAGAAGAATTCTTAAAATCCCGTGATCTGACTGCATTATTGGATATATCGGACGTCCCCGAAAGCCCTTTCCTGGATATATGGGCTACTAACCTCGCTATTGCCTACGATCGGGATTGGTATCTAAACACGTTCGGAGGATATCTTGAAAATTTTTTTAGGTGGGGATGGGAAGAAATAGAGGCAGTAAACAGAATTCTTAACATTCTTGAAATCAGGAATTCAGAGCTAGAACAAATCAAGGGTACAGGAATTGCGCATCTCTTTCACACCAACCGGGACCAGCGATCCCATATGAAAAACCGGAAAATTTTCACAGTATTTAGATGTCAGGATCCGAAAGTGATCTGCACGGCATTGCAAGCAAAAGGTGTTGGTAATCCAAAGCTTCCCAATCCAATCAGTGTTCCTACCAAAAGACGAATGAGAAATATAGTCTAAAATAAACATCCCGGATTTTGAAATAACTTCAAAATCCGGGATGCCAAACTCTAAGCAAATGCGACCTCACCGCCCCTAATGCTTTACAATCTTCCTGCTGCCTTTATACCGGCCGGCAGCACTTTCAAAAGTAAGGAGATAAAGACCGTCCGGTAGATCAGACACCGACAATTCATGCTCCATTCCTGAGGAAAAAACATTAGGTAACAGCTCATTCTGCAGCAGTTGCCCGCCACTGGACCACAGCTGAATGCGTAAAGGACCGGAACCGATTCCATCCAAGCGGATCCTGATGCGATCTTTCACCGGATTCGGCCAGACATCCAGATTGGCCAAAAATTCTTCGTCTACGGTCGCGGTCACGGTTTCTACCACTACCGTCAGCGCATCTGAGATCGTACAATCTGAACCTACTGTAGGAACGGTGTAAACCACTTCGTAAGTGCCGGGGCCGGCCTGATTGACATCGAAAGTACGGTCGGTCACAAAAGGACTACTGTAGGCCCCTTCATCGGGAGTGATCACCGGCAGTTCCAGGGTGGCTACATCTTCTCCAACCCGTAGGGTGTCGACCGGCAAAGCTTGGAAGTTAACTCCGGGACTGTACCGGCAGGCATTGCCTTCGTCATTTTCCTGGCTGTTGCGCAGTCGAATGGGAGCACCCGAAATCCAGTTGGAAGTGGTTCCCGTTTGCGAAAAATTGTGCAGGCTCAGATCCGCGAGAGCGGTTGTTTTGTTCCGTATTTCGGACACACAGGTATTATTCAAGGCGGGTAATCCTTCTCCAAGATTGTAGTAAGCCAATAGTCCCGGTTCCGTACCCATTAGTTCCCGGTTCATGGCTTCCGCAATCTGTTCTTCCGTTCTTGCGGTATTCCAGATCCGGATGTCGTCCATTCTACCGTGGAAATACTCATCATTACCCCGTGGGCGCCCAATGACGAGCAGAGGAACCGGATAAGCAAAACCCACGGACCTGCTTCCGTATCGGACGCCGTTGATGTAGAGTATAAAGTTGCTGCCATCATACACCGTAGCCAGATGCATCCACTCACCCAGGGGCAGCTCAGGATGGTGTTGGGGTCCACCGAACGGTCCGATAGCCGTAGTTCCATCGGAATTGATTATCCAGTGTTGCCCACTATTCCATTCACCCAGGAAAAGCGGCCAGGATCGGGTGGTGGTAGGCAGGGACTCCAGATAGATCCACATTTCAATAGTATTTTTAGCTGGATTGAAGTTGTCCAGGTTTTCCAGTTGCAAATAGTCGTCCTTGCCGTCAAAGGCCATTCCAATAGAGCCAACTTCCGTACAGTTGTCACAGCCATCGGGGATCCCGTCCGAATCAGTGTCCGAACCGGTACTACTTTCACAAATAGCTTCCTGAATAAGTTGTACGGTAGTGAGTGCACCGCCGGTAGTCTGGATTTGGAGCATAGCCGTACGTGAAAAAAACTCCGGATTTTCGGTGTAGGTTACGGTGAAACTTCCATTGCCATTTCCACTACCGGAGTCGATGCTCAACCAGTCGGCCTCACTGCTGGCGGTCCAGTTTGAATTGGTATTGACCTGAAAACTGGTCATCCCTGCCATGCCGTCCACCGTTCGGTTTGCCGGGGAAACCGCCGGAGGATTTTCGAAATAAACGTTTAAGGTGATCCGGTCAAAAATGTCGGACAACTCTTCTTCGCAACTGGGGGTTAGCAGTATTTCAATGCCTTCATAAGTGAGTTGGTTGGGTGAATTGGCGTTTTGTTTGACGTAGAGAAGATCTTGCCCGGAGCCCTCCACCAGATCGATAAACGCATTGCCGGCCAGGTTGTACTCCTTGGTTTGGTTATCCAGCCCGATGCCTTCGGCGCCCAGTTCGACATCAGCGTCGGCAAGATTACCTCCCTCCAGACGATAGGCCGTTGTCACTTCCGTGATCGAACTCCCGTTCCTGATCCGGATCGGAATCTGGGCGGCGGTGCCGGCCGCCGCATAAATATTGATTTCTTTTTTCTCCACCCCTTGATCCAGCGCAAATAATTTCGGCTGATTCAATTGGCGCCCGCCTTCGTAGGGGCAACTGGTACGGGATTCGGCTTGTAATTCAAAGATATGGGTCCCGAAACGCTGATCCCTTTTCACTTTGATCAACAGTTTGTCGTCGGGATCATTGTCTTTCAACTGATACCCAAAAGTTTGCACGCTGGTCTGGCTACTGGAGCTACCCCGGCTTACTTCGGTAGTGATGCCAACCTCAAGGGAGGTGCTTACTCCGCTTCCACCTACACTAATGCCCGCTTCCACGAGTATGGAAGCATCCAAGATCAGTGAACTGCTGGTGCTGTAAGTTTCGCTTCTCTCCACACTGACTTCGGCACCGATACCGGCCCGGTCTCCGTTCAAAGTGACGATACCGCTTAAAGCCGGAGCATCGGCCTGGTGCTGATGATTTTGCTCGATCATATCCTGCCAGGCTTTGCGGTTTCTTTCCAACTCTTTCCACTCTACTGAATTTGGATTTAAACCGGACTGGAGATTTACAATTGCCGGAATGACATCATTTTCGATATCTGTTTTCAGATAAGCGAAGTCCTTCATATCTACCGCAAGAAAGTTTAGCGCCTTATTCCTCAATTGTACCTTACAGTTATTATACCTGACTTCTAGGGCAGGACCGTACCGAAATATGGTCGAATTGCCGATGAAAAGATCCCCTTCCTCTCCGTTAAAGCTATTTTGATTTTCTACAGTTTTCGTAATTGTTCTGCAAACTTCCGTTGCTGATTCCCCCGCCTTGGTAGCATTCCGGCTAAAACTGCCGGTTACGCTGAATTCACTTTCGATATTAACCCCGAATACGGATACATCGGAACCTACCGTTACCTTGACGTCTCCCGACTGATTGTTACCTTCCGAAAAACCGAAATTGACCTGACTACAAGTATTAGTGCTTTCGGAGATGTAGGAAAAGCTTTCATCGCCGGGTGCCTTGTGCAGGACCATGTTGGGAATAGGTGCACTTTCCGTAGTCAGAAAATTTCCTTCCGCATCTTTGGCAAAAGCCGTTTGGGTGCCCGTAACAATGACCGGGATGGCTACCAGCTGGGCAATATTATTGCTGGAATTGTAGCATTCTAAAATAAGCAGCCGCGTATAATTAGCTGCTGCTTTCAAAAAGACGGTATTGGGGCGATACGAAAAATCAAATCTGCTTCCCGGATTATTTTTGGTTTGTACGCTTCCTTCGGGTGCTCCTACGGCTCCGGTATAATAGCGGATCTTACTGAAAGTACGATCTCCGGTATCAAAAGAAAAGGTATATTCATCATTACTTTTAGGTAGTGCAAAACTGGTCGCCGGACTATCGTACAAATAACTTTTCACCTCACTGGAAGTGGGCACTTTATCCCAGGAGGCCACCCGGAACCCACAGGCTTGTTCCGGTAGATTGCTGGAAGCGGTAATAGACGTGTTACCGGAAAATTCTTCGTAAAAAGGAACATAGGCCTTACTATTGAATCCTGTAACGTACTGCAGTCCCCCAAAACAGTCATTTTCCCAGACTTGAATCTCCCACTGGACTTCCGTGCCAAATTCTTCCCTTTTTAATGGTATGTTAACCACAATGGATTGTGCTCCTCCCAAGCCGGTTCGATGCCTTTGTTCTCCATCGATGAAAAAAATCCAATCCCGGGCCGGATTCGATACAAACAGGCAATTATTGGTGCCCCTGTCAGGAATTGGGAAAACAAGGTTTTTTCCCTGTACGATCTGGGCCTTGACCTCATGACCGGCCAGGAGGCAAACGGAAATAATTATGATCTGGAAAAACGGGTTAGTTGGAAGCGGAAATAATTTTCTCACGATGTAGCGATTTTTAGGTGGTTATCGGGCAAAGCAGGTAGTCTTCCCGGGCGATCGGCCAACCGCCGGGAGGTAGATCTTCTACGAACTTGACTACGTAAATGCTTTACCGATAAAAAGCGAATGTCAATGAGTTAATGTTCCAATTTGACCAGTTGCAACCTTTTTAGAATTTTTTTCAAAAAAATTGAAATCGTACGGAAGCCCTCCATAATTATTTACTTTAGAGTCTATCCAAAAAGTTACGTATGAGCGCACGCCGAAAATTCATCAAAAATTCAACCTTCGGGCTGTGGGGTTTGAATACGCTGTTTCAAAAAGAGAAGCCTATGGACGCCCCTCCCACCCCGGAGGATCTGGCTAATGCGCCCAATGATGAAATACTGTTTCAACTTATCCGCAAAAGTCTTTTGCTTCCCGAAGACCTTATCTACCTCAATACTGGTAGCCTGGGGCCTTCCACCCGGCAGGTCGTTGGTACCGTAAGTGCTGCCATGCACGAACTGGAAGCCAATCCGGTTGGCAACAACTGGGGATCGTTGGGTACCCGCATGGAAGCCGTCCGCGGCAAAGTTGCGGATTTCATCGGTGCCTCCGTCGAGGAGATCATCCTCACCCGCAACACCACGGAAGGCATCAACCTGCTGGGTACCTGCCTGGACCTCCAGCCGGGCGACGAGATCCTGACGACGAACCACGAGCACGGCGGCGGGGAGAACGGCCTGTTCTACCTGGCGGAAACGAAAGGAGCCGTTGTTAAGCAAATAGAGATGCCGCTGGCCGCCGAAAGTGCCGGACAGATCGTCGAACTGGTACAGGCCGGGATGACCGACCGGACCCGGGTGGTCATGCTCAGCCACGTATCGACCATCACCGGTATGCGGATGCCGTTCGAACAAATTAGCGCGATCACCCGCCCCCGGAATATACTGCTGGTAGCTGACGGCGCCCAGGCTCCCGGACAGATCCGGGTGGATGTCGACCGGCTTGGCGTAGACCTCTACAGCAGCAGTGGCCACAAGTGGCTGATGGGCCCCAAGGAAACGGGCTTTCTGTACATTCGCAAAGCGGTGCAGGAGCGTATCCAAGCGGTTTTTACCCGAAACAGCAATAAGGCTTATTCGGCCGCTTCCGGCACGCGCAATGTCGCCACTATTATCGGTCTGGGAGAGAGCCTGGACCTGCAGCAAACCATCGGGATCGATAAGATCGAAAAACGCTGCCGGGAACTGGCGGATTACTGCGCCGATCAACTCCGGGGGCGTCCGGGGCTACGCATCATCAGTCCGGCCGCACCGGAGCTAAAAAGCGGGATCGTCAGCATACTGCTGGACGAAGCTTCCAACCGGGCGATCTTTGAAAAGATGCGGGAAGACAACATCATTATTAAGTTACTACCGGGATACAATGCCCTTCGCTTTTCGCTGCATATTTTCAATACCCGGGCGGATGTGGACCGGATGCTGGGGAAGTTGGCGGAGGTGATGGGGTGACTTGGTGAGGGGGAGACTTGGTGATGGGGAGATGGGGAGACAAGGTGAGGGGGAGATGGGTGAGTGTTCCGATTTGCGTCGAGTATAGTTGCCGGAAAAAGAATGAATTCCGGGCTTTTTTTTGCATTTTAGGGATAGAAATCCGAAACCAAAAAAATGAAGCAGGTCGCTACCCCATTCTTGCTCGCGCTATTGCTCTTAAGTACGCTCACCGCATCGGCTCAGATACTGCGGGGGAAGATCCTCCGGTATGGAGAGGCCCAATCCGGCCTGAGCATCCAAAAAAATGGCCGGGGATTTAAGTCGCTCACCGATATCAACGGTAATTTTCTCATCAAAGCGAAAGAAGGAAATAAGTTGTTCGTCCGTCAGGGCGATACGACCTGGATCCTACCGGCCCGCCAAAATATGGAGATCGAACTCAGCGAATTGGCTCGTGAGCCGGAGGATACGGCCCGTCCCGCTGTCGAAAAACCCGCCATGACCAGCAGTTGGGGAGATACCCTCGGGGCCGTCACGACTATCCAAAGGAAAGACTTTAACGACGGCAATATCTTCGATCCCTACGGTCTCATTCAGGGATTGGTGCCCGGTCTCACGGTCGCCAAACCCGGCGGTGATCCGCTGGGAAACTACCAGGTACAATTGCGGGGGCTGCATACTTTTGATGAGTTCACGAGTGATCCCCGCGAGCGGGTGATCGACCGGAGGCAACCGCTGCTGGTGATCGATGGACTACCCGGAGCCGACCTCCTCACCCTTGACCCGGCTGATATCGCGACCATCCGGATATTGCGGGACGTGGCCTCCACTGCTGCTTACGGTTTGCGCGGCGCCAATGGAGTCATCGAGATCGAGACCAGGCTGCCCGGGGATGATCCGCTAAGCGTCACCTACCACAGCTACCTGGCCCACGAAACCCCCACCGGCATGACGGATGTACTGTCGGCTACGGAATTTGCCCGTCGGACCGGAACGCCCAATACTGCTTATTACCGCCCTGGTTTTAACCTGGGAGATGATACGGACTGGCAGCGTGAGATCAGCCGGAAGGTCTGGAACCATACGCACCAACTGGCCGCCGGAGGCACCTTCGGGAATACGCGCTATCAGCTTGCCCTCAACTACCGCGATCAGCAGGGCGTTGCCAAAAGATCCGGTTTTCACCAGTGGAACAGCCGCCTGCACCTGCAGCAGGCACTCTGGAAGGACCGTCTGAAGATCGGGATCCAGGCCGCGCATACCGGAAGGAATTTCCAGGATGTGGAGCCCAACATCTTCCTGCAGGCCGCGCAGTACAATCCCACTTCCCCGATTTACAGTGATACCAGTACCCGTTATGGCGGTTACCAGCAGATGCCCTTCTACCTTTATTTCAACCCGGTAGCGGCCCAGGAGCAAACCACTCGCGAAGGACACCAAAAGGTGAATACCCTCGGCGGCTATGTTCAACTCGAACCGCTGGCCGGTCTGGAACTGGCAGGACGCTATACCCGACAGCACAGCGACCGGCTCTACGGCCAGCACTACCCCCGGAATGCCTTTTTCGGAGGCTACGATGTCGGTGGGTCGGCCCTTCGTGACGCGCAATTGCTGGATAATCAGCACGGGCAACTAAGTGCAGCCTACGGTCTCAACTGGAGCAAGCATCGGTTAAAAGTTCGGGCTGCCTATACCTATCAGCGCTGGGATCTCGATTACGAACAGATTATCGCCCGGCAGTTTACAAACGATGATTTTTCCTACGAACGGACGGATGGAGCCGCCAATCTCGAACGCCTTCAGCACCGAACTCTGGACGAGCAGATCGCCCTTACCTCCACGCTGGAATACCACTGGAACAAAACGGTTTTCGTAAAGGGACTCCTGCGCCGCGAAGGCGCCTCCCGGCTGGGGCCGAAAAATAAATGGGCCTGGTTTCCCGGCCTGCAGACGGCAGTATCCCTGCACCGGATCTTCAATTGGTCCAACCGATTCCATCTCAGGATGAGTTACGGGGAGGCCGGGCAACTGCCGCCCAAAAATTTCGCAAGTCACTGGAAGGTGGGTCCTCAGGATTACATGTACTATGCCGGGCAATATATCCGCTCCTACGATTTCACCAATACGCCCAATCCCGGGATCGGAGCGGAGCACCGCTCCGAGTGGAATATCGGACTTGATTTCGGCCTGCTCGCCAACCGGATCCGGCTGAACCTCGACTGGTACCGGAGCACCAGCCGGGATATCATCGCCCGCACGGAACTTCCTACGCCTCCCTATCCCCAGATATCCTACTTTGATAATTTCGGCGCCTTGCAAAACCAGGGGCTGGAAGTGGGCCTGGCTACCCAATTGATAGACAATACTCAATTGCAGTGGCATACCGGCCTGCAGTTTTCTACCAACACGACCCGCATGCTGGATATGAATCATCCGCAGGCCAGAAATGTCATTGAATACCGGGGAGTGGGCCGGCTCGGTTCTCCGGGGCTCTGTTGCACCACCGCACAACGCCTGGAAGAAGGGGAAAAGATCGGCAATTTTTACGGCCCGGTCTACCAGGGTATCGATCAGGAAGGCCGGTGGCAACTGGCGGATCTGAATAATAACGGCATCCCGGATTTCGGCGATGAGCAACAGATCGGCAACGCTCAGCCGGACCTGCAGTTCGGCTGGACGAACGACCTGCAATGGGGGGCATTCGAATTGAGCTGGATGTTGCGGGGTATCCTGGGCCACGATCTGATCAATGCTCACCGCATTCGGTTGGAAAACCCGGAAAGTCTGGGGCCCTACAATGTCTTTTCCAGTCTTTTCGAAGGAGAAAAACTGCGGTTGCGCGATTATCCCGTTCTGTCTTCCTACTATGTGGAGGATGCTTCCTTTGTCCGGCTGGATTACCTTACACTGGCCTATCGTTTTAAGTTGCCCGAATCGGCCCGGCTTTCCGGGCTACAACTTTACCTCAACGCCCGGAACGTATTCACGCTGAGCGCATACTCCGGCCCGGACCCGGATCTCTGGCTGAACAATGCCGGTAATCTCCTGGCACCAGGTGTAGCTTCGCCCTCCAGTTTCGGTGAACGGGGCCTCTATTTCCCCGCACGCAGCTTTACGCTGGGCGTAAGGCTTGAAATGTAACTCTTTTCAGAAGGCGTTGATCTCGCCGTCCATCCACTGTGAGCGCAGTTCGAGAAAGTTTTTCAGGCTGCGGATCGCTCCGTCGTAATTGATCTGCCCGCCGATATCCCAACGGGTATAATTGCGGGCGATACCACCATTGGACACCAGATAACTGGCCGTTTGGTCTACCAGATCCAGCAGAGCCGTCGTGCTGAGTACGCCTCCCCGCAATTCCGCCCAGCGCTCCTTAACTGCTTGCCGGAAAACGGGATCCTCCAGCAAGCGGGTCCACCAGAAAGGCATCATCCAGGCGTCGGAACTAACGTATTGATTGTAATTGATCACCCAATCATCCCAGGGAATGCGGTCGCCGGTATCGTAGCCGATATTCAGGTCCCAGACCGGTCCCATTTTCAGTTTCTCCCCCCGATCCTTGTGCATGTAGGTACTGAGGCGGTAGGCATCCACATTGCGGCAGAGCTCGTTGATCAGGAAATAATCGACAAAACTGCTGAGGTCGATATAATCTGTATAAGTCCGCAGCTCCGTGCTGAAGTCATCCTCCAGCAGGGCCGTCTCAAACTGATGGATGTAATCCTGGATATAAGCTTTCTGCTCCGCGCTGACATCCTCCGCATCCGGGTATTCGTAGAGAAAGTAGGTTTCCAGGTACTGATTGGCGTGGTAGGGCGGCCCGTAGGGTTCGAAGGAAAGCGGTTGGCCCGTAATATCGTAGCGGGAGCGAAAGCTGAATTCCTCCCGGTAAGTGGCATCATCGGCCCAGTTATCCGCGTAGTATTCCAGCGGCTTCTGGAGGCCCAGATCCCCTCCGGAAGTTTTATCGATCTTTAGAATATAGCCCCCAGTTATTGAGCTTGGGTCATTATCCGCAGGCCCGAGCGATTTAACGGCAATGCGGTCCCCGTCCCTTTTCAGTTTTTCCATAAAAACGTAAACGCCCTCGTATACCCCGTTGATCTCCAGCTCGACAAACCGGCATCGACTGGCGTACCGTCCCATGTTGCGGAAGAGTTGATACCCAAGGTAATGGTACATCAGGGTGCGGTCCTGGATACGGCGATCTCCCAGACTAACGATATGGCCGTTGAGTATCCAGTCTTCTTCAGCCGGGAAGTCGAAAAAAGCGACATCGGTATCTTCACCGGCGGCATTCCAGGTCTCCAGGCCAAACGACTTCTTATCCGAAAGCCGAAAGGAGGTCGACCCGCGGTATTCAATCCCGATCGGCGTACGCTGGACCTCATTTTTGCGGATGAAGATCTTCAGCTCGGCGGAGATCTTGGGTTCATTTTCAATCTGTATGCCTCTGGTATCAATGGTGAGATAGGGGATCTCACTGTCTCCGGTCTCTACAGCGAACGTTGTTGTTTCCGGCAGCGGATCATCGGTAGTTGTTTTTTTGCATCCAACGGAAATCACGAGGCTTAACAGCAGAAAGTATCCGATTGAACGAAAGCTAAGGGTCCTGTTCTGTCTTTTCATGGAAGGGCTTTTTTGGCTGAGCGTTTAAGAATGGGGCAGTGTTTCCCGCCCTTATCATTGTTCTAAGATAATTGTTTGCAACAAAATGTGCCCTCATTTCGGTACCGAACATCCCTTTAAGCGCGACTGTTCTTGGAATATCTGACACCCTTTCAAAACATCGTAAAACCCAATCGCCGTGAGACGATACGCCTTAGGTCTTGTACTATTCTCCGTTTTCATTCTGGTCTTCGGATTCATTACCGGAAAGATTTCATCGGAAAGTTTTCAATACATCTCCATCCCGGGTCTGTTCTTCGCCGTGGTGAAATCCCTGGTTGTGGTGCTGGTACTTCTACTGGCTCTGATGGCTTCCATTCCTTCATTTCTGATCGACTTTATCCTCTTGTTCGTGACCGATTACGATTTTCCCATACTGAGTAATTTATGGAATGTCTGTTGGGACGGCGTCACGCTCAACTGGTTCTGGACCGAAACCACCGGCTCTTCTCTGTTTTTCGGAGCCCTGATCCTCCTGTTGATCAGCGGCGCCTTCTCGCGAAGACGGTGGTGATAACCAGCATTTTATCGCTCTTTGGGAAAATACTTTATCTGTTCTACTGTAGTCCGGAAAGGATCGCAGTAGCAGGTCTTCAACTTAAATCTGGATAATCTTTTGTCACATCTGTGCCAATGGCAGTATATTTGCTTTACGGGTGTACGAGTAAAGCAAGATGGTGGCAAAGGACTTTTCAGAAGATCAATTTATCAATGGGCTCAGGGAGATTGTGGAACAAAACCTCGACAATCCCAACTTCTCTATTGAACAACTCTGCCGCAAGGCCGGTGTAAGCCGCACCCAGCTGCACCGGAAGATCAAGGCTGCCACCCAGCTTTCCACTTCCCATCTCATCCGCAAGATCCGGCTGGAAAAAGCCCGCCAGCTGCTCGAGCAGACCGACGATCATATCGCCGGGATCGCTTTTCAGACCGGCCACAGCAGTCCGCAGAATTTCAGCAAATACTTCGTTAAAGAATACGGTCTGAGTCCCAGTAATTACCGTAAGGAGATTCAGCAAAAGCAGACGGACGTTCCCAAAGAAAACAGGGAAGTCTCCGAACTGCCCCAGCCCGAAGTACAGACGCCCGAAAGCCCGGAAACAGCTTCCAACCCGGGATACCATCTGTGGAAATACCTGATCGCCGCCGCCATCCTGTTGCTTTTGGCCGGAGCCTCCTGGCTGTATTTTTCCCGGACACCCGCCCCGGAGCCCGATATGGTGACTCCTTCCATTGCGGTCATTCCCTTCCAGAACTACGGTGATGATCTGAATGAATTTTACAGTGAGGGCGTCGTAGAAGATATTCTTACCTACCTGACCCAGTTCAAGGGACTCAAAGTTATTTCGCGAACCTCTACCAATCGCTACAAGGATACCGGAAAATCCATCCGGGAAATTGCCCGGGAACTCGGGGTCAACTATATCCTCGAAGGTAGTGTGCGGCAGAACAGCCAGGAAGTACGCATTACCGCCCAGTTGATCCGGGTGCACGATGATCAGCACATCTGGGCCCATCGTTATGACCGGCCGAAAAATAACGCGATGGAAATCCAGGCGGAAGTGGCACGGGATATCGCCACCTCGCTCAACCAATCGATCAGTCCGGCCCAACGGGATAAGCTGGCCCGCCCCCAAACCGATAATTCCGAAGCTTACCAGGCCCTGTTGCGCGGCCGCTACCTGCAGCGGAGTCGTACCCGCGATAACCTTTACCGGAGTATTGATTTCTTTGATGAAGCGCTGAGACTGGATCCCGATTATTCCGAGGCCTACGCCGGTAAAGCGATCGCCTACAACCTGCTGGCCAACCTGCGTTACGATCCACCGCAGGAATCCGAGTTCCAGGATCTGGCCGAACAAAATGCCCTGCAGGCGATCAAGCACGATCGGGACAACGGACTGGCCTACGGCATCCTGGGTAATGTCTATGCCCAGCAATTCCGCTGGCAAAAAGCCGTCCCTGCTTTTGAGATCGCCCTGGAACTCAGTCCGAATAGTGCCATTATCAACTACTGGTTCAGTCTCTCACTCCGGTATATCGGGGAATTGGAACGTTCCCTGAACTACCACCAGACGGCCAGCGAACTGGATCCGCTCCATCCCGTTATTCAGGCCGGGTACATCTACACCAGCCTGCTGGCCGGGAAATTTGAGCTTGCCGACCAACTACTCGCCCAGGTAGCACCCTTTATGGGAGATTCATTTCTGTATTACTACGTACTGGCGTTCTCGAAGATGTGTAAAAAAGAATATCGTCCGGCCATCGAGGCCGCGGAGCAGGCCCTGGCCATCAATCCGTCGTTCCGGCAATCGGAATCCATAAAAATGTACTGCCTCGGACAGCTCGGCGTACACGAACCGGTCATCAGCTACGTAAACACGCTGGACACTACGATCGCACTGGAATGCCTGCGGGCCGCGCGCGCCTACATGGGCATGGATCAGCCGGAAATGAGTTTACACTACCTCGAGCGGGCGGCAGCGATGGGCATGGCCCCCGAAGACCTGCCGGTTGATCCCATTTACCAGCAGCTCCATACCGACCCGGCCTTTACCGCTATTCTGGAACAATTTAATTTTCTTCCATTCTTTCGGAATTCCGGCACCGTTGCCATCGACCGGGATTAGCGCCCATTGGAACAATACACCAAGGCCTGGAACAATACGCTAAGTATTCGCAACAATACGCACCGTCCTGTTGCTCAAAGAATTGCAATTTTACGAAACAAACGTACTCATCCTATTCGATTTGCCAGACAGGCGATACCGTGTTTACCCACACCTAAACCAATAAACAATGACCATTGCCATGTACAGTGGATGGAATTTCCTGAAATGTTCCGTCCCTAATGCCCCGGGTCTAACTACTTTTTTCGCAATTACCCGCAAACTCGCCTACTTATTAAAAACCCAAAAAATCTTTAGCAGGCCCGGTCTTAACCGGGCCTTCTTGCCTTTCCGGCGAAGAGATCTTTTTGTCCCAAAAGTGATCGGGGTAGAAGATCTCGTGATGCCATAGCACCTTTGCCGGCCTTTGGGGGGATCAGTGTATATTTGCACCCGAACCGTAAAAGCAAATCTATGGAAGGGAATTTCCGCAAAAACATTCACCCCGGCCTCCTGGTACTGGTGGTACAGAAACAGGATCAGCGCACCGGTCGCCTGACAGAAGGGATCGTCAAGAATATTCTGACCAAATCCCCACAACACCCGCACGGGATCAAAGTGCGGCTGGAAGGTGGAGAGGTAGGCCGCGTAAAGGAGATCATTGAGGAGGAGGAATGAGCCTCCGGGTACAGCGTGCCCCGATGTATCCTGATGCGAAGCGGATTGAAAACCATTCCGCCACCTGGCATCGGGGCGCGCTGGCCTTATTTTTTTTGGTGAGTCCGCTATACGGAGAAGCGTTCCCAGGGACCAGTGATCGCCACGGTCTCCCCGCTTTCCTGAATATTCACGAACAACGTCTTTCCGGAAGGAGAAAATACCAGCCCGGCAAATTCCGAGGAAGAGCTCCGGTTGACCGCGAAATCGTAAATTTTTCCATCCCGGTTAATGCCCCGGATGTGATTCAGTTCTCCGTTATCTTCGCATAACAACACGTCTCCCCAGGGAGCGATCGTCAGGTTGTCACACATATGCAGGACGGTCTTGTCTTCCGATTCGGCAAATAGTTCCAGAGTGCCCGGGGTCTGGGTCTCATCCGGCGTACCTTCGCCGGGAGCAGTGCGATAGCGGAAGACCTGTCCGTGTCGCTTCGGTCCACCATTGGTACAGGCAAAGTACAATTCATCTTCACCGAACCAGATCCCCTCCCCCCGCGCAAAACGGGCCGCTCCGGCGGCGGAGCCCCGCAAGCGCAGATCATCCGCCGGACTCAGTACATCGTCCATGTCGATCCAGCGCACCTGCAGAGGACTTCCGATCCTGACCGCGGCGGATTCCCAGTTGCGGGTATCCAGGCCGGGCTGATCGATGATCGCCAGGGCCTGCAAACGTCCGCCGGCGTGCAACTGTCCGCGTACTTCGGGAATGTAGCGATAGAACAGACCGTTCCCGGCATCTTCCGTTTGGTAGACGATCCCGGTCTTGGGATCCACCGCTACGGCTTCGTGATTAAAACGCCCCATCGCGGTAATCGGTACCGGATCGACGATGCCGATCTGATCGGTAGCCGGGATCTCGAATACAAACCCGTGGTCTTTTTCGATCTTATCGCTTTTTTTAGTAACGTCTTCCTCACAGGTGAGCCAGCTGTTCCAGGGCGTCACTCCGCCGGCACAGTTCCGGTATGTTCCCGCCAGGCTCAGGTACTGCCGCTCTACCTGTCCGGTAGATTCATTGTAAATAAAGGTAGTGGTACCGCCCAGGCCGGGCATCTCAGAATTGCCGGCGTCGTAGAGCTTCGCCAGATCTCCCTGCGACAGCAATTCGTTTTTCTTTCCAAATGGACTGTAGTCCAGGGGAAGCGGACTGTTCTCGTGGTTCCGCACCACGATCACCTTACCGTCCGGTCCGCTGAAGGCTCCCATCCCGTCCGCCCGTCCGGGCACCAGGAATCCGTCGTCCATCTTTTCACCGACCCGGGAAATGATCCGGTACTCAAACCCATCGGGCAGATCCATGTATTGCTGCGGATCGGTTTTCAGACTGAGATCGAAGTCAGGAGGGGTTTTGGTACCCTTATCGACCGATCCGGTACAACGGGCGAGGGCCAGAAAACCCAGACTGATGAGGGCGGATTGCTGGATAAAATCTCTACGCTTGAGGGCTCTTTCTTCTTGCATGATTGGTTTGCTTGTTTGATCGTAAAGATAATTTTTCCGGACCGTTATCTGATCATCGGCAGCCCCCTTTTCCCATTGGTGCAGTAGTAGCTGGCCCCGGGCAAATGATCCCGGACGCCGTGCCACCGGGCCCGAGCCTGTCCTTCAGCGTCCGATTTTCGGCTCGCCCGGCTTCAATGTATCCCATTTTTGGTGATAGTAACGCGCTGCGACCAGGTCTTCCAGTGCGTAGCCAACCGATTTGAACAGGGTAATTTCAGCGGCAGAAGACCGGCCCGGATGTTTACCGGCACATAGTTCGGAGAGTTCGGCCAGTACCTGATCCCGCTGAATGACGCCTTTTTGGAGGGGAATGTGCAGGTCACCGCTTTCCTGAATGGCTCCTGTGTAGGTATCGACAAAAATAGCCGCTTTCCGGACGGCTTCATCGTCGGATTCCCGCATATCGGGCTTGTAGGCTCCGACCAGATCCAGGTGTTGACCGGGTTGCAGGTCGGCACCGCATACGAGCGGTTCGGCGGATAGCGTGGCGGTCGAGATCACGGCAACTTCGCGGATCACGGAGTCAATCTTTTCCACGGGACGGACTTCGTATTGATCGTTGGTCAATTCCCTGGCCAGTTCCCGGGCGCGGGCGGGGCGGCGTCCCCAGAGGTACACCCGGCGAATGGGCCGAACGCTGGCGTGGGCCGCGATCAGTTCGGGAGCCAGCGCACCGGTACCGATCATGAGCAGGGAATCGGCCGCCGGGTCGGCCAGATAGGACGCAGCCAGGGCGGAAGTGGCGGCGGTCCTCTTCCGGGTCAGCGACGTCCCTTCGATCATGGCCCGGATCACCCCCGTACGGGCGTCCATCAGCAGATAACTGCCCTGGATGGCGGGCAGATCCTGCGCGCTGTTCTCCGGATTGATCGTTACGAGCTTGATGCCGAGATCCTGACCGTTTTGCCAGGCGGGCATAACCAGTAAAGTGGAGTTGAGTTTTTCGGCGGTGGAACCGAAATCGTAGTGGAGCCGGTCGGGGATCGTAACGGCCGATTCGGCGAAAGCCCGGCGCAGCAATTCAATCAGTTCGGCATATCGGTGGTGGCGGTCAATGAAGTCGGCGGAGATAGAGATAGGCTCATTCACGGTAGATCGGCGGCAGCATTTTTGGTTGGGAAAGGCGTAAAGGTACAAAATTTGGCCGGCCTCCAGTCTGTAGGGCAGGTATTGGAAAAAGTCCCTTCGGATGAACGGCTGCACAGAGTCCGTTCACCCGAAGCGATTGCTTTTTAGCGATTCTTTTGCAGGGTCGGCAGGATATCATCCAGTCCCTGGAGCGCAATGGTAAATCCTTCTCTGAAGCCCAGCTCAATGATCTTTTCCAGGTCGGCAAGTCGTTCGTGCTTGATCTCTACCTGTACCAGGGTTGCATCACCGGAAGGCTTGAAATCGATACTCCAGTCGGAGCGTGGAAAATCCTCGTTGATGGTCCCGTGTTCATCACAGAAAGCATCCAGGTATTGGAAATTGCTATTGGGAGCAATGGAACTATAATCAGCCAGTGCCCAGTGTTCCTCCCCCTCCGGGCCCAGCATGGCGTAAAGCCGCCGTCCGCCAACGGCGAATTCCATTTCCTTGGTTTTTGATCGCCAGGGTCGGGGTGCCCACCACTGGTCCAGTAGCTCTGCCTCCGTCCAGGCCGCCCAGACCAGGTCCGCGGGGGCGTCGAACATCCGCTCCACCAGCACCCTTTTGTTTTCCTTATCGACATCGAAGTTGAAAAGAATTGCTTTGCTCATTTCTTTTGGTTTTTTAAGTTTATCAATACCTCGTCCAACTGGTCGAAGCGTTTCTCCCAGATCTTTCGGAACTGTTCCAGCCACTGATCAATTTCTTTCATCTTCTGTACTTCGAGCTGGTAGTAGATCTCCCGGCCCTCCTGCCGGCGACTGACCAGTTCGCATTCCGTCAGAATTCGCAGGTGTTTCGATACCGCCTGCCGGGTAGCATCGAAGTGTTCGGCGATGGCATTAGGCGTCATCGCCTGCAGGGCGATCAATACCAGTATCGCCCGCCGGGTAGGATCCGCAATAGCCTGAAAAACATCTCTTCTCATATTCAATCTATTTATGCAACTGATCGGTTGCAAATATACGCGCAACCAATCGGTTTCGCAAGAGCTTGTCATTAAAATTTCCGGAAAGAATAAAAATAAACGGAAGTGGCCCGATGGCTATCAGGCCTGATGATTCCTTTTGATGAACTCCTTGTGTGACCTTCCCCACTGGGACAGCTCGATCATTACACTTTTGAGAGAATTGCTGTAATCCGTAAGCTCGTAGACCACCTTCATCGGGAAACCCGGATATTCCCGGCGTTTGACAAAACCGTTTTCTTCCAGGTCCTTCAGTTCATTGGACAGGACTTTGGCCGAAATCCCCCCTACCTCGCGCTGGATCTCGTTGAAGCGTAGAGCCTGTTGCTGCAAGCTCAAGATGATCCGCAGCTTCCATTTACCGCCGATCACATACACGGCATCTTCTATGGCATTGAGATGTTGGTGACATTCCTGGTGATCCATAAGTGAGTTTTTAGTCCATTACGTCTTCTGACATGAATAATGCGAATCAGGAGTTAAATTTGGATAAAATGTGCCGTTAGGCACAAAATAGAGGTAGCAAGATGACCCTTTCCCTGCTTAACGTGCCGTAGGTACGCCATGTAAAACGGTATTGCGTACCTACGGCACGCCAAGCCTGCCGAATTACTAGACGGACTACCTATATTTCGTCCCTACGGGACTTTTTACCCCTGATTGGCATGAATAATCGGGCATCGCCCCCTCTCTCCCCATCGCCCCGTCTTCCAGTCTCCCCATCGCCTCATCTCCCAGTCGCCCCCTCTCCCAAATCCCGCATACTTACCCAAAGGTTAGTACTTACCTCCAGGTTATTATCTACAATAGAAAAACGGCATAGTTTACTTTTGGCGCAAATAAAAACTGTAAATTATGACTACTACCATTTATTGGATATCGACCGCGCTTACGGCTCTGGGCATGTTGTTCTCCGCTTATGCCTATCTGATGAAGCCGGAATTAAAAGAAGCATTTGCCCACATGGGTTTTCCGGATTTCTTCCGGGTGGAACTCGCCGTAGCCAAGATCATTGGAGTTGCCCTGCTGGTATTGCCGGTAGGCATGCGCTGGAAGGAATGGGCTTACGCCGGGTTCACCATCGTTTTCATTTCGGCCCTGATCGCGCATGTGGCTTCGGGCGACGGGATCGGCCAGATAGCAGCGCCGGTGGTATTTCTCGCAATTCTAATGGTTTCCTACTTTAGTTTGAAAAACCGGAACTAGCTATAGCCCCGATCTTTTCGGTCCGCGGGGAGCCAGCGCTTCCCCGCGGACTGTCCAGGTTTTCTTTGCCATCCTCCATTCTCCTTTCCCTGATCCATTCCTACGGCTCAGATCGGCTATTTAGCTTCCCGAAAACTCCTCCTCATTTATGGGGATATTCGGTCAACCCTATTTATGGGGGATTCGCAGCGGCCCCATTGTCCGCATCTTTGTATCGTAATCATTAGGAAATATCAATCACACGCTAAAACCAGGCAGTCATGAAAAAGCTAATCTATTTGTTCTCCACGCTCAGTATGATGATCCTGTTGACGGTACAGCTCAACGCCCAGGACCTTTCCTTCTCTCCCCCGGAAGGTGGTTACGGTGGCCAGCGCTTCACGATCCCCGCGAACGTTACCCAGGACAATGTGCAGAACTTTAAAAAGATCACCCGGATCTCCATCAAGCACGGTAAGTACATCGAGCAGATCAGGGTCACCTGGCTGACCTACGGCGGCTACCGCAGTGGCGGCGCGGGTGGCGAGGTGTACGGGAACTGGAGCCATATAGACCTGCAGGATGGCGAATATATCACCCGCGTTTCGGGCACTTCGGGAAGGTTTATCAACAGTCTGGCCTTTCATACCAATAAGCGCCGTATCATCGGCAGTTTCGGACAACGCGACGGCAAGAGTTTTATGATCCATGTCCCCAGCGGGCAACAAGTCATTGGTTTCCACGGCCGGTCGGGTCAGTTGATCGACCAGTTTGGATTAGCCTACAAGACCATCCGCCGTGCCGGAGAAATGACCGCCCGGGTACCCTGGAGAGCCAACGAATGGGTCCAGTTACAATCCAAGGTCAATCGCCTGAATCTGGATGTACAATGGGGAAGCGACAAAGCCAACGCCCCGATCTGGATGTATACCCCAAACGGCAGTACCGCCCAAGAGTGGATGTTCGTCAGTGCCGGCAATGGATACTATCTGATCAAATCACGCCGGAGCGGCCTCTACCTGAATGTCAAAATGGAAAGCCGTAAATCCGGTGCCTTTATCTGGCAGCGCCCAAAAACCAATGCTGCCGCCCAGTTGTGGAAACCCATCGATGCCGGCAACGGATACTTTTACCTGCAATCCAAGTTAAGCGGCCTTTACCTAGACGTGCGGGGAGCCGGCATGAATCCCCAAACGGAAGTCTGGCAGCACCCACTCAATCGCACCGATGCCCAGAAGTGGCGCATGACCCGAAATATCAGTACTTCCCGTCCTCCGGCTCCTACTGCGGGCAGAGATAAAGTGATCGATCACCGGAAATCCGACCGGGAAAAAGAGCTGGAATGGTACCGCGAAAACGGTCTCGATCCTCAGAAAGGAGGCGGATAGCATAAAGAAATAATCCCAAAACCAAATGAAAACACCTAAGCCCCGACCCCTTAAAAACCCATAATCCCAAAGAACTGATCCTCATGAACACCTAAGCCCTGACTGTGCTGTAAAATGGTCTTGTTTCCATCCTAAATTCAGAGACCAGGTGACCGGGAAGTGGGAATGCCGGTGAATGCTACCGGCCTTCCCCACCCCCGGCGCTTTTCAGCCCTGACCCCAAGATCAAACCCTAAAGCCCAAACCGTAAAAAAGACTCTTATCACGTTTTGAATCCTATGTATACACCGCCCCGGTGGGACGCTGCTACTGGCCAAACCAGACAGCTTTCTGCCGGGGCTTTTTGCTTTGGTGGCCGTCGGTAAAACATTCCGAAAACGGCTCTCCTCATTTATGGGGATATTCTGCAAACCCCTGAAACGGAGGATTTTTAGCGCTAATGATCTCCGCATCTTTGTATGGCAAGCGGGAAATATAACCCAACGCTTTTTTAACCTACCGCTTTTTTAACCTATCAAAAAAAACTAGAAGATCATGAAATCTACAACTCTTAATATCAGCACCAAAATAAGCGCCAAAGCCACTTTGTTGATCGCATTGCTTCTTTGCTTTTTTGGAGTCCGAAATACGACTTTCGCCCAACCGAGCCTGGCCGCTGAAAACGTCATCAATGATATCAGTGTCACCACCGCACTGGGTAAAAGAAAGACCTACACGGTTTTTCAGGATGCGGCCGTCCGGGAACAGTGGTACTACATGCCCAACGAACTACGCGTAGCCGAAGAAAGAGACGTTAACAACAAGGTGCGTCCCAAAATGACCATCCTGCGCTACCAATACGAAGACATGATGACCAAGGAGCTGAAAGAAGGCGGTGTACTGGTCGCTACTTTCACTTACGCCATGGAACCCGAAGTGGTAGAGACCGTGAAGCAGCAGATCCGCCGCAATACCGGTATCGGAAATATCCGGCTCTCTGCGATGCCTCTGAAAGATGCCAGTATCAATTTCCTGGCCGATTCGGATAAATTCCTGGCCGATATCGACGCTAAAACCGAATTCAAGGGCGCTACTTCCGCCAGTCAGGAGATCCCGGTATTCTACGACCTGACCGTACTGGGAGCCAGCTCGTTCAAGGCGCTGGTCAGTTCCAACGGCGGGATCCCGATCCGGGCCAATATCACCTATAACGGCTTGTCTCCCGACTGTGGCTATTCGATCGAGGGCAACTGGAATAACGTTTACGATTACTTCGAAAAGAACACCAAAAAAGAGGCCGGTGTCAAGATCTGGTTCGTTAAGGCCGGAGGGATCAAGACCAAGCAGGAACTACGGGAGGAGCTGAACAAGATCCAGGACATGAAGGTGGAAGTTATGCCCTGCGAAGGCCCGGACAGCCTCAACGCCCTGGACAACGCCAACCTGACGGCCATGATGAAGACCATTCGCGAAGCCGTATATTCGGATAGCCTGCTGGATCGGGCTTCGGAACTGGAAAGCCTGAAGTCCATGCTGGTCAACAACAGTGTAGACGATACTACCAAAGCACGGATCCTGGACATGATCACCGAAGGCGGAAAATCGCTGAAATTAGGTTACCAGCAGGATACCAAAAAGGTCAAACGCAAAAACTCCGGTAAGCTGAGCTTTGACTTTACCCAGCGCCGCATGCTGATGCGCGAAACCAGCTTCGGCGGCCTGCTTAGTTTCAGCAAATATGGCCTCACCGAGGAGCAATTGCTGTCCGACGGTTACATCATCGACATCGATGTCAACTCCGATTTCCCGAGCGTTGTGATGGGACTGCCGCACATCAACCCGGATTTGAACCTCAACGCGCTTATCCTGGAGGTAAGTTACCGCAACAGCGACGGCACCATCCACAGCCAGGCCCGCAAATGGGATAGCATCACCCAAAAATGGGCGACGCCGATGGGCAAGCAGATCGACTACCTCCGCTTCAACATGATCGGAGAGAAAAACAAATCCCGCGCCGGTACGCCTACCTTTGAAATGAAATTGCAGGTGGTATCCGCCGTTCCTAACGCTTCGTTTACCATCGAAAAGCAGGTGCAACTCAACCAGGGCGAACGTTTCCCGGATGCGCTGGAACTGCTCACGGACCACATCATTGTGGATGGCTCCATCCTCGATTTCGGAAAGATCACCAACAACGATGAGGATCTTGCCCTGGCCAAACTCGAACTGCAACGGGGAGAACTGACGATCCGCAAAAGTATCAAACCGTATTTCATCAATGCCAGCGCAGCGCCCCCTAGTCCGGTGCACATTTTGCTTCCCAAAACCGGATTGCCGACCGCCGGCAAAGTGACCTACTTCCGAAAGACCGGCCCGACCAAATCCGTAGTGGACGCCATGCCGGTACAACTGGGTGAAAACACCTTACTCGGACCGGACTGGCCCGATGCCGGCGATCAGTAATCAGCGTACTTTTTGACGGGCCGGCAGCAGGCCGGCCCAACCCGCCAATTCCATCACAAATCCGTACTGAACTTTAAAATCCAAACATCATGAAATCCCTGAAAGGATATATAAGCCTACTGCTATTCCTATGCCTGGCCCTCAGCGTGCAGGCCCAGCGCGACCGGGTTATCGATAACCGATCCAAAGGCAAAAGCCCGGTTCCCATCGTGAATCGCCGGATCAGTCCGGCACCCCGGCCGGCCGGTAGAGTCGGTGTTCCGGCCAAACCATCACCCAACCGCAAAGCCAACGTAACTACCGTAGCTAACGGATCCGGCAAAAGAATGCCGGGGAAACCCCGCTACGACTGGATGCTGCCCGCCGCCCCCGGCAAAAACGGTTACTGGGTCAGCAAAAGCGCTAATGCCAAAAAGGATTATCCGCTGTACGATTATTCGGTACGCCTGCCTTTTTCCGACGAATATCCCTTCTACAGGGAAAATGGGACGCGTAAATCCGTACCCCGGATCAATAGTCTGTCCATTTCGCAGATCACCGATCGGTATGAGAATAAGGAGGCACTGAGCCTGGAAGCCGGAAAATTCCGCTCCTATGTGTTCAACGGCAAGACTCCCGGCGCCATCAACGTCCATTACGCCAGACGGATCAACCTGGGGCTGGTCAGCTTCAATGACAATCGCAACCATTACCTCGTAGTCGATACCCTGTACGTGCCGCGCGCTACCACGATAAACGGCACCCTGCTGAGCCTGAGCCGTCAGAAACGTGCCCTTATCAAAGTGATCGCCAACTGCATCATTTACGAAAGTCCGATCTTCCTGAATGCGACGAGCGGCTTTGGCACGGATTTCCTTTTTGCCGCCAACCGGATCATTTTTAAAAGTCAGCATAAGGACCTGAAGAGCTTTCAGACCAGTCCGGCGCCGCTGTTCGCCATAAATGCCAACGGCGACAAAAATAAGATCTATGCCTTTAAAGCCGACCGCCGGAATAAGAGAACAGAACAGTTACTGATCAACCGCCTGTACATCAATGTCCTGCAATATTACCTGGATCAGATCGCCACGACGCACGATGCCTGGAAAAAGGATCAGCTGCTGGCGAAGTTCCAGTACTACCGCTTTGAAAAGGTAGACCACGTATTGCTCAGCGAAGACCGGATGTACCAGGAGCTGTTCCACAAGCTGTTGGAGCAGGTAGAAAAATACGGCGCTACAGACCGCGAACGAATGCTGGTGGAAACCAAGATCCTGGTGGATGGCGCTTTACAGGACCTGCCCAGAGTACCCTTTCAGTATTACGCGCTTCCCGCTCAGGCCAGTCTGCTGCCCATGCAGCACGCCGAGACCCAGCGCCTGGATAAACTGGGAGAGATCTACTACTCCCCTACCGGCGAGTCGAAGATCCAGTTGCACCTGAATGTCAGTCTGGATTACAATCCCGAACAGATCAAACAAGCCAATCGCGCACTCCGGGCCTACGACACGGCTCTGAACCCGAAATTTCCGGGCGACCTGGCCTTCATCCAGGAACAACCGCTGAAAATCAACGGGCGCACCGTAGGCCGGATCATCCCGGCCGGTAATCAGCATATCCGGCTGGAGATCGATCTGCCGGATGACGGGCTGGCGCTGCGTCGCCTGTTTATGCCGAGTTTCAATTTTGACCTGGACTATACGATCAGGGAAAGTAATACACTCTACAGTCAAACCCTGGCCGTAGCGATCGACCGGGAGCTTACGGATGCTTTTGACAACGCCCGCCCGCTGGCCAGCTTTAACGTCATCGAACAAAACAAACTGACCGAAAAGGTGGTACTGGCCAGCATGTTGCGCCCGAGCCAGGAAGACCAGGATGCGCTGAAATACATCGAGGTAACCCTCGCCTTCCACTTTGGGGAGCAGACCGTTTTCAAAGGCCCTTATCTCCTGTCGCATTACGCCCTTACCATCGGTTCGGAGATCGAGATCCCTTTTGTGAAGTATTCCGAAAATTACCAGGTGGAAGTAAAGGGAAAAGCCTTTTACGAAAACGGGGAACAGGAGATCAAACCTTTTGAAACGAACGATCAGATCATCGTCATCGACGAAAATCGACTATTGCAACACTGATAAAACCCCGGGGGCGTCCCCGCTTCGGTATCTCCCGCGCCGGGACGCCTCCTTCTTCTTTTAATCTCTAAAATCAATAATCATGAAATTCTCCATAAAATCTCTACTACTCGCCAGTCTGCTGCTGCTGCAGTGCGGATGGCTCAGCGCTCAGGAAAATACTACCGCATCGGCCGCGGGCACCAACGCGCTGTCCAATGCACTGGACGCCGTGAAACTGTACTGGTTTTCCAATGCCGAACTCATTCGCCTCCGCCCGGATTACAACGTGCTCAAGCGGAAGAAAAACGCCAAAATCTACCAACCGAACATCCAGGCCTACCTCCGGCTCGAAAATCAGTTGCGGGAATACGTCCGGCTCGCCGAACCCGACTCCGGCCTCGACCGCAGTTTCAGTCAAAGAGAACTGGAAAGCTGGTCCGGCACCCTGTACGAACTCGGTAACTTCCGCCAGGAATTATGGTACGACATCGCCCAGCATTACCGGGCGGAAATCCCCCGGGCCCAGGCGGCCGTGGAGAAAACCAACGAGGAACTAGGTGGGATCATCCGGTCGCTCGACAAAGTCCGGCAGGCAGAAACCGACCAGCAGATCACCAACAATCTCGTCAAGCTCACCCAGGCCCTGAGCTCCGTCTCTACCTGGTCAACCCTGACGAAGCAGGCGGCCAATAAAAACCTATGGGGCATGGTGAATGGCTATTCCAGCAAGGAGATCAAGGCCAAATACGGCGACGTCATCTCAACCGTCGTCAATCGTCTGGGTGAATACTATACGACTACGACCCTGGTTTCCGAGGGATACGCCAGTAAAAAGGAATTGCTCGCTGCCGCCGAAGCCGCCGCAAACCGGCTGATCGACCGCAAGGAAAAACATACCAACATGCAGGAAGCTTTGGTACAGGCAGAGGCTTTTTATAAAAATAAGGTCTACGGCACCGATGACGGCATGAGGAGCGGCCAGTGATGCATGATGTTCCCGGATAATATACAGTTAGCCATCCAAAAGCCGGGATGCCCCCCAAGCCAAAAATGGCTTAGCCCAATCAACGCACACAGCCCTGTAAACCACTTGTTTACAGGGCTGCATCATCTCCAACTTACTGGCAGAGTATAAAGTAAAGCCTCGAAAAAAAAGAAAAAGCAACGCCCTCTCCCCATCACCCCCTCTCCCAATCACCCCATCTCCCACTCCCCAAATCTCACTTACTTACTCTTCTTCAAATCAAATTTCTCCTTATAGTAAGCAATGATCGGCGGAAATGGACCAAACTTATGTTGATCCGGATCGAATTCATCCGTCCAGGGGCCGTAGGGCGTAGAAACGGGTTTTAGTTTTTTGTCGGGGAAGTCCGCCTCCAGGTTCGGTTTTTCCGGCCGGTCGAAGGTATTGATGTAGGCGGCAATGTGATAGGCCTCTTCGTCGGTCAGCACGGGATTATCGTGGGTAGTGCCGAAAGGCATGTTGTACTTGATGAACTGGGCGGCGGTCAGTACGCGGTTCATGCCGGCGCCGTTGTTGTAGGAGTCCTGCCCACCGACCGGTGGATAGACATATCCGCTAAAAGTTTTACCCGGAATGGCTACACCGCTACCGTCCTCCTGGTGGCACACCACGCAGTGGGTCTGGTAAAGCTGTCTGCCCACGGTGGTATCCGCCTTGAAGGTCGGGATCTTGATCGGGAGGTATCCTTTGAATTTCTTCTCAATATCGGGAGGCACCCCGTCGCTCAGCCATTTCATGTAGGAGATGATGGCCTGCATTTCCTCGCTGTCTTCGGGCATTTTACTGCCGCTCATACTGCGTTCCATACAGCCGTTGATGCGTTCTTCCAGCGTGCCGATCTTGTTTTCCCGGCCCCGAAATTGCGGAAAGCGGTTGTACACGCCGACAAATGAGCCCGACCCGATCTTCCGGCCGCCGTTGAGATGGCAGTTGTTACAGGCCAGATTATTGCCGGCGAATCGCATCTTGTCCTCCTTGGCCAGCGGGCCGATGTATTCCGAAGTTTTGGTGATCAGGATGAAGCCGTACTTGATACGGGCGCCCTCATCACCGGCCGGCAGGTCCGTGTCGATACTTTTCAGATGCCAGGAGCTTTCTGCTACCGGCTGCACCACGGTTGGCTCCCGGAAAAAGCTGAAATAAGCACAGGCCCCCAGGATGCCGAGGAATAATCCGAAGAAGAAGTATAGGAAAAAAACGTACTTAAGCATGGATCTTATGGATAATGAAGCAGGTCTCTTTCAGCAATATAGCTACCCCCATGATCAATACGAACCAACCGAATGTTTTTTTCAACTGAAGGTTTGATAATTGCTTGGAAAAGAAGTTACCGGTGAAAATACCCAATACTGCAATGCCGGTGATGCCGAGCAAAAACGGCCACGCCATCTGGGTATGGGAAAGGTCTCCGGTGAATCCGATCAGAGAACTTACCGAGATGATGAATAATGCCGTGCCGATCGCCTTTTTGATCGGGATACGGGTGAAGAACAGGAGTGTCGGCACGATAATAAATCCGCCACCCAGACCCGAAATACCGGTGATCAGGCCGATCACACCGCCCAGCGTACCCAGCAGGGCACTGCCGCCTTTCCCTTCGTACCAGCGGCTCACCGGCTGGGCCCGGTTGGCGATCATGGCGGAAGCCGCCAGGATGACCATCAGGCAGAAAAGGCTCAGGATGAACATCCGCTTGGTGAGTACGATTGGTCCCATGTCCATGATCACTTCGGGGATCTGGGGCACCACGTACTTACGGGATAAAAACTTGGCCAGGATGGAAGGCACACCGAAGATCAGGCCGACCCGCAGATCCACCAGCGACTCCCGGTACTTCTGGATGGAACCCATCAGACTGGTTACACCAACGATGAACAGCGAATAAGCCGTGGCCTGCACCACGTCTACGGAAAACAGGTAGATCAGGATCGGTATCGCCAGGATCGAACCTCCGCCACCGATCAGCCCCAGGATCAAGCCGACACAAAATGATGCAATATATCCTAACACGTTGCACTTTCAATTTAAAAATCAAGCCCTGGATCCGGGAACAGGATAGGCCGGAGACCGACGCCTCTGCTCCGTTGGGGATCCGTACTTAATTTTGGTAATTAACACAGGGTTTTAGGGTACTCCAGACCCGGGAACGGGGAGGCTCCCATTTCCCGAATATCACCGATCCGTGTATCTCCATCCCCGAACTGCTCCGCGGGAGAAGTACCAAAGAGAGGAAATACACGAATCTGATGAATACCGGTCCGGCGACCGGGGATCTCATGGAGTTTTTGGGGCGTTTGCAGTAGTTTTCACTGCTTTGTTTGGGATCGTCCTCTGAGGAAAAACCGTCAATTTCCGGTTTAAACGAAGGACGTTTGTAGGTGCTTACCGGTGTGTGCTAAACGGCCGGTGCACCGGCGAAAAAGTAGTTTTTGTAGCTCAATTTATGATCCCAGCACGCTCCTGAAAAATGGAGTTGACGGCCATTAACCTCCGGCGTAAATGTAACCACAACCGTATTTCTGGGCCCGTCCAAGTGCCCAGACCCCGGAAGGTACCAGTTGGACTCCCGGTAACAGGCCGGCAACCCATTCTTGTTTTACTTTTTCCGGATCCATGTTCATAGCCTGGGCTACCGCGCCGCTGAATACCGTCATGGCCAGATCACAAACGCAGAACATAGCTCCGCGATTCTGCAGTTTTTTGATGCCTTCAATGAAGGGCAGCGGGAAGTCGCCGTCTTTCGGCTGGTAGTAAGGATTGCGGACGGCGGGTGCTTCGGTGGTGTTGTCATTAATTTTGAATACCTCTCCGAAATTGTATTTAGCCCACAGTTCGTCTTTCATGGCGAAAGGGATGCCGTTGTGGCGCAGTACACAAACCCCGGTCATATCGTCATCGTCCGCACCGGTCTGATTATTGGTGTAATAAAACGCCCAGGTCCAGATGATCGGGAAAGCATTGTGGGGCTCAGGACCATCGTAAACTACCCGGTGCTTGCCTTTGATCCCTTTTTTGAGCCAGGAATCCGCATCGGGTACCAGCGTAGTGTTGATGGGGGTTGCAGCTTGCAGGATTTGGGGCATAATACCAAGGCTGGATACGGCAGTTCCGGTGGCCAGCGATCCCAGGAATCTTCTCCTGGAGTTATTGTCATGTTTCATCACGATTGGGTTTTAGTAAAAAATTTATAAGCCCAAGTTGTGATGAAATCGCTTTGATTGAAAGGGAGGTTTAGTGTTCGAGCAGTTTAGGTGAGCGTTTTGCCGGTATTTTTGAGCCAATACTACCGATCGGGGTCTTTTTTTGAGCAATTTAGCCGAAAATCACCCAAAATGGCCGGCCGGCGGGTGCCAGCACCTGATCCGAATGAGCTGCCTAAATTTCGTCCTTCCGGGAATTTTAACCCCAGATTGGCCGGATCCGATCCGGTTTTCCACCGATCCGTCCCGCCGGATGCCCAGTAATTTAACTGTGGTTCTTTTTAAATTCCGAAGGAGAACAACCGAATAATTCCTGAAAACTGGAACTGAAATAGGTCTGACTGTTAAAGCCTACTTCGAATGCGATCTCGGTAATATTGCCGACGTCCTGTTTGAGGAGCTCCGCGGCCCGGTGCAGGCGGTAGTTCCGGATAAAGGTAGTGAGGGATTGTCCCGTCAGGGCCTTCAACTTGCGGTGGATCTGCGATCGGCTCATGCCAATCTCCCGTTGTACTTCCTCCACACCGAACTGTTCATTATCTATATTGGCTTCAACCACGGCCCGCAGCGATTCCAGGAATTTGTTGGGTACGGTGGGGACCGGTACCGCATCGGCCTGTAAACTGAAATCCTGTTGGTATTTCTGCTGTAGCTTTTTGCGGAGATCGATCAGATTCCGGATCCGGACAGTCAGTTCTTTTTCATCAAAAGGTTTGATCAGGTAATCGTCCGCTCCCTGCCCCAGTCCTTCCAGTTTATTTTCCCGGGCCGCTTTGGCGGTCAGCAGGATTACCGGAATATGGTTGGTGCGGTCATCCGTTTTGAGTTGTTTGCACAATTCGTAACCGTCCATCCGCGGCATCATTACGTCACTGACGATCAGATCGGGGATCGCCGCGCCGGCTTTTTCAAAACCATCGAGGCCATCCACCGCTTCGATCACCTGAAATTCGGGTTCCAGTATACCTTTTATAAAGGAGCGCAGATCGGAATTATCTTCTACGATCAGGATCTCCAGCCGCCCGGTATCCGGGGCATCGTTCTCGCCCTCATCCAATAAGGTGTTGGCAATGGGAGCTCCGGCCCCGGGTATCAGTTCCGGCAGTTCCTCCTCCGAATCGGCCATCGGAGTCCGGACGATCTCTTCCTCGCCCAGGTAATCGTCACCCACCGGCAGACTGATTGAAAAACAGGTTTTCTGCATTTTACTGCTCACACTCACCTGTCCGTGGTGCATTTCCACCAATTCCTTGACCAGGGCCAGTCCGATGCCCGTACCCTCGTACTCGCGATTGCTCGCACCGTCCACCTGGTAAAAGCGGTCGAATACCTTCGGCAGCTTCTCCGCCGGGATCTCCGTGCCCGTATTGATGACCCGCACCACGACCACTTCCCGATCCTGGTCGGTATCGCGGAGTTGTTCCAGTTCCACGGCCACCCGTTCACCCGCACGGGTGAATTTGATGGCGTTGGACAGGAGGTTGTTCAGCACCTTATGCATTTTGGAATGGTCAAAGTAGATCTCGATGGGCGGAATATCCACCGGTTCTTCCAGATGCCGCCCGTTGAAGGTCAGGCTGAGGCCTTTATCCAGGGCCATGGATTCGAACTGCGCCGTGGCGTTTTTCACGAATAGCACAATGTCGTCCGGCACGGCCTGCAATTTGGCCTCACCGGATTCCAGCTTGGACAGGTCCAGCAACTGATTGATGAGTTGCAGCAAACGCCGGGCGTTGCGCAGCATGGTATCGCTATCGCGCAGATCCGGCGGGCGCTCCGGGTGGGCTACCTGCTTTTTCACCAGCCCCAGGATAAGAGTCAACGGAGTCCGGAACTCGTGTGATATATTGGCAAAGAAACGGGATTTGATCTCATCCATCTCCCGGAGCTGGATCGACTGCTCGTGCAGGACCTCGTTCTTTTTCTCGATGTCTTCGTTCAGTTTGGTGATCGTGCTGACGAAGTAATACAGGATACCAAAAACGATGCAGGAGACCCCGATGATATTCATCAGGAAGAGACCGTTGACGAAACTTTCCGAAAGATCCCAGTTGACGTATTCCGGAATCAGGTCATTGATCAGGTAGGCGATCACACACAATGCCAGATAAGCTCCGAACCAATATACCGAGCGCTTGATACTGTCGAAGAACATGGCTCCCGCCGGTGCGATAATGGCCCAGTAAATGACGGCACTGCTGGGCACAAAACCACCCAGGCTCACCTGCAGGGCAAACGGTAGGATAAGGATGAGCACCAACTGGCTATTCCGAAAGAAAACGTATTGCTTGCTAAAGCCGAAGCTGATGATATTGATGATGGACAGCACACCGTAGGTAAAAGGAATGGCTCCGGGAATGAGCAGTCCGTTGGAAAAATACAAAACGCCCCAGATCAGTCCGGCCAGCGCAAAAGGTCCCGATACCACCAGTAAACTGGATTTTTTCAGTTTTTCGTCCTGGGGATCATCCGGGTGATGCCCCCATTCGACAAATTTCTTAGCGGAAAAGCTCACGGAAACAGGGTTTTGGCTTTAAAAATAGGTAAAAAACAACTCAAACTACAAAACACTGAATATCAAATAATTGCGATTACAAAATCCAGTCGACGCAACAATAGTTAATCAAAATGCAACCATATTTAAGGCCCCTGCAACCAAGTTTAACGCATTCGGAACGATGCTTAATACCTCCCATAGCCCGGCCCCATAACTTTGCATTGTGATTTGAAAATAACTAAAACTTCAACCTAAAGATCATTATGAAAACCAATATTTTATCAAAGACCAGAATTAATCGCTTGCGGGCTCAGGGATATACTACGGAAAGTGACCGGGAACTGAGTGAACTGGCTGTCGGCATCCGTTTCGCCTACCAGTTGTGCACCCTGATCATCATCACGGGGATCTACACCCAAAGTCTGTACCTGTTTTCCGGATTGCTGGGGATCGCCATGCTCGGCGCTATCCTGCCCAATCACCCCTTCGATTATATCTACAATTACACCCTGAGCCGATGGCTGAACAAGCCGGCTCTGCCTCCGAGAGCTACCCAGTTGCGCTTCGCCTGCAGCTTCGCCAGTATCTGGCTGGGCTATGTGGTGTACTTTCTGGCAACCGGCTCGGTGACGACCGCCATGATCCTGGCCGGCATCCTGGCCGTAGTGGCCACGCTGCCCAGCACCATCGACTGGTGTATGCCTTCCGTCATCTTCAATGCCATTTATAAAATAACCAACGGCCGGACCAAGGCCGAATTTTAATCTTAAACCCTCAAAACTTTACCCAACATGCAAACTTTAGCAGCACCTGTTAGATCACAAATCAACCACCAGGAATTAGAACAACGCGTCAAGCGTATGTACCGGGCCGTGGCCCTTAACCCCGCCGAAAGGTACCATTTTGAAATGGGCCGGAATCTGGCGGAAAGACTGGGTTACCCCGCCGGCGCGCTCGACCGGGTTCCCGCCGCAGCGATCGATTCCTTTGCCGGCGTCGGCTATTACTTTGATCTGGCCCGACTGAAAAAAGGAGAAGCTGTCGTTGATCTGGGAAGTGGTTCCGGTATGGATGCCTTCTTCGCCGCCAATGCGGTCGGTCCACAGGGCGAAGTGATCGGTCTGGATATGACGCCCGAACAACTCCATAAATCGCGGGACCTGCAACACCAATACCGCTTCAGCAATATCCATTTCCTGGAGAGCTACATTGAAGAGCCCTGCATTGTATCCAACTGCATCGACGCGGTGATCAGCAATGGCGTCATCAACCTCTCCAGTCGGAAGGAGCAGGTCTTTCGGGAGGCCGCCAGGATCCTGAAGCCGGGCGGGCGGCTCGTGCTCTCCGATATCGTGACCACCAAACCACTGCCGGAAAAGATCAGTTGTAATGTTTCACTCTGGGCGGCCTGTATCGGCGGAGCTATCCCCGAAACCCGCTACCTGGATCTGATCGAAGCCGCCGGAATGCGGGTCCGCATCGTTCGGGAAAATCCCTATGCTTTTCTGTCGAAAGGAGCTCAGGGCGCCAGTCGCGATTACGGCATCAAGAGCCTGTCTATCCTGGCTGTCAAAGAATAATTGAGCCGTCTGGATGACCGGCTCACCGCAAACCAGTGAACGGAGAAAAGGTAAGTGCCCCGGTGCCTGCCTTTTTGCCGTTCGGGCCGAAAACGCAAAGTACAACGGCTGATGAGGAGTGTTTCGGGGAAATTCTGTTAAAGTTGGGACAAAGCGCCCGATCAAATGCGCCCGAAAGCACGGTTTTGCGGGCTTCTTTGTAAATTCAGGCAAAAATTAGCCTGGTTATGAATAAGAAGTTGCTTTTTCTGATCCCGATCGTGGCCCTGATCCTGGGACTAATGATCCACAGCGATATCTACTATTCCGATCTGAAAGCGCGTTATCCGATCCTGACGGAGAACGATCAGATCGAAGGGACCGTTACCGATATTTTTTCCCACCATAAATATGCTTTCATCGAACTCGACGGCAAAACCAACCTTATGGTACCGCCTTCTTTCCTGAAGCAATCCGATCCGGAGTACTTGCACAAGACCATTGCCGTCGGCGATCGTTTTCGCCACGAAAGTAATAGCAATGAGGTATCCTTGTTGCGGGATAACGATCAAATGAGTTTTGTGGTGAAGGGTTTTGAGATCCGGTAAACCACATTCAATTCAATTTCCGTAGTCTTTTTCCAATAACAGTCATGCATTCCGGCTGGATAATATCTGCCGTTTTGCGAATTCGTGCGTATCGTCCATCTTGAGGAAACGTTCAGCTGTTTCGATCCGGCTAGGGGGATACAGTCCGTCCGGTCAGTTCTCTGCCCGGCGGTCATCAATCGACAAATGATCACTATGAAAAAAATACTATTCGGATTACTCGTATTGTTTGCCCCTTGCGCCTACGGACAAGATCCGGTTGGTGTTCAAAGTACCCTGAAGAGCGTGGTCGAACACGCCGAAGTAGCTTCCCTCTACCGCAACCGGGTCGATTGGGATACGCTAAAACTGAATATTCACGATTTGACCAAACACGCCGAATACATAGCGGATCTGAAACCGGCCCTGAACTATTTACTCCGGTCGCTGGGAGATGAGCACGGACGCATGTTCTACCAAAACCAGCTATTTGCGAGCTATTACAGCGGCGAACTGAAAGCACACCAGCAGTCCTTCCAGCCGGACATTTACAATGATATTCAAATGGGCAATGTCTATAAATTCCACGCCGAAACTTTAGAAAATAATATCGGATATGTAAGGATCGTTGGACTGCCTACCGGGGATAACCAAAAAATGGCAGGAGCAATCCAGGATAAAGTGTGTGCCCTGATCGAAGCGGGGGCCGAAAACTGGATCATTGATCTCAGATACAACGGAGGCGGCAATATGCACCCGATGGCCGAGGGTCTGGCCCTGATCATTGGGAACGGCGCCGTGGGCGGCACCCGGGGCCTCACCGAAGCGGAAAGCTCCAGCTGGCGCGTGGAGAACGATCACTTTTACTACGATGGCTACTCCATCGAACTGGAAGACCACTGCCAGCTGCCCAACAAACCGAAAATTGCCGTTTTGACAAGTTTGTACACCGCGAGTTCGGGCGAGGCACTGGCGGTCATTTTCAAGGGGAAGGAAAAGACCCGGTTTTTTGGGCAAAAAACGCTGGGGATGGTTACGGCTACGGACTGGACGGTGATTGATGATGCCATCGGCTTGACCATTTCCGTAAGCTATTATGAAGATAGGAACGGCAACGTTTACGACGAGTTTGTCGACGTAGATGTAGCAATGCCGTTTGCCCGGGAACCGCTATCGGACCAGGACGAATGTGTCCGGGAAGCGATTGAATGGCTGAATCGGGAATAAGGTCGGATTGATGCGCTTATTACCCGAGCTCACCGGGAATGACCACCAACCCAGATCATGCGAGATTAAGATCACCCGGACGGTCCACTCGCCCGGGCGATCGGTAGCCACAAGAAAACCGCTATCTAGCGCGGAGGTTCAAGCACCAAAATATCGATTACCCGTTGCTCTTTTTTGACGGCCATTCCCATTCCGGCCAGCGCTTCAAAGAAGGATTTCGAATTTTCCGGCTGAAAAGAAAAATCGAAACGAAACAAGGCATCCGATCCCGTTTCGTCGACCACCGGCATACCGGCTATCCCATGAGATTCCAGATAGTCGGCAAATTTAGCCGGGGTAGCACCGGCGCAGGTGAAATGATCACCGCCGGAGGTACTGTACGCCTCGGCTTCAGCCGTTGGCAGAGTGATCCCATCCGGGAGCGCGGACAGTACCCAGACTTCCGTTTCCCGGGCCTGCCAGGCGGCCGTCCAGCCAAAATAAGCCTGGAGAGAATCCTGGAGAATTGCTTCCAGCTGATCCCGCTCCGAATCCCGCACCAGGATATCAACACAATACGTCTCCGGATTTTCCTCTTCCAGGTAATCCATGCGGTAAACACTGATGTCAAAAGCATCCCGGTACAACATCGGCACCTGGAAATTGACGAAACTTCGACGCCGATCCTTGAAAGGCCCCTTGCGGTAGCTGCGCGAATGCGTCGGAGCTTCCGGGCGGGCGGGCTGGATCTGAAAAGCGCTAAGCGCCAGGGTATCCAGACCAAAAATGTCCGTGTTCATATCCCAGGGACGGTCTTCTTTCAGCGGCAACGTAGTCATATTCCCGCGGAGCAAACCGGAAATAAACGCTTCGGTCAGCGCTCCCGGCCGGGTGATGGCGGCCACCTCCTGCTCGGGTGAAAGTACCACCGTGTGGGGAATGACCCGGTGCGGAAAGTATTCCCGCAGCCGATCGTTTTCTTCTACGTAATGGAAAGGGAAATCGGTATTTTTCATAAAGGAGGCGATCCGGGCCGGGCGCTCGTCCGAGACGGCAAGGACGACCAGCTTGTCGCCAAATTGTTCTTCCAGTTCTTTCAGGTGCTGCATACTCTGAATACAGGGACTGCACCAGGTGGCCCAGAATTCAAGGACTACTACTTGTCCACGAAGGTCCGTCAGCAAAAGGGGTGCCTCCTCCCCTACCGGGTTGAGGGTCAGTTCGGGCATTTTATCTCCTACGACCAGAGGGTTGGTAGCCGAAACGGATAGCGACAGGGAAAAGGCGATACTTAAGGTCAGTAATAACTTCATAGTTCTGCTTTTTTGGGCAATCTAGAGGCATTCGCACGGACTTTTGCCTAATCCACTCCTAAGAAGTGTAAATGTTTGTTAACAGCCTTCGACGCTGGAAAGAAAGGACCTATTTTAGCCGCATGACGAAGCGAATCTCCATACTGCTGGGTATCATGCTGTTTTGTCTGCTGGCGCTCCTGTTCATGCAGGGCTATCTGGCCTACCAGGAATTTCAGCGGCAACAGGCCGACTTTAAAGCATTGGTAAATGAGCTATTTGCCCAGTCCGTCCAGGCGGAAAAATCCGCGCGGGTCGACCGGCTGGTCCACCTCTTTATGGAAGACCTCGATGATCCCGGAGTGGTCATTATCCAGGCCCATCGCCACCCGGAAGATGAACTGATGGTTTTCGATTTTATGGACCCCGACACGCGGGATCTGGGCACCTCCATCTCCTTCCGCCAAACCATTGAACTCGTCGATACCCTGACCCCGGAAACCCCTATCTGGTTTTTGGAACAGATGGAAAAGCAGGCCCGTAAAGACTTCAACGCCGAGAGTATCGTCTTCTGGACGGATCGTCTGGGAGAGCGCATCAAACGCAACATGACGGAGCTACCGGTAGATACGGCCACCCTCCACAACAGCTTTCGGAGCAAACTGGACAGCCTGGACATTCACAGTGATTTTACCATCCGGATCGATTCAAGCTTTGCGTCCGCTGCGGATGAGGCCATGGAAGCCACCGTGCGTTCCAGAGCGCATCCGCTCTTCGCTGATACCTGGATCGAGGAAAAACTGGCCATGGCGGTAATAGACAATCCCAGCTACGCTATTTTCCGGCGTTCCATTTTTACCATCGCCGGATCGGCCGCCGTGATCCTGTTGACACTGCTGAGCTTTTATCTGCTGTTCTCTACCATTCTTTATCAGAAAAAGCTCTCGGAAATGAAGGACAATTTTATCGACAATATCACCCACGAACTACAAACACCGATCTCCGCGCTGCGGCTGGCCGTAGACAGTCTCCGGCGCTTTGAGGTAAAGGACCGGCCGGAGAAATTTGCGAGCTACCTCCAAATCTCCGGCACGGAACTGAACCGGCTATCGGAACTGGTGGAGAGTATCCTCCTGCACAGTACCGGCCGGGAGTCTGGTGAAATCGAGAAAGAATCGATGGACCTGATGGAACTCCTGCGGGCCGCCACCGATCGCTATCGGCAAAAGGCGGAAAAGCGGGTTTCGGTAACCCTACCCGACCGGGAGGAATTCCCAGTGGTCTCCTCCCGTTTTCACCTGACGACCATTATCGATAATTTACTCCAGAATGCGATCCGCTATTCGGATCAGGAAGGCGTGCACATCGATGTGCGTCTGGAGCACAGCGGACCGGGTTTTGTCCTGGAAATAGCCGACAACGGCTGGGGTATCGCGCCGGAAGACCGCCGGCATATCTTCGAAAAATTTTATCGCTCTTCGGATCAGGATCGCAATTATACGGTAAAAGGCACGGGGATCGGCCTCTACCACGTTCAGCAATGTGTAGCAACCCTCGGAGGGAAGATCCAGGTGCACAGCAACCACCCCCGGGGAACCATTATGAAAGTGATCATCGAGAAGTAAACCCAATGTCATGCTGAAAGTCCTGCTGGTTGAAGACGAGCCCTCCTTGGCCATGTTGATCCGGGATAATCTCGAACAGTCCGACTACGAAGTGGTCCAGGCTACGGACGGTGACCAGGCCGTCAGCGTATACCGGGAGCAGGCACCCGACATCATTCTGCTGGATGTCATGCTGCCCCGCCGGGATGGTTTTGAAGTCGCCGGTATCATCCGGGCCGCCGATCTCGATACGCCGATCCTATTTCTGACCTCCAGGGCCCGGCCCAAAGATGTGGTCCGCGGTTTTGAAGCCGGCGGCAACGACTATCTCAAAAAACCGTTCGGCATCGAAGAACTACTGGTGCGGATGAAAGTCCTGCTCAGTGATAAAAGACTCCTCTCCGCCGGCCCGCCCCCCGCGGATACCCATACCATCGGCCGGTACGAGCTGGATGTCAAAAAACGGCAGCTCGTTTGCCGGGGTCAGGCTCCTACCCAGTTGACCGTCCGGGAGGCCGAACTGCTGCAGTTGTTCTGCCAAAACCGGGACGAACTGCTGCGCAAGGAAACCATCCTCCTGCAGATCTGGGAGGACGATGCTTTTCTCAATTCCCGGAGCCTGGACGTCTTTATCTCCCGGCTGCGTCGCTACCTTCGGCACGATCCGAACGTCGAGATCGTCAACCACCGGGGACTGGGATACCGCCTGGTGGTGCACGATTAACCGGACCTTTTTAAGCCGACCGGCAGGTAACGGGCCAGTCTCTTCCCCGCATTCCCGCAGCGTAAAAATCAAGTTCGTGACAGTATAAGCCATCCGAAACTTTTCTCTCTCTCCATTTTCCTCTACTTTAGAACTTCTTTTTACTACTTATTCAAGCTTAACGAAAATCCACTTCAACTTATGGAAAGAAGAACTTTTGTAAAAACGGCCCTGTCGGCGTCCGCCGCGCTAAGCGTGCCCCTGACCGGGAGGGCGGCTCAAGCCAGCATCAGCAAAGCCGAGCCTTTCAAACTGAAATACGCGCCGCATCTCGGCATGTTCAAACATTCGGCGGGCGAAGACCCTATCGATCAGATCAAATTCATGGCCGATCAGGGCTTCCGCGCATTTGAGGACAACAGCCTCTCCAGCCGGGACGTCGCGCTGCAGGAAAAGATCGGCAAAACCCTCGCGGACCTCAATATGGAAATGGGCGTCTTCGTCGGCAACTGGAACGTACGCCGGGGCGACGGCCTGGCTAAAGGCGATCCGGAGATCAGAAAAGCTTTTGTGGAAGAACTCGCCGCTTCGGTGGATGTCGCCAAACGGGTAAATGCCACCTGGATGACCATCGTACTCGGTAATCGCCACCACCGGCTGGAGCCGGATTATCAGACGGCCAATATTGTCGAAACGCTGAAACAGGCCTCGGCTGTTCTGGAACCGCACGGCCTGGTGATGGTACTGGAACCGCTCAACCACCTGCACAACCACCCGGATGTATTCCTCAGTAAGGTACCGCACGGCTACCTGATCTGCAAGGCGGTCAACAGCCCGTCCTGCAAGATCCTGTTCGATATGTACCACCAGCAGATCACTGAGGGGAATATTACCCAGAACATCGATATGGCCTACGAAGAAGTCGGGTATTTCCAGATCGGTGATGTACCGGGCCGGAAGGAACCAACCACCGGGGAGATGAATTACCGGCACCTCTTCAAACACATCCACGACAAAGGATATACCGGCATCCTGGGTATGGAACACGGAAATTTCTATCCGGATAAGGATGGAGAAGCCCGATTGATCCAGGCCTACCGGGAGGTAGATAGTTTTGAATAAAGAAAATCCTTTCCAGACAAAGGCGGGAAACACGATCGTTAAAGTGAGCCGAACCGCTCACTTTAACGGCTTCCGCCCGCTCCGCTCATCCAGGCCGGTTTCCGGCAAAAAGTAAGCAGCATTTAGATATCTTTACGCTCATTCGGTAACCTAGAGCGTGTATTTGGGAGTTGTCAGCCGGTCGAAACGGTCACTTTTCGACCGGCACGCTATTGGCATATCCCGGTGGGCGCTTACAAACCTATCATCCATGCTTTTTTCCGCTTCGGCCCGCCGCAACCACCCTATCTCAGATCCGGAAGTTTTCCGGAACCGCCATATTACCCGCCGCGCAGCCAAGAAGATCAACCGAAGTATTCCGATCTTCGGAGTCTGCCTGCTTTTTTGCCTGCTGCCCTGCTTCAGCTACGGGCAGGCGAATGCCATTCCCCGACCGGAAGAAGTGATCGGTTTTGAGGTCGGTGCCGATTTCCACCTGGCTACCTACGAGCAATCCATCAACTATTTCCAGAAGCTGGCGGAGGTGAGCGAGCTGGTAGAGATCCGGCAAACCGGTAAAACCTCCGAAGGGCGACCCTGGTACTATGTTCTGATCTCCGCCAAAGAAAACCTGGCGCAGATCGATCGCTACCGGGACATTTCCCAGCAACTCGCCCACCCGGCGGAAGACCTGAGTCGGGAGGCCGCGCTCCGCCTCGCCGAAGAAGGTAAAGCTATCGTGGACATCAGCGGCGGATTGCACGCTTCCGAAGTGGCCGGCGCCCAGCACATTATCACGCTGGCGTACGATCTGCTCAGCCGGTCCGAAGAAAAAAAGATCAAAAATATAATGGAAAACGTGGTGCTGCTGCTGTGGCCGTCCCTCAATCCGGACGGGCAGGACATCATCGCCGACTGGTACCTGGGTAATGTCGGCACGCCCTACGAAACGGCCTCCACGCCCTGGTTATACCAGAAGTACGTCGGCCACGATAACAACCGCGACGCCTACATGCTCAATATGCTCGAATCCCGGGTAGTGGGCCGTACCTGGCGGGAATGGGAACCCAACATCATCTATGTGCACCACCAGTCTTCCCCATTTCCGACCCGGATCTGGCTGCCGCCATTCGCCGAACCCGTAGCTACCGAAACACCACCCATCGTGGCCCGGGAGGTCAATATGATCGGCATGGCCATGGCCCAGGAACTGGAAACCAAAGGGCAACCGGGAGCCGTCCATATGGGAAAAGGTTTTGACGCCTGGTATCCGGGTTATATCGATTACCTGCCGGTACTCCAGAATATCCCGGCCTACTGGACGGAAACGGCACTTTATCGTTACGCCACCCCGCATTTTTATACCATCCGGGATTTTCCGGCCAGCCGTTCTAAATTGCAGATCGAGTCCCTCTATTCCAGTCCGTGGAAAGGGGGCTGGTGGCGATTGAAAGACGCTATGGATTATATGGAAACCGCTTCGATCGCTACCCTGGATTATGCCGCCAAATACAAAGAGACCCTGCTTTTTAATAAATACCAGTCGGCCCGGGCTACCATTGAAAAATACCGCCGGGAACCGCCCTTTGCCTACATCATTCCCCAGCAGCAACGCGACCCCGCCCGCCCGGTAGAACTGCTACGACGGCTGGCTTTCAACGGTATTCGCATCTTGCAGTTGGAGCGGGACATGAATTTTGAAGGCCGGGATTACCCGCGCGGCACCTGGGTGATCCCCATGGATCAGGAATTTGCCGCGCTGGCCCGCCAGGTACTGGATGTTCAGGAATATCCGGATCTGCGCGAATCGCCGGACGGACCGCTGGAACAACCCTACGATGCCGCCGGCTGGACACTTCCCTACCAGATGGAACTGAAAGTGATCACTGCGACCAGTCCGCTGCCCGCAGACTTCCGGGCCGCACTGAAACCGGTAAAAGGTCAGGCGCTCGATCCGGGCGAGGATGATACCACGGAAGATCTCAGCAAGGTGGATTTTGCCCCGGGAGCCGGCTTCAATACCGATGCCGTTGCCGCCGGTATTTTGCCCCTTCCCGGTTCTTTATCCGGCAGCGGTAACATCCTAAGTCTGGATCCCCGGGAGAACAATACCTTCCGCGTGATCGGCGAAGCCCTGAACCTGAAGCTGGAGGTGGTCTATCTGGAGGACACCCAAACCTACGGCATCAAAGGAGCCGGCCGCAGTCAGATGGAACAGTGGATCAAAGATTATGCGCTCAACGGGCAACTTACTTCCTCTGCTTCCACCACGCCCATCCGCCCGCGTATCGGTGTGTACCGCCCCTGGACGGCCAGTATGGACATGGGCTGGACCCGCTGGCTGCTGGACAACTACGGTCTGCCGTACACCTCCCTACGCAATTCGGATTTTACGGCCGGTGACCTGCACGAACGCTTCGACGTCATCCTGCTGGCTTCCGAAAGACCGGGCACCATCGAGAACGGCCTGCCCTTCGGCATGGCCCCTCCCCAGTATACCGGCGGACTGGGAGAGACAGGAACGCGCAATCTCCAGAATTTCGTCAACCGGGGAGGTACGCTGGTGTGCCTGAACCGAAGCAGCGATTTTGCGATCGACGCTTTACATCTACCGGTTAAAAACGCCGTTAGCGGAGTCAACCGAAGCCAGTTCTTTACCGGTGGCTCCATCGTGGAGGTGGAAGTCAATCCTTCCCACCCGGTCACAAGCGGCATGCCGGAATACGCCAATGTATTTGTCTACAGCAGTCCCGTATTCGATACACCGGATGATTTCCGGGGCGAAGTACTGGCCCGCTACCAGGCCAAAGGATCACCGCTCCGTTCCGGCTATCTGGTCGGCGAACAGTATTTGAACGGCAAAGCTGCCGCCCTCGACGTGCATTACGGGAAAGGGCACGTACTGCTGTTCGGTTTCCAGCCACAGTGGCGCGGGCAACCCATGGGCACTTACCGGACCCTGTTCAACGCCCTGCTGTACACCCAAAGTCTGACGGCGCAGCGGCAGACCTTTGCGGACGACTGGAAATACCCCGAGGAAGCCGGGACCGAAAAAGGGGCCAAAGGCGTTTCGGGTAATTAGGGTAAAAAAGGGACGCATATTACCCTGGTTTTGTCAGTACTGGTCGATATCGCTTAAAAAAGACCGGCTAAATCGTTAAATTGGCCGGCCTGAATTTAATCAACCGCATAATCGAATTGCAGCGCATGGCCGCCTCGTCCCTGAATCAAGCAATGGCAAAGTGCCAACTTTTTAACGACTTCACTACCGAAGAGATCCAGCTGATCCTGCAGGCCAGCACGGTACGGAAGCTGAGTGCCGGTGAAGTGCTGATCGATTACGGTTGTTCCAATGATACCCTTTACCTGCTGGTGGAAGGCAAAATCTCGATCGTACTGGAAAAGGACGGCACCCAGATCTCCATTCCCATCGAAGTGGGCGAATGCCTGGGCGAAATGTCACTGGTGCTGGGATTACCGACTTCGGCTTACGCTCGTGCCGAACAGGCCAGCCGGGTGCTTTGCATTTCCGAAAGTTCCTTTTGGAGTCACATCGCCATGACCCAGAAAGGGGTCCGCAACCTGATGAGCATCATGGCCGGTCGGCTACGCCGTTCCAATCACTCGCTGATGAAGGAACTGGAAGACCAGTTGAAATACCAGCACCTCCAAAAGGAGATCGCCAATGCCGGAAAGATCCAGGCCAGTATTGTTCCGGACGGAGATAAACTCCTGCTCAACCGGCCGGCCGTGGATGCTTACGCACTCATCAATCAGGCCCGTGTGGTGGGCGGCGACTTTTACGACGCCCTCATGCTCGACGACGAGAACCTCTACATCGCTATCGGAGACGTGTCCGGTAAGGGGATGCCCGCCGCCCTGCTGATGATGCGGACTTTCACTTCGCTGCGGCTGCTGGCGGGTAACAATCCCGGTTTCCGGCAGGTTATTCCCTCCGTCAACCGGATGCTCGCCAACAACAACGACAATATGATGTTCGTCACGATCTTCGCGGGAGTACTGCACCTGCGAACGGGCGTACTGCGTTTTGTCAACGGCGGTCATAATCCACCTTATATCTCACTCAACCGGGGCGACTTCCAATTGATGGACCTGCCCGGCGGTACGCTCGTGGGTATTGATCCCGATGCGGAATTCCCGATCTCCGAGCTGCAGTTGCATCCCGGAGATGCCCTCGTATTGTATACCGACGGGATCACAGAAGCCATGAACGCCGAGAGGAAAATGTTCGGGACCAGTCATCTGGGGCGGGTGCTCAACCGGCGACCGCACGCCAGTATGAAAGATCTCGTTCAGTTCCTGGAGCAGGAAGTAGAGAATTTTGTGGGCAATGCCCCGCAACACGACGACTTCACCGTGCTCGGATTGCAGTATCGGGGCCCCTCCAAATAGCCGGTACCGGCCCAACCGCCCGGTAGAATGCGCCTGGCCCTGGATTTTGCGTTTTCCCACTCTATTTAATGATATTCATCATCCTTCCGGGAAAAAAATTAAGCGTAAATTTAGTGAGAAGGGATTCAATTGCCGGACATGCTAGAAGTATTTGCCGAATACGGATCGGTGATCGCCACCAGTACGCTGCGCCTGTTCCTCGGCGCGGGTTTGAGCCTGGCCTACGGTCACCATCCGCTGGAACTCTGGCTGCTGACGAGTACCGGCTCCGTGCTTGGGGTATTCCTCTGCCTGTTGTTGGGAAATAAGATCCGATCCGTTTGGGTCAGGCAGATGCAAAAGAGAAACCGTACCTCCATTACCGACGCTCCTCCTCCCCCCGCTCTCGTAAAAAAGATCTGGCAACGATATGGACTGTGGGGATTGGCCGGTGCCAGTATTTTTCTCGGCACCATTCCCTCGGTAGCCATTGCGCTGGTTTCCGGCCTGGAGAAGCGCCGGATATTCCTCTATCTGACCGGCGGCAAGATCGCCTGGTCTACCCTGATCGCAATTATTGGAGAATTGCCATTTTAAACATAAACCCTCTAGGATCATGAAACAAATCTTTCCTTCCGTCCTGAAAAGAGCATTGGCCTATTTGCTCACCGCGTTAATGCTTTTCCATATTTCGGCCTGTACTTATTTCCGGGTAAAAAGTGTAACGAGTGAGGATTTACCCAAGCTCATTGAAATGGAAAAGGTGCACAAATACTTCGTCCTGCACCAGGGAGCCGAACAGCACCATCTGGTATTACCCGCCATCGAAGAAAACATCCTAAAGGGTACTTTGGTGGAAGTCGGTAGCGATTCCATTTACTACAATGACGTACGCCGGAAACTCGTCGGTTCCGGGGAAAAAAGTATTCTGAATGAGGTGCACCTTTATCTGGCACCCGATCAGGGCACCTATGCCGTGGGGGATATCGCCCTACCGGTCACCCAGATCTCCGAGATCCGGGTCATCAAGCCGGACACCGGTAAATCCATCGCGCATTTCGTTTTCGGTGCCATTGGGGTACTGGCTATTGTGACCATCATTGTGGCCCTCACCAAAAGTTCGTGCCCTTATCTCTACGTGTACGACGGTCAGGATTATGTTTTTGAAGGAGAGTTATACGGTGGCGCTATCCTGAAGAACCTCGAACGGGACGACTACCTTCCGCTGCCCCGACTGCAAGCGGACGGATCGATCTACAAACTGAAGATCGCCAACGAACTGAAAGAAGAGGAATATACCAATCTGGCCCGGCTGGTAGTCGTGGACCATCCGCAACATACGACCGTCCTACTGGATCAAAAAGGTCAGCCCCATCTTATCCAGGATCCGCAATTGCCGGTGCAGGCCCTGGCCAACGGCGAAGATATCCGGTCGACCCTGCAACGGACCGATCGCGACGTATATCTGTTCGACCATACCGAAGCGACCACCAATGCGGCCAATTTGCGTTTTGAAAAACCCGCAGGTGCGACCTCCGGCAAGCTGGTGCTCAACGCGAAGAACTCCCTGTGGTTTGACTGGGTATTCGGCGAATTCACCAAAAAATTCGGTGGCTTTTACGATCAGTGGATCGAGAAACAGGCCGCCCTTCCCGGAGCAGAGCGCCGGCAGATGGCCATTGATCAGGAATTTCCATTGACGGTCTCTCTGAAAGTAGGAGATGAATGGCAGCTCATCGAACACCTGCCGACAGTGGGTCCGATGGCCGCCCGGGATTTTGTACTGCCGATCGATCTGAGTGCGCACGAAGGACCGGATATTGAGATCCGTTTACAGACTGGTTTCCTGTTTTGGGAACTGGATTACGCCGCCATGGATTTCACCGCTGATACGGATCTGCAGGTTCGGGAAATAGCCCCGCTATCCGCTACCGGACTGGACGGTACGGACCACACCGCCGCCCTTAGCGCAGACGATGATCAGTACCTTCAGCAACTGCATACCGGCGATGCCACGGAGCTCCATTTCGCTTACCAGCCGGCAGCCGAGGGATTTACCCAATCGGCCTTCCTGCACAGCAAAGGTTACTACAAACATGTCCGGTCTTACGCAGGACTGCCCGCAATCAGCGAGTTGAAAAAATTCCGCACACCGGCTTACTTCAGCGAATTTTCCAAAGCACTCTATCTCCAGGTGATCGTGAACAACGGAGAGGAAGTTGCCAGCATCACCCAATAAACATAAAACATGGAGCGTCCACAATCCATACCTTTCATCCGCAGTGCTCTGAGAAAAAGAGGACTGCGGATGCGCGTCCTGATCAAACTGATCCGGATCGCCCTCCAACGTCTGAAAAGTGTTGCTAAAGCCCGGCAGGCCATTCGGGCTTTGCAATTGCGCTACCAACAGATCTTCGGCAACGTACCCGTCCGCAAGGTGGCGCGCATCGACGGCCGCTACTTCTGGCGGCTCACCGCTCCCGGCTTTCCCTCCCGGGCCCATACCCGGATGTTTGAGAATGAGATCAATAAGAGTTATCCGTTCAAACGGGAGGCGGGTCTGCGTACGCTTTTTCTCGCCATTACCAAGAAATGCCCGCTCAACTGTGAACACTGTTTCGAATGGGATCAGCTGAATAAACGGGAAGCCCTTACCACAGCCGACCTCCTGCATCTGGTACAGCAATACCAGTCTTTCGGCACGACCCAGATCATGCTGAGTGGCGGCGAACCCATGGTGCGCTTTAAAGACCTGCTCACGATCCTGGAAAATGCCGCTCCGGGAACCGACTTCTGGATCATTACCTCCGGCTTTCAACTTACGGAAAGTAAAGCCCGACAACTGAAAGCCGCCGGCCTCACCGGAGTGATGATCAGCATGGAGCACCATTTGGAGGCGGAACACAATCAGTTCAGAGGGTACGATCAGGCCTACCTATGGGCCACCCGGGCCGCCGCCAACGCCAGGGCGGCCGGACTGGTCACCGCGCTTTCCCTCTGCGCCACCCGCTCCTATGCAACCGAAGCGAATCTGACGGCCTACCTGGAAATGGCCAAAGGCCTGGGCGTAACCTTCGTCCAGCTACTGGAGCCCAGAGCCGCCGGTCGCTACGCGGATAAAGACGTGGATCTGGCACCGGAGCAGATCGATCTGCTGGACCGTTTCTACCTCGACTACAATACCCTGCCCCGCTGGGCGGATTATCCCATTGTTAGCTTCGTCGGCCATCTCCAGCGCCGGAGCGGCTGTATGGGCGGCGGCGACCAGTACCTGTACATCAATACGGACGGAGAGGTGCAGGTGTGCCCATTTTGTAAAGGGAGTACGGCCAGTGCGCTGGAATTTCCTCCGCAGGACATCCTGGACCTCCTGGCGCAGCAATCCTGCCAACCTTTTGAGATGCGGCGGCAACGGGAACTCCTGCATCAGGACTGATCCCCAAGGACAAAGCCCCGCTGGTCACGGACCGGCAGAGCTTTGCATTATATAATCCGGAACCCTCGGGCGTTTCGTGACGGTCGCACAAACGGCGACAGTCACCTCCCACCAGAATCCGGCAGCATTATGGGTATACGAATTTGACAATAACCGCCGCCTAGTTTTTACTAACCGGAGGCAAGGTCCTTTTAATACCGCTCCGGCGGGCTTTGACGGCCCGCTCCAGCATGGTTTTGATCTCCTGTTTCCCAAACCTGGCGGCATCATCCAGCGGGGTATTGCCCCAACGATCTTTGGGCGTCAATTGTACCTGCTTATCGATCAGGTGTTGCACTACTTCGATCTGACCCTCACAGGCGGCCAGATGCAGGGGCGTCCGTCCGTCGTAATCGGCGGTATCCGGACTAACGCCTTCCGCTTCCAAGCGATAGATCTCATCCAGATCGCCGTAGCTGGCGGCCCGGATGAGTTCCATGACCTTGGAGGCCTTTACCTCACTTTGCTTGCGTCGCGGGTTGATCTTACTGGAATGGCCCGTCAGCGAATCGTACTGGTGAAAACTGAAGCGCTCCACCAGACGCTCGCAGAACTCCACGCCCCGCACACTGTTGCCCAGCGGATCCAGCCGGGGAGACCAGATGCTGATGCCCATCAAATTGGGGATCACCAGCAGGAGCGCCCCGGATACGCCACTTTTTGCCGGTAGCCCGATCTTAAAGGCGAACTCTCCGGAGAAATCGTACATGCCGCAACTCAGCATCAGGGACAAGCAATTCTGAACGGTCGATGACTGAAAGATCACATCTCCCGTCAGCGGATTCGTCCCCGCATTGGCCAGGGTGGCGGCGGCTACGGACAGATCATAGGTACAGGATTCGATCGAACAGCACTGGAAATAGAATTCCAGGGTTTCCGTCAAATTGGTCTTTTCGGGAAAAGCGTTTTTCTCCCGCATAAAATACGCCAGGGCAAAATTGCGGTCGGCCGTCTGCCGCTCCGAGAGATAGACGGCATTGTTGAAGCTTACGTCTTTGCCGCCGCAGAGTGCTTTCCAGGTTTTATTGACCTTGTCAAAACGATCGGCAATGTTGTTTTCCCGGTCGATAAGGGAGCAGGCCATCATGGCCCCGGCATTGATCATGGGATTATGGGGGATCCCCTGCGCATTGAGGGTCAGTTCGTTGAAGGACTGCCCGCTGGGTTCCCGCCCGACGTGGCGATGTACTTTTTTTTCGCCCAGCTCCTCCAGGGCGAGGCAGTAGTTGATGGGCTTGCAAGACGATTGCAGGCAGAAATTCACGCCAGAATCGCCCAGCGAGTAACGCTGCCCGTCAACGGTACAGATGGACAGGGCGAACTGATCGGGATTGACCCGGGCCAGTTGGGGAATATAATCCGCCACTTTGCCTTTTTCGTTTTTAAGCGTTTCGGTAAACATGGAGCTGATATCCCGGCAGAATGATGCGAAATCCGGAATGACCAGATCCTGGGAAAGTGATTTTTTAACCAGGGCATTCTGCTTCAGGATCTCATTGAACTCCGTTTGGGTAAGGGGCTGACTATCCCGGCCCTGCGCTTCGAGCCGTAGGAGGTTATGCAGTTCCCGGATGCGGGGATCGTCCGCCAGGACCCCGGTCTGAGCCAGTTGATCTAAAAATTTTCCGGGTTCAATCCGTTCCTTTTGCTCCTGATCCAGCATTTTGAAAAGTGAATCGGCCGCGTGGTTTTCGATTTGAGAGGTGGTGATCAAGGTGGTTAGATTTTGTATGACGGATAGCCGTATTTCCCGTGCAGCCGAAACCTGAGTTGCCGGCTATGATGGGAAAAGCAGGCCTGGTTATGGCTGCTTCCACCCATCCGGATAAAGGACCATCCGTATTGGTTAGGGAAAGAAGGTGGGGAGCACCGGAGTGCTCCCTTGCACCGGTCGTTTTATTATGGTTTGTTATAGCTGTTCGGTCGGCACTCTTAGTAAGCCATAGTCTCCAGGGGTACCGTATTGAGAATTTTGGCGGTGACGCGGTACGGACAGGCATTGGAAGCCGGGCGGCGGTCTTCGAGGTATCCTTTCCAGTCGTTTTCGATCGTCGTCAACGGGATGCGAATGGATGCTCCACGATCACTTACACCGTAAGAAAATTGGTCGATGGCCTGGGTCTCGTGCAGCCCGGTCAATCGTTCGTGGTTCATGGAGCCGTATTCGGCGATGTGTTCCCGGTGGTTTTCTTTTAATTTATCCAGGATCAGCTGGAAATACGGTTCACCACCGACCGTTCGCATTTGCTCGTTCGAGAAGTTGGTGTGCATCCCGGAACCGTTCCAGTCTCCTTTCACCGGTTTGGGATGCAGTTCGATCTCCACGCCGGCTTTCTCCGCCAGGCGCAGCAGCAGATAGCGGGCCAGCCACAGATCATCGGCGGCGCCTTTCGCGCCTTTACCCAGCAACTGGAATTCCCACTGCCCAATCATCACTTCCGCATTGATCCCGGTGATCTGCAAGCCGCAGGCCAGGCACAGTTCCAGGTGCTCTTCCACAAAATCCCGGGCCACTACGCGCTCATTGCCGACACCGCAGTAGTATTCTCCCTGGGGAGCCGGATAGCCCTCCTCCGGGAAACCGAGCGGCCGGCTGTTGCGGGTGATGACGTATTCCTGTTCAAACCCGAACCAGAAATCGTCGTTATCCGGGTAGGTTGCCCGGTAATTGCTGACGTGGGGCGTGCCGTCGGCATTGAGCACTTCGCACAGCACCAGGTAGCCGTTGTTCCGGCCGGCATCTCGCCAGACCTTGACGGGTTTCAGTAGGCAATCGGAAGCATTGCCTTCCGCCTGCCGGGTCGAACTACCGTCGAAGGACCACATTGGCAAATTATTTAAATTGGGGGTTTCATGGAGGGCTAATACTTTGGTTTTCCCTCTGAGATTAGCTTCCGGCCGGTAGCCGTCGAGCCAGATGTACTCACATTTAAAGATTTCCATGATTAGGACTTTTATTCGGAAGCGGATATCCGGGCAGGCCGTGGTAGGCCGTTGGTGCCCGACAGCTTCCTGTTAAAAAATATGGTGGTTGGTATCAATCAGGATCATCGTCCGGAGCAAAAAATTACAGCGGGTGAAAAACAGGCTCCCCCAAATAGGTGGTTCTGCTAGCGGAGGGGGAGCCTTTCTGCGTTAATACTAAAAGATCATCTTTTAACTCGGGGCCGCCGTAGGTGCTCCGGCAATGCTGTGGTCATTTTAAAATGCCGGTTCGGTACCGGTCTTTGGGTTATACGCTTTTAATAGGCGGATCAAACTTGCCGTATCACCCGGCTTGGGTACCAGCACATTTCTACCTCCGAATTTCATCACCATCAAACAATTGAAGGCCTGAGCATAAGCATTCGTCGGAGGCATGGACATGTTTTCGAGAGCTCTCGCCGATTTCAAACCCAGTGGAAAGCGGGAGGAAAACTGCTCGATACCGGCCACCACATCCGCGTGGGTCAGTACGGTCGCGATGTTCACACCGGTCGTTCCATCGGTATAGTTGAGAAATGCAATCGTATCCGCTTTCACCGGTACGCTTTGGAAGAATTGCCAGCTACCTCTCCGCAAAGCGCGTCCGAAGGGAACCGCAGTGGGTAGCCGGTAAGCGGGGATCAGCTTTTTGCCGTATTTCACAGTAGCGTTGACGATCCATTTTTGCCAGGTACGCAACTGATCTCCGAGTTGCGTCACAACGATGTGCCGGATGGAAGTTTCCGGCAGAATAGCTTCCAGTTGGTGGGCGAAATTGGCCAGGATCACGATAGCTTCCGCCCCGGAATCCACCAGTAGCTGTTTCAGCTCGTCGGAAGTACATTGGGGAGCGACGTTGACGACGATCATGCCCGCTCGCAGCGCTCCCAGCATGGCAATCGGGTATTGCAACAACGTAGGTAGCTGAATGGCGATCCGGGTCCCCGCCGCCAGGCCCAGGTACTGCTGCAGATAGGCCGCAAAATCTCTGGACCGTTGATCCAGTTCCCGGTAGGAGATGGAAGTTTCCAGGCAATCCAATGCCGGCAAAGAGGCGTAGTCGGCAAAACTTTTTTCCATCAGGTCGACCAGGGAATTTTGGGAGGGCGTGTCTAGCCGGTATGAGATCCCTTCCGGATAATGCCGGTCCCAGGGAATGGTATTTTCAATCATGTGAAAAGGGGGTTTTAGAGTGAGAAACCGGAAAAAAGAGAGATCGGAGACCGTGATCATAATGTCTGTGCTACATGCAAAAATCAGGTCGGGTGAAAATGCGTTTTATTATAATCGCCAGTCTCCTTACCCTCTCACTCAAACATCTCCAACAAGTATCTGTCAGGCTTCTCTAATTTGGTTGTTTTCATTTGGAATTAAGGGGGGAGGAAATCCTCCTATGCGCACTGTTGCGCCGGGTTTAGTTTTTCACTACTGCCTCGACCATTTTCCGTCGGTGCAGTGCGTTTTTGGCTTTGGGGCCCTTTAGTTGTTTCCGTCCCTGCAGGGCAACGGCCTCTACGGTACAGCTATCCTTCCAGAGTTTGCGATTTTTGGCCTGCGGTCCGGTATGGGGCCGGTGCTGTTTGACCACGATCGTACTGGTGGTTGAAGACGATTTTAGGTGTTTACGGTTCTTGGCCGCCGGGCCGGTCAGGCAATTGCTTTGAGCGCTGAGGCTTACCGTAAATAACAAGCTGAATATCAGGCTTAAAAAAAGATAATTTCTCATTACAAATGGTTTTCTTGGTTATTAATTACAGGGCAAAGATACGGGCAAAACACCCCCGGCAACTAGTACAAATCCGGTAGTAACCCTGACATTTCCGACAGGAGATCGGCAATAATTTGACTACCTGTAAGATTTCCGACAGCGCCTCCGGAATGATCCCGGCGACAAAAAAAGGGTGACTCCGGAGAGCCACCCTCTGTAACCCTATTGACTTAGAATTACGACCCAGACTAATAACTTTCGTCTGCTTGCCTTTACCCTCGTATTATCTGGGGTTTAATTCAAATGATTACTGTACTTCCGGTTCTACCACAAAGAAGGTCTGGTTCGGGCCACCGCCCTGTCCCAGTACACTTCCCCGCTGCAGTTCATCCTGGGAGAATCGGTAAATCGGGCTGCCTTTGAAAGACATCTGGGGTCCCAGATCATCTTCGCGGTCCAGAGAATTGAAATCGTAATCGTTCAGGGAGGAAGGAAGTACCAGGGCCTCATACTTGAACGGCGGCCATACCCCGGCACAACCACCATTGCAGTTGCTGACATTTTCGTCGTCGCCATTATTGAGGTACAGGCTCACGCCGCGATCATCGACCAGATAAAGCACCGGGTCTCCGCCTTCGGTAACCGCTTGGCGCCCCAACAGTACCGTATAATCCGGTTTGGCAATATGGAACACCCCGCCCAGGCCGTCACCGAGGGTCTGCCCCGGATTTTCCAGGACACTGTCGCTTTCCGGTGAGAGGTAATACAGCGGCCACCCCTTATAGGTGATCTGCTTTTGACCGTCCGTGCGGGTGATGGTGCCAAAATCGCCCTTGACCAGGCCGTAACCCACTTCCAGATCGTACAGGTCTCCGGTAACGGCTTTCCACTTGTCGGCGCATCCGCCATTGCAGTTGCTCTGACCGTCTACATCACCGGCAAAAAAGTACATGGACTGATTGTCCTGATCCACCAGTATATCTCCGAATTCGGCATTACTGACCAACTTGATCAGAAATTCATACTCGTCTACCGGATCGTCCTGATGATCTTCTTTGGTACAACTGGTGGACAGGAACAGGCTAAATGCTACCAACCCCAACAGCTGGAAATAATTGCGATAGGTTTTCATGGTTTTATGGATTTAAATGTTTAAAAAGTTGGATGGAATATCCTTGGGTAATCGAGCACAAAGGTAGGGGTGATCGGTATGCGGTAACTAGTACAAATCCGGTGGAAACTTTGAAATTTCCGACAACCCGAACCGCCTCCACCGACCGGCTGGCACATTTCCGACATCCGGTCGCCGAAAGACGTAAACATTTTGTTCCGGAAACAGCAATTGCTTATGCAGCCGGCTGACCGCATAAGCAATGTTTTTAAGGAGAAAACTTGTCATGGAAGAGATCATTCCTACCGCCCTGCGGCACTAATCCAGACTCTCTATATACGCTTTCACCAGGTTGATCCCCGCGTCATCGGGAACCGTGGTACCGATCATCGGCATCTTAAACCCGACTTCTTCGAAGCGCTGGGGATCCATCACGTAGTTGATGGAACTGCCGTAATCATCCAGTTGGGTATCCGCAAAAGGCGTCGCGTAGCTCAACCGCAGAGAAGGATTGAAAGGACCGGCACAAAAGCCATCATCCGTATGGCAATGGGCACAGTTGACTTCCAGATAGGCCCGGGCACGTAGTTCCAGCGATACATTCGGATCTTTGGAATTGGGCAAAGCGGGGATCTCAGCCGGGTGCACAATACCCGTCAGCCACTGGCGGTTGATGAGGGACTGCAACTGATTGTGGCCGTTGGCCACCAGGTTCATATTGCGCAGTTTCGGTCCGATGGGCGTTACCTGTGATCTGTTCTGATGGCAGGTAAAACAATCCGGCTTGGCCGGTACGACGTAACTGATATTGACCGTATTGTCATTTTCATCAATAAAACTGATCGCAGGATTGAAGGTGTTTTCCATCAGATCGGCATCCGTCTGGGCGGCGTTCCAGAGGTAGTTACCGGTAACCCACACACCGTTTTTCTTGATCAGGATCCTCGTGGGCTTATACACCAAGCTATCTAACCCAATTTTACCGCCTAGCAACAAGTTGATTTCCAACTCAATGCGCCACACATCAACACCTTAACACACAACACCTCAACACATCGCAACCCCTCACATCTGCTTTTGCGATACGGTGGAAGGACTAATACCAAACTCTTTTTTGAAACATTTTGAAAAATAGGAAGGACTGGTAAATCCGGTTTCGAAAGCGATCTCGGCTACGGTAGCTTCTCCGGCCAGCAGGAGTTCCTTGGCGCGGTGGAGCCGTACGGAAGAGATCAGTTGAATGGGAGATTTGTTACTGATGGCTTTGAGCTTTCGCTGCAGCTGGCGCTCGCTCATGCCGATATCGCGACAGAGCATCTCTACACTGAAAGCTTCGTTGCTGAGGTGATTGTCGATGCTCTGGAGTACATTTTCCAGAAAGGAATCGTTTTTCGGGAATTGGTTCAGATTAAATTCACCGGCCGGTGGATAGGAACGCAGGTGATCAGTGACCATAAAGAGGGAAATGGATTCCGAGAAACCGGTGCCGGGGATCATTTTACAGGGCGCAAAATTTACGCCGGAGCCCGATAAGAGGTACTTGACCGCCTGGGTAAACAGGACCTGGCCGGGTTCGGCCCGGGAAAGGATCAAATCAATAAAATTTTCGGTTTCTCCGCTGAGAAAGTGGGCCTCGTTTACAAGCCCTTCCTTGATGTGAATCCCGATGCTGAGCTGAACGTTCATACTTTTCAGCACATCCACCAGATCGATGCTGCAGTGTACCGCTTTGCTGGGCCCCTCAAAAGTAGCGATCAGCGTATGGTGTTCGTAGGGAATAAGTTTGCCGCGGTATTGTTCCACCAGTTGCCCCATTACTTCCTGGGCCCGTTGGTGGCCTACATCCGCAGTAATGATCCGCGCCGCCAGTATGGTGAACAGCCGTTCTTCGTAGACTTTGATCGGTTTTACTTCCGTAATGAAGGCTTTCATCTCCGCCAGCACCCGATCGGCATTGCCGACCCAGAACAGGTGATCACTACCATCCAGTTCCACAAACTTTGAATTGGGAATGCGTTCGGCGATAAAGCGCCCCTCTTCGATCTTTACATCGATATCGTTGGTTCGCTGCATGATCAGGGTCGGCACCTTGATCGATCCCAGGATGTTGACGATATCCACCTGGGTATTCATTTTGGTGAGCACCATGGCCGCACTCGGGCTGGCACCGGAACGAAAGTAATTGGCCAGCCATTCCATGAAGGTCCGGTCTTTCGCCTTGGAGGGAGCCAGCGATTCCAGTTGCATTTCGCCCCCACCCCAGTTGTACTCGATCATATCGTACAGGATCTGCCGCTCCTCGTCGGTCGGGGCCCAGGGGTAATCGGGCGCGTATCTGCGCTTGGCAAAAATGCCGAATGTGATCAGGGAAAGGGTACGATCGGGATAAGTAGCCGCAAAAAGGGCCGACACGGAACCACCCTCGGAATGACCAAACAGAATAGCCTTTTGGGAACCCACCGCATCCATCACGGCGCGAATATCATCCATCCTTTCTTCGAGCGTTGATAATTCCACCATGCGATCCGAAAGGCCCGTACCCCGTTTGTCAAAGAGTATCACCCGGGCTACTTTGCCCAGTTCCTGCAGAAAGTAAACCAGTTCCGGACAGGCCCACATCCAGTCGATATTGGAAACCCAGCCCGGAATGTAGACCAGATCAATCGGTCCGGAACCGAAAACCTGATAAGCAATATTGATCCGGCCACTTTTCGTGTACTGCGTAGGGGGTTTCATGGATAGGTGTTATTTGGTTTAATGGTCAGTGCTCGTTTACGGCATTGCGGGTTTGCAGAGACTAACGCAAAAGCTGGTCCGTTTCTTTTGTTTGCCGTATTTTCTTTGGAAAGGGTGTCTGACAAAGGTAAGCACAAAGGAAGTAGGATCAAAGGCTTAGATCCGGACCGGCAGTAGGAAAGCAGACAAAAAAGCCGGGAACAGATCTCGGCCGGACGGGATGATCAAGCTGCTTATTCCAGCAACCGATTTTTAAAAACCTTGCTGATCGCTTCGGATTTGGAGCTCACCTGCAGCTTTTCGTAAATATGCCTGACGTGAGACTGGACGGTATAAAAACTGATGTGCATCAGGTCCGCGATCTGCTTATAGGACAAACCGTCCACCAGATGGCGCAGGGTTTCGGTTTCCCGCTCGGTCAGGTTAAAATTATCAGCTACCCCCGGGGCCAGATGCGGCTGCCGTACCATGTGCAATACCTTGCTGGCGATCATGGGGCTCATCGGAGCGCCCCCGTCCAGCACTTCACGGATCTTGTCGATCAATTGACCGGGACCGGCCGTTTTCAGCAAATAGCCGTTGGCTCCGGCGCGGATCGCCCGAAAGACCAGATCGTCATCACTGAATACCGTCTGGATGATGATCTTCAGATCCGGAAACTGCTGACGGATGATCCAGGTAGCTTCGATCCCCGTGATGCCGGGCATTTGGATATCCATCAGGATAACGTCAGGATTGGCCTGGAGGACCTTCTTGATCAGGTCATTCCCATTATGGAAAGCACCGGTACAGGCAAAACCATCCTCGTTGTTCAGGATCATGGACATGCTTTCCAGCAGGGCCCGGCTATCCTCAAAGATGGCAACACGAATGGGATTTTGCATATTGAAAAAATTCTGGGTGCCCGGCTGGCCGGGTGATCTAAGTACACTTCTAATATACGGAATATCCTTTCCAGATGCTGGCCTGAAAAGGATATTCCATCATTTAGTGCTTATTGATAGAGCGGTTTCAACTCGATGCGTACATCCACGATGCTGCCTCCTTCTCCGAACTGCAACTGGATCTCATTGGTACCGGAGTGCAGATCCCGCATGTAAATCTTCACATTGTATTTACCAAAATCATCATCAGTAAAATCGTCTTCTTCCACCATCCGCATGAAGAGCAGGATGTAGGCATTGGGATCCTTGACCACATTGAGCGGCATCACCAGATCCGCCTGCACTTTGGGGTCCACGGGTTGCCCGGTATAACAGGCCACCGGATGGTCTTCCGAACCCACATTCAGGGAAACGCCACACGGAAAGTTATCGGGTATATCGCAGATCTGACCGTTTTTTCCCCAGTACCGGTTGCCCTGGGAATCGTAGGCCGTTGCCGTACTGTAACAGAAGATCTGCTCGTTTCCATTTCCGTCGGTAGCGATCTTGGTCAGGATCTCGGCGACCTTCACCTCGTATTTTTTGGGCAGGAAATAACAGGATTTGTAATTGAATTTACCAGTGGTCCTGATGTCCAGCAAACTGTTATCCCTGATCTTGCACATGCTGAATGCCAGCGGCACAGCCTGCTGTAGCTTGACATTCTTGAGGTATTTCGCCAGGGCGGATTTTAATTCTCCTACCTGTTGTTCCAGATCTTTCCAACTTCCCAGCGTGAATAGCGGGATCATGGCCTGATCTCCCGGATCACCACCCTGTACCAGGATCTTAACCGTCGTATTCTGCAGGGCATTTTTCGTTTTGGTACTTACCGAACCGGAACCATTGTAAGCCAGACCCACAAAATAGGCCTCAATATCACTTTTGAACTCACTAATCTCATTCTGACTTTCCAGAGCGATCATGACGCGGCGGCCGTAGGTTACAGAACGGATATACAGCCAGTGATCCGGAATTTTCAAACTACCCGGTAGATTCGAAAAGAAGTCATAGGGGCTTTTGGGAGACTGGATACCCATCGTAAACAGGGGTTGCACGATTTCGATGAATAGACGGGACCGGATATTGCTTTTGCTGAAATTAAAGGCCACATCACCGCCGTATACGCCGTAGTTCACGCCGGTAAAGGAGCCGGAAGTTTGTAGCATGAAATCCTCTTTGGAGTTCACTACGTGGGTTTCGGCTTTGAGGGAAGCCGTGGTGCCGCCGGTCTTTTGCTGCAGGATCTGGGCTTTGGCATTCAGGATGGCACTCTGTTCCATTTTTACGGTCTTGTCGCCCAGTGAACTCGTGAGCGTCACATAACCGGATCCGAAATTGGCCGGGACCTCCTGGAATTTACCGGCTAAAAAACCCAGCGAATTATAGCGCGCTCCGGGCCAGATATAGGTATCGGCAATATTGCTAACCAGCACTAACTCATTCGCTGTGCCATCTACATTCACTTCTACTTCATTACAATGGACATAATTCTGCAGTAAGCCCTGCACCTTTTTATCCAGCGACATGTGCGGTTTGCCCACCGAACCTTTGGTCCGAAGCTGGGAAATGATCCCCTGATACTTGTATTCGGAGGCTTCACCGATGGGGTAATCCACCAATTCTACCGGTTCGTATTTGCCGTAAGTCGGTTTGTTTACTTCCTGTTTCAGGCGCTCCTGTTTGGACTCCGTTACTGTCGGGTTTTGCTGGACCTTGGGTGAAGGCGTGGGACGTGGGCTTGGCCGCTGACCGAACGTAAAGCCGGTAATCAGGGTAATGACGATGCAGACCATTAATTTTTTCATTTGATCTTAGGGTTTAAAGATTTAGGGAATTTAGTCCATCAGCCGGTGCTGGCCGGTGTGGCGCAACGAGCTGAATGGGTATCAAAACAAAGGAAAGGGAAAAAGAAAGGCGGTTCAATCACTCATTTGAGGGATATTGGTGAGAATCCATCGGGCCGTCCGGGCACCGGTACGGGAAATCAGGATCGGTTAAGCCGGACCTGCAGAGTGATAGCGGTCCCCTGCATTGGCCGGGAAAGGATCTCAAGTTCACCCTTGATCTCGGCGGCCCGAAGCTGCATATTTTTCAGGCCGTTACCGGCATAGTCAGCAGCCGGGTCCAGACCACAGCCGTTGTCTGCAATGACCATCCGAAACTGCCGTTTTTGCTGGATCAGATCGATCCGGATCTCCGTACTGTCCGCATGGTGTACGGCATTATTAACTGCTTCCTTAAAGATCAGGTAAAGGTTGCGGCGGTATAAAAGCGAGACCTTCCAGCGCTCGGGAAGCTCTTCTTTCCAGATCAGCTGGATGCCTTTTGCTTCGCAGAGCGGCCCGGCGTACTCCCACATCTGTTCGCGCAGGTGCTGCAACTTATCTTTGTCGGACCGGATGGCCCAGACGATTTCCCGCATCATTGCAAGCGATTCCCGGGCATTGCCCCCGATCTTTTCCAGAATGTTGCGGACTTTCTGATTTTCTTCACTGGTGTTATTCCGGGCAAACTCGCTGTACAAATGGATACTGCTTATGGTGGAGGCCACATCGTCGTGCAGATCAGCCGCAATTTTGTTGCGGATCGATTGTACTTTCAAAACCTGGGCGATGCGCGCGCGGTAAATGGCGTACACCCCTCCCAGAAACAGCACCAATAACAGGAGTTTGAACCAAAGGGTCTGGGAAAAATGGGGCCGCACCCGAATGTGGAGATCACGGGACAGATCGGCGCGAATGCCGTCGCTGTTAAAGGCCGCTACCTCGAAGCGATAATCTCCGGGGTCCAGGTTGAGATAACGAACCGTTTCCGCTCCGCTGCCCGACTGCCAGTCCCGGTCGGCACCCAGTAATCGATAACGTGTCCGGTTACGTTTTCCATCGGTGAAATTAAGCAGTGCGAAACTGATGCTTATGCTGTTGCGGTCATAAGCAGTCTGCAGCTGAAAATCATTCCGGCGGGCAGCCGGCAGGTATTCCCGGTCGAGGATCTGCACGGAGGTCAGTACCGGTTTTGGGGGAAATGAATTGAGATAGAGGCTGTCGGGATGGAAGCGCAGATAGCCACCGTCGGCACCCAGCAGGATATGCCCGTCCTCCGTTCGGCCAAACCGGATGGCCGCCGTTGAGAACTCGATGCCGTACGATGCCCCGTAGTCCTTCACAACACCCGACCGGGGATGGAAGCGGCACAGGCCACTTTTATGCTGCAACCAGAGATTGCCCCGGTCGTCCGCGAGTATGCGCGAAAACAGGTTAACGGGCAGGCCGTCCTCTACGCTGAAATTGCGGAATTCACTCGTTCCGGGGGCCAGCAGGCTCAATCCACCCGGCTCGGAAATGAAACACATGGTACCGTCGGGCATCTGAGTGGACCCAACCACCATTTCGGATGCCAGTGAAGTGGAGTCCCCGTCCACGTGGCGATAGCGAACGATCTGCCCGTCCCGGGTATCATATTTGCCCAGCCAACCGTTCCGACTGGAAAACCACAGCGAACGCTCGTCGGCATCCCAGTGCAGGGCCATGATCTGGGTCTCTGCACTTTTATCCTGGACCCGGATCGGGTAGCATTGTTCATCCTGCAGGTCGAACCGTAGCAGGCCGGCCCTGTCCGTTGCAAAATAGATGGAAGCATCGCCGTCAAAAACCGCATCATTAAAATCAAATTGCCGTTTTTCACCATCCTCCGCGAGCGGTAAAGGAATTTCCCGGATCTCGTTCGTGCTTAGATCCAGTACACTGATCCGGTTCAGTTCCATTAACCAGAGCCGGCCCCGCCGGTCCGGGATCATCTCCTGGAGGTAATAAAAATCGGCAGCTCCGGGCAGACGCAGGATCGTTTCCCGGCCCGATTCCGGATCGAGACGCACCAATGGCGCCGTGCCCGTCAAGGAAATATACCTTGCCTTGCCTCCCGGAGATTCCCAGACGTAGGATATTTTTTTGTCCCGGACGGATGAAGGACCGGAATAGACCGGAAACTGCTGGTGGGATAGATCCAGCTTCGCCAGCCCTTTGGTCGTACCCACCCAAATGATGTTTTCCCGGTCTTTGAACAGGGCCAGCACGGCCCCATCGGGTAAGGACCAGAATCGATCCGCCCGGTAGGTTTCCAGTTGAAAGCTTTTGCGTTCGGTATCCCAGATGCCCAGCCCTCCGGTTAGTCCCGCCATGATGCGACCCGACCCCGCCGCCAGGATGCTCCACTGCGTATAGAGGTCCGTTTCGGGACCAAAATCCAGGTCTGCGGTTGGCCATTGCCAGCTTTGGTCCCGGTAGTTGTACACTTCCATGCCGCCACCACCCGAATTCAGCCAGAGGTGGCCCCGACCGTCGTCGAAGCCGTCAGTAAATTCGTGGTGTATGCCCTCCGGTACAGGGTAGTGAGTAAATACGACTTCGTCCACCTGCAGGCTGAACAAGCCGATATTCGTGCACAACCAGAGTTCATTTTCCGATTTCGGCAGCACCCGGTTGATGTTGAGATAAACTTTGGTAGAGATCTTTTGCGCCCTTACCCATTCCTTCCAGCCGTAGGTTTGAAAATTCCGGTGCTCCGGCAACCAGCGGGCCAGATCCTGGTTATCGGAAGCGTACCAGACGCGACCGGCGGCGTCGACCAGCACATCGTGGCCGATCTCCGAGGGCATGCTCCGGAAATTCGCCTGGGTGATCTGTAGCAAGGTATCCGCCCGAAGATCCAGCCGGTTCAGGCCCTGGCGGGTAGCGATCCAGAGGCCGCCGTGATCATCCGTCTCTATATCCTGAATGTGGGAAAAACTCAGTTTGCGCTTATCCTTCCCGGCGTAGTAGTGTTTGAAATTGTAACCGTCAAAACGGCTTAGACCGTTGGCTGTCCCGATCCAGATAAAACCGTCCTCCGACTGCCGGATACAGGTGACGGTATTATCCGGCAAACCGTCCGATACGGTATAGTTGAGAAAAACAGCCGATTGTCCGTTCAGGTTACCGGAAAGGAAAAGCAGGCAGGCCAGTGAGACATTAAAGATCTTTGCAGGAATGCACATGGTTCACGAAGCTGTTAAACAATCAGCACTGGTGATTTCTCAATGGGTCGAAAAGGGTTTACCGGTCGCAAGCGTTGCACCCCACTTACCCGATGTGGATCCGATCTCTATATTGCTGTCCTGTATCAGCCGAAGGGTTTAATAAAAATAAGCATTTTTCTAAAAGTTGGAATGTGTGAACGTATGAACGTGGAAATGTTTGAATGTTAATTTCCAGGAAGCCAACATTTCCACGTTTCCACTTTAGCACGTTTCCACATTCATACGTTTCCACCTTAGCAAGTTTCCACGTTTCCACATTCACACATTTCCAACCTACAAATTCATCCAGTAAGTCATCTTAAAGACCAGGGCCCGGTTCTTACTGGAAAAATCTTCCGGCAGGTAGTTTTCCGTATACACGATGAACAGGTCCGAAGCCGGCCGGAAACGCCACTGAAAACGGGCGTTGAGGTTCATATTATCCAGCAGGTTGTTGTACTGGTAATAGGTCGTCAGGAAGATCTTATCCGTAAAGGTCAGGTCCAGCCGCGGGCCGATCAGGAAGAGTTGTTCCTGGCCGTAGTTATCCGGCAGGTTCAGGTCATTGAAATCCAGGCGCAGGGAAATGTTGCCGTAGGGTTGGTAACGATAGGTCAGTTCACCACTCAGATTAAAATTCCGTCCGTTGTAAAAACCGCCGATGGTACTGCTCAGGTTGAAATTGAACAGTTGCCGGGTGTTACTCTGATAGCGGGCCGAAACGGCGTGCCAGTCGTATTCCTCGCCGGCCAGAAAGGAGGTGTACTGCGACGGATCGATAAAGTTGAAGTTGCTCGTCAGCCGCTGGTAAACGTAATTGTAGCCCAGCCGCAGAAAGGAAGTATTGGCAAAGCGGAAAGAATAACTCAATCCGTAATCCCGATCCGTCAGCGAACCGCCTGGGATATAGGTATGTTCGGCGTTGAGCGACGGCCCCATGGAAACGATCGCGCTGCCCTGAGGGTAAAAGTCATACCCGCCGTTGACGAAGAAACGATGCTGCCCCGGGTACACCCGGGCACTCGGCACAAAGCCCGCCTCGGAATTGAAAAATTCATTTACGAAAGTGTATCCCATCAGCACGTTCACATTGCGCTCCGCATAACGGAAAAAGAGTGCCCCGGCGAGATTACTGCCCTCATTAAATTCATCGAAAGAACGGGCAATGAAGGAGCTGTGGTACCATTTGTTGTCTTTGCTCAGCAGTTCCAGATCGGCACTTACTACCCGGTTGTAGGTATTGGGACGCAATCTGCGGGCCCCGCCGACCTGGATCTCCTGGAATACACTCCGGTTAAAATATTTCAGGCTGTCTCCAGCTTCTACGCCCAGGCTTTGTTTATTCACGAAGGAGACGGCAAAACTCGACTGGGCCCAGAAATTATGTTGCAGTGCCGCAACGGTATAATTCTGAGCGGGTAGCCCGAGCGACAGCTCTTCCCGCGTATGCATGTTCATGACCCCGAGCCGCCACTTCTCGTTTAGCGAACCACTCAGTCGGGCGCCGTATAAAATGGGTACCCGCTGAAAAAGGCCGATCGAATCCTGAGCCAGGCCGATACGCCGGGAAAAGAAGGGCCTAGCGTTGGGGAAACCGGCCAGATCAAAAAGGTCACTGTTTTCCAGGAAGAACTGCCGGCGTTCCGGGAAGCGGAACTCAAAGCGGGTCAGGTTGATCACCTGTTGATCCACCTCTACCTGGGAAAAGTCGGGATTGACGGTCAGGTCCAGGTTCATGGAAGGCGTCACCCCGATCTTGGCGTCGAAGCCGGCCTGGAAATCAGAGCTGTTAACCCCCGGCACCTTTTCGTTATCCCTGGCTGTACTGCCGGCCAGATAGGGAATAAAAGAAATATTGGTCTTAGCCTCGGGGATGGGGTCCTCCCAGACCAGTTGCCCCCCGTAGGCAAAAGAGGCCGTGGTATACTGGATGGGCGTCCGGATCCAGCTGGACTTTAGATTCCGTTTCAGCTCCGACCGGTCGAAGGAGATATTCCATTCCCGCACATCACTCTTGTAGCGAAAACTTTTGAAGGGAATGGCCATCTCTACGATCCAGCGGTCGTCGTACCGGACTACCTTGGAAAACCATTTGTTGTCCCAGAAACTATTGAAGCCGCCGCCGTTGCCGCCACCGGTAATAGTGCCTTCGTGCTGTACGCCCTTGGGAGTGATCACAAAATAAAAACCGTTGATCCGGTCGTTGTAAGGGCCGATGGAGACGCCGACATAATCATTGAGTTCCGGGTCGAAATCGCGCCGCAGGGAGTTGATAATATCCGGGCTGTCATCGTCATAGCAGACAAAGGAAATATAGATCGCATCGTCATCAAAGGTGAGCCGGGCCTCCGTCTGAAAGGGCGCCCGGGCGGTATCTACCGGGTAGTTCAGGTACCAGTTATCGGCCACATCGGCGCGTTGCCAGGCCGTCTCGTCCAGAACGCCGTCCAGTATGATTTCCGTATCGGCTTTTTTAATCTGCAGTGCTGCGCCGGGCTGATTTTGGGCCGTCATTGCCAGTGGCGTAAGCAGAAAGAGGTATACGCAAAAACAGAATTTTTGCCAGTTCACTACATTCACAGTCGTTGATCTATTTTGGTTAGGGGCGGTGAAATTAGGGAATGAAGGTGGAATATTCAATTATTTCGGTACAACTTGGTCCGGGTGGATCACCGGTACGAAGTCCTTCATTTCCCTCAGAAGCGATCAGTACGCCGTAAAACCTGGACCGGCCGGCATCTCAAAAAAATCCTATCCCACTTTTCAAGGGAACTGTCCCTCGCTTCGCTTTGCCCGAATTTGGTGAAGCGATTGCATTTTTTCAATTGCTGCCGCGGGGCTACATTGATGATTATTGAGTACTTTGACCCGTAAATATCAATACCCTGCTCACTTCCCGTGGGCAGTACATTATTTCTAATCACTCAATGATCACCTAATGAGAAAATTGATCCCGGCTTTAATCCTGGCCTTTGTATTTATCCACTGCAATCCGCTGAACGGGCAGATCGAACAATCGGAAGTCGAACGTATCATCCGCGTCCTAGCGGCCGACGATATGATGGGCCGACAGGCTTTTACACCTTACGCCGATAAAGCGGCGGCTTTTATTGCCCAGGAATACAAACGCGCCGGACTGAAAAAATGGAAGAAAAATAAATCTTACCTGCAGACTTTTCCGGTCTACCAGTTTACCGTATCCGATCTGCAAATTATCGCCAACGGGAAAGCAGTACCGGACGCTTTCGCCATTACGAACGAAAAGGGTGCGCAGTGGGACCAGGAAAGTGGGGTAAAACAGGTTTGGGTCGGTGAAGATGACGACTTTCAGGCGGCTTTCGGCCAGTACCGGCGCTCCGGAGAAAATGCCGTGATCTGGGTCCATCCGGCCCACAAACAGATCTTTTCCCGCTACGCCACCTTTACGGGCCGGGGAAACCGGACGCTGAACGTGGAAAATCCGAGTTCGATGGTGTTCGTCCTTTCCGACCAGCAGCCCGAAAGCTTTCAGGTTGATATGACGGCGGTCGTGGAGACGAACGACCTCTCCAACGTAGTAGGATATATCAAGGGCAAACGGAAAGATGAATATGTCCTGTTCTCGGCCCATTACGACCATATTGGTATCCGGGAACCGGTAGATCAGGATTCCATCGCCAATGGGGCCAATGACGACGCTTCCGGTACCACCGCCGTGATTACGCTGGCCGAATATTTCAAAAAGCAGGGCAAACCCGAGCGCTCGCTGCTCTTCGTGGCGTTCACAGCCGAGGAGATCGGCGGCTACGGTTCCCGCTATTTTTCTGAACAGTTGGATCCGGATCAGATCGTAGCCATGTTCAACATCGAAATGATCGGCAAGCCGGCCACGGACGGTCCCAACTCAGCCTGGATCACCGGTTTTGACAAATCGGATTTCGGGCAGATCCTGCAAAAAGCGGTTGCGGGAACGCAGTATAAATTTTACGCCGATCCTTACCCGCGGCAGAACCTGTTTTATCGTTCGGATAATGCCACACTGGCCCGACTGGGCGTGCCGGCCCACTCCATCAGTACCACACCGATCGATGTCGATAGGGATTATCACCAGGTTTCCGACGAGGTCGCTACCCTCGATCTGGCGCATCTGACCAATACGATCAAAGCAATTGCGGCCGGTGCCGGACTGATCATTTCCGCGAAGGCCACACCGACGCGGGTTGATCCGGCGGATGTTAATCGGTAGATTTTTTTCTTAACCCATTGGTTGAGGAAGGCAAGGGGACCAGGAGAGGGCGAGACTGGGTGACCAGGAGAGCGGGAGAGGGGGAGAGTGGATGACCAGGAAATTCTGAGAATGGCAAGGGTGGAACTCCTCAGAATAGTGGACAGTGAATTGGGCTAGGTTGTCTGTTTTAGTTGAGTTAATCGATAATACATTTCTTTCGGAGAAATACCTCCTATACCAGAATGGATACGTCTGGT
>NZ_PDUD01000053.1 GCF_002646595.1 Flavilitoribacter nigricans DSM 23189 = NBRC 102662
TAACAATTTCCAGGCGCTCGGCCTTAGTAAAGCGTTTTCGTAATTTTGCCATAATTCGATTTGTTGTTTAAAGATAGCAACTAACCGAATTCAACTGTCTAATATGATGAGGAATTCCAATGACGATAAAGGTAGCTTTTAATATTTTCCGCCTCCCGGCTGTCGTAGGGAAATCCGAAGTGATCCGCTACGCCTACCGCCAGTTCTTCAAACAGATTGCTCATGGTGAGAATGGCCGACCAGACCGCCCCTTTCCTGGAGTCGGTGTAGGTATTCAGAAGGGCTTCCCAGTGGGCTGCGGGTAAAAGTTGCCGAAAATATTTCCCGTGTTTTCCGGGATTTACCCGTTCTCCGTGGATCCTCAGGATCTCCCAGACGATCATCTGCTCCAGCATCGGGCGCACTACCCTTTCCTGGATAGCTTTAGCGTAAATGATCTCGTTCCGTCCCAAACCCTTGACCACGTACGTCAGGGTCCACCGAAATTCATTGCAGCAATCCCGATAGTGATTTGGCGTAGGTAGGGCCGGGAAGTAATCGGCCTCACTGGGTTCCGGCAATGCCGGCCGGCGGCCGTCCTTATCCAGCAACTGCACACTCAGACTATCCGGAGCGCGTTGCTCCCATACGGCCAGGGGAATAAGCGTTAGGTCGATCCGGTTGCCATCCGTGAATAACATCAAAAAAGGAAAGGTCCCGTCATTAGCCGGAGGGAGCAATTCCATTGCTTCGGGCATCTGCAGGATCAGGCGTTCACCGAAGCGATCGATCCAGCGGTGATCAGCAATCAGAGTGCACAGTTCATTCACCAGATAAACAATATCATAGTCCTGCCACTCATCCCGAGGAGCCTGTGGGTTAGCCCGGGAGCCCTGCAGGTATACGGCCCGCACCGCATCCATTTCCATTGCTACCGCCAGAATGAGGTCCAGCATCTCCTGTTCCGATCTTCTGTTCACCCCTGCGGAAGTTTACTGCTGATCAGCCCCTGCGGATCCAGTTCGTGGATCTCCAGGTAGGCTCCTTCCACCGCTAAAATGGGATTCCCGGCCAGGCGCTCCCGCAAATGGGTCAGATCTCTGGCTTGTAACTGCATAAATCCTTCCAGCCGCATACCCTTGGTGTCCGACCGGTCGGTCCCATTCGACGGATCGGACAGTCGCATTACCCTGCGGGTCGGGCTGCCACTGCGATAATCCGGATCGGCGGCAAAAGGAGCCAGGTAGGCTCCCCAGGTTTTGTAGCGCTCCATTTTTTCGGCGGTCTCCATCTCCCGGGTATCCAGGCCGGGACCGTACATCAGTACCAGATATTCCTGCATCATCAACTTTTTATCGGCTCGGACGAAAATAGCTGCTCCAGCTCAGGATTTCCCCTGAGGTGCCATGGGTATTTTGCAATCCGTTGCCACATCCTAAAATTACAAAAGTAAAGTATGACGTAAGGGGAGAGTCAAGGGGTCTCACTGGTTTTTTAAAAAAGATCTGATCCGCTTAAACCCGGACTACTGCGATCAGGTGCGTCCCCGATTCCAGTATGCCCGGAGAGGCGCAGGCCCGGATTTCCAGATCCAGAAAATAAGCCCACCTTTCCGTATCCTTTTGCAGGGCCTCCAATTCCTGAGCGCGCAAAGTGGACAGGCAGTTGGAAGCCGATAGTTCCAAAATAGTAAAACCGGCCGTTTCGAGATCAGCGCGGAATTCCGCTAAGCGGAACATATGGCAGTGATGATCCGAAGGCGCAAAGGCAGTTGGATGCAGATTTCCCGAAGCCAGGATCTTTTCGTTGTCTTCCGGTGAGATCGGCAGGATGATCTTTTCCAGCGACTCCCGAATGGTTCCCCAGAGATTCATTACACTCAGCAGGGCTTTGCCCCCGGGCCGGAGTACCCGCCGCATTTCCGAAAGCGCGCGTTGCTTCTGATCAAAAACATAGCTCAGCGGACCGCCGTAGCAGACCACCCGGTCAAAGGAAGCATCCGGGTAAGCCCGGAGATCACAAATATCCCGAACCGCCCACGAATCGACAGATGCCCCCAGTCCCGCTTCTTCCGTTTCCCTGCGATTAAGGTCGAGTTGAACCGGAGAAAGGTCGGTCACGGTGAGTGCTTTCACCCTTTCCGCCAGCAACCGGGTGAAAATGCCGGTTCCGGCGCCCAGTTCCAGCACCCTATCTTCGGAACGGATATGGCGATCCAGGTAATGACGATGGACGTGCAGTTTGACCTTTTCCACAATGGATTTCTCCCAGCGCCGGGTTTCCTGCTCTCCGTAGCGGTTGTAAAAATCCCGGATATGCTGCTGATCGTATAAATCCATGTTAGTGCAGTTTTTCCAGCAAGCCGTCAAATCGGGGCCGCCATTCCGGATAGGTCTGCCAGCGGATGTTTTGTCCATCTCCAAATTTTCGGGGAACGATGTGGAAATGGATATGAAAAACGTCCTGCTGGGCTTCCCGCCCGTTGCTGTTGATCAGCTGCAAGTGACGGAGATCCAGTTTTTCCTCATAAAGGGTAGTCACCTGTTTGACCAGGTCGATCACCTGCTGCAGTACCTCGGAGGGCGTATCGAAGACATCCCGGTGGTGCGCTTTCGGGATGACCAGGGTATGGTACTCGCTTACCGGATTGATGTCCAGGAAGGCGTAGGCATGATCGTTCTCCATCACCTTCCAGGAAGGGGCTTTTCCGGCAACGATCTGACAAAAGATACAGGAATCCATATTCGTATTTTTAGAGCAATCGGCTAATTAATTTAAGTTGCGATACTTGAATTGAAGAGAGTAGATGGTAGAGCGTAGAGAGACTGCAACCGTTAAAATGAGCGATTTTGTTCCATTTTAACGATAGGGAAACCCTCTACCCTCTGCTCTATACCCTCTACCTAAGTTGCATCGCAACTTAGACTAATTATTCAACCCGAAATTGAAGAAATGATTCCAAATACCACAGAATTTTTTCCCATCCTTGCGCTTACGAGCTTTCCAGCAACTGATTGAGGGTCGCGATCAGTCCGACATTGGGTTGCATGCTGCTGTTCACCGGCCGGAGCGCCTGGTTGTCCAGTACCTCACCATTTCTACCGAGGATGACGTGCTGCGGGAAACCTCTGATGTTCAAAAGGGTCTTAAAGTGTAGGAATTCCTGCCGGCTAAGCAGGTAATGATCTCCCGGCAACTGAAATCTGTCAACGGTCTTTAACCAGTGACCGGCGGGAGAACTACTGGCCAGAAAAACGAAGGCCACCTGACTCGTATCTACGGATTCAATAATTTTCGGATAAAATGGGAATTCGGTCAGGCAGGGTTTACACCAGGTGGCCCAGAAGTCCAGATACAGGATCTTCCCGCGGTAGGCAGCAAAGATCTCACTAAGGTCCTTACCCGCCAGATCGGGTAATTGCAAAGCGCCGATCCGATCCTGCAACTCCGGCATACCGGGAGCATCCTCAAAAAGATTGCTGTACACTTCGGACACATGGCTTCGGAAATAATCATCCCCGGCCATTTCCAGATACGTATCGTAAAGCTCCTGTTTGATGCTGTCCGCCATGTTCACCTTGAGCCGTTCTACCAGGATCCGGCTGAGTAAGGCTTCCCGGGCGAATCCATCATGCTGCTCATCCACTCGCTGGAGCAGGGCGCGACTCCTGATCAGCGGATTCGGTTTATAGCCATCCATCTTTTTGAGGTCCGCTTCCACTTCCTGTTGGACATAGCTGTAATAATTCCTTAAAAAACGAGCGTAGTTGGAAGCCATCATCACCCCGGGATCGCTTTCATCAATTAGGTTGACAAATGCCCCGTAATCTTCGGGAAAAGGATACTCATTGGGCTGGATCCCCTGAGATAGCGGCAGGACCATTCGAAAATCCACAAAATTTTTCATGATCTGGTAACGAATGGAATTTTCAGCCCAATGGATAAAATCGAGATCAGTAATATCGTGTTCCCGGATATAGTTTTGCAGAAACGCCTGCTGACGCTCCATGATCGCCGTCAGTTTCGGGGTAAATTCCTCCACTGCCATTTTTTTCATGGCCGTATCCACGATCACCAACGGGCCGTCCGCCCGCAGGGCCGGCAGGTATTCCCACAGGATGCGATTGGTCTCGGCGGAAGCCCCGCTGATCGCTATATGTTGCGGACCGGGATCCCGTTCGGTAAATTCATCGGCTTGTAAGGTCAAATGCGCACTATCTCCGGGGGAAAGGATCATGGTGAAATACGCATCATTATGGATGATCATGATATCCTGCTGGTGATCCATCGGGAAATCCGCACTAAAGTAGCCCATGCTATCCACCCGGACCATTTTACGATCGTAGTCGAAAGTTTGGAAGTTGGTCACCCGTACTGTGAGAAATTCGTTGTTTACACTGCGCCGGTAGCCTTCCAACTGACCGCTTAGGTGGGTCATCGTCGGGGTCAGGGGCAAAGTGATGGATGATTCCGGAATGTCCTGCTTGCAGGCAAAAACGACCACCAACAAAAAACTGAGGCAAAGAGCGCGAACCATAACTTCAAGATTTAGTGAGTAGAACCGTGCTGTTGTGTATGACCGGAGACTTGGTGATTTGGAGACAGGGAGACCTCGAGACTTGGAGACCTGGAGATGGGGTGATTTGGAGACTTGGAGATGGGGGGACTAGGAGCAGCGGTGAGAAACAATGCCTCACCCCTGCTCCCACTCACCCCGTCTCCCCTTCTCCCACTCTCCGTGTCTCCCACTCTCCCACTCTCCCACTCTCCATGTCTCCCAAGCTCCCACCCTCTGGTCACATGCAACAGCATGGAGTAGAACTTAAGTTATGGATATCCGGGCAGAATGTCAATCGTTGGTCCAGAAATCGACCACCAGCACGTCATCCAGGTGAGGCCCCAGTACGGCACCGAAGGCTTTGTGATCCGGATGCGGCAGGTATACCGCGCGGTCTTCCTCACTTTCAAAACTGAGGAAAAAGCAGTGCGTGAATCCCTTGGCCAGGCCTTCCGGACTGTTGTTCGTACCCCATTCCAGGTCTTTGATCTCCGGGATCTTTGCCGGCAGGGCCATGAAAGCGTCCTCTACCGATTTGATATCGGCTTCCGTGGCCGTATCCTTAAATTTGAAAAGCACCACGTGGCGCAACATCTTTTGGTTCGCTTCCGCTTCGGGTTCTGCTTCTATCATAGCTTCTGCAAGATTAGTGTTTTCTTCGGTGGACTCCGGTTCGGAAGTACAGGCTACTGCCGAAAACAGGATCATAGCCACCAGCAATAAATTTTTCATGATATAAGAATTTAGTGATGTATACTCGACGCAGGGTGATTTGGGGAAATTCAGAGGTTTTGCGGTTACCGCAGTTATCATTACCGGCCGTCTTCTTCCACTCCGGCCGCTTCCGGTTTAAAGATCTTTTTATCGGCCCAAAAGGTGCCGAAGGGGATCACGGATGCCGCCAGGGCCAGCCCGGTGGTCGTAAAGCTCCATTTTCGCAACAGCGCCTGCCGGATCACCACGTAAACGTACAGCACAAACAGAAAACCGTGCAGGCTGCCGAAAAAATAGTTGGGTTCCGGCATCTGATAGGCGTATTTCAACGGCATGGTGATCAGAAGAATGACCAAAAAAGAAACGCCTTCCAGTAATGCGACCAATCGCAATCTCCCCAGGGGAGTCTTTATCCAATCTTGCATGTAGATCTAATCAGTTTTTTGAATTTATCGGACAAAAGTAATTCCCGGGCTGCTCATGGTCAAATATATCAGCTTTTTCCTCCGATCGTTTTGTTGGTGATCAGCGGTTTGGCCCAGAACCCGACACTTAGGATGTAGCCCAGGGTGATGTACAAAAACACCATGCCGCCCCTCAATCCAATAGCATCCCCCAGACTACCCACGATCAGGGGAACGACCGCACCTCCGGCGATACCCGTGATCAGGATCCCGGAGAAGGAACCGTGGTGTTTATCCATGGAATTTAGGGCCAGAGATATAATAATGGACCACATCACCGAGGCGAAAAAGCCAACCAGCGGGAACGCGATCAATGCAGTAGATCCGGGGCCGAACAAGGCCACGGTTAGAGAAATGACCGCCGCCAGGGTAAATCCGATCAACACCTTGCGGCTGTCCATAAATTTCAACGCGATCAGTCCCAACACCGCACCGGCAGTCATCAGTCCCCAAAACCAGGATACCGTTTTGGCTCCGGTGGTCTGCGGATCGTATCCGTGGTAGGTTTGCAGAAATTCCGATATCCAGTTGGCTACGCCCTGTTCCGTACCGACATAGCAGAAAACGGCCAGGAAGAACAGCCAGACTACCGGCTTTTTGAGTAGTTCCAGATGGGTCTCCACCGCTCCGGCTTTTTCATCTTCCTTGAGCTCAACGCGCGGAAATTTCACCACCCCGATAATGATCACCATCAGCAGGGAAACCGCGGCAAAAAGCCAGTAAAGCGAGATCCAGGGTAACCCCTCGGGTACGACGCCGGACAGTAGATGGAGTATAAAATTGCGATCTCCGTCACCGGAGGCCAGGTTAAGTACCAGGTAGGAATAGGCCAGTGGACTCAGGAAAGAAGCCAGACCGAAAAAGAGTTGCCCCATCACCGAATTGAAGGCAAAGTGTTCTTCTCCACCGGCTACCCGCAGCAAGGGATTGATGGCCACCTGCAACATCGCCATGCCCGTTCCGATCAGGAAAAGGGAAACGGTATACATGCCGTAGGAAGGATTGAATGCAAAGAGAAAAGCTCCCAGAAAGGACATGAAAAAGGCAATGACCATGACCACTTTTTCCCCGTATCGCTCGATCAGCATGCCGGATGGGATCGACATCACCCCGTAAGCGATAAAAAAGGCAAAGGGCAAGAGCGCCACCATGGTCAGGCTCAGATCAAAGCTCTCAATGATATCCGGCACCAGCGGGCCTATAATGTTGGTCAGAAAGGAAATAACAAAGAAGGTCAGCAGGATCAGGCTAACCATAAACAGGTTGCGCTTCATAGGCTTAGGTGTCTTTAGCGATGTCCCATCAATAAGTGTCAGATTTCCCAGGAGTGCTTTTGGCTTTACCCTTCGTTCAAGAAACACCTCCCTTAGCTTTGGCTAAGGTCGGGAGTCTCCGCCTCGTTTAAAACCAAAATCACTGACCTATCAAACCCAACAGTTATTAATTGCACACCGCCTAGTTAAAGGTGGTCTTAGCTCCGGTAAGTGACATTACGCCACTTTCCCCGGATCGTTTTATCTTTGCCCCACAATATGGCAAAAAAAGCGCAAAAATCTTGGACCCGTCGGGTAAGTGGACTAAAAAGTCCGCAGGCCCTCGTGGAATACAGTCAGCAGGTTTTCCCGATCCTGAACAGTAAAACCGCCGTCAAAAAGGCCATCGCCGGCGGTCGTTTATTGAAAAACGGGAAAAAAGCCCGCGCGGGCGACCGGGTAGAGAACGGCGACCATCTGCAACTGAACGGATTCGGACTGTCGAAGGCCCGCTCTTTTGACGCCGATATCGAGATCGTTTATGAGGACGATCATTTTGTGGTCGTCAACAAACCGGCCGGTATCGCTGTGAACGGCAACCGGATCAAAACCGTGGAAAATGCCCTGGCCGGAGTGGCCCGCCCCAGTTCCCGGGCCGACGCACTCCCCTACCCCGTGGCTACACACCGTATCGACGTGCCCACCAAAGGACTCGTCCTGCTCGCTAAATCCAAATCCGCCCTGGCTAAACTGGCCACAGCTTTTCAGGAAAACCGGATCAAGAAAGCCTATATGGCCGTCGTGCACGGGAAAACGCCGCCCAAAGGCCGGATCGATCGGGCCCTTAAAGGGAAAAAGGCGATTACTGATTTCGAGACCCTGGAAGTGGTTCCTTCCAAAGTTTTCCAACATCTTTCGCTGGTTCGTCTGATGCCGGTTACCGGTCGCACCCACCAATTACGTATACACATGCAGCAGGAGAACCACCTGATCCTTGGCGATAAGGAATACGCCGGTCGGCAAAAGACCGTCCTGGGCAAAGGGCTTTTCCTCTGTGCCTGCCGCCTGCAGTTTGACCATCCGGAAACGGGCAAACCAGTGGATATTCGGATCAAACCGCCAAAGCGATTCCAAAAAATTATAGAGCGGGAAAAGGAGCGGTATTAGAATGAGAATATTTGCTACATCTTCGACTTGGGAAAAATTCAGCGATTATTATAGAATAATCGTCCTTACAAACGCCTCCGGGCGGTCAGGGTATCGGCTTTGATTCGGCTGATTATCGGAAGATGAACTGCGGATAACGAAGAAGAGGAGTCCGGTTCAAAATGAAGAGTCAAAAGCTAGTATCTGCTTATTTTCGCTGCAAACTTCCAACCCAATACACCAGCCCCACCACCGTAATGATCCCACCAAAAATGAAAAATCCCATGCGATAGGTCCCGAATTGGGCCAACCAGCCAAAGCTGAAAAACACGGCCAGTGCGCCAATCTCCGTGATAAAACCACTAACGGAGGAAACGGTGGCCCGGCTATCCGAGGCAATAGCGTGCTGCAAGCGGCCTTCAAATACGATCTGGACCATAGTGAAGGTCAAACTAAAAACGACCAACAGGATCAGCGCCGGCACTTCGAACCACCAGGCCGCTACCGCTAATACCAGTCCGTTCAATATAAAAACCAGATAAAAAGATCGATTCGAAAAATGCTCCAGACGGTGCGCCCAGAAACTACCCGCCGCTTCCGCACCGCTGAGCAGTCCGATGAATAAGCCCAGGCCGTAATTCGGCAGACCGGCCCGATCGGCAAAGATGGTCCAGTACTCGTCCAGAGCACCGGGCAAAGCCGTAGCCAGGGCCAGGAACAACAGCAATGGCCACAAACTGGCGGAGTTGCGCACTTCGCGGATGCCGGTCCGCAAAATGGCAAAATAGTCCGTTTCCCGGGTTGATTCCGCGCGTCGGGCCACGGGCAGGGAAAGGATGATCACCCCGGCTATGAACACCGCCGCAGCGCTTAAAATGATAATGGTGGTATAGCCCAGCCAGACCGCCGGTGATGCCAGCACCGAGGCAATCAGGATGGCGATAAAGGAAATACTGCGGCAGCGACCAATGACCCGGGTAAATTCCGTCTCCCGGCCCAGATGTTTGAGTTCGTCGAAAACCAGCGCCTGGAAAGTACCCGAAGAGGTGGCGCTTTCGATCCCCCACCCGACAAACCCGATCAGAAAACCCCAAAAGCCGGGGAATACCGCCCAGCAGAGATAACCGAGCGCACGCACGGTCTGCCCAAAAAACAGCAGGTGTTTGCGGGAGTATTTATCCGCCCAGACGCCGGAAGGGATTTCCAGCAGAAAGGCTGTAACGGACCAGGCCGTCAGCAGCGTCCCTACCTGCCAGGGGGCCATTCCGTGATCCGTGAACATCACCGCGTACAGCGGGTAGATCAACACGAAATCTTCAAAAAACTTATAGGCGTATAACTTGATCAGCAGTTTATTCATAAGCCGGTCAATCGAATCATACTACTTGAGGGTGGGAGACTGGGAGAGCGGGAGAATGGGTGACTGGGAGAATGGGTGACTGGTCCCCCCCACCCAATCTCCAGGTCTCCCAGTCTCTTTCCCAGATGTACCGTAGTACGCAATGGAACGCTCCTTATTTCCAAACCTTTTGAAATATAGATTGTTGTGCATCTATGTTTCCACCCTAAAGAACAAGATAATGAACTTTCCCGCCTACACCGTCTGGATCTTTGCACTGGTGCTCGTTCTTTTGGCATTTCTTGCCTTATATCCTACTCCTTTAACGATCGGTCTGGTTGTTATGCTTTCTTCGGCCCTGATCATTTTCCAGGCTGTTTTGATCCTGAAGGATGAATCGCAGTGATCGGATAATCGGATAAATAATTACCTTGTTCCGAAAGACCTTTTTTTATGGGCAAGCGTTACCTCGATTTTCGCTGGTGGACGGGCTTGTTGCTCTGTGTGACTGTTGGTTGCTACGCTCCGACGGAAGATGCCCGACCTAATATTCTCATCATTGTGGCGGATGATCTGGGCTGGAATGACGTCAGCTACCACGGCAGTGAGATCCGCACGCCCAATATTGATCGGCTGGTCGCCCAGGGTGCGGAACTGGATCGATTTTATACCGCTCCGATCTGTACGCCTACCCGGGCCGGTATTTTGAGCGGATTGTATCCCGACCGCTTTGGATTGCGGGAGGGCGTGATCGCTCCGAGGGTGATCGGCGGCCTGCCACCGGAAGTCACCACTATGGCCGAAATGCTGGCCGAAGCCGGCTACCAACAACGGGCGGCCTTTGGCAAATGGCACCTCGGACATTCCAGCCCGGAACTGCATCCTCTGCAACAGGGTTTTACTTCCTTTTACGGGCATTACAACGGAGCTATAGACTACTTTACTCACGAACGCGCCGGACAGCTCGACTGGCACGACGGATACCAGGCGAACCACGATCAGGGATATACTACCGAACTCGTCACCCGCAAAGTCATCGATCTGATCCATTCCGAAAGTCGGGAACAAAGACCATTTTTTGCCTACGTGGCTTTTAACGCGCCCCATTCTCCGATGCAGGCGCTGGCGGAGGATCTGGAAGCGTACGATTACGACCCGGACCAGCCGTCGGAAAACTTTCCGGTTGGCGGCTCGCAGCGAAATGAATACAATAATCCGGGATATGGCCAACGGGGTCGGGGAAATACCCTCCGTCAGACTTATTCGGCGATGGTCAGCGCACTGGACCGGGGGATCGGTCAGATCCTGCAGGCCTTGGACAGTACGGGCCTTGCTCCCAATACCCTGGTCTGGTTGCTCAGTGACAATGGAGGCGCCCCGAATTTCGGTGGTGATAACTTCCCACTGCGCGGAGCTAAACATACCGAATGGGAAGGTGGCGTGCGGACCGTAGCGGCGGTGCGATGGCCCGGACGGATCTCTCCGGGGAATAAGATCAGAGAACCTATCGCGTACGTCGATCTGATGCCTACCATTTACGCTGCGATCAACCCTAATAACACGATCCCAACGGATGGCACCAACGTTCTAGCTTTGTTTCGGGGAGAGGAGATCCGGGATCGGTATATCTACCTGGGAAATGACGCACTGGTGGGCCAAAAATGGAAATTGAATCAAGGGAACCTCTTCGCTATCGAGAGCGATCCCGAAGAAAAGGAAGACGTTTCGGAGAATTATCCGGACGTCATGAAAATGCTGCAGGAAAAACTGCGGGAATTTCAGGCATTGCGCAGTGATGAAAGGCCTGCACTTCGACCGTTGGACTGGCAACCTCCGGAGAATTGGGAGACTTGGTGAGGGGGTGATTTGGTGAGGGGGTGATCAGGAGAGTGGGAGACTTGGTGAGGGGGAGACGGGGTGAGGGGGTGCGCTAGGCGTCGGTCTCAAAAAATGCCGGTGCGTATACTACTTCTCCGCTGATTCCTGATAATGCTGTTGGCTCTAGTGCCTTGACCATGCAGTTCTCGTTTGGGACATCGAATGGGAAAGTGATGTGGTGGCGAACGGCCGTCTCGTAACCAAAGCGGGGATAATAATCGGCGTGGCCCAGTAAAACAATCGCGGCATGCCCCAGTGCGGCGGCCCGGCGGTGGGCTTCGAGAATAAGCTGACTACCAATACCCCGCTTATGCCAGGCGGGATGCACGGCCACCGGAGCCAGCGCCAGCACCGGATATTGTTGTTTGTCGTTCTGAATGTGGGCCCGGGTGAGCAGAATATAGCCGCAAATGCGATCATCGCACCGGGCAACCAGGGCCAGTTCGGGAATATAGGCTGCAGAACGGCGGAGGCGATCCACGAGCAGATGCTCCCGGTGATCGCTGTGGGGTTCGGAAGCGAAGGCGGCCTGGATCAAAGCAGCTATTTCTGCGAAATCGGCAGCTTCTTCTTTTCTAAACCGTAGTTCCATCCTGTTGTAAGAGATAAAAGAATTCCCGTTCCAGATCGTGCTTCATTTGCTTGACCCCGCTTTTCATCAGAAAATAGGGAATAGCGATCATTATAGCCGCGTGCAACAAGAAGAAGATCGGCAGGAAGGGTGGTGTATCACTGTTGTCGAAAGAGTCTGTAAAGAAGAAGGCTCCGAGAAAAACAGCGTAAAAAAGGAAAACGAATACGTAGAATACGGCCATCGACCAGTGAAAACCATTGATCTCCGTATCCACCTGTAAAGTATCTCCAAACTGACTAAAGGTGCCGGTTGCCTTGGTGAGATTGTGGCGGCGGCCGAAGAGTTTTCTTCTCTTTTTTAATTCAAAGCCGCCGAGATCGACATACCCCTTGAAAACATTTTTGCTGGAGGAAAAGACGTCAAACAGACTACCGCCGTCGTCCACATTTTCTCTGAGGATACCGACGAAGCGGGTTTTATCCACCGGTAATTGCATTTGGTGGTCAACGAGCAGGCCCAGATTTTTTAGAAGATCTTTCATATTGGGTATATCGTTCTATTTCCGTTTAGGTTGCTTTTCCGTCCGGTTTTTCCCTGCGAAGAGCTGGCCCAGTTTCCGGAAAAAGCGGACTATCCCCATGATCAGACCCTCAAAAAGCAGATCAACAAAAAAATAGGCAATGATTTCCAGGAGGATCATCTTCGGGGTTTTGCGGTATAGGTTGGGAAGGCGTAGATCACTGGCCGGCAGCATACGCCTTCCCGAAAAGTCTTAGAAACTGTTTTAAAAATGCGCGCTTCCAAGACCAGTATTTATTTTTAAAACCGTTTCTTATTCAAACAGATTGTCGTAAGAACTGCTGCCGCTGCTTTGTGTCCGTTTCTCGGGCTGCGCGAATGAATCGTTCAGATCCAGTGAATCGGAACTCTTCTCGCTACCGTCCATCAGCATCAGGGTACTTTTCTGCTCCCATTCTTCCAGCATCGCCATGCCCTGCTCTTCGAATACACCGTTCTGCAGGTCTACGGAATCCATAAAGCTGGCGGACATTTCCATAAAGCGTTCCATTTCCCCTACTTTATTCGCTACGTCTTCGGTGATGTTTTCCATCGCCATATCAAACATTGCGCGTTTGTCGGGATCACCGGAAATTACGCTCATGGCCGACTTCATCGCGGAGTGGCTGGCGCGGATCGCTTTGCGCTCCTGTTCTTTCAGTTTTACCTGATCGCGGGTATCTTCCAGCAGGATCTCCGAGTTCTGGTGCATTTTGGTCAAAATGCGGTACATGACCTCCATTTTGTTGTACAGCACTTGATACTTCTGATTGGTTTCCTTCAGACGGGCAGCCCGGCGGGAGGAAAGCACCATTTGCTGATCTTTTCCTTTATCCCGGGCAGCGGCGGCCAACTGCAGGTTATTAGTGATGTCTTTGCTGTTTTTTTCCATCATCCCCTGGATCTTGCGCATCTGACCTCTCAGCAGGCCGATCTGTTTGCGCATCTTTTTCAGATTGTCTTCCAGGTCTTCCACATAGCTTTTCAGGATGCCGATGGGATCGAGTTGCACGAACATTCCGGTGATGGAACGCATCACGCTTTTATACATATACCAGATCAGATTCCGCATTTTGGGGTCCAGGATCATGTATACGATCACGCCCAGAGCGGCCAGCATCAAACTCAGGTACAATACATTTTGCATCAAGGCCAGGATCGCGGCCATATTAGCAACGATCAGATAACCTCCACCGAGGATCAGGGCGGCCATAAACAGCATACCCGTCATTCCTTCCGGACGCTTCCAAAATGATTTTTTGCCCTGGGGATTTTCAAATTGAACAATATCAGACATAGTTTACAGATATTTATTGATATTTTCGATATCCTTATCGATTTCATTTACTACGCTTTGCAGCGTGTGTTCAAAATTATCACGCGTGTTTTCGATCTTCTCTTTCGCGGAGTTGATGTGTTCGTCCGCGTGATCGATCGTCTCCTGTGATTTAGCGATCTGGGCTTCCAGCTGCGCAATTTTGGCCCGGTATTCTTCTACCTGCTTTTTCAGTTTGGCTACTTCGGCGGCTTTCCCTTTGATACGCTGCTCGATCTGCTTTTGCAAAGCAGCGTCGAATTGCCGTTTCTCCGTTTGCAGTACCTGTTTGTAATGTTCCGCCGTTTTCAGCAATTTCTCTTTCGTAAGGCCAACCGTAGAAGCCGTGGCAAAAGCGGATTTGATCGCCACCTGTTCTTCCATATCCATTGCGCTCAGTGCGCCCAGGGATTGTTTGAATTCCAGATAGTCAAATCCCGGCAGGTTACTTTTGGTCAGTGCGTTTACCAGAAAACCAACACTCTTTTCGTCTAGTCCGTGATGATCGCCAAATATTTTCTTAAGATCTTTCTGCATGATGTGTTTTTAAAAATAAGCAGGTTTTTAACCGAATTCCAAATTAAAACAATTTAACGAAAAAGAACCACCGAAATTCGATGTTCCTAGAACGATTCTCGATCAGATGGCTAAAATCTTAATTTAATTACCCAATTCGCTCCGTGCCCGGGACCATAAATGTCGCCAAAGCGTCTTTCACCGGTACCTCCGATCAACCAACGATCGCCACTTCGCTGAAACCGGTTCCTTTTTTCGTTACCTGGATCTGGGTGCCGATCCTTTCCTTCAGCGCTTTGACGTGCGAGATAATACCGATGGTCTTTCCGTCCGACTGCAGGTTTTCCAGCGTATCGATTGCCATATCCAGACTATTCTCATCCAGGGTGCCGAAACCTTCATCGATGAAGAGCGACTGGATACGGGCATCGCGACCGGCCAGATCCGACAAACCCAGAGCCAGCGAGAGGCTGACCAGAAAACTCTCCCCGCCCGACAGCGTATTCATGGAGCGGGCATTATCCGCCTGAAAGGTATCGATGATCTCCAGTTCCAGGTTTTCGTCGCTGCGTTTGCGGATCAGGTAGCGGCCGTTCAGCGATTCGAGATGGAAGTTGGCCAGTTCCACCAGTTTGGATAAGGTAAGCCCCTGGGCGAAGATCCGGAATTTCTTTCCGTCCGCCTGTCCGATGATCTCATTGAGCTGGGCCCAGCGGGTATAATTATTTTCCTGCCGTTTGATCTTATCCACCAGTTTGCCGGCGGCCTGCTGCTGCTTGTCGTTGGCCGACAAGCGTTCGCTCAGGCCACCGATCGTTTGTTGCAGTTGCTGGTAATCCCGCTCCCGCTCTTCCAGATAAGCCTCAAGATCGGGCAAGGGCGTTTCTACTTTGCGATCCCGCTGCAGTTTTTCCAGACTGGCGGCGAGGTCATGGGCCGACTGACTGATAGCCAGCGCTTCTTTTTCCAGCTCACTTTTTTCCCGCAATAGCTTCTCCGCTTCCTCCGGATCCAGAAGTGCGGCCAGCAGGGCCGCCCGGTCGGTAAAGCCGGCCTCCGTAGCCGCCGTGGTGAGTCGGGTCTGCCACTCTTCCAGTTTTTGTTCCCATTGCTTCAGTTCCTTTCCTTTACTTTTCTGTAGCGGCAGGGTTTCCTTCCACTGGGTATTCAGCGTGTATACTTCTTCCTTCAGCGAACCAAGCTTCTCGCCGGCTTCCTCCAGCGCCCGTTCCAGGCGATTTTTCTCTGCCGCCGGATCCCTGTCATCCAGCAGTTCCGCACGTTTTGCCTGCAGTTCGGACCGGACCTTTTCCTGTTCTTCTTTCCGCTGACTGAGTTTCCGGAAACGCTCTCCTTCCCGGGTCTCCCTGCGTTCCAAATCCTCGTTCCCCTTCCGCGTCAGGGCAATATCCTGCACCAGTTTCTCAAATCGCGAGCGCTGGTCCTGAAAATGTTCGTGATCGGCACTCAGCTTCAGGTAGGTTTCCCGGGCTTCGGACGGTTCGAACGGCTGGCCGAATTTTTTAAAGACCTCCCCTACTTCCCGCAGCAGCGCTTCGTAGCGTTCCGTGACATCGGCCAATTGTTGCGTATTGGTACGGAAGCGTTCCTCGTAGATCTCCAGGCGGTTATCGTTTTCCCGCAGGGCCGTTTCCAGTTCTTGCACGGTTTTTTCCTGTACATCCAACTGGTCACTGATCCGCAACAGGCGATCCCGCGTCTTTTTCTTCCGCAGGATCAGTTTTCCCGCCTCGGTGATCCTTTGCTCCAGCGCCGGGCCCCGGTCTTCTTCTTTCACATCCGTTCCCAGTCCAAGAATCATTCCGGCGACTCTTTCCTCGATGAGTTCGATCCGCTGCAACTGCCGGGCCATTTGTCCGCCCAGTTCCTGCAGTTCCTGCCCCATCAATTGATCTTTCTGGATCTTGATCTCCTTTTGCCGGCTGAGCAACTGGTTTTGCCGGCTGAGCAGAGCCTCGTACGCTTTTTTGCTCTTTTCGTACTGGGTTCGGGCTTTATCTACATAGGGCGTCACCGGATGCTCGCGGAAAGGATGGTGGGTGGACTGGCACAATGGGCAGGGATCGCCCTCCTGCAATTGATGCCGGTCTTTTTCATAATTGGCGATCAGTTGCTGCTGCTCGAAAATGGCCTGGCGGTACTGCAGCTGCTCCCGCGCTTCATCCATCGCATCCATGGAGGAAATGACCTCCTTATCGATGAGCATTTCCTGGCCGTTCAGGCTTTCCAACTGGGCCTCGTATTCCAGCAGTTCGGTCAACAGTTCCTGGTATTCCGTATTGAACTGTTGCAATTGTTGCAATTGCTGCTGCCGTTCGCCCAACTGTTCGATGTCCTGGTGCAGATTACGCAACAGTTCATTGCGCCCCAGAGCGTACCCTTCCGGGAGGTCCTTTTCGAATTCCTGCTGAAGTTTTTCCAGTTGCTTTCCGGCTTTATCCAGTTGTTTTTTCAGATCGGCGGCCTGCTTTTTGAGTACATCCTGTTCTTCCTTCCAGGCCTGCGCCTGCTGCTCCAGGCGTTTTTGGTCCTGTACAATGGCCCGCATCTCCTCTCTTTTTCGATCCACCTCCGGCAGCAGTTTACCCAACTGGTCCCAATCCGCATGGTCCTCCAGCCATTTTTTCAGTTCCTGTTCTTCGGCGGTCATCCGGGTGAGCTGTTCCCGCAGAGTAGTTTGCTGATCGGTGATTCTTTTCAACTCTTCCGTCAATTCTGCGTGTTCTCCCAACAGGCTTTCCAGCCCTTCGTTTTTTCCTTCAATCTGCTTGTCCAACGCCAATACCTGATCCAGGACGGGGAATAGATCCTTCTTTTCCAGCAGTAGTTGTTCATGGACCTGTTGATTTTCCGCCATGGACTTTTCCAGCTCGGCCAGTTCGGTTTTGATCTCCTTTTCCCTTTCCTGCCAGGTAAACAGTTCGTCGGTCAGTTCACTGATCTTCAATTCCGCTTCATCGCTCTTTTCCAGCAAAGCCCGGTGGGGATTGGCCCGGGCGTGGGCGGCCAGCCGTTCATCGTTCTCCCGGAATGCTTCCTGTTTTTCCTGTAAGATCTGTTCGCGTTCCCGGAGAGCCGCTTCGCGCTGTTCCAGTGCCGCCTTTTGCCGGTACCACTGAATAGCCGTTCGCGTCTGTTCCAGTTCCTGTTGCAAGTGCCCGGCTTTTTCCTGATGGTCGTTCAGTTCCGCGCGGATCGCTTCGATCTCTTCCGAGCTGAGCAACTGGAGTGCCTGCTGTTCTTTACGCAGATCTTCCAGTGTGAGTTGTTCCTGTTTGAAGCGCTCGTAGGCAGCCACGGAGATCCGGGTGTAGACATCCGTACCGGTGATGCGTTCCAGCAGATCACTTCGCTCCCGTTCGCCGGCCTGTAGAAATGCGGCAAAATCGCCCTGGGATAATAATACGGAGCGGGTAAACCGGTCGTAGTCCAGTCCGGTTACTTCCTCCACCTGGGCGTCTACATCGCGGATCTTTTCGGCGATGATCCGAAAGTCTTTCGCCTTTTCGTCCCACTGCGCCAGTTCGCGGCGCGGCGGCTGAATATTGCCACCCGGCTTCCGACGACTCCGGTAGGTGGACCATTTGGCCCGGAACAGGCCCCGGCCGGACTCGAATTCTACTTCCGCCAGACATTCCGTGGCGCCGTAGGACATTACTTCGATCACTTCCTTGTTGCGGTGTACCCGGCCGTAGAGCGCCAGGGTAATGGCGTCCAGCAGGGTCGTTTTTCCCGCCCCGGTATCCCCGGTAATGGCGAATAAACCGGTATCAGACAGCGGCGCAACCGAGAAATCGATCGTCTGTTTTATCTTTAGGGAATTCAAATTTTCGAGCCTGAGCCTGAGTATCTTCATGTTTTTCAGTTGCCGGCGGCTGCATTTGGGCAGTAATTACCCGCTTTGTCGGGCAAGCTTACCATCTTCTTTCCACCGTCTTTCGATATACGTTATCTTTGTGTTAAATTGCTTCAAGAATAACCTTTATTGGTTAATTTTCGTTTTGTATTGCAAATAAAGTGTTTTATGAAAAAACTATTTCTGTTAGTGTTGCTGATCATTGGCATTACTACGGTTTCCCGAGCCGCGTACATGCTGATCCCGATGGATGAAGAGACCCAAAAGAACCACTTAAAAGCATACGGCATCACCTACTGGGTGCTGGATAAAGGCGAAGAAGCCTGGTGGCTGCTGAATTATCGCGGCGGTAGTTTTGCCTTCCCACATAACCGCCTGTTCGAGCTGGAATGCCTCACCCGCGGTGTGAGTTTCGAGATCATTGCCGACGCACAATTTAATAAGATCCTGGAGGATATTTCCAATCCGGAAGTAAATATGGATGCCCTCAAACTGGAAGTGCCCCCCAAGATCGCCGTTTACACCCCTACCGTCAACCAGAAAGGCGAAAAGGTACAACCCTGGGACGATGCGGTGACGATGGTACTGACCTACGCCGAGATCCCCTACGAGACCGTTTATGATACGGAAGTGATGACCGATATGTTGCCCAAATACGACTGGCTGCACCTGCACCACGAGGATTTTACCGGCCAGTACGGGCGCTTCTACCGCTCCTATCACAATGAGCCCTGGTATCGCAACAACCAAAGAACGATGGAAGCCCTGGCCGCCAGTCTGGGCTTTGCTAAAGTTTCCCAGCTCAAACTGGGGGTCGTCAAAAAGATCCAGGAATACGTTGTGGGGGGAGGCTTTATGTTCGCCATGTGCTCCGCTACGGATACCTACGATATTGCCCTGGCTGCCGATGGACTGGACATTTGTGCCGATATGTACGACGGTGATCCGGCCGATCCCAACGCCCAGCAAAAGCTGAACTTCAGCAAAACATTTGCCTTCAAGGACTTTCAGCTTCGCCGCAACCCACTGGAGTACGAATATTCCAATATCGATGATACGCAGGACCGCAACGTACGGCCCGATCAGGATTATTTTACCTTGTTTGATTTTTCCGCAAAATGGGATCCTGTGCCCACCATGCTGACCCAAAACCACACCCGTACGGTGAAAGGATTCATGGGACAAACCACGGCTTTCCGCAAATCACTGGTGAAATCGGATGTCCTGGTCCTCGGGGAGAATAAACCGGCCCAGGAAGTGCGTTATATCCACGGGACCATGCAGGAGGGATTCTGGACCTTCTACGGCGGACACGACCCGGAAGATTACCGCCACCTGGTGCACGATCCGGAAACGGATCTCAACCTGCACCCCAATTCTCCGGGTTATCGCCTGATCCTGAACAATGTACTGTTCCCGGCCGCCAAGAAGAAGAAACGCAAGACGTAAAAGAAGTAAAAGTAAATTAGTGGGAAGTTGCAGGTTCGAAAACCGGAAGCTCCGGCTTTCCACCCTTTACTTTTATACAGACACCCATTTCACCTTTTCCATACCCATAAACCAAGTTGCATGAAAAAATTCCTTATTGCGTTGTCCATGTGCCTCATGGCCGTTATGCCGCTACGGGCGGCCTACATGCTGATTCCAATGGACGAAAGCGGGCAGAAAGATCACATGAAAGCCTACGGGATCACTTACTGGGTACTGGATCAGGGAATAGAAGCGTGGTGGTTACTCAACTACCGGGGCGGCAGCTTTGCCTTTCATCACAACCGTCTTTTCGAACTGGAATGCCTGACCCGCGGCGTGAGTTTCGAGATCATCCCCGATGGGAAATTCAATCAGATCCTGGCCGAGGTAGAACAGCCCGAAGTCAATATGTCGGCCATGAAACTCGAAGTGGCCCCCAAGATCGCCGTTTACGCGCCCGAATTCAACAATCGAGGAGAACGCGTCCAGCCCTGGGACGATGCGGTGACGCTGGTGCTTTCCTACGCAGAAATACCCTACGAAACGATCTACGATACCGAGGTCCTCAACGATATGCTGCCCAAATACGACTGGCTGCATCTGCACCACGAGGACTTCACCGGCCAATACGGACGCTTCTACCGGGGCGGCTCCACGCAGGCCTGGTACCGCGAAAATCAAAGGCGCATGGAAGCGCTGGCGAGCAGTCTGGGATTCGCCAAGGTATCCCAACTCAAACTGGAAGTAGTTAAAAAGATCAAGGAATACGTGCGGGGCGGCGGTTTTATGTTTGCCATGTGTTCCGCCACCGATACCTACGACATTGCTCTGGCAGCGGACGGGGTCGATATCTGCGCCAATATGTACGACGGTGACGCGGCGGATCCCAACGCTCAGAGTAAGCTGGATTTTTCCAAAACCTTTGCGTTTAAGGACTTTGAGCTGATCCCCGACCCGCTGGTGTACGAATATTCGACCATCGATCATTACCTGTCCCGGCGCATCTCTCCGGATCAGGATTATTTTACACTCTTTGATTTCTCCGCTAAATGGGATCCGGTGCCCACCATGCTGACCCAAAATCATACCCGCACGGTAAAAGGATTCATGGGGCAGACCACGGCTTTCAAAAAACAATTCATCAAATCCAATGTGCTGATCCTCGGCGAGAACAAACCCGCCGACGAAGCACGATACATTCACGGTACTTATGACCTGGGCTTTTGGACCTTCTACAGCGGCCACGATCCGGAGGACTACCGGCACCTGCTGAATGATCCGGAAACAGACCTGAGTCTGCATCCCAACTCCCCGGGCTACCGGCTCATTCTGAACAATATCCTGTTCCCGGCCGCCAAAAAGAAAAAGCGGAAAACCTAAGGCAAGAGCTACCTTCCATTAAGAACCCATCCAAAAACCATCCTTTGATCTTAAAATAACTTTAAGTAGCGGCATTAGAACTATACTATTAAAGATGGGTTAAATTGAAGCAGCTTGCTTTAAACTATCTGAATTTGATACGGCAATTGATTTCGCGTACCGAGTACCGAAAGTAAAAAAATCCACAAAACCATGAAATCAACTATTGTAAAGGTTGTCATCGGCTTACTGCTGGTGATCGGCGGCTTCATGGCCGGTACCGCCTGGAATAACCGGCTCGCAACCAAAGTAAATCAGGAAGCCGACGAAAGGCAATCCAATGCCATAGAAGTGAACTTAAGGACGGAAGATCCTAACCCTAACGGCACTCCGGACCTCGACGAAATGGAGGAACAACTCAACCCGGAAGAAGTCCACACCATCCGGCTTTTCGAAAATGCTTCTCCCTCCGTGTGTTTTATCACCACTTCCACCGTCCGACGCGATTTCTGGACCAAGAATACCATGGAGATCCCCAGCGGTACCGGATCGGGCTTCGTCTGGAGCAAGCAGGGACACATCATTACGAATTACCACGTGATCAAAGGCGCCAACCGGGCCCAGGTGACCCTTTCCGACCAGAGTACCTGGGATGCCGTTCTGGTAGGAGCTGCCCCGGAGAAAGACCTGGCGGTCCTGCGCATTGAAGCGCCCGCTTCCGAACTGGTCCCCATCCCCCGGGGTACTTCCCGGAACCTGAAAGTAGGCCAGTCCGTGTACGCCATCGGTAACCCCTTCGGGCTCGATCATACGCTCACCACCGGCATTGTAAGTGCCCTGGGACGGGAGATCAAATCCGATTCCGGCACCCCGATCCGCGATGTTATCCAGTGTGATGCGGCCATTAACCCGGGTAACTCCGGTGGTCCCCTACTGGACTCTTCCGGTAGACTGATCGGCGTAAATACAGCTATCTATAGCCCTTCCGGCGCTTCGGCGGGTATCGGCTTCTCCATTCCGGTGGATGTAGTGAACTGGGTAGTACCGGAACTGATCGCCTACGGAAAAGTAAAAAGACCCAGCCTTGGTTTTAATTGGGCAGAAAATCATATTGCCCTGCGACTGGGTCTGAAGGGCGCATTGGTTTGGTCTGTCGATGAAAATAGCAATGCCGAACGGGCCGGTATCCAACCGACTTACCGCGATCGGTACGGGCGCATCCAGCTTGGAGATGTTATCGTTGAAATAAATGGTCAAAAGATCTCTACGGGCGATGATCTGCTGCTGGAACTGGAAAAATACGATCCGGGTGACGCCGTCAGCCTCGTTCTGGTCCGGGATAATAAAGCCTATGAACTGGAACTGGAGTTGGAGTCTCCGAAGTGATTTGGGGGGAGAGGGGTCAGGAATGAGGTGTCAGGGGCGAGGTGTCAGGTGAGAGATCAGGTGTCAGGGCATGAAGTTTTGCATTAAATCCTTCCCCTGACACCTGATAACTGACACCTCGCCCCTCTCTCCTGACACCTCACACCTCGCCCCTCGCACCTGCCCCCTCCCTTCTACCTAATCAAAGTCGTACTCCCCGACATCACCTGCCGCATCCCATCCGGATATTCCACCTCGATCTGCCAGAGATAGACGCCACTGTTCATCGGTTGGCCCCGGAAAGTGCCGTCCCAGCCGTGACCACGATCGTTTAGGTCGAAATCGTGCTCTTCGTGGAGCAATTCGCCCCAGCGATCAAAGATCCGGAATACCCGCACCGTAGTGCCGTTTTCCTTACCGTGTACGTGCAGCAGATCGTTATTCCCGTCGCCGTTGGGCGTAAAGCCCGTCGGCACCATTACCGGATTATTCTTATTCACAAAGATGGTGATCACATCATCGGCCACGCAACCGTTCTCATCGCGCACCAGCAGTTTGAAGCTGGTTTGTTCCTTCACGATCACCGTTGGGTTCAGGCAGTTGACACAACTCAGCATACTGCTGTCGGCCGGCGTCCAGGTATACGCGAAGGTCGGGCCGGTACCACCGGTGATCAGCAGGGAATCCAGGATCAGCGTATCGCCGTATTCCACATTGATATTCTCGCCGAGATCTACGACCAGCGGTGCCGGTTCGATAATCGTTGCCGGGATCAGGTTGGTTACACAGCCGTTGCCGTCCCGAACCTGTACCTGATAGTCTCCCGCCGTCAGTCCGATGAAGGCCGTACCGGATTTGAATTCATTACCGTTCAGACTGTAGCTGTAGGCGGGTACACCACCGGCAGCGGTAACCCCGATCCGTCCGTCCTGTCCGCCGGCGCAGGAAATATCCTCCGTGGCCAGAGCAGCTGTCAGCGCTTCCGGTTCGTTGACCGTTGCGGTGAAGCTATTCTCACATCCGGACGCATCGGTGATGGTCAGGGTATAAGTTCCCGCCACGACATCCGAAAGGTTGGCATCCGTTGTGCCATTGGACCAATTGTACACATAAGGCGGCTGACCACTGGTTGGATTCACCAGCACCGAGCCGGTCGCCTCTCCGTTACAAAATACATCGTCCACCATTACGCTGGCCTGTATCGGCTGGGCTTCGGCGATCGCCATGGCGTCCGTGGCCGTACAGCCATTGGCATCCGTGACGGTCACCTGGTAATTTCCGGCCGCCAGGTTATTCAGGTCTTCACTCGATGCGCCGGTATTCCAACTGAAAGTATAGGGAGCCGTACCGCCCGTGATTTTCAGGTCGATGTATCCGGAGTTATTGCCGGCACAAAGCGCCGACGTAAAATCCCGGTCGATAGTCAGCGGAGGCAGTTCATCGAGAACGATACTGCTGTTGGTTGTACAACCGAACTCATCCGTCACTGTCACCGAATAGGTCCCGCGGGGCAGTCCGCTAACCTGAGCATTGTTACCGGCTCCGGCCACACTCCAGACGTATTCGTATTGGCCTTCGCCGCCCGTGGCGGATACGCTGATCTGACCGTCGGATCCACCGGCACAACTCACACTGACGGTATCAATTACCAAGGTGATGCCTTCGGCTTCCATTACTTCGGCCGACCGGATCAGGCTACAGCCTTCACTATCCGTTACCGTTACTTCGTAAATGCCCGGGCCCATGCCGGTCAGGTCCATGCTGGTCTCGTTGGCGTCATGCCCCCAGACAAACGTATAGGGCGGCACTCCATCCGATATACTCAGGCTGACCGTACCGTTTTCGGGTACACCGCAGCGGGTTTCGGTGGCCATCAGGCTCACTTCCATATCCGTCGGTGGTTCCAGGACGATCTCTGCGACCTGCATACAACCGATGGCCGAGGTCACGCTTAATTGATACGTGCCCGCCGCCAGGCCGGAAGCCGTAGCCGTAGTTTGTCCGTCACTCCAGAGATAGGAGTAATTGCCCCCACCGCCGGTAGCGGAAGCGATGACACGGCCGTCGTTATTTACACCACAACTGACCTCCTGATCGATCGTCAGTACCACTTCTACTTCATCCAGCGCATTGATGGTGAATCCGTAAATAGCCGGACAGTCGTTGACGTCATAAACCAAAACGGAATAGCGGCCGGGGGCCAGACCGGTAAAGGTGCCGGTGGTATTTGTCTGGCCCATCATTTCGTAGGAAAAAGGTGCATCTCCGGTAAGGATGGTAAACTGGACCGAACCGTCCGCCAGACTCGCACAGGTAGCATCCGTAGTAGCCAGGCTGGCCGTAGGCGTCGGGCAATCGGGAGTCGTACAACTCAGGGAAGCCGGAATACCCGGACAATCCACGCCGATAGCGCGAACCTGGAAATCAACCGTTTGGGAAAATCCGAGATTGTCTACCGTATATTCCGTCATATTGCCGATGGGCGTCCAGTTGCCACCGTTTACACTCACTTCGTAGTTGTCATAATCCGGTACCGGCAACCAACCCACAGTAATGGAACTTCCGGTTACGGTCTGACAGGTCAGATCCGGCTGGCTGGATTCGTCCGGTACGGAGACGGAGACATCGTTTATAATTTCACATCCGTAAGAGTCACGGATAGTAAAGGTGTAATCTGTACTTACCGTCGGCTGCACGGTGGGGTTTGGGCAATCCGCACAGCTCAGCCCGGCCGCAGGCGACCATTCGTAGGTGATGCCGTAAATGGATTCAAACGTGATGCTCCAACTGTAGAGCGTACCCGCATTACCGAAGGAATCATCCCGGAAGAGCAACTGATAGGTACCGTTGGTATTGTTATTTCCGTTGCCCCAGAAATCCTCCCAATTGCCTTCCGGCAGCCATTCGCCGGTGAAGGGCACGGCCGAAGGTGGAGCGAAAGGCCCCGGAGCGTTGATCCGCTGGGTAGCCGTTGGCGTAAAGCAGGTATTGGTGTAATAATCAAAGCCGTTGCCGTTGCCGCCGTCGCCACCGTTATCGGTCGTGAGTTCCAGGTATTGGCCATCCGGACCGATCAGATAGAAATCCATATCGTCGATCCAGCGGTGTTCGAAATTCTCAATACACACCGATCGGATCACGCCGGGTCCCAGTTTATCCGGGAAAACGCCACTGACGTTGATCTCCGACGTCCGGGTCCCCATCCAGAGGGAGAAGGTCCCGGGTGTACTGATCTCTTCCGTACTTCGGAAAAAGGGTGGCGGAGCAGAATTGACGGGACTGGTCCCCTGCAATTGGGTCGATTCCCCAACGCAGAGCGCCACATCCGTTTCCAGATTGGGTGGCGGCAGTAGTTTCCCATCGTCAATATATATCGTATAGGTCTTTCGCGTACACTGGCTGATCCGCACGTCAAAAGTGATCGATTCCCGGTTTTCCACCAGGCCGTCGTCGATGGCTTGCACCGGTACGACCAAGACGGTATCTCCCGCCGGCATAACCAGATCGGTAGGGATCGTTTCGTAGTCGCGTCCGTTTTCGGCCGTACCGCCGATGATGTAGTCCAGTTCCAGATCTTCATCCAGCGGATCGGGGATCGTGAAAGTCACTGCCCCCGCCTGGCAACCTTCGGCGATCGCACCGTCAATAGTGACCGCGGTAGCTTCCGCCTGCACGGTACCGGTACCGAAACTCTTAGCTTCCAGGAATACCCCGGAATCGAAGTTGGAGTCCCCGAGGTCGGCGATCACCAGCTTGATGGTGTATTCCTCACAGGGGATTACCTGCGCCTGGGCGGTGAAGACCGTGGTGGAACCGTCGTATACGGGAAAATCGGAAGAGCCTTCGTTACTGATGTAATACTCGGAGTAGGCCAGCGATCCGTTATCTCCCTGACAGTTAATGATGTTGGCGTTATTGGTACCGATCGTCCCGGGGTTTACATTGTTGATGGTCACCGGGCGGTTCGTACCGGGGATCAGGGCAATGTTCGCCGCGTTATTCTGATAGGGACCGTTGATACCGGGTCCGGAGATAAAAAACCCGAAGATATCGTTGTAGGGGCTACAAACGAATTCGGGGTATTCTTCCGAAGCAAAGGTATAGCGGAAACGAAGCGTATCGGCCACCGGCACGAAGGTAATGGTATACCGTACGATGTCGTAGATCTCGTTATCGCCCGCGATCGCCTTCAGATCCGGATCGTTGGTGAGCGGACTGTCGTTGTTCACCGAAGCTTTCGTACTGCCCGGAGCATTGACCCCTACTCTACTGACGTTATCCGGGTCGGTCACCGCCAGACCGGTCGTCATGACCACACCGCGGTCCAGCCCAACCTGGGTGGCACCGCTTTTAAAATAGGCTACGGATGCAGGGTCCCCTTCAAAAGTAATATTTGTCACTTCCACCCCGTCACCGAGGAATACGTTACTGATCAGGTTAATGGGAGTGAACGGTACGTTGTTATCCACTTCGATCTGCTGAGCGTGTAGTTCACCGGAGATCAACAGGAACAAAGCGCTACCCAGGAGGGAAAAGAACCACTTTTGGTAGTTGTTTCTCATAAGGATGATTTTCAATTTTTTGGAGTAAAAGCCTCTCGCCGTACAGGGATTGAACCCCATATTTATCGATTTTATCTAAAAAATATATGGTTTCATCAGCCGTAAGTCTACTTTGCGTGTTCAAGTATAAACTCCAAGCTTTAATTTTTTAGAGACAAACGCATTTTAATGAAACAATTCTTCAAGTTCCTCTTTGCTTCATGTTTGGGTACCATCGTTGCGTTGGTGGTGCTTTCTTTGGTCAGTATCGGCATTATCAGCACCCTGGCCAGCCAGGCTGATCAAGTCAAGCCAATTGGAGCCAATTCGGTGTTGCATCTGAAACTCAATCAGGTGCTGCCTGAACTTACGAACAATGCTGAGATTGATCCCTTTGATCTGGAAAACCAGAAAGTATTGGGTATTTCCGACATCACCTATGCCATAGATCAGGCGGCCCAAGACGATCGTATCCAAGGGATCTTTATTGAAGTAGATATGTTGCCCGCCGGCTTTGCCTCTGCCGGCGTATTGCGCGAAGCGCTGGACCAATTTAAGGCCAAAAGTGGAAAATTCATAATAGCTTACTCCAAATATTATACGCAGGGAGCCTATTACTTGTCTTCCGTTGCCGACGAAATTTATGTCCATCCCGTGGGAGTCGTTGATTTTAGAGGGTTTGGGGTACAGATCCCCTTCCTCAAAAATCTGCTGGACAAGTTGGGTGTTAAAATGCAAGTTTTTTACGCCGGCAAATTCAAAAGTGCTACGGAACCATACCGCCGCACGGATATGTCCCCCGAAAATAAGGAACAATTACGAGAATACATTAATGCATTCTACGATAAATTACTTAACGACATAAGTGCTTCCCGTAATATATCAAAATCGGAATTACACCGGATTGCGGATAATTATCTGGCCGGAGACGTCCAAAATGCCCGCGAACTGGGTATTGTTGACTTCGTCGGCTACCGGGAAGACGCCCTGGCCAGCATGCGTGTGAAGCTGGGTCTGGAGGAAGATGCCAAGATCAAAACGGTCAGCCTGCTGGAAGTTTTCAACAATCATCCGCGCCGGGTAGACCTCAGCATCAAAAATAAGATCGCCGTTATTTACGCCGAAGGTAATATCGTAGACGGCGACGGTGGACTGGGTGCCGTGGGCGACGATAAATACGTTAAGATCATCAACGAACTGGCGGAAGACGACCGCGTGAAAGCGGTGGTACTGCGCGTCAACTCTCCGGGCGGAAGCGCCATGGCCTCCGAAAGCATTTGGGAGGCCCTGACCCGCCTCAAGGAAGCCGGCAAGCCGCTGGTCGTCTCCATGGGCGATTACGCTGCCTCCGGCGGATACTATATTTCCAGCCCCGCGGACAGCATCTTCACCCAGGATGCGACGCTTACCGGCTCCATCGGGGTTTTCAGTGTCATACCGAGTATACAGGGTCTGATGAACGATAAACTGGGCGTCACTTTCGATTCCGTTAAAACCGGTCATTTTGCTACGGGTATCGGAATTATCAATCCGCTGGACGAAAGGGAAAGCCGCTTTATGCAGGCCCGTACCAACGAACTGTACCGCCTGTTCAAAACCCGGGTTTCGGAAGGCCGGGGCATCAGTCCGGAGCAGGTAGAAGAAATAGCCCAGGGTCGCGTCTGGGTCGGTCAGAAGGCTGTAGAGCTGAAACTGGCCGACAAGGTGGGTACGCTCGATGACGCCATTGCCAGTGCGGCACGTCTGGCCGATATTGAAGATGATTTCCGGCTGAGCAGTTATCCGGTAGTCAAAGAACCACTGATCGAATTTATTGAAAGCTTCCTGGGGGATGAACAGGTGCGCCACAATTATATCGCAAAATCCAAGCTGGAAGACCTGTATCCCTACTACGAATACTTTGAAGAATTGAAAAATGCAGAAGGCCCGCAGGCGAGGTTACCTTTCCTGATGCCCTTCGAATAAGCACCCTTCGCCGGTGGTCAGCAGCCCGAATCAGGTGGGCGTTATCCGATAATGCAGGAATGTATTATGTTTGTTCCTAAAATCGGACCGGTTCCGCCAGCTGACCACCGGCTATCCTGCAAAACTATCGGGCATTGGCACCTTCTTCTTACCAACGAATTACTTTCGGGCTTTCCCGCGCCAGGGATCTACTCTGGCCAGCGGTGCTTTTTCTGGGCCTGCTGCTCCGTTTGGTGGTCTATTTGCAGAATCGCTCGTTATTTCTGGATGAGGCAAACCTGGCCCGCAATATCGCCGAGATATCTTTAGCCGACTGTTTTGCCCCGCTTCGCTACCAGCAGTACGCTCCTCCCCTCTTTCTCGTATTGGAAAAGATCAATTTTCTACTTGCCGGCGCTTCGGAGTACAGCCTACGGTTCTGGCCGTTGATCATGGGTGGGCTGGCGCTGCTCATCCTGTACGACCTCCTGCGGCAGTTGAGTGAAAAAAGCTGGGCCGGCCTGTTCGTCTTCTATCTGTTTGCCTGCTCCCAGGTATTTATCCGCTACAGCGCCGAATTAAAACAGTACAGTACGGATATGGCGGTTACATCGACTCTGGTCTGGCTCGCCTTGCGGTACCGTCCGACGACCGGAAAGCGGATCGCGTTGTGGATCCTGGCCGGCAGTCTGGCCATCTGGCTGAGTATGCCTTCGGTGTTCGTACTGACCGGTGTCGGTCTATATTTCGGATACCTAGGCCTGAAAGATCAACAAAATATACCCGTTGCTGCGCTCTTGCTGATCGGGACGATCTGGCTGCTTAATTTCGGGCTGTATTTCTGGCTGATCCTGGCCAATGACCTGCAAAAGCCGGACCTCCTGTCTTACCATCAGCCCTATTTCTGGCCGTTGCTGCCAACCAGCGGTGCCGACTGGGCACGCCTTTCCGGTCTGGCACAATCCCTGTTGGGCACCCTGAGCGGTCATACTTTTCCCGCGATCGTACTCAGCCTGAGCGGACTGGTAGCCGGCACCATTTACCTCGGAAAAAAGCGACCGGCCCTACTATGGCTGCTGATCGGTCCGATCGTCGCCTGTCTGATCGCCTCCGGACTGGGGCGATACTCCCTGATCGAACGGCTCACTTTATTCTTAATGCCGTTGCCGGGGGTACTGCTTGCCTTTGGGCTGAACTTTCTCGTGCAGTATGTGGGTCGATGGGGTCAACTGGTTCTTTTAATTTTTGGGCTTTTGATTCTGCCGCTACGCAAAGGCCCCGAATATCTGGTGTACCCCTTCCGTTACGAGGAGATGCGATCGCTATTAGCCGAGCTCCGGGAGCAGCTCCGGGCCGGCGATCTGCTGTGGATCGATCTGTACGCCTATCCGGCATTTTACTGGTATACGCAACATGCCCCCGAGGCGGCGTCGCTTCGTCCGGAGCAGATCTCCGGATCGGTCGTCCATCAGTGGGACGGTGATCCGTGGGAAGAGCTCAGCGGGCAGATAACAGCCGACGGCCGGGTCTGGATGATCTTTTCGCACCTGGTATCGGATCGGAACCGCCGGGAAATGCGGGAAGATCTGGAGTCCGTGAGCGCTCAGCTCGGACCGGTAGAGCGGGAAATACGACAAACGGGAGTGGCCGCTTTTGGGTTTGCGGAAGAGCGCCCGGCGACACCGGAGCACCAAAGTCCTGATCGCACACACTAAGTCGATTAACAAGTCGTTAACAATAATTGAAATCGCATTAACAGCGAATTCATGAGCTTTCCTTAATTTTGTACTCGTTAAACACGCAAAATAATTTTTGATAACCAAAATAGCAATTGACATGCTAAAGCAATTTCACACTGCTCTTCTTGCAGTATTGGTATTAGGATTTTTGTCTAGCTGCCAGAGTGCGAATAATGACGTGCGCGATGCTGCCCGTAACAATATTGAGAGCACAGCTCCTTCTGTAACTCCACCAGCATCTCCTGCAGCTGCAGCCAACACTCCTCCTGCCCCAACGGGCCCAACTACGACCATGAGCTTTGAAGAGCTGACTTTCGACTTCGGTACTGTTACTGAAGGAGAGAAAGTTTCTCACACCTATTCCTTCACCAATACCGGTAACGAACCACTGGTACTGAGTGACGCTAAAGGTAGCTGCGGTTGTACGGTACCAGTTTGGCCACGTGAGCCGATCGCACCGGGCGCCACCAGCGAAATTACCGTTGAGTTCAACTCAAAAGGTAAGAAAGGACAACGTAACCAAAAAGTAACCATCACGGCTAACACCAACCCGCCTCAGACGTTCCTGTCTCTGACCGGTACGGTAAATCCGGCTGATGGTGCTCAACCAAGCATCCAGGTTACTCAGTAATCGACGAAATTGAACAGAACCGATCTTTTCGGTTTGTGAACATAAAGGAAAGGCGGTCTCTTCGGAGGCGGCCTTTTCTTTTTGGGTGGTCTGCCTAAACTACCTACGCGGCAAATTTGTTAGATTTGGGCCCTGATAGCCGGGCCAAAAGCGGACGCTGCCCATGGACCAGGCGGGGTGCAACTGAGGGCGGTTCCCGCTACGACCCGACACTAACAGCACAAAAGGTTATTGCAATGAAAAACTACTTTTCCCTGATCAAATTCAGCCACACGATCTTCGCATTGCCGTTCGCCATGCTGGGTTTTTTCCTCGGTACGCTGGAGACCGGTACGGGACTGAACGGGCGTTTGCTCCTACTGGTACTGGGCTGCATGGTGTTTGCCCGCAGCGCTGCGATGGCCTTCAATCGCTATCTGGACCGGGATATCGACGAGGCTAATCCGCGGACGATAACACGGGAGATCCCGGCCGGCAAGATCAGTCCCCGGTCCGCGCTGATCTTTGTGATCGTCACCAGCCTGCTCTTCATTGCCTGTACCTGGATGATCAATCCACTGTGCTTTTACCTTTCCCCCGTGGCCCTGCTGGTGATCCTCGGTTACAGTTATACCAAGCGCTTTACCTTTCTGTGCCACTTCGTGCTGGGCCTGGGTTTGGCGCTGGCGCCGATCGGTGCTTACCTGGCGGTAGGCGGTAAATTTGACCTGATCCCGATCCTGTATTCCGTAGCCGTGTTGCTGTGGGTTTCCGGTTTTGATATCATCTATGCGCTCCAGGATGAAGACTTTGACAAATCCATGTCCCTGAATTCCATACCGGTAAGTCTGGGCAAGCGTGGCGGACTTTTGCTTTCGTCCATTCTCCACGTGGTCTGTGCGGGCATCATTCTGTTGGCCAGCTGGTTGCTGAGCCAGGTTTATCCATCTTTCGGATGGCTGCACTGGGGGGCTGCAGTGATCTTCGTCAGTTTATTGTTTTACCAGCACACCCTGGTAAAGCCCAACGATCTGAGTAAGATCAATTTGGCATTTTTCACAACTAACGGAGTGGCCAGCCTTATTTTTGGCACACTCGTTATTTTGGATATATTTGTATAAATTTACCCCATATCTACTTTTCCTCCATATATTTTTCTGGTGTTTTTAGAAACCTAGCGGGCTATTTCCCGTACAAGGGCAATAGCAGCTTTATCCATAAAACACATTATAGTCGCAATACCTAATACCTTTAGCAAGCAAATTTACGCTTAGAGGTGAGTACCAAGCACGTACTTCTTCCTCTTAAGTGTGGTTTGTATCAACTACTACGAATTAGTTGATAGCGCGAAATCATTAGATGGCAAGAGCGCTTCGTGTTCAATCGTTCCGGAGATGATTACCAAAAAAACTCCGGTTCAGTGGATAAATGACGATCAGATTGCCTGTTGCCTGTCCCGCTACCTGCTCTTTTTTAGTTTTTGCACCAAACCCACTTCCGATCAAAACATTACCTGGAGAACAACTACATAAGGGCTTACAGTCATGAGTAAACAATTGATCATAGGTTTAATTTTCGGCATCCTGCTGACATCGGGTCCGGTCCTGGCACAGAAGGGCAAGATCAGAAAGGCTCAAAACTTAATTGAAGCCCTGGACTATCAGGCTGCCATTGATATACTGCTCCCTTTGTCCGAGAACAACGACAATGCGGAGATCGCCACCATGCTTGGCCACATTTTCCGGAAGCAGAACAGCTACGGTAAAGCAGCGGTATGGTACGAAAAGGCAGTCGCGCTGGAAGGAGTGGAGGCCGCCGCCTACTTCTACTACGGCATGATGCTCCTCCATACGGATAAATGCCGGGAGGCGCAGGATCAGTTCGACTATTTTCTGAGTCTCAAACCACTGGATCCCCGGCAGTTTCAGCTGAGAGATGCCTGCTCTCACCGCCAGAGTTTGCTGAAAAAGGATGAGAATACTCTGGAGGTAGAGGTGCTGGCCATCAACTCCGTACTCAGTGATATCGGTCCGGCATTCTACAAGAACGGTCTCGTTTTTGGTTCCGTTCGTTCACCGCTGAACGGTGGCAGCCAGGATAAGGCCGATCCGTTCTACGATCTGTACTACGCAGAAATGGTCGACGGACATTTCGACTTCACGGATCCCCAATCCTTTTCGGACCGGATCAACTCTCGGGTACACGAAGCCATCGTGACCTTCAACTCGGACGCCACCAAGATCTATTTCACCCGTAACCAGGGGATCGATAACGAACACAGCTCCGCCACCGCTACCGGTCTGGAGATCGTATACGCCGTATCGGAAGACGGGAACCGCTGGAGCGATCTGCAGTTACTCCCGTTCAACAGTCCAAAATATTCCATTGCCCACCCATCCCTCAGTCCGGACGGAAGCATGCTATTTTTCTCTTCCGATATGCCGGGTGGATTTGGTGGAAAAGATATTTACGTTTCTAAGTGGGAAGAGCATTACTGGGGTGATCCCGTCAATCTGGGGCCACTGGTCAATACCGAAGGAGACGAAATGTTTCCCTTTTATCATCCTTCGGGAAAATTGTTTTTCTCCTCCGACGGGCAGGTAGGGCTCGGTGGACAGGATATTTTCTCCACCAGCCCTAATAAAGCCGGCGTTTGGGATAATATTCAAAATATCGGCGCTCCGATCAATACGGAATTTGACGACTACGGTATCATCGTTTCTCCCGACGAGGAATATGGTTATTTCACTTCCAACCGGCCCGGCGGCATCGGGAAAGACGACATCTACGGTTTCCAGAAACCGCAGGAAGAAAAAGAAGAAGAGTTGGTGACCCAGCAGGAGATCCCCGAAGGCAATAAAGTGGTGGTGCACGTTCAGGTCATCGACGCCTCCAACGGTAAGCGAATTGAAAATCCCGTCATTACCAATTGCGAAGCCAATCTCTACCGGTCGGTCGGCACGTCCTCCTTCCAGATGAACCTTTTCCCGGGGGATTGCTGTGAGGTGAGTGTCAGCGCTCCGGGCTTTCAGGACGCTACGATCGAGATCTGTGGAGATCCAAGTAAGAAATCGCGCGCGGTGGCCCTGAAGAAAACCGGTATTTCTACCGCACCGCCGAAAGAAGAAATCATTACCCAGGTCCCCGCTCCTACCCCGGTTACTCCCGAAGAGAAAGTCGAAGAAGCCGTGGCCGAAGCACCGAAGAAAATAGCGCCGGAACCGGAGCCCGAAGAACAAGTTGCGGAAACTGCAGTTCAAACTCCGAAAGCTCCGGAGCCGGAACCACAAGCCGAAGAGAAAGTCGAAGAAGTGGTGGTTGAAACCCCGAAAGAAGTTGAACCGGAACCACAGCCCGAGGAGAAGATCGAGGAAGCGGTGGTTGAAACGCCGAAAGAGGTGGAACCGGAACCCCAGCCCGAGGAGAAAGTCGAGGAAGTAGTAGCCGAAACGCCGAAAGAAGTGGAGCCGGAGCCCCAGCCCGAAGAGAAAGTTGAGGAGGTGGTAGTCGAAACTCCGAAGGAAGTTGAACCGGAACCACAGCCCGAGGAGAAAGTCGAGGAAGTGGTAGTCGAAACTCCGAAAGAGGTTGAGCCGGAGCCACAGCCCGAAGAGAAGGTCGAGGAAGTGGTGGTCGAAACCCCGAAAGAAGTTGAGCCAAAGCCACAGCCCGAGGAAAAAGTCGAGGAAGTAGTGGTCGAAACGCCAAAAGAGGTGGAACCGGAACCACAGCCCGAGGAAAAAGCCGAGGAAGTAGTAGCCGAAACGCCAAAAGAGGTGGAACCGGATCCACAGCCCGAGGAGAAAGTCGAGGAAGTGGTAGCCGAAACGCAGAAGGAAGTCGAGCCGAAACCACAACCCGAGGAGAAAGTCGAGGAAAAAGTGGTCGAAACTCCGAAAGAGGTAGAACCGGAACCACAACCCGAGGAGAAAGTTGAGGAAAAGGTAGTCGAAACGCCGAAAGAGGTGGAACCGGAGCCGCAACCCGAAGAAAAAGTTGAGGAGAAGGTAGCCGAAACGCCCAAAGCAGTCGAGCCGGAACCACAGCCCGAAGAAGAACTGGAAGAAGCGGTTGTTGTAGCGTCCAAAGTAGAGCCGAAACCACAAGCCGAGGAAAAGGTAGTCGAAGCCCCGAAAAAGGTAGAACCAGCTCCCCAACCGAAAGAACCGGCCAAAGAAACGGTGGCCAAGACTCCGAATACAGTTGAACCGCAACCAAAACCACAAGCCGAGGAAGAGGTTAAGGAATCCAGCGAAAATGCGATTACCGTGTCCAATGAGGCCAAACCGGAGCCCAGCAGTGCCCCCGGCGTAGTGGAAGAAACCACGGAGATCGTACGGCAGACGACCCGGGCCAGAAAGACCACCAAATACCTAATCGGTACGGTTTACGACCCGCTCAACAGTCGTCCGATCCCCTACGCTACCATACATATGTTGAACTCAACCTGTGGGGTGAATATCCGGATCACTTCGGACGCCTCCGGGCACTATCGCCTGCCACTGGTAGCCAGTTGCTGTATCAATATCCGGGTAGAGAAAGAAGGATTTCAGACCTACACGGCTCTGGAAGCCTTGTGTACGGATAAGAACGGTAATATCAAAGGGAGCACTTCGATCCTGCTCAAACCGGAAGACCCCAAACCGGAACCGACCGTTGCCAACAACGAATCCAACATGCTGGTCAATCCGGAAGCATTCAAAGGATTTGAAAGAAGCAAGAATAAAAGGCTCGGTGATAAAAGTCTGGCCTTTATCCTGAACGTATACTACGAATCGGCCCGTACCAGCGTAAAAGCCGAATCCGTAGAGGAATTGAAAAAGCTATTGCGGCTGCTGGAGGAAAACCCGACGCTCATCGTAGAGATCGGCGCCCACACGGACTCCCGTGGATCTGCGACCTACAACCAGGACCTCTCCCAGAGACGGGCCGAAAACGTGGTTAAATACCTCGTTTCGCAGGGCATCAACGAAAAGCGTCTGATCCCGAAAGGCTACGGAGAGACCCAATTGATCAACGACTGCGACGATTCCAAGGAATGCGAGGAATCCGAGCATCAGATCAACCGGAGAACGGAATTTCAGATCATCGGCGGTCTGGACAAAACCAAGTAACGAGCGGCCCAACCTTTTTTTCGCAGCTATCGGTCTTCTATTTAAAAAGATCACCGATGAAAAAAAGCATAGCGGGCCTACTGATAGCCATTTCCTGCCTGGCCCTTAGTTGTGAAAAGCAGGGAGACATCTTATGCGAAAACGATTGCCTGTTCTTCGGGTACAATCTTGAAGGGGAAATAGTGATGCTGCACTGTTTTAACCGCTTCGGCATCAAAACTACCCATCCCGATGGTGAGGAACTCATCATCGGGATCCCCGATCAACTGGCGGGCCGCTTCCAGGAGGAAGGTAAACTGGTCAAATTCACCGCCACCTTCCGGGCCAATACGCTCCAACCTCTTTTTCCCGATCCCAGTATTGATATTCGGACGATCTATCAGGCCCGGGTGCAGTCCATCCAGCCCAGAAAGTAGAGCTTTCAATACGTAGGAATAATGAGATCCCGGCCGGCCGCTCTGCCGGTCGGTTGACAGATCATTGATCTCCATTTATTTTCACTTCACTCCCCCAGCAGCCCACGGTGGGTAAATAAAAAAGTATTCCGGCAAACTTAGCGTGCGTACAGGCGTTATTATTGACGTTTTAACCTTACGGAAAATCCAACACTAATGACTCCAATACGCTATCCCCATACCCGAAAAGCTGACCAGATCGATAATTACCACGGCCGGGATATTGCGGACCCTTTCCGCTGGCTCGAAGTGGATACGGCTCCGGAAGTGGAAAAATGGGTAGACGCCCAGAATGAAGTAACTTTTCAATACCTCGAACAGATCCCCGAGCGGGAGTCAATCCGCAAACGCCTGCGGGAGTTGCTCGATTACGAGCGACTGTCTTCCCCGTTCCGGGCCGGAGATTATTACTTTTTCTATAAAAATGACGGTCTGCAAAACCAGCCGGTCATCTATTTCCAAAAAGGTCTGGAAGGTGATCCGGAGGTATTTATCGATCCGAACAGCCGGTCGGAAGACGGGACCATTGCGGTAACCCTGCTGGGTTTTTCCCAGGATGACCGCTATGTAGCCTACGCGCAGTCGGAAGCCGGATCGGACTGGCAACAGATTCGCGTGATGGAAGTAGCCACCAAAAAAGAGTTGCCCAACGTATTGAAGTGGGTGAAATTCTCGGGGGCAGCCTGGCACGAAGACGGCTTCTTCTACAGCCGCTATCCCCAACCGGATGCGGGTAGTGAATATTCCGCCAAAAATCTGCACCATACCGTTTACTACCACCGCCTGGGCACAGATCAGTCCGAAGATCAGTTGATCTACCGCGATGAAGACCACCCCACTTTTAATCACTACTGTACGGTAACCGAAGATGGCCAATATCTGCTCATCTACGCTTCCCCCGGTACGGACGGTTATGCCACTTACTTTAAGGACCTGAAGCAGGATGGACCGATCACCCGCCTGTTTGCCGGCTATTCCAATAAGAGTTCCGTTGTGGACCACCGCGATGGGAAATTTCTGGTGATGACCGATCTGGGGGCGCCCAAATACCGCCTCCTGTCCGTACCGGCAAAGGAAGAAGTGCCGGAGAACGAATGGCAGGAGCTCATTCCGGAAACGGACGACCTATTGCAGGGCGTCAATACCGGTGGCGGATACCTCTTCGCCAATTATCTGAAAAACGCCACTAACCGCATCTACCGGCTGAACTACGACGGCAGCGGCCGGCAGGAGATCGAACTGCCCGGACCGGGCAACGCCGGTGGATTTTCGGGCAAAAAGGAGGAAAAGATCCTGTTCTACACCTTCACCTCCTTCATCTATCCAACCACCATTTTTAAGTACGATATCGGTACGGGAAGTTCCGAACCCTTCTTCCGGGCCGAACTACAGTTCAACCCGGAGGACTATACCGAAAAGCAGGTTTTCTACACCAGTAAAGACGGCACGAAAGTATCGATGTTCATCGTCCACAAAAAAGGACTGCAGATGGACGGCCAAAACCCCTGCTATCTCTACGGCTACGGCGGGTTCAATATCAGTCTCTCTCCGGGTTTCAGCGCCTCGCGGGTAGTGCTGCTGGAGCGGGGCGGTATCCTGGCCATACCCAATCTGCGGGGTGGCGGCGAATACGGTGAAGAATGGCACCAGGGCGGCATGCTGGCCAACAAGCAAAATGTTTTTGATGATTTCATCGCCGCCGCCGAATACCTGATCGACCAGGGTTATACGGCTCCTTCCCGTCTGGCGATCGCCGGCGGATCCAACGGGGGGCTGCTGGTGGGTGCGGCCATGACCCAGCGGCCGGAACTCTTTGCGGTGGCTTTCCCATCAGTGGGGGTACTTGATATGTTGCGCTTTCACCTGTTCACCATCGGCCGGGCCTGGGTACCCGAATACGGTTCCAGTGATGATCCGCAGCAATTCCCTTTCCTGCTGGCTTACAGTCCGTTGCACAACCTTCAGGACGGAAAAGCTTATCCCGCTACTTTGATCACGACGGCCGATCATGACGACCGGGTAGTGCCCGCCCATTCCTTTAAATTTGCGGCACGTCTGCAGGAGGCTCAGGATGGAGCAGAACCGGTATTGATCCGCATTTCCAAAAGGGCCGGACACGGTGCGGGTAAACCCATCGCCAAGGTCATTGAAGAACAGGCCGATATCTGGTCTTTCTTTTTCCATAATACCCGGAGGTAAGAGCAGGCTTGTGCAAAAATTTGATTTACAACTTTTTCAGTGGCCATCTCGATCGCAGGAAAAAGGCCGCTTTTTGCGCCGTTGACCTTTCGCTTTGATCTCGGGTAATTGATACTGCGGTTGCCATTGAAATTACCGTTTTAAAATCCTGGCATACTTATTGTAAATAATTATAATAGGTTATGAAATGCTAAAATTCGTTTTCTCCAGTCCGTGCCAGATTACCACGGGCTTTTTTTTGCCCCTCCCCTATTCTTTTGCAGGAAAATGGCAGCCTTGTGCGCAATGAAACTTATTTTTGCGCCACCATTAAGATCCGGCCCCGGTCGGATTATTTGATTTGATCCAGCCGGCTGCAGGCCGGCTCAACCTTAACCTGTAAGCGGTTTCCGGTGACCTGCGCCAGATGATGCATCCATAAAGGCTTTGGACACCTATTGCCGCTTCTAAAGCCAAGTTTAAAATGATAATTGGGGTACCCAAAGAGATTAAGACCGAAGAGAACCGGGTCGCATTAACACCGGCCGGTGCATTGGAACTCACCAAACGCGGGCACGAAGTGTACGTTCAGTCAACCGCCGGCGCCGGCAGCGGATTCGAAGATCAGGATTACGAAGCCGCCGGAGCCCGGATCCTGCCGACCATCAAAGATGTCTACGACAAGGCGGAAATGATCATGAAAGTGAAGGAACCGATCGAAGCGGAATACGACCTGATCCGCGAAGATCAGTTGCTGTTCACTTATTTCCACTTCGCTTCCTACGAACCGCTGACCCGGGCCATGATCAAGAGTAAAGCCGTTTGTCTGGCTTACGAAACTGTGGAACTGCCGGATCGCAGCCTGCCGCTGCTGGTACCGATGTCCGAAGTAGCCGGCCGCATGGCCATCCAGGAAGGCGCCAAATATCTGGAAAAACCCAGTGGCGGACGCGGGGTACTACTGGGCGGGGTGCCCGGCGTGAGACCCGGCCAGGTACTTGTACTCGGAGGCGGTGTGGTGGGTACGCAGGCCGCAAAAATGGCCGCCGGTCTGGGTGCACAGGTGATCATTATGGATATCAGCCTTTCCCGTCTGCGTTATCTGGCGGATGTCATGCCGGCCAATGTGCAGACGGTTTATTCCAACGAATACAATATTCGCCACTACATCAAGGAAGCAGACCTGATCGTCGGTGCGGTACTGATCCCCGGAGCCAAGGCGCCCAATCTCATTACCCGCGATATGCTTAAGGAAATGCACGCCGGTACCGTATTGGTTGACGTGGCAGTAGACCAGGGTGGCTGCATTGAGACCTGCCGTCCGACTACCCACTCCGATCCAACCTTCGTGATCGACGATGTGCTGCATTACTGTGTGGCCAATATGCCGGGTGCGGTTCCCTATACTTCCACCATTGCCCTGACCAACGCTACCCTGCCCTACGCCATTCAACTGGCCGGCAAGGGCTGGCAGCAGGCCTGCCGCGAGAGCGAGCCGCTGAAAAAGGGACTGAACGTGGTACGCGGTAAAGTCGTCTACAAAGGAGTAGCGGAAGCTTTCGACCTGCCGCTGGATCCCGTTGACGATTGCCTGAAGTAACGGTACGCCGTATGAAATGACTACGGTCGCCAAAGACTACGCCCGCGCGGATGTCTTTGCGGAACCGAATAAAAAAAATCCGTAGCCGGGTCCGGCTACGGATTTTTTCATTAAGTGCTGATGCGATCGGGGTCGTCTGCTTATTTGGCAGCAACCAGATTTACGCTCAGTTCAAATTCGTCGTAGATCGTCTTGTCACCCAGGTTATCAAAGAAGCTACCGGAACCGTAACGTACGTTGTACTCAGAACGGTCGATGGTGATGTCGGCATTGGCTACGCGTTTGCCGGCTTCCTCCGTGATCACGGTATTGAACTTGATCTTTTTCGTCGTTTCTTTGATGGTCAGGTCGCCTACCACTTTGTATTCGCCGGGCTTGCCGCGGGATACCACTTCGGTGATGACGAACTTGGCAGTCGGGAATTTCTCAACGCCGAAGAAATCGTCGGATTTCAGGTGACCTACCAGTTTCTGGCTCCACTCTCCTTCCAGGTCGTCACAGGTGATGCTGGCCATATCGATATCAAAACCGCCGCCGGTCAGCATACCGGCCTCATCGAAATTGAGTTCACCGTTCTTGATCATCACTTTACCGTGGTGAGAACCGGTTACTTTGTAGCCTTTCCATACAATGTAACTTTCCGTTGTGTCTACGTTCACGGAGGTTTTTTCAACCGTAGTGAAGGCCAGACCGATCATCGCAACCAGGGCGATGGCAAATGTGAAAAGTGTATTGCGATTCATTTTTAAAATTGTTTTGTTAATGATTACGAATCTAATTATCCAAATAATGACTGTTAGAACGCTTACCAAAAAATAAAGTTTAAACAATCATTGTATATACATGCATTTTCTCAAAAAAAATGCGGCTTGCTTTAATACCGCATTGCGTCGAGCAGATCATTGAGCTGGGCCGCCTGCTCTTCCGACAGCTGACTTTTGGAAAGATCCATCTGATCTTCCATGGCCGCACTGGCCTGAGAAAGCAATTCCAGCCCCTGGTCAGTGATCACTACGTCTACCTGACGACGATCGAATTTACAGGACCGCCTTTCTACCAGCCCCTTCTGTTTCAGTTTCTCCACCAGCCGGGAAGCATTCGACATTTTGTCGATCATGCGCTCGGTCAGCGACTTGACGGAGGCCGGTTCTGGATACATACCGCGCAGGATCCGCAGGATATTGAATTGCTGCCAGGAAATATTGAACGGTTTCAGAGCCTTCAGGGATTGCTGATGTATCCAACTGGCCGTAAATAACACATTGATGTGTGCTTTATGGTATTCGTCTCTGAATTTCTTCTGCTGTATGGCTTCTTCAATTTTCATCCTGGTGCAAATATATGTATATACATTTAATGTAGCAACTTCAAATTAATTATTAACCTGAAATCGTAAAAAATTAACACTTCTGTTTAAAGAAACTACTATAGACATTCAATTGTTTCAAACTTTTGTGAATTTGTTCCCGGGATTTAATGTTGTACTGCCAGCCGGAATTATTTAGCTTTGCGATCCTTGCCCAACCAGGAAAGCCGTAAATAAGGTTTTATGAAAATTCTAATCATCGGAGGGGGAAATATGGGCCTTACATACGCTCAGAGTTTCCTTCGATCCCACATTGCCACTCAGGAACAGATGATGATCCTGGAAAAATCACCGGAGAAGGCCGCCGAACTCGCCAAGCAGGACATTGGGACCGTTTTCGGGACTCCGGACGGCTGCCTGAAGAATGCCGATCTTATCATTCTGGCCGTCAAACCGCAGGATGCCGAGAAACTTTTTGCCAGTTTGCGGCCGCTCGTCGATCCCCAGCAGGTATTTCTCTCCATCATGGCCGGGGTCAAGATGGAAACTATTGCCAAAGGTCTGGGAGCCGAGAAGGTCATCCGGGCGATGCCCAACCTGCCCGCCCAGATTGGAATGGGCATGACGGTATTCACCACTTCCGAATCCGTGACGCGGATTGAACTGGTCACCGTACAAAACCTGCTGAACACCACCGGGAAAACCGTTTATGTAGAACAGGAATCAGCCATTGACGCGGCCACCGCCATCAGCGGTAGTGGTCCGGCCTATGTGTGGTTCTTTATGCAGGCGATGATGCAGGCGGCCCTGGAGATGGGGTTTTCCGAATCCGAAGCCGAATTGCTCGTCAGTCAGACTTTCCGCGGAGCGATCGAACTTTACAACAAAACCGACCTGTCATTTGAAGAATGGATCCGCCGGGTATCTTCCAAAGGCGGAACTACCGAAGCGGCCATGCGTACCTACCAGGAAAAGGCGGTCCACGAGGACATTATCGCCGGTGCGCGGGCGGCGCTGAACCGGGCCGTTGAATTGGGACAATAAGCATTGAGAAAGAATAGAGCGGATGCGAATTGTGCCTTCCCTGGTCCGCGAGATCGGAAGTTGGAAGATGCAGGATGTCGGCATGGCTGTTCCGACACCCTGCATCCAGCAACTTTTGACCATTTAAGTCAGACGGATACGATCCAATCTGTCGTTTGGAGAGCCGCGAAATTTTCACAGCGTACTCCACAGCGTTTTTAAGTGACGAAACCAGCCGGCCCACAGTGGGCGATGGCCGGTATTCCGTCCTTTGTCCTTTAGTGATCAGGACGTACGTTTTATTTTTCCAGCTCACTGATCTTGTACTGAGCGGCATCCGCGTATTTTCCGCCGGCCATTTTGTAGCTTTCGATAGCCGCATCGTTCTGGCCCAGTGCCTGGTGGATCTCACCTTTGGTGAAATAAACCAGATCCTTATTCGCCGCTTCGGATACCATCGCTACGGCCTTATCAGCAGCAGCAAGCGCGCCGGAGTTATCGCCCTTTGCAGCCAGTGCTTTTGCCTTGTAAGTCAATACGTCGGAAGTTTCCTTTAGCGCCAGGAAGGCTTCGGCAGCAGCCAGCGTTTCGTCTACTTTATCGTCCAGGAACAGGCGGATCACGGTATTGGTGGCCTTGTTTTCCATGGATTCTACTTTGTCCTTCGTTTTTTCGGACATGTTGCACACTTCAGCCGCCTTCATATAAGCCGATACGGCTTCCACTTTCTGCTCATTATCATCCAGTGCCTGGGCAAGGCCGATGTGGTTGGCGTAAAAATCAGGGTTGTACTCAATGCCCAACTGGTAGGTCTCGATCGCTTTTTCAAGCTCTTCGGCTTTCCGCTGGCCGGTACCCACGTAATAGGCTGCAATAGCGCCGTTGCGCTGGGCCAAACCGATCACTTTCACGTCGGTTTCGGAGGTAGTGTCCGCCGCCGCGATAGCATCTACCAGCAAAGGCAAGGCCGCTTCAAATTCTTTTGCTTTCAGTTTCTCCAGCCCTTCATTGTACAAACTGACTGCGGAAGGAGCCGTTTCGGCCGTCTCGGAGGAAGCTTCCTCCTGAGAATATCCGGTAACAGAGAGCGCCAGCAGGAAGAATAGAAGGCTAATACGGGTAATCGTTAAATGCATGAAACAATGTTTTTACGTTAGAAAAATCGTAAAAATATTATCTCTTGCTAAGAACAACAAACCGTACAAGGTTTTCCTTAAGACAAAATCCGGCTTTTTAACGTTTTCGGCCATTCTCCGGCGGATGTTTACCCCCTTTGCTGCCAGAAGCCGCGCAACGGCATAGTGTGTTTCTTAAAGTTGTATTAAATTTGAGCCGGGATAAAAATTCTTTCCCGCCATAAATTATTTTTAGAACGTGTTTAAATTTCATCCTTTGGCCGGTAAATAACCATCTAATGAACCTCACTTCACCAATTTTTCGCCCCGTAGCGCTGCTATGAGGCTCAAAAATACCTTTGTGAGAATCACTATCTGGTCATTTTCGCTATCAAAAACGAATTTTAAACCGGTTCTTATGCGCAACCTATACATCACAACATTTACCCACGAATTATGACGAAAGCACATCTTCCGCTACTATTCCTATTATTGAGTTTGCTCGCCTGCAAGCAGTACGAAGAGGATCTGCTCAGCGGTACCTGGCGCGGCAGTTCCATTCTGGAGGCCAATCAGCCGCTGGATATTGAACCTTCGAACATCAAGCTGATCCTGGAGCCCAGCGGCTCCTACCGCTACGAAAGCACGCTCAATTACCAGGAAGCCGGAACGTACTTCCTGGACCAGCAGTATCTATACACCATGGATACCATCAATCAGGCTTCCACCGAAAAAGCCGTGGAGATCATGCTGCTCACCCAGGACTCGCTGCATCTGCGGATGAACGAAGCGGGCAAAGAAAGGTTGCTGAAAATGGCCCGTGAAATGTAAACCATTCCATTATACTGACGCTCTACAACTGAAAATTATGCCAAGCAAAACTACTCCCCTTACCCACATCCGTCTGAAAACAAACAAGCGGACGGCCATTTTTCCCCGGTTTCCCGCCGACGAAGTCCTTCCCCAAAAGTTTGGTCCCGGGATCATTACGCATTCCCTGACAAAACAGGAACTCCTGCAATGCGATGAGGAGCAGGCCGGGATAAATGGTTTCCTGTACGCGATTAACCGGGCATTCTCCCAGCATTTGCCGCTACGGCTGAAACCGGAATACTTCTGGATGCTCATTCTGCAGGGAGTAGCGAAACACATTGATCAGAATCCCGAGAAATACCGACACCTGCTGGTCGAACACGAAGGAAAAGCCGAGATCAAAGTGCGGGACGATGCACTGTTGGTGGATAAATCACGCTGGGCAACTATTCCCGATCAACTGATCCAGGAGTTTCGCGGCCATCTTGCCGATGCCGGTCAGGATCTGGAAACTTTTCTCCCGAGTTTTTCTACCACTACGGATGCAGAACGGATCGCTTTTCAGATCGGTATCCTGGATATCTATTCCAACTATTTCGATTATCTGGTCATGTCGCTCTGCGGCATTCCGGAAATTGAACTGGAGGGAAGTCCCGATGACTGGCAGGAGATCGAAGATCGACTGAACGGCCTCGCCTTTCTCGAACTCGACTGGTGGACGCGGCATCTGCGCCCCATCATCCGGAAAATAAAAGCGAGTGCCGCCGGTGAAGCGGACGTGGATTTCTGGACTTCCATATACAAATACATGGAAATGAGCGGTGGGCCCTACATCAGCGGTTGGATCATCAACTTTTTTCCCTACCTGAAGGAGAAAGGCAAATTGCGGGATAAACCCAAAAATGATACATCCCCGGGTGACGCTTTTCAAAGCTGGTCCCCCAGTGGAATCGTTTTTTCCGATGTCGAAAAACGAAACCCTTATCTCGGGATGGAGGAAGTTCCCAGAGTACTAAAGATGGATAACTTTCACACGGGCGTCTCCCGGGTACCGTTCAAATGGATGAAAACGGGCACGCTCGTAGATATGCACTTCACCGGAGGCTTTATCGGTGTCGATCAGGATGAAGATTCTCTGGCGCTCGTTCCCAAACTGGGTTGGATCGTATCCAAAGCTGCCGCCGGTCAGTAATGCGGATCGCATCGCCGACGATAAGTGTTTGGCGGTGATCAACTTGTAAAGATGATCGCTTGATTTCGTAATCAGCCCAAACTGGCTAAATTAAATTGATGGAAATAGTGGTAGTGAAAAGTTATTACAGACAGACTTTGTAATTTGCTCTTCGGTATCCAAAATTAAATTGCTCCCGGGGAAATGATCCGAAAGGGAATACCATTTCAATGGAAAAAGGTACCTTCTTTTGCGTGTAACTAGATCCCAAATAATTTCCCTCATTATCGTGCTTTACATCATATTTGTGCGCTTCGCCTGTTATCAGAACTGTATATTCCGGATAACTCCTAAATTCTCTATTCCCGTTTACTGTCACTATCTCTTCTTTTGGTTGCACATCCTTCGTTTTCACTACAATTTTGCCAGGATCGGTATTGTCCGGAGCAAAACGCCTGTACAAATAGCTCTCATTGTCGCTAACCAGGTGAATTGCAATATCAAACTCTTTGGCGTTTGGCATAATACTCTTATCCAAAAGAAACCCATTTTCACGATCAAAAGGATTGATATAACTACCTTCCAATTCATATTCGTAAATAAACTTGAAACCTGTATTGCATGATTCGTTATTGAGTCTCGAGCAATCCAAACCTCCATCATGGATTTTTTTTTCACTATTAAAGCTCACCCAATAGCTTTCCCATGAATACAAATCAGTATACCTGTAGCTTTCTAAACAGAATGAATTAGAAAACTCCACAGTCACAGAATCAACCGTTAAATAGGCGTAATAAAGTTGCCTGGTAGTGGGGTAATGAGCCTCAGTACGGGGAGAAGATTCTGGCTCTACAAGACCAACACACCCGTTGAGTAGAACCAACATTATCAGAATAAAGAGGATGGTGCAGAGATTTCTCAAAAGGTTTAATTTTTGACGGTGATAAATATCTAAGGATGGATATTCCGGCAATCACCTAGTAATGTCGGTTTTCAAAAACCTTCATCGTTACCGCGCATGATTACGGCCCGACACTTAAAGATAAGCCTTTTTGAAGAAACCTTTCGGGCGGTAATCGACAGGTAAGGATGGCCACTCGGTGAACCCCATGATTGCATGGCTTTCAGAAAATCTCATCCTTACATCTTTATTACGGCCAAGTATTTTAAGCATTGAAATGTGGAAACTTGAAAACGTTTCCACATTTCAACATTTCCACTTTAATACTGCTTCCGGCTTGCGGTCCGGTGATTTATCGTTCTTGCCAGCCGGGTAATTGAACCTACCGATTTTTTTTCATGCCCACCTTCAGTTTTCCCCGCAGGGCCACGTCTACGCGCATGCCGTCCGGAGCCAGGTAAGCATTGGCAATATTGAGTTCTTTCAGGTCGCCGTCCAGGATGAAGTTTTCGGTCAGCTCGTAGTTGGACAGCTGTTCTTTGATCTGGCTTTCCATATCCTTCAGGTTTTCTTCCAGCAGGAAGTCCATATTGGCCTCGATCATATTTTTGAACTTACTTTTGAGGAGCCAGCTGGCGGATTTGAGCAGGAAATTGCGGGAGTCCACGGTGTAGTTGAGGTCCTTGATATCGATGGAATTCCGGTTGGCATTGTATTCCGGCCGGCCGGTCATGGAGACGGTGCCGTTGTAGGTACCGGAAATCGTGGTATTGACCACCAGCTTATTCCCCTGACCGTAGAGTTCGATACCCTCCACCACCACGTAGCGCTTACCGTATTCGTAGCGTTCGCCTTCCACCGCTCCCTGGGCCAGACGTTGCGCTTCCTGGTAAGAGATCTGGGTGCCGACGTTAATAAAGAAGTCCTCTCCCCCCATATTGGTGTATTCAAAAGTGGGCAGCGGACGGATCGCCGGATCCTTGGGCTGGTTGCCGAAACTGAGCTGGGGTTTGGATTCAATAAGGATGGTGGCTTCGAGCTCATCCTTTTGGATATTGATGGGCGTCATACTGATCTTTTCCGGGTTCAGCATCATCCAGGCCAGATACTCCTCGGACACCAGTATGGGTTCGTGCATTTTTTTCCAGGCGCTTTCCACCAGGGTATCCAGTTTCAGGTTTGCCGAGATCTGCTGGTCAATATTCTCCGTGATGGTCGCTTTGAAATTATCGATCAGCAGGTCGGCCACAAAACCGACGGGCAGGCTGACCAGCCCCATCTTCAGTCGCGGCTTTTCCAGCCACTCGTAAGACAGGATCTCGGTGTGGGTCTCGAGTTCCCAGCTCGGTTTGATCTCGTAATCGGTTTCCAACTCGATGGCCACCGCTCCGGTACCTTCCACCTTGCCGATGCCGGCATTGTATCGCACCCAGATATCGAGCGGAACCCGGTAGGCTACCCGGTTGCTGTCCAGACGCAGGGTGATATCTTCGGTTTTTTCTGCCTTAACCATCATATCATCTCCGTCATTTATATCGTTATCTTCGTAGAGGACGGTATCGAGCTGTTTGTTGAGCATTCGCTCCAACTCCCGGATACTGAACTGCAGGGGAATATTTACCACCGAAATTCCCTGTTCGAAAAGTTCTTCATACTGCTCCGACGGACGGTTCGGCTGGGTCGTTTTGCAGGCCGGAAAAAGGCTCAGGCTGATAACGGTAAACAACCCAAGATGAAGTAGAAATGAATTTTTTATTTTCATAATAGAAGACCTTGACTGGCTGATCTGAAACTTGATTTTCAACAAAAGTAAGCATAGGAAACGAATCCCGGGCAAAGATAGTTAAGCAACCTTTAATCGGGATTACTGTCATTAATGTTGTCTGAAATTTATTGCTTAACGGAATTTTTTAACACTTGGGCCCGACTGTTATAAATACGTAAAATGGCTATTCTCCCCAATTTATGCGAGTAGCTCAAAAATGATGAAGTAACCATGAAACGATTGTTTAACACGCTTTTCCTTTTCCTACTGGGAGGTATGATCCTGGCCCAAACCTCCGGGGAAAGATGCTCTGACGACAGAGCCTATTTAGGAATTTACAGTACCAGCGTCTCCGAAGAGAAAGCCGCTATCCTTCAATTACCGCAGGAGGAAGGTAGCCTGATCACCGAAGTATTGATCGGAGGTGCTGCCGACCGGGCCGGTTTGCGCCCCTTTGATTTCATTTACGGCATTGATGAGTACCGCACCAGCAGCCGGGATGATCTCACGGATCTGCTGGTTAAATACAAAGCCGGCGACCAGGCCAATATCCACCTCATTCGTGATGGCCGGCCGATGACGATCAATCTCATCCTGGGTCGGGCTTCCGACAGCATCCAGCGGGAGCGCGATAGTGACGCATCCCCTTTTCTCGGGATCTCCAACCGGGATTCCGATAAAGATGACCTCGGCATCCTGATCAATGTCATAGACAACTCCACGGCGGATGCCATCGGATTGCAGTCCGGAGATAAGGTGCTGCTCATCAATGGGTTTCCGATGATAGACTGGAGTGATGTCACCACGGCCATCAATGATCTGGAAGTGGGGAACGAGGTAGTGGTAACCTACGAAAGAGACGGACGGAAAATGGAAGCCAGCGGTCGTATCCAAAGCCGGGAAAGATCCCTGGAGATCAGAGAAAAACGGGAATCGGTGGAAAATGCCTTTTTCGGTATTTTATCACAAACAATTTCCCAAGCCAAGGCCAAAAAACTCGGTTTCGAAAATGCTTTCGGCAGTTATGTGAGCGCTGTGATCGGGAATACAGCCGCCGAACGGGCCGGCATCATGCCCTTTGACTATATATACGGTGTAGACGAATACCGGACGGGAGAAGGTCAATCACTGACCAATATTCTCCACCGTTATCAGGCCGGCGACCGGGCCGTAGTGCACTTTGTGCGCCGCAGCCAGGATCGGCAGGTACAGGTGACATTCGGCAACCGGGATGAAGCCCGGCGGGAAAAGGTAGATGAATGCGAAGGCCCCTACTTCGGTATCCAATCCAGCCATTCCTACGTTGAACGTACCGGGGTCAGCGTAAAGATCATTCCGAAATCCACCGCACAGATCATCGGCATGAAGGACCAGGACCTTATCGTCCGGATCAACGGTTATCCAATGATCGACTGGGAGGATGTGGGCACCGCGATCGACAATATGAAAGTGGGTACCAACATTGAAGTGAAATGGATCCGCAACGGTCGGGAGATGAGCGGGCGGGCGCCCATCATGTCCTATTGCCAGACAAAAACCAATCAGATCGTGCCGCAAACCACCCACGAGGATTTGACCCGGCGGGCGCCGGGCGGCATTGATCTGGATAACGTAGAGGTGGTGGTGTCCGATATTCGTTCCGAAGAAGCCGTCCAGATGTCCCGCTTGCATAAGGTGCAACTGAGTGCGCACAACCAGATCAATATGCGATCCATCCGCATCGCTACGCGGCCAGCCAAGGGCGTTTTCCAGTTGAGTTTTGTATTGCCCGAGCACGGAAGGACGATCGTACGGATCTACAATGATGTAGGCCGGAATATCTACGAATACTATACGGATTCCTTTACGGGGGAATTTAAGGATGAGATCGACCTTTCCCAAAACGGGATCGGCACCTACTATCTGCACGTACAACAAAACGGGAAGTCGACCAGCAAACGACTGATCCTGCGCAAGGGTTAGGATCGTTAACACTTCTTACCCCAAGGTCAGAAAAGGGATTGGACTGGGTTAAATCAATAGCCCCGACGCCGCTTTTCTGGCCTTTCCTTTTTCCCATTTTATCTCTAAAAAAAAGGGCGCCACTCATTCTGGCGCCCCGGATTCTAAGTACAACTGACTTAGTATGCAAATTTTTCCATGCTCATGAGTCAGTGTCATGCGATGTGGCTAAATTGGATTTTTTCATTAAGTAACCTATTAAGATTTTCTCTTATAAATTTAGTGTATTTATCCAAATCTCTTCTGGACATTTCCTGCAAAAATCTGGACAATCTTTGCATCACGGCTTTTTATCTGGTTAATTGCCAACATTTTACATTGAAAAAAAAGTTTTATTGCAAACCTGCTGCACGGTTGAAATAGATAGCAATATTTTTTTATATTTATCTTTTTCCGATAAAACGCTTCGGATCTTAATGATTTCTGGAAAAAGATTGATTATTTTACATGCACATTCACAACCTCCCCTAGTAGATATTTAGATACCTTGTATTGCTTGATTTATCCACAGTACTCAGATAAGTAGACACGCAACAGTTTATTACGACTATTTTTTATACCTCAGCTAAATAGATTTTTTTATTCTAGCAAAAGGGTTCTTAATGTCTGGCCACATAAGAAGCATGTCATCCTTAGGTTACACCGTCACCCTGTGTCTTTTCTGCATCTTTACTGCGAAAGGAAACAACCCGTATGTACCATCATCATCTGATCTCGTATTCATTGATCTGGAAAATATATCCACTTCCAAAATACGGATCCACGCCTCTGACGTCCATCATCCTTCGTGGGAATTCCGAACTGCGGGCTCCGCAACGTTTAAGGTAATCTTCTGGGCCGGTAGCGATACCGAGTTTATCCGGATTGACCGACCGCGCATGCCTTTTGGGGTATTTAGCCCATCGTCGGCCACTTTTTCCTTTAATTCCGCTGCCGGTTACCAGTTTGGCGAACCGGTCTACCTGAAAGGCGATACCTACCACGTGGTGGAAGTCCCGCGACATCTCCTGGAGATGCAGGAACTGGTTATTTCCATCCGTAAGGCCGGTCCGGAGCAGTTAACTGCCGCTCCGATGGTGGCTACCTGTCCGCCGCGGGATACGGTATGTGCCATCAGCGATACGACTTCCCTGAAAACCCAACTGGAATTTGAAGCGGCGGGTGGAATAATTGATTTTCCGGTAGGTCCCTGTACGATAAGTACCATTTTCTCAGCCGATGCAGTAGTGGATAACCCGCTGCTCTGTGAAACGGTAATCACGCGTACTTATACCGTGCTCAGTGACTGTGCCCCCCTTTCCTGCCTGCAGATCCTGGTCGTAAAAGATACCATCGATCCGGTATTCACCGCCCAGCCAATGGATCAGACTGTCGAGTGTAACGGGACCGGCCTGACCGCCCAGATCAATACCTGGCTGAGTAACAACGGTGGCGCTACGGCCACGGACGATTGCAGTAATTTCACCTGGTCTAATGATTTTGACGTAGCCAATTTCGTCAATACCTGCGGCCAGAACGGTTCCATCGATGTGACCTTTACAGCAACTGATTCCTGCGGTAATGCCAGCAGTGCGGTGGCGACTTTTACAATTGAAGATACGACGGCTCCCTCGCCGCCACCGGCGCCGAACAATACCACTTACCAGTGTTTTGAAGACGTACCCGCTCCCGGAAACCTGACGGCCTCCGACAATTGTGAGGGGACCATTACGGTTACCGGAGTAGATGATATAACAGTTGGCACCTGTATTAGTGAATTGACCATTGTCCGCACCTGGACTTTTACGGACGCCTGTATGAATGCTTCCAGCGTCTCGCAGACGATCACGGTCATGGATACGACCCCTCCCGAAACCCCGACACCTCCCGCTGACGTTACGGTTTCCTGCGAAGACGACGTACCCGCTATGGTCAATCTGACCGGTATGGACAATTGTGACGGAGAGCTCATCGTGCCGGCTTCGGACGTCATTAGCCCGGGCAACTGTGACAATCAGTACGTCATTACCCGTACCTGGACTTTCCTGGATGCCTGCGGCAATATGAGTGCCGTTTCCCAGACCATTACGGTCAATGACGATACGGCTCCGGTGGTACCGGCCGCCCCGGGGAACCTGATCCTTACCTGTGCCGATGAAGTACCGGCCGCAGTAGCTCTGACCGCCACCGATAACTGTGATGGAGACATTACCGTGAATCCGACGGAAGATTTTGACAACGGCCTGTGCCCGAATGAATATGTGCTGACCCGCACCTGGACCTTCACCGATGCCTGCGGCAATACGGACGAGGTTTCCCAGATAATCGTAGTCAATGACGATACCGATCCGGTGCTGCCCGATCCACCGGCCGATGTGACCGTATCCTGTGCGGATGAGGTACCCGCGCCCGTTAGCCTGACGGCGACCGATAGTTGCGACGGAGACATCACCGTTAATCCTACGGAGCAGACCAATACCGGTAATTGCCCCAATCAATATACTATTATCCGTACCTGGACTTTTGCGGACGGCTGCGGCAATGGCGGTAGTGTACAGCAGACCATTACGGTTGATGACCAAACAGCGCCCGTTGCGCCCAACTCACCGAACGATATAAGCGTTTCCTGTGATGCCGGCGTTCCCGCAGCGGTAGATCTGACCGCTACGGACAACTGTAACGGTGACATCACCCTTAGCCCGACGGAGCAGCTTACGCCGGGCAATTGTGCGAATGAATATACCCTGGTCCGCACCTGGACCTTCACCGATGCCTGCGGCAACACCAGTGCCGTCTCCCAGACCATTACCGTTAACGATCAGACGCCACCCGTGGCACCCAGCGCACCGGCCGATATTAACGCCTCCTGCGATGCCGAAATACCCGCAGCCGTGGACCTGACCGCTACCGATAACTGCGACGGAGACATCACCGTTAGCCCAACCGAGCAGATCAATACCGGTAATTGTGCCAACCAATACACCCTGGTCCGCACCTGGACGTTTACCGATGACTGCGGCAATACCAGTACCGTCTCTCAGACTATTACCGTTAACGATCAGACGGCGCCCGTGGCACCCAGCGCACCGGCCGATATTAACGCCTCCTGCGATGCCGAAGTACCCGCAGCCGTGGACCTGACCGCTACCGATAACTGCGACGGCGATATCACCGTTAGCCCAACCGAGCAGATCAATGCCGGTAATTGTGCCAACCAATACACCCTCGTTCGTACCTGGACGTTTACCGATGACTGCGGTAATACCAGTACCGTCTCTCAGACCATTAACGTTAGCGACAATACGGCGCCGGCCGCACCGGCTGCACCAGCAGATGTTGATGTTTCTTGCGACGCGGAAGTACCCGCAGCCGTGGACCTGACCGCTACCGATAACTGCGACGGAGATATCACCGTTAGTCCAACCGAGCAGATCACCGCCGGTAATTGTGCCAACCAATATACCCTCGTCCGCACCTGGACTTTCACCGATGACTGCGGTAATACCAGTACCGTCTCTCAAAACATTACCGTTAACGATCAGACGGCGCCCGTGGCACCGGCTGCACCAGCAGATGTTGATGTTTCCTGCGACGCCGAAGTACCCGCAGCCGTGGATCTGACCGCTACCGATAACTGCGACGGAGACATCACCGTTAGTCCAACCGAGCAGATCACCGCCGGTAATTGTGCCAACCAATATACCCTGGTACGCACCTGGACCTTTACCGATGACTGTGGTAATACCAGTACCGTCTCCCAGACCATTAACGTTAGCGACGATACGGCGCCGGCCGCACCGACACCACCGGCCAACGTCACCGTTTCCTGCTCCGCAGATGTACCTGCGGCCGTCAATCTCACGGCAACGGACAACTGCGACGGCGACATCATCGCCAGTCCCTCGGAGCAAACTAACCCGGGGAACTGCGCCAATCAATATACCCTGATCCGTACCTGGACCTTCACCGATGACTGCGGTAATGAAAGTTCCGTCTCCCAGACCATTACCGTCAACGATAATACGACGCCTACTTTTGATACCCCTCCGGCCGACCTCACCGTAGAATGCAATGGGATGGGTCTGACCAGTCAGATCAATAGCTGGCTGAATACTTTTGGCGGTGCAGTGGCCAGTGATAATTGCGGACAGGTGACGCTCAGTCATAATTTCAATGCGAACGCTTTCAGTACTGACTGTGGCAATGCCGGCTCGATCACGGTTACGTTCACCGCTACCGATGATTGTGGTAACAGCACCGACCAAACAGCCACCTTCACCATCGAAGACACAACCGCTCCCGAGCTGAGCTGTACCCAGGCCACCTACGATCTGGGTTGTAATCCCGACGATAATAATTCCGATGATATTCCCGATGACATCGACCCCATGGCTCTCATCGGATCAGATATCACGGCGACGGATATTTGTAATTCGACCAATATCACCTATACGCAGATCGACCAGGTACTGACCGGCTGCGATCGCAGCATCACTTACCGCTACGAAGCGACGGATGCCTGTGGGAATGTTTCCGCAAGTTGTGATGTGACTTTTACTTGGGTATACGACGTGACACCGCCGACGCTTGATATGGCGGCCATTGACCTGTTCATACAGCAGTGTCGACGCAATGAAAGTGCCATCGATACCCTCGAAACCTGGCTTGCTGATAACGGTGGGGCCCTGGCTACGGATAACTGCAGCGATATCACCTGGACCAACAGCATCACTACCCTGACCGGGACCTGTCAAAACGACATCGTCGATGAGATCATCTTCTACGCTTCAGATGCCTGCGGCAATACGGTTTCGGATACCGCCTTTTTCAATATCATAGACAATGAATCTCCGATCATCTCTTTTGAGAGCGGCAACCAGATCAAGGATACCATTACCATGTACGTGGAATGCGGAGACGATATTTCGGTAGAGGCGCTGGGCAATCCGGTACAGCAGGTGACCGATAACTGCGATGCCAATCCAGAATTGACCTACCAGGATTTCTACTACAACAACGGCGACTGTATTGCTTCTTTTGACAAAGAGACCAATATCAATGCCGGACAGGGGGTATACGTCGATCTGGAAGTAACGGAAGACAATGGTACTGCGGCCAGTCAGATCAATAATATTCTGATTGAATTCGAAGCCAACCAGGGTAAAGGTCGAGGCCAGTTCATCTTGATCTCTCCCACCGGCCAGGCCATCATCCTGATCGGCGTTTACTGCCAGGGGGGCGAATGTGATGACGCCGACCGGAACAGTATCGAACGCTATAAGGTACAGCTCTGGAACTGTGGACAGGGATATCCGGTATGGGGTAACAATGATTTCATCTTTACGGGTATCGGAAACTTCACACCGACCGGAGGTGTTCCGTCGACCACTACCCCGGTGGAATACAACGGCCAGCCAATCCCACCCGAGAACTATGTAGACTGTTTTGAAGATTTTACCGGAGATCTGTTCGGAACCTGGCAGATCTTTGCGGAAAAGCAAGCCAGTTCGAACGGTGAACTCAAGTTTCTGGGTGCCTGTATTCAGGCGGCTAGCTGTATCCCCAATGGAGGCGGTATTATTCGGAAATGGATCGCTACCGATGGTTGCGGCAACGTATCTACCGCTGATCAGTATATTTTGTACAATGACTTTACGCCTCCGACCATCACTTCCTGCGGTGCCCCGGTTACGGTAGAATGTCGCGCGGATATTCCCGCTCCGGATACCACTATTGTAATGGCGATCGACAACTGTGACGGTCCGGTCACTATTTCCCATGTCGGCGACGTATCCGATAATCAAACCTGCCCCGAGACCATTACCCGTACCTACCAGGTAGTAGACCAGTGCGGTAATCTGGTGACTTGTGACCAGATCATCACGGTGCACGATATCACGCCGCCGGTTTTGGACAATCCCCCAATGGATGTAACCGTAGAATGCCTGAGCGATCTGCCGGCCATGACGGATCTGGACTGGACGGATAACTGTAACGGAGCCGGCACCGTCACCGGTATGGACGTAATTGACGACCAGGACTGTCCGACCCTCGTTACCCGAACGTGGACTTACACCGATTCCTGCGGTAATACCTCGGACGCCATCCAGTTGATCAACATCGATGACACCACACCACCGGCAGTACCGGCTAATGACGGCAGTACCGTAAACTGCCCGGCTGATATAACCACACCCACCCCACCCGTGGTGACCGACAATTGCGGAGCGACCATCACCCCTACCGGACCGGTAGAAAGCGCCGATCTGGTCTGTGACGGCACCAAGACGTACACCTGGACGTATACGGATTGTGCCGGGAACGTCAGTGAATGGATCTACACCTATACCCTGGAGATCTTACCTCCGATCGCTCCGGACCCGACCTCCGAAACCGTTGATTGTTATGCGGACATTAGTCTGCCGACACCGCCCGATGTGCAGGATGCCTGCGGTACGGTCATCTCCATTACCGGGCCGGTAGAAGGTACCGTACCGGATTGCGAAGGAGATATTACGTACACCTGGACCTACGAAGATTGTAATGGCGTTATGGTGACCTATGTGCATACCGTGACCATCGATATTCCGCTGCCGACTGCTCCGGCCCCAACCGCCGAAACGGTCGACTGTTACGCGGATATCGTATTACCGACGCCACCCGATGTACCGGATGCCTGTGGTATCGATATGATGATCACCGGCCCCGTGGAAGGTAATGTACCCGATTGTGAAGGCGACGTGACCTATACCTGGACTTACACGGATTGTGTGGGTGAAACGGTCAATTATGTGCACACCGTAACTATTGACATTCCACTGCCGACTACTCCGGACCCAACCGCCGAAACGGTCGACTGTTACGCGGATATCAATCTGCCGACCCCACCCACCGTGCTGGACGCCTGCGGCGAAACCATGATCATGAGCGGTCCGGTAGAAGGCACCGTGCCTAACTGTGAAGGTGACATAACTTACACCTGGACTTATACCGATTGCACTGGCGCAGCCGTCGACTATGTGCACACTGTAACCATCGACATTCCACTACCGACCGCTCCGGCACCCACGACCGACCTGGTCGATTGCTATGCCGATATCGTACTGCCGACGCCACCCGATGTACCGGATGCCTGTGGCACCGATATGATGATCACCGGCCCCGTGGAAGGTACTGTTCCTACCTGCGAAGGTGAGGTTACGTACACCTGGACCTACACCGATTGTGCCGGCGAAACGGTCGAGTACGTACATACGGTGACCATCGACATCCCATTGCCAACCGCACCTGCACCAACCAGTGCTACCGTCGATTGTTATGCCGATATTGTACTACCGACGCCACCCGTTGTGCAGGACGCCTGCGGGACCGACATGATCATTACTGGCCCCGAAGAAGGCACTGTTCCTGCTTGTGAGGGCGATGTAACTTATACCTGGACCTACGAAGATTGTACCGGCGAAACCGTCGAGTACGTGCATACCGTGACCATCGATATTCCCGAACTGGTCGCACCCGACCCAACGGCCGAAACGGTGAATTGCTACGCCGATATCGTACTGCCAACGCCACCGGAATTGCTGGATGGATGCGGAACGACGGCCACGATCACCGGACCGGAGGAAAGTGCCGTGCCCAACTGCGAGGGGGACATCACCTACACCTGGACCTACGAGGATTGTACCGGCGCCACGGTTCAATACGTGCATACCGTAACCATCGATATTCCCCTGCCGACCGCTCCGGATCCAACCGCTGAAACGGTAGATTGCTACGACGATATCGTGCTGCCGGCACCGCCGGTGGTGCAGGATGCCTGCGGTACCGATATGACCGTCACCGGTCCGGCAGAAAGTGCCGTGCCTGATTGTGAGGGCGATGTGACCTATACCTGGACTTATGAAGATTGTACCGGCGCTACCGTCGATTATGTGCATACCGTGACCATCGATATTCCCGCACCCACGGCACCGGATCCAACCAGTGAAACCGTAAACTGTTACGCCGATATCGATCTGAGCCAGCTGAGTTTACCAACCGTTATGGATGCCTGTGGCACCGTACTTACGCCCACCGGACCAGTGGAAAGTACACCACCGGACTGTAATGGCGATGTCACTTATACCTGGACCTACGAGGACTGTACCGGCGCTACCGTCGATTATGTGCATACCGTGACGATTGACATTCCGGCACCGACCGCACCGGCACCGACCAGTGAAACCGTAAATTGTTATGCCGACATCGACCTCAATCAGTTGAATTTACCGACCGTTACGGATGCCTGCGGTACGGTACTGACACCTAGTGGCCCCATCGAAAGTACGCCTCCGGCCTGTAATGGCGATCTCACCTATACCTGGACGTACGAGGACTGTAATGGCCACACCGTCAATTACGTACACACCGTCACCATCGATATTCCACCGATAAGTTCCCCGGATCCAACGAGTGAGGCTGTAGACTGCTACGACGATATCGATCTGAGTCAGCTGACCTTACCCGTGGTCACGGATGCCTGCGGAACGGTGCTTACCCCCACCGGGCCGACGGAAAGTACACCACCGGATTGTAATGGAGATGTAGTTTATACCTGGACGTACGGTGATTGCAATGGCGCTTCTATTGAATATCAACATACGGTGACCATTATTATCCCATCTTTAACGGCACCCGCCCCGAGTTCGGAAACGGTCCAGTGTTATGCCGATATTGACCTGGGACAACTCACGCTACCGACCGTCACGGATGGCTGTGGCACCGTACTTACGCCCAGCGGACCGCTAGAAAGTACGCCTCCGGATTGCAATGGTGATGTGACCTACACCTGGACTTATGAGGATTGCACCGGTGCCACCGTCGAATATGTCCATACCGTAACCATCAATATCCCGGCACCAACTGCACCCGCTCCGACGACGGCAACGGTCGATTGCTACGACAATATTAACCTGCCGGATCCGCCGGTAGTCCAGGATGCCTGTGGTACCGATATGACCGTATCCGGGCCGGTAGAAGGAAGTGTTCCAGCCTGCGAGGGCGACGTAACTTACACCTGGACTTACGAGGATTGCAACGGAGCAACGGTCGACTATATCCATACCGTCACCATTGACATTCCGGAAACTGTGGCGCCCCAGCCGACTTCGATTACTGTAGACTGCTACGATGATATCGTACTACCAACGCCACCCAGCGTGCAGGATGGATGTGGGACAGCATTGACTGCGTCCGGCCCCGTAGAAGGCAACTTTCCGGACTGTGAAGGCGACATCACCTATACCTGGACCTACCAGGATTGTACCGGTGCCATGGTTGAATACGTGCATACTGTAACCATTGACATTCCAACTTTTACCGGTCCCGATGCGACTTCCGCTATGGTGAACTGCTACGATGACATTGTGTTGCCGACACCGCCCGCCGTGCAGGATGCCTGTGGAAATGACATTATTCCCAACGGACCGGTTGAGAGTATTATCCCAAGCTGTGAAGGTCAGGTGGTGTATACCTGGACCTATACGGACTGCGCCGGGAATAGCGCTGATTATGTACATACCGTGACGATTAACCTGGCACCCTTTACTGCTCCAACTCCTACCAGTGAGACCGTGGCTTGTTACGATGATATCGTGCTGCCGACACCACCCAGTATTCAGGATGTATGTGGAACGGATCTGATCCCCACCAATCCGGTCGAAAGCACGCCTCCGGATTGTGAAGGCGTTATTACCTATACCTGGACGTATACCGACTGTGGAGGTAATTCATTTGATTATGTCCATACGGTGACTATCGATATTGCGGCACCGACCGCACCGGCACCAACTACGGATATTGTGGACTGTTATGCCAATATCGTATTGCCAATGCCACCCGTAGTGCAGGATGCCTGCGGAAATGATATGACCGTCACCGGGCCGGTAGAAGGTACCGTACCCGACTGTGAGGGCGACATCACCTACACCTGGACCTACGAAGATTGTACCGGCGCAACTGTTGACTACGTGCATACGGTAACCATCGATATCCCCGATCCGGTGGCGCCCGCACCGACCACCGCAACCGTAGATTGTTACGATAATATCATGCTGCCGACGCCGCCCGATCTGCAGGATGGCTGCGGCGCTACGGCTTCCATTACAGGGCCTACGGAAAGCGCTACTCCGGATTGTGAAGGGGAGATCACTTTCACCTGGACGTACGAAGATTGTACCGGCGCAACTGTCGACTACGTGCATACTGTGACCATAGATATCCCCGCTCCAACCGCACCGGCACCAAGCACCGATGTCGTCGATTGCTACGCCAATATTGTGCTACCAACGCCGCCCGTTGTGCAGGACGCCTGTGGTACCGATATGACCGTCACCGGACCGCTGGAAGGTGCCGTACCCGACTGCGAAGGTGATGTGACCTATACCTGGACCTATACCGATTGTACTGGTGCAACCGTCGACTACGTGCATACCGTGACCATCGATATACCGGCTCCAACCGCACCGACACCAACTACAGACCTGGTCGATTGCTACGCCGATATCGTACTACCGACGCCACCCGTTGTGCAGGATGCCTGCGGAACTGATATGACCGTCACCGGGCCCGTAGAAGGCACCGTACCTAACTGCGAAGGGGAAGTCACCTACACCTGGACCTACGAAGATTGCACCGGCGCAACTGTCGATTACGTACACACTGTGACCATCGATATTCCGGCACCAACCGCCCCCGCTCCCACTACGGACCTGGTCGATTGCTACGCCGATCTTGTCCTACCGACACCGCCCGTTGTGCAGGACGCCTGTGGTACCGACATGACCGTAACCGGCCCGGTGGAAGGTACTGTGCCAACTTGCGAAGGTGACGTAACTTATACCTGGACTTACGAAGATTGCACCGGCGCTACCATTGATTATGTCCACACCGTGACAATTGACATCCCAGCGCCAACCGCACCCGCACCAACCACCGATGTGGTCGATTGCTATGCCAATATCGTGCTACCAACGCCACCCGTTGTGCAGGATGCCTGCGGAACCGATATGACCGTCACCGGACCGGTAGAAGGTACCGTGCCCGACTGTGAGGGCGAAGTGACTTACACCTGGACTTACGAAGATTGTACCGGCGCAACTGTCGATTACGTACACACCGTGACCATCGACATCCCTGTACCGGTAGCCCCCGCCCCGACCACTGCCACGGTCGACTGCTACGATAATATTACCCTGCCGGATCCGCCGGATCTGCAGGATGGTTGCGGCGCAGCCGTAACGATTACCGGGCCGGTAGAAGGTAGCGTACCCGATTGCGAGGGCGACGTTACCTACACCTGGACTTACGAGGATTGCACCGGCGCTACCGTCGATTATGTGCATACCGTAACCATCGATATTCCCGCACCAACCGCACCGGCTCCAACTACGGACCTCGTTCACTGCTACGCCAATATCGTACTGCCGACACCGCCCGTGGTGCAGGATGCCTGTGGTAACGATATGACCGTCACCGGGCCGGTGGAAGGTACTGTACCCGACTGCGAAGGTGATGTAACCTACACCTGGACCAATACCGATTGCACTGGCGCAACCGTCGACTACGTGCATACCGTGACTATCGACATCCCGGCACCAACCGCACCGACACCCACTACTGACCTGGTCGATTGCTACGCCAATATCGTACTACCGACGCCACCCGTTGTGCAGGACGCCTGTGGTACCGATATGACCGTCTCCGGACCGGTAGAAGGTACTGTGCCTAACTGTGAGGGTGAAGTCACCTACACCTGGACCTACGAAGATTGCACCGGCGCAACTGTTGATTACATCCATACCGTGACAATCGATATTCCCGCACCAACGGCACCGGCTCCAACTACCGACCTGGTCGATTGCTACGCCGATATTGTTTTGCCAACGCCACCTACGGTGCAGGATGCCTGTGGTACCGACATGAACGTCACCGGACCAGTGGAAGGCACCGTGCCTACTTGCGAAGGCGACGTAACTTATACCTGGACTTACGAAGATTGCACCGGCGCTACCGTTGATTATGTTCACACCGTGACGATTGACATCCCAGCGCCAACCGCACCCGCTCCAACCACCGATGTGGTCGATTGCTATGCCAATATCGTGCTGCCAGCGCCACCCGTAGTCCAGGATGCCTGCGGAACCGATTTGACCGTCTCCGGGCCGGTAGAAGGCACCGTACCCGACTGTGAAGGCGAAGTGACCTACACCTGGACTTACGCGGATTGTACCGGTGCTACCGTCGATTACGTACACACCGTAACCATCGACCTTCCTGCACCAGTAGCACCCGCCCCAACCACCGCAACGGTCGATTGCTACGATAATATCACCCTGCCGGATCCGCCGGATCTGCAGGATGGTTGTGGCGCAACCGTAACCATTACCGGACCGGTGGAAGGTACCGTGCCCGACTGTGAGGGTGAAGTTACCTATACCTGGACTTACGAGGATTGCACCGGCGCTACTGTCGATTATGTGCATACCATAACGATTGATATACCAGCACCAACCGCACCGGTACCGACTACAGATATGGTCGATTGCTACGCCAATATCGTACTGCCGACACCACCCGTGGTGCAGGATGCCTGCGGAACCGATATGACCGTCTCCGGACCGGTGGAAGGTACCGTACCCGACTGCGAAGGTGACGTAACCTATACCTGGACCTACGAGGATTGCACTGGCGCAACCGTCGAATACGTGCATACCGTGACCATCGACATCCCGGCACCAACCGCACCGACACCCACTACTGACCTGGTCGATTGCTACGCCGATATCGTATTACCAACGCCACCCGTTGTACAGGACGCTTGTGGTACCGATATGACCGTCACCGGGCCGGTAGAAGGTACTGTGCCTGATTGCGAAGGCGACGTAACCTACACCTGGACCTATACCGATTGCACCGGCGCAACCGTCGATTATGTGCATACCGTAACCATTGATATTCCGGCACCAACCGCACCCGATCCCACTACGGACCTGGTCGATTGCTACGCCGATATTGTTTTGCCAACGCCACCTATGGTGCAGGATGCCTGTGGTACCGATATGACCGTCACCGGGCCCGTAGAAGGCACCGTGCCAACTTGCGAAGGTGACGTAACTTATACCTGGACCTACGCGGATTGCACCGGCGCTACTGTTGATTATGTCCACACCGTGACGATTGACATCCCAGCGCCAACTGCACCCGATCCAACCACTGATGTAGTCGATTGCTACGCCAATATCGTGCTGCCAACACCGCCCGTTGTGCAGGATGCCTGCGGAACCGATATGACCGTCACCGGACCGGCGGAAGGAACTGTGCCCGAGTGTGAAGGCGAAGTGACCTACACCTGGACTTACGAAGATTGTACCGGCGCTACCGTCGATTACGTACACACCGTGACCATTGATATTCCGGCGCCAACCGCACCCGCCCCGACCACCGCCACGGTCGATTGCTACGACAATATTACCCTGCCGGATCCGCCGGATCTGCAGGATGGTTGCGGCGCAGCCGTAACGATTACCGGTCCGGTAGAAGGTAGCGTACCCGATTGCGAAGGCGAAGTCACCTACACCTGGACTTACGAGGATTGCACCGGCGCAACCGTCGATTATGTGCACACCGTAACCATCGATATTCCGGCACCAACCGCACCGGCACCAACTACCGATGTAATCGACTGCTACGCCAATATCGTGCTGCCGACACCACCCGTTTTGCAGGATGCCTGCGGTACCGATATGACCGTCTCCGGACCGGTAGAAGGTACCGTACCCGACTGCGAAGGCGACGTAATCTACACCTGGACCTATACCGATTGTACCGGCGCAACCGTTGATTACGTTCATACCGTGACTATCGATATCCCGGCACCAACGGCCCCAGCACCAACTATGGACCTCGTCGATTGCTACGCCGATATTGGTCTACCGACACCGCCCGTTGTGCAGGACGCCTGTGGTACCGATATGACCGTCTCCGGGCCGGTAGAAGGTACCGTGCCCGACTGTGAGGGCGACATTACCTACACCTGGACTTACGAAGATTGTACCGGAGCAACCGTTGATTATGTGCATACAGTAACCATTGATATCCCCGCGCCAACCGCACCCACTCCCACTACGGACTTGGTTGATTGCTACGCCGATATCGTACTGCCGACGCCGCCCGTTGTGCAGGACGCATGCGGAACCGATATGACCATCACCGGGCCAGTAGAAGGCACTGTGCCTACTTGCGAAGGCGAAGTCACCTACACCTGGACTTACGAAGATTGTACGGGCGCTACCATCGATTATGTGCATACCGTAACCATCGATATCCCACTGCCAACCGCACCTGAACCAACGACCGACGTCGTTGACTGCTACGCCAATATCGTGCTGCCAACGCCACCCGTTGTGCAGGATGCCTGCGGAACCGATATGACCGTCACCGGACCGGTGGAAGGTACCGTGCCCGACTGTGAGGGCGAAGTGACCTACACCTGGACCTACGAAGATTGTACCGGCGCAACCGTCGATTACGTACACACCGTAACCATCGACATTCCGGCACCGGTAGCCCCCGCCCCGACCACCGCAACGGTCGACTGCTACGATAATATTACCCTGCCGGATCCACCGGATCTGCAGGATGGTTGCGGCGCAGCCGTAACGATTACCGGACCGGTAGAAGGTACCGTGCCCGACTGCGAGGGTGAAGTCACCTATACCTGGACTTACGAGGATTGCACCGGCGCAACCGTCGATTATGTGCATACCGTGACTATCGATATTCCCGCGCCAACCGCACCGGCACCGACTACAGATATGGTCGATTGCTACGCTAATATCGTGCTGCCGACGCCACCTGTTGTACAGGATGCCTGCGGTACCAATATGACCGTCTCCGGGCCGGTGGAAGGTACTGTGCCTGATTGCGAAGGCGACGTAACCTACATCTGGACCTATATCGATTGCACCGGCGCAACCGTTGATTACGTGCATACCGTGACTATCGACATCCCGGCACCAACGGCCCCAGTACCCACTACGGACTTGGTCGATTGCTACGCAGATATCGTACTGCCGACGCCGCCCGTTGTGCAGGATGCCTGCGGAAATGATATGACCGTCACCGGGCCCGTAGAAGGCACTGTTCCTGCTTGTGAGGGCGATGTGACTTACACCTGGACCTACGAAGATTGTACCGGCTCAACTATCGATTACGTACACACGGTAACCATCGATATTCCGGCGCCAACCGCCCCCGCTCCCACTACGGACCTGGTCGATTGCTATGCCGATATCGTTCTGCCGACACCACCCGTTGTGCAGGATGCTTGTGGAACCGATATGACCGTCACCGGGCCGGTAGAAGGCACTGTGCCTACTTGCGAAGGTGAAGTGACCTACACCTGGACCTACGCGGATTGTACCGGCGCAGCCGTTGATTACGTACACACCGTAACCATCGATATCCCGGCACCAACCGCGCCGGCACCGACTACCGATATCGTCGATTGCTACGCCAATATCGTGCTACCAACACCGCCCGTGGTGCAGGATGCCTGCGGAACGGATATGACCGTCACCGGGCCGGTAGAAGGTACCGTGCCCGACTGTGAAGGCGAAGTGACCTACACCTGGACTTACGCGGATTGTACCGGCGCTACCGTCGATTACGTACACACTGTAACCATCGACATTCCCGCACCGGTAGCTCCCGTCCCGACCACCGCAACGGTCGATTGCTACGATAATATCACCCTGCCGGATCCACCGGATCTGCAGGATGGTTGTGGTGCAGCGGTAACCATTACCGGACCGGTGGAAGGTACTGTACCCGAGTGTGAGGGCGAAGTGACCTACACCTGGACTTACGAGGATTGCACCGGCGCAACAGTCAATTATGTGCATACCGTGACTATCGATATTCCGGCACCAACTGCACCGGCACCAACTACGGACCTGGTCGATTGCTACGCCAATATCGTACTGCCGACGCCGCCCGTGGTGCAGGATGCCTGTGGAACCGAGATGGCAGTCTCCGGGCCGGTGGAAGGTACTGTGCCTGATTGCGAAGGCGACGTAACCTACATCTGGACCTATATCGATTGCACCGGTGCAACCGTTGATTACGTGCATACCGTGACTATCGACATCCCAGCACCAACCGCACCAGCACCAACTACGGACCTGGTTGATTGCTACGCTGATATTATGCTGCCGACGCCACCCGTTGTGCAGGACGCTTGTGGTACCGATATGACTGTTACCGGGCCGGTAGAAGGTACCGTGCCCGACTGTGAGGGCGACATTACCTACACCTGGACTTATGAGGATTGCACCGGCGCTACCGTCGACTATGTGCATACGGTAACCATTGATATCCCCGCACCAACCGCACCCGCTCCGACTACGGATCTGGTCGATTGCTACGCCGATATCGTATTGCCGACTCCACCCACGGTGCAGGATGCCTGTGGTAACGATATGACCGTCACCGGGCCGGTAGAAGGAACTGTGCCTACCTGCGAAGGCGACGTAACTTATACCTGGACCTACGCGGATTGTACCGGCGCTACAGTCGAATACGTCCATACTGTGACCATCGATATTCCCGCACCAACCGCACCTGCACCGACTACCGATGTGGTCGATTGCTACGCCAATATCGTACTGCCAACACCACCCGTGGTGCAGGACGCCTGCGGAACAGATATGACCGTCACCGGGCCGGTAGAAGGTACCGTGCCCGACTGTGAAGGCGAAGTAACTTATACCTGGACCTACGAAGATTGTACCGGCGCTACTGTCGATTACGTACACACCGTAACCATCAACATTCCCGCACCGGTAGCTCCCGTCCCGACCACCGCAACGGTCGACTGCTACGATAATATCACCCTGCCGGATCCACCGGATCTGCAGGATGGTTGTGGTGCAGCGGTAACGATTACCGGTCCGGTGGAAGGTGCCGTGCCCGATTGCGAGGGTGACGTCACCTATACCTGGACTTACGAGGATTGCACCGGCGCAACCGTCGATTATGTACATACCGTAACCATCGATATTCCCGCGCCAACCGCACCAGCTACAACTACGGACCTGATCGATTGCTACGATAATATTGTGCTCCCGACGCCACCCACGGTACAGGATGCCTGTGGCACCGATATGACCGTCACAGGACCGGTGGAAGGTACTGTGCCTGATTGCGAAGGCGACGTGACCTACACCTGGACCTACGAGGATTGTACCGGTGCTACCGTAGATTACGTGCATACTGTGACTATCGATATCCCAGCACCAACGGCCCCAGCACCAACTACGGACCTCGTCGATTGCTACGCCGATATTGTCCTACCGACACCGCCCGTTGTGCAGGACGCCTGTGGTACCGATATGACCGTCTCCGGACCGGTAGAAGGTACCGTGCCCGACTGTGAGGGCGACATTACCTACACCTGGACTTATGAGGATTGCACCGGCGCTACCGTCGACTATGTGCATACGGTAACCATTGATATCCCCGCACCAACCGCACCCGCTCCGACTACGGATCTGGTCGATTGCTATGCTGATATCATATTGCCAACGCCACCCACGGTGCAGGATGCCTGTGGTACCGACATGACCGTAACCGGCCCGGTGGAAGGTACTGTGCCAACTTGCGAAGGTGAAGTGACCTACACCTGGACCTACGAAGATTGCACCGGCGCAACCGTTGATTATGTCCACACCGTAACCATCGACATTCCGGCACCAACCGCACCGGCACCAACTACCGATGTGGTCGACTGCTACGCCAATATCGTATTACCAACGCCACCCGTTGTGCAGGATGCCTGCGGAACCGATATGACCGTCACCGGGCCGGTAGAAGGTACCGTGCCTGAGTGTGAGGGCGAAGTGACCTACACCTGGACCTACGAAGATTGTACCGGCGCAACCGTCGATTACGTACACACCGTAACCATCGACATTCCGGCACCGGTAGCCCCCGCCCCGACCACCGCAACGGTCGACTGTTACGATAATATCACCCTGCCGGATCCGCCGGATCTGCAGGATGGTTGTGGTGCAGCCGTAACGATTACCGGTCCGGTGGAAGGTAGCGTACCCGACTGTGAGGGTGAAGTCACCTACACCTGGACTTATGAAGATTGCACTGGCGCTACCGTCGATTATGTGCATACCATAACGATTGATATACCCGCACCAACTGCACCGGTACCGACTACAGATATGTTCGATTGCTACGCCAATATCGTACTGCCAACACCGCCCGTTGTGCAGGATGCCTGTGGTACCGATATGGCCGTCTCCGGGCCGGTGGAAGGTACCGTGCCTGATTGTGAGGGCGAAGTGACTTACACCTGGACTTACGAGGATTGTACCGGCGCTACTGTCGACTATGTGCACACCGTGACCATCGATATTCCTGCGCCAACCGCACCGGCACCAACCACCGATGTCGTTGATTGCTACGCCAATATCGTATTACCGACGCCACCCGTTGTGCAGGACGCCTGCGGCACCGATATGACCGTTACCGGGCCGGTAGAAGGTACCGTGCCTGAGTGTGAAGGCGAAGTGACCTACACCTGGACTTACGAAGATTGTACCGGCGCTACCGTCGATTACGTGCATACGGTAACGGTAGATATTCCGCTTTTCACTGATCCGCTTGACCAGGATTCCACAGTCAACTGTATCGCCGATGCGGTAGAACCGATACCACCGACGGTAACCGATGCCTGCGGCAATGAGATCGTACCGAGTGGTCCGATCGTTAGTGATCCTACGGACTGTGAAGGTGGTATCACTTACACTTATAACTACACCGATTGCGCGGGTAACTCCCAGGATTGGGTGTACACCTATAATATCGTGATTCCGGTTTTTGAGGATCCAATCGACCAGGATAGTACTGTGAACTGTATTGCCGAGGTAGTAGCGCCCACCCCGCCCACCGTTATGGATGCCTGTGGCAATATCCTGGTTCCGTCCGATCCGGTGATCAGTCCCGCTCCGGAATGTGAAGGGCCGATGACCTACACCTATACTTTTACCGACTGCGCCGGAAATATGCAGGATTGGGTATTCACTTACAACATCGACATCCTGCCGTTCGAAGATCCCGTCGATCAGGATTCCACCATCAATTGTGTGGCGGATGCCATTGTGCCGACCCCGCCGGTAGTGACCGATAATTGCGGTAATCCGCTGATGCCATTCGGTCCGGCGATCAGCCCGGCTCCGGAATGTGAAGGGCCGATAACCTACACTTATACTTTTACCGATTGTGCCGGAAACACCCAGGATTGGGTATTCACTTACAACATCGACATCCTGCCGTTTGAAGATCCGATCGATCAGGATTCCACCATCAATTGTTTGGCCGAGGCCATTGTGCCGACCCCGCCGGTGGTGACCGACAACTGCGGTAATCCACTGATGCCATTCGGTCCGGCGATCAGCCCGGTTCCGGAATGTGAAGGCCCGATAACCTATACGTATACCTTTACCGACTGCGCCGGAAATACCCAGGATTGGATATTCACCTACAACATCGATATCCTGCCGTTTGAAGATCCCATCGATCAGGATTCCACCGTTAATTGTGTGGCCGAGGCCGTTGCTCCTACCCCACCGGTGGTGACCGATAATTGCGGCGATCCGCTAACGCCATCCGATCCGGTGATCAGCGCTGCTCCCGACTGTGAAGGGCCAATGACCTATACGTATACCTTTGTCGATTGTGCCGGGAATACCCAGGATTGGGTGTACACCTACCATATCGATATCCTGCCATTCAACGATCCGATCGACCAAGATTCCACCGTCAACTGTATTGCCGATGCCGTAGAACCCGTACCACCGGTCGTGACGGACGCCTGTGGCAATGATATCGTACCGAGCGGACCGATCGTGAGCGATCCGACCGATTGCGAAGGCGGCCTAACTTATACCTATAACTACACGGATTGCGCCGGAAATAGTCAGGACTGGATCTACACGTACAATATCATGATCCCGCCATTTGATGATCCGATCGATCAGGATTCCACCATCAACTGTGTCGCGGATGCGGTGGTGCCTACCCCACCCACTATCGTGGATGCCTGCGGTAACGAGATCATTCCAAGCGGACCGATCGTCAGTGACCCGGCAGATTGCGAAGGCGGGATCACCTATACTTACAATTATACCGATTGTGCCGGCAATACGCAGGATTGGATCTTTACCTATAATGTGGTCATTCCACCCTTTGCCGATCCTGTTGACCAGGACACCACGGTAAATTGTATCGCAGCTGTGGTCGATCCAACACCGCCGGAGGTTTCCGATGCCTGTGGCAATGTGCTGGTGCCCTCCGATCCGGTGATCAGTCCGGCACCCGAGTGCGAAGGTTCCGTTACCTATACGTACATTTTCACCGATTGTGCCGGAAATACCCAGGATTGGGTCTATACCTACAATATCGACATCCTGCCGTTCGAAGATCCCATCGATCAGGATTCCACCATCAATTGTGTGGCCGATGCCATTGTGCCTGCCCCGCCGGTGGTGACCGATAATTGCGGCAATCCACTGATGCCGTTCGGTCCGGCGATTAGCCCGGCTCCGGAATGTGAAGGCCCGATAACCTATACGTATACCTTTACCGATTGTGCCGGAAATATGCAGGATTGGGTATTCACTTATAATATCGATATCCTGCCGTTTGAAGACCCGATCGATCAGGATTCCACCATCAATTGTGCGGCCGATGCCATTGTGCCGACCCCGCCGGTGGTGACCGATAACTGCGGTAATCCACTGATGCCATTCGGTCCGGCGATCAGCCCGGCTCCAGATTGTGAAGGTCCGATAACCTATACGTATACCTTTACCGATTGTGCCGGAAATATGCAGGATTGGGTATTCACTTACAACATCGATATCCTGCCGTTCGAAGATCCCATCGATCAGGATTCAACCGTAAACTGTGTAGCAGAAGCCATAGCGCCGACCCCACCTACGGTGACCGATAATTGCGGTAATCCGCTAACGCCATCCGATCCGGTGATCAGCCCGGCTCCGGATTGTGAAGGACCGATGACCTATACCTATACCTTCACCGATTGTGCCGGAAATATGCAGGATTGGATATTCACTTACAACATCGACATCCTGCCGTTCGAAGATCCCATCGATCAGGATTCCACCGTCAACTGTATTGCCGATGCGGTCGAACCCGTACCACCAACCGTCGTGGATGCCTGTGGAAATGAACTGATCCCCAGCGGACCGGTCGTGAGCGACCCGACTGATTGTGAGGGCGGGATTACTTATACCTATAATTATGCCGATTGCGCCGGAAATACGCAGGATTGGATCTTTACTTACAATATTCTGATACCGGCCTTCGAAGACCCCATCGATCAGGATTCGACCATTAATTGCGTCGCCGATGCTCTGGAACCGACGCCACCGACCATAGTGGATGCCTGCGGTAATGAGATCATCCCAGACGGACCGCTGGTCAGTGATCCATCCGATTGTGAAGGCGGCATCACTTATACCTATAACTATACCGACTGTGCCGGCAATACCCAGGACTGGATCTTTACCTACAATGTGGTGATTCCACCCTTTGCGGACCCCATCGATCAGGATTCGACCATCAATTGCGTGGCGGATGCGGTGGTGCCGATGCCCCCAACCGTTGTAGATGCCTGCGGTGCGGATATTGTGCCCAGCGGGCCGGTGATCAGTGAACCGGTGGATTGCGAAGGACCGATCACCTATACCTATAATTATACCGATTGTGCCGGCAATACCCAAGACTGGATCTTTACCTACAATATTGAAATCCTACCGTTTGCCGATCCTGTAGATCAGGATTCAACCATCAATTGCGTGGCCGATGCTATTGTGCCGACCCCGCCGGTGGTGACCGATAATTGCGGTAATCCACTGATGCCATTCGGTCCGGCGATCAGCCCGGCTCCGGATTGTGAAGGCCCGATAACCTATACGTATACCTTTACCGATTGTGCCGGAAATATGCAGGATTGGGTATTCACTTACAACATCGATATCCTGCCGTTTGCCGATCCCATCGATCAGGATTCGACTGTCAATTGTATTGCGGAAGCCCTCGAACCGATACCACCGGTAGTAATCGATGCCTGCGGTGATGAGATCATCCCGAGCGGACCGATCGTTAGCGATGCTCCCGAATGTAACGGCACGATTACTTATACCTACAATTATGCCGATTGTGCCGGCAATACTCAGGACTGGGTCTTTACCTATACCATTGTAACGCCACTTTTCGAGGATCCGGTCGATCAGGATACTACCGTTAGCTGCGTTGCCGATATCATGGTACCGGTACCCCCGACCGTGACGGATGCCTGCGGGAACGAATTGGTGCCGGTTGGTCCGCAGATCGATCAGGCTCCCGCCTGTAATGGCACCGTGACCTACACCTGGACTTACACGGACTGTGCCGGGAATACCCAGGATTGGGCCTATACCTACACCCTGAATGACGATGAGCCTCCGGTCCTTACCTGTCCGCAGGATCTCACGGCCGTTTGTATGGCCGACGAGCAGGCTCCTTACACCTCCTTCACCGAATTTACAAATGCCGGCGGAAGCGCTACGGATAATTGTGGAATAGACTCTACCAGTTTCCAGCTTATTTTTGAAGAGGTATCGGCCGAAAGCTGCCCGCAGATCGTCACGCGTACCTATCAGATCGCCGATCTGTGTGCCAACACCGCAACCTGTATCCAAACCATTACGGTGGATGATACCATAGCTCCGGAGTTTGAAGATGCACCCGAGCCTATTACGGTGGAATGTATCGATGCCATCCCACCGATGCCCGAATTGACGTGGACCGATAATTGTGGCGGCACCGGTACGGTACTCGGGGAAGACGTCAGTGATGGCAACAGCAACCCGGAAACCATTACCCGGACCTGGACCTACACCGATGACTGTGGTAATACCAGTGCTGTATCCCAGGTGATCACCGTAGAGCAACTACCGGTAAATATCGATCCGCTTGGCCCGCTTTGTATTAATCAGGGCATCCAGCAACTGATCGTCAATCGCCCCGGAGGTGTTTGGAGCGGTCCGGTAAATGCCAATGGACAGTTCAACCCATCGATTGGCCCGGGAATCTTTGACATCATCTACACCCTGACGAATGCCGACGGTTGTGTGGTGAATGATCAGATCTCCGTGTTGGTACTGGAACCGGGCCGGGAAGTGGTATCCAGCGAATTGTGTGCAGGGGACAGTCTGGAGATCAATGGTAAGACCTACTCCAGTTCGGGCACCTTCATCGACACCATATTCGGAGCTTCCTTTAACGGATGTGATTCGATCATCACGATCGACCTCATTATGCTGGAAAGCGCTTCCGGTGCAATGAGCGAATCCATCTGCGAAGGGGAAACGTTCAACTTCAACGGCATGCTCCTCGATACGACCGGCATCTATATGGATACACTGGTAGCGGCCAACGGTTGTGATAGTGTGGTCACCCTCGATCTCACCGTACTGCCGGTATTCGAGACGACGCTCACCGAATCAATCTGTGCCGGAGAAAGCTTCGATTTCAACGGACAGTTAATCGATACTTCCGGTACCTATCTCGATACCTTAACCGCCGTCAATGGCTGTGACAGTGTCATTACCCTGGAGCTTACCCTCCTGCCGTTAGCCGAAACGACCCTTACCGAATCAATTTGCGAAGGCGAGTCATTTGATTTCAACGGCTTACTGGTCGACACCACCGGTATCTACCTGGACACCCTGACGGCCGCCAACGGCTGTGACAGCATCGTCACGCTCGACCTTACGGTGTTGCCCGTATTTGAGACTAATATTAGTGGTACCATCTGCGAAGGCGACAGTTTCACTTTCAACGGCGTACCGTTTAATACCACCGGTATCTACGTAGATACCCTGACCGCCGCTAACGGTTGTGACAGTGTGGTAACCCTCGACCTGCTGGTATTAGAGATCCTCAGTGATTCAACCACCATTGAGATCTGTCGGGGAGACAGCATCCAGTGGAACGGCGTTTTCCTGAGTACCGCCGGTGTTTACACGGATACCCTGACCGCCGCGAACGGTTGTGACAGTTTGAGTACCCTGACCCTGATCACGAAGAGAAGGGCGTTCAGTAGCGCGTCCATGGAGATCTGCGCGGGAGACAGTATCCAGTGGAACGGCGTTTTCCTGGATGCCAGCGGCACCTATGCCGATACGCTGGTTGCGGCCAATGGTTGTGACAGCATCCTGGTTCTGGACCTGCTGGTGAAAGAGGTATACCGGGACACCAGTTACCTCGAACTCTGCGAGGGTGACAGCATTCAGTGGAATGGAAATTTCCTGAGCGAAACGGGAACTTATATCAACAGCCTGACCGCCAGCAACGGTTGCGATAGTATCCAGGTGTTTGAGCTCCTGGTGAAAGAGACCTCTATCGACAGCACCGCACTGGAAATTTGTCAGGGCGACAGCATCCAATGGAACGGTACTTTCCTGAGTACTACGGGAATCTACAGTGATACGCTGACCAGATCGAATGGTTGTGACAGTATCCTGGTATTAGACCTGCTCGTTAAGGAACTATTCCAGGATACCACCGTCGCCGAAGTGTGTTTCGGGGATAGCATCCAATGGAACGGTACTTTCTTCGATGCGACCGGACTTTACGCAGATACTTTGACCGCAGCGAATGGTTGCGACAGCGTCATCGTACTTGACCTGCTCGTCAAAGAACTGTTCCAGGATACTACCATCGCCGAAGTTTGCTTCGGAGATAGCATCCAGTGGAACGGTACTTTCTTCGATGCAACCGGGCTGTACGCTGATACCTTGACTGCCGCGAACGGTTGCGACAGCGTCATCGTACTAGACCTGCTTGTCAAAGAGCTATTCCAGGATACCACCATCGCCGAAATTTGCTTCGGAGATAGCATTCAGTGGAATGGTACTTTCTTCGATGCGACCGGACTTTACGCTGATACCTTGACTGCAGCAAATGGTTGCGACAGCGTCATTGTACTTGACCTGCTCGTCAAAGAACTGTTCCAGGATACCACCGTCGCCGAAGTCTGCTTCGGGGATAGTATCCAATGGAACGGTACTTTCTTCGATGCAACCGGACTCTACTCCGATACATTAACTGCTGTAAATGGTTGCGACAGCGTCATTGTACTCGACCTGCTCGTAAAGGAACTATTCCAGGATACCACTATCGCCGAAGTCTGCTTCGGAGATAGCATCCAGTGGAATGGTACTTTCTTCAATGCAACCGGGCTGTACGCTGATACCTTAACTGCCGTAAATGGTTGCGACAGCGTCATTGTCCTTGACCTGCTCGTTAAGGAATTGTTCCAGGATACCACCATTGCCGAAGTTTGCTTCGGAGATAGCATCATGTGGAACGGTAATTTCTTCGATGCAACCGGACTCTACGCTGACACCTTAACTGCCGCGAACGGTTGCGACAGCGTCATCGTACTTGACCTGCTCGTTAAGGAACTGTTCCAGGATACCACCGTGGCCGAAGTGTGTTTTGGAGATAGCATTCAGTGGAATGGTACTTTCTTCGATGCGACCGGGCTGTACGCTGACACGCTTACCGCTTCGAACGGTTGTGATAGCGTCATCGTACTCGACCTGCTTGTTAAAGAACTGTTCCAGGATACTACTATGGCCGAAGTGTGTTTCGGGGATAGCATCCAGTGGAACGGTACTTTCTTCGATGCAACCGGACTCTACGCTGATACTTTGACTGCCGCGAACGGTTGCGACAGTGTCATCGTACTTGACCTGCTCGTTAAGGAACTGTTCCAGGATACCACTTTCGCCGAAGTCTGCTTCGGAGATAGCATCATGTGGAACGGGACATTCTTTGATACGACCGGCATTTACATTGATACTCTCTCTGCTGCCAATGGCTGCGATAGTGTCATTGTACTCGATCTATTTGTCAAAGAGATCTTCCAGCATACTACTTTAGCCGAGATCTGTTTTGGAGACAGTCTGTTATGGAACAATTCATTCTTCGATACCACTGGCATTTATATCGATACGCTCACTGCTTCGAATGGCTGTGATAGTGTTGTTGTGCTGGATCTACATGTTCAGGAACTCTTCCAGGATACCACCATCGCCGAAGTGTGTTTCGGAGATAGCATTCAGTGGAATGGGGCCTTCTTCGATGCTACCGGACTGTACATCGACACCCTCACTGCCGCTAACGGCTGTGATAGCGTCATCGTACTCGATCTGTTCGTGAAAGAGATTTTCCAGGATACCACTGTGGCCGAGATCTGCTTCGGCGATAGCCTCCAGTGGAACAATGGCTTCTTTGATACCACCGGCGTTTACCTGGATACCCTGACGGCAGCTAACGGTTGCGATAGCATCATCGTGCTTGACCTGCTCGTGAAGGACCTCTTCCAGGATACGACCATTGCTGAAGTCTGCTTCGGAGATAGTATCCAATGGAACGGGGCCTTCTTCGACACCACCGGTATTTACATCGATACCCTGATGGCCGCCAATGGTTGTGATAGCGTCATCATACTGGATCTGTTTGTCAAAGAGATCTTCCAGGATACCACCTTGGCGGAGATCTGCTTCGGAGATAGCCTGCAATGGAATAATGCTTTCTTCGATACTACCGGCGTTTATCTGGATACGCTGACGGCCGTCAACGGTTGTGACAGTATCATCGTGCTCGATCTGCTCGTTAAAGACCTCTTCCAGGATACCACCATCGCTGAAGTTTGCTTCGGAGACAGTATTATGTGGAACGGAGCTTTCTTTGACACCACCGGCATTTACATCGATACCCTAACGGCCGC
>NZ_PDUD01000054.1 GCF_002646595.1 Flavilitoribacter nigricans DSM 23189 = NBRC 102662
ACCAGACGTATCCATTCTGGTATAGGAGGTATTTCTCCGAAAGAAATGTATTATCGATTAACTCAACTAAAACAGACAACCTAGCCCAATTCACTGTCCACTATTCTGAGGAGTTCCACTACCCGCTCTCCAAGTCTCCAAGTCACCAGGTCTCCAAATCGTCTCCTTGTCTCCAAGTCACTAAGTCTTCCTCAACAGGGCCTGTAGGTAATAATAGCTTTTGAACAAAAGGGAATTGTGAAGTCGTGCTTTTCGTTTGGAACGCCGGGACAGATCCTGGAGAACTTTAAGGTAAGGTTCGTGACGGGATGGTTCCTTATTAATTATGCGCCGCACGTTGTCGTCGGGATCATCCTTGAGTGCCTTCCAGGCCGCTTCAATCTCCGGATCGGAAGCGTATTGGAGGCCCTTTACGGCTTCGGTCCTTACGTAGCTGTTGGTATGCTTTAATGCTTCCAGAAAAGTCGGGCATATTGCTGGATCAAACGGCACGTGCTCCAGTACCCGGTTGATTGCTCTCATGCTCCCGAGCTGGATAAGCACATCTTTATTTTCCACCAGCGGCAGCAACTTTGGAATATATGCGGCCTTGTTAACCCTACCCGCGATATTTCCCAAACTATTGGCGACCTCCTTCACCACATCCCGATGGTCATCTTTCAGCAGCTCAAAAAATTTTTCTTCCAGCCTTTCGGAAAACTGAAAATTGACATGATCGTACTGATGGCAAATTACGCCGATCTGGATGACCCCAGCCTGCCGAACGAAAGGGGAGGCATGTTCCAGAAGCTGGTACAGGTGATCGGGTACGCTGGCGTTGTAGCGCTTTGCGATCAAACTTGGCGTGGCATAAGCAATATTCAGGTTTTGTTTTTTCTCCAGCAGACGGGGTAAGATCCAGATGAATTCCTCCGCCCGCGGCAACAGGTAGGGATTTTTGATATTGTGGAAGCGGGCCAACACATTTTGCATGTATTCCGGTTTCTTCTCGTCGTAAAAATTCGGTTTGATCCGATCCAGGATATCTCCATCCGAAATACCCCGGGAACGCAGGATCTTTTCTGCTTCATTACCGGCAAACCGCAACGGTCCGCAGAGGACTTCCCAGGCGATCTCCGTCACTTCCGGGGTATGGAAATTTTTTAATGCCATCAGGATATTGGTGACCAACTGCTCGGGTTTGTTGGTCTTTGTTTCCTCCCGATAGGCCTTCAGGGCAATATCATAAACTTCCTGGTCCTGATAAACCGACAGGCCCTTTAGTATTTCTGAGCGTATATTCTGATAGGGCTCACTCCCATAGAGTTCAAGCAGTATAGCCCGGTTTTCGGGTTCGGGAAATTTGACGAGGACTTCGCCGGCCAGGCGTCCAACATGATTCGGTGTCATGAAAGGCAGTACGGATCGCACCACAGCCGGCGCCAGAGGAAATTTGTAATATCCCAGATGACGGCATGCATCCGCCAGTCTCTGCTCCTCTTCTCTGAGCAATACCGAAAGAGAACGGCAGCTTTTCCGAATTATCTCCAGATATTTCGCCGGGCTGAAATGGAATAGTTCAAAAAGATCACGCGTCCACGGATCCCGTACTTTTCCCAGATCGGGAGGTAAATCGTTTAGATTCAAGGCTTTTTTTCGTTCGCGAATGAGACTTAACAATGGCTCCAGGCTCTCATCTTCGTGCAGGTCCAGGGTGGCGATGGGTAGAGCGAAGCGGCAGATATTCGGGAAGTTCTCGATGCGTGGTTTCCAGCGATCGTACTGATCCCCCAGCATCATGCGCTGCGCCTGTTCCGGTAACTGCAGAAATAAATTTTCTATCTCGATCACTTCGCCATAAACGGTGGCCGTGATCAGGTATTCATACCGGTTTTCACCAATCTCGGCCGAGATGGTGGTTTTGATGAGATCATCAGAGTGTACATTATTTTCTTTCATGAGCGCAAAAACATCTTTTTCAAACAGTGAGTTCCGGTGGGGATATCCGTAGATCATTGGTTCCGGGAGGGACTTGATCTGAATTCCATCCCGGCTCCTCTTCTTTACCTATCCAGCTACTCCTGTACCGCCACGGCAATTCTCGAATCCGCCGTCCCGTAGTAGAGGAACCATTTATCCTGAAAATAGACCAGGCCTTCCACAAAACATACTTCATTCACTTCACCTACTTTCTCGTAAGGTTTATCCGGATGGATAAAGTAGCCCTCGGTACGGTCGATCAGTTTATAGGGATACCGGGCATCAAACAGCGCCTGTCCGGCGGCGTAAGTAAACTTCGGCAGCGCGGCATCGTTAAAATTTGCGGCATTGCTGCCGTTATAGATCAGCACTACGCCTTCGTCCCGCAGCAGCGCATACGGTCCCGGCTCCACCAGTCGACTATCAAAGTATCCCATCCGGGGATGCAATACGGAAATGAGTTGCCCGTTTTCGGCATTCTCAGCGACCTCCCAGTGAATGAGATCTTCGGAAGTAGCCATGAAAAGGTCGGTATCGCCAAAATACATCCAGTATTTACCGTCAATTTTGGTCGCGATCATCCGGCTACCGTCACGTTTGGCAATGATGGCTCCCGATTTCGACCAGGTATCCCGGTATTTTCCGTAGCCCATTACCAGGCCGTGCTTGGTCCAGGTGGTCAGGTCCCGGGAACTGGCGAGGCAGAGCCGGGCCGTTTTGCCATCGTAGGCCGTGTAGGTCATGATGTAGCGGCCATCTTCACTTTCCACAATACGCGGATCTTCTACGCCCCCCGGCCATTCGTAACGTTTCAGACTATCTTCCGCCGGATAGAATACAGGAGCGGCCTGTTTTTCGAAATGCAGCCCATCCGAACTCATCGCCAGTCCCAGACGGGAAGTCATTTGTTGGTCCTGCGCCCGGTAGAGCATGTAGACCTTGCCATCTTTGACTACCGCCGTGGGATTGAGCACATTCCGCGCTTCCCAATTGACGGTTGCACCCCGCAGGGGGGCCGCAAAACCGACGGAAGTATCGGGTTGCATAATGGGATTGATGCTGTCCACCTTGACGAAATTCGAAAACGCCCAGGATCCCGGATCTTTTTCCGCAACCGGAGCTGTTGTTACATCCCGACAGGAAGTCAGCAATCCGCTGATAACTACGAATACTATCCAAAAATAATTCCGTCCCAACATAGAAATTTAGTTTTAGCAGGAACCGCACGACCGATCAGGCTATCGTTGCCTTTTGGAATCAAGTTTTGCAACCGTTTCCAGGCCCACTTTCGATTTCCTATTCCACTTTTAACCGCAAGGTCGGTTCACCTTCCAGATAACCTAAAGACTCGAGGAATTTATCGGTCTCCAGCACCGTGTGGTAATAAAATTCCGGACTGCGATAATTGAAGAAACCGTGTCCGGCCCCTTCGTACAGATGGAGATCGCAGCGGCTGCCCACTTTTTCCATGACCGTCTGATAGTATTCGCCGGTCGCTACGGGGATCAGGCGATCTTCGGTACCGAGGAAAAAAATAGTTGGCGGAGCGCCCGCGCGAATGTTGTGCAAGGGAGAAAAGGCGTAAAAGTGCTCCCCTATCCTTTCGAAACCGTAGCCGCCGGGGCCGTTATCGATCACCGGATTGAACAGTACCAGCGCATTGGGCACACAACTTACGGACAGATCATCGGTGGATTCATTGTAGGGTTGGACCAGAGCCGTAGCCGCCGCCAGATGCCCGCCGGCCGAACCACCCGAGGCGATCAGCTGATCGGGATCGATCCGAAATCGGGCGGCATTTTTCCGGATGTAACGAATGGCGGATTTAGCATCCATCAGCGATTCAAAAGGAGTAGTCTTTTGCCTGGACCTGACCCGATAATCCGCCAGGAAGCAGACGATGCCCCGCTTGGAGAGGTATCTGGCGTGCGGTTCGAATTGACTGACCGATCCACCATTCCAGCCACCGCCGAAAAAGAAAACCATGGCGGGATAGTCGCGGCCGGCCTCCATTTGCTCCGGATAGTAAATATCCATCTGCAGGGCAACGGTATCGATCTGTTTATAAATAACGCTATCCACTTCCTGAGCGGAAACGGATAGTGTCATACTGAGCAAAAGAAAGGTGATTAATGTGAAGCGGTTACGACCGGTGCGTACGACCGGGCGTTCAGTGGTTTTTCGTAAATTTTCCATTTTGGAAAACTACTAAAACTTTTCAAATCAGCCAGCCATTTTGGAACGCCCTTTCGCCCGGAAGGCAAAAAAAGCGATGCCGATTAAAACCGCGAAAAAGCTCACGTAAAACATCGTGCCCATACCCGGACGTTCTGGTTCCACCACCGTGATCATTTCGTTGACGGGCTGATCGAGCAGTACCTGTTTTTCACCACCGGTCCAGGTGATGATCAGTGAATCGATGCGATCGGCAGTCCCCAGACCGAAATGGGCAATGGTAGAGTTTTGCGACAAGTGACTGGAGCCACCCCCGTCAATTTCCCGCAGCTGGTGCTTCCCTCCTGCAACGACCTCCACGCGGGAACCCAGTCCGTGCGTTTCGGCTTCGTTACCCTCTAGTTTCACTTTGACCCAATTGCCTTTAGCCAGATCATTACGGAATAATTTGGTAGTGGATTCCACCGGATAATCATAGACGGCTTCCTGATTGATCACCAGCAGGTCCAGATCGCCATCGTTATCGTAATCGAATACCACGGAACCGCGACCGAGACCGTAATCCGCGAGGCCCATCGGGCGGGCATTATCCACAAATTTCCCATCGTTGTTCTCAAAGTAGAAGTTGCCCATGGGTACGCAGTTCGGGTTGAGGTCACCGTTAGCTACGAACAGGTCCAGATCGCCATCGTGGTCGAAATCCGCAAAATTGGCGCCCCAACTGATCGCCAACTGGTGCAGTTGCATTTCTTTCAGCTTATCAACAAAGGGTTTCCCCGGTCCCTGACTGACCATAAAACGATTGAACCGGATATTGGTAATGAAATAATCCAGCAGGCCGTCTTCATTCACATCCCCTACCGCCGCACCCATGGCATTGATCTTGAGATCCATGGCCAGTGAGTCGGCTACATCGACAAATTTCTTTTTCGGATAGAGGTTTTCCAGCAGGAGGTTGGGGGTGCGCTTGTAACCAAAGTCGTGGTTGACCAGCAGGTCCTGATCGCCGTCGTTATCAAAATCCGTAAAAATGCCGCCGAACCCAAATCCTTTGTGCGATAAGCCGTATTCCTCGTACTCATTCTCAAATCGTCTTCCGTCCTGATTGATCAGCAGGTAACCTTTCGAAGTCTGGTGCGCAGCCACGATCGTCGCATCACTGATGTAGTTCAGGCCCCCTTCGTACTCGTGGAAATAGTTGCCGACGTACAGATCCGGATAACCGTCTCCGTTTACATCCCCGAAATTGGCGCCGGTGCTGAAGGAATACATCTGATCCAATCCGAATTCCGAAGTTACATCCCGAAAGGTATTATCGCCCTGGTTCAGGAAGAGCAGGTTGATCTCCCGGGGGATGGTCTTCACGCTGTCTTTGGAAGTGATGGTGGTAATAAAGAGGTCCACCCAGCCGTCCCGGTTGATGTCCGCTCCGACCACGCCCTGGGTGACATAATGCCGGGTCAGTTCCAGACCCGATCCTTCGTAAATATTTTTGAATGTCCCGTCCCCATTGTTGAGATAGAGCACATCTTCGTTCATACCGCTGGTGAGGTACAGGTCTTCGAAGCCGTCATTATTCAGATCGAATACGCAGATCCCACCGCCGAACATGCCTTCGTACACTTTGAAGGTATGTTCGATACCGGCCGATTGCGTCACATCGACGAAGGGGGTTTGACCGAAGAGCATTCCGGCCCAGGCGACCAGCAGGATGATCGTGCAGGATTTCCGTACCATAGACCACTTACATTTTTTATTAATTCCACGCATACCTCTGTTTTAAATTACGGGGTGATCCGGATGGATTACATATCCCGTTTCCAGTTCAGTGCATTCACATTTCCGGCAACGACCTGTCCTTTTTCCAGGCCCACGTCATTATCCTGCGGGGTGTGAATACCACCGTAAAAGCGGGAGTCCGCCGTTTCCCGGGCAACCCCCCAGAATTGGGTGAACGGGCGTTCCCGGAAATCGACATCCCGGAGTTCATCCCGGGGGCGTCCGACGTGGGAGCTATCCACAAACGTAAAATCCTCTCCGTACAGATCGATCAGTACGGTGGCCGCAGCCGAAGCCTGAATGGCGTGGCCGGATGGGAAAGCCGGAAAAGGAGGATCGGGCCAGAAGGACTCCCATTCCGGATCAATGAATTGTGGAATGTAGGTATTCGGACGTTCGGAGAAAAAGTGAAATTTCCATTTCCAGCAATTGATGAAAGCGTCCGCTACCGCCATACCCACCCGGGCGTAGGTTTCCGCGCACTTGATCAATTCCGGATTTTTATCTTTCAGCACCAGGGTAGCGATGTAGTAGGAATGTCCCGGAGGCGTAAAGGTCTCATCCGGATCATCTCCCCACCAGATGGCGATCTCTTTTTCCTGCTGGGTCAGTTCCAGGTCTTTTTCGTAAACCGCCAAGAACTGCTGGTAATAGGGGGAACCCGGTGTCGTATCGTAGGGAAGGATCTCGGGTAAAGGTATTTCGGAATTCCGGGGCAGAAAAGTCCGATTATCCCCCCAGTAAGGATGCAGAGGATGGTGGCTGAAGGACTGGGCGTACAGGGGCGGCTTCCAGGAGCCGGGAAATTGACGATGCTCCAGTTCCTTATCGAAATTGTGCAGATAGCCCCGGTGACCGCCGTCGGTCTTGGACCATTCGAAAATAGCCTGCGCTACGGATTTACCGTACGCGACCGACCGTTCCGTCATGGCCTCCATGCCCGCTTCCATGCCAAATGACTGGTAGTAGAGCGATTCCAGTGAGTCGATCTTTACCTTATTGGAATCAGAAGTCTGGTTGTACAGGCTTCGGATGATCTCCGCCTGCCCGGCGTTGAGGACCAGCAGCCAGTTGTATTCCGCGTCGGCTTCCGGTGAGGGCAGACTGCCCAGTTCGTTGAGCTGTCCCGCCAGCGACTGGTATTCCGGATAACCGTTGACGATGGATTCGTACATGGTCAGTCCGATGTAACCAAAGCAACGGGAAGCATAGGTCGGAGAATTGGCGGGGGTGGTCTTGGCCAGATAAGTGGATAATTCACCCCAGCCGATCGCCACTTCCTGCGGGGTGAAAGTCGGCACCTCGGATGCTTCCGTCGGTTCATTGACCGAGCAGGAGGCAAGCAGTAGTGCCAGCGTTAAAAGAAGACTAATCTGTTTATAGCTTTTGTCAATGATGTCTAAAATCATGGCTCCTGTTTTTGATATCCATTTTGGGGTAGCAGGTGTTTGGTGAGGGAGCGCGGGCTATCGCTTACGTTTAGTTTTTCCGGTAGGCCTTTACCGGGCCTTCGCTCAGGCCAAAAAGTAAAGTATTATCCAGTTCAACCACGCTGCGCACATCGCCTTTAATCGCAAATCCGGAGGTCTGCTGATCGATATACCGGAAGCCACCGCGGCCGTCCCCTTCGAGCAAAATACCATAGTTGGCGTCGAACCGCCCCAGACGAAGTTTAGCGTGGCTGTTGTTGCCGCAGAGCAGCAGGTCTTTATTACCATCCGCGTTATAATCCAGTACGGTAACCGTGTAGACCGGAGCAAACTGAGCTTCCACGGGCAGAGCAGCCGGTTCAAATTTCCCGCTACCACTCAGGAAAAGGGTCGTTTCCATGCGATTCGCTTCCAGTCGTTTGGCATCACGCAATTCCTCCGTAGCGAAGATGTCCCCGATCGTCAGGTCAGCATAATCCTTGTAAGTCGTATAACGGGAACGCAGGCCGGAAAGCTGTCCGAGCATTTCATCGCGGGTGACGTAGGGGTAGCTTTTGCCCTGAATGTAAAAGCAGAAGATGGGATCTACCGATCCGTTATCGTCAAAATCGGCAAAATAGATCTCCGCCGGTTCCTCGCTGGATACCCTAAACTGGGTATTGGTGCCGATATTTCCCAGTACAAGGTCCGCCCGTTGGTCACCGTTAAGATCATCCACGGTGATGGTATTCCACCAACCCCGGTATTCTCCATTGAAAAAGTCCAGGGTACTGTTTTCCAGTTGCCCGTTGGTCAGGCGGTATACAGTGAGCGGCATCCACTCCCCTACCACCAGCAGTTCTTCCGTGCCGTCCTGATCAAGGTCGGCCCAGGCGGCATCCGTAACCATCCCCAGGGTACTCAATTCGGGCGCAAGGGCTTCGGTCTGATCCGTAAACCGGCCACTGCCGTCATTGATCAGCAGATAACTGGCCGGCGTTTCCGGATACCTTCCGGGGATCACCCGGCCTCCGACAAACAGATCCTGATGACCGTCTCCATTAATGTCTTTCGCCAGTACCGTTCCTTTGCTAACCAGCATTTCCGGCAGCGCGTCGGCCGAACGGGTAAAATTGCCCTGACCGTCATTGAGATACAGACGATCCTGCAAGGCCTCATCCTGAGCGTCCAGATCGTGGTAACCGCCACTCGCCACGTACAGATCCGGATGCCCGTCCCCATTGGCGTCGAACGCAACGGCCGCCGCATCTACAGGTGCCTGGTCGGCAGTAAAAGCAGGCACATCGACGGGTCGAAATTGCCCGTTCCCGCTTTGCAGATAAAGAGACGCCGCTTGGTTTCGCCCACCTCCGATGAAGATATCCGGCAGGTCGTCGCCGTTCAGGTCTTCCTTCAGCAGGAAGGGGCCCATATAGGATAGCTCACTGATGAGCAGCGGCTGGCGGTCAAAATCCCGTACCTGCATGGTCGGTTCCTGGTGCTTTACGGGTGAGGACACTTCCGTGAAAATGGCGGACTGCTTTCTAGCAGGTGTCCAGGTTTCTGTCGCTTCGCCTTCCGAAAGTTCAATTACCTGATTGGCCCGCACATCAGTCAGTGTCTGTTGTTTGCCGGACGGCCAGATTACCACCAGTGAGTCAAGAGTTGTGGTAGTGCCCAGACCAAAATGCATTACCGGAGATACGGAGGAGAGGTAACCTCTGGAAAGATATTGCTCCAGTTTCTGGCGTTGTCCATTGTAAACGGCCAGCACTTTTGCGCCGATACCCTGGGTATTCATGCCTGCTCCCCGGAGGCGCACCTGGAGGTAGTTATTGTTCAGTTGCCCACCGGCATCATTGCGGTAGATGTAGGCCGGTTGGTTGATGTTATTGACGATCAGGTCCAGATCACCGTCATTATCCAGGTCGGCGTAGGCAGCTCCGTTACTGTTGGAGGGGCGGTCCATGCCCCAGTTGGCGGTCCGGTTGGTGAAGCCTTCTCCGTTTTGATTGCTGAAAATATAGTTTACGACATTGGATGCCGGCATATGACCGATGATCTCCAGTACGTCATCCCGGACCAGCCGCCCTTTGGACTGTACGTAATCATCCATGTATTTTATAAAGTCCAGATTGGTGTAATCCCGGAGATAACCGTTGGTAATGAACAGGTCTTTCCAGCCGTCGTTGTCATAATCTGCCAGCAGGGCGGCCCAGCTCCAGTCCGTATTGGAAATGCCGGCCATCTGGCCGATCTCACTGAAGGTGCCGTTGCCGTTGTTCAGTTGCAGCATATTGCGCATATACTGCCGGTGGAAGCCACTCTGTTCGTTCAGGTCAAATTTGGCGTAATTATCCGGGGCCAGCAGGAGTTTCTGGCGGTAATTATCTTCGGGCAGCATATCGAGCGTCACAATATCCGGCAGACCGTCGTTATTGATATCCGCCACATCATTTCCCATCGAGAAATGGCTGTTCTGGCCCATACTTTCCTTGATCTTATCCGTAAAGGTACCGTCGCCGTTGTTGATGTACAGATAGTCCGGCACGGCGTAATCATTGGAGATATAAAAATCGGGCCAGCCGTCTTCGTTGATATCCGTGATGCCAATGCCCAACCCGTAGGTCAGCGCAGAACTGCTGATCCCCACTTCCACCGTAGCGTCGGTGAAGGTACCGTCTTGTTGTTTGTACAGGCGGACGCCCTGCAAGGGATCATCTTTTTGCAACACGGCCTTTGTGGCCGATACATTGAGTACCGGTAAATTTTTGGGGTTGTGGTTCAATAAAAGGGCGTCCAGGTCGCCGTCCCGGTCATAATCAAAAAAGTAAGCCTGATTGCTGTAGCCGGCACTGGCCAGGCCGTAAGCCTCCGCCATTTCCCGGAACAGCGGGGTTCCGTTGGTACCTACACCCTGGTTGATGAACAACTGGTTCTGGCGTTTTTCATTGGGGAGCGCTCCGGAATAGGAAATGTAGATATCCAGACGGTTATCGCCGTTTACATCGGCCATCGTAACGCCGGTTTTCCAGGGACCGGGAATACCCGAAGCACCGGAAATGGCCGTTACATCCCGGAACTGCATATTGCCCTGATTGATATACAGCTTGTTATTGGCCATATTGGAGGTGAAGTAAAGGTCGATCAGGCTATCGCCATTGAGGTCTCCAGCGGCAACTCCACCGCCGTTATAGAAATACTCGTACATCAGGATGTTGGTATTCAGTCCTTCGTCGAGGGTATTCTGAAAATCAACTCTGGTCTCTTGCGGAGTGAGCAGCGTAAATAAAGGAGGAGCGGATGGATCGGAAGGTGTGGTAGAATCGTCTTGTTCTACATCCCGGCAGGCGCCGAAGCAGACCAGGGCAAGCAATAGATAGAGGCCGCCCCTACCCCATCGGGTGAGTTCTAATGTTTTCCTTTGTAAGTTCATGTTTATCAGCACTTCGTGCAAAAGTAAGAAAATCTATCCCCAAATGTTCAGGGATAGATTTTCCGGTATGACAGCTGTCAATAATTCAGCTTGTGGGATGAATTCGGTAGCGTGTAGCACATTGACGTCCTACACGCTATCCCACAAACTGTATTAGTTGGCGTATCCAGGGTTCTGGACCAATAGCTCGTTACGTTGCATTTCGCCCCGATCGATGGGACGGAAATATAATTTATCTAACCATACACGGGTTTCGTTCTCGGTGTTTTCCACCACCGTGTAGGTGTAATCGTAAACAGATTTATCATGACGATAAGGTACGTGCGGTGTGGCACCCGGCTTAAGTGAAGCGCGGATATCGATAGTCTGAATACCGCGTCCCAGCTCTTCACCGATCATCCAGCGACGACCGTCGTAGTACCGGTGCTCTTCGTATACCAGTTCGATCCGACGCTCATTGCGATAGCGTTCTCTGAGCGCATCGCCGGTATCATCGATCGCCGGCATACCTACGCGGTAGCGGATCCGGTTCAGCCAGTCACGGGCTTCTGCTTCATCCCCCAGTTCAATGCTGGCTTCCACGTAGTTCAATACTACTTCCGTGTAGCGGATAAACGGCCAGGGAATAGTCTGAGCGGCAGACTGGTTATCCGGCAGGGCCGGGTTCGGATCGATAAACTTCCGCACATAGTAGTGCGTACGGCTACCGTTCCAGTTCTCGATGGAAGATTCACGGGTATCGACACCGTTGATGGTACCACCGTTTCCGTCATCGTAGTATCCCGTCTGGATCTGATCTACCGGATCGAGGCCGGCTACATCCGAAGGCCGTGGTTTCCAGGTAGCGCCGTCGTACATGATCGTCGCGTAGAAACGTGGGTCACGGTTGGCGTAAGGATCCGCAGCGTGGGTCGGGTTGCTCCAGTCGAAGGTACTTCCGTCCATCATTTCGTAATCGTCTACCAGCTGCTGGATCGGCGTATTACCGGCCCAGTTGTGGTAACCGTTAGGACCATTGTTGATACCCCAGTTGATACCACCCAGAGGCCAGTTGTTTTCCTGCGTATACAGCGCGGTGTGCGTACGTTGGAAGATCAGTTCCACCGCAGCCGCAGCATCGGCTACTGCACTTTCGCCACCGGCGGACAGTGCAATGTAGTTGTCCGTTCCTTCCTGAGCGGATACCGGCGCGGTCAGATCGAGTTTGTACCCCATTCCTTCGTCCAGTACTTCTTTGGCAGCATTCTGAGCCGCCTGCCAGCGAGCGTTGCGATCACCACCCGGGTAAGCAACCAAAGACAGATCGCTGTAACCGGCCAGTACGGAAGAATTCGCCGTAGCGGTTGGTCCGTGGTGCAGATCACTGGCTGCATAGAGCAGCTGACGTGCTTTCAGCGCCTTGGCCGTCAAAGCAGAAGCACGGCCCGGAGTTTCGGGTTTGCCTTCCAGCAGACGAGCGGACTGATCCAGATCGCTGATAATGAAATTAACACACTCTTCGTAGGTATTTCTGGCGATGCTGTAATCTTCGCCCAAACCGTAAGTACGATCGATAATGGGTACACCACCGTACATTCTTACCAGATTGTGGTAGTAGTAAGCACGGAGGAAATACGCTTCACCCAGGAGGCGATCGCGCAGTTCGTCATTATCAAAAGTAGAGGTCGGCAGTCGTTCGATGGCGATGTTCGCCTGACGAATAGCCAGATACAATTCTCCCCACTGTGGGTGAACGCGCTGGTTACCCAGGTTGGAAGGGGAAATAGAACCTTCCGTGATTACGTCGATACCCCGTCCTGCGTGGGTAAACATGGCTTCATCCGTGACGGCTGCAAGGCCTTCTTCCTCGAAACCACCGTATCCCAGGTAGGAGTAGACGTTAAAGATAAAGGCTTCGGACAAGGGTCCGTCCGCCCAGGTAGCCTCACTCGATATCTTATCGAGCGGCTCCGTATTTAGGAAATCCTGATCACACGACAACGGAAGGATCGCGGCGAGCAAGATTAAAAGGTAAAATGATTTGTTTAGATTCATTATGCTTCAATTTAGAAAGTTAAACTAACGCCGGTGTTGATCACCTTGGTCTGTGGGTAGTACTGACCAGACTGGTTAACAGTTTCCGGGTCAAAGATCTCACTACCCAGTTCGCCGGCGATCGTGAACAGGTTGAGCGCATTTACGTAAAGACGCAGGCTGCCCAGGTTGATCTTGTCCAAAGTCGTACGTGGCAGGTTGTAACCCAGTTCGATGTTTTTCACGCGGATGTAATCCTTGTCAAACAGGTAGTAGGTGTTACCGCCGAAGCTACCGGTGAAGTACGTATCGTTCCGACTTGCCAAACGGGGGTGGATGCTGCTGGGAGCATCGATCCGCCAGCGATTTTCGTACTGGTAGTTCAGGTAGTTACCGATGTCACCGGACTCTGTCCGTACGAAAGTAGAAGCGCCCGTTGCACCCTGCAGCAGGATGGACAGGTCAAAATTCTTGTACGCCAAGTCGACAGTTGCACCGAAGTTGAAGGTCGGTGTGATGCTTTCGTTCAGACGAATGCGGTCATCAGCGTCAATAACGCCGTTACCGTCGGTGTCTACGAATTTCATATCACCCGGGATCAACTGACCGGTCACCTGGCTGTAATCGATGGTGTTGGCATCAATCGCTGCCTGATCGAGGAATACCCCGTCATACTGATAAACGAGGAAAGAACCAATTGGTTTACCTTCCTGGCGCTGATAATCCGGAGCACCGGGGATCTCGTCCATAAATACAACTTCGTTCTGAGCGTAGCCACCGTTGATACCCGCTCTGAATTGCAGTCCGGAACCGGCCTGACCGTTGTAACCCAGTGCGAATTCGTAACCTTTGTTATCTACTTTACCCGCATTTACCGGAGGCAACAGGCTGTTGATACCGGAAGAAGAAGGTGTAGAACCGGTCAATTGGATCAGGATCTGATCCCGGCGGTTATAGAAATATTCGAAAGTGAAGTCAATCTTGTTGTTGAACAGGGTTGCGTCCAAACCGAAGTTCCAGTTTTTAGCTCTCTCCCAGGTAAAGTCGGGGTTAGCCAGTACCGTTTCACGCAGCGTAGTTACCACCTGACCGTCGATCGGGTATTCCCCGAATCCGTAAGTAGACAGGTAAGCGTATTCCTGCAGCTGGTTGCCGAAGAATACCTGGTCATTACCCATCTCTCCGTAAGAACCACGCAGTTTCAGATAATCGACAAAAGAAACGTTGAAGAAATCTTCGTTGGAAACGTTCCATCCCAGCAATAATCCCGGGAAGAAACCAAAGCGGCTGTCTTCGGGGAAGATGTAGGAACCGTCGTAACGCCAGATGAATTCTGCCAGATATTTCTCACGGAAGTCATACTGCACCCGACCGTAGTATCCCAGGCGAGCTCTTTCGTAGCCGCTACCACCGGTATTTTGCTGGAGGGAACCACCGGCAAACAACTGGTCAACTGCAGCGGAGATATAGTTTCTTCTGAACGCGAAGAATCCGGAGCCCTGGAAGGTCTCGCGGGTAACACCCGCCAGGATATTCAGCGAGTTGTCGCCGAACTTGCGCTCGTAGCTCAACAGAGCGGTCAGGTTGGTGTTCAGCTCTTTGCTGTAACCTTCAGATAAACGTGGATCACTGAAGTTAGAACGGATGTTGCCCGTCAGTTTGGGAGTTACCCCGTCGGCTTCGTAAGACACGCGGTCCCAGGAGTACAGGATCCAGGGCGTTTCCCAACGCTTGTTGGTTTCGCTTCTGGTATCCACGGATCCGTTCAGGGTCAGTTTCAGTCCTTCCACCCATGGGTTGGTCAGGGTAATACCACCGTTCACCTGAATGTAATCTCTCGGGTTTTCCTGATAACCGGTTGCATTGGTCGTAATCACGTACGGGTTCTGACCGTTCTCGATATCCGGACCGGGCAGACCGTTCGGCCATACTTCGGGTTCCGTCGGACGACCCCGCATCAACATCCGGAAGATCGATCCGGCGGATTGCGTCGGGAAGTTCCGGTCTTCACGGCGGGCGGCTAGGCCCAGATCCGCGCTGATGTAGTCATTGACCTTGGCATCCAGGTTTACCCGGAAGTTGTATTGCTTATAGAAGGTAGCGGATTCGTGGTAGATGGCGTCCTGGTTGATGTAACCCAGAGAAGCCAGGTAGCGGATGTTCTCCGTACCACCGTTGATCTGCATGTTGTAGCGAGACTGCGGAGACCAGGGTTTCAGAGCGTCACCGAACCAGTCGGTGTCGGGGAATCCCCAGGGATCCTCACCGGTGCCGTGCTTTCTTACGGCCTCCGGGCTGTAGTTTGCGTTGATGGTACCTACACCGGCAGTCGGTGAATCATAAGTACCGGTAGTCTGGATAGCATCCCAGGCTGCACCCCATTCGTTCACCGGAATGGTCTGATAGATCGGCAGTTCGTTCATGATCGTGGCGTATTCTACGGCACTGGACATGTTCGGTACCACCGTCGGCGTAGACCAACCCTGGTTGAAATCAAAAGTGATGCTCGGCTTACCCGTCTTACCACGCTTGGTGGTGATCAGGATAGCACCGTTGGCCGCCCGTGCACCGTAGATGGCTGCGGATGCGTCCTTCAATACGGAAATGGACTCGATGTCCTGCGGGCTCAAACGGCCCAGGCCACCGGCCCGGTCGGGAATACCGTCGATTACGATCAGCGGGCTACTGTTACCGAGGGTGTTCGTACCCCGGATTGAGATGTTCGCACCGTCATAACCCGGCTCACCGCCCGTCTGGATCACAACCAGACCGGGAAGGCGTCCCGCCAGAGAGTTGGAAATATCTACGGCCGGGGACTGCTTGAGTTCTTCCCCTTCGACCCCGACAACGGCGCCGGTTACCGTAACTTTTTTCTGTTTTCCGTAAGCTACTACTACGACTTCATCCAGTACCTGGCCACTTTCCAGGCCAATATTGATCGTACTTTCCGAACCAACAGAAACTTCCTGGGAGCTGTATCCCGTGTAAGAAAAGATCAGAACATCTCCTTCGCTGGCTTCAATCGAATAGTTACCGTCAAAATCGGTGATCGTACCTGTCGTTGTCCCCTTGACAATAACATTCGCCCCGATTAGCGGCTCATCTGTACTGGCATCAGTCATCTGACCGGTAATGGTCTTCTGAGCCAGCATGGTCATCGAGCAGAGCAGGAACATGCCTACCGACAACGACCATTTAAATAAGTGTCTCCTTTTCATCATAAATCCTAAAGTTTTTCGTATTGTCAATTTGTAAATACCACATAAAATCACACTCTAATGCAAGAGCGTTAGTTCTCAATTTTATTGATGGCAAAGCGCAAATTTGGTGATTAGAAAAACTATCCCGATCCTGGGATATGCTCAGTGCGAGCGTGTTTTGGGATCTGTAAGGCTTTTAAAAATATTCGGATCAGGCTGGCGTAATGCAATGCTTCTAACCATACTCTATTGGTATTTGGAGTATTTTAATGGTTATAGTTGGTATAACTTTGTTGTTAAAGCGGCAGGTAAAAGTAGGCTGATTTCAACTAATTACCAAAACAAATTTACAAAAAATCACCTTTTCCAAATTTTATACCATATCTGGAAATTCAAATTGCGCCGCAGTAAGAACCGTCCGTATTGTTAGATCAATATCCACAGCCGGCCGGCCACTTTACAGCTCATTGACGATCAGTACTTTCCCGGAGTTCCGGCCCGGCCCGGAGAGGAGTAGTTGGCTATCGACACCGCCTTCCAGCCGGGCAGCAGTGAATCCCCTGTTTTTTCATCTGATGAAGTTAGCGATATTTGCAGTCGAACCAATTCCGGCCACATGCGTACGCTGGTCATCCATACCGGATCGGAACATCCGGCATTACAGTATACCCTGGACTTCATCCGGCAGCATCCGCTGACCCGAGAGGCCGGTTGGCTCGTCGCCCGCGAACCGGGGACCGACGCCAGCGAGATCCAGCTTTTTTACGGTGCGCCCCTCCCGGAAAACGATGATCACTTTTTCATTCCCGCGCAGGGCCTGTGTTTCGGCGAACCATCCGTCACACGGCCCCTGTTTGCCAATCCCTATTCTTTTCAGGATATTTCGGTATTCAGCGTGGAAGACTACCGGCAGGATAACTCCCGGCCCCTGCTGCAAGGGAACCATTTCCAGTTCGATCTGCTGGAAATGATCTTTTTTCACATCAGTCGTTACGAAGAGGTTTTTGCCACTGCCGGGCAGCTCAATTCCTCCGGTTGGCTCGCGGAAGAACAGCACTTTCTGATCCGGCATCAACTCCAGCGACAGCCCGTAGTAGATTGCCTCCTGGCCTGTTTCTGGAGCGCAATTCAGGGACAGCCGGTCCACTTACCGACTACCTATTCGCTCTCCCACGATATTGACTTTTTATATCGCTACCCCACCACTGTAAAATTACTGCGGGCACTGGCAGGAGCATTCGTCCGCGGCGAAGGCGTAAGCGGGCTGCGTTATCACTGGCAGCGCTACCGGGCGATCCGCCGGAATCAACAGCCCGATCCCTACGATTGTTTCGACTGGCTGCTTGCTCCCGGAACGGGTTGGGATAAAAAGACCCTCTATCTCATGGCCGGCGGCGAGACCCCCTACGATAATCACTATCGGATCGATGATCCCCGGATCCGATCGCTGATCGGGCTGGCCCGGAACAGAGATTACCAACTGGGGCTGCACCCCAGCTACAATGCCGCTTTCAAGCCGGCCTTATTCCGGGAGGAGCAGGCAAAGCTCGAGCAGGTATACGGTAAATCTGTCCATAACAATCGCCAGCACTGGCTTCGCTGGGATTGGCCAACCACACCGTATATATATGGTCTACAGCATATCCGGGAAGATGCTTCCATGGGCTACCGCCATCACCTGGGTTTTCGCGCGGGTACCGGATTCCCCTACCGGCTTTACGATTACCAGTCGCAAAAGGCCTTCGACTGGCGGGAACGCCCGCTGGCCTTAATGGATAGTGCCGCCCTGCACGAAGCTGACCATACCGGCATTGACCCGGTTGCGCTGCTAAATGATTTCCTGCAGCAAAATACCGGCAACAGTCACATTTCGATCAATTTCCACAATAGCAACTTTGATCCAGCCCTTCCCCACGGCCAGGCTTTAGCCGACTTTTACCGCCGAACCATCCTGCATCTTGCGGGCTAATTCCGTGGGGATGCATCTTATTGGCTAAATTGCTATTTTTGTCAGATCAACCAGAGGAAACTTTCGCTCCCAAAATGCGCTGATCCCATGAAGCATTTGATCACTATTCTTTTTTTATCCCTTTCTTTCAGTCTGCACGCTCAGATGTGGAACGGCCAGGATAGCCTGTTCGGCAATGAATGGATTCGCTACGAGCAGTCCTACTTCAAGCTGAAAGTAGCCGAAGACGGTATTTACCGACTGAACTACGCTCAACTGCAGGCCGCCGGAATTTCCCTGAATGAGATACCGGGACAACAGTTTCAAATGTTTCACCTGGGTCGGGAGATCCCCATCCACACCAGCCGGAACGGAACGCTGGGAGCCGGCGATTTCATCGAATTTTACGGTGTGCAAAATCGCTCCGAACTGGACCGCCACCTTTTCACCGATCCGGAAGAAGATCTGCTCAATCCGGAATACAGTCTATTCACCGATAGTTCGACTTATTTTCTGACCTGGACTACAGCCGGCAGTCCTACCCTTCGCTACACCAGCATCGATAATGCTCTGACCGGCGCACCGGCTCCGGAACCCTGGTACTGGGCGGAAGAAAAAGTCGTTTTTACGGAACAGCATTTCAAACAATATGAGAAGTTTGCCGGCGAGAATGTTTACTATTCCAATTTTGAGGGAGACGGCTTTGGTCATCCCTACACGGAAACTACTCAATTCACTCTTCCTACCTCGAATCGGGCAGTCAATGGTCCCAATGCCACCCTCTCGGTAAACCTGATCGGGAACTCGAACCAACAGGGGCACGCTTTGCAAATTGACCTCAATACGCAGACGGTAAAGGTAGATACCTTTTACGGTCCGGTCGTGAAAAAATACGAACTGCCTGTTCAGTCCGGCCAGTTGAGCGATGCCGTGGAAATTGCCGTTCGGGGCAATAACGATACGGACCGTTATGGGGTTTCCGTTGGTAAGATCCGCTACGCCCGCACCTTCAATTTCTCCGGTCAGGACCTGATCCGGATCGATCTGCCGGCCGCCGCGGGGAAACGCCTGCTGGCATTCAATGGTCTGGGCCAGGATCCCTATATTTTACTGGACCTCGAGCATAACTTACGATTGATCACTTCCGAATCCAACGGGCAGCACCGCGTACTGCTGCCGGCCGCAACGGGAGATCGCCGGCTGATCTTGATGAAGTTTTCCGCGCTTGCATCCCTACCGGGACTAGAGCCGGTAACGTTTGTTGACTACCAGTCGTCCAACACCAATTATCTCATCATCAGCAATGACCAGCTTTTTAATGATGGGCTCGGCAACAACTGGGTACAGGATTATGCCGACTACCGGGCCAGTACAGACGGTGGTAACTTCCGACCAACCATCATTGAAGTGCAGCAACTTTTTGATCAGTTTGCCTACGGGATCGATTTTCACCCTTTATCGATCCGAAACGCGTTCCATTTTCTGCGACGGAATCGCTTCCCGGATCTTGAATTCATTTTCATCATCGGCCGGGGCCAGGAATACCAGAACATGCGATCATCGAACCGGCTGCAGAGAGCCGTTGAGGAAGGGGACATGCTCGTACCTTCTTTCGGCTATCCGGCCAGTGACAATTTGCTATTCACCACCAATGAAACCGATGTCAGCCCCGTCCCGCTGGGCCGTCTGGCGGCCAAAGATCCCGGCGAGGTAAAAATATATCTGGACAAGGTCAGATCTGTGGAAGCCAATACCCAACTCCCCCAGACGATTGCCGACCGCGCCTGGACCAAACATATCCTGCACCTCGGCGGCGGCGGCACGGCGGGTGAACAGATCACCATCAAAAACCGCCTGGAAGCACTGGCCGATCTGATCGAGGAAAGTACCTTCGGCGGTTCGGTCAGGGCCTTTTACAAAAACAGTACCGACGTAATTCAGAACAGCCTGTCCCAGGAAATTTTTGACTATATCAACCAGGGCACTTCCATCATTACCTTTTTTGGCCATTCCAGTCCGGGCACCTTCGATTTCAACATCGATAATCCCGACAACTACGATAATGAAGGTAAATATCCGCTGATCCTGTCCCTGGGTTGCTATTCCGGTAATGTGTTCGGCCCCAGCCGCAGCATCGGTGAGCGCTTCACTTTTTACGAGGATAAGGCCGCCGTCATTTTCGGAGCTTCCCGAGGGCTGGGCGTACCCTCTGATCTGGCCCGGTTTGCCCAGGCGTTCTATCAGTTCATCGGCGAGGAATACTACGGTCGCAGCATCGGAGAAGCGCTGAAAGCGGCCTATGAATCCCAGTCGGCCTACAACTGGCTGAGCATCCGCACCCTGGTCCAGCAGTTCAATCTACACGGCGATCCGGCCATCCGGCTGCATCCGGTGGACGGACCGGATTATTTGATTGATGCGGCTTCGGTGCGGTTTGACAATCAGCCGATCAGCACCTTGATGGACAGTCTTACATTCTATTTTGATGCCGTCAATCTGGGGAGAAACGAAATGGATACCGTTAGTCTGGTGATCAGTCGTACGTTCCCGGACGGAGAAAAGGTTGAACTCCTGAAAGATACTATAGTAATGGACCGGTTCCGTAAGCAACTGACCTATACACTGCCGGTCGGAGGATCCCGCAGTACCGGCCAGAATATTTTTCACGTTTTCATCGATGCGGATGAAAAGATCGCAGAATCACCTGATCCCGCGGCTGAAATGAACAATGAACTAAGCAGGTCTAATGGAGAGAGCGGCATTCCCCTTTTCATCATCGACAATGCCGCTCGTGCAGTATACCCTCCGGAATTTGCCCTAATTGGGAATTCTGATATAACACTTAAGGCTTCTACCACTAATGCGCTGGCTCCCGAACGTACCTATTGGCTGGAAATCGACACGACTGCGCTGTTCAATAGCCCGCTAAAGGTTCGTCTCACCCAACAACAACGCGGCGGTGTTCTCAAATGGACCCCGAATATCAATTGGCAGGATCAGACCGCCTATTACTGGCGGGTAAGTCCAGCCGTTAGTACTGACAATCCCGAACCGGTTTGGTCCAACAGCTCCTTTACCTATATTGCCGGCAGTGAGCCAGGTTGGAGACAGGGGCATTACTGGCAGTTTAGACAGAACACGGATACGGATCTGATCTTTACGGATTCAACGCAAGAGGTGAGTTTTGGACAGGAGTTTTTGGATATGCGGGTGCGGAATAAGTTGTGGGATGCTGATGACAGACCCGGTTTTTTCTATAATAACTCCAATGCCGCCGCCTCGGTTAGGCCGTGGCTGGATCTACAACAGGGCATTAGTGCCGTGGTTTTCATCCCCGATACCGGAGTTCCCTGGAGAAATTCGGGCAAACAATACAATAGTGAGGACCGAAGGAATCAGGCTTGCTTTTCCTTCAACACCCAAACGGAGGAAGGCAGAAATGCATTTATTGAATTCCTCACAAATGTGGTTCCGGAAGGACACATTGTCTTTCTATTTACGATACAATCGACACCGGATGCGGACTATCTCCCGGAAAACTGGGCTGTGGACAGCTTAAACACCGGCCGCAATATTTTTAGTGTGCTGGAAGATGAAGGTGCTCAGATCATTCGAAACCTGGAAACGGAAGGATCCGTCCCGTACGCATTTATCTATCAGAAAGGATCTGGTGCCAGAGATGAGAAAATAGCCGACTCTCCGGACGAAGAGATTAATGTGAGTACCGTTCTTCGCCAATTTCAAACTTCAGCCCAACTACGCTCCAAGCTGGTAGGGCCGGCCAGCAGTTGGGGAAGTTTAACCTGGAATCTAGCTGATGAGCTGACTACGTCTGGTGATACGGTAGAGATCAACCTGATCGGTATTACTGCTCAGGGAACCCGGGACACGCTGTTTAAACAACTCGCCCATGCCCAATCGTTGGAAGCTGTAGATGCCTCACTTTATCCCTATCTTGAGCTAGAGTATCTTACCGGTGATGAAACCGAACGCACTCCTGCATTCCTCAGGCATTGGACTGTTTTGTATGAGGGAGTACCCGAATTTGCGATCAATCCTTCTCTGTCATCTTATTTTTTCCAGGCGGATACGCTCCAGCAGGGTGTCGACCTGATACTCAGGGGTACCATAGAGAATCTGAGCCGGGTAGCTTCGGATAGTGTAAAGATTCAGTATAAATTGCTGGACCCACAAAACACCGAGAGCAGTTACGTTCAGGTCAAAGCGCCTTTACCCGGTGAGGGTCAAACCGATTTTGAGCTTACGCTGCCTTCCCACAATTGGGAAGGGATTTATAGCCTAACGACCGAAGTCAACCCTGAACATTTGCCCGAAGAACATCACTATTTTAATAATCTACTCAATCAGAATTTTGCAGTAATCAGTGATAAGAAGAATCCCTTATTAAATGTAACTTTTGACGGTAGAATTTTACTTAACGGAGACCTGGTGGGCACCAACCCTGTTATCAATATTCAGCTAAAAGATGAAAATCCTAATTTGCTGCTCTCCGACACCAGTTTGGTGGGTCTCCAATTGATCAGACCGAATGGGCAGACCGAAAAGATCTACCTGAATAGCCCGGAGGTACAATTCACTTTACCTACTGCCAGCAATAAAAACGAGCTGGGAATCGAGTACTTGCCAACATTTATCGAAGATGGAACCTATCAGCTAAACGTTAATGGAAGGGATGTCAGTGGGAATTTTTCGGGCAATATAGACTATCAGGTAGAGTTTGAGGTAAGGACACGTAATTCCATTTCGAACGTATTGAATTATCCTAATCCGTTTACCACCAGTACCCAGTTCGTTTACACGCTCACCGGCACAGCTCCTACCTTTTTCAAAATCCAGATCCTAAATGTATCGGGCAGAATCGTACGGGAGATCACTCAGGATGAGATAGGACCGATGCAGGTAGGCACTCACCGGACGGATTTCGCCTGGGACGGGAAGGATGAATTTGGGGATCAACTGGCCAACGGCATTTACCTCTACCGGATCATAGCCAAAGATGAACAGGGCCAGGATTATGAATCCTATGACAATTACGTGGAAGATACTGGATTGAGCGGATTCTTCGAACGTGGATTCGGCAAAATGGTGCTTCTGCGGTGAGTCAAAGCTATATTTTGCCGCTCAGCTGTTGTTTAGCCTGCCGATAAGCGTTTAATAGATCCAGGATATGCCGTTCATGGCTAAACCGATCCATTATTTTTTTCCGGTTTTGGGGTTGACGCCCCCAGGTCATAAGCTGTTCCATACAATTCACGTAGGCTGCAATATCCCGTTCTTCGGCCAACAGGCCGTTAACTCCATCTTCAATTATTTCGGGAATACCCGAATGCCGGGTAGCAAAAACGGGCAGTTCCATGGCCATGGCTTCCAAGATAGCCACAGTGGTGCTTTCCATATCGTCTTCCGTAGTAGTAATACTGGGGTGGACAAAAACATCACTGCTTGCCAGTAACTTTACCGCTTCCTCCTGGGTAATCCATCCCGGGAAGCGGACGAAAGCCTGCAGACCCAACTGTGCTACTTCTGTTTTTAATGCTCCTTCTAATGGTCCGCCTCCGGCCAGAATAAGGTTCATCGGTTTTCCCGGGTGACGAGCCATTAACTGTTGAAAAGCCCGTATCAGATAAAGATGCCCTTTTTTCGTACGGAAGCTGGATATTTGAGTAAAAGTTACCGGGATGTTTTGTTGAAGACTAACCGATTCAAAAAGGTCCATTTTAATACCAGAGTAAAGCACCTGTCGGTGACTACCCGCGATGTTGTATTGCTCCATGTAACTGAACAATGAAGCAGAAGTAGCAAGGGCATAAAAATTTTTTCGCGCCATCAGTTCCCGGAGTCGTTTTCGGTAAGCGGGACTTTTTTTAACTAATTTTGTGGCATCATAACCGTGAAAAGTCAGGAAGATAGGGCCTTCGAAGTGGAGGTTATCCAAGAAAGAAAGTGCCTGAATCCCAAAGTGAAAATGTAACACATCCGGATGAAAATCATTCAGTATCCCCTGGAGCTGTTCCCTAAGTGCAGCGTCCTTAAAACAAAGAGATAAATTGAGTTTGTTCCGCAGATTTCGCCATTTAACTTTAAACCGGCTTTCACGGTGATCCAAGACCTGCAATGGGTGAAAAGGTCGCTCTTTTTCATTTTCCCGAAAAAAACATACCACCTTAACCTGAACATGACCTTGCAGTGCGATCACGTCGTGATAAATAAAAGTTTCGGTTATAGGGCTAAACCTATGAGCAAAAACAATTACTTTAAGCGGCATTTTGAGTATAAGTAATGAATAAATACAAGCCTGCCGAATATTGGGAAAATAGATTGAGTAAGCGGTTTTCACTTCGTGGAGTGGGACACCAGTCTTACAGCCTATTCTATAACCAATGGCTATACCGCAGGAAAGCTCAAGTGTTGAGCACAATTTTTCACGACACCAAGTTAGAACAAAAATCCGTCCTGGATATAGGTACAGGCACCGGCTTTTTTATTGCCTGGTTCAAGGATCGGGGGGCTGATGCCACGGGTATCGATATTAGTCCTACCGCCGTACAACTGCTGGGAAAGCAATTCACTGATGTTGCCTTTTTCGAAGCAGATTTTACAGAGACGGATCCGATCCCAATACAAACTTACGACATAATTAATGCCTGGGATGTCATTTACCACCAACCGGAAGCATCGGCCTTTCATAAATTTCTGACCAATGTGGCCGCCTACTGCAAGCCGGGCGGCTATTTTATTTGTAGTGACGGGTTTGCTTTACCCAGGGAAGTTTCACCGGCTCCTCATGTAAAATTCAGAAACTTGAACGTTTACCGGAACATCATGGCCGAGCTGGGATTTACTTTACGCAGAGAATATCCGCTGTATAAATATCTAAACCGGACTGTGCAGAATAATAAATTGATGCGGTACATTCACCAGACCATGGCACCGTTCTTATTCTTGCTGGATACTATACAACGACTTCCCGCTTCGAATAATCTATCTGTATGCGTATGGCAAAAAGAACAGTAAATTGAGTTACTTTGATTCGCTTTTTTCGGGAATAAAGTGGACCAGTATTTCCTCGGTAGTCGTCTCTTTGCTAGCGATACTAAAAATTGCCGTATTAACGAGCTTTCTCGCAAAATCGGACTTTGGGCATTTCGCCCTGGTCATGAGTATTCTCAGCTTTATTAATCTTTTTTCCGATTTCGGGCTTCCGATCGCTATATTACACATCAAAACCATTACACCGAAAGCATTTTCCAGTCTATACTGGTTAGGTATCCTGTCCGGCCTATTGATCTACCTTATTCTTTATTGGCTTACGCCCTATATTGCCGACTACTTTCAGGCCCCCCTTCTGGAGCAATTACTCCCAATTGCGGGCCTGGCAGTATTGATCAACAGTATCGGCAACCTCTATCGGGTATTAGCGCTCAAAAAACTGAAATACAGCAGGATCGCTGGGATCAATATCCTGGAAAGTATAGTTGTCTTTACAAGCGCCTGTTTACTGGCAATGGCCGGTTGGGGCGTTTGGTCTTTGATCCATGCTTATCTGCTGGGAAAAGTGATCCTGGAATTGTTCTTCTTCGTATATGGTTACCGGCAGCTACCGTTGTCATTCGTTTTTTCCCGCCAGGCAATGAATCCATTTTTCAAAATTGGGAAATATTCCGTTGGAGGGCAGCTCATTAATTATTTCAACCGGGAAATTGACATACTACTGATAGCCAGATTAGGGGGAGATGCCGCTACTCTGGGCGTTTACAGCCTGGCCAGGCAACTGGTCTTAAAGGTCGGAGGACTAGTCAATAATGTTATATCAGAAGCAGCCAGGCCCATATTACCGAAATTTCAGGATAAGCTTGAAAAACTGAAGATCAACTTTTTGAAGATTATTCAAACCATCAGTACGCTCAATAGCCTCTTGTACATTCTGTTTATAATTTTTACTCCGCAGATCGTTGCTGTACTTTACGGCGAAGATTATAATAACCTGATCCCCGTAGCCCGCATATTGGCTATTTTTGCCTATCTGAGAAGCATTATCCGGTACAACGGAAACCTGATTGTAGCCACCGGCAAAACGGAATTGAGCCTGTTTATGAATGCCTTTACCCTACCCTTGATTGCATCGGCAGTCTGGATCGGATTTTCCGGAGGCCTTAGTGGGATTGCCTGGGGACAGGTGGTCGCTATGACTTTGTTGCTTTTCATCAGCTGGTACTTCTTGATCTACCGTCTGTTACGAGTCTATCTATCTACCTATCTGTTTGCTTTGCTGCCTAGTTGGGCACTGATCAGGGAGGTATTGACGAGAATAATGAAAAAATATGAAAAGAAAGTTGACCAACCGGATCGATAAAGTTTTTCAAACCCTGGGACTAAGAACGCTTTATGAGAATAAATATGGCATTAAAGCGCTCAATCCCGTTATGAAAAGTGTCTTGTTGGAAGCTTATCAGGACCGGCCTTATGAAATGATCGATCCGGGGAAATTGAGCCTGGGTGTTGACGGTTTAAAGGATCGGCATACACTTCTTCATGTGCCACTGTCTGATTCCCCCCATTTCTTTTTGATGACCCAATTTGAATCCCAGAGAGCAGTAGATAAAAGTGCCGACTACTATAAACGCTCCATTACCGGAACGCTGGATTTAAGGCGAGCAAGGATACCTGATGTAAGTTTTAAAACCTATAAAGAGAGGAAAGCCGCTATCCTAAACGACCAATATGCTCCCATTTTTATCGTTAAAAATACTCCTTTTCACCTAATTGTGGATGGGAAACACCGGGCGGCATTATGCCTTCAGCTCGGGAAACCCGTTAGCGCTATTTTTATTAACGATTTTTTCAGGGATTCCCATTTTTATTGGCTCATGCAAAAAATGGTCAATTCGACAAACACTACTGCCTTCGAGAAACACCTGACTTTTTTCAGAACGATCTTCCCAACCTGAATGTAAAATTATGGATATCCAGCCATTAGAACAATTGATCAAAAAACTCGAACTCAACCCCCAGGAGCGATCCGGGCACATTTATCACCCTATTCCTTTTCCAGAATTCAATCACCTCACCGTCAGTTCCAATCACAAGGAAGTTTACAAAAAATGGGATAAGATCCTGGATACTTCAAATCAGCTATTCGGGTATGACCTTAGCGGCAAAAAGGTACTGGACATTGGGGCTAATGCAGGATTTTACAGCTTTAACTTTGTCAAACAAGGCGCAAAGGTTACCGCCTTCGAACCGCACCAGGTCTACAGCGAAATCGCGGCAGCCATTATTCACCACAAAAAACTCTCTTCCTCAATATGGTGGAGGAATGGTGTGTACGATCGCAACGTAGAACTTCCGGCAGCCGAATTCGACATCGGTTTATTACTGAGTACTTACCAATGGATGGCTGCAGGAGGTGAAAATATGGAATACGCGACCGAATCGCTCCGGGATATTTCTACAAAGGTCCGTTACCTCTTTTTCGAATTGGGATATAACCACGGGAATTCGCATTTAAAAAGTCCAAAATTCAATCATTACGCCTACCTCATCCGGCATCTTCGGATGCATACCCGGTATCGTTATTTTAAGTTGATTGGAAAAACGAGGCTTTGGAAAAATAATACTCGTTACCTGATGCTCTGCTCCAATGATCCTAAATGGGATGATCACTTTTTGAGAAGGATCATTTCCAGGATCCACATATAGCTGCAAAAATAACCGGGAAGCGGTATAGAGATTCCCTTTACTTTCCTAAAAGAATGTCTTCATAAACTTTCTCTATTGCCTTTGCGGTCTTATCCGGAGAAAAACCCGCTACAACCTGATCACTTAATTGCTGAGGGTCCGGGCGGTCTTTCATTAACTGTTCAAGCAGCAAAGGCACCAGATCAGCTTCCTTGTCAACAATGCTCACTCCTACAAAAGGCCGCGCTTCCAAAATGTTGTTGCACCGGAGCATCACTACGGGCACACCACTGGCCAGTGCTTCTACCGGAGCCAGTCCAAAAGATTCGGCAAGACTAGTCGATACGTATAGGTCAGCCGATCTAAATGCCGCAGCCAACTCCGGTGGGGACAAAGCCCCGGTAAATCGGACTCGCTCCGCAATCCCCAACTGTTCGGACAAGCGATTAAGTGACCGTAACCGGGGGCCATTCCCAACGATCACCAGCTTAAGGGGGAGCTGGTGAGCAAGACGGGCAAAACTCTGGAGCAGACCGGTATAATTCTTTCTGGGTATCAAACTGCCTACAGAAATGATCGTCTTTATCTGTTTTGGTCCTTCTGCGACTGCGGTCGGATTAAATATTTCCGTATCCACCATATTGGGGATTACTTCTACCCCGGATACGAACGATTGCATGGCATTGGCGAGTGCCGGACTTACCGCTATAACTTTTTCCGCATCTCTGTATATGGAGGCCAAATCTCCTCTCCAATGAGTCGGCAACTTATCGCTTATAAAGCCACTGTAGTGTTCCGTCAGCAGGTAAGGGATCTGGTACCTTTCGGAAAGGTATCGAGCGGCAGCCCCTCCTACAAAACTGTGTGCATGCAGCAGGTCCGGGAGTTGCCCATTGATCCGGACAAAATATTGCAATAGGCGATCCCAGTGTGCAAACCAGATTGATCGCAGCGGCCGAATTCGTTTAGGAGGAGTAAAAGCCCGAAGTCGATAAGTAGGGACCTCTTTATCGTTGGACAAAGAGAAGTCAGGTGCGCTTCTCATAAATGGCAGGCGGTCTTCATCAAACGATAAAACACTTATATTTAAGCCAGTAGCCCGCAGAGCCTGTGCCTGCAGTCTGATAAAATTTCCAGCATATGGATCACCTACCCGGGGATACCAGGCCGGGATGATCACAATGTTTTTATTATCCAATGAAAGATCCTTTAGTGTCAGTCGTTATTCCGAATTACAATAACCAGGTCGGTCTGGAACGGTGCCTGAATGCGGTGTTCAAACAGACTTATTCTCCTGGCCAAACCGAAGTCATTGTCGTAGACAATGATTCGGACGACCAATCAGTGAAAATTAGCAAAAAATTTCCGCTTAGGCTGCTGATCAGACCGGAATATCGCAGTCCCTATTGGTGCAGAAATGCCGGCATTCAGCAGGCCAAGGGAGAATATCTGGTTTTGTTGGATTCCAATTGTGTTCCTAGCCCCGATTGGCTCAGAGCCGGCGTCCAGGCTCTAAACAATTCCGGCGCTTCCGTCGTTACTGGCCCGGTCCGGTTTCAGTTTTCTCTCAATCCCTCTTTTGCGGAAAAGATCGACTATCTGTATTCCGTGATCAGGGCCGAAGATATACCCCATGCGACCGGATTACCGGCAACGCACCTGTTTATAAGGGCCCCGTTATTCCGGGATCTCGGTTTATTCATCCCTCACATCCGTTCACTCGGTGATATAGAATGGACGAACCGTGCTCATCAGAAAGGATATACCTTTGGTTTTGCCGAATCAGCCATTGTGGATTATCCGGCCAAAAACTGGAAGAAAGCTATTGAAAAAATGGTAAGACTGGGGGGTGGGAAAAAAGAATTGTGGGTTGCCGGAGGAAGATCGGTTTATACGCTCCAATGGTGGGGAATGATAGTCAAAAATCTATTGCCGCCGTCAAATTCTTTCTTTCGGGATATGCAGCAACGCAATTTGCAAGAGAAGACGGAATTGCCGAAACTAAGCCTGTGGCTCGGGCTTTGGGGCATAAAAATATGTCGGGCTATAGGAATGATCAGCAAACGGACCATTGCTTTCCCCGCTCGTACTCCTGGAAGATCTTCAGAATAGCATCTTCACCGATATTCATTAGAGCATCAATAACCGAAAGCCCGTTCAACCAGGGGCCCTGAAATTGGGAATAAGGATACTGCTCGAGAAAAGGATAAAGGTCCTGATATTTCAGGTCTATACCTGCGGATAAAAATTGTCCCGGATCTTGGTATTTCCGACCTCCGGCGCCGCTGATATATGCTTCGCCACCCCTATACCGGACCAGAGCCAGCAGGTAATCCGGTCCCTTTCCGGAGACCGGTATGGAAGCTGCATTTATGAATTGGCAATCCAATCCTAACATTTGACTGACTTCTTGTACCAGGTAAATGTTCCAGTTACTCAGCAATTCAAATTCAAAAGCATGCTGAAACCAGGCTTCCAACGCGGGAAAATATTTTTCAAAAAACGGTGCCTTCCGGTAGCTATCAATAAGGCAATTTAGATGACGGGCCGGCCAGTCCTGAAGATGATTAATTTCCAGGGCCTTTATTGCTGTCCCCAGGTGGTGTTTTTTGACCGGTACCGAAAGATAACTCTTGTCTGTCTGTCCAAACCCGTTTCTTCGGGACGTACGAGCGGTATAACTTCCTTTGGAATAAGCGACATCGTCCAGAAAAATGAATTGATCAGCAGCAAATATTTTATAAAAATAGCCCAGCCAGGGAAGGTAATTGGGCTGATGGATCGCAACGCGTTTCATTTCTTTAACCGTAATACCTCGTCATTTAAAGCAGTCGGAGTCCTAATCAATACAGCGTGTAGACAATCTTCAGCATGCAAGGCAAAAAAGGAAGGATCAGGTCGAAGAACTGTTAGAGGATGATCCGGATGACCTCAAAGGCCTCAGCGTATTTTACATTGATTTGAGTCCCCCGAACGGTAGCCAGCGAGCGAATAAATTCCGGGTTCATATAAAGTCGTTCCTGTTGGGTTTTATAAGCTTTCAAAGCCCTGACTTTGGTATCCAGATGGGTTTCTTCCAGTTCGACAAAGCAATCCGTACTAAAGGCCAAATTGTTCCAGATGAGTTCGTACCCAAATAAGCAGGAATTTTTGAAAGCCCGGACTCCTTCGTGGTAAATAGTAGAATGATCCTGATGGATATCTTTGGAACTCGGTAAGAATACCATTTCCGGTCGAATGATCAGCCGTAAACGAATGAGTTCTTCCAGGATCTCCTGCCGCATATAATTCAGTTTTCGGACCTGATATTTGTAAACAAATACCTGTTTTTCCGGAATTCCCAGGATCTCCGTTGCTACTCGAACCTCTTTTTCTAACTGGTTACGGGCGAAGCCTTCCGGTACTGACGCCTCCGCAGTAGAAAAAGCTACATAGAATACCTGCGCCCCTTCAGAAACTGCCCGGGCAATGGTACCACCACACCCGAGTTCGCCATCATCCGTATGTGGAGCAAGGATCAGAATTTTTTTATTTGCTAACAATGTCCCTGTTTTGTTGGATTAAGGCATCAAAAAAGGAGCGGAACTGATGCTCTGTGCTCATGGTACGAGCAAGATCTCGGTTTTTAGGCCAAATTTCGGGAACACCATTTTTCCAGGAGCAGTATCGGGCCAGGATAAACTCTTTAAGGACACCAATATTTTTTTCCTCATTATACAATAGTAGTCCTGCAGCAAGTCGATTAAAAAAAATTTCCTGTTCTTCATCTTTTTCCCCGTTGATAATGGATACGATCGCATTCCCACTAGCCAAATACTCATAGATCTTGCTGGAAATATCTCCCTTTTGGTCCTTACTACTAAAAGCCAGGGAAATATTGATCGCACTAGCCCGTTGCAATTCCCTGCTGGCGGCCAGAGATAACATACCACGAATATGGCCTTGGTCTTGCAATTTCTTTTCTCGGACCCATTCCTGCCAGTATTCCGGTGTTGGCCCGGCATAAGTCAATTTAATTTCTCGACCATCTATAGCTCCATCACGGATCAATTGCCGGACTGCTTCAAATATTAATGCTCCATTTTGCTCTCCAGGATAGATGCGACCGGTGTAAGAAAGCACGAATTTTTTTTCGTCCAAAGCACTGGAATTGGAGTTGGACTGGGGAATACCGTTTCTTAACAGGCTAACATTTCCTCCCAATGCGGCCAGCTTTTCTTTCAGCCCGCTGGATACAGTAGTTATTTTATCTGCCGTTGTCAGCATTTTTTTGTTAAACCAAACCTGTAACGGCCAAAACAGCAACTGCCGTCCGTTCTTTTCATCGAGATGCAGATCCCGGTAATCTGCTACCCAGACGATATGCTGAAATCTTTTTTTGAGCAGATAGGCGATCACATGATCGGAATAGGGCCGAAATGTACTGAAGATATGGGTAATCCCGTTCTTTTCAACCAATCGCTTTCCCGCCAGAAACCCCTGGATAATATACACCAATCCACCATCTCCTATCAGGATATTAAAGGGGAAACTATCGATCCATCTACGGAGCCGCTTTCCCCAAAATGTTCTTTTAGTCCGGCCGGATATGAATGGTTGGTTATTTGGAACGTTTCTTTGGGTGGTCAGATATCGGATATCCAGAGCCGGTACTTCGGTAATGTCCACTTCATCCACCCTTAAGTCAGGATCGGTTGAAAAATAGCAGCGATTACGGGTAGTAATAGCAAAAACCTCGGAAAAATAATGCGGTGCAAGCCGGCAGATGTAATGTACACGCAAAGCTCCCGGGACCTTTACTGGAGGGAAATTATAATATATGATCAGGAGTTTTGGCTTTTTTAGAACCGGCATAGATCAGGGACTGACTGAAAAACAGATGCTACCATTTTCCGTATAGGGTATGATAGCATCTATTTTGTAATGACGGGTGATAATTGCCACGCTAGCCAGCATTTACCAATTCAAATGCTGGTTCTGCAATAGGATTTGCCGGGTAGTCCGGCTGGCGGATACGGGCTCCGTGACACAACTGGACATAAGTTTCCACGATCAAACGCTCATCAAAACGATCCAGGGCACGGGCGCGGGCGGCATCGCCCATACGCTGCACCTCCTGTTGATCTTTCTGGAAAAAATAATGCATGGCTTCGGCCAAAGCTCTGCTGTTTTTCACAGGTACCAGTAATCCTGTTTTGTCACAGATCGCTTCCCGGCATCCGGCCACGTCAGTTGTAATGATCGGCTTACCCATTGCGAGGGCTTCCAGAATAGCCCGTGGCATTCCTTCCCGGTAAGAAGGTAGTACCAGCACATCGCATTGCTTAATAAAAGGCCGTACATCGGCAGCGGCCCCTTGGTATTCAATATATCGTTGCTTAATCCAATGCAGGAATTTCTCCCGGGGAACCGCATCCGGATTAGTAGAGGCCAGGTCGCCTACTACCCGACAGGAAACAGTTACCCCCCATTCCCGAAGATGAGCTGCGGCTTCTACAAACTCTTTTATACCCTTATCGTATAACAAACGTCCAATGAAGAGAAAAGTAAAGGTGGTATCCGTTTGGGGTTTGGGCAACGGCCTAAAATAATTCGTATTAACGCCGGAACCATTGACTACACCGCTACAACTTTTGGGGACAATCCCAAGTCGATCAAACAATTCGCGATCATCCCGATTATGGAAGATCACGCAATCCAGACCGGAAAAGGCGTAGCGGTACAACTGGATCGTCAGTTTATTAAGCCAATGCCCGTGCAGAAAAGTATATCCCAATCCAGTGACCGTTGGAATGCTACGTATACCAGCCCATTTGGCAGCTATACTTCCAAAAATGTTGGGCTTGATCGTGAAATGAAGAATGGCTTCCGGTCGCTCGGTCCGATAGATCCGGAACAATTCCCACAAAAGCAGAATACTTCGGAAAAGGCCTCTTCCCTGGGGATTTAGATTCCGGAGTGGTATATGCCGAACAGTCGGCAGTTGCTGTAAATAGTGGATATAGGTATCCACGGGAGCGACCACCACCACTTCCGTACCTTCCCTTACCAGTTTTCTCAAAATACCCAACCGAAAATTATAGATATTCCAGGTGGTATTGGCAACGACAATAACCTTTTTCAATTTGTCACTATTTTTCCCTTTGCCGTTTTGGGGGTTAGTTCAATGGCAAAGTCTTCAAAAATATTTGTTTTCTCAGTTTGAAATCCTGTTCAACTCAAACAAGTTCTTTATGGGCTTGTCTAATAGTGTCTTTATAGGCTTGCGGAAGGATAATCCCATCGAGTTCTTCAACGGTAAAAGTACCGATGGCAAAACTCTCTTCGCTGATGCGAAGCTGATCGATGGTCGCAGTGGTGAGGCAGCTGTAAATAACGATGAATACATCAACGGTATTCATCACCCTGATTGTCAGAGTTTTTAGTAATTGGTGAGGTTGTACGAGGATGGACAGTTCTTCTTCTATTTCCCGAACTAAACAGTCCGGAACGGTTTCTCTTTTTTTAAGCTTGCCCCCCGGCAGATCCCATTCGTCTCTTTCGTTTTTTAAAAGTATTACCTTTTCTTCAATAAAACAAACACCTTTCACGGAAACCGGAAAACGCGGGGCAAAAACATCCGAAGGGATGAGTTGACCGAGGGTACGTAGAAATATTTTTACTAATGATTTGATACTCCTATGCCATGATGCTCTGATACCGTGATGCTTTGATCATAGCATCTCTGGATCTCAGTATTATAGAATCAAATAACCTTTTCGCTCGTGTCCAGTTTTGAAAATGCCGAATTCTGGCTGGTAAATTCCGGTACAATCGCTTTCATTTGGCGAACCAGTTCCAGCCGGGGATGTCCATCCCGGGCAAGCTCAATCAGAAAGAGGATCTGTTCTTTCATCGTTTCGTGATCGTTCTGGCGGACGGCCGCCTTGCGGATTTTCGGGTGGTGGGTCGGTATGAGGCCCTCCTGTTCGTCGAGCAATTCTTCACGTAGTTTTTCACCGGGACGTAATCCCGTAAACTTTATCTCTATATCCTTGCCCGGGGTAAGTCCGGCCATTTGGATCATTTTTCGCGCCAGATCAACGATCCGGACCGGTTTCCCCATATCAAAGATGAAGATCTCTCCTCCTTTGCCCATAACTCCGGCTTCCAGTACCAGCTGACAGGCTTCGGGAATGGTCATAAAGAAGCGCGTAACTTCTTCGTGGGTGACGGTAACGGGTTCCCGGTTTTCGATCTGTTTCTTAAAGATCGGGATCACCGAACCGTTCGATCCCAACACATTACCAAAACGGGTAGTAATGAATTGCGTACGGGTACGGGAAACGTAATTCAGGGACTGTACATAGATCTCAGCGATGCGTTTGGAAGCGCCCATGACGTTGCTGGGATTCACTACTTTATCCGTAGATATCATTACAAATTTACGGACGCCGTATTCCGCCGACAGATCGGCCAGACACTGTGTACCGTGTATATTGGTCTTTACCGCCTCTTCCGGAAATGTCTCCATGATGGGCACGTGTTTGTAAGCGGCCGCGTGGAATACGTACTCCGGCTGGTATCTTTCAAACACTTCTCTCAACTTGCGGTCATCACATACACTACCGATGATCGCCTTAAAACGCCCGGCCTGGACTTCATGCTTAAGCGCCAGCCCGATCTCGGCAAGAGGTGTTTCCGCCTGATCCAAGCCAACGATCATCCGGGGATCATAACGCAAGAGTTGTCGCACGATCTCACTGCCGATGGAGCCGGCACAACCGGTTACCAAAACGACCTTTCCGCTGATCGAACGACTGATGCCGATCTCATTTAATTTGATCGGTTCCCGGTTCAGCAAATCTTCAAAACGAATATCCTGCAACTGACCGAGCTTCAGTTTATCGTTGAGCCACACTTCGGTCGGTGGTGCTTTCAGCACTTTTACCTTGTGTTCCAGACAATCGTTGATGAATTCAATCCGACGTTCTTCGGGCAATTGGTTGATACCAATAATAGCTACCTTGACATCATATTTCTTAATAACCGAAGCAAAGGATTTACGTGGGTTGAAAACCTGCAAACCATTTAGCAGTTTTTTATGAACCTGGGTATTATCATCGAAAAAAGCTACCGGACGGTAGTTGTGATTACTGTTGGAACGCAGTACCCTTTCGAGAATGGCCCCCATTTCTCCGGCGCCGAAAATAACCGTATTCAGCCTCGATTTACGGGTATCCCGTAGCTGATTGAACACCAGTCTCAGCAAAACGCGGAAAAAGACTGCAAAAGCTAAAAGCAGCAGGGCATCCACCGTAATAATGGAGAGCGCTTCGCCTTCCGGTAATATTTTGGGAAACAGGATCTGTATACCCAGAAATAGCGAAGAAGAGGTCACTACCGCGTAAAATAGATTCTTTACATCCTTTTCTCCGATGTAACGGATAATAATGGAAAAAGTCCGGAATGAAATGAATGCGGCCAGGCGAAAGGCCATCAGAATGGGCAAGGCCCATCCCCACATTAAGGAAGCCCGGTCCAGATCAAATTTCCCGATAATGAGCACAGCCAGCAGGAAAGATAAAAAAGAGAATAAGAGATCGAATCCCAGGATCAGGGATTTGGTCACGTAGCCGGCGATCGGACGGGTTTTAAGTGTTTTTTGACTGATTTTTGAGATCATAGTTGCTAGCATCTTCACAAAAGATAACGCAGTGGGCCACCGTATGAGACTCGGGAAAACTTATGGATTCGCAGTTCCGGGGTAAACTGCTAAACCGAAAAGCTCCTGTTGACAAACTGGTTAACCACCTGATTGAGATAAACTGATCAAATAACCGTTATCGGGTCAATTTTAGTATTATCGTTCTTGAATTCTGCTTGGGTGCTCTGGACTATCTTCGCCTCCTTATATCAATGAAGGTCGCTGTTCCCGCGTATAACTAAAAAAAGGGTACTAAAAGTTCGCTCGCAGGAAAAAGGTCCTCGATGAAGGACTCAATAATTGTGTTTCGGGTAGTGTCTCAAAAGAAATGTCTATGCTTTTATGGAAACAGCGATCTGGTCCAACACCGCAAAAATACGGTCAAAATCCGTTTCCGTCAAATTGGAGCCACTGGGAAGACAAAGGCCGGTGTTGAATAGATTTTCGGCAGTATGTCCACCGAAATAGAGGGCATCTTTAAACACCGGTTGCAGGTGCATGGGTTTCCACAGCGGTCGCGCCTCAATATTTTCCGCCTCAAGGGCCAGACGAACGGCTTCCCGGCTTACTCCATGATTCTGCTCTGATTCCAGCAATATACAACTTAACCACCGATTACTGTATACTTCTTTCGGTTCTTCCTGAAATTGGACCCGAAAACCGGCATTTTCCCAGTTTTTAAAGTAGCTGCGATACCGTTCAAAATTTGCTCGTCTTTGGGCCACCCGCTTATCCAGCACTTCCATTTGCCCCCGACCAATTCCTGCCAACACATTACTCAGACGATAATTATAACCAATCTGGGAATGCTGATAGTGCGGAGCGGGATCACGGGCCTGTGTGGCCAGAAAACGAGCACGTTGAATGAGTTCCTCATCGTTTCCGAGTAAAGCCCCTCCCCCACTGGTGGTGATGATCTTGTTGCCATTAAAACTCAAAATGCTCAATTCGCCCAATGCTCCGCAGGCCTGATCCCGATAATAACTTCCGAGCGCCTCTGCCGCATCCTCGATCACCGGCACCTCATAGGAGCGAGCAATCTCCAGGATCTCCGTCATTTTTGCCGGCATCCCGTACAAATGGACCGGAATAATGGCTTTAGGGCGTTTTCCCTTTTTATCCAGTTCACGAAGCGCATCCTCCAATGCCTGGGGATCCATATTCCAGGTTTCCGTTTCGGAATCGATGAAGACCGGCTCGGCGCCCTGATAAGCGATAGGGTTGGCCGAAGCAGCAAAGGTCATACTCTGACAGATGACGGTATCCCCGGGGCCTACATCCGCTAAGATTAAGGCCAGATGTAATGCAGCCGTCCCGCTGGACAAAGCAGCCGCGGCTTTCGCCCCGGTATAAGTCGTCAGGTCCGCTTCAAAGCCGTTGACGTGGGGCCCGAGGGGAGCAATCCAATTGGTATCAAAGGCTTCTTTTACGTAATTTTCTTCCCGACCGGACATGTGGGGAGAGGAGAGCCAGATCTTCGGTTTACTTAAGTTTGTCAAATTAGTTGCCTAAATTTATTTTTATTAGTTTGGCAGTTAATAATCAATAAGGAGTTATGGATCAGATAAAGGCTCCTTTCAACGGGATCCTTGTTAATTATTTTTATCTCCAAAACTTTAATTTATACACTAAGTCAAATTAGTGTTTACTACCTTTCTGATACCTTCGCCATTCTACCTTTCCCCAAAACATTCCCACGTATTCATGAACCGCTTTATTCATCATATCCAGGTTTTGACTAGAAGGTAAAATTTTTAACCTTTTGGGTAGATCATCCTCTTTAATCAAGTAATTTGTTGGTGCGGGAACAGGAGAAAGTCCGGCCCTACGAAAATGCATCATGGCCCGTGGTAAGTGAATGGCGCTGGTCACCAGGATCAATTTCGGTTTATTGCCGTAGCGATCACGGTACTCGATGGCCTCGAACATGGTATTCCAGGGTTGAGTCAGGACGGCAGTATCCTGGGTGGCGACACCAAGCAGTAAAGCTGCTTTTGCCATTACTTTCGCATGAGACCGCTCAATACCTTCCCTCGAAAAACCAGAAAGGATTAATTTGCTATTCGGTAATTGACGATTTAATCGAATTCCTTCAACCAATCTTTTCAAAGCCGATTCGGAAAGCTGGTCCGTAGCGGGTAGCCTTTGGTCAGCAGTATGCCCACCTCCCAGTACTAAAATATGTACAGTGGAAGCCGTATCCATACGTTCAACATGAAGCGGTTCGTACTGCCACTCCAGGGATTTAACCAGCACTTTAGGCAGGAATGGAGTAGAAACCAATGCGAGCCAGATCAATGCTGCGGTCAGCAAATAATTAAATACCCGCCGCTTTTTTCGAAAAAAGAACAGGCTACTGAACAGTAGTAGCCAGAAGAAACCCATGGGCTCCAGGATAAAATAGGCAATCGGTCGCAGCTATTATTGTTTTTTGATTACGATCTTTTCCTTAAAGCGGAAAAACACCGTTTCATCGTCACCAATATTTTTGTATACGATCATACCCGCTCCAATGACATTATTGTTACCGATCTTTGCCCCCGGTATGGTCGAGCTGTTGGTGCCGAACATATTATTATCTCCAATCTGGGTATTTCCGGACAGGGCGACCTTGGGACTAATAAAGTTGTAGTCTCCCATTCGGGTGTCGTGCCCAACTGTACAACGGGAATTCAGAATATTGAAGTTGCCAATCTCTACTTTCGGCCCCACGGAGGCATTGTGGGAGATCACAACTCCTTCTCCAATCGTTGCGGAGGGAGAGATTAAAGCCGTCGGATGGATCAAGCCCGTAAATCTGGCTCCCTTTGTCAGGAAGTCTTCAATGATGGCCTTTCGGTATTTTAGGTTGGCGATCCCCATCATATAATGGCAGTCGTTTCGAATGCAGTGATCTTTTATACTTCCTAAAAATGGTTCTGCATAGCCATAATGCTCGTGAGGCTGAGGATCATCATCCAGAAAACCGAGCACCTCGAACTTTTCAGACCTATCCTGATCATTATAATGACGGATATAATCTCTAATCTCCGCCGCGTGCCCGCCGGCACCGATGATGATTACCTTTTTCATACTAATTGGACTAAAATGGATTTATGATTAGTAAAATAGAATAGGGCGTAGTGCGGGAAGTATAAAGTACTGACCGAAGCGGTTTTTGACCCAAAGGGCAAGAAAACTGGTCTGCGACCGTAGAGGGAGGTCCATTGCTCCTTCACTGTGCCGTATACCCGCCATCCACGACCAGGTTCGTTCCCGTAACCCAGCGGGCCGCATCAGAAAGCAGAAAGATACAGGCATTAGCTATATCCTCCACGTTACCCAATCCAAGTGGATGTAGTGCCTGGATCCTTTGCCGGGCTTGTTCATTTTGGGTGTATACGGCCTGATTGGACATAGGCGTTTCTACTACCCCCGGAGAGATACAGTTGACCCGTACCTTTTTACGCGCAAGTTCCAATGCTAAGGATTTTGAACCGGCGATCAGTGCTCCTTTGGTCAGACTGTATATCGATTTCCCCGTCTCTCCGACCATTCCCATGACTGAACTCAGAAAGATTATACTCGCGCCTTCCGTGGATAGAAATACCGGTTTGGTCACCAGCCGGGTAAGCTCAATGGCTGCCGTGACATTCGTTTGAAAATAATGATCCAGTTTTTCCGGCTTCACCATTCGCAGCGGTAAGGTTGTAGATATACCGGCGCTGTGGATCACTCCATCGAGCTTGCCTACTACCTGTACGGCTTCTTTAATTTTACCGCCCACCTCATCGTAATCCGTCAAATCAACCGCTATAATTATAAACTTCCTATCTCCCGCCAGTTGATTAGCGGTCTCCTCAAGTGCCTCCGGTCTCCGGCCAAGTAAAATCACATGAGCTCCCATCCGGCTACAATTGATCGCACACTGACGCCCAATACCGGAAGAGGCCCCGGTGATAAGAATAGTTTTGTTGGTTAGATGGAAAGGCGTTGTCAAAAGCATTTAGATCTCTACCAGATCGGGAATATGACAGTTGTCAAGGTTTAGTACCGCCGATGCCCACGACATACCGACCCCAAAACCGGACAATAATAGTTTTTTCCTAGTTACCAACTGGTCTTGCAGTTCCGAAACCATCGTAATGGGAATCGAAACGGAGGAAGTATTTCCAAATTTATCCAGAGAGATCGGCACTTTTTCCGAATCCAGTTTGAGTTTTTTCAACAGGTAATTATTCATATACATATTGGCCTGGTGAAATAACCAGTAGTCTATATCTGCTGGATCTGAACCCGAGGCTTCCAAAATAGATCTGATATTTTTTGGAATCTCCCGGAGCACAAAATTGAATACATCCGCTCCATTCATATAACCGTGCTCATCGGTACGGATATTTCCGTGTTCATCTACTACTTTTTCCCGCAGGGTTTCCGGCGAACTTGGATTTCGGTATCCGCCGGCGTCCATTTTGATCAGATTTTCGCGGGCTCCATCGGAATGCAAAGAAAAAAAACTCTCCCCGAAGCGATCGTCCCGTTCGATTAAAGCGGCTACTCCCCCATCTCCAAATAAAAAGGCCGTTTTTCGATCTTTTGCCGAATAGACCCGGGAACGCGTTTCACCGTCTAACAGTAAAACCTTCTTAAATCCGGGGTTCTGCATGAAAGCATAAGCGGTCGACAAACCATAGATAAAAGCCGAACAGCCCAGATTTATATCAAACGCAGCGGTGCTTTTGGGCAATCCTAATCGATGCTGCAAAACGACGGAAGTAGCCGGCATGCGATAATCCGGCGTCTGAGAAACAAAGATCAACAGGTCGATCTCCGAACGATCTACTTCTTTTTCGGTCAGCAACTTTTCTGCTGCCGCAAAACAAAAATCGGAGGCGCAATGCTGGGCCTCCGCGAACCGACGCTCTTTTATGCCGGTTTTATCTACTATTTCTTTGACGTCTGCCGCCGGAAAATGTTCGGTGTATTCATAATTGTTGATAGTATTCCTGGGGACCGCCGCGGCTAATCCAGAAATGCCGATGCGGGAAAAATTCATTGTGGCCATGTGGTTGAGAATTTGCGGATGGGCTGATAACGGGGCTATTTAGGATCGGGAATTGAATTTATGCCGCCTGCTCTACGGCAGCGATCAGGTCTCCCACTGTTTTTAATTGTTCGAACTTAGCATCCTCAATCTGAATACCATATTCATCATCAAGCATTGCAATGAGCGAAAGTCGGGCGAGCGAATCCCATTCGTCGTAGTCGCGGAAATTATCGGTAAGTTGAACTCCACCCTCAATCTCAAGGGCTTCTTTGAAAGCGTCTATAAACTGCTGTTGCATGTAATCAGTTTTTATAAGTTTCCGGATCAGATGATACTCTGGAATAATTACTTCCTTTAAACTCTTCCATGGTTGCACTTGTTTGCGAACTGATGCCTTCCCGTTTAAATACTTTGATCACAGTTAGCCAAAGTATCTTCATATCAAGTGCTAAACTAAAGTGATCCACGTAATAGACATCGTACTCGAAGCGCTTTTCCCAGGAAATGGCATTTCGACCGTTGACCTGGGCCCAGCCGGTGATACCGGGACGGACATCGTGGCGACGAGCCTGCTCGGGTGTATATCGATCCAGGTATCGAACCAGTAAAGGTCGGGGGCCGATGAGGCTCATATCTCCTTTAAGAACGTTGAAAAGTTGGGGAATCTCATCTAGTGAAACCATACGGATAAATCGGCCTATTTTGGTAAGGCGCTGAGCATCAGGGAGGAGATTCCCGTGTTGATCTTGTTTGTCATTCATTGATCGAAACTTAAATAAATGAAAAATCTCTCCATTTTTTCCGGGACGAAGCTGAATGAAAAACGGTTTCCCCTTATTGACAAAAAAGAGGCAGATTGATAGAACAAAAAAAATAGGACTCAGAATTGCAAGTGCAATTATTGAAATCAATAAATCTATAATTCGCTTGCAAAAAATCCTGTACACTGGTAAATTCAAGTTATAAGGTGACTTGATCTTCGTTATTAGTAGTAAAAGAGGCCGGAAAAGCCATATATTTTGAATAAATTTCAGATAAGTCTTTCAAGGTATTCTCTAATAAGAATTTTTCAGCTTTCTTTCTTGCTGTTTCTCCCATAGCTATTCTCATTAGGGAATTCTCCCAAAGTTCAAATACATGGCCAATAAAAGCTGCTTCATCATTTTGAGGAAAAAGAAATCCATTTTCATTATGCGTGATAATTTCACGATGTCCTCTATCTTCAGTAGCTACTAAAGGCAATCCTATTAACGCCTCTTCGATCAAATTTAATCCCAATCCTTCTTGTCTACTAGCAGAGATACCGACATCCGCCATACCGATGACGTTCTGAATATCCTTCCTGAAGCCTAAAAATAAAATCTTCTTTTCGAGCTCCAATTTTTCAACCAAAGCCTCCATTCGACTTTTTAAAGCTCCTCTACCAGCAAATAAAATTTTTAAATTAGGTATTCTTTTCTGCAATTTCGCAGCAGCGTTGATTATAAACTCATGATTTTTACGTTCAATAAATTCTGCTACATAAATCAAAACGAAATCATCTTTAGTAAGATGATTTTGGATTCTTAGGTATTGTTTTTTTTCCGGATCTGTCACTACAAATCTCTTTCTATCAACCCCTATGCCATAGATACGATAAGTTTCTTTATTCCGAAATGCTTTCTCCTTAACTAGTTTATAGTCTTCACTGTTGATAGTAATGATTGCATCCGTTTTTCCCGACAACATGTATTCTACAGGATAATAGAATAGCCAATTTATTACAGGAGCTCCTTTAAAAAAGTGAAAGCCGTGGGATGTGTATAATACTTTTGTTCCTTTCTTCCTTACATTCGATGCAGCTAAACGCGTAATTACACTGGCCATTGGAGTATGACAATGAATGATTTCATATTGCCCATTTTCTATAATTTCCTTCAAAGCGAAATATGCCCTAAAATGGCCCAAAGAGAAAGGTGTTCGAACAAAAGGAACATTAAATTTCTGATCACAGAACGGAATTACTTCATCTCCTTTCCCTGCTACATGAACGTCGTATCCTTCTTTCTTAAACCATTCCAAATACGGTAAATGGAAAGCAAGGATATGTTTATTGATCGATGCAACAAATAGAATCTTTTTACTCAAATTGCAGATTTTTTTGCTAGCCTTTTGTAAAACCTGTCTCGTTTGGGAGTCAAAAAATTTTCATGATAGCGTAGTGACTTTTCATAATTTATTTTTGAATGTTTTTCTATCATATCTCTGCTATCTATGAATTGCTTTATTTTTTGGGCTAACCCATGAATATCATTCACCTCTACAAGACAATCCTTTTCTAGTAATTCCTGTATACCACAAAGTCGAGTTCCAATACAAGGAAGCTGCCTTGCCATAGCTTCCACCATAGCTCGAGGAAGCCCTTCCATTCGAGATGGCATTACAAATAGATCCGCAGCATCTAACTTATCTCTCACAGGTTTCCCCGCTGGCAATTTGCCATGAAATGTGACACAATTGCTAATATTCAATTGTTCACACAAATCTATCATTTCTTGTTTATAGATCCCGTCTCCAACCCATTCCAATTGTACGCTGTATCCCTCTTTAATGAGAAGACTAATAGCTTTAACTACTACATCAGGCGCTTTCATCATTTGATCTAACGATCCAACACATATTACGATGAAAGGAGTAGAATTTGTTTTGGGCTCTCTTTTTTCAACGAATGCATCATCAGTCATAACCACATCAGATACTCCAATATTAAAGTGGTCATTCGGGTATCGACGCTGTAATTCTACTTCAGTCACATATAATGCCATAGGACTTTCTCTAGCTATTTTTTTCAATGACCTTACAGAAAAAAAACGAATTATGGGAGCAAGAGGATGTGTAGTTCCTCCATTCGATAATGTATCATAAGGGTCCCCGACTACTTCAATTGCATATTGTGCATTTAAACTCTTCAATCTTTGAATGCCAGTGGCCCCTATTCTTCCGGGAACACGACATAATACTGCGGTATTATCGGTCAAATGCTTTTCAAGGCCAAGGTCTATACTTTTCTTTAAAGCAAAATACTTTTTTAGAAAGGAATTAAACCCTTTATAATATGGCAATTCATAAACTTTGATTTTATCATTTGGCAACTTATTTTTGGGTAAAACTTCCTCTCTTACTCCTGATCTAGTTCTAGCAAAAATTACAATTGACTCAAAATGGTTAAGATATCTTTTAAGCAAAGAATAATCAAAACTACTTTCACTTGAGTAAAAATCTTCTCCAACTCTAACTATTCTAACCTCTGTAAAAAAAATTAATTCCATAAATTTTCCACCTAATTTAAATATGGCTTTCTCAGCCAAACCACACAATATTTTTCGTGATATTCACTAAATCCAAATTCATTCAAGAACGCAACCAGGCTATTTTTAGCCTGAATGCTCTCATGATACTCCATTCTAATTTCATCCACTAGACCCAAAGTTTGTGGGTTTGTATTATATAAAATATCATACTCAGCACCTTCACAATCCATTTTACATAACTGCAAACGAGAAATAAAATGTTTTTGTAGTATGCTTTCTAAAGATATCGTAAAGACTTCATTGAATTCTTGAGTAGCATTTTTGACCACCGAATTAGGACTGCCCTCGAATATTCGATTGTACGGAGAAGATAATTTGGGGATTAAAACCTTTTTGCCAGATTCACCTCCTACTGCAAGATTATAGGGGATTATCACATCTGGAAGGTTATTTTCTTCAATGTTTTTACACAGCATCTGATAGGCTTCCATATTGGGCTCGAAAGCAAAAACTTTTGAAGCTCCATTTAATATAGCATAAATTGAAAAGACTCCAATATTAGCACCGATATCAACAACAGATGCTTGTGGCTTAATAGGCCCGTATTCTTTTCGAGCAAAAATAACAACCACAGTAAGTATATCATGAGGATTTGGTGATAGGAATATCTTTATCCCATTCTTAAATTCGACAAAATTACCTCTTGGTGGAGACATATTAATGTAAGACAAAAATATTTCCAATGGATTTTTAAATTTCAAGAATATATTAAAAAAGATGTAGCTTAGATCAAAAATTTTCTTTGGTATTCTAGAAATCAAAACTTCCCTCCTGAATATATTCATAATTGCAAATATTTACATTAGAAAAATTTAAAATTTAAAACCACAATAAACATTAGTTTTGAAATTAAGGGCCTAAAACAATTTATCGAAACTTCAATAAATAGGTCTCTGAAATACTTGGTATGAGTGTCTATTTAAACTCATCAGCATACTTATTAATTACCTGATAGAAGTTTCGTATATTTTAAAATAGCTTTTTCATCATCGAACACTTCCCCTCCTTTAATGGCTTTCTCTTTAAGGAGTTTTAAGTTTCCTTCACTTTCCAGAACATTCTTAATTCCTAGGTATAAGCCTTCCGTGTTATTTTCGACGAGCATTCCAAATTCCCCATAATCAAGTACTTCTCTACAACCACTTACGTCTGTTGAAATTACAGGTATTGACATAACCAGTGCTTCACAAATTACTGTTGGTAAGCCCTCAGAATAGCTTGAAGTGACAAGTAAATCCGCCTTTCTCATATAAGGGTATGGGTTTCTTCTGTATCCCAAAAGTTTTACTTCATTACTTAAACTCAAATCTTCTATCAAGTCAGAAAGTTTATCTTGTAGAGCACCTTGTCCTAGTATCCATAACTGGAATGATATTCCATCTTTTCTAAGTTTAGAAGCTGCAGTTATTAATCTTTCAAATCCTTTTACTGGAGATAAACTACCTATGGCAATGAGAATCTTTTTATTTCTGGGGTAGTCAAATTTTACTTTCAAATTAGATTTATTAATAACATCTAATCTATTTATAGGATTGTATATGACACGCATATCTGGATACAATCCAAATATCTTCTTGAACTCATTCATTGAGTCATCAGAAACAGCAACGATTGTATCTATATTGTTATATCTTCTTTTCATTCTCTTTATATGGGAGCTAAATATTGATCTAGATACATTTTTAAAACTGAGATAACTGCTATGGACTACTACTATTTTTCTATGAATATTTCCTTTAGCATAAAAAAGGAACTGAGAATTTGATCCATCAAGAAATGATATCCCCACATCATAATCACCTTCAATTTCTTTACCCCAGATTTTATAGAAAAGTTCTAAACCATACTTTCTGTATAAATAGGACGCAATCCTTTCAAAAACCGGTGAAGGGAAAATAAAGCTTGGCTTTACGTGGTTCGGTAAATCATCAAAAAGCTTTCCTTTATTGATTACGACATAAAGCTTTATATCAAATTTGTTATGATCGATGAGATTTAAAATATTAATCAATACTCTCTCCGCTCCACCCGCAACTAAAGATGGAATAATTATAAGAATTTTGCGTCGCCTGTTTTCCAAATGAATTTCTTGTTCAGGTTATTTAGTGTCTATAATAATTCTCCCCAATTGATCAGAAGTTAGAAATTCTACATCAGGCCAGTTCCTAAGAATGGTTTTAAGCAATCTATCTAATTCTTTAAGCCCTAAATCTCGATTTGCTTGGCTCAGTCCACCAGAATAGTTTACACGATGAGTACTAATTATGGCTGGCTTTTTACAATAAAAGGCAGTTGAAATATCTTTAAGACAATTTGAAACCCAATCTGCTACTTTTACATCACTTGGTTCGAAAAATGCATTTCTAGTGAGATATATTTGTCCTAGTTTATTTCTCTTACCCAAATATCTTAGCGAGCGACGATATTTACCAGATCCAAGAGGTTCTTTATTTAATTTAGCTGTGTTTATAAAACGTATACCTTTTTTTTGAAGGATACTATTTAATGATGAATTGAAAGGGCCGTTGGTTGGAACAAAGTACTCAGCTCGATACCCAAAAGTATCATTAAAGAGATCCAAGCCACTGTCCAAAACCTTAACTAAATAATCAATATCTTCTGGAAATTCTATATCAAACGCAGCTTGATAATCTTTTCTGCTCTCTTTAACAATACTTGGGTCAAGTCCTGTCAATTCTAAATCAAAAGCAAGTTTAGTAGTAGAAAATGCCTTATCTTTTAATCTTCTAAACCAATATTTTACGTTTAAATGTTCACGTCCGTGGAATTGCGGACGAATAAGGTCATTTTCAATACCTTGAGACCATAATTTGATCATCTTCTCCTTTCTACCATACCTTTGATATGTTTCTAGCAGTGTTTCGTACTCATAGGAATCAAAATTATTAGATCTTATTTTTTTAAAGTCGGGATTTGCTACTATGCATAAAGCTGTGAAACATGGATTGTTACCATTGGAATCTTTATACTTTTCCAAAAGGCTGAATATTCCCTCCAAATCTTCTTCATTTTCTAATGTTTCATATTTTGAATAAATATCCTGGTCTACTTTTACTCCCTTCTTTAATAATATTTCATAGACTTCTTTAGATGGAATTCTAATGCTTCCCCAATCGTCAGATTCGAAAACAATTATTTTTCGAGAAGTTCTCCAACCTGGTGCATTGGCCAAAATGCGGAGTAAATAATTACTCATTTAAATTTGCGTTATGTGTGAAAGCCTCCTTCTTTTTATCCATTTCTAAACCCAGTTGATCAGATGAATAGAACTCTACTGAAGGCCATAACTTTACAATTTCATCTAGCAAAGATCTCAAGCCTCGAAGGTTTGTATCTCGATTTTTGGGATCCAATGACCCCGTATAATTTAACCGATGGCTACCAATTATTGCGGGTTTTTTCCATTTAAATGCGATGCTAATTCTTTTCATACACTCACCTACCCAATCTTTTTGTGGATACAAAGTAGGTTCAAAAAATGCATTTCTAACAAGATATCTTTGTCCCAACTGGTTCTTTTGCCCCTGATAATGAAATTTAAGTTTTCTGTCATACCCTGACTGGGCTGTTGGTATTTGTTGCGCGACTACTCCTTGTAAGTAATGAACGCCGTTTTCTAAAAGGCATTCCTCTAATTGAGAATCCCATGTGTAACAAGGAGCTATGAATGATTTTGAAGAAAAACTCCAAATATCCTTAAAAAGCTTTAGTCCTTCGGATACTATTTTTTTTTGTCCAGTTAATTCATCTATAGAATCATAGTCAAGGGCGTCCATATATTCCATTGGATAATCATGGCTATATCTAATCTTTGGACTAAAGAAATTATGTTGGAATGCATCTAATACAGGCACTTCTTTTCTTTGCAATGCATCAATCCAACGATTAACTTGCAGATGCTCTCTTCCATGAAACTGGGGCTTGATCAACTTTTCTTCAATACCTTTTTGATATAGTTCATAGACTTTATCATGTGATGGGTAACGATTAAGGGTGTCTATGAAAGGTTCAAAATAATAGCTCTGAAAATCTGATTCCTTGATCTTTTCGAAGTTAGGATTGGCAACTATATTATTTAATGTAAAAATAGATGATTGCCCATTTTTATCTTTTACAGAATCTAACACATCAAATAGGCATTCTAAATCTTTATTACTTTCTAATGAATCAAAATTATTATATGGACAATTTTCTAAAGGATACCCCTTCTTTTTGAGAGAATTAAATACCGCTTTTGAAGGCATTCGAATTGCCCCCCAATCATCAGATTCAAAAACGACAATTTTACGATCTGTTTTCCAGCCCAATATATTTATCAGATGCTTTTTTATCATCTTAGCAAATAAGTTATTTACAAACAGTGTTGTGAGAATTAACGCTCAAAAAATTTGAAGTGTCATTGGGCATCAATAATTAAGCTGTAAGTGAAATTTTTAGGTCAAAAAAATCTAAACTATATCCTTATATAAACACCTGCTTAATAAATTCTTTAATTGTAATTTCTTCTCCATTTAAAAATGGATAAATACCTGGACTTATAAGTACCTTAAATCCTGTATATTCTCCAATTAGGCTTAACTGTGTAAAAACGAATAAAAATATAACAGGTGCGCCAAGTATTACGATTGTACGGTATCCATAGACTGAAAGCGTCTTCTTTTGAGCTATATTCTCGTTATACAAAATGATTAGGTACGCTAACAAGTATAATGCGGCATTTAAAAAAAATCTTTTCTCAAGCGACGATGTAAAAGTGCTTAAATTAGCTCCTGCAATTAAAAGCAAAGCAAGACTTGCTAAAGAGCTTAAAAAGTAATCATGGTTTTTGCGCTTTAAGTATCCAAAAAATATCACAGCATAGATAAAGAGTAATTGTATTAACAATTTAATGCCTTTAAAATAGTATTCTACATGAAAACTTTTATTCTGCCTCCCTGCTTTGCTGCTCCTTGCCTCTAAATAAGCATCGTCCTTTACGTAACTATTAAACTTTTCCCTTCCTAACTCTGTCGTTTTAGCATATCTTTCTATGGTATTTATATCTGGAGTTAAAAAAAATGAACTTAGAAAAACCAATAAGTAGATCTTAGGCCAGTTTCCGAATATTGCTATTAGGTAAAATGGTATTGTAAGAATAAAATATCCAAAATGAACTACAGGGGCCAGAAGAATTAACAGAATATATTTTCTGTCTTTCGTTTGAAAATATGAGAATGCACCATTAAAAAATATCCAACCTCCAGTATGGTTGCGAATGGTATTTATTCCTTCAAAGCTCTTCCAAAACAAAAAAATCAGAAAAAGAAGAAGAAGGACCAAATCCCATTTACCTCTTATTAATGAATATACTTTATTGATACCATTTACAAAGAAATAACCGTAAATAAGTCCCGCAATTGCGTATAAGCCAGCTGCCGAACTTGAAAAGAAACTTGCTATGTAAGATATAAAATGAAGAAAGAAATCATCATTCGTTTCAGGCTCTGGTCTAAAAAGAAATATTGCCTTTGTTTCTTTTAAAAATTCTCCAAGACCTAAACCATAATAATGATTAGCAATATTAGACGCATGACGATAGCCATCAGTTCCAACAGGAAACAACATTGTCGCTCCATAGATCCCAAAAAATAAAATCAATATATATTTTCCATAACGTGTATTGATTTTCCTTAAGGAACCTAAAAAGCCTAAAACGGGGCTAATAAATAATAAAATTAAGCCAAAAGCATATTGCTTTTTATTCATCTACTGTAAAATTGCGAATAAAAATGGATTATATTTTTGGTTTATATTTTAAATAGGTCATACTTTTAATAAGCTACTAAGTGGTCTTAAATCTACACTCATTATTGTATTATCCAACAGTTAACAACATGATTCCTACAACTATAATAAATTTTTAAAAAGGTCTCTTATAATATATGGCAAGTTCAACCAGATAAGCTGAATCTTTTTAAATTTATTGCTTTCTATACATTTCAAATAGAAGCTTATATATTTTTCACTAACTATTCCCGCATCAAAATGTAGATGGAACAAATTTATAGTGTCATTACTTATCTTATTGTAGTAAGATGAATCTGAAATCAAATTTTCAATATTTTTCAGATTATTTTTTAGTGAGTCTGCATCAGCTAAATTTCTTTCCGAAAAGTTAGTTCGGAAAAAATTGTTAAAATTATTTTTGGATACGAGTATTGGTATATCATTATTTTCTGCTGGAGTAAGCGAAGGGATTCCTAAAGAGGTAGCTTCCATAAATGATCTGCCAGTTCCAATTACACAATCACCTAGATAAAGGAATTGGGAAGCAGTACTTGCGCGTTCGTCAGTGATAAATTTAACAGGAAGCCTTTTTCTTTCAGCTATCTTTTTTAGATTTTCAAAACGATTTTCATTTTGAATTCTCCCAATAACATATAAAAATACATTATGCTTAACCATTAATTTCTCTATAAGCCGAAATGAATCTTCTAATGTTTTTTCATATGCACCTCCTAATCGGGAAATTCTGATGAAATTAAAGCGATCAGTTATTTTTCTTTCCTCTGACTGTGAACTATTTAATATTTCTAATCTTGAGACCCTATTACTTACTAATGAAAGAGGGATATTTTTATAAACTAAATTATTTCTAAACCATTCGAAGTTTTCGTAACTGAAAAGTAATAACCCATCAGCGAACTGCCACCTATTTCTTTTGGGATTCGGTCCTCCACATTTAGTCAAAATAATTTTGTGTTTAAATAGAGCTGGTAAAACTAAAGCAATATTCAAAGATTCTGTATCAAAGCAATTTATAATATCTGGCTTAAAAAGCTTTATATATTCGTTCAACTCATAATTCACCTTAAAAAGGTCAATAACTTTGGTATAGAACAAATGTTCTTTAAAAGCTAAGTTACCATCAAAAACGGGGCTTGCATTTGGACCAAGTGAGATTATCGATACTTTGTTTTGTTTTCTAATTTCTTTAGAAATTTGATTACAAGAATGATAGTGCCCCCCGCTTGCTTTTCCCTGAGAGTAAATTAAAAAAATGATGTTCACTTCATTCAAATTATTCTTTGTTCAACTTCAATTTCAATCTGATATTTCTCCTTAACGCGCTCTTGTACAAAGTTGATAATTGCTATAATATCACTCCCAGTAGCATTATTATAATTTATTATGAAGCCCCCATGCTTTTCTGAGATTTTAGCTCCTCCAATTGTGAATCCCTTCAAGCCAAGATCCTCTATTATTTTTCCTACATAAAAACCGGTGGGACGTTTAAAAACACTCCCTGCATTAGGAAATTTTTTTGGTTGTTTACTCCATCTACTAACCTTAACTCTTTCCATTTTTTCTTTAATACGATCATAGCTTCCTCTTTTCAACATAAACCAAGCTTTCAACACAATTTTATCGGGGTTTTGTTGAAAAAAGCTATTGCGATAACAGAACCCAATATCTTGATTCTCTATCTCCTTAATTTGGAAATCTACTAAATCTAAATATCTAACTTTAACAAGAATATCCTTGATTTCTTCTCCACTCGCACCGGCATTCATTACAACAGCTCCACCAATTGAACTTGGAATGTCATAGAATACTTCAGCCCCAGTAAGTTCATTTTCTAAGGCCAGAGTGCTTAAATCTAAAGTACTAGCACCAGCTTCAGCACTAATTAATCCATCACCCAAAAAATCTAAGGAATTAAAAGAGTCACCAACTATGATAAAATCCTGATTATAATAAGATTTAGATAAAATTATATTATAGCCTCTGCCAATCAAGATCTTATTTAACAAGTCATTTTTTTCAGAGAATTTACTATATATATCAATAAAATCTGATTCAAATTCAGGAAAAAATGCTCTTCTACAAGCTGCTTTTAGCTTGTAACTATTATGAGAAGTTAAATCGTAGTTTCTATGGCATTCCATATGGCCTTTATTAGAATTTAGGAGTTAGAATTATTTTTTCTACAATTATTATTTATCTCATTATAAAATAAAACATCATCCCACAGTTCTGCCTCTAAAAATTTTCTTTCTTTATCCTTTAACTGAGGTGGCCTTTTTGAAGTAAGCAATGATCTATAGATGTATTTCCCAATAAAATTGGAGTTGAGTATAGGAGATATTTTTCGCAACCAAATAGAAGGTGTTTTTGCAGCATTTGTACGCTTATTTTTATCTCCTTCTTTTAAATCTTCGATAGAAGAAATTGTACTAACATTAATAAACTCAAAAATTTCATTTAAATAATTAACTTCATTTTTAATGAATAATTCAAATGGAACTATATAAACATTTTCCTGATCAATATATTTGAATACATTTTCAAATAAGCTCTTGTAGCGGCTTCTTCCAACGTATGAGAACTTCTTTTGGTGATAATAGCTTTTTTCTGTTCTTACGGGTTCTTCCTTTAAAGCATTTAATAATGATAAATGCTCTCTCCCCATCTTCACTTGGTGCCAGTAGTGAGAATGTGTTCTAGATACTGGATGTCTCAGTATAAAAATTAATTTAACATTTGGAACTATATCTCTTAATCGTTGTGGTGCTAAATTTTCAAAAGCGCAATCAGCTGATGTCTGGCCCAATACTTGCCCATCTTTGGAATCTGTGAAAAGGGATTTATACCACTGGACTCCATTTTTATATATCCTTGAATCGTCAAAGAAACTGAATTCAAGAGTTCGGGGAGGCATATAGATTTGTGGATGCCTTCTCAAAAGACTATCTATATAAGTTGTACCACTTTTTTGCATTCCACCAATAATAAAGGAAGGCAAGTTTCTATCTGTTAAAACATCCTCGATCATATTATAAATAGCGATATTTCATAAGAGAGGCCTGATCCATTCGACCTATTAGCTTCCTGTTAGAATCCTTAAGAGACAATTTTTCCGTTTGATTGAATCCAAGCATATTAATATCTTGTCGCTTGAATTTCAGCCAAACTGAGCATCGAATAATTGCCCCTGAATATAATCGGTAAAACCCAAAAGGTAAAAATCCGAATGGATTCTTGTAGCTTCTTGAAAACTTATTTAAAAAAATCATTATTCTCAAAAAGACAGGATTAATTGAAAAGTTCTTAACTGACTTTTCGGTCTCCTCGTAGTTAAATTCTATATCGATGAAGTCTGCAACTTTTTTGAAAAAAGTGTATGGTGAATCGGAAAATTCCTCGAAAAGTAAACATAGAACGTTTTGCTCTCCTATTCTATCTTCCAAAAAACTTAGATATTCATAAAACAGAAAATAATTTGAATTTATTAGTAATGGCTGTTTTCCAAAATTCATAAATTCAACAGGGTTAGCAGTTCCTCCAGTTTTAATATACTGTAAATATAAGCTCTTTAATAAAGCTTGTTGTTCTCTTAAAACTAAGAAAAATTTTAGTTCGTCTTTTTTAAAAATATTTATCAATCTATTCGCGATGATTTTTCTATCAATCGCTCCCATATAAGGCATTCCGCAAAACTCTTCATCAGATATTATTACCCTTTCAGGACAAGAATTATTAGAGAACAGATTGATAAAAATGCTATAGGCTCGATTAAGAGAAAAATTAAATTCGGAGGTATTTAGAACATAAAACTTAAATTGTTCCAAGTCTGTTCTGTCTATATAGTGCCATCCATCAAAACTCTTAAAAACATTTTTTTGAAAAAATGTTGATCCTGTTTTATGTAAACCCAGATGAATTATTATCTCCATCAACAGAGGTTTTTCAATTTTTCTTCCAAGTTTTCATAACCCCTCCTTATTTGCCAGGCATTTTCGATCCTGACTTCTTCATCCGTAGTCATTCCTGCTAGCAATAAAGCTATCCCTGCTCTTAAGTCGATGGCATTAACTGTAGCTCCTTTTAAGCTGTAGCCTCCTTCAATCACTAACATCTCACCACTCAACTTGAATTTCATTCCCATTTTTTTCAATTCTTCGGCATATCCATATCGCCCTGGGAATCGCAAATCGATTATTTTAGATTCACCTTTACTCATGGCACCATACACGGCGAATAGTGGTTGCATATCCGAATTAATTCCAGGATAAGGTCCAGTACTGATCTCAACGGGGTATGGTATTCCTCCTTTTACAATTAATGAGTTTTCCCCTTTGTAAAACTTCATTCCGCTTTCTCTTAAAAATACTAAAGGAACTTCTAAGTGCTCAAATGGAAAATTGATTATCTCTACATCTCCATTAGTGATGACTGACCCAATCGCCCAAGTAAGAGCCTCCATATTATCCGGAATAACTCGATGCTTTGTACCTTCCAGTTCGGAAACGCCTTCTATTTCAATAGCTTTTTGACCATGAACTGTGATTTTGGCTCCCATTTTGTTTAATAGAGTAATGAGATCAATGATTTCTGGTCTAATATGAGGCCCGTAAAGTATGGTTTTTCCAATCGCTAATGAGGAAGCAATTATAGTATTCTCTGTTGCGCCAGTTGACCTAATTGGTAAATGTATTTCACATCCCACTAGTCGAGAATCTTTGGCTTTAGCACAGAGGAAACCGTTTTCCTCCCAAATTTCTGCACCTAGCCTTTCAAGCAGCATAACATGCAAATCATATTTCCTTTCACCCAATTTGCAGCCACCAGGAAGTGGGACACGACCTTCTCCGAATCTTCCAACTAATGCTCCTAATATAAGAAGTGTATTACGTATGGATCTCTTAGACCATTCTAAACTAGTAATTAGTGAATCTTCTTTTTCTGTAATTAGAATGTTATCTTCAAATATTTTAATTTCTTTCCCTAATACCTCCAACATCTCCATATGGATTTGGATATCAAGTAGGCCCTTAGGAAAGTGTTCCAATTGTAATGGGTAACGAGTTAAAATTGAAGCTGCAAGTAACCGAAGGGCACTATTTTTTGCCCCACTCACTCTGACTTGGCCCATTAACCTAGTTCTGCTTATACTTAAAGATTCCATTTATTTTTTTGATAGATTTCTACAAAGAGCTTCTTTATTAGGAAAGAACACTTTTTTCAAAATGCTCTAAGAATGCCCTACTACTATTTTGATGATGAGAAAACAAAGCTTGAAAGTTTTTTATGATTGATATATATCTTTCATAATTGCTGGAAACTTCTACTAATTTTTCTTTTAGATCACTAAAGTCCCAATTTGTAGATACGTAAGTTTCTCCATTTTTAAAAAAATCTGGATAGGTATTTAAATGATCCATTTTAGGTTTCAAAAGCAGGCTCCCGTTTACAACAGACTCAAAATCTCGATAGCAGATTTCTCCCCATCCAAAAGGACTCAAAGTTATTTTTGAATCTCTTTGCTCCTTCATATACTGAGAAAAGGAAACCTTTCCGCCAACTAGAATGTCATCCCTCCGCATATTTTTAAGTCTTTCTGAAGCAAGATTTCGCTGGTAATCATAACTTTCATGCTTATTGGAATTGCCTCTATAACTTAACAGATATTTTTTATGAGAATTAGGATTTCGCATCCTTACCTTTTGATAATATCCGGGTAATATCATTGAATTGCCGATAGGTAAAAATGACTTAAAAGGGAACCATCTATAATCCAGAAGACCGATGTTCCAGCCAAGTCTCAATTTTTCTACATCCTTTTCTTTCAGAGGGGTGAACTCTAATTTTCTCGTTTCTTTTAGGCCTGGAGGCAACCAGACCATTAGGTTATAGGATTTCCGCTCTGTATAATAGGATAAATCTTTAAAGATCTGCTTTTTTAGATGAATATCTACAAACGGAGTAATATGAGATGTAGAACTACCTCCTGAATCTCCAGTATCAAAAAGGACCACCCTACATCCTTTTTGTTTTGCACTTTCGATCACTTCAAGAATAAAGAATTCGCTATCGTATTTATGATTTCCTGGAATCTTATATCTGCTCTTTGCAAGGAACTGGTAATATCTATAATCTAAAAGAAATACATCACACTCTAGGAGTTTTGGGTTTAAATGATGTGAATAAAACCTAAACTTAATATTTTTCTTTTTGAAACTATTCTCCCACTTTAATATAGGATAAAAGTCATTAAATCCTCTTCGAATAGGAATTTGAGGAGTTAATATATTTATTCTAGTCATGGGAAAATTGATCTTTAAAGTAAATGTTTTTCAATTGTTTATTTTTTACAATATCTTTTATGATTTTATTTTTGCACAAAAAGTACAAAAGCTGAAATGGGAAAATAAGACCTCTATATATGATCACATTTAAAAATTTTCTTTCGTTAAGCGGTGACTCATATAAATATTTATCTATTTGAATTTTACATTTGACCATTATTGCTTCAACTCTGGTAAGCATCGGAATCTTATATAATAAAGTAGCTGGGATTAAATTTTGATAATGCCACTTGGAAATAATCTTATCAGTTTTCTTTAGGGAAATAGAATCTCCATGTACTCTATAGGATACCGTGTAGGCAGGTAGCAAAAACAGCTTGAATCCATTAAGTAGAAACTTATACATTAGAGGTATATCTTCATAAAGAGGAAATCTTTCATCAAAGCCGTTAACAGACTTTATAGCCTTATGGCTCATAAAGATTGTAATTATTCGATAATGCTGCTCCCTAGAAAATAATTTTAATTGCTCATTATTTGACAAACAGCTGCTAAATAAAATATAAGTTTGAGGATCTTTTAGCATTGCTTTTTGATGCCATTCTCCATTCTTAAAATATAATTTATAGAACTTTGAAAACAATATTTGGATATTTAAATCTTCGTTCAGATATATATATTCCAAATTATCCTTAATGCAATCTCGCAATAAAATATCATCGCCAGCAATAATTTTAACCCATTCTCCAGTACACGCATTAAATGCCCTGTTTAAATTACCTGATACACCTGTATTATTTTCGACAGAAATATATTTGATATTTTCGAAAAACTCCTTATTCTTACTTATCCATTGCTGGCATAAAAGTTCTGTATTATCAGTAGAAGCATCATCACTGATTATCAATTCCAGGCAATCATACGATTGCATTCTAATACTTTCTAAAGTATCTAAAATATACTTGCTGGAATTATAAGTAATCACTAAGACACTTACCAAAGGCCCCTTATTTTCCGGCACCATATTTAGGATGTAAATTTATACTTAAGATTACCCACGAATTCCTCCAATTCTGACATTTCTTTTATATTAAACATCTTGGATAGAGATAAGTAAGTTACAATAGCCACTATACAGCCTAACACAATCTGAAAAAAGTCATTTGAAACAAAATTAACAATTGTTATAACTGCAATTGACATAATAATAGCAGATAATACCATTGGCATAATATCTTTTAACTGCGATAAAGGTCCATAACCCAAGATTTTACCAGGCAGATATGCGTTAATAAAAAATGAAATGAAAGATGTTACGACATGGCCAATAACTATAGCTTTTATTCCAAAAGGAACTGTAACTATAAGAGAAACTACAGTAAGAGGAAATTTTGACAAGTCCACTTTAAGAAAAAGATCTGATCTTCCCATTGCGTTTAGGATATTCATATTTATAACGCTAATTGGATATATGACATACGCAATTGAAGTCCATTGCAATAATGGCACCACTTCAATCCATTTCTCTGTAAGTAAAATTCTAACAATCGGTTCTGCTAATATCGAAACTAATATCATAATTGGTATTATTATGAATGCTGCCATTCTTACCATTCTACTATATGCTGAAACTAATCGAACTCTTTCATCCTGTAATGAGGAAAAAACTGGAAATGAAACTTGTTGCAATACATTGCTCAAAGTACCGGAAGGTATTTCTGCTAAGCTTTTTGCCCGGGTATAGAATCCTAGAGCTGCAGCACTATAATATTTACCAATTATAATATTATAAATATTGATAGAAACCTTTTCGTAAATTCTTGATAGTAAAATCTTCGAGCTAAAGCCAAAAAGTTCATTGAAAGATTCCCTTGAAAATTCCATGGATGGAATCCATTTATTTACTTTCCAAAGTAAGAATACAGATACTAAAGTGTTTAAAAGCGTATACATTACTAATGCCCAAACACCCCATCCCAAAATAGCCAATACAATTGCAGCAATTCCACTTAGGACTGACGCGATTAAGTTCACTCTTGCTAAGGTCTTAAAATCAATATTGACAATTAACTTTGCTCTCTGTACCATAGCGAAAGCAGATATAACGATGTTAAGACCCAATACTCTCGTTAATAAAATAAGTTCTATCTTATCGTAAAATTTTGCTATTAGCGGTGCCGAGAACAATAAGACCAGATAAAAAAAAATACTTACGACTAAATTAAATAGAAAAACTGTTGAATAGTCTAAATCGGTTCTTACCTTTTTTTGGATTAATCCACTTCCCATTCCACTATTCACAAAGATCTGGGAAATTGCAATAAATATCGATAGCATTCCAATTAGGCCAAAATCCTCTGGAAATAAAAGCCTCGCCAAAACTATTCCTACTATAAGCTTAACAAGCTGAACAGAAAATTTTTCCAGTGCATTCCAGAACAATCCTCTTGATGTTTTTTCCTTTAATCCTTCGCTCAAAATATTTTCATTTCTAGCGTTGTGAGTTTCTCTACACTGGGGTTATTATAACCTAAAAAAAATATCTCATTACTAATTGCAGCTTCGTAATCATTGATGGAATCCCCAATTAGTACACAATTAGATTTTTGGTAATCAAAACTATTTAATATATTTCTAACCAGTTCAATCTTTGGAACAGGAGAACCATTTATACTGACGAAATATTTTGAGATGTCTAAACTATTACACAAATACCTCAATTCATCTTGATCCGAACCCGAAACTATATGCATTGGAAAAAAACTATAGTTTTCTTTAATAAATTTAATAGTAGGTTGAATTAATAAACTTTCATCATTCAAAATTTTTCGCATTATTTCACTGAAAGATTCACATAATTCTAATAATTTAACTTCACCTAGCTTCTCGTTTCTAATTTTCTCAAAGAAATAACGGAACTTCACATAGCGGGAAAGCCCACCATTAAGTTTGTGAAATTTCAATAGTTCCTCTACTTGTTGAGCAGGGTATTCAGTTAGAACCCTTTGAAAGCCAATATCTCTGATCTTATTAGAATCTAAGATTACTCCATCAAAGTCCCAAAAAAAAATCAAATTACTATCTATAAATTTTTTCATATAAAGACTCTGCTATCAAAAAATCTTCTTCCCAGTCAATATCGAATGACACGACTTTATTTTGCTCGTAAAAAAATGGGGTACTTCCAATCCGGTCAGCGTTTTTTTGATAGTTTTCTCTTGAAGTAATAAAAATTGCATGATTAACCTCGTAAATCATTGACAAATCCTGTGTTCTTGGCCAACGCGACGGTAATCCATTACCATCATGGAAGTTTATCATTTCTCTTTTTATCGGATCAATTAAAAAATTTTGCAGTGGTGTTACACTTATTAAGGAATCGAACCCATTTTGGGTTTGAGTTAAATATGTGGATATGGCTTTTTCATATTCTTGAGAATCAACAAATGGTGTAGTAGCATGCCCCCATAAAATATGCCGGCTTTCCACAATAGATGGTACATATTTAATTAGATCCACTAAATCTGTAGAATCTTGGCATAAGTTTTCTGGTCTTTCATAGATTTTAATTTTCTGTCCAGTTGGATCTACATCTTTGGCGATAGTCATTGTTACCTCATCATTGGTTGATAAAATTATTTCGTCCAAAGACTCACAACTGACTAATTGCTCCAGCTTTAATCTTACTATTCCTCCTTTGATTCCAGCAAAAGGACGTGTATTTTTATTCGCTACCCTTTTAGACCCCTTCCGTACCGGAAGAAAGAAGCCAATTGATTCATTTCTATTTATAGCCATTCAAAGACAGACTTTTGCTCTAATTCTTTGTACTCTGTTGGTAAAATGGATAGTAGAGATTTACTCGTGAAATTTTTGTAGTCATTAAATAAGCTCTCGTTTTCAGATGCTAATGATCTTTCTAGTTGGGTTATTGTATTTTGGCCATATCCATCATATCCCGCTAGCCAAATCTGCTTTACGTTCAAGGCAATCGCAGTTTGCAATGCAAGTACAGTATGAGAATCCGTTAACTTATCTGTAAACGTAATACTCTCAAGTTCATAACTTCTTTCATATAGTATATTAGGTATGTAAGTACCCATTTTCCGGGGAAAAGGAGGCAAAATACATTCACCTTTGAAACTACTCATCATTTCGGTAAAAGCCTTTTCAAGTCGATAGCCTTCATTTCCCACTAAGCAATAATATTGAGGAACATCTAATTCTTGAAATATTGCAGCATTCTTAGAGGATGCATGAATTAAGCAAATATTTTTTTCCGCCTTAATAAAGTTAACTGCGGCTTCTGCAAATCTTTTTGCATTTTCTCCCCCTCCAATAATTAATGCCTTTTCGTAAGTAGTCTTAGGTTTAAAAATCGGTAGCTTATCATTATCCTTCTTTTTTTCTTTTTGATTTTCTAAGGCTCTTATTATGGAATTTAAAGAGTAAAACCTTCTAGATACCCATTCCATTACATTCTTTTGGGGTAAAGAACTAACCCCAGAAACCATGTACGGTAAATTGGTTCCCCACTTGTATGAGTCTTTTAGCACTTCAAATCTGCTAACAACATTGCTTAAGGCATTATAATTTACATTTAATGCTCCTTTAGAATTAAGAACCGTCAAAAGTAATTCCATTCTTAAATTACCGGCTCCTCTTCCCATCCCAGTTATTGTGGCATCAACTATTTCTACACCATTTTCGATTGCAGTTAAGGTATTGATCAGTCCCAACTCTAAGTTATTATGTCCATGAAATCCTAATTTTATGGACACCTTCTTTCTGATTACCTTAATTATTCTTTCAACATCATTAGGGAAAACACCTCCAAAAGAATCAACCATATATAGGTAGTCGGCTAGCTCATTCAATAAGGATAAATTTTTCATCAAATCCGGATACTTCTCCCATTCGGACATGTACATGATGTTAAAGCATACCTCAAAACCTAATTCCTTGATGGCTGTTGCTAATAGTACAGATCTTTTAAAATTGTTAGGAGCTACAGCTATTCTAACCATGTCTACTATACCTACACAAGGCTGTAGTAAATCTTTTATATCTTTTTGTTGTGTATCTTTCTCATTGATAATTACCGCCATTTTTTTATTAGAGAGTTTCCTGATTTTTTCTAATACATAAATTGGGCAATAAAAATATTCTCCTAAATACCCTTTTAATGGTTTAGAGCGATATCCCACCTCTAAATAATCTATCGGCAATTGATTCAATGACTCTATGTAAGTATGAACTAAATCATCATCAAAGTCCCAATTAGTATAATAACCTCCATCACGGATCGTACAATCTAAAATTTTCATTTATTGAATCTTTTAAGCAGTGAATACATCAATTGATTTTTTGATTTAGCTCATAAACTTTAACTCCTAGCACTTTCCAATTAAAATTTTAGCTTTTCTTTTATTGATTTGACAATTAGTTCTGAACAACTTTCTCCATTTTCAGTAAGTAACTCTAAAACCTGCTTCCGTTTTTCTATAATTGCCTTATCTTCATCATTTTTTAATATTCGCTCTATTATATTTTTGAGTTCTTCTCTATCTTTTACCTGATAATGAGCATCTAGGCATATCTCTCCAAACTTATTGAATTGCGGATTTGTTTTCCCTTCACTTTTTGTGAAGACCACAGGTTTACCTACAGCAAAATATTCAGAAAGAAACGAAACGCTGTCGTGTACCAATAAATCTGATTTCACGAAATCTTTAATGTAGTCTCCCTCGCTATAGGATAAGTTTTCTCGCTCTTTCCATAAATTATAGTATTCATCTGTTCTTTGCTTGCCCCACACATTACTTTTATATAAGGTACGCTTTAGAAAAGGATGAGGCCTGAATATGACTTCAACTGCTCCTTTTTTACTAGCAGCTAGTTCTAGAAAAAAATTATAATAATCCAGAAAACAGGAACGTGTCAATAAGTTGCTTGCTCCTGGAATCGTCCAATGAGGAGCCCAAATAATAACCTTTTTATGCACATGGTCTATATTTCTCTTCTCTTGAGAAATTTGATCAATTGTTGGATAACCCACCACTTCAACGTTTTCGCCTTTATTCATTGCGTAAATCTCAGCTAAACGTTTATGAATGTTAGATTCATAAAAATTTATCCAAGTATATTGCTGAAAAGGACTATTGAATGCTAATTCTGTCAAATCGTCAGATCTAATTGAATAGGGTACGTAACAGGTTAATGTTTCTAGATTTGCTTCTATTAAATATTCTTTTTTAGTTATTGAATGCGGGTTAGAGAAGAAAATAATATGAGCTCTTAGTTCTTTTTTTATATCAATCCAAGAATGCGTCTCCTCATTCCAAGCATCTATGAAATTGTAACCATTATCTTTACATAACTTTTTAGCCTTTCTACGTTCTACCAACATTTCTGCCTCATTTCCACCTGTATAGGGGCAAATTAACACCATCGGGAAAAATCTACTTTCTTTGAGAAAAGCTCTATATACACTATCATATTTCCAATTTGAGCTTAGCAGTAAAATAAAAATGACCCTTACTTTATGTACATTTTTTATTTTCTTCAGCTCTTTCCTATGATAGTAACTTGCTAAATAAAAGCGTAGCTCATGCCTCTTATTTCTATATAATTTTACAATTTTAGCCAATCCTATTTGAGCCAAAAATCTAGATAATTGCATAAGGCTTCCTTAAGAACTTAAAGTTCTTTGATTCATTGATTTCTACTTAAAGAATTCCGAAATAGTATTTGATACCATTCCAATTTGTTCAACACTCATTCCAGGCCAGATTGGCAAACTTAAACTAGTATTAGATAGTTCTTCCGCTATAGGGAAATCGCCTAATTTGTGTTTTAAATTCTTGTAAGCATTCTGTAAATGTGGTGGTATAGGGTAGTGGATTAAAGTGCTAATCCCTTTTGTCTGTAGGAAATCCTTTAATTCATCTCTATATCTCGTCCTAATGACGTATAAATGATAGACATGTTCCGCATCAGGATGGGTTTTGGGCGTTATTATTTCACTTTCTTCAGCCAGATAATTGTCATATAACCCCGCAATTTCTTGGCGCTGTTTGTTCCAGCGACTTATGTTTTTCAATTTTATAGATAGGAATGCTGCTTGTAGTTCGTCAAGTCGCATGTTATATCCTAATTTTTCATTCTGATATTTCTCTTTTGAACCATAATTCCTTAGCATTTGGGCGCATTCATAGAGTTCTTTGTTATCAGTAGTGATCATTCCTCCATCTCCTAATGCCCCCAAATTTTTTCCAGGATAGAAACTAGTTCCATTGATGTGCCCCCAGCTACCTGTCGTTTTACCTGCAAAATGACATCCATGTGCTTGGGCATTATCTTCGACAACAACTAAATTATGGATAGATGCAATTTCAGTAATCGCAGCCATATCACAAGCTTGACCATACAAATGAACTGGCATTATTGCCCTTGTACGTTCTGTTACAGCATTTGCTATCTGCTCTGGATCAATGTTGTAGGTATCTATACTAGGCTCAACAAATATTGGTTTAGCACCTGAATGTGAAATTGCTAGTGCCGAAGCAAAAAAAGTGTTGGAGGGTACTATAACCTCATCTCCTTCTCCTATGCCCAACGCCTTCAAAGATAGGATTAAAGCATCTAGGCCATTGCTTACACCAACTGAATATCTCGTTCCTGAAAATTCGGAATATTCACTTTCAAAAAGTGATAATTTTTCTCCTAAGATAAACCAGTTATTATTGTAAACAGATTCAAAGGCTTGAAATATCTCTTCTTTTATAGCCGAATGCATTGGCTCCAGATTAAGAAAAGGAACACTCATTTTAACTCAATTTTATCATCTTGCAAATTCCAAATCTGTCCACGATTATCTTGGAACAATTTAGTATCGATACGCTTCATTTTAGTACCATCTTCATTTAACCATCCAATTACTTTTGCAGGATTTCCAATCGCCAATCCTCTAGATGGTATGTCTTTCGTAACAAGAGCATTGGCACCTACCATTGAGTAACTGCCTATTTTTACTCCTCCCAAAATAGTTGCAGCAGCGCCAATTGAAGCTCCATGGCTAATTAAAGTTTTTTGAAAACTTTTGGGATATATTTTAGATCGGGGATACGGATCATTAGTAAATGTTACATTGGGCCCAACAAATACATCACTTTCAATTGTTATTCCATCCCATAAATAAACCCCAGACTTTATAGTCACATTGTCACCAAGAATTACTTCATTTTCAATGAAGGTATGGCAGTTTATATTACAGTTGGCTCCAATAATAGCCCCCTTCAGGATGATACTGAATTGCCATACATCTGTATTCTGACCGATTTTATCACTATGTACTTCGGCTAAGGGATGAATCAATTTCTATAATTTTTAAATTCAAGAAAGGTTGGATAGTCTCTAATATAATCTTTGGCTAAATACTCTTCAGAAGCTAATACCAAGCATATGGATCCACTTGAAAAATTATTCAATTCTCGCCAAAGTCCTGGAGGCATGAAAAGTCCAACATTGGGACGAGAAAGATGTATACTTCTTTTTACATTCCCATCATCAATAATAATATCGAAACTCCCGCTGGCTGCCACTATCAATTGTTGTAATTTATAATGCCCATGCCCGCCTCTAGCTTCTCCACTAGGCACATCGTATAGATAGTAAACACGCTTTATATCAAAAGGTATTTGTGAACAATTTGAAACTACCGTAATATTTCCGCTTGGGTTATCTATCCGAGGTAATTCAATAATACTACAATCATAAACTGTAGTTTGAGAGGCGTCTTTATAGGGATTTATAAGCATCTAAATCTCTTATATAATCATTCTCATCGTACAAGGAACTGCTCAGGTGTAGACTTAATGCATTCGTCGAAAAATTTTCTATGTGTCGCCACGTCAACGGAGGTAAATACAATCCGTAATAAGATCTATTTAAGGAAATTTTTTCTTCAGAATTGTCTTTATATCTTAAGATTACATCAAAGCTTCCGCTGAGTGCTATTATTATTTCTTCTTGGATTTTATAGGCATGTCCTCCTCGAACCTCGCCTCCAGGTACATCATAAGTCCAAAATACACGTTGAATTTCAAATGGAAAATGATCGAAATTTTGTAAGAAAGTTAAGTTTCCTCGTGGGTCCTTTATTTTGGGGAAGTCTATAATCTTTGTTTTAGACATTTTTTGAAATTTAGACAATGACTATTTAAACCACCACTTTTTTTTACTTTTATCGTCACTATAATACCCATAGCCATAGCCATACCCATAGCTATAGCCGTAGCCATTTTTTCTTTTCTTTTTCACGCCATTAAGCACTATCGCTAAGTTTTTGAGTTTATTTTCCTTTTGCAACTGGTTTAGGCTTCTAATTGCATCTTCAGTTGTCTTTGCATATCTAACTGCAAAAAGTGCAACGTGGGAAAATGGTTCTAACAAAAATGCATCAGCTACCAAACCAATTGGAGCAGTGTCAATAATGATATAATCAAAATTTGATCTAAGATATTCAAATAATGGCGCTAATTTTTCTTCATCGAGTAATTCTGCGGGGTTAGGCGGTATGGGTCCACTTGGAATAATGAATAAGTTCTCATCAACATCTGTAGGATAGACAATATTATCTAAAGAGTGTTCTCCAATCAAAAAATTGGTTAACCCAATTTTTTCTGCGTCGGATTGGTTATTTAAATATTTAGTTAGTTTAGGTTTCCGCAAATCCATACCAACCAAAACCACTTTTTTTCCTGTAAGTGCTAAACTCATTCCTAAGTTCATACTTATAAAAGTTTTTCCATCTCCCCCCATTCCGGAGGTAACCAGGATTGTTTTACCACCTTCCTTAGATAACATGTAATTAAGATTAGTCCGCAAAAGACGAAACATCTCGGAAATTGCTGTTCGGCTATTTTTACGGACTACTACGTTTTGGCCAGTATTGTTTCTAGTTAGTGCACCTAAAATAGGGATGGATGTAAGTTTTTCTATATCATTCTCACTATAAATTTTATCATCTAGTAACTCCTTAAGGAAAATTATTCCGACAGGTAAGGCGAAGCCTAACATTACAAAAATAGCGTAAATTTGAATCGGTTTCGGTGAAACAGGAACGCCGCTGGTTATTGCTGCATCAATAACCCTAGCATTTGGTACTGTTATAGCTGCCGACAATGCGGTCTCCTCCTTCTTTTGAAGTAAAAATAAATATAAAGCTTCTTTAATGTTCTGTTGGCGCTTTATTTCTAATAATTCTCGTTCTTGCCTTGGTACTTGATTAATCCGGTTTTGTAACTGGGAAATTTTACCTTGAGTCTCATTAATCTTTAAATTCAAGTTTTCTTGAAGAGCACGAGTACTTTCTAATATAGTGTTCCTCATTGTATTCAACTGGATATTTAGCATCTCCAATTGTGAATTCCCCTCCCCTGCAGATCTTGATAAGCGTTCACGATCGATAATCGTTGAATTATAATTTGTTATTTGAGCTTCTAAATTTCCAGCGTTATCTACTCCCATGTTTACTGGAATAATCTCATATCGCTCAACATTACCTGTTAACGTCTGTTCTATCGTTTCAAGTAATTCCAAGTTTATTCTCTGCTTAGTTAATTCGTTGTCATACTGGCTAATTTCGTTCAAAATGAAATTTACTGTAGTGGAGGCTTCCGTTGAAATTTCGTTTCTTTCTTTGTAAGATTCGAGTCCGCCTTCAACACTATTTAATTCTTGTGTCAATAACCCTAACCTTTCATCAATGAACTTTAGAGTCTTTTCAGCAACCTGATTTTTATCATCTATTGCCGCCTGATTATAAACTTCAATTAATTTGTTAATTATATCTGATGCTCTTTTTCTTACTGGGTCTTCTATCTCCAAGATAAGCACACTAGCATAGTCAGCAGCTGGCCTTATTTGAAGTTCTTGCAAATATTTACTCGCACCTATTCCGCTTTTTATTTTCATTCGACTATGCGAGTTGATATAATCAGTATTCCTATCTAACCAGATTGTATCGCTTTTAATTATTATTGGTGTGTTGAATTTATGAACACTTTCCTCCTCATTTTTATCGATTAAACGAAACGCCTCATTATCAATTGGCTCTACCTCAAATTCTAAATTATGTTCCTCGTCAAACCAATGAATTGAATCTAATACAATTGGAGAGTTCCCTCCATAATATTCGGTATTTTTTAATCGGCCAAGCCCAGTGTATTGGACATCTAAACCTAATTGCTCCATTACGGTTAGCATCAAGGTGCGGGACCTTAGTATCTGTATTTCATTATTAATATTATTTCCTGGTTTGAACAAACCGAATTCTTGTAAAACTGCTTCTTCCGTTAATCCTGTACCACTATTAGTTTCAATATTTTTAATTAAAACCTTACCTGAGGCTTTGAAAATTGGAAGAGCATATCTCAGATAAAGCCTAGCTCCAAAAAAACCTATTATAACAAAGATCAAAATCCAATACCAATTCCTAAGAATGCTCAGCAGCAGTTCCTGAAGGTCAAGGCTATCCTCAATATCTCCCTGACTATTGTTATTGTTGTAATTTTCTGACACAGTATGTAATTAAAACTTAAAAATCGTATGCTTTCTCAGAATTTACTTATCATTTAATTCCGAAGGTTTGTAAGAGTCAAAATAAAGGTGATCACAGTAATACCTGCTGATATATATGGTAGTAACCTTTGGGTTTGATCCCTTAATGAAGCTGTCCTTTCCGGCAAAGGTTCCACATATACAAAGTCATTTTGCTTCAAGTAAAAAAAATCAGATTCAAAAATATTCCGGTCCTGTAAGTTAATTCGACCAAAAAAACGCTCTCCATTTTGTTCTCGGGTTATGAGAATATTTGTCCGGTTAGCATATGGCTGTAAATCACCAGCCAGACCTAATGCATCTAGAATAGTAATTCTTTCAGTTGCAACACTAAATGTCCCTGGATTTGACACTTCACCTAAAACCGTAATTCTAAAATTTATTAATCGGACTGAAACCATAGGATCTTTCAGCTCATCTGGTTTTAACAATCCTATTATCAAATTCTCAACCCCTGTTGTTGTCATTCCTCCAATATATAATCGACCTAGAACAGGAAAAGTAATAAATCCATCTCTGTCAACCAGATATCCAATTAAAGGTCGAACATTACTTCCTCCTAAATTATTAACATTAGCATTTAATGGATCGATATTATACGGTATTGCAGCAGCGGGTTCTTCCAATGCATGCACCTTAATCGATATTAAATCATCCGGCTGAATCTTTAGTTGAGGTAATTCTGAAATTGTTTCCGGTTGATCTGGGAAAGGCTCCCCTTGGGAAAAATTCAGCAGCTCACTATGAGTCACACAAGAAGTTGTGCTAAGAAGCAACAAAAAGGCAATGTGAAAGTAGTTTAGGTTTAATTTTTGCACTTATTTTTTATATAATTGAGGCAATGTAATGACTTCTATCTTTCTGTTTCCAAATAAAAGGGAAACAGCTAGTTTTCTGTAGTTTATAGAAATACGAAGGAAAAATCCGAATTTACTTATAGTAATCACCAATCTTATTTCGTTATCCTATGGTGAACCAACGCTTAGTTGGTTAAATTAGTAGCTAATAAGTTTTATCCTAACAACTAACTTAACCTGAAATCTGTTATTTCACAGTTCATTTTTCAAATTTGAAAAAACTAAGCTTGCTTTTCACTAGATAAATTAAAGATTTTATTTAGCCAATTCCCCCCACATATCAATTCTCCAACTCGGCTATCCAATAGCAGTTCTTGCAACATTTTCAAATGCCGCTCATGATGCAAATCTGTCCCCACCAGATCAAATAAACCAGCTTTCAGCATTTTAATTGCTGTGCGCCGTACAGCGGGGCCGTAATAGCCTGACAAAGATAACAAATTGAGTTGCAATAAGCAGCCACGTTCTTTAAGACGCTTGTATTGTGAAAGGTCACCATTGTAGTAGCCATACCTTTCTGGATGAGCCATAATTGGGCGGTAACCTTTGGTTTGCAAATTGAACAGGAGTTGTTCTAGATTCGGTGGCGGCGAAATGAAGCTCATCTCTACCAGCAATAAGTTTTCATTAAGTGTCAGAAGATTGCCAGCTTCGAGCTTTTCAGCAAATCCTTCATCCAGCAAGTATTCTGCGGCGGCATCAATTTCTATGTCTACGTTCTCGGCTTCCAGTGCGGTTCTGACTTTGTCCAATCCTTCGCGGATGATAGCGGGGGTATTGGGGTATAGATCTGCCATGATGTGGGGAGTCGTGATCAATTTTTTAAACCCGAGGTTTCGCAAGCCTTTGATTAAGGCAACGCTGGTTACTACATCCGGGGCTCCGTCATCGATTCCGGGGATGAGGTGGGAATGGATGTCCGTGTGGAGAAATTCAAAGCTCCTTAGAGGTTTTCGTTTTTTTAATATGCTTTTTAGAAAAGTCAGCAAGTTTATAGCTTTTTTTTCTGGTGCCAAAAAAGAAGCAAAAATATCGGACTAAATTATACTCAGCTCCTCGCGGGTCCCTGCATCGCGCTCTGGCTATTGTTCTTAAGCTAAATTCAATAAAGTGGGTCATAGAGAATTCAACTTTGACCATTCAAAAAGAGGAAAGCTGTTAAAGAAAACCTATAGGGTTTATTTTTCCCTAGTTCTTTAATGTATTTAATCTGGCAATCTAGGTATATTCCCTTTTATACTAGTTTATGCCTTTGCATCAATCCATCGCGCTGCATAATAATCTTTATACCACGCCACAAAAGTATCAATCCCTTCCTGCACGGAAGTTTCCGGTTTATACCCCAGATTGTCAACTAGATCCTGCACATTAGCGTAAGTAGCCGGAACATCACCCGGCTGAATAGGCATCATGTTCTTTTCCGCTTCTTTCCCTAATGCCTTTTCAATCGCTTTGATAAAGGTCATTAGTTCTACCGGATTATTATTGCCGATATTGTAGATCTGATATGGAGCCCGAGAAGTCGATGGATTCGGATCTTTGCCGGTCCAACCTGGATCGCCGGTAGGTGGGTTGTCAATTACACGAACCACACCTTCAACGATATCATCTATGTAGGTAAAATCCCGTACCATCTTCCCGTGATTAAATACCTTAATAGGTTCATCCTTCAGGATAGCTTCCGTAAAGAGAAAAAGAGCCATATCCGGACGTCCCCAGGGGCCATAAACCGTAAAAAATCGCAGGCCGGTAGTCGGTATATTGAATAGATGACTGTAAGTATGCGCCATTAGTTCATTGCTTTTTTTACTGGCGGCGTATAAGGATACCGGATGGTCTACATTATCCGAAGTGGAAAAAGGCATACTTTCATTCAATCCGTATACACTGGAACTACTGGCATAGGCCAGATGACCGACCTCATTATGGCGACAGGCTTCCAAAAGATTGACAAACCCAACTATATTACTATTTACGTAAGCCTGGGGGTTGATCAAGCTATAGCGTACCCCCGCCTGGGCGGCCAGATTACAGACCGCATCGAACTTTTCGTTGGCAAACAACAGATCAATCCCCGCTTTATCCTCCAGTTGTAACTGGATAAAACGGTAGTTGTCGTGTTTTTTACTTTGAACAAGCTTACCATAGGTGATATCATCACGTTCGATGCCCGCATAAATTAGCCTGTCGTATTTGAGATTTACATCATAGTAATCGTTTATCGCATCCAATCCAACTACATCATCGCCCCGGGCGATCAATCGATTAGCAAGGTAGAATCCGATAAAGCCGGCGGTACCGGTAATGAGGATCTTCATTTATTGAGTGTTGTACCTTTTAAGTAAACCTTTGTCACGAATAGAAACACCATCATAATCGAAACGGATGCCTGCCCAAAGGTAAAGCTGCCAACGGATGATAGTCACCTTTCAGGCCAACCGTTTCCTGATGCCGGATATCATGCACCACTTGGATAGCCGGGCGAGCGGCATCGATACCAAAACCTTTCCCGGCCAGAATGGCCTCGTAGCTTTTGGTGTGGAGATCCGTAAAACCATCGCTGAATTCTACGGCATCACCGTCGATAGCCAGATGACGGTACGTACGCTGCCCCTTCTCCCGAACGATCTCAGGAAGTGTCTCCGGATTGATACTAAGAAACCAGCGTACCCGGGCCCGTTCCAGTTCCAGGAAGCCGGCGGCGCGATCGTGCGTATGTACATGCACCACATTGTGCTGAACAGCACCGAACAGCCAGATCAGCATATCAAAGAAGTGTATGCCTATATTCGTCGCGATCCCGCCCGATTTAGCCGTTTCCCCCTTCCAACTGGCGTAATACCAATGGCCGCGGGAGGTGATGTAGGTCAATTCGATATCAGCAGGCTGCTCCGATGCTGCAGAGTTTATCTTCTCCCGAAGCGCCAGAATACTGGGATGCAATCGGAGTTGAAGAATATTGTATACTTTCTGCCCTTTTTCTGCCTCCTGTTCAGCCAGCGCGTCCACATTCCACGGATTGAGCACCAGGGGCTTTTCGCAGATCACATCGGCCCCGTAGCGCAGCCCGAAACGGATATGTGCATCGTGCAGGTAATTCGGGGAACAGATACTGATCATCTCTACGGGCGTGCCGGCCCTTTTTAGTTTATCCAGGTGGCGGTCGAAACGTTCAAACTCTACAAAAAAATCAGTTTGCGGGAAATAGCGGTCCAGGACTCCGACAGAGTCGTTCTTATCCAATGCGGCTACTAATTGATTTCCGGTATTCCGAATCGCTTCCATGTGTCGGGGAGCGACATAGCCGGCGGCTCCGATGAGGGCAAAGTTTTTTAAGGGAATAGAAATTTAAGTTGGTAACAAAGGAATATGGCCATTTCTAGACAGAAAAGGTACGGCTTCGCCGCCGATAAGTCGCAAGAGACTTGTCCTCCAATGGCCGCATTGGCCCGTCGATAAAATGGAAATATCCATATAAAATGTTCCATCCGAAGATGGCAAAAATCAATATCATATTCCACATACCAGTGGAAGGGTCCCATTTCTAGACAACAGGAGCTCATACGTGTAAGACAGTAATACCTAGGTATAGTGCTTACTAATGCCGAAAAAACTCAGCATTGGACCATGAAACTTTCGGGTTATAAAGGGTACTCGTGGATAAAAAATGCCCGCCGTTGGCGGAATCAAAGGGTTGTATAAGGTGACCAGAGGCAAAAACTGACAGATCGACAGACGAGGTTTGTAAATTTGTGTCTGTCGGTACGGGGCTGAAAAATGCGGATCATGGGCTGATAGATCCGAACGATGCTTTTTGTTAGTAGTTGCCTTGGCTAAAGCCATCAATTCTTAATTGCGTTGATTGTATGTGAGCGCTATAGCCGGTGCAAATTTAGTAAACCAAATTTACCCGCCAAACGCAAATATAGTCGACTCCGGATGATTGAAAAAATTATTCATAAAAAATCAGTCACTTTCAAAATCCGATTACGGATAATGTGCTGATCCTATATAAAATAAGCACATACATCAATGCTCCAATTTCCGAACGGCTCCATTTTCCAGGGTATAGTGGTCTCCACTTTCGGAGCAAATTCCTTTTCCTTCCGTATCAAAGTCCAATCGCTGACCATTATCACTCATCCATCCGGTTTGCCGGGCGGGATTTCCCACCATTAACGCATAATCCGGTACATCTTTGGTGATCACCGATCCGGCTCCGATAAAGGCATACCGACCGATCTGATTACCGCAGATAACCGTAGCGTTTGCTCCTATGGTAGCTCCGCGCCGAACGAGTGTCTTCTGGTAGGCTTCCTTGCGGCTAATCGCCGACCGAGGGTTTCTCACATTGGTAAAAACCACCGAAGGTCCCAGAAATACATCCTCCTCGCAAATCACTCCGGTGTAGATCGAAACGTTGTTCTGTACCTTTGTACCGCGACCGATCTCCACGCCGGATGCCACAAAAACGTTTTGACCTAACGAACAATTGGCGCCGATAATTGCCCCCTCCATGATGTGACAGAAATGCCAGATCCGGGTACCCGCCCCGATCCGGGCGCCCGGATCGATCACGGCGGTAGGGTGAGCAAAATAGGTAGTGCCTTGCATGTCAATTACTTTGCTATGGGAAAAACGCTTTCCTGTCAGGCCGGAAAAGCACATTTTCTTTAATGGGAAATACGCTAAAAATTATGTGCCCGGCAGTGGTGGAAGATCAGTTTTTTTTGCAGCCTACTGGAAATTATCTTTCCTCAAAGAAAGACCGAACCGCATCACAGATGTAATCCAAAGTTGGAATATCCAGTTCGGTATGCATAGGTAGTGAGATCACCGACTCGCAGAGTGATTCGGTCACCGGTAAACTATCCTTACCATTCATTCCGGCATTTTTGTAGGCTTCCTGCTCGTACAGCGGCACCGGATAATAGATCATATTCGGGACCTGCTGCTCCTGCAGATGCGCCTGCAGTGCATCACGCTGGCCATTTTTCACCACTAATGTATACTGGTGGAACACATGGGTACTGTTGGACTGGCGGACCGGCGTTTGCAGTTCGGCAATATCGGCAAAAACCCGGTCGTAGTGAGCGGCGGCATCCTGACGTGCCTGGGCAAATTCATCCAGATGTTTCAATTTCACGCCCAAAACGGCAGCCTGCATTGCATCCAAACGGGAATTCACGCCCACCAGATCGTGGTAGTAACGGCGGGATGCCTGTCCGTGATTGGCCACACTGCGGCAGATGGTGGCCAGTTCATCGTCATTGGTGCAAATAGCGCCTCCATCCCCGTAAGCTCCCAAATTTTTGGAAGGATAGAACGAGGTACAGCCAATATCGCCAATCGTTCCGGTCTTTTGTTGATGGCCGTCGGCGAAGGTATAGTCAGCACCGATGGCCTGGGCGTTATCTTCTACCACGTAGATCCCGTGCTTGCGCGCAACCGCCATAATGGGTTCCATATCGCAGCTCTGGCCGAACAAATGAACGGGCACCACCGCTTTGGTGCGGGGAGTGATCGCCTGCTCGATGATCTCCGCTGTTACATTAAAGGTCCCGGGCTCTACGTCCACCATCACCGGTTTCAGTTGCAACAGAGCGATCACTTCGGCAGTAGCTACGTAGGTAAAGGCCGGAACGATCACCTCGTCTCCGGGCTGAAGCCCCAGTGCCATCAGAGCGATCTGTAGGGCATCCGTACCGTTGGCACAGGGAATGACGTGGCGGGCATCCAGGTATTTCTCCAGGTCAGCCTGAAACTGGCGCACTTTGGGACCGTTGATATATGCGGTTGATTCCAATACCTCCATTACTTCCCGGTCAATGTCCGTTTTCAGTCGCTGGTACTGGCTCTTGAGGTCCACCATTTGAATGTTGGGTGGTGTGGCTGTTTTCATATTTTGTAATTGTGGGGCAAAGGTACGGAGTTATGTGGGGAGTGGTAAATAAAACATCCAAGATTGTGAGGAGTTAACAAGAATATTGGATCAAAAACATAAGCGAAATCTCATTTAACTATTTGGTGAGCGTTTTTTTGATTTTCACCGCAAAGGTGCTGTGTAAAAAACCAAGAGTTCTTTGAAAAAAAAATATTAGTTTAAAGCTACCAAAGGAGGTTACTCTAGTAGTAATCATCCCGTGTAGGCAGGACTAGTTTCC
>NZ_PDUD01000055.1 GCF_002646595.1 Flavilitoribacter nigricans DSM 23189 = NBRC 102662
TTCCTTTGAAGATTTCTTCTGATCTTTGTTCTGATTTCATGGCTTCGGATTTTTGTGTAAGAGTTCTTTCTTTTCTCTTAACGTTTGATCCGAAGCCTTTTGCAATTATCGGTACTCCCGGTCTCCCGGTCTCCCGGTCTCCCAGTCTCCCAGTCTCCCAGTCTTTCTCATTCTATTCAATAGTATGAGAAAGAATCTGGCGCTCTATTTTCGTAGATGAGCGTAGTCCGGATGATCGGATTCATCGATCGTTCCGGCTCCCCAACCGGCGGCAGGTGATAACACTGCTAAAAATTCCAGTTCTTCATCACCGGCATTATAGGTGGCGTGAATGACATCGGGAGCTATGTAGACCGAATCACCGGTTTCCATAAATTGCATCTCGTCCTCCACCCACTGTTCAGCCCGTCCTTTGATCACATAAAGGATCTCGTTCATCTCCGGGTGCCGGTGAAAAGGATGTCCACCGCCAACGGGTACCACAACTTTCACCAGTATGGTCTCTGCCTGCTGACTGATCTCCGGATTGAAGTGCCAGTAATGGTCCCGACCGGAGACCTGCTCTTTTTCGATCAGATCCGCCTTGGTAAATTTCCAATAGGAATCCATAAATAGATTTACTTCAGGGTTAGCGATTTGAATCGTTTAGTCAGATCGGTCAGAGATTGTTCTACACCCATACGCTCGATGGAGGAGGCTCCTACGAATCCGTGCGCATCCGTCCGGTCCAGAATGATCCGTACGTCGTCCGGAGTATTGACCGGCCCGCCGTGGGCGAGGAAAAAAGTATCCGGATTGGACTTTTTCACCGCGTCGATGATGGCCTGGGTTTGCTCTACTGCACTGTCCATGTCAACGGTCGCATTCACCACACCGATCGAACCACCTACCGTGGTACCAACGTGGGCGATAATGGCGTCGGCACCGGCGTCCGCCATTTGCACCGCTTCCTCGGGTTTGGCTACGTAAACGATGGAGAACAGGTCCATCTTGGTGGCCAGGCCTACCATTTCCACCTCTTTCTGGAAGCTCATACCGGTTTCTTCGAGTACGTTCCGGAAATGCCCGTCCACAATACTATGGGTGGGGAAATTGTTAACTCCCGAGAATCCCATATCCTTAACCTGTCCGAGAAAATGCCACATCCGGCGGCGAGGATCGCTGCCGTGGACCCCACAGATCACGGGGATCTCCTCCACAACGGGCAGTACTTCAAATTCACCGATCTCCATCGCTACTGCATTGGCGTCACCGTAGGCCATGAGGCCGGCCGTAGAACCGTGACCTGACATGCGGAAACGTCCGGAATTGTAGATGATGATCAGATCGGCGCCGCCTTTTTCAATAAACTTGGCACTGATCCCCGTTCCGGCTCCGGCGGCTATGATCGCCCGGTTTTGATCCAGTGTAGCTTGTAATCGATCTCTTACTTCCTGTTTGGTATACGGGTTTCCCTTTCCCGTCCATGGATTTGGCATAGTTATATTTTTGTTTAATAGATTTTTTATAAAAATGGGGGTGTTGGATGATCTTCGGGCGATGGGCCTTACCTCATTTTCGGAGCATGGCCAGCAGAGTAGCTACCGCCCGTTCGGCGAATTCCACATCATTAATGTTGGCATCAACTTCCGCTACCGGAGTAGTGGGTCGAATATTTTCTTTGATCGCCCCGAATAATGCGGCATCGGCCTGGGGATCATAAAACGATTCGCCCTGGCTACTGATCTTGGAAATTCCCCCTAAGGGCAGTAGAATAGCGACCTGATCCCTGGCCTCGTTTAATTTTTCAGCAATAGACCTTCCCAGGATCCGGTTTTCCTCCACATTAGTACGCATCAGCGTTACGTCCGGGGCCCAGCTGAACAACTGGCGGGACTGGAATTTTTCCGGCACGGTATCCATATGACCGTAATTGACCATGTCCAGGCAGCCGGGTACCACCACCTGTGGAATACCCGTTTGGGCGGCGGCGGTGAGTCGGTCCGGACCGGCACTACAGATCCCATCACACAGGTCATCTGCCAGTTCGGTAGTGGTAATATCGAGTAGGGCATCAAAGAATCCTTCGCGGATCAGGGCTTCCATTGTTCTTCCACCCACGCCCACGGAGTGAAAAGCCAGTACTTCGTAACCTTCCTGCTTGAGTAAGCGGGTACAGTGCTCGACACAGGGCGTCGTATTGCCGAACATACTGATGGCGATCGTGCCGGCCGCATGTTCAGCGGTCGGTCGGGGGGCGGTCATCATACCGTAGATGGCACCGGCAGCCTGACTGATCAGCAACCGACTGATGCGGTTCAGACCCGCAACGTCCACTACGGACGGCATCAGGGTAATATCTCTGGTGCCTACCTGGCGGGAAAGGTCTTTTGCGGCTACCGTACTCAGGCAAAGCTTGGGCATACCGATGGGAAGCGCCTGCATGGCCAGTAGGGCCATATAGGTTCCGCCCCCGCCACCCATACTTATGGCACCGTCTATCTCTCCTTTAGCAAGCAGACCGGAAATGATGCCGGCGGCTCCCTGTCCCATCTTTTGCACCACCAGATTGCGGTCGTTCGAATTTTTGAGGGCTTCCAGTTCGCAGTCGTTCTGTTGGGCTACGCTTTCGGCGCTGATACTTATCGGAAAGTCGACAGCAACATCCTGTACGCCGGTATTGATACTGATCACCCGGGCTCCCAGCGTCGACAAACAGTTATACAGATATTGAAAATCCTCACCTTTGGTGTCGAAACAGCCCAACATGACGACGGTCGGCTGCTTGGTGGTTTCGTTTGATGTGTTTGCCATATATTTTCGAAAGATTCAGCTTTATAGTAGTACCTGCGGAAAGGGTGTCCAAAATCCTTATCGAACTTGACGGAACTTGGAGAGCAACCAATTACCTTTAATTATTGATCAGCTCGTACAGCGCATCCAGGTTGGGTTCCAGGATGATCTCCGTACGGCGATTCTGCGCTTTCCCCTGGGCCGTTTCATTCGTAGCTACCGGGAAATACTCGCCTCTGCCGGAGGCGGTGACCCGTTTGGGGTCTACGCCGTTTTTCGTGAGTTCTTTCACGATGCTGGTAGCGCGCCCCACGCTGAGATCCCAGTTGAAATTGGCGTCACCATCCGAATCGGTATGTCCCTCCACGGTGATATTGATATCGGGATTGGCGGTTAATACCTCCGCTACTTTGGCCAGTGCATTACGACCGGCGGAGTTGATGGTTTTGCTGCCCGAAGAGAACAGCAGGTTTTGACTCAGCGATACGTACACCTTCCCGTTCTTTTCGGTAACCTGCAGATCGGTGGCGGAAAAGCCCAGCAGGGCCTGGTTGACCCTCTCCCGCAGGGCGGTCAGTTTGGCATCTTTTTCGGCAATAGCGCTTTCCAGCTCCCGTACTCTTTCTTCCCGCGATTCCAGGTCGGCGCTCAACTGATCCAAGCGGCTTTCTTTGGTGCTGGCTTCCATTTCCAGTTTGCGTAGCTGCCGTTCGCGTTGATCGAGTTCTCTCTGTTTTTCGGCCAGGGCGGTAGTCAGGGCCTGTTTTTCGTCCGAAGCGGAGGCCAGCAGTTTTTCGTTTTCCGCAATGATGCGATCGTAGCGGGCCAGGAGGTCTTTATTGGTGTTGTCCAACTGGGTGTAACGCTCCCGGGCTAATTTCAGGTCCGATTCGAGCTGTGCGATCTGACTTTCCGCACTTTTCAGCTTTACCGTGAGTGCATCCCGGGCAACGGTCGTTTCTTTGAGGCTTTGCAGGGTGTTGTTGTATTCCCGGGTCAGACGATCCTTTTCACTGGAAAGATCATCGTATTTTTTTTGGGTAACACAGCTGGTAAGCCCCCCGGAAATGAGAATAATAAGCACGAGTAGCGTTGAACTTGTTTTCATGTGTTAGTCGGTTTTGATCAATTTTTGACTTGTATGATACGCAAAAGAAGTAATTGTCGACTGGTTTTTCTAGTCGATTTGATGCTTTTTCTAGTCAATTTGATCCTTTTTCCGGTCTTTTAAAAAGAAAAACCCCCGACATGCGAACATGTCGGGGGTAATTTTCTGAAAAGGGATCGTACCCTTTTCGGTTCAGTTTATCCGGTATTACATCATGCCCGGCATTCCGCCACCGTGCGGCATGTGGCCACCACCTGCGGGTTCTTTCTCCGGCTTGTCGTTGATCACACATTCGGTGGTCAGGACCATACCGGCGATAGAAGCGGCATTTTCCAGTGCAATACGCGTTACTTTGGTCGGATCGATCACACCTGCTTTCTTCAGGTCTTCGTACTCGTTGGTGCGAGCGTTGTAGCCGTGGCTATCTTTCGCGCTCAGTACCTGCTGCAGTACTACAGAACCTTCGGCTCCGGCGTTGTCAGCGATGATACGCAGGGGAGCTTCCAGGGCTTTCTTCACGATCTGGATACCGATAGTCTGGTCTTCGTTTTCGCCTTTCAGGTCAGAAAGGGCAGCGATCGTGCGGATCAGAGCCACACCACCACCCGGAACGATACCTTCCTCAACCGCAGCGCGGGTAGCGTGCAGGGCATCATCTACGCGATCCTTCTTCTCTTTCATCTCTACTTCGGTAGGGGCACCTACGTGCAGTACGGCAACACCGCCGGACAGTTTGGCCAGACGCTCCTGCAGTTTCTCCCGATCGTAGTCAGAAGTGGTATTTTCGATCTGTTGTTTGATCTGCTTGATACGGGCATCGATCATTTCTTCCTGACCGGCGCCGTTTACGATGGTAGTATTGTCTTTGTCGACATTGATCTTTTCAGCACGGCCCAGTTGGTCCATGGTCACGCTGTCCAGTTTGTAACCTTTCTCTTCGCTGATCACGGTACCACCGGTAAGGATGGCGATATCTTCCAGCATAGCTTTACGACGGTCACCAAAGCCAGGAGCTTTAACGGCAACGATCTTCAGCTGAGCGCGCAGGCGGTTCACCACCAATACGCCCAGAGCCTGGCTTTCAATGTCTTCAGCGATGATCAGCAGCGGGCTGCCGGACTGTACTACCTGCTCCAGAATAGGCAGGATTTCCTGCATGTTGGAGATCTTCTTATCGTGGATGAGGATGTACGGATTTTCGTATTCCGTAGTCATGTCCTCGGTGTTGGTTACGAAGTAAGGAGACAGATAACCGCGGTCAAACTGCATACCCAGTACTTCGTCAACGTAAGTTTCCGTACCCTTGGCTTCTTCAACGGTGATTACACCGTCTTTGGATACCCGCTTCATAGCGTCGGCGATCAGCGTACCGATCTCGTTATCGTTATTTGCGGAAACCGCACCTACCTGACGGATCTTATCCAGATCGTCACCGATAGTTTCGGATTGTTTCTTTAATGCTTCAATCACAACCTTGGTGGCCTTGTCGATACCACGCTTCAGGTCCATTGGGTTAGCTCCGGAGGTTACGTTTTTCAAACCGGCATTGATCATAGCCTGAGCCAGTACAGTGGCGGTAGTGGTACCATCACCGGCGATATCCGCCGTTTTGGAAGCTACCTCTTTTACCATCTGGGCACCCATGTTCTCAACGGGATCTTCCAGTTCCACTTCTTTGGCAACGGTAACACCGTCCTTAGTCACCTGAGGGGCGCCGAAACTCTTTTGAATAACAACGTTACGGCCTTTAGGTCCTAATGTTACTTTTACAGCGTTGGCCAAAGCATCCACTCCGGCGCGGAGTTTTTCCCTGGCATCTCTATTAAAGCTAATTTCTTTAGCCATTGTATTCTAGTTATTTAAAATTATTGGATTTGTAATTGCAGGAACCGATTGGAATGTGTGTGCAGGCCGGTTCGGCCCTTTTGACCGGCCGATGGTCTTACGACAGAATAACGAGAATATCGTCTTCCCGCATGATGAGGTAGTCCGTTCCTTCGTAGTTCAGCTCCTGGCCGGAATACTTACCGTAGAGTACGATGTCTCCGACCTGAACGGTCATCAGGTTGCCGTCTTTGCCGGGGCCAACCGCAACTACTTCACCGCGCTGTGGTTTTTCCTTCGCCGTATCCGGAATGATGATACCACCTTTGGTTTTCTCTTCAGCCGGTGCCGGCTTGATAACAACTCTGTCGTTAATAGGCTTCATATTCATGTTTTGCGTATATTAAATTCGTTTAAACTTTATGAAATCTAATGTAAAAAGGCAGACAAGCTGACAGACAACGAGCCCAGCCTCTAAACACATAGCATAGGTCATGCCAAAATGGAGGAACTGACAAATTTGCAGCTTTGGCCCATCAGCAGTCACAAAAACCCCTTCTGGTCGAAAAAACTGTCATTTATGTTGACAATTTGACAAGCTTGGTCGAAAACAAAAAAAGACCTGGCAGCTAATTTCTGCCAGGTCTTTTTGAGTGATCTGCTATATACAAATAACTAGACGTTATTGGGTATGGCTTACAGATCGATCGCACCACCAGTACTACCCACCATGCGGGCAGCGATAATGCAAAGCACAAAAAGTGCGATTGCCAGGTACCAGGTGATCTTTTCAATGAAATCAGTTTGTTTGGATGCACCAAACATCTGATTGGCTTGGCTGCCACCGAAAGTGGAGTCAATACCGCCACCCTTTGGATTCTGGATCAACACAGCGCCCATCAACAAAAGACATACCAAGGCGATCAGTAGGATAATTCCGGTTAGCATCGTTTATAAATTTTTAATTGCGTCAATTTTGGCCGCAAAGTAAGTATTTTTTTCGGGAATTAGCAAACTTAGGTGCTCGTACATTTTAATTGCCCGTTCGTACTGGTGTTGCTGCACCAGCAACCCGGCCAGGGTTTCACTGGCTACGCCCAGATCTTCCCGCACACTTTCCTCGGCTACTTTTTTAGCACCGGGGCCGGTTTCGACGGGTACCGGAGGGGGTGGGGGAGGCGGCGGTATCTCTTTTTCCAGCGGACGCCGGTACCGCTTTTTGTAACTTTGGAACTTGGATTTCGGGGTTGGGGCCATTACCGGTCTGCTGACCGCCGGAGCTGCCGTTCTGGCCGGAGCCGGAGTGATCTCCCATTCCAGCACCGCCACGTTCTCGCGTTCTTCCCACCATTCCAGTACCGCCACGTTTGCCGCTACACAATCCGCGATCAGGGCTTCGGACAGCTGATAGGAAATGACCGGTTTCGGCGTTTTAACTACCCTCACCGGCGGTGACCAGGTCTGGGTAAAGCCAACAATGGCACCCAGGTCGGCCATGAGCGTTGCGGGCAGGGCAAAGGCCGGCACAACGGCCGCTGCATCCGGGATGCCGATCTGCGAATCTTTTACGTCTTCCGGAACGATGGGCGTTACTTCGGGAGCCGATGGTATTTCGGGTACATCCGAAAAAGATTCAGTGGGCGTCGATTCCGGCAATTCTGCATCGGAGTTTTCGCCCTGGTCCATATCCGGGACCGAAAAATCCAGATCTCCTTCCTCCTCTACCGTTTCACTGCGCGCGGAAAAATCGAATTCCAGTGAGTCAACCGCTTCGTTCTCCTCTAATTCGGTGGTATCTACGGGGATCTTTTCCCATTCGTCATCCAGCGTGAAGAGATCCTTCAATTCCAGTATTTCGTCTTCCCCGATCGTGATCTGGGATTCGGCGGGAATGAGCTGCTCTTCGAGCATAATGCGACGCAGGTGTTTGCGGTCTACGCTGTAGGTAGCCGCCCGCGCCAGGTTCTTTTCCAGGTCCGGATGATTTTCCAGTTTGCTTTTGATCAGCAGGAGTACGTGAAAGTTGCTGCAGTACGGATACTGCATGGTCAAACTCTTGAGCTCTTCGTAGGGGAGCTGGTAAAGCCGGGAAGGATATTTTAGATATTCGGCGAAGTTTTCGAGATTCATGATTCCTGCTGCTGTGGATATGACCTGCCAAATTACACATTTTAAAGCTTAGAAACAATTATTATCTTGGCATTTCTTTCAAGGTGAAAATGTACAGCTTCTTTCAAGTATCAAAATGAAAAATTGTATGAAAAACCACATGTTATCTGGACTGGTGGTATTGGGAATGAGCCTGTTAATGATCAGTTGCGGTTCCGACACTACCGATTCAACCACCGAGCCGGAACCCGCAGAAACGGAACTGAAACCTCCGGCTATCGCTTTCAAACCGACGGGCAACGTCAAGGGTAAAGGCACGCAATTGTATACTTTGACCAACGGTCGGGGAATAAAAGTAGATATTTCCAACTACGGCGGTATCGTTACTTCCATACTGGCGCCCGATAAGGACGGCAATTTCGAAGAGGTCACGCTGGGATTCGATACCCTGCGGCAGTATCTGGAAACCAATCCTTTTTTCGGAGCCCTGGTGGGGCGTTACGGTAACCGGATCGCCAAGGGCCAGTTCACGCTCGATGGTCAGACCTACAATCTGGCTAAAAACAATATGGGCAACCACCTGCACGGTGGAGAAGAAGGCTTCGATAAAGTGGTCTGGAGTCCGACCATCAAAGAAGTCAATGACCTGCCCGGTCTGGTGCTGAAGTACACCAGTGCGGACGGAGAGGAAGGCTATCCCGGCAAACTGGATATCACGGTGATGTACAGTCTGAACCAGGACAACGAGCTGAAGATCGACTACACGGCTAAAACCGATAAGCCGACCGTCGTGAATTTGACCAACCACACCTATTTCAACCTGACGGGCAACGCCAAACGGGATATTCTGGACCACGTGGTGACGATCAAGGCCAACCGCTACGTTCCCGTAGATGAGACCCTGATCCCCACCGGTGAACTGGAACGGGTGAACGACACGCCTTTTGATTTTACCCAACCTACCCGCATCGGGGATCGCATCGATGCCGATCACCAGCAGATCGAGTACGGTGGCGGTTACGATCACTGCTGGGTACTGAACCGGCCCCGCGATTCGGATGAACTGACCATGGCGGCCAAGGTACGTGAACCCAACAGCGGGCGCACCCTGGAAGTCTACACGACCGAACCGGGAGTCCAGTTCTACACCGGCAACTTCCTGGACGGAAGCCTGACGGGTATCGGTGGTGTGAAGTACGAAAAACGCTACGGTTTTTGTCTGGAAACCGAGCATTTTCCGGATAGCCCCAACCAGCCGTCCTTCCCATCTGTTGTCTTAAAACCCGGCGAGACTTACCACACCACGACGATTTATAAGTTTGGGGTGGAATGAAAGTACTTTTCTGGGTAATCGGTAAGACCAATGAAAAATACCTGAACGCAGGTATAGAGATCTATGCCAAGCGGCTGGGCCATTACCTGCCGTTTGAAATGGAAGTGTTGCCCGACGTCCGGCAGGCAAAGCACCTGAGTGCCGACCAGCTCAAGCAAAAGGAGGGGGAATACCTGCTCAACCGGCTTAAAACCGACGATCTGCTGATCCTGTTGGATGAAAATGGCAAACAGTTCGGTTCGGTCGATTTTGCGGCGTATCTGGATCGTCAGTTGCAAATGCCGTACCGGCGGCTGATCTTTCAGGTAGGCGGGGCTTTCGGTTTTTCGGATGCAGTTTACCAGCGGGCCAATGCCAAACTGGCGCTGAGCAAAATGACTTTTTCGCACCAGATGGTGCGGCTCTTTTTTCTCGAGCAACTGTACCGGGCCATGACGATACTCAGGAACGAACCGTACCATAACAGTTGAACCAGAAAGCGAGTGCAGAAAGGCGACAGTTGCCAAAGTGTGACTATCGTCATTCCCGGCACTCCTTTATAGTATAAAAGAAAACGGGACCTTTTACCGCAGGAAGTCGCATCTCCGGCTTTTTGCGGTAAGAGTCCGGTCCGACGGGCCGGCCCGAACTATACGGACCGAAGCGATTTGGGAGATCCCCAGCTACCTGGCTTCGGGTATAGCATTAGTTAGCAAGAAAACATCCAATAAATGAGTATTACGCTGATATTGCTGATCATGACGGGGTTTATCTCCTACCAGGCATTCAATAATCCCGAGATGCGGGCGAAACTGATCTTTTACCCGGCGACCATCAAATCATCGGGAGAATATTACCGTTTCCTGACTTCGGGTTTTATCCACGGAGACTGGGGGCATTTGTTTATCAATATGTTCGTCCTGTATCAATTCGGACGTTTTGCCGAAGATGCTGTCTTTCCCCTGCTTTTCGGAGAGACCATGGGTAAGTTTATTTACCTGCTGTTCTATCTGGCGGCTATCGTGCTTTCCAGTATTCCGACCTATTTCCGTCATCAGGACAATTACGGCTACGCTGCATTGGGTGCTTCGGGGGCAACTTCGGCCCTGGTCTTTACCTACATCCTTTTCGATCCCTGGCAGTGGTTTATTTTCCCACCGCTACCGGCTATCCTCGTGGGCATCGGTTTCCTGGTCTATTCGTCTTATATGGATAAAAGAGGATCGGATAATATCGGCCACAATGCGCACCTCTGGGGAGCGATCTTCGGTTTGGCCTTTACCGTAATTTCCATCATGACCCTGCAGCCGGAATTGCTGGATTATATTCTTGCGCAATTGTTCGCCGGACCGCGGCCGTTCGGTCAGTAAACCGGATGGAGAGAAGAAGTAGTGTGGTGAAGTGATATCAAAGATGGCTGATATCGGGAAGCGTTGAGATGATGATGTAGTGAAATGATGAACGATAATTCGGCGAATCCACCGTATCATCATTTCACTTTACACCATCATATCAGTTTTTTACTGCGGGATGCGGAGGATCTGACCCGGATAGATCTCATTAGGGTCTTTCAACATTGGCTTGTTGGCTTCGAAGATTTTCATGTACTGCTGAGCGTCGCCGTAGTGAGCTTTGGAGATCTTGGAAAGGCTATCTCCTCTTTTCACTTCGTAGAAGGTAGCTTCCGGTTCGGGATTGGCCACTTCGATGTGGTCCTGAACCGCCGTTACACCTTCCGTATTACCGAGCGCAAGGATGATCTTTTCCCGGTCGGCATTGGTAGAGGTACGTCCACTGACGGTTACCGCCTGTCCGAGATCAACATCAAGATTGGTGATGGGAATACCCAATCTTTGGATCTCCTGTTTCAGTGCATCCTGGCGAGAAAGTTCAACTTTCTTTTCTTCTTCTTTTTTTCCGCCGAATAGTTTAGAGCCAGCGTCTTTAATAAATGAAAATAATCCCATACTCTTTGGTTTTGTTTAAGTAATAATGGTTATGAACCTTATGAAGGCATGATAGTACAATCCTTTATCATTTGCTAATGTTCGATAAAATATTTTTTAAAAAGCATGGAAAATCCCTGGAAGACGATCAATAAACGGACGGTTTACGAAAATCCGTGGATATCGGTTACCCACCGCGAGGTCATAAATCCCTCGGGTAACGAAGGTATCTACGGTGTGGTCCACTTCAAGAATCTGGCTATCGGTATCGTGCCCCTGGACGAGCACGGATACACCTGGCTGGTGGGCCAGTACCGCTACACCCTGGACCGCTACAGTTGGGAGATCCCGGAAGGTGGCTGCCCCGTAGGTACCTCCCCGCTGGAATCCGCCAAACGGGAACTACTGGAAGAGACCGGGATAACGGCCGCCCGTTGGGAGCATATTCTGGATTTTCATCTTTCCAATTCGGTTTCCGACGAGGCGGGTATGGCTTTTATCGCCCGGGACCTGTCTTTTGGTGAGGCGCAACCCGAGGAGACGGAGGATCTCCTGGTAAAAAAAGTACCCTTTACCGAAGCCCTGGAAATGATCTATCGCGGGGAGATCACGGATTCTCTGAGTATCATGGGGCTACTGCGGGCGAAGGTTTGGTTAGAAGAAGGTTAATGTGTTGAAGTGTTGATGTTGAGATGTGTTATAGTGTTGTAGTGTTGTAGTGTTGAGTGTTGTGGTGTTGAAGTGTGGGGCTCTGTCGGTTGGGTTTCCATTTTGTCCGGTGGGGTGGGTTGCAATTACAAAATGGGTTGAGTATCATTGCGGTCAAATTGTACATCCAATATGGAAGGAAAAATATGTATAGTAACCGGTGCCAATTCGGGTATCGGATTTGAAACCGCCAAGGCACTGGCCGGTAAAGGTGCGGAAGTGGTCATGGTTTGCCGCAGCGAAGATAAAGGTCAGGCGGCGCGGGAAGCGATCATGGCGGAGAGCAAAAACGATAAAGTGCGGCTTTTGATCGCCGATATGTCTTCCCAGAAACAGGTCCGGGAAGTGGGCACCGAGATCCGGGATCGTTATCCGGAGATCGATGTGCTTGTCAATAATGCCGGTACCTGGATATCCGACCTGACCTACACCGAAGATGGTATGGAAACGGTACTGGCGGTCAACCATCTGGCCTATTTCCTGATGACGCATATGCTTTGGCCGGCTCTGGAATCCGGTGGGCAGGGACGGGTGGTCAATGTGGCTTCCGACTCGCACATGCAGGTAAAGAAATTTGACTTTGAGGATCCCTTCCTGACGAAAAGCTACCACGGCCTGCGCTCCTACGCGCAGTCGAAACTGGCCAATGTGATGTTCACCTACGAACTGGACCGGCGCAAACCGGTAGATCACATCGTCGCCAATGCCGTTCAGCCCGGTCTGGTCTACACCGATATTGGTCTCAAACGCACCACCTGGCTCCACGCTTTTGCCTGGAAGGTGCGCCGGACGCTATGGCGCGGTGTCAGCCCGGCCGAGGGAGCGGAGACTTCCATTTATCTGGCCAGTTCTCCGGAAGCATCGGACCGCAGCGGGCTCTACTGGGATAACTGTAAACCCAAACCTTCTTCGGATTATACCTACCAGACGGAAGAAACCGCCCGGCTGTGGGAGTTGAGCAAGGAGCAGTGCGGAGTTGATGATTTTTTCAATCCCTGAGCAGCGCACATAGGCAGCTTGTAGCCGGCGAACGGGAATGTTGGCCGGCTACAAATGACTCATTCCGGCCGCTTATCCCGGATCATTCGCGAAACTCTGGGAGATCCGCTTGAGTAATCTCATCTTAAGCCGTGTGGGGAGGTGTTTACCCAGGCTGAAGAAGGTAGACTGCAGCCTGCCGGGCACCACAATGTTTTTGCGCTGGAACATTCCATTGACCCCCGCTCTGGCTACCTCATCGGGCATTTTTACCAGGATCTTATTGCTGGGGTTGGCCTGGATGCGCTTCAAACCGCTTTCATTGGTGACGGTCGGTCCCGGGCACATGACCGTTACGCCGATATTTTTACCGGACAACTCTTCCCGCAACGCCAGAGCGTAGCCGAACAAGAAGTTTTTGGTACCTGCGTACACCGCCTTGTAGGGTAGGGGCAGCATGGCCTCCATACTACTCATGATCAGGATGTACGCTTCATCGTGGCGTTCCAGTTCGGGGATGAACAGATAGGTCAGTCCAACGGTAGCCCGGTTATTCAGGGCCATCATGGCGTAATACTCGGAAAGCTGGAAGGCATGCATTTGGCCGCCGCGGCCAAATCCGGCGTTGTTGATCAGGATATTGACGGCGTAGTTGTTTTCCTGACACCAGTCGAATACCCGTTGCGGGCTTTGCTCGTCCACCAGATTGATGCCCAGTGTTTCCACCGGTATCTGATAGGTCTGCCGCAGCTCATCGGCAGTTTGGTACAACATGGGCTCTTCCAATGCAACCAGTAATAAGGGGGTGCTTTTTTGGGCTAATTCGATAGCGATCGCTTTGCCGATCCCCATGCTACCCCCCGTGATCAGGGCATATTTGGTCTCTTTTTCCTGCATCGGTGATTTTCCTTATTTTGGGCAAAAATAACTTTTCTACTCAATGTTGAAAGCTCAAGAATGCGATTAAAATTAAGCCTAATTTGCGTTATTAGTCTGCTCTATGCAGGATGTGGGAACAATCCGGAACAATCTACCGGTAAAAATCAGCAAAATATGCAGGAGGAAGCATTTGACTGGCAGGGACATCGCGGCGCCCGGGGGCTAATGCCCGAAAATACGGTGCCGGCGTTTTTACTGGCGCTGGAATTCCCACAATTGACCACGCTCGAACTGGACCTGGCCGTCAGCCGGGACAATCAGCTCATCGTTAGTCACGAACCCTGGTTATCCCATGAGATCTGTAGCTGGCCGGACGGTCGCCCGGTGGAAGCATCGGAAGAAACGGAGCTGCTCATCCATCAGCTGACTGCGGAAGAATTACGGGCTTACGATTGCGGCAGCCGGGGCAACACCCGTTTTCCCGGACAGAAAACGATGCGAACGCACAAGCCACTGCTCTCCGAAATAGTATCGGCCGCCGAGCAACGCGCCGCTGAAATGAACCGGACCCTGCCTAAATACAATATCGAGATCAAAAGCCGCCCGGAATGGGACGGTACCCGCTCTCCCGAACCGGATACCTTCGCCCGCCTGGTACTGGAAGAGGTCGAACGCCTGGGTATTAAGGATCGCACCTGTATTCAGTCCTTCGATGTGCGGGCCCTGGAAGCGGTACACGCCCAGGATCCGGAAATGGTAACCGCCTATCTGGTGGAAGAGCTGGATTCGCTCGAAGACAATCTCGCCAGGCTCAGCTTTACGCCCACCATTTATAGTCCGTATTATATGCTCGTTACCGGCAATATGGTCCGGCAGATCCACGAACGGGGCATGCAGATCATTCCGTGGACGGTGAACGACACGGAAAATATGCGCTCTCTGCAACAACTCGGAGTGGATGGGATCATAACGGATTATCCGGATAGGATCCCGGTTGGGGAAGAGTGATTGGGAGATGCTAACAAAATGGCGACTCTGCTGTTATACTTAATAGACCCGGCGTGGGGTAGGTTTTTCCCGGGCTGAATGCCCCGCCACGTGCCCGGTCACAAGCAAGCATTATCGCACTGACGGTCTATAGTGACCCGTCGGTGTTGGACCCAAAATATCACCAATGAGTATCCATCCCGTTTATAACTTTAGTTATTCTCCCGCTGTCCAGAGTCTGATGCCCATGATCTACGCGGCCTGGGCCGACCGGGTGCTGACCCCATCCGAAGTGCGTATCCTCCGGATAGAGGCCGACGCGCTGGATTTTCTGACGGCTGATGACAAAGCTCTGCTATCCGATTGGAGTAATCCCATGCGCCCCCCGTCACCTTATTTGTTTAAATACTGGGAGATCGAACTGCGCCGGGCGGCGGATGAATACAGCCAGGAATCAGAGTTGAAGATCAGTCTGGTGGACCTCGGTTTATTTATGGCGGGAAATTCCAGTAAGCGATTGCCCGAAGATTCCCGACGGATCGATTGGGCCCGGTCGGATATCCGAACCCAGCTGGAAGCCTTTGAAGAGGCCCTGCAGCAGATCGGGCTGGATACCTATTACAGCATATTCCCGGAGATCGGCCATAGACGACAGATCGCCCAGGAAAAGGAAACCACCAGTTTTGAAACGGAAGATCTGACCAGTTTACTGGACGATCAGTACGGTGACCTGCGCCGGCGGGTAAAAACGCTGCTCTGCGATCCGGTTTTTCGCTACCGCAATCTGCGCATTAAAGAAGATTACCGCCAGCAGGTGCTGGAGTGGTGTAAATATCTGGCGGAACAGGGACTGGGAGCTTACTCCTACCCGGTGGAATACGGCGGAAAAAACGATATGGGGCAGTATGCGGCCGTTTTCGAAACGCTGGGTTACCACGATCTGAGTCTCACCATCAAATTCGGGGTACAGTTCGGACTGTTCGGCGGCAGCGTGCTCTGGCTGGGTACCAAAAGACACCACGATCGCTATATGGAAGCGATCGGCACCATGGAACTGCCGGGGTGTTTTGCGATGACGGAAACGGGCCACGGCTCCAACGTACGCGGCCTGGAAACTACCGCTACCTACGATCCCGATACGGATGAATTCATTATTGATTCCCCCCACCGGGCGGCCGGTAAGGAATACATCGGTAACGCACTGCACGGCCGGATGGCCAGTGTATTCGCCCAACTCATCGTCGACGGAGAGAACCACGGCGTTCACGCCATCCTGGTACCCCTGCGGGATGAAGCGGGCAATGAGTTGCCTGGCATCGAAGTACAGGACAACGGCTACAAACTGGGCCTCAACGGAGTAGACAACGGCCGGATCTGGTTTGATCAGGTCCGGGTACCGCGCGTAAACCTACTGAACCGCTTTGGAGATGTAGACGAAAATGGACAATACCAAAGCCCAATCGAGAACCCTTCCCGCCGTTTCTTTACGATGCTGGGGACGCTGGTCGGCGGACGTGTCTGTGTGCCGCGGGCGGGTTTGAGTGCGGCGAAATCCGCACTGACCATCGCCGTACGTTACGCCCTGAAGCGGCGTCAGTTCGCTCCAACCTTTACCGAACCGGAAACGCTGTTGCTGGATTATCCCAGTCACCAGCGGCGTCTGATGCCCCTGCTGGCCAAATCCTACGCGCTGGATTTTGCCCTGACCTATCTGACTACCCGTTACGTCAACCGGAGTGAAGAGGACATCCGGGAGATCGAGACCCTGGCGGCGGGACTGAAGTCCTACGCTACCTGGTTCACTACGGAGTGCATCCAGGAGTGCCGGGAAGCCTGCGGGGGGAAAGGTTATCTGGCCGAGAACCGGTTCGCTGCGCTGAAAGCCGATACGGATATCTTTACCACTTTTGAGGGAGACAATACGGTCCTGATGCAACTGGTGGCCAAAGGAGTGCTCTCGGAGTTCCGGAAAGAATTCCACGAAGAGGGTAATCTGGCTATACTGCGCTATCTGGGTACCCGGCTTTCGACGGCCATCAGCGAGCGCAACCCGTTCGCGATCCGCAATACGGACCCGGATCACCTGCGGGATGAGGAATTCCAACTGGCGGCTTTCCGCTACCGGGAAGGAAAGATCCTTTATTCCCTCACCCAAAGGATGCGGGCCCTGATCAAGAACGGATATTCCGCCTACGATGCGGGGCTGCGGTGCCAGAATCACATGCTAAATTTGGCAAATGCCTTTGTTGAACGAATTATTTTGGAACAATTTCTGGCTGTTTCCCGTAATATAGATAACGAAGCGCTGCAGCAGGTCGTGAAACGTTTGTCCGATCTGTTTGCGCTGCACACGATCGAAACCCATAGGGGGTGGTATCTGGAGCAGGAATATCTGGCTCCGGTAAAAGCCAAGGCCATTCGGCGAGAAGTGGATGCACTGTGTGCTTCCCTGCGGCAGGATGCGGCGGCCCTGGTGGATGCCTTTGCCATTCCCGATGAATTGCTGGCGGCCGAGATCGTTGTAGCCCGACCGAAAAACTGATCCGGACCCGGCCGGCCGAAACCAGAATTGATCGACCATAAACATCTGCTGACCCGAGCATAGTAACAACAGCTATTCTTTTCCGAAAAAAACTTTTTAACGCTATTCAGTTCAGGCTGAACGCGATAATTTGCGAAAATTATTATATTTTCGGAGTGGTTCAATTACCACCTGTCAAATACTGTGTGACTCTATGAGAAGTATTTTTACCCATACTTTAGTTGCTTTATTTTCCACGGCTATTTGCTTTATGCTCTTCAGCTATTTCTTTCCTCCGCAAATGGTGATCCAGGTCAATGACCAGCGAACGGCCCGGATCGTCAATTACGAAGGCGAGATCGAAAAGCCGGTCAACCGCTCCCCCGGAGCGCTTTCCAATGATCTGACCACCGTGCTGGATTTCAGATCTATTTCCCGCCGGGTGACTCCCGCAGTGGTTAATATCGTTTCCCGCGGTGCGACGGGCTATCGCCTGTCCGGCGGATCGGGCGTGATCATCTCTTCGGGAGGTTACATCATTACCAACAATCATGTGATCCAGGATGCATCCAAGATCGATGTGACCCTGAACAACCGGCGCACCTACTCGGCGATGGTGGTGGGTAAGGATCCGCAAACGGATCTGGCGTTGATCAAGATCGATGAGATCAATCTGCAACCGCTGAGCTACGCCAACTCCGATCTGGTGGACGTGGGCGAATGGGTGCTGGCGGTGGGCAACCCCTTCAATCTGGCCTCTACCGTTACGGCCGGCATCGTCAGTGCCAAAGCCCGTAACATCAATATACTGACCGGTTCCTACGCCGTGGAGTCTTTCATCCAGACGGATGCGACCGTCAATCCCGGAAACAGCGGGGGCGCTCTGGTCAATACCAACGGTGAACTGATCGGCATCAATACGGCCATCATTACCGAATCCGGCCTGTCCGAAGGTTATTCCTTTGCCATACCGTCCAATCTGGTAAAAAAGGTCATTACCGACCTGATGCGGTACGGAGAAGTCCAGCGGGCCATCCTCGGCGTTCAGATCGATGAGGTGACGGCCGAGATCGCAGCCGACAAAAAACTTCCGAATGTAGCCGGTGTCCTGATCCGCAATGTCACGGAAGGCGGAGGCGCCTCGGAGTCCGATCTGCGGGCCGGTGACGTGATCGTGAGTATCAATGGTGTGCCTACACCTTCGGTTCCCGAACTGCAGGAACAGATCGCACGCTATAATCCGGGAGATCGGGTCAGTCTGGAATTTTACCGGAGTGGCCGCCAGGTCCGAAAGGATGGGGTGCAGCTTAAGAAATTGAATGAGAAGGGGATAGGTGGACAATAGGCCAACCGGATCGTATGCCGAAAAGCCGGTGAACGAAAAGTAAAACAAAAAAAAACGAAAAAACATTCGTTTCGAATGTGACCAAACTGGAAGAAGGGCGTCTGAAAAAGTAAGAAACTGATACGTACTATCGACACTGATTGAAATCAGTTGCACTAACTTCATCTAAGATGCAAAAACTTATGCCTACTGAACTTTACACTACCAATGAGAGTATTAAAAACCATCATTACGAACTATTTGCTCCTGCACCTCAAAGCGTTTTTGTCCGGGTCCAAAATCATCTACAGAAGATCCTAGTCGAAGAAATTCGCTGGATACACGCCGACGGCAACTACTGTTACATCCATCTTGACCAAAAGCGATTCGCGCTGAAAACCTCTCTAAAACGACTGGTTAAGAAGCTGCCGAAGGGACATTTCGTCCGAATCCACAAAAGTTACGTGGTCCGGCTGAAAAATGTAGAAAAAATTGATGTTCAAACTAATGAACTTTCAGTAGGTTCCACTACCTTGCCGATCGGACGAACATTTCGTTCTGATCTGATGGATCAGATCAATATACTTTAGCTTTTCCAAAAACTATCTCAAGCTTTTTTGGCTGTCCTCAGCTCAATGAGGATAGGGTACATTGTTATCCAAAAATCAACACTAACAAAAAAAATATAGTAGTCACCGATACCTGGTATCGGATGACTCCCTAAGAATTTTAGTAAGGGGGAACGGTTGCCGGTGGAATACAGCTTGCTGTTGAAGCCGGCAACTTTATTTTAGTAGAAGATCCTCCGAACCAGGAGGCCTTAAACCGACGGAATATCACACCTATTCTCTAAAACCAATGTTGGCTTTTTACACCGCTCTCTGCAATCTATCAACCAAAAGGGGCATTTCATCACCTCATTTTGCGGATCGTAACCTTTATTAAATTTCGTAATGCTATTTTACCAAACGATTGAATTGCATGTTCGTGGCCTGTTCGTCGGCCACTTCGCCGTTCAATTACAGGGCCGCTGAAAACCATAAACAAACACTAACCAAGGGGACTGGCCCAATGTATCGTCCATACTATGAATAACATTACCGTGCTTTATATTGGAGATGATCCGGTCACCCGGAAACATCTCGAAAAGTTTTCGGAGGAACTTAGCTGGCGACTTACTGTGCTTTCAGCGACCGAGGTTCAAAAGGTCCTGGAAGAACAACAGCCGGATGTCTGGCTGATCGATCTGAAAAACGAACAACGGAAAGATAAATTGATTGAGCGGATCCTGTTGGAAGGAAGTGGAAAAAAGATCCTTCTGGCTACCGACGCCGATGAAAAGCAATATTTCTACTACCGGAATATACTGCCGGTCGGCTATCTGGTGCGACCGTATTCCGTGTTACAGCTTCGTTGTTTGATCGAAATGGTGCTGCTTTGTTCCGATTCGGATCAAAAAGTGCTCCGTATTATTCGGAGCTGGCGCGAAGAGGAGGAGTTGCGCAGTTCCTTTTTCATCAAGAACAATAACAAACTGTTGAAGGTCAAGCAGCGCGATATTATCGCCGTCATGGCCGATGGCAATTACTGCGTGATCATTACCCAACAGCGGCGGCACGCGGTGAAGATCTCTCTTCGCAAGATCAAAAAGAAATTATCCGGATTGCTCTTCCGCCAGATCCACCGGAATTATATCGTACAGCTCCCCATGATCGAAAGTGTGGACCTTTCCACCGGCGAGGTCTCTCTCTCCGGCGAAACTTACCCGATCGGCGGCAACTACCGTCAACATTTAATGGAATATCTGGAACGTATCTAAGAAACTGCTACCGGCATTTGATGATCTTTATTTTGGGATTCTGGTGCAAATACCGCTGAATGATGCGGGTGGTTTCTGGGCTGCTGGGATAGTTCTTAATGGCATCCCGGAGCATTGTGACCGAAAGGTTATCGTCCTGACCAATGTATCCGAAACCCCGGTACGCGCCGTCCTGGATGTGTACGACGGAATATTCATCCCGGTGCCGGCCGTTATCGAGGATAAAGAAATCCTGTTCAAAAATGGTGGACAGGCGTTCGAGCGCTTCGGCCGCGCGGAGGTTGTATTCTTCCGGTGATTCTACGTGCGCGCAGGCTCCGCGGCACTGTTGCAGGTGGAAATGGAAACAGGGGCCGCGGCTGCTGTCCAGCTGACAGTACCGGGCGCAGAGCTCGTATTCTCGGAAGATGTATTCCAGCCGGCTTTTGGCCCGGCTCATGGTCGGGTATTCGGAAACGAGCTGCAGTTTTTTTCGCTCCCGGGCCGCCACCCGGGCCATTTCAAAGCACAGATAACCCGCTTCGTTGTGGTAATAGTGGATCACAAAGGGAAAGTTGCGCATGCGCTGGGCCCGGTTTACCGGTGGGCTCAGTCGTTTGATCTCGAAGGATTCGAGCAGTAGGGCGAGCAGCTCGCTCCCCGTCAGCTCGTAACTGATATCGTGTACCCGCTCCTGCAATTTGCGGGCCTTCTCCGTCTGATCGGCAAAATGCTCAGCGATCCGCTTGCGGATATTGATGCTTTTTCCGACGTAAACCACCCGTCCCTGTTCATCGTGCAGGTAGTAGACACCGCAATCTTCGGGCAGTGCGTGGATCTTTTCAATACTCAGATTTTTGGGCAGCTTGGACTCCCGGATGCCGAGATTGACCATCTGCTTGATCTCCTGCTCGCTTTTTTCCTGATCCAAAATGCGTTCGAAAAGCTGCACGGTAGCCATCACATCGGCCATGGCCCGGTGCCGGTCGTTTACCTGAATGCGGAAATGCCGGATAAGATTGCCCAGGCTGTAGGACGGCAAGCCCGGAAAGGATTTTCGGCTCAGCCGGACGGTACAGAGTTGCCGCCGGGAATAGGTATATCCCAAACGGGCGAACTCTTCGCGGATAAATCCGTAATCAAATCGTACATTGTGGGCCACGAATACAGCCCCTTCCGTTATTTCGACAAATTTCCTGGCGATCTCGTAAAACTTCGGAGCGTCGGCCACCATTTCCTGGGTAATGCCCGTCAGCTGGGTGATCCCGTAGGGAATATAGCACTCCGGATTGACCAGGCTTTCAAAAGAATCGATGATGCGTTGCCCGTCGTGGATGACAACGGCAATTTCAGTAATTTTATCGCGGGAGGCCCGACCTCCGGTAGTTTCAATATCTACTATGGCGTAGCGTTTGGACATGCTCTTTGTAAGTCAATAAGTTGTAAGTGGTAGTTTCTTGTAAGTACGATCAACTATAAACGGTGCGCTAAAAACGGCGACGGAAAATTACGATTTAAAGTTCTAAATATGATAAAGGTAAAAATTTTTGTTGTTTTTCTCTTGTTTTTCCAACTTAATTGTACCACCGCTACTTCTCCCGAAGATACGGTCGAAGCCGGCCCGGAAGATACGCCCGCAACGGTGGCCGATCCGGAGGTAGGCGCCGCGCAGCTGGAGGCCTATTTGCCGGCCCTCGCCGGAAAAACGGTGGGTGTGGTGGTCAACCATACCTCCGTGGTAGGGGACCGTCATCTGGTCGACATTCTGCTGGAAAACGATATCGCGGTCCGATCGATCTTTGCCCCGGAGCATGGGTTCCGCGGAACGGCGGACGCGGGACAACATCTGGAAGACGGCAAGGATCCCGAAACGGGCCTGCCGGTAGTTTCCCTTTACGGTAAGAATCGGAAACCCCAGACCAGTCAGCTGGAAGGGCTGGATTGGGTGATCTTCGACATTCAGGATGTAGGGGCCCGCTTTTATACCTACATCTCCACCATGCACCACGTGATGGACGTTTGTGCGGAAATGGGGATACAGTTCATGGTCCTGGACCGCCCCAACCCGAACGGGCACTACGTGGACGGCCCCATACTGGATCCCGAATTCAAATCCTTCGTTGGGCTTGATCCGATACCGGTCGTACACGGTATGACCGTAGGCGAATACGCGGGAATGGTCAACGGAGAAGGTTGGCTGACGGATGGCCGCACGTGCAAGCTAACGGTGATCCCGTGTAAGAACTATACGCACCAGACGGCTTATGAATTACCCATTAGCCCCTCCCCGAACCTGCCGAATATGCGTTCCATCTACCTGTATCCATCCACCTGTTTTTTTGAAGGCACCATCGCCAGCGAGGGCCGGGGCACGGATAAGCAGTTTCAGGTGTACGGGCACCCGGATTATCCTGCAGACATTGCCGAATATACCTTCACCCCGACTCCCGGTCCGGGTGCCTCCAACCCGAAACTAAAAGGGGAGGAGTGCCACGGTTATGACCTCACGGTGATCGATACGGAGACTGTTCGAGAGCAGGGCCAACTCAATCTCAGTTACCTGATCGACTTCTACCGGAATTTTCCCGATAAGGATAAATTCTTTAAAAAGTATTTCGATACGCTGGCCGGAGGGAAAGACCTGCGCGAACAGATCATTGCCGGAAAAACGGAAGCGGAGATCCGCGCCGGCTGGCAGGAGGGTCTGGAAAAATACCGGCAGATCCGGCAGAAATATCTGTTGTATCCGCTGTGATAAAATCCCGGTGGCAGTATCTATAGCCGGAAAACCATACAAAGGCGGGAAAGGCCCGGATTTCATCAACTTTATCGATTGGGATCTCCGAAGATGGTGCCTTTCTGCCTTCGTATGGGATGTTTTTAGTGGGCTGCTAATCTTTCAGGAAGGGCGTAATACCAGCGAGTACGGCCGGTAGATTACAGTAAAAAATAACGTGACCACAGCCGGGGATCACGGAAAGAAGTCCGGCCGGGACCGCCTCGTAAGCCCGTACTACTTTCGCAATGGGATAATACTGATCGTGATCGCCATTCATCAGGAGTACGGGACACTTTATTTTTTTGAGTGTTCCGGCGTCCAGAGCGGCGTTGTTGTACAATTGGTTCAGCATTTGCAGGCTTTCGTCCCAGCGGTCGGGTTCGGGCATCAACTCCAGCCTACTTTCAAAATAGGCTTTAGCTTCGGTCAGCAGGCTTTCCGCTGAATAGCTGAAACTTTCCTCCCGGCTGCCCGCTGGTATCTCACCTACCCCCATAGCCACCAGCTTATACACCGCTTCGGGATGAAGGGCCGCCAGGTGCAGCGCCGTGGTGCCGCCGTCGCTAAAACCGATCACCCGGACCTTTTCCAGTTTCAGATGTTGGATTAGCTCGTAGGCGTCCCCGGCCCGCTGGCGGTAAGTAAACGGCTGGTGCCCGATCTCGGATTTACCGTGGCCCCGGGTGGCCAGGCAGATCACCTGGTACTGTTTGGCCAGTTCGGGGATCAGCGGGGTAAATTCATCGATGTAGCCATAAACGCCGCCGTGCAGCATGAGTAGTGGTTCGCCCTCGCCGTAAATTTCATAGTACAGTCGGGTGCCGGCTATTTCCAGGTAATGCCCGGCAGCCGGGTTATTACCATAGGGAATGTTCTGGGCGGTTTCCTGAGCGCTGAGCGAGCAAAAACAAAGCAGGAACAGGGAGAGTGTGAAAGCTTTCATGGATGTTAACTTGTGCAATTATTGGATGAATGAAAGTGACGGTTTGGATGGCGTTCAGCGAATTCAGAACCACCGGGCCTGGATCCCCCAGCCGCCGAAATTTTCCTTTACCACGAACCACACCTCGTTCTTGCCTTCTTTCAGATCCAGGAATACGGCATCAAAATATCCGATGGTACCGAGGTAGCGGAAATCCCGGGAGCGGTAGTTGTTCTGCCCTGCGTACTGCAGTTTTCCGTTCACGTACACCAGTACTTCGTCGCTGTATCCGAAGGCAAGACCTTTGATCTCATCCTGGTTGGCGGTCACTTCCAGTTTGGCCACCACCGTGGTTTTTCCTTCGTCCGGCACAACGTGGCGGGCGATGTTGAGCAAACCTCCGGCTTCCGTAGGGTATTTGGTCCACTGAACGGATTGGAGCAGGCTACTATTTACCTGGGTGGGATTCGCAAAGTCATCATTCTTCAGTGCTTCAGTGAGTTGCCAGGATGTGATCACTTTCGGGTCAGTTGTTTCGTCGGAGACGGGAGTAGGGTAGGAGCGGTTATCCAGCTCGTAGCTGAAATTGGCAAAATGCACGGGCTGTCCGGAATTTATCCCGATCTTACCGGCGGAGAAGTTGCCTTTCAGTTCGGGGATCTCCAGCAGAGGTTGGTTCATATCGTCGTAGTAAACGGTGGCCTGGTTGCCCCGGACCACGATCTTCAGGTGGTGCCACTGGTCGGGAACGAGGTCCAACTGGGAACTATAAGCCTCGCCGTGGTACAGCTGCCAGCCGGAGAAACCGTTAAACTGCGGCGTATACTGATTGGCATCCGGTTTGCCGGTCTGGTGGGGGCGGAGATAGAAGTGCTCGTAGTTACCCTCGTCCCGGGCCCGGAAAATGAGGCCGAAGAAATTGAGCTGGTCCGGGAAATTTACATCAACTTCGATGGTCCCGTTAAAAAAGGACGGCTCCGACAGGAAAATGGCTCCACCGGATAGCGCCAGACTCTTTTTGCCCTGGTACATTTCTATGTTGGTTTTGGTGGCTCCCAGTTCCCATTGCTCGCTGTCAAAAGGTACGGAGACCTGCTGGGCCTGCAGGAGAAGCATAGAACACATCAGCAGGATAGTCGGATAAATAATTCGATTGATCATAATAACAGTTTTGTTTTTCCTGCAAGTAGTACCTTAATGCGGGTTTGATCCAAAAAAAGCCCCGTTCAAGTTTGGGGCATTTTTGGTTCATCCGGGAATTTGTAATTTTATACTTGAGGTAAAGGGGTTTGATCATGCCTGTTTTTAGAACGTCGGGACCAAACCAATCTTACCTCAGTACCGATGGCCCGAAACGCTACCTGCGCTAGGGCCCAAATGCCGGTGAATAAGCAAATCACCAGTGAAATTCATTAATAATCATCCGACTCATGTCTACGGTTGCCGAAAAGGATCATCTTCAGATTTGTAAAGCAAAGATTGCCGAGCAACTGCAATTGGGATCAGAGACCGGCAAATTGCGCAGCCGGGATTTTGAATACCTGGCCACCAGTATTGAAGAAAATTCCGGAATTAAGATCAGTACTTCCACCCTGAAAAGGATTTGGAAGAAGGGCTACGACAAAACGCCCCATCCGGCCACGCTGAACGCATTGGTGTCCGTATTGGGCTACGAAGACTGGCCCGCATTTAAACAGGAAGTTTCGGATGATGACAACGACGCACTTCCGGTGATCCAGGAAGCGAAAAACTACATGCCGATCGTTATTCCGCTGATCCTGTGCTCCCTGCTGTTCCTGGTGGTGTTTGACCGTAATACCCAGAGCGCACTGGCGAAACTGATCACTATCGAACGGCCGGTCAATATCGAAGGGGAGATCCTGTTCACCGCCGACAAAATGGTATCGACGGGAGTACCCAATACCGTGATCTTTAATTACGATGTCAGTGACGTGGAGGCCGACAGTTTTTTTATTCAGCAGTCCTGGAACCCGCGTAATAAGGTGCGGATCGATCCGACTAAAAATCATTTCTCGACTATCTACTATACGCCGGGTTTTCACTACGCCCGTCTCATTGCCAATACCTCCATTATCAAATTTCAGCCCGTCCATATTAAATCGGAGGACTGGCTGGGCATCGTCAAGTACGACCTCAGGGACAACATCCCTACCTACTTACCGACGGATTCGATCAGTCGGAACGGGAAATTACAATTGAATCCGGAACTGGTGTCCGACCTGGGCATCGACACGGACCGCGATTTTTACGTGCGCTACTACCAGGTGCGGGATTTCGGCAGTGTACCCCTTTCGGATTTTCAACTGAAAACCACCATGCGCATCGACAGCCTGCGCAATACCGTCTGCCCGCTGATGGAGATCATGATCGTCACGGAAAAGGATATTTCTTATGTTCAGTTCACTCCCAAGGGCTGTGTGGCGAATCTGGATCTGCGCCTGGGCGAGCAGTTCCGGAGCGCCCGGGATGCGGACCTCTCCGCATTTGGCACCAATGTGTACGACTGGCAGGAAATCGAACTGCGGGTTGAACAACAGCGGGGGAAAATACGGTTGAATAAGCAGGAGATCGGCCAGATCGACTTTGCGGAAGATTACGGGCAGATCGTCGGCGTGATCCTGACCTTTAAGGGATTGGGAGCGGTCGATGACTTCCAATTGGAAGCACTCTAACCAATCCGATCCCGGCTTCGATCCGTTAATGATTTCCTAAAATCTTTCCATTTCCCAACCACTTCCGGCCGGGATCCCGTCTAAACAGGTATCGAAACTTAAAAACATCATCCGAATGAAAACGCAAAGCATTTTAGGCCTCTTTTTAATGGCTGCGGTGCTGCTAAGCCCCGCCTGTGAATTTTTTAAACCGGACAATCTGCCACCACCTGATTGCGAGATCGGCACGCCATTTTGGCTGTGGTACGATCAGTCTACGGACTGTGAAACGCTGGACATCACCTTCACCGGAGAAATTCAGGATTCCCGTTGTCCTACCACGGTAGATTGCATTTGGGCCGGAAGGGTGGATATTCAATTGGAGGTAGAAGGTAATTTAATCACGCTGGGGCTGCCGAATGACGAACAGCTCGGCCTATCCAAAGCCGTCGTCGGTGATCAGGAGATCGAATTACTCGACGTGTTCCCGGCGCCCATCGGCACGACCGAAATACCAGATGAATCTTATCGGGTCAAGCTGATCGTAAGAAATCTGTAGGGTAATACCCGTCCAAACGGTGCGTAAGGGCTTCAATAGGCTCATCAGCGGACCTGTTTTGGAAAAATATGTTCAAACGAAAACTCTCGGCCGGACCCGAAAAGCGGGTCCGGCTATTTGCATTTTAACTAAAAGGCCACCGCTCTATCCTACAATTTCTTATTTTGCTAAGCGATAGTCCCCGTGGGGAACATCTTCACCAGAATAGAATTAGCGGCATGATCGAGACTGATAAATTTAAAGCGGCCATTCACCAGTTTGATCTGGCCAACAGCCAGGATCCCAATCAGGAAGAGTGGAAGGGGAATACCTACCCCAAAGAAATGTTATACGCCGAACGGATGACGGATTGTCTGGAAGCTTTTGCACCCGATGCTCCGGAAGCACTACAGCTGGCAGCCCGTTGCCAACATATTAAACGCTGGGAGATCCCGCGGGAGACCTATCCGATGGACCGGCCCGGTTACCACGCCTGGCGCAATGAGCTCAAAAAATACCACGCCGAACAGGCGGAAAACATCCTCCAACAGGTAGGCTACGATGAAGAGACCATCGAGCGGGTCAAATTTCTACTGCAGAAAAAACAACTTCGCCGGGATCCGGATACCCAAACCCTGGAAGATGTGATCTGCCTGGTCTTCCTGCAGTATTATTTCGAACCTTTCTCTCAAAAGTACGAAGAAGAAAAACTCATCGATATCGTCCAGAAAACCTGGCGCAAGATGTCCGAAAAAGGGCATGAGGCCGCTTTGAAACTGGATTATTCCCCGGAAAGTCTGGATCTGATCAAGAAGGCACTGGCGTAAAGGTACCTTGCCTCCCTAAAACTGATACTTCAACTGTGCCGCCACCTGGGTGCGAACCGGCCCATCGGTCTGTTCGAGCCCACTTCCGATATTTTCCTGATCCCACCAGTAGGTCTGGGCGATGCGCGCTTCCAGGGTGAGTTTGCGGATCCCTTTGTAGCGTAGGTTGAGGTAAAAGCGACTCCCGCGATTGTAGTAGGCCGGTATGGAGAAACTATACAGCAGATTATTCTCATAAGAATAGAAGCGGATCGCGTAACCATCGGTATCGAAAAGCGCAAAACGGGTGGTGAAAGACAACGGAAACCCGATCGGTCGGAATAGCAGGTCCTGATAAATGGCGAAACCCTGTTGTAACTCATTGATCTCATTATCGGCAAAGCCAATGTCGATCCGGCTGCGCCATTCCAGGCTTTTGTGCAACTGGTAGGCCAGATGCAGGCGGGCCTGAAATACCCGGGAAGGCACGGGCCAGTCGGTTTTGGTATCGAAGAGGGACACATTGCGGCCTTTGACCTCATCCCGCACTTCCAGATAGGCCTCGTAGGTCCGCTTTTTAAAATGGCGGATGCGGAAGCGGTACTCGTAGCCGCCGCTCGGTGCGTCCGTGTTGAACCGCAGCCACGGATGACGCCACAGATCGTAATAGCCGCTTATTTGCCAGCCACCGGCCGGCCGCAGGATAATGCCGAAGTACATCCCCGCTTCGTTGCGGGCACCGGTCGTTTCGGCGAAAGGATTGGCATTCAGGGCTACGTAGTCCCGCGGAAAATGGCGGTGGACAAGAGCGATGTCCAGTTTGGGATCCAGTCCGGCCAGTACGCTGTTCACCGTAGCCATCACTCCGTTATTGCCGATGGCCGTTTCGCCGAAGAAGTGGAAATTTCGCCAGCGGTAGGCGTAGTCCAGGCTGGCGTTGGCTACGTGATCCCCGGCAAAATAGTAGCGATTATAAGGTTGTTCGCGACGGATGAGCGGTTTGTCCAGGTGATCCGCCAGTGCGTTGAAGGCCAGGTGCCCTTTGCCGAACTGATATTTCAGGCTACCTCCGTAGGAAAGCTGGTAGAGGGCATTCCGATCCTCGATCTCGCCGGGAGTACGGTGGAGGCCATCCATGTCGAGAGACGTAAAGCTCAGTACGGGTTGGTCTACATCGAGCGTATCGGCCGGGCTGAGGTTGCCGTCCCGGCCCCGGTAGGAACCAAACGCCGTCAAAGACCAGCGTTCTCCAAACTGCAGACTGACGGCCGCTCCCCGCATAAAATTGGCTTCATTGACGGAAGTGTACGGCCGTACTACGCGTCCGCCGCGTTTGACGGAAGTAGCCAGCACGCTTTTTCCGGCGCCGAATCCCGAAAAGAGGATCAGCCCCTGCCCGAGACTGATGGTGTAATCGCCCAGGGCCAGTGCTTTCAGGGTACGGTTGTAATCGCGGAGATAGAAGTGGGCCGAATAAAAATCAAATCCTTTTTTATTACTGGCCCGGAAAAAAGCCTCTCCCCGGTCCTTTTCGGCCGTAAACCCGTAGCTCAGGCGGTTGCTGTAACTGTGTTTGAAGCGGAGATAGAGTTGGTTGGGATCTCCCTCGTAGCGGCTCCCGCTTTCCCCTTCGGCGAGTGGCCGGTAGCCCCGCTGTGGTTCCAGGAAACGCGACCATCGGAGGTAGAGCTCGTTTTTACCTTCCCGCAGCATATCGGATAAAGATTCCTGATAGTCATCCGTATCACCACCGATACTGACGTAGGGGAGGATGGCCTGGATGGTGGCCAGGTCGAGCCCGGGCACTGCCTGTAATTCGTAGATAGAGACCAGTTCACCGGCCAGTTCGCGGTAGCGTAGGAAGTTGAGGATCTGGACATCGGAAAGCAATCGCAGGTCCTGCAGTTCGGCTTCACCGGCTTCGTTCAGGTTGAGCGGCCGCTCGAGATAGCGATCCAGATTCTCGTAAATGGTATTGAAATCGAAATCGCCCTCCTCGTCGCTGTTTTGGAGGTAATCTTCCAGCAGGCGGCGGGATGATTCCGGGATCTCAGGCAGGGTATCCGTCTGGGCCGGCAGCGAGGCGCTGTACACCAGGATGGTCAGCCAGACAAACGGGGCTGCGGTAAATCGGATCATAGTGGGTCTTTCAGGCTTTCCCCAAAGGTCCGTTTTATCCCGAACCCACGCAAATGGAAGTGAGGGATTGGAGGAAAAATCCCAATAAAGCTTTTCCAGATCCAATGTTAAACTAACATCCGGAAACCGTTAGCGATTCCGTTTCGCAGATATCGGAAATGGTACATCCCTTGATCCGGCTTTTCACCCACAGTGGCGTATTGAGGTAGATCAGGGATTTCTGATTATCCGGTTTGTGCTTCTGTTTGTCCAGTTCCTGCCCCAGTTGCTGGAAAAGCTCAAGTGATTCGGACTCGGGCGTTTCGCAGATCTTTTTCAGGAAGGAGGTCGTGGTCTGCAGCAGTTTATCGGTATGATGGCTCCGCCCCATACTGCGCCGCAGGGAGGTGAGGTTGTAGGCCATCACATCGTAATCGTTGTTTTCGTAAAAACACAGCAGCTGCAGCACCCGGGCAAAGTAATAGAGTTCCTCCCGGAGCACATCGTTTTTGACCAGTACGATCTCGTTGAGGTAATCCTGGGCTTTGTCGAATTCCCCGAGGGCAAATTTGATCCAGGCGAATTTATAGTAGAACAACAGGACGCGGTAACGATCGGCGTGGTGCTGATAGAGATCGATCTCCTCTTCGATCCCGGGAATGAGCTTATCTGCCCCTTTGTAATTGCCGTTCAGGAGCAGATGGTTGATCCGCGAAAGATTGAGGTAAAAGCTGGCGACCATGCGGGAATTGGTATTCAGATAGGAATCCGCATCTTCCACATACTCCACAAACTGATCCAGATAATAGGCGTGTTCTTTTTTATCCTGATTGATGAAAAGAAAGACCAGCAGATAATACAGTCCCCGCATATAGAGATCGGGATCCTTTTCCTGCATCTGGGTATTGCGGAAGAACTGATTGACCCACTGTTTAGCCTGTTCTTCTGCGCGTAGAAAATCCTGATTGATGTAGTGGAACCAGAGATAGATCTGGTTAAGATTGACCCGTTCGAAGAACGTTTCTTTCCGCGTAGTGACGTGCAGGTGTTCCGGATAGTGCTGATCGAGAAAAGCCTTGATCTCGTCTTTTTCCGCGGCGGACCGGGCGTGCCCCCGGTCGATGTACCAGCCGTGGATCTTAATATTCAGGTTGGAGAGCAGATTGCTGTAATAGGTAACCGTGCAGCGGGTTTCGGATTCGCCCAGTAACACGTCCATTTTATGCTCAACGGCCCGACTGCGGGTAACGTGCCGCGCTTCGATCAGTTTCTGAAATTCGAGTATCTCCAGGTGCAGGAGATCCTGGTGGTGTTCGATAGCGATCTGCTTGATGCGGTCGAGTATACGCAGGCTCTGCATGTACATGCCTTTGCCGTAGAGGATCCGGGCAAAATCGATCTGCTCCCGGATCTGGATATCGATATTCTTCTGGATATGGATCAGCCGCAGGCTGGTCAGGATCTGTCGGTAGAGATGGCGTTTGAGGTTGGGAAGATGTTGTTTTTTTACGGCAGGCAGCTTTTTCAGGACCGCCTGTTCATCAAAATCATCCAGCTTGTCCAGAGCGTCAAAAAGCTGCACGAATTTGGCGTCCTTCCCGCTTTGATTGCGGGTGGCGTATAGCCTGAAATTGCGCTTTTCGGCTTTGGATAGTGAATTAATCAGCAAAAATAATTGGTCCTTTTGTGCATTGGACATGACAAAGAATGTGTTTCTAGTTCCTTGAATATGAGTGCTTTATATTGGTCAGGACCGCTTTGAGTATCACAAAAGTACTACAAAATAGATTAAGATGCCTTTAGCTTCGGGCCTACATTTGTTTCATCAATACGAGATAACAGCATTTGGCCAATACGACAATAGGCGCCTAAAAACTGAGGCTGAACAAGCTGAGCGAATTTTCTATACTCACAAATTTAAGCAATTATGAAGAAAATCGAAGCAATCGTTCGGCTTTCCCGATTCGACAAAGTTCGTGATGCACTGGCTGAGATCGGAGTTAAGTTCTTTACACTGCAGGATGTTAAAGGTTTTGGTCTGCAAAAAGGGACCAAAATGGTTTACCGCGGAAGTGTATATGATTCCGATTATATCGCTCGCTTACAGTTGGATATTCTTTGTTCCGACGAAAAAGCAGACGAAGTCGTTGATGTCATCATGAAAGCTGGCCGCACTGGTGAGGTCGGAGATGGTAAAATTACTGTCCTCGATGCCGTTCACTGCGTACGCATCAGAACCGGAGAAACCGGACCCGAAGCTGTTTAATCGGACAGCAAAAAAAATCGATTGGCATATTCTGAATGAAAACAACCGAGCAGGGCACTAGCTGATTCTTTCCTTCTGCTCACCGATAAGAGACAAACGCATTGTCACTAACCACACCAAAATAATTGACCAAATTATCAGCGTTTGTAACTCCCGATCCCAAAAATAAAAATCCCTACACCATAAAGTAATCAAATTAGCCTCCCGATCTACATCGGGCTTTCCCAAGTGATCCGCACTTGGGGTGACTGGCCTATGTCTTTTGCTACCCTAAATAGCCGAAAGATACAGTGGCCGCAGAATTCGAATTATATTTCTTAACGATTACAAATGACGGATATGGAACAGGCAGCTTTAGAAGCAACTTTTACCGCTAACAACGTCTGGATGTTGGTTTCTACCGTACTGGTTTTTATCATGCACCTTGGCTTCTCAACTCTGGAAGCAGGTTTCGTGCAAAAGAAAAATGTAGTAAACATTCTATTTAAAAACGCGATGATCATCGCGATCGGCCTCATTACCTACTGGATATGCGGCTTCAACTTAATGTATCCCGGTGGTGATTTCGCCGGTGGATTCTTCGGTTTTGCCGGTTTCGGCCTGGATATGCCCGAAGGTGCCGCTGGTCTGATCGAATACGCCGATGCCGGATATACTTACTGGACAGACTTTATTTTCCAAGGCATGTTTGCCGCTACCTGCGCTACCATCGTTTCCGGTGCAGTTGCCGAGCGGATCAAACTCGAACCCTTCCTGGTTTTCGCTACTCTTTTCGTAGCGATCAGCTACCCGATCACGGGTATGTGGAAGTGGGGTGGTGGCTGGCTCGACGCAATGGGCTTCTACGATTTCGCCGGTTCTACGCTGGTACACGCTGCCGGTGGTGCTGCTGCTTTAGCTGCCGTACTGGTGCTCGGCCCACGCCGTGGAAAATATACCGATAGCGGTATCAAACCCATTCCCGGACACAGCATGCCATTGGCTGCGATCGGAGTATTCCTCCTGTGGTTCGGTTGGTTCGGCTTTAACGGCGGTTCCGTACTGTCTGCTGACCCGGGTGCCGTATCCCTGGTATTTGTAACGACCTCCCTGGCGGCTGCCGCCGGTGCGATCGGTGCTTTCTTCGTATCCTGGATGTTGTTCAAGAGCCATGACCTTTCTATGGTACTCAACGGTATCCTGGGTGGCCTGGTAGGTATCACTGCCGGTGCGGACCAGATGCTACCCGGTTCTTCCATCCTGATCGGTCTGATCGCCGGTGCCATTATTCCTTTCTCCGTCGTTATGTTCGACAAACTGAAAGTGGATGACCCGGTAGGTGCTACTTCCGTTCACCTGGTATGTGGTATCTGGGGAACCCTGGCGGTAGGTATCTTCGGTGCTATGGCCGGAGTTGGTCAGATCGTAACTCAACTGATCGGTGCTCTGGCAGTATGTGCCTTCTCTTTTGCTTTCTCTTTCGGCCTGATGTACGCCCTGAAGGCGACGATGGGAATCCGCGTAAGCGAAGAAGAAGAGATCAAAGGACTGGACATCGGCGAGCACGATATGGAAGCATACCCGGAAGCGACCGGAGATCAAATTGCTTTCAACTAATAATAACACACACTTAGTTCAACCGCAGAACAACAACTTCAATTGCATGCGCCCTGAAGGGCCAACCGGACGGAAGCGCTGAAATTGAAGTTGTTTTTAAGATTGCAGTTGATACCGCTTATATCATCAAAAAAAAAGCCCCCGGTTTGCGCCAACATCCGGGAGCTCCTTTACAGAAAACGGTAGACCGAATCCTATAAATGCAAAGCAAAGTTAATCTTTCGGGACTATTTTCCAAACTATAAGAACACCCTCGAAAATTGACTTTTGATATTGGTTTACCGTTTTCATGAATCCTGTACGCCGGCCCTGCCGGATGCTGCAGCTATTATACCCTATTGCGGTATTATTCATTAACAATCAAATAGTAAGCAACATGAAAACGATCCAATACTTGACTATTGTTGCCCTGGTATTATTTACCTTCAATCTAGGGGCTCAGGAAACATACGCCGAGGTTACAAAGGGAACCACGGAACCGGTTAAGGTCGCAACGACCGAACCGACAACTGAAAAAACGGAAGCTACTGAAGAAGAGGAAGAAGACGCTGAAAAAGTAGACGAAGACCTGATGATCTCCGGTTTTGTAGACGGCTATTACCTGGCCGGATTCAACGGAGTGGGCTTCCCTACTTCTTTCACCGATGTAAGTGGCGCCTTCACTTTAGGTATGGCCAACGTAGTAGTGGCCAAAGAAGGAGAAAAAGTGGGCTTTGTTGCCGACCTGGCCTGGGGTCCGCGCGCCGAAGCTGCTAACGGAACCGGCGAAGGAATACTGACCGCTGCCATCAAGCAGTTGTACGTAACTTACGCGCCATCCGACGCTGTCACTTTCACTTTCGGTAATTTTAGTACCTTCGTGGGCTACGAATTGATCGACGCCCCGGGTAACGTGAATTACAGTACTTCTTACCTGTTCTCCAACGGTCCTTTCTACCACACTGGTGTGAAAGCTGACTTTGCACTGGGAGAAAACTTCGGTGCTATGTTGGGTGTATTCAACGATACGGATGCCAAATTCGATCCGGTAGGAGGAAAGCACATTGGTGCTCAACTCTCCGCAACCGCCGGTTCTTTGAGTGCATATCTGAACTTCATCACCGGTAAGGAAGCAGAACTGGGTGATAACGATCTGAACGAATACGAGATCGACCTTACTGCTACTTACGAAGTATCTGAAAGCTTCATGCTGGGTCTAAACGTAGCGAACTACGGCACCAGCATCGACGGCAGATCTCAAGGTGGTTTCTTCGGTACGGCTCTTTACACGACCATCACGACCAGCGAAACTTTCGCACTGGGTCTGCGTGGTGAGTACTTCGCACCGGACGGTGGTGAAGACGTCTCCGACGAGCCGAGTATCATTGCTCTGACTGCTTCTGGTAACATCACAATTGGTGACTTGCGTTTGATTCCTGAATTCCGGATTGACCTGGGTAGCGAAGATATCTTCCAAGATGACGAAGGTATGGCAGTAGGTAGCCTGCCTGCATTTATTCTGGCGGCTGTTTACTCCTTCTAAGAATAATCGCTTTTTAGGCATATTCGCTAACTTAATTAAAACTCAATTTAAAAAATGGCTAAAGCAAAGCTAGAGTACATCTGGTTAGATGGCTCCGAACCAACGCAAGGATTACGGGGCAAGACGAAGATTGTTAAGGATTTCAGTGGAAAACTAGAAGACTGCCCAATGTGGTCTTTCGACGGTAGCTCAACCGGACAGGCAGAAGGTGGTGCTTCTGACTGCCTCCTGAAGCCGGTATTCATCTGCCCGGATCCGGGTCGTAAGAACGGCTACATCGTAATGACTGAAGTACTTAACGCTGATGGTACGCCGCACCCGACCAACGGTCGCGCTACTATTGACGATGAAGATGACGATTTCTGGTTCGGTTTTGAGCAGGAATACTTCCTTTGGGATCCGGAAACCAACAAGCCTCTGGGCTTCCCCGAGAATGGTTACCCCGCTCCGCAGGGACCTTACTACTGCTCCGTTGGTGCTACCAACGCCTACGGCCGGAATATCGTTGAAGAACACCTGGACCTCTGCCTGGATGCCGGTTTGAACGTTGAAGGTATCAACGGCGAAGTAGCTGCTGGTCAGTGGGAATTCCAGATCTTTGCCAAAGGTGCAGAGTCTGCAGGTGACCAGATCTGGGTAGCTCGCTACCTGCTGGAAAGAACGGCTGAAGCTTACGGTATAGCCGTAAACTGGCACTGTAAGCCGGTCAAAGGTGACTGGAACGGTTCCGGTATGCACGCCAACTTCTCTAATACTACTTTGAGAACTGCCGGTGATAAGGCAGTTTACGATAAGATCTGTAACGCTTTTGCACCAGCAGATATCATCAAAGCGCACATCGATGTATACGGTGCAGACAACCACATGCGTCTGACCGGTCTGCACGAAACGCAGTCCATCGACAAGTTCAGCTATGGTATTTCTGACCGTGGTGCTTCTATCCGGATTCCTATCTATACGGTAGACAACGGATGGAACGGATACCTGGAAGACCGTCGTCCGAACTCTGCGGCTGACCCCTACAAAGTGGCAGCCCGGATCATCAAAACGGTTAAGCCGGTATCTTAAAGAATCGATGCAAGATTTAAAATGCTTCTTAAATCAGCTCTAGTTCCTGCATAGGAATATGCCATCGCCTACCCCGCTCTTGGGTGGGGTAGGTTTTTTGAAAATTCCCGGCAGGCAGAGCGAGAACGTATATTAATTGCCATCTTTTTTTGGATCTTCTCCCTAACAAAGCCCATAAGTCTGACTTATGGGTTTTGTGTTTTTATAAAGCCCGCTAAAGCCCACGTATATTTAGTGGGAAATTTTACATTTGCAGGGACAGCCCATTTTGTCTAATACGCCACGGCAGACTACGACCAACAAGAGCCGGCCGTGTACCAACCATATCATCATGTCCCTGACCATTCAGCATACCGTACTGGACCGCTTCCTGCGCTACGTTAAGATCGATACCCAATCCGACGCTTCTTCCGATACCTGTCCTTCCACCGCCAAACAAAAGGATCTGGGCCGCCTGCTGGTCATAGAACTGCAGGAGATGGGGATCAACGATGCCCACCTGGACGAACACGGATACGTTTACGCTACCATACCAGCTACCGTCGATAAGGAGGTTCCCGTCATCTGTTACTGTTCCCACATGGATACGTCCCCGGACGCCAGCGGCAAAGACGTCAAACCCATCATACACCGCAATTATCAGGGGCAGGACCTCATCCTGCCGGACGATCCCAGTCAGGTGATCCGCGCGGATGATCACCCGCATCTGAAGGATCAGATCGGAAACGACATCGTCACGGCCAGTGGGGCTACCTTGCTAGGCGCGGACAATAAAGCCGGACTGGCGGAGATCATGGACGCCGCCCATCACCTGATCAATCACCCGGAAATTGAACACGGTAAGATCCGGATCCTGTTTACCCCCGACGAGGAGATCGGCCGCGGTGTGGATAAGGTAGATATCGAAAAACTGGGAGCCGACTTCGGTTACACCGTGGACGGGGAGCAGCGGGGAACGCTGGAAGATGAGACCTTTTCTGCCGATGGTGCCACCATTACCATCTACGGGGTGAGTGCGCACCCGGGTTTTGCCAAGGGCAAACTGGAGAACGCCGTTAAGATCGCCGGAGAGATCCTGGCCACTTTACCGCAGGATCGCCTCTCTCCGGAGACAACCGAGGGCCGGGAAGGCTTCATTCACCCGGTGAGTGTGAACGGTATCGCCGAAAAGGCCACGATCCAGTTCATCATCCGGGATTTCACGGAAGAAGGGCTCGAACAACACGAAGCCGTACTCCGGGGAGCCATGAACGCCGTGATCGCCAAATATCCCGGTTCCCGTGCGGAGCTTTCTATCCGGGAGCAGTACCGCAACATGAAAAAAGTACTGGATCAGCATCCGGAGATCGTAGCGCACGCCAAAGAAGCCATTCGCCGGGCCGGTATGGATCCCATTGCTTCCAGTATTCGTGGCGGCACGGACGGATCCCGTCTTTCCTTTATGGGATTGCCTTGCCCCAATATCTTTGCGGGTGAGCACGCTTTCCATTCCAAACACGAGTGGGTTTCGGTACAGGATATGGAAAAAGCGGTGGAAATGCTGGTCCATTTGTCTACCGTTTGGGCGGAAAAATCCTAAAATGATCCATATTTGAACTGAAAAAATTATTGCGGCCGGCCGGAGTACACACTCCGGAACCGGCCCATTCCTGTCTGGCCCCACCGGAGAGAAGCTTGTGAACCGTTACTTTGCCTAAATTGCCGGATGGATCAATTGCCGGATCTTAAGACTGATTTTCGGCCAAAAGCCCCGGAAATAGGGGGATTTCGCTTCTTTTGAGTTACCCTGCCTGCCGGGAAAAGATAACACCCGCCGTAGCCCTCCAACTGCCCGGCCCAACCGCTTAAATTCTGCTATAAAAACCAGGTAACTCCCTTGCAATCAGTTGATAAGCTTCCTGTTTTGCCCTGCCCGATACGGCGGCCTGCGCCCGGGAAAAACGAACATGAAAACGGAGATTCCTGTTTTAAGGGCAAGTAAACACACTTTTTGTTAAAAAAAATAGGAAAAATTATGGCAGATTGGAAAAAATATTCCGATAGCTCAGAAAAGCCAGAATACACCCCCAATAGTGGTGATTCCGGAGCCTCAAAAAAGCTGGCATGGACCTTCGCGGGCATTATGTTCGTAGTGGCCGTACTGGCAATTTACTTTGGAGTAAGATCCAACAAGTATCAGACACTCTCCTCTGAACTGAGTACAGAGCTGGATCAAACTAAAACCCAGATGCAGGATGAACTGGCCGTTATTCAATCGGCTTATGACACCCAGGTGGTGGTCAATGATGATCTGACTGCAGAAATTGAAACTAAGGTCCAGGAAGTTGAAGAACTGCAGACCAGAATTAAGCAGGCACGGAGCCAGCTTGCAAGCAGTAAAGCCAACACCAGTGAGATCAAAGCTCGACTGGCCCAGATGGAAGAACTGAAAGCTGCTTTGGAAACGGACCTGCTCGCCCTGCAGGAAACGAACGACAGCCTGACCGAAACCAACTCAACGCTTACTTTGGCCCTGGATGAATCCAAGATGAAGGTGGAGCAAATGAGTACCGAAATCGCGAGTCTGAACCAACAGAACGAGAAGCTGGATCGCAGGCTGACCCTGCTCGCTCCGGCCGGTTTTAAAGCGGACAACTTCCGTATTCAGGTAGAACGCCGGAATGATAAACTAACTTCCAGAGCACGTCGTGCCGATGAGATCGTTGTACGATTTGACCTGGATAACGTACCACCCGAAAAACAGGGTGCCCGCGAATTGTACCTGACCGTTACCACGCTTGATGGTAATCCGGTAAAAGTACTGCCGGTAGAGCAGATCAGTGTACCGGCCGCCAACGAGCCGCTCCAGATCAGCGCTGCGGATGTTGAGCAGATTGACCTGTCCAGTACGCAGACCGTAGCCATGTCTTTCAGTCCGAATAAGGACCTGGAAGCCGGTGAATACAACGTATTCGTTTATTCGGATGCCGGTTACCTTGGTGCTACCGGATTTAGACTTCGATAGGAAGAATAGGAAATTAATAGGAAATAGGATATAAACCGAAGGGGAAAGCGTCTCGCTTTTCCCTTCTTTTTTTGCCCCTGCAGGTAAGAACGGAGATCCGATGGGAAGTAATTACGAATAGGGTATCTCTGTGTTCTACAGTATGGCGGAAAAGGTCTTTTAAAGATTATACAGCTGCTTCTGCTGTAGACGGTTAAATTCTTCTATGATCTTCACAAGGTCCTTAAACCGGTAGCCCGGTTTACCGATCTTTCTGGCCAGTTCCGGTTCGGACTTTTTAACGAGTCGACGAAAGCGACGTTTGTAGCGAAAGCGGGTCAATGGAGTCATGTTACCTCCGGGTACATCTACCCAGTATTCCTCCAATTCAATGGTGTTGAAACCGTGCGCGATACTCACTCTCTCCTCGGGCGCTTTGTACAGACTCATATCCTTACCGCGGTAGATCACTTCCAGAAAGATCCAGGAACCTTTGGTAAAACGGCTTTCGTAGAGAATGTTATTTTCATCTTCATTTCTAAAAGCAAACCCCCGGATCAGGGCCGGGTGGATCTGATAGCTGGTACCAAAGTCGTTGATAAAGGTGAGTTCACTGCCGAAATCGGAATGGAAAATAGTGCTGATCTTCCCGGTTAGTCGTATGCCGCTATGGGTAATAATGTATCCCTGGTAATCTTCAGCGTGGGTTGAAGTGTGGAAAAAGAGCAGGCCAATGATTAAAATGTAAAGTCTTTTCATACATGGGCGTTTAATAATTCTTCAACACTAATATACAAATATCGTTGCGAAAAATCCAGTATAGTTTTGCTCAAAGGGCAGCTTCCTGACCAATTTCCTGTGGGTGACGCCGCCACCAGGTCGCTATCGAAAAGGCGGAGATCAGGTGCCAGATACCCCACCAGGCCGCGATCATGGCCATGCCCCCGAGACCGTCGAAAAAGTTGAAGATGAGGATGAGGCCCAGCCCGGAATTCTGGATACCTGTTTCAATAGAAATGGCCCGGATATCCGCCGGAGGCAGCTTGTTCCAGCGGGCAAACCAGTAGCCTCCGGTGAGCGCCAGGAAATTGTGCATCAAAACCAGGAGAAATACTAAATGTAGATAATCGACGATTTGCTGAAAGTTAGCGTAAACAGCTACGAAAACGAAGCCCAGGAAGATGGTCATGGATAAAATACCCACCGGTCGCCGGATCTTGGCGGTAAATTCCGGGAACCGCCAGCGCAATCCCATACCCAGTACGATCGGTACCAGGATCAGCTGGAGAATCGTACTCAGCATCTGACCGGAATCGACCTGAATGGTGCCGGCGTACGCTTCACTCCCCGGGATCAGTTGGCTCAGCCAGGAAAAGTAGAGCGGCGTAAGCAGAATAGCGCCCAGGGTGGAGATCGAAGTAAGCGTAACGGAAAGTGCCGCATTGGCCCCGGCGAGATGGACCGCGTAGTTGGAGACGTTCCCACCCGGGCAGGCGGCCACCAGCGCCATGCCGAGCGCGATACTTACCGGTGGCTGCACGATCAGGATCAGACTGATGGTCAGGGCCGGCAGCAATATCCACTGGGAAGAAAGGCCGATAATGGTGGATTTGGGCGATTTCAGGATCTCCCGGAAGTGGTCCAGCCGAAGATCCAGCGCTACGCCGAAAAGGAGAAAAGCCAGACAGATATTGAGTAAAAAAAGCTGATCAGGGTTGAAATTGATTCTGACGGCATCGATCGGATTCATTGTTCGGGTATTGATCGCACGCAGTGCGGTATGTAAGTCGTCTGTTTACAGTTTCTGGGAGGCGAAACCAGTTGAAGGTCCAAGATAACAAATATCTACCCGTCGGATGAAGAGGCAAGTGTGTATGCAAAATTGTACAAACCATTCAGTGACAAGGGCAGCGTACCGTCTTTACAATTGGGCGAGTTCCCGTTTGAGGTTATCTCTGGCCTTAAATTCGTATTGTTCAAAATACAGCGGTGTGAAGTACAGGCGCGGACGTTCGAGGAAATGAGACAGTACTTTCCGCCGCCCTTTCCGGTACATCCAGTTGGGATAGATCTGGTATTCCCGACGTATTTTTTGGGTGTACAGCAGATACCGGTCCCAGTCGGCCCCAAGAATCGCCAGATCGAAATCCAGAAAATAGGGGAGATCGGGATCCCGGTCGGAAACAGACAACTGGTGGCCCTGGGTAGCTTTGATCTGACGCAGACAACGTGCCGCTCGCAGGGAAGGAAAACCCAGCTTATCCAGTTTCTTTTCGGCCACCTGCGCGCTTTTAATTTCATTGTCCTTGCGGAGGCTGCTGTAAATGAAGTCGTGGTAAAAGATGGAGAACCGCAGAACGTCGTAATCCTTCAGCACGGATCGTTGTTGCGCCGCCTGTTGCAGCAGTTCGTGCAGGTGCTGCAGGTCATGGTAGTGCCTGCGACGGCTGGTATAGGCCTTTTCTATTTCCGACCAGCACTTCCGGACGGTACCTGCTTTCGAACAGTAGGTCGCACTCAGCTCCTTCCATTGGGCCATTACGAAATCCATACGCTTGCTTTTAGAAGGTTGCGTTTGCAACCCGGTCGGGGTAAAATAAGATTTTGATCAATATTTTCTTTCTTTGTCTCCAGTAAAAATATACGATATGGCCAATCGCATCCAGGACCTGCTTACCCGAATGAGCTTGCGCGAGAAGATCGGACAGATGACCCAACTGGCGATCGATGCGATTGCAGTGGGGCGCCCTTATCGACTGGAAGATCCCCTTGAGCTCGATCCCCATAAACTGCAGGAAGCAATCGTAACCTACGGTGTCGGATCGATCCTCAATGTGGGCACCCAAGCCCATAGCGTCGAAAGATGGCGTGGCATCCTGGCCGTGATCCAGAAAGCAGCCGGACAGACCCGGCACCGGATCCCGGTACTTTACGGTATAGATTCCGTGCACGGGGCCAACTATGTAGCCGGGAGCACGGTATTTCCCCAGCAATTGGCCCTGGCCAGTACCTGGAATCCGGAAAGGGTAAATCAGTTGGCACAAATCGCAGCCTACGAAACCCGGGCGGCGGGTATTCCCTGGAATTTTTCACCGGTACTGAATCTGGGCCGCCATCCGGCCTGGCCTCGACTTTGGGAAACTTTCGGCGAAGATGTTCATTTAGTCGGCGAACTGGGGCTGGCCATGAAGCGGGGCTACGAAGGAGATGATATCTCCCATCCGTACCGACTCGCATCCTGCCCGAAGCATTTCCTCGGAGGCGGATGGCCGTTGACCGGACAGGATCGGACGCCCTCCTGGATCCCCGATAGTCAGTTACGGGAATATTTTCTACCGGCATTTGCCCGGGCTATCGCGGATGGAGCCAGCACTATTATGGTGAATTCCGGTGAGATCAACGGCATACCGGTACACGCAAACCGGGAGATCTTGACCACCCTGCTGCGGGAAGAGCTGGGTTTCGAAGGCCTGGTTGTTACGGATTGGGAAGACATTCGCTATCTGCACACCCGGCACCGGATAGCGGCCAGCCATAAAGAGGCGGTTCGGATGGCGGTAGAGGCGGGTATCGATATGAGTATGGTGCCGCTGGATTTTTCATTTTCTGATTGTTTGCTGGAACTGGTAGAAGAAGGGACGATACCCGAAGCCCGAATCGATGTGTCCGTGCGGCGTATTTTACAGTTAAAGGAATCACTGGGATTGTTTGATCAGGCGGTATATCCGTTGGAAGAATATCCCGATTTTGGCAGCGCCGCCCACCGAAATGCCAGCCTAGAGGCAGCCCGTGAATCCATCGTACTGTTGAAAAATGAGCAGTCGGTATTACCACTGCGGAAAGATCAGAAAATACTGGTGGCCGGGCCCGCGGCCCATACCCTGCGAAGTCTGAACGGCGGCTGGACTTATACCTGGCAGGGTGACCAGATAGATGAACTATTAGACAAAAAAGAATACCCGACGGTGCTTAATGCCGTAGCGGGGCGCATGCCGGAAGGGCAGGTCTATTACGCTCCCGGGGTTGACTTCGAAGAAAGGATCGATATTCCCTACGCCGTGCGGGCGGCGGCTGAGGTAGATGTGATCCTGCTTTGCCTGGGAGAAGCTTCCTACACGGAATTTTTCGGAAGCATTGATGATCTTTATCTCCCGGATGCGCAACACGCACTGGCGTACGCACTGCTCAACACGGGAAAGCCCCTGGTGTTGCTGCTACTGGAAGGACGGCCGCGACTCATCAGCAAATTCGCGGATCAGGTACCGGCCATACTGGCGGCCTTTTATCCCGGCAATGAAGGCGGTCGGGCCATTGCTGATGTGCTGTTCGGAGACTACAATCCGGGGGGGAAACTGCCCATCACCTATCCCCGCTATCCAAACGGGTTGATTCCCTACGATCACAAGGCTACAGAAAGCATGCCGCTTCAGGAGAGTGGGGTCAGGTACAATCCCCAATTTGAGTTTGGGCACGGTCTGAGTTACACGACCTTTGCCTACCACAACCTAAGTCTGAATACGCCGGAACTGACGGCGCACAATTTACTGGTCATTTCGGTAGAAGTGCAGAACACCGGCGATCGGGCCGGGCACGAAACGGTGCAGTTGTACGTTTCGGATCATTACGCCAGTCTGACGCCGCCGGTCCGCCGCCTGCGCGGCTTTAAGAAGGTATTCCTGGAGCCCGGAGCGCTTACTCGGGTGGAATTCGCCATTCGGGCCAGGGACCTGGCCTTTGTCGATCAAAACGGGGAATGGATCACGGAAGCGGGTAGCTTCACGGCCGGTATCGGTGGCCTGACGGTCGACTTCAATTATTCAGCATAATGGACGCGGTGTTCATGATCATTGGCGGCTGATCACCATCTTCCGGTAGAATAGCTTCCTCCCGGTCCGGCTTGCAGTAAGATCTTTCCGGAATTAGCCGATGCGGAACCTCTATACTTGCCGTTCTGAATGCCCCGTATTTTACCTGACACCTGTCTGGTCCTGGATTTCGGATCAATTTTGATGGTGTAAGTGCCGGGAGCGAGGATCTTTTGATAAGGAGTTTTCAGCTTGATGAAAGTCTCTTTGACCGGTTCATCATCGGCTTTCAGGCTGCCGGTGATGATAAGATCAAAAGTAGTTTCTAAGTCACCCAGTGTTTCTACGGTGAGCTCGTATTGATAATCATCCGTTACCGGATTTCCCGCCAGACAAAAAAGGCCGGCAATTAAAAGTAGAGAGAACAACTTCATAGGTTTAGATTTAATAGTGGTGAAAGGCAAGTGATCGGTAATAAGGATCCGGATCTTTGATCCCGGTCGGCGACCATTAACCGGTCCATCGTATCGAACGACTTCGCCCTTAGATCTTAGAACGCAATAAAGCCACCTTTCGAAATACGGCTTTGTAATTTTAACTTTTCCAGTTTTTGCTGAGTATTGCAGACCGGCTGGACCTCTAGGAACCCAACCAGCCGGTCTGCACGATGATCAATCCTTCAGCGCAGGGTGTTGATCCTCAAATTCCGTCGCATTCTGATAGGCCTGGGCTACCCCAACGATGGTGCCCTCGTCGTAGAGCTTACCGGTGAAACTGATGCTGGTCGGCCGGCCGTTCTCCTGAAAGCCGTTCGGCAGCACTACGCAGGGATGGCCGGTATAGTTGGTGATCCGCAGGCTGCGACTGGCCCAGGATGGATGCACGTAAAGGTCCACCTCTTCAAATACCTTCGCCATATCGGCTACCAGTTGCGTCCGTACCCGATTGGCCTGGATGTACTCCACGGCCGGTACGAAACGGGCCCGCCGGAACAGGTTCGGCCAGGCATTACGGGTTTGGCGCACCAGCAGTTCGTCCTGTCCGCTACGGGTGAGTTCATCAAAGGCAGCGGCGGCTTCTACGGAAAGCAGAAATCCGATATCCGGCATTTCCGGCAGTTCGATCGGTACGAGTTCGTAACCCAGGTCTTCCAAAACTTTCAGGCTGGCCTGGTCCTGCTCCTTAAAACCGTAATCCCGTTCGAAGGCCGCCTGATCGTAACCGACTTTGAGTTTGCGGTTGGCCGGATAATCAGCCTGGTAATTGAACGGGTAGTCCGTCACGGAAAGGTCTTTACCATCCGGTCCGGCGATAGCCTGGAAGACCACCGCACAGTCCTCGGCGGAGCGGCAGATCGGACCGATCTTATCCATGGACCAGCTCAGCGCCATCGCTCCGTGCCGGCTCACCCGGCCGTAGGTGGGTCGCAGACCGGTGGTGCCGCAAACCGTAGACGGAGAAACGATCGAGCCGAGGGTTTCTGTACCGATAGCGAAGGGCAGTAAACCCGCCGCAACCGCTGAGGCCGAACCCGCAGAAGAACCGCTGGAACCGCTTTCCGGATCCCAGGGATTCCGGGTCCGTTCCCCGTACCAGACATCGCCCATGGCCAGGGCACCCATGGTTAGCTTAGCCGTAAGTACGGCGCCCGCTTCTTCCAGCTTTTGTACGACCGTGGCGTCGTAGTCCAGTTGTTGTTCCTTGTACGGCATGGCTCCCCAGGTGGTCTTGTAACCTTCGGCGGCCAGCAGGTCCTTGGCTCCGTAGGGGATCCCGTGGAGCAGGCCGCGGTAATTTCCGGCCTGGATCTCGGCATCCGCCTTCGCGGCCTGTTGCAGGGCTTTTTCTTCCGTGATGGTGATAACACAGTGCAGGGTGGGATCGTATGCTTTCAACCGCTCTATGAAGAATTTGGTCAGTTCTGTGGAAGTGATCTGCTGACTTTTGAGGAGCGCGGCCAGTTGCCGGACGGTATAGAAAGCCAGCTCCGAGCGGTCGGCCGGCAGTTTAACCTCGCCCGGATCGCTGAAACTCACCGCATTCTGTTCGGTGGGCGTTACAAAATCCGGCGGTAGCGGGTTAAAGTACAGCGCCGGACTTACACTGTTCGGCAGCTCCTTTTTCCGAAGGGAGATATAGTCTTCCCGAAAGCCTTCCAGGGCCGGTAATAGAGAGTCGATCTCCGCATCGGTGAATTCCAGACCCATTATTTTGGCGCTGGATCGTGCGTCTTCGGCGGTGATTTCGGCGGAAAAGTATTGTACGCTGAAACCTCCGGTTAAAAAGGCCAGGAACAGCATCAGCACCGGCCGGCGCCGCCACGTTTTTTCTATAGTGGTAAATTTCATAAGTGAGTGTTTTGACAAAACAGTAATAGGGTACTAACTCCCTTCAAGATAACAAAGAAGTGATCATTCAATCACAACAGCAGCTAAGGATTTTGGTTGGCGGAAAATTTACCCTACGGCTATGCTCTCGGGTATTCCGGAAGTGCTTTCTCCCGCTCGGGAGGTGATCATTAATCCCGATTCCTTCTGGAATTGTCGATAAAAACCGGCAGGTATCTTGGATTATTCGTAATATTGGAAACTGTAACAAAGATGAAGACGTGAAGAAGCAAATATTCGATTACGCAAAGAACCAAGTAAAAAAGACCATTATGAGTGACACGAAGACTGACCGTAGCAAACATGCCGATTCGGTGATCCGCAATCACATGATCTGGTCCATGGGTATGAGTATAGTAGTACCCGTTCCGATCGCGGACATTTTCGCCGTAAGTGCCGTGCAGTTGGATATGATCCGTCAGTTGTGTAAAGTTTACGATAAAGATTTCTCCGAGACGCAGGGCAAAGCCATCGTGACTGCTCTGGGTACCTCCACACTCGCCCGGGCGGGTGCACGCAGCCTGATCAAACTGATCCCCGTGGTCGGGACCATCGTCGGTGGGGTAGCGGTGTCTATCTTTAACGGCGCCAGCACCTATGCGATCGGTGAGGTATTCAAAAAACATTTTGAATCCGGAGGCACTATCCTCGACTTCGATACCGAACGCCTGAAAAAAGTGTACAAGGAAAAATTCGAGAAGGGCAAAAAGGTAGCCGAGCAGATGAAAAAAGAAGAGGATTCGAAAACGGGTAACGGAAAGACCGTCAAGAAAGTAAAAGTGGAGAAGGATACGCAGGATACTACCGCTACCGTTGAGGTGCAGACCGAAACTACCACTACTACCAACACCGCGGGATCTTCCAAAGATGAAGTGCTGAGAAAGATCAAAGAACTGGCCGATATGAAAAACCAGGGCGTGATCTCTGAGGAAGAATTCCAGGAAATGAAGAAGAAACTCATTGAGAAGTTCTAAAGGACTTCCGCCGCCACGATACAAAGGCTTACCGAAACTACCAATGGGGTTTCGGTGAGCCTTTCTTTTTTTATTTTTGATCGTAAAAGTCGCCGGTGGACGATTTTACCGCCTGCCGACTGGCCCGGAAACATTATCTTCGAAGAAGCCGGGCAAATTTTGACGCTATCCCGGAGATACGATTACAGCATCTCTTGAAGGAATGGTCGTTTACCGCAAATTCCCGTTTTTCAGCCACAAAATTCACTAGTATGAAACCTTTCGTCTTTTCCCGATCAACTTATTCCTTTCTGCTTTTTGTCCTCGCTCCGTTCGCGCTTATACAGGCCCAGCAACCGGGAGTGCACGGCAACAAGTTCGAACAACTCGGCACCATGCTGCCTCCCGGCAATACCTACCGCAGCCAGGATGGCTCCCCGGGGCCGGAATACTGGCAACAGCGGGCGGACTACGATATCGACTGTACGCTGGATACCGAAAATTTGCGCCTGAACGGCGAAGAAAGCATCACCTATTACAACCAGTCGCCCAATACGCTGCGGTATCTCTGGCTGCAACTGGACGAAAATCAACACTCGGCAAAGAACAATAACCAGTACTTCGACCCAAACTCCATCGACCCGGTGATGAGTGCCGCCGACCTTCGCGCCCTGGAATCGGCCAAAGAAGTAGCCGATTACGGGATCGAGATCCTGGAAGTGAAGGGCGAAAATGACGAACCGCTCCGGCATTTTATTGACGCCACCATCATGCGGGTGGAATTACCCGAACCGCTCGCTCCCGGGCAAAAATTCACCTTTAAGGTTAAATGGTTTTACAATATTGTAGACCGGGTCAAACTGATTGAGACCCTCAAGGTGTTCGCCAACTACCCGCGGGGTGGCTACGAATACTTTCCCGAGGATGGCAATTACCTTTTCACTATTACGCAGTGGTACCCGCGCATGTGCGTCTACTCCGATTTTGAAGGCTGGCAGACCAACCAGTTTACCGGTCAGGCGGAATTCGCGCTCAACTTTGGCAATTTTCTGGTCAAGATGACCCTGCCCGATGATTACATGGTGGGCGCTACCGGTGAGTGTCTGAACTATCCGGTGGTCCTTTCATCCACCCAGCTGGAACGATGGGAACAGGCCCAAACCGCCACCGAACCGGTGGAGATCGTCACGCTGGCGGAAGCCAAAGCCCTGGAGCAAAAGGAGAATAGCACCGCCACGAAAACCTGGATCTACCGGGCGGAAAATGTACGGGACTTCGCCTGGACGGCCAGCCGGAAATTCGTCTGGGATGCCATGCCGCACATCACCGAGGCCGGGAAGCGGGTCATGTGTATGAGCTACTACGGTAAGGAAGCCTATCCAATCTATAACCGTTATTCCACCAAAGCGGTGGCTCAGACCCTGCGTACCTATTCCCGTTATTCGATCCCCTATCCCTATCCTTCGGCCATATCGGTGGAGGCGGCCAACGGGATGGAATACCCCATGATCTGCTTCAATCCGGGGCGCGCCGAAAAGGACGGCACCTATACGCCGCAGGCTAAACACAGCGCCATATCGGTGATCATCCACGAAGTGGGGCACAATTACTTTCCGATGATCATCAACAGCGACGAGCGGCAGTGGACCTGGATGGACGAGGGCCTGAACAGCTTTGTGCAGTACCTGACGGAAATGGAATTCGACAATAATTATCCTTCGGGCTTCGGAGCTACCTCTACCATAACGGATTACATGGCCTTACCTAAAGAATACCTGGAGCCTTTGATGACGAATGGAGAAAACCTGATCGATTTCGGCAGCAATGCCTATACCAAAACAGCGGCCGGATTGAATATCCTGCGGGAAACCATCATGGGCCGGGAACGGTTTGATTACGCTTACCGGGAATACTGTCGCCGCTGGGCGTTCAAACATCCCACGCCGGCTGACTTTTTCCGAAGTATGGAGGATGCCGGCGGTATGGATCTGGACTGGTTCTGGAGAGGATGGTTCTACAGCACGGACGCTACGGATATTTCGCTCGATAGTATCCAGTGGTATAAAGTCGACCTGGAAACCAATCCGCGAAGGGAGGAACATACCATGACCCAAAAAGTGGAAGAACCTTTCCTGGATATTACCCGCCGCCGCAATCGCGCTTCGGATATGGAATTTACAGTAGAACAGGACGAAGAACTCCAGGATTTCTATACGAACTACAAGCCCTGGGAAACCGTGGATTCCGTACAGGAAACGACCACCTATCTGTACGATCAGACCTTTACCGAAGCGGAGAAAGAGGAACGCTACGGAGGGAAAAACTATTACCAGCTGTTTTTCTCCAATAAAGGTGGTCTGGTTATGCCGGTGATCATTGAATGGACCTTTGAGGACGGTACTACCGAGATCGAGCGGATCCCGGTCCAGATCTGGCGGAAAAATGAAGAAGCCTTTTCCCGGGTTTTCGTTAAGGATAAAGTAGCTACGGCTATCCGGATCGATCCGTTCAAAGAAACGGCGGATATCGACGAAAGCAATAACAACTGGCCGGTGCGGGAAATGCCGAGCCGCTTCCAGGTGTTCAAGGCCCACAAAATGAAGGAAAAACTCAATCCGATGCAGCGAGCCAAAAAGGATGGAAAAGTGATCAAACCGTAAGTGGTGATGGGCAGACAAAGAGCCAGTGAGAAGGGGCGACGAGGAGAGGGGGAGAATACCAAACTTTCACCAAATCTCCCCGTCTCCCGATCACCTACTCATTTTTCATTGGCCACCTTCTCCGAAAATTCTCCGGCTGCTGCGATGAAAGTTATCGATCACCTCCGTGCCTTCGAGAAAATCATCACTGCCGGTCTGATTGGGGGCGTTTCGGTATAAGATGCGTTGCCACTGGGGTTGCTGCAGTTCACCGCGGGCGGTGGAGTGCAGCAGCCGGTAGTCACCGGGAGCCAGGGAAGGATTGTAAAAAATAAAACGAACATTATTTTGCCGGGTAGCCGGCAGGTGATCGTAAGTCCAGACTTCGTAGGGTGGGGCAGAGGGTTCGTTCTCCCGGGCCTCGATCTCGGTGGGTCGGCCGTATTTCAGATAGACGTATCCCCGGTCCGTCTCAAAGCCGTAGCGGAACCCGGAGTTGAACTGCTGATCCACCGCGCGGGCGATTTCCATGTATTGTTGATAGTCTACTGGTGCCCGGTCACCGGCCCGTGCCGCCCAGTAGGCGAACAGATAGGCCCGTTGCGAACGTATGTCTTTTTGCTTCAACAACCAGTTAACCGATTCCATATCCGACGGAGGAAGCACCGGATTGAGCGCCCGCAGGCTGTAGGCGAGACTGTCTTCCGGAATGCGGCCCACAAAGGTAAGATCGGGATCGAATCGGGCCAGCCAGCCTTCCTGTCGCCAGAGCTCCGGATTACTACGTTGAAAAAAGGTAAAACTCCGGCTAAGCAGATTTTTTTGCGGATCGCGTACTTCCACCGCCAATTGGTACAGGCCGCTGGGCAGTTCGCGAATATCCATCTGCCCGTACAGGCTGATGACCTTCTCCGGAGACTGGCGCTTATGTCTTTCCATGATCCTGGTGCGTTCTCCGTTTTGCAGGGATTCGATGGCGTAGGTGACGACAAAGTCCTGCCCGATAAACCGATCCGATCCGTAGATCTCGTGGTAAAAGTACAGGCGTTCACCGTCCGGGCCGTAATACCGGTCGGGGAGGGGTTCCATATGGATCCCGTTGCGGATCAGAAGCCCTTTGCCGGCGTGAGCATACATATCGGCGAGCAGACTGATATCGGACTGGGCCAGGGAATCCCGCTGGAAGCGGATCTCCATACCGGCCCGGTACCTTTTGCGGTTATCGTTATCGGCGGCATCGCTGAGCTCAAGTACGAGATCGTAATTACCGGCGGGTAGAACGTAGCGTTGCAGAGCGATGAAATCCAGGGGAACCGGTGATTCGGGACTGGAGATCCGAAAGTGATCGGTTCGCTCGACTTTCCCGTCCCGATAGAAGTGCAGGAGAATATCTGCCTGGGCCCGGAGCAGCGTATCGTTTACCGGCTGAAAAGTAATCCCCGCCCCGCTGACGCGCAGGGCTAGCTCAACATAAGCCTGATCGGGCGTCTGATAGGCCGCATAACTGATGGCGGCATCAATGGCCGACAGGCGCAGCGTAAACAACAGAAATCCGGAAAAGTAAAGGAGTTGGTAGAGCATAGCCGGGTGATTGCGTGCAATAAACACTTGCCAGTCCGGAGGAAAAATCAACCGGCCGTACGACAATCAGGGTTCATCGGCGAAAGATCTTCCGGGCTGCAATATCTTATCGTTAAGATAAAAGAAATTGCCCGGAATCCGCGAACCTGCAGCTTAGTCACCACCACCAAAACCGCATTATGGCCGGCGGCTTACATTATTTCGGATCAGATGCTGGGAAAATGGACTATTCTTCCTGTACGGTACGGGTAAACTGCAATTTGAAATCAAATTTATTGATCATTGCGCTAAGTACCAGCATGGAATCAGTTAGAGACTGGATCGTATAGTTCGTTTCGAGTGGACCGCCCCGTTGCTGGAGCTGATCACCATCAATTTCGTAGGATCCGTCAACGGTGGATCCGGTTATGTTGGTGCGCATTTTACCTTCCTCAAAGAATTCAAAGAAAAGATTGTCCAGGCTTTCGGTGGGGCGTCCGCTGCGGAGCGCTTCCTGAATATCCCATCGGCCGAGGATAAGGTCAGTGTCCTGGATCTCGTCTTCACCACAAGCGAGGAGAGAACCAAGTCCAATAATGAGCAGGGCAGTTTGAAAGAAGCGTGTTGCTTTCATAATAGTGATCTTCTAAATATCGAGTTTTCCGTTCTCCGCAAATATAAGGAACGTACGGAGAATAAAGCCAGAATCTTAAATCTGACTTCACAACTCAGAAACGTGCGGATAAGCTCCGGTGTTCATTGGAGCCGAATGTATTTCCAGGCCCCACGGAAAGATCGATTATTTACCGGTAAAATTCGCCTGACGTTTTTCGATGAAGGCGGTTGCTCCTTCCTTGAAGTCTTCCGTACCGGTAGTTTTGCCGAAAGCCCGGACCTCATGGTCAAAGCCGTCTTCATTGTATTGGAAGTAGGCGTTTACGGAACTGATCACTCCGGCCACGGCAACCGGACCTTTGGTGGCGATCTTTTGCAGAATGGATTTGGCTTTATCGAGTAGTTCCCCGGCGGGTACGACGTGGTTGACGAGTCCGAGTGTGTGTGCTTCCCGCGCGTCGAGCATGTCGCCGGTCAGGAGAAGTTCCATCGCTTTACCCTTGCCGACATACTGGATCAGGCGTTGGGTGCCACCGTATCCGGGGATGATCCCGAGATTGACCTCCGGCTGTCCGAAGCGGGCATTTTCCGAAGCTACCCGCAGATGGCAGGCCATGGCCAGTTCGCAACCCCCGCCCAGCGCGAACCCATTGACGGCGGCCAGTACCGGTTTGGGGAAGGTTTCGATCATCCGGAAAACATCCTGGCCCCGCTGGGAAAGCTGACGGCCGTTCTCGGCATCGAGGCCTACAAACTCCTTAATATCGGCTCCGGCCACGAAGGCCTTGGGACCGGCTCCGGTGATAATGATGCTGCGAATCCCGTCGCGGTTGGGCGCATCTTCGGCAAAGAATTGACGGAGTTCGAGGATGGTCTGGCCGTTCAGGGCATTAAGGGCTTTTTCGCGGGAAATGGTCAGGATCAGGATCCCGTTCTCTTCTTGTACGCTTAGGTTTTGGTATGACATGTGCTTGGTTAGGAATGAAAGTTGGGAAGTTGAAAATATTCGAAAGCCGGGCCGGTGAGCACCCACGATCCCACCCCTAACAAAAGGTGCGATCGGGTGGTCTCCACCGCCCAGCTTCCTGTATCGGTATAGACGATCGAAAATTATCCTCCGATCTTGGATTCTTCAGCTGACATAACTGCTTCCTGGTGGTTGATGGACTCCTGGTGGATCGCCCGCAGTACGGTGGTAACGAATTCCTGACTCAGTCCTTTGGCCTGACCCAGAGCGATGGTTTTTTCCAGGATCTCATTCCAGCGGGTAGTCTGCAGAATGGAAATGTTGTTGCGCTTTTTGTACTGACCGATGCTGTCCGCCAGTTCCATGCGATGGCCCAGGAGGTTGAACAGTTCATTGTCGATGTGGTCGATCTCCTTACGCAGGTGGTCCAGCGTTTCCAGGAATTCGATGTCATCGGTGGTCGCATCACGGAACACCAGATTGTTAACCAGTTCCTGGAACTGGGCCGGGGTGATCTGCTGCTTGGCATCACTCCAGGCGTCATCCGGCGTGGGGTGTACCTCCGTCATGATACCGTCGTAGTTGAGGTCCATGGCCTGCTGGGCTACTTCGAACAGGGTATCGCGGCGACCGCAGATGTGACTGTTGTCACAGATCATCACCAGATCCGGAAAACGACGCTTCAGTTCAATGGCGATCTGCCATCTCGGTACGTTCCGGAAAGGGGTGTCCCCGTGGTAGGAGAATCCGCGGTGGATCACACCGATCTTGGTTACGCCGGCCTTGTAGATCCGCTCGATAGCACCAACCCACAGTCCCAGATCCGGATTGATGGGGTTCTTGATCAGTACGGGAATGTCAACGCCCTCGATGGCATCCGCTACTTCCTGCACGGAGAAAGGGTTTACCGTGGTCCGGGCACCGATCCACAGCACGTCGATATTGTGCTTGATCGCCTGGTATACGTGTTCGGCTTTGGCAACTTCGGTCGTTACCTTCATGCCGGTTTCTTCTTTTACTTTTTTCAGCCATTTCAGACCCGGAGTACCCACCCCTTCGAAAGAACCCGGACGGGTACGGGGTTTCCAGATGCCGGCCCGGAACAGGTCAATGTTCTGAGGGGCCAGATCGCGGGCCGTTTGCAGGACCTGTTCTTCGGTTTCGGCACTACAGGGCCCGGCAATAATAATGGGGCGCTTGTGCGGATTGTCTAAAATTGATTGCAGCTTCATTTCCATGATCAAGAATTTTTAAAGCGGTCGTTTTAAATCGCTTATTTAATTATTTTTTTAATTTGATTAGCTTCTTTCATTAACTCGTAAAAGGTAGCAAAGTCCTTCTTAATCAGCAAACTGCGAAAGCGAGCCAGCTGATTAATGTGTTCGTCGAGTACGTCCAGCAGATTATCCCGGTTCTGGCGGAATATCGGTGCCCACATATCCGGTGAGCTTTTTGCCAGCCGTACGGTGGAACTGAAACCACCGCTGGCCAGTTCGAAGATCCGGTCCTCATCCTTTTCTTTGGCCAGCACCGTCAGCGCCAGGGCAAAAGAACTGATGTGGGAAATATGGGACACATAAGCGGTATGGACATCGTGCGAATGACTGTCCAGACGTACCATCTTCATCGGTATACTCAGGTATAGTTCCTGCACGCGTTCGAGTGCATCTATATCGCTTTTTTCGGCATCCACGAGCACGGTACATTTACCGTCGAATAGGCCGGGAATGGCGGCTTCCGGACCACTGTACTCCGTTCCGGCCATGGGGTGCGTAGCTACCAGACGGCCTCTTTTCGGGTGATCACTTACTGCCTGCAGCAAATTACTTTTGGTAGATCCCACATCCATGATCACCTGCCGGTCCACCAGATCGAGCAATTTCGGGAGTAGTTCCAGCATGACGTCCACCGGGGTAGACAGCACGATGATATCGGATGCTGCCACCGCATCCTCCAGGCTCATATCCTCATCGATCAGACGGCGGCGAATGGCCTTATCCAGATTTTCCCGGCTGACGTCAACGCCGATAATGCGTTGGGCAAAGCCGTTTTCCTTCAGCGTTATGGCGAGAGAGCCGCCGATCAGTCCTATTCCTATTATCGAAATGTTCATAGTCGGTTAGATCAAAAAGCGCTTTTAATTCGGTCCAGTGCTTCCGCAAATACGGCTTCTGTGCTGCAGAGGGATACCCGGATATACGGCGTACCGCTACTGCCGAAAATACCGCCCGGCGTAATGAAGACGTGGGCTTTTTCCAGTACTTCGTCGGAAAGGGCATAGCCATCCGGATACTGTTCCGGCGTTTCGGCCCAGACGAACATGCCTACCTGATCGGTATTGTACGTACAACCCAGCTGATCCAGGAGGGCAAAGACTTTTGATCTCCGGCCCGTATAGACCGCATTGAGATCGCGGTACCAGCTTTCCGGCAGGGAGAGTGCTTTGGCCGCGGCCATTTGCAGCGGTCGGAACATACCGGAGTCCATATTGCTTTTGAAACGGAGGACATCCTGGAGGAATTCTTTCTTTCCGGCCAGCATACCGGCCCGCCAGCCTGCCATATTGTGCGATTTACTCAGGGAGTTAAGTTCCATGGCCACATCCATGGCTCCCGGTACGCTCAGCAAGCTCAGGGGTTCGTCGTTCAGAATAAAAGCGTAGGGATTATCATTGATGATCAGGATCTCGTGTTTGCGGGCAAAATCCACCAGGTCCGAAAAGAACTCCTTGCTGGCCGGGGTTCCGGTCGGCATATTCGGATAATTGATCCACATGATCTTGACCTTGCTCAGATCTTCCTGCCCCAGCGCATCCAGGTCCGGAAACCAGCCTTTATCGGCTTCCAGGTTGTAATGACGGATGGAAGCTCCGGTCAGCCGGGCCACGGCGCTGTAGGTCGGATAGCCGGGATTGGGCACCAGCACCTCATCACCTGCTTCCAGGTAGGTCATGCTGATGTGCATGATCCCTTCTTTGGAACCTATCAGCGGCAGGATCTCCGTGTTCGGATCCAGTTCCACCTCAAACCAATTGCGGTACCAATCGGCGAAAGCCTGCCGCAATTCCGGGATGCCGTTGTAACTCTGATAGCCGTGGTTTCCGGCGGAGCTACTGGCCTGGTGGAGGGTTTCGATCACTTCCGGCGCCGGCGGGAGGTCGGGGCTGCCAATCCCCAGATTGAGTACGTCTTTTCCTTCCGCACGCATCTGGGCGATCTCCCGCAACTTTCGGGAGAAGTAGTATTCTTCCACCTGACCCAGTCGGGATGCCGTTTGAATGTTCATAATTGTTGTCGTCTCGGACATGGTAATTTCTTTATCGGGAATGCGATAGTTGTATAATTCGTCGGTTCGGTAGCGATCAGTACTCGTAGTGCTCGCCGCGGTGATAAACCCCCATAACGTTCAGGTAATGAGTGAGCGGGCGGATCGCTTCAATAGCCTGTTCGTAACTCAACTCCCCTTCGGAGACAAAATCCAGGAAGAACATGTATTCCCAGGGTTTGCCGATGATGGGCGTCGATTGTATCTTGGTCAGGTTGGCGTTGTAGGCCGCCAGGACGCCCAGTACGCGGTACAGGCCTCCTACTTCATGATTAACGCTAAAACAGAGGCTTACCTTGTCCGCATCCGGTGTAGGAATGATTTCTTCCCGGCGTTCGAGCACAAGGAAGCGGGTGTGATTCTTTTTATTGGTCTCGATTCCGGCAGCCAGGATCTCCAGGCCGTACAGTTCTGCGGCCAGAGTGCTGGCAATGGCACCGACGTGTTTCAGTTGCTGTTCCTGCACGTGTTTCGCGCTCAGCGCCGTGTCCGCCGTTTCCACCAAGTGGATGTGTGGATACTGAGCGAAAAATTCCCGGCACTGGGCAATAGCGATGGGGTGGGAGTGGACTTCCGTCAGGTCTTCAATCTTCTGACCCGGCAGTACCAGCAGGTTTTGTTTGATCCGCAGAAAAACCTCACCGGTGATCTTGAGCTTGGATTCATTGAGCAGCGAGTAATTGCTCATCAGGCTGCCGGCCAGGGTGTTTTCGATCGCCATCAGGCCGATGTCCGATTGTTCTCCTGCTTCGACCTGCTCCACCAATTCGGGAAAGGTATGGGCGGGAATGATCTCCAGCGTTTCGTCCTGAAAACAGTGACGCGCCGCAATTTCGTGAAAGGCACCAGCATACCCTTGGATACTTACCCTTTTTGTTTTTTGGTCGGAGGCTGCTTCGGTGAGCGCCTCGGATGCCGAATTGGCGTCGGTGTTGAGCATGATCAGAAAATTGAACAGCCGCGATTTTCGCAAGCTGGATGAATGATAAAAAAAAATCCCGCTTGGGGCGGGACTCTTTACCTTAGTTAACTGTATTCAAAAAGTATAGAGTCCCTTATGGTGATCCATAAAAGTAACCGTAAAAGAAAAAGCTAAAAAAGTTGGTATGTTGGTTAAGGTTCATCATGTGCATAAAATAAAAATGGCCCCGTCTGTACGGGACCACTTTTTATTTTTTAGTTTCAGTAAGCATAAAAAATTAGCAGTCCCTCACGGTTAGCCGTAAAAGAAAAAGCTAAAATAAAAATAGTTATTGCTTAATGAAATCTTCATAATTTCGCGATTGATACAGCAAACCTAAAGATTAATATTATTTTTTACAAGTCTATCCGTTATTTTTTTTGAATTTCTTAACGGACGGATCGGGATCATGCCCTTATTTTTGCAACAAAAAGGTCATGCACTGCTACTCTTACCAAAATTGCCCCCGAATCGTTTCTTTCCTGCTTTTGCTGTTCCTGTTCTCGCAAGCCTTAGAGGCCCAGGAAAGCGAAAACAAATTTTATCCCTATATGTACCTGGGCGGTCATCTGCAGGCCGGTATCCCGGTCCAACTCTTCAAAGATAAGGCTCAGAGTGGCAGTTACGGTGGCGGCGGCCTCTTCCTCGTACAGTTAGGACCCCGGCCGATATTCGCCGGATTGGAGGTAAATGTGCACCGCTTCGACAGTGAGCGGATCACCTTTGAAGAGGTGATCAACGGCTTTGTGGAGCAGTTTGAACAAACCACCAAGAATAATGCCCTGCTGGCCCACGTCGTGGTCCGGGCCCAGCCCTGGGACAACAGCCTGTTCCGCCCCTACCTGGATGGCCTGTTCGGCGTTAAGGACCTGTATACCCGCACTACCGTGGAAAATGTGGAAACCGAAGACACGGAAAGTAATACGGATCTTCAGGACTGGAGCCTGAGTTACGGTTTTGCCGTCGGAGTGCAATTAGGCGTATTCCGCAATGAGGCCGTTACGATCGATCTGCGGTGTTCTTACCTAACGGGCAATAACGCGACTTTTTATACCCGCCGGCCGGACGCCGTGGGACCGTTCTTTATTCCGCTCGATGCCTTCGAAACGCAGAATGCGCCTCCGTCCATGCTTATTCCGCAGATTGGGGTGACGGTGGATTTGAGTACGGTGGATTATTATTAGGGGAGGTGCGAGGTGTCAGGTGAGAGGTGTCAGGAGCGAGGAGCGAGGTGTTGGGGGTGGTTTGAACTTTTTTGCTGTTTGGCTATTCCTATTGAACAGGTCTGTTGGGTGAAATGCGCTTTTCATTCCTTGGACTAAAATGTATCTCCATTTAGATCGTATCGATGAAAAAAAAGATAGTCATTGCCGTTGGTGGTTCCAGTGGTTCCATTTATGCCAAAGTTTTATTCGACCGCCTGCAGCGAATTGCTGATCAGTGGGAGGCGGTGGGCGTAGTGATGAGTGATAATGCCCGCTACAACTGGGAACTGGAACTGGGCAATAAGGATTACGAAAATTACCCTTTTGATCATTACGATAAGAAAGATTTCATGGCGCCTTTCGCTTCCGGTTCGGCGCGTTACGAAACGATGATCGTTTGTCCCTGCTCCATGGGCATCCTCGGGCGCATTGCTGCCGGGATATCCGATGACCTCACCACCCGGGCGGCGGATGTGATCCTGAAGGAACGCCGCCGATTGATCCTGGTACCGCGGGATACGCCCTACAGCCTGATCCACCTGGATAACATGAAGCGGATCACGGAGGCGGGCGGGATCATCTGCCCGGCGAGCCCGTCGTTCTACTCCCGGCCCCAAAACTTTGAGGAGCTGGCCGCCACCGTGGTGGATCGCGTGCTGGACCTCGCGGGCTTCAGGCTGGATACCTACCGTTGGGGGGAGTCCTGAATACGGGTGGTCAGATTGGGCGCTTTGGCCTGACGATCGTCCGGGAATATAAGTGCTGTGTCCGGACACTTTTCTACCCATATACTTCTCCACCTATTCCCCTTTGAGTATCTTGCCCCGAAAAAGGACGTGAGAAAGATTGTTTATTGCTATTTGATCCTGCTGATCGGTACCTTCGGATGGGGGTGTAAGAACACCAATATGGAAAATCTGGACCCCAACCGGTTCGAGGAGGAGATCGTGGAATTCGAGCGGGAGAACCAGTATAAAGGAGCGCCGACGGGTGCCATTGTTTTTTTAGGGGGAGCGCACATCAAGAACTGGAGCACTCTGTCTACGGACTTTACCGGCATGCCGGTTAAAAACCGGGCTTTCGGAGATGCAACGCTCCGGGAGAACATCCATTATTTCCGCCGATTGCTGGATCCCTTCCAGGCGGAAGTGCTGGTCATGAACGCCGGAGCGAGCGATATCGTTTTAAACGCCAGTGCGGAGGATGTCTTGAAATCCTTTAATGACTTTGTCCAGCAGATCGTGATCAGTAACCGCGCCTCCCGGCTGGTTTACATTTCCATTTTTCCGTCCCCGGATCAGATCAGTTACTGGCCGGAGATGAAACGGGCCAACGAACTGATTAAAGCGGTAGCCGACCAGAATCCCCGGATCGAATTTGTGGATGTTACTCAGGAATTTATAGGTTCAAACGGTCAACCCATTGAGCAGATGTTTGATAGTGACGGAAGCGGTTTGAACCAGGCCGGCTACGCCCGCCTGCACACGGCCATAGCGCCGGTGGTGGAACGGATGTTCTGAGGCCGATAGGGATCCCGATCTCGTTCATGTATTTATTTTCACATACCATCCATCTTCAGTTTAATGTCTCAATTACAGCGTAAGATCACTCTATACGGCCTCACCATGATCGCAGTGGGCAGTTGTATTGGTGCCGGAATCTTTATTACCCCTTATAAAATCGTACAGGCCGTGCCGCACCAGGGCTACGTCCTGATGGTGTGGGCAATCGGTGGTTTGATCGCGCTGACCGGTGCGCTCACCTTTGCCGAACTCGGTGGCCTGTTTACCAAGGCCGGCGGGGTATACGTCTTCCTGAAGGAAGCCTACGGTAGCCTGACCGGTTTCCTGTACGGCTGGGTGATCCTTTTAGTGGTGAATACGGGATCTCTGGCCGCTCTGGCCATTACCTTTTCAGAATATATGACCTTCTTTGTGCCGCTGGGGCAAACGGGTAAGATCCTGCTTTCCGTAGCCGTTGTGGGGATCCTTACGCTGATCAACGCTGTGGGGGTCAATGTCAGCCAGGGAGTAGCCAGCCTGTTTACCATGCTCAAACTGCTGGCCATCGCCGCTATCGTGCTGGTCGGCTGGTTCTTCTACGATCCCGCCCGGATCCAGCTTTCCCTGGACCTGGCGAAGAACGTTCCGGCTGATCTTTCCAGTGGCCTGTTACTGGCATTGATCGGAGTACTGTGGTCTTTCGGTGGCTGGCACCACGCTACCTATCTGGCTGGAGAGACCATCAAACCTCAACGAACTGTACCGCGGGCCATGTTGCTGGGCGCACTGATCGTCACGGTGACCTATGTGCTGGTCAATCTGGCGTATATGATGCTGTTGCCGCTGGCAGATATCCAGAATTCTACCAGGGTAGCCGGAGATGCTGTCGGTGCGGTGATCAACGGCGGTGGAAAGATCGTAGCGATCGCCATTGCCATCTCGGTATTCGGGACCATCAGTATTTATACAATGTCCGCTCCGCGAATTTATTACGCCATGGCGCAGGACGGCGTTTTTTTCAAGGAACTGGCCAATGTTCATCCCCGTTTCCGGACACCCACAACCGCCATGTACATTCAGGCGCTGTGGGCCATTCTGCTGTTGTTGTTCTGGGGAACCTTTGAGAACCTGATCACCTACGTAACTTTTATGGATATTGCTTTCATGGCACTGGCCGGGGCCAGCGTGATCGTATTTCGCCGCCGTATGCCCGATGCCGACCGTCCGTACCGAACGTGGGGATACCCGGTGGTGCCGGCCATTTTTATACTGATCTCTACAGCTTTTGTGATCAATACCCTGATCCAGCAGCCCAAGCAGGCCATCGCCGGTCTGGTGGTATTGGGACTGGGATGGATCGTCTTTACACTGGTGCGATTTCGGAGAAATGAAGCGCCGGAGGAGTAGAAATTATTCCCGGCAATATGGTATATTTGAAAAATAATATACTGAAGGCCATGAAAATTGCCGATAAACTGCTGCGATATAAGTTTGCAGATAGTAAAAAGTTAGTTTACGCTTCGGTACTGGGTAATTTTCTATTGGCTATCATTCTGATGTTCCCGGATTTTATCGGGATCTTACAGAATGCGCATATACGCTGGTGTCTGGCTTCCGCCATACTCCTGTTTGCACTACTTAAGATCTATGACTGGACATCTTTTTCCGTGAATACCGGCATTTTGGTCGCGTATTTGCTCGGGGTCGTATTGGAATACCTTCAGGCCGGGCTTCCGGGGGAAAGCCTACCGCCGGCCTCCACTGATGCAGCATCTAAAGGAATTCTATTCGACCTCTTGGTAATCATCAGCCCGGTAATTTATGTGTTCGCCAGAACGCTGCTGGCCCTGGGACTCATCGGAGTGGTCAGCGCCAGCCGAAAGCTGAGACGGTAGCGGATGCCGGATGGGATCATAGCCTGGGATTACCTCTGTGAAAAAGAATTCTCTAACCAAATAATATAGATACGGTGCAGTACGAAAGTTTTTACGAAAAAAGCATCCGGAACCCGGAGGCATTCTGGAAAGAACAGGCGGATCAACTGGCCTGGTACCAAAAGCCGGAAACCATTCTCTCCAAAAACGAAGACGGGTATGATCAATGGTTTGCCGATGGTAGTCTGAATCTCAGCTATCTCTGCATCGATAAACATATAGAAGATGGCTACGGTGAGCAGCCGGCTCTTATTTACGACTCGCCGGTCACCGATACCAAAAAGCAATTCACCTTCAACGAACTAAAAGACCAGGTTAGCCGGCTGGCCGGTGGACTGCAGTCGCTCGGCCTGGAAAAAGGGGACACGGTCATCATTTATATGCCGATGATCCCCGAAGCTGTTTTTGCCATGCTGGCCTGCGTCCGGATCGGGGTGATCCATTCCGTGGTCTTCGGCGGTTTCGCTCCGCACGAGCTGGCCATCCGGATCGATGACTGCAAACCCAAAGTGATCATTACCGCTTCTAATGGCATTGAGATCACCCGCATCATTCCCTACAAGCCGTTTGTGGATCAGGCGATCGAAGAGGCGGAACACCGGCCCGAATCCGTCGTTATTTTTGACCGCAAACTGGGAGTAGAGATCCCCGCCCGCCCCTACGATGTGGATTACGCAAAACTGGTGCGGGAAGCCGATCCGGTCGACCCAATACCGGTGGCGTCCACCCATCCGTCCTATATCCTGTATACATCCGGGACTACCGGCAAACCCAAGGGCATCATTCGGGATACCGGCGGCTATGCGACCGCCCTGAAGTTCTCTATGAAATACGTTTACGGTGTGCAGCCGGGAGACACCTACTGGGCGGCGAGCGATGTAGGTTGGGTCGTAGGACACAGTTACATCGTTTACGGGCCGCTGATCAATCGCAATACCACGGTCTTGTTCGAAGGCAAGCCCATCAAAACGCCCGACGCCAGTACGTTCTGGCGGGTGATCAGTGAGTACGGTGTAAAGGTCATGTTCACGGCGCCCACGGCCATCCGGGCAATTAAAAAAGAGGACCCGGAAGGTAAGCTACTGGAGCAATTTGATCTTTCCGGACTGAAATATCAGTTCCTGGCCGGAGAGCGTTGCGACGTGGCTACCCTGCAGTGGACCGAAGAGCAGCTCAAAGTACCGGTAGTAGATCACTGGTGGCAAACCGAATCCGGCTGGCCCATGCTTTCCAATATGGTGGGTGTGGAAGTCAAGCCCATCAAACCTGGATCAGCCACTTTGCCGGTCTGCGGCTACGATATCCGGATCCTGGATGAGCACGGGGTGGAAGTAGGAGCGGAGGAAGAAGGCTACGTGGCGGTAAAGCTGCCTTTACCACCGGGTACGCTGATGAGCCTTTGGGGAAACCCGGAAAGATTCCGTGAAGGGTATCTAAGCCGGTTCGACGGCTATTATTTCTCCGGAGACGGTGGTTACCGGGACGAAGACGGATACATTTTTATCACCGGACGGGTGGATGACATCATCAATGTGGCGGGGCATCGATTATCTACGGCGGAACTGGAAGAAGTCGTCGCCGCCCATCCCGCTGTAGCCGAATGTGCGGTATTCGGGGTGCATTGCGACCTGCGGGGACAAAAACCGCTGGGACTGGTGGTGCTGAAATCGGGCGTTTCCATCGAAGCTGAGCAGTTGGAAAAGGAGATCGTTCAGGATGTGCGATCACAGATCGGGGCGGTGGCCGCTTTTCGGGAAGTCCGCATTGTCAAACGTCTGCCGAAAACCCGCTCGGGAAAGATCCTGCGCAAATTGCTCCGCAGCCTGGCCAATAAGGAAAATTATACGATACCTTCCACCATTGACGATGTACAGATCATCGATGAGATCAAGGAGGTGATGTAAAGATCCCGCTCAAGATAACGGCAGCCGAAGAAACCATTCGGCGAAAGCCCGCCAAATCGAACTGTCGTAAAAGTAAAGGACGGAAGCGTGGTAGATCAACAGCAGGACCAGGGCCACCGCAAAAGGCCCCGGCTCCTTGCGCGTTCGCCAGTCCCAGATCACCAGAGCCAACAGGATCAGATCCGCCAGTAAAAAACCAACAGCCGGAGCCATGGTATAGCCGTCAATCGTCGGGACGTACTCCAATAGCGGCCGGTAATGCCGGTAGATCAGGCGATCCGTGACCGGCGTAACCATCGGAAATACAGTGCAGATCATATAGCGGGCGTGGACCAGTGGCTTTTTCTGATAATAAATAGCCAGTCCGTATAGGATGGCCAGTACGAGCGTGGCATTGACCATCAGCGCAATGTTCGCCAGATGGATGTTGGCCAGCGGACCAGCATCCTGAAACTGGTGGTGGATCAGGTTAAGCGTAGCGGCAATGATCAATGGAAAAATGACGTAGGAAACTTTGCCGATCAAGCGGTGGATGCTGAATTTTTTGAACCGGATCAGCAGAGCTTGCACGATCAGCAATACACACCAGGTGGTCATCGCCAGTCCATGGGTATGGAAACGGACTTCCATATCCGCTCCGATCCGCGAATAGTAACTGGGCCAGAAAGCCAGCAACGCCAGCAGGAAAAAGCCAATGATAAAAAAGGCACTGTGTTGGTAAAGGTGTTTATCCAGACGCATTTTCTTCTTTTTACCGGGCCCGATCAGCAGGTCGGAAGATCCGGCTTTAAAAATGCAAATTCTCCCGAAATTTCTTTGACTTGTCTCTTCCTCTTTTTCTCCAAATGAAAGATTGCTGCGCAGTTGAGGGACTCAGAGAGAAACTCCAACCTGTATGGTAAGCAGATCCCAAGGTGCATCGCACCGCTCAATCTCCAACCTGAAACGGTAGTTATATCCCAAGGTGCATCGCACCGCTCAATCTCCAACCTGAAATGGTAGTTATACCCCAAGGTGCATCGCACCGTCCTATCTCCAACCTGAAACGGTAGATAAAACCCAAGGTGCATTACACCGCTCTATCTCCAACCTGAAACGGTAGATGCCTCCCGAGATGCAGCGCACTGTCCTATCTCCAACCTGGAATGGCAGATACATCCCAAGGTGCAGCGCACCGCTCAATCTCCAACCTGGACTGTAGATAACACCCAAGGTGCAGCGCACCGTTCTATCTCCAACCTGAAACGGTAGATACACCCCAAGGTACAGCGCACCATACTATCTCCAACCTGGAAGGTAGATAAAACCCAAGGTGCAGCGCACCGCTCTATTTCCAACCTAAAAAGGTAGATACATCCCAAGGTGCAGCGCACCGTCCTATCTCCAACCTGGAAGGTAGATAAAACCCAAAGCGCAGCGCACCGCTCAATCTCCAACCTGAAACGGTAGATAACACCCAAGGTGCAGCGCACCGTCAGTTAGCTCGACGGGTTAAGTACTCTCCACTATAGCTCAGCTCATTTCAGCCCGAATTGGCGATTGTAAAACGTCCATTGCACCTCTCCATCCCCAAAAGCACCAGTAGGTATACACACCTTTAAATCATACCCAAACAGGTTTTAAGACTTTTACTTAACTTGGCATCACAATTAAACAATGCGAAAAAGCAATTTAAACATGAAATTCTTAGCAGGTCTTTTTACGATCCTGTTGGCGCTTAGCTGCCAATCGGGGGTAGAAGAAGTGACTACTCAGGAGGAGGAGCAGGAGGCTCCCTCGGAATTACCCTTCACTTCATTAGCATTAGATGATATGTCCGCTTTTCGGGAAGTAGCGGGCAATTGGTCTGTGGTGGGGAGCGTCCTTTCGGATCATACCCAGGAACAGAACATAGCAACCGAAGCCGGTACCGGTGTACTGGTAAACCAGAACGACGATACGAATAAAGATGCACTCGCCACCACCTGGGAACACGGTGACCTGGAACTCAAACTGGAGTTCATGATGCCGAAAAACTCAAATTCCGGCATCTACTTCCAGGGGCGTTACGAAGTCCAGTTGCTGGATAGCTGGTTGAAAGAAAGCCCCAATTTTGGCGATGTAGGCGGGATCTACGAACGCTGGGACGACGCCAAACCGGAAGGCCAGCAAGGCTACGAGGGCATCGCACCGAATGCCAATGCTGCCAAAGCTCCAGGACTCTGGCAGGAATTCCACATCATTTTCCGCGCCCCGCGCTTTGATGCCTCCGGGAATAAAACCGAAAACGCACGCTTTGAAAAAGTAGTCCTCAACGGGATCGTTATCCACGAAGATATGGAAGTGACCGGTCCCACCCGGGCGGCTTTCTTTGAGGACGAAGCGCCTACCGGTCCCCTCATGATCCAGGGTGATCACGGTCCGGTCGCTTTTCGCAATGTGGCCTACAAGCGCTACTTCGACGAGCCCAGCCTCGATCTGGCCAATATCAAATACCAGTACTTTGAGATCGAAGGTCCGATCACGCAGCTGCCTGATTTCGATACCATGACGGTCGTAAAAGAAGGTACGACGGATTCGCTGCTCTACCGGAAACTCTCGGAGCGCAACGAGCAGGTGGCCTACATTTTTACCGGAGAACTGCAAGTACCCAAGGCCGGAGATTATCTCTTTACCGTCTATTCGGATGACGGTTCCCAGTTGTTCCTCGACGGTGATATGCTGGTGGACAACGACGGTAAGCACGACTACGAGCCGAAGTCCGGTCTGATCCAGTTGTCAGAAGGCAGCCACGAATTCCGCCTCACTTACTTCAATAATACCTGGGGGCAGGGCCTGACGGTCATGTACGAAGGTCCGGAAATGCGTAAGCAGGCGCTGCTCAGCGAGGTGAGGGGCGGCAGCCGGAGGGACCGGCCGGTGATGAAGATCGTACCGGAAGAAGACCCGGAAATGGTGCGCAGTTTTGTTATGCACCAGGGCAAGAAGCTGACCCACGCCATGTCGGTAGGTGATCCGAGCGGTTTGCATTACTCTCTCGACCTGCGCCGTGGGGCACTGCTGCAATTCTGGAGAGGTGAATTTGCCGATGTCACCGAAATGTGGTACCAGCGCGGGCAGCCGCAATTGTTGCAGCCGCTGGCGATGGCTGTTGCCGCTAATGCGGGTCATCTGGCGGCCGAACTGTCGGGCAGTGACGCGGCTTATCCCACGGATCAGGACGATCAGCTCAGTCTGAAAGCCTACGATATCAACGAAGACAACGAGCCGGTTTTCAATTACGCAGTAGGGGGAACGATCGTTTCCGATCACTACGAGCCGGCGGATGATGGCCAGGAACTGATCCGGACCATTCGTACCGAAAAGGGCAGCGACAAACTGTTTACCCGCCTGGCGGCCGATGATTACATCAAGCCGGTCGGCAACGGTTACTACTCGGTAGGGGGCAGATACTATATCCGCTTCCTGGATGATAGCGTAAAGCCGGTCATTCGGGAGAACGGAGGACACGAAGAAATGCTCTTCGCCCTTACCGACAGTAGCAAGGAGGTCAAATACGCTATTCTCTGGTAGAACCGGAGCAATCAATGTATTGACCCAATTTCAACATGATCTAAAAATTAGCATAATGCGATATTTCATATTAATCGGCTTATTCTTTTTGGTCCAGCTCGGACTGCAGGCACAGCCAACGAGCGGGCAGTATTTCCAGATTGAAAAAGTGAAGATCCCGGACGATATAGCCCTGGAAGTGGGTGGTCTGGCTTTTGATAACGCGGGGAACCTCGGGGTGGCCACCCGTCGCGGGGAGATCTGGGTGATCAAAAATCCCTCTTCGGCTAATCCGACGTACACCCGTTACGCACACGGGCTGCACGAACCGCTGGGACTCAACTTTCGCGACGGCTCTTTTTACTGCGCCCAGCGCGGCGAGTTAACCCGCCTGACGGATCGTAACAATGACGGTAAGGCCGACCGCTACGAAGCCCTCTACACCTGGGATCTGGCCGGCAACTACCACGAATATTCTTACGGTCCGGTATTTACGCCGGAAGGGGATATGCTGGTGACCCTCAACCTCGGCTGGATTGGCCGGGGAGCCAGTTTGTCCGAGTGGCGCGGCTGGCTGGTGAAGATCACCAAATCGGGTGAACTGGAACCCATCGCCACCGGTCTGCGTTCTCCGGCCGGTTTCGGTTACAATAAGGACGGCGATATTTTCTATACGGAAAACCAGGGAGACTGGGTCGGATCGGGCCGGATGACCCATCTGGAAAAAGGCGACTTTGCCGGTAATCCGGAAGGACTGAAATGGACCCACCGAGAAGGCTCTCCTCTGACGATCACTCCGGAGGATATCGACGATACCAAAGGACTTACCCTGTACGATTACTCCAAGGAGTTGGACGCGATCAAGCCGCCTTCGGTCTGGTTCCCGCATACGCTAATGGGGATCTCCACCTCTGGTTTTGTCAATCTGGAGAACCAGTTCGGGCCCGCCTTTAACGGGCAAATGCTGGTGGGCGACCAGGGCCACAGTAAGATCATGCGGGTGGCACAGGAAAAAGTGAACGGGGTATACCAGGGAGCCTGTTTTCCCTTTGTGGAAGGGTTTTCCTCCGGTATTCTGCGTCTACAATGGGCGCCCGACAACAAAGCGCTGTACGTGGGTATGACCAGCCGGGGCTGGTCTTCTACCGGTCCGGACCTCTTCGGCCTGGAACGCCTCGTCTGGAACGGGAAAACACCTTTCGAGATCAAAACCATCAAGGCGCACCCGGAAGGGTTTGAGGTACAGTTCACCAAGCCGGGCGATAAGGCGACCCTTGCCAAATCTGATTCCTACAATGTTACGGACTTCACCTATAAGTACCACCACTTTTACGGCAGTCCGGTTACGGACCGGGAAGACCGGGCCATCCAGAAAGTGACCGTTGCGGATGACGGCATGTCGGTCATCCTGCATCTGGACCGCCTGCGCAAGGGCTACATCCACGAGGTGAAGGCCAGCGGGGTACGGGCGGAAGACGGATCGGAGCTCTGGCACGATCACGGTTACTATACGCTGAATGAGATTCCCGGCGGTGGTGATGGCGATCTGGCCGGTAATGCCGGAAGCGGGGACGCAGCGGATAATGAAACGGTAGTGGCCCAATCAAAAAATCAGAATGAAATGCCGGCTTCCTGGACGAACGGTCCCGACGAGGAGATCACAATCTCCACGGTGCCGGGCTTGAAATACAGCACGGACTTCATCAGCATTACGGCTGGTCAGAAAATCAAACTGACCCTGCAGAACAATGATGATATGCTACATAACTTCGTTATAACCCTGCCGGATCAGGCTTCTCCTGTTGGTGAAGCAGCGCTGAAACTGGGATTGGATGGTGAGGCCATGAACTACGTTCCGGAAATGGACGCTGTCTTATTCCATACCAAGTTGCTCCAGCCCGAAAGTGGGGAAACGATCTACTTTGTAGCACCGGAAGAACCCGGTACCTACGAATTTGTCTGCACCTTCCCCGGACACCACATGACGATGCGGGGTAAACTGCAGGTGTACGCCAAAGATGCTTTTTAGGAATAAAGATTCAGCGTCCCGAACCGGGTAGCCGAATCCATTTATGGCAAAAAAGAGTGGTCCCGTATTTCGGCCTAAACTGAAATACGGGACCACTCTTTTTTCACTTATTAATTCAAGTTGCCTTTAATTTAGATTCTAGCCAAAAGAGACTAGAAAAAGCCAATAAATAGGAATTTTATAGAATCAGAGCGGGAAGCTTAACAATAAGGTTGAGTGCCAAGCGAA
>NZ_PDUD01000056.1 GCF_002646595.1 Flavilitoribacter nigricans DSM 23189 = NBRC 102662
AGTGTTTTGATTTGAGTTGCAAAATCCGCTAAAATCCACGCAAGTGTATGAATAACAGCTACTTAAACAAAAAATCGCAGTTTTTTGAAGGTGAGCCTTTTGTTTTTAGCCCCTTACATCGTTCCTATGTCGTAGCCGTTCATAAGATCGAAGCGTACTCAGCCACTACGGTGGAAGTCAACGGCCGGGCGCTGCCTATTGGGCGGAATTATAAGGAGCTGGTGCTGCGTAGTTTGGGTGACTTGGAGCGGGGGTGATTTGGTGACCAGGTGGAGACTTGGTGAGGGGTTTTTGGCTGGGTATTTTTTTGTTTTCCCGCATCTAGTCCTGCTCAATGGTTGGAGCTGCTATTGCTTCAATTTAGGACATGAAATCACGCTCCAAAAAGTGAGGGCAACGCGCTAAAGATTCGAAACACAAATAAGGAAAAATGCCCAATGTTTAATTTTTCCCCGTCCCCCTTCTCCAAATCTCCCCCTCTCCCCTTCTCCAAGTCATCAACCAGTAAGGGCAGCGAGATAATGACCCAGAACAGCAAAAAGAAAAGCCCAACGCCATTCTCCCGGTCACCCCATCACCCACTCTCCCACTCACCGTGTCACCCCATCTCCGTGTCACCAAGTCACCTACCCTCCCGCATCTCCGCCAGCACTTTTTCAAATTGCACTTTAATCGCCTTCTCCTCCGCCGTCAGGCGTTCATCCGGTATCGGGTTTTCCTCGCGGGGATCTTCGGCGAAATGATAGAACGTTCCGTCCTCGTATAATTTCCAGGCTTTATTCTGTACGTAGGTTCGGGCCGTGAAATTACCCCAACGCGGATCGTAGGAGCAGTAGGTATATTCCCGGACCGGCGCATCCTCGCCCAGCAATTGCGGATAAAAGCTCAGACCGTCCCGCGGATGATCGGCCGGCATCGGTACTCCGGCGGCATCCAGTAGCGTCGGTAAAAAATCAGTGAATTCGATCAGGTTGTCATTTTTTTGCCCGGCAGCGATCCGGCCCGGCCAGTGGGCGATCAGCGGAACGTGGGTCCCCCACTCTTCCGTATAGCCTTTGCGGCCGGGAACCCGCTGCCCGTTCCAGCGGGAAACCACCTTGCGGTCTGTGCCGTTATCCCCGGTGAAGATGATGAGTGTATTTTCAGTCAGACCCAATTCCTCGACCCGATCGACAATCCGGCCAACTTCGTGATCCATATAGGCCATCATATCCCGGAAATAGGTCGTATCATTCGTTCTGGTTTCCGGATCGTAGGCGGTATAATCCGGCGAGTCCGGACTGGGCAGAAAGGGATCGTGCACCAGACACATCGGATAGTAGACGAAGAAGTTGGTATCGCGGTTTTGGGTGATGAAATCATCGAGGTAGTCTACGAATTTATCCGGACCGTAAGCCTCTTCGTAAGTTTCGAGACCGGTGCCGGAGGTTTCCAGTGTGGGCGTTTTGTAGCGAAATCCCCGGTCTTTTACCTGCCAGAGTTTATAGTTATCAAATCCGGCGTCCGTTGGCAAAGTGCCGCCCCGTCCGGCCAGTTCCCGTTGCCGGGCGTTTCCGTACAACTGCCATTTGCCGACGATACAGGTCGTATAGCCGGCATCCCGGAGGATATTGCCAAAGGTTTGTTCTTTCGGGTCGAGCAGGCCGAAACCGATGTAATTTCGAAAGTTGTACTTACCCGTCATGATCTTGATCCGGGAAGGTGTACACAGGGGATTGGCGTAGCAGTGCTGGAACTGCATACCTCCGGCGGCCAGCTGATCCAGCCGGGGTGTAGCGTAATCCTCGCCACCGTAGCTACCTACCGTTTCCATGCCCAGATCGTCCGCCATGATCAGAATGATATTCGGCGGTCGTTCCGCTTTAGTCTCCCGGGTGGTCGCACAGCCGATCAGCAGCAAAAAGCCGGTAAATAGCAGGATGGTATAGATGATTTTCATAAATGGACATTGTCTTTTGTTGGAAAAAGGAAATGGATTACCTTAACGGGATATACGAACGAATCATGGTAAAAATACAATTTGTACGCTTATGCTTTCTCGGTGGGTTAATCGCCTGCAGCCCGAAAACGGCTTCCCATGAAAGTGCTGAAACGAAAACCGAAACTTACCAGCTGGTGTGGTCGGATGAATTTGATACCGACGGCCCACCGAATCCCCAAAACTGGACGTACGAACGGGGATTCACCCGGAATGAAGAATTGCAATGGTACCAGGAAGATAATGCTTTCGTAAAAGATGGGATGCTCATTATCGAAGGAAGGCGGGAAACCCGGCCCAATCCCGACTACCAGGCCGACAGTAATGACTGGCGCACCAACCGGCCGGAGATCAACTATACTTCCTCCTGTGTAACCACTCAGGGCCGACACCAGTGGCGCTACGGCCGTTTTGAAATAAAGGCCAGGATCAAAACCGAAGCCGGCCTCTGGCCCGCCATCTGGACCCTGGGCCTGGGGCACGAATGGCCCGTCAATGGAGAAATCGATATCATGGAGTTTTACGGGGGGAACATCCTCGCCAATGCCGCCTGGGCGGCAGCAGGTCGCTGGCAGGCTGTCTGGGATGATCTGCGCAAACCCGTCAACAGTTTTAATGATCCGGACTGGGACGATCGCTTTCACATCTGGCGGATGGACTGGACCGAAGCGGCCATTAAGATCTATCTGGATGACGAATTGCTCAATACTATAGACCTGGAAGAGACCATCAACCAACGCGGTGCCGTCAAAAATCCGTTTCGGGAAACCGAGCACTACCTGCTGCTCAATCTGGCCATCGGCGGTAAAAACGGCGGAGATCCGTCCGGAACGGCCTTTCCGACCCGCTATGAGATTGATTACGTTCGGGTATATCAGCAATAAATAGCCCAACCCATATTCTATCCCAAAATTGACCATATTATGAAAAATGAAACAACACCATCCGTTCCCCTGATCGACATCAGCGAACTGATCCGTAAAGGCTCCGGTCAGTCGGAAGTAGCCCGACAGATCGGATCCGCCTGTCGGGAATACGGGTTCTTTTACATCGCCGGTCACGGTATTTCCACCGCGCTGCAGGAACAACTGGAAGCGCTGAGCCATGATTTTTTCAATCGCCCGGAATCCGAAAAAATGCGGATCCGTATGGAATTGGGTGGCCGCGCCTGGCGGGGTTACTTCCCCCTGGGAGACGAACTGACCTCCGGCAAACCCGACCTGAAGGAGGGCATCTATTTCGGTGAGGAACTGCCGGAAGAGGATGAACGGGTGCAGGCGAAAATCCCGTTGCACGGAGCCAATCTGTTTCCGGAAGCGCCCGACAGCATGCGGCAAGTAGTACTGGAATACATCCGCCGGCTTACCGAACTGGGCCATCATCTCATGCGGGGCATTGCCCTTAGCCTCGACCTCGACGAGCACTATTTTAGCGATCGCTATACCGCGGATCCCCTGGTGCTCTTTCGTATCTTCCACTATCCCTCCCGGGAAGCACACGCCGGGCTGGATGCCCCCTGGGGCGTGGGAGAACACACGGACTACGGGGTACTGACCATCCTCAAACAGGACCACATCGGCGGGCTGCAGGTCAAGACCCAAGATCAGTGGATCGAGGCGCCCTACATTCCGAATACCTTCGTTTGTAACATTGGGGATATGCTGGACCGGATGACCGGCGGGCGCTATCGCTCCACTCCCCACAGGGTACTGAATCGCACCAGTTCCGGACGCTTCTCCTTTCCCTTCTTCTTCGATCCTAATTTTTCGGTCCGGGTGGAACCCATTGACCTGGAACACCTCGGCCCTTTGCCCGAAAAACACCAGGATCGCTGGGACGGCGCCGATGTACATGCCTTTGAGGGCAGTTACGGAGATTACATTTTGCATAAAGTTTCCAAGGTATTTCCCCAATTGAAAAGGGCGGTGGACTGACAACTGTGGTCTCCCGTTAGACATTTTTAAAAAAAGTTGGCCGCAAGACCTTCGACGAAAAGGGTTTTACATTAAGAAATTTTAAATTTAGGAGGAATAAGCGTTGGTCCGGCCGGATAGCCGGGTGGCACCAACCGCCGGAATTGCCTGCGGGCGAACTTAAATCACTACTGAATTCGACCTTCCGGAGAATTCGAGAACAAATAAGCGTTCATGCGTACTGTGCTACTCCTCGTAATTTTTTTCCTAAGCGGACTATCCAGGACCGATGGGCAAAGCAGTTGGTGTGGTTCCGATCTGAGCCGCCTCTCCGGAAAGCAATGGGAGCAGGCGCGCGCCTTCGCCGAACGGGTACGGCCACCGCTGGAAAAAACAAACAATGTGGATTCGGTAGCCGTCACCGTGCACATCATCAACCCCTCGGGGAATTCCGGCGGTATCGAATTTACGGTGGAGGATGTAGAACGGGAGATCGAAATCACGAACCAGGCATTTGCCGGAGCCGGGATCCTGTTTTTCATTTGCGGTACGCCCCGGATTTTAAACGGTGAGGTCATTTACGATTTCACCAAAGGAGATGCCCTCAACCGATTCTCCTATATTCCCAATACGATCAACATCTATTTTGTCAACGACATCATCACCAACTCCGGCCAGGGGCTCTGCGGCTACGCTCAGTTCCCGTTTGTGGATATTCCGGAAAACCGCTACATCATGATGAACAAGCTCTGCGCTACCGACGGAGCTACCCTGACTCACGAACTCGGTCACTTTTACGGACTTTTTCATACCCACGAGACCCGCTTTGGGCAGGAACTGGTCAACCGCAGCAATTGCGGCAAGGCCGGAGACCAGATGTGCGATACCGCCGCCGATCCCAATCTCGGACGGCCTAATCTGATGTCGGGTTGCAACTACATCGGGGAAGTAAAGGACCAGGATGGCGATGCCTACGATCCTCCCGTTTCCAACTTCATGTCCTACGCCCCCGCCAATTGCCAACACTTCTTTTCCGAGGAACAAAAAAAGCTCATCCATGAGATCCACCAGACGGAAAATGCCTACATCACCCGGAACTGCGATTTTTACCCGGATTTTGCCATTCGGCAGGAGGTCGATTACTTGAAGATCCGATCGGACAGCGATATCAATCTATCTTATGATCTCAGCCAGGTCAACGCCGAGCGGGGCTACAATGTCGTACTCAAGATCCATCTGGCGGACAAGCCCGACGGGATCGGTCTGCTGGTGTACGAAGAGGTGTTGAATTTGCAGCCGGGAAAATCCGTTTTTCCCATTAGTTTCGACCTCAACTTTCCGATCACCCGGGGTACCGGTGTGTATTACCTGAAAGCCGTCATTGACGCCGACAATCAGGTGATCGAGCGAACGGAGCGCAACAACAACGCCCTGACGATCATTGAAGTCGATAACTCCCAGCTGGCCGATGGCCTGATCTTTCCCAATCCGGCCGGTGATGAACTGAAGTTATTCCTGCGCAATGAGCGCGCCCTGCGCCACCTGAACATCCGGATCTTTCGCTACGACGGCCGTCTGGTCTGGGCCGAAGAAAACTACAAAAGTCAGTCGGAGTTTTTCCGCCGGATCGATATCAGCGCCCTGCAGACCGGCTTATACCTCATCGCGGTTGACTTCGAAAAAAGTGAAGATACTTACGCATTCAAATTTTTCAAACAGTAAGTATTGATCGTATATTCGACCGGTAAAACCAGTTTCCCTAAATCTTAAAATCAAATTATGAAAAAGCTATTGCTGCTGCAAATGCTCTTTTTAAGCTTTTTATTTGCGTGTAATACTGAAGTGGAACCGGAGGCGGAAGCGCTGCAATATCCGGAAACTACCAAAGGGGATCACGTCGACACCTACCACGGTGTGGAAGTGGCCGACCCTTACCAGTGGCTGGAAGACGACCTGTCCGAAGAAACGACCGATTGGGTGCAGGCCCAGAACGTCGTGACGGATGGCTATCTGGATAAGATCGATTTCCGGGAGCCGCTCAAAGCCCGCATCGAAGAACTGATGGATTACGAACGTATTTCGGCTCCTTTCGAAGAGGGCGATTACGAATATTTCTATAAAAATGACGGCCTGCAGGACCACAGTGTACTGTACCGCACCCCTCTGAAAGACGAAAATGCCCAGCCGGAAGTTTTCCTGGATCCCAATACGTTTTCGGATGACGGCACGGTCGGCCTCCGCGGTGTATACTTCACTAAAGACGGTTCTCTGGCCGCGTATATGATCACGGAAGGAGGATCGGACTGGCGTAAGGTCATTGTGATCAATACCGGGGATAAAGCAATTATCGGAGACACGTTGGTGGATGTCAAATTCAGCGGTTTGTCCTGGATGGGCAATGAAGGTTTTTACTACAGCAGTTACGACAACCCGAAAGAGACCAGTGAATTGTCGGCCAAAACCCAGCACCACGAATTGTATTATCATCAGTTGAATACTCCGCAATCCGAGGACGAACTGATCTACGGCGGTGCCAAACAACCGAACCGCTACATCGGAGGTACCGTTACCGAAGACGGTAATTATCTGGTGGTAACCGGCGCGCAGAATACCAGCGGTGCCCAGGTTTACGTCAAGGACCTCCGGAAAGCAAATAGCCCGTTCATCCAGCTGCAGGACGATTATTTTGCTCGTTTCAGCTATGTCGAAAACGAGGGAGACGACTTCTATTTCAACACCAACATCGACGCACCGAATTACCGGCTGGTCAAAGTCAATATCCAGCAGCCGGAAAAAACCAACTGGGAGGACGTCATTCCCGAAACCGAAAATGTGCTGCGCGTGAATTCAGGTGGCGGGAAATTTTTCGCCAATTACCTGGTAGATGCCAAAACGGCGATCAAGCAATTTGACATGACTGGGAAACTGGAACGCGACGTTCAGTTGCCGGGCATCGGATCGGCCGGTGGTTTCGGCGCCAAAAAAGACGATACCCACCTTTACTATTCCTTCACATCGTTCACCTATCCGAGTACGATCTACCGCTACAATATTGCCACCGGCGAATCGGAAATGTACCGCCAGGCCGAGGTGGATTTCAATCCGGACGACTACGAGACCAAGCAGGTCTTTTATAACAGTAAGGACGGCACGCGGGTGCCCATGTTCATCGTGCACAAAAAAGGCCTGAAGATGGATGGTACCAACCCCACCTATCTATACGCCTATGGCGGTTTCAACATCAGCCTGACGCCGAGTTTTAGCGCATCCCGTATCGTATGGCTGGAAAACGGCGGCATTTACGCCCAGCCCAATATCCGCGGCGGCGGTGAATACGGTGAAAAATGGCACAAGGCCGGCACCCAGATGAACAAACAGAATGTGTTTGACGACTTTATCGCAGCCGGAGAGTATCTGATCCAGGAAGGATATACGTCGAGTGATTACCTCGCTATTTCGGGTGGTTCCAACGGTGGACTGCTGGTAGGTGCCACCATGGCCCAGCGGCCTGATCTGGCGAAAGTAGCCCTGCCGGCAGTAGGGGTAATGGACATGCTGAAGTACCATACTTTTACAGCCGGTGCCGGTTGGGCGGCTGACTATGGTACCGCGGAAGATTCGCCCGAGATGTTTGAGTACCTGAAGGGATACTCGCCTTACCATAGTCTGAAAGAGGGTGTGGCTTATCCCGCTACCATGGTCACCACCGCCGATCACGATGACCGCGTGGTTCCGGCCCACTCTTTCAAGTTTGCGGCCCGCCTGCAGGAAGCGCATGTTGGAGCTAATCCCGTGCTGATCCGAATCGAAACCAAGGCCGGGCACGGTTCGGTATCCACCAAACAGGGTATCGAACTGGCGGCCGATCGCTATGCGTTCGTTTGGCACAATATGGGGATTGAGCCCACCTTTGCCAAAGAGGTGCCGAATTAATTCGGCTTAAATACCGCAATAAAAAACGCTCTTCGGAAGCACATGGCCCGAAGAGCGTTTCTTATTTTTTACCGGTTCGGATACTCCGAACACCAGTCAGATTACGGACGGATCACTTTGGGTTCTCCTTCCTCGTTCAACTTGACGATCTCGTAACCCAGTTCTTCCAACTGCTTAAGGTTGGAAGCTTCATCACCTACCACCAGGATGTACATTTTTTCGTAATCCAGGTATTTTTTGGCGAGGTTATCGATCTCCTTTTTAGAGATGGATTCGATGATCTCGGTTTGCTTATCAACGAATGATTTGTCCAGATCGTAATGGATGATCCTTCTCAGGAAGCTGGCCTTTTGGCCGGGCGTTTCGTAGCTCCGGGCATCACGCTGACCAACGGCCTTACGCATAAATGCCAGTTCCTCTTCGCTAATTCCCTCTTTCTGGTACTCCTTGATTTCCTTCATAAATTCGTTAACCGCTCCGGCGGTAGCATCGGCTTTTACCCCGGCGGTGGCCACGTAGGCGATCGGATCTTCGGGATCGTCGAATGCGAAATAAGAGCGAGCTCCGTAGGTCCAGCCTTTATCTTCGCGCAGGTTCAGGTTGATCCGGCTGTTGAAAGCACCACCCAGCGGGAAGTTCATCAGGTAGGATTTGAAGTAATCTCCGGTCAGATCGTAATCCAGATCGGTCAGGTAACCGATACGGATCTGGGACTGTGGAGCATCTGTTTTATCCACCAGATACAACTTGGTTTTGTCGGCCTTTTTGGTCTTCGGCAATTCGGGGATCTCCACGTCTTTGCCTTCCCATGATTTCAGGAAATCGAGTTTGGGCATGATCTCATCTTTAGAAATATCACCAACGATCACCAGTTCCGCAACGGCCGGTGAATAGTACTCAGCGTAGAAGGCTTTTACATCGTCCAGGCTGATATTGTTGACGGTTTCTTCCTCACCGCTGCCCGGTACCGCGTAAACGTGACCCTTACCGTAGAGCAGTTTCTGGAAGATCTGGCTGGCGGTAGCCGCCGGATCCTTCAGCTGGGCCTGGATACCTTCCAGTTGCTGTTTTTTCAGACGTTCGAAATCATCTTCGTTGAAAGCCGGGTGCATGATGATCTCTTCGGCCAGTTCCAGCGTACGGTCCAGGTGTTTGACCAGGGTGGAAATGTACACGCTGGTGCTGGTCTGACCACTACCGACACTGATGCGGCTACCGATCTTTCTCAGTTCTTCCTGGATCTCTTCGGAAGTGAAGTTCTCCGTAGCTTCGTTCATCAGACTTGCGGTCAGGGAAGCCACACCGGCCTTAGACAAGTCCTTGGCTTCGAGTTTGTGCCCGCCGTTCAGCGTCAGTTGCAGGGTGATAGTCGGGATCTCGTCCGATTCCGTACCGATCACTTTGATACCGTTTTCGAATTTGTCTTCCCAGAAATCCGGAACTTTTACAACCGGATTGTCACCCAGTCCCGGACGGGCGCTGCGATCGAACTGGTCACCCTCCGGGCGCTTGTATTCCAGTCCGGAATAATCCGTAGTCGGATACTCGCTTTTGCCTTCGGTTGGGATCTCGTAGTTATCCGGTTGGGCCGGAGCGGTTTCTTCGTTCGGTACAACGCTGAGGACAACCGCCGGTTTCCCTTTGATGTATTTTTCGAATACCCGCATCACATCTTCCTTGGTGATATTCAGGTAGCGATCGAGGTCAAATTTGATGGCATCGGGATCACCGTAGAAAGTCTCGTAACTGGCCAGTTGGGAAACTTTACCGCTAACACTGGACAAGCTGTTGATGGTACTGGCTTCCTGGTTGGCCTTGAACTTCTGGATATCATCATCCGTTACGCCATTCTTGGCAAATTCTTCGAGGATGTTACGTACTTCTTTCTCGAAATCGGAAAGGGTCTGTCCGGGGAAAGGCAACACGAACATGCTGAACTCACCGGCCAGTTCACTCGCCGGGTGCGAAGCGGAAGCACTGATAGCCTTTTGCGTTTGTACGAAGTTCTTGTACAGGTAAGAGCTTTTTCCGCTACCCAGGATCTCCGCCAGACAGTCCAGAGGGGCTTCGTCCGGGTGGAATCTCGGCACCGTCGGGTACGAGAAGATCACAGCCGGGAAACGGATCTTGTCATCCACGTAGGAAACGTAGCGATCGGATTCCAGTACGGGCGGCGTCAGCTTCAGGGGATCCACCTGCGGTCCGCTGGGGATCACACCGAAATATTTTTCTACCAGTTTCACTACTTCTTTCGGCTCTACGTCACCACCGATGGTCAGCGTAGCGTTGTTGGGGCCGTACCATCTCATGAAGAAACTTTTCAGGTCTTCCACATCTACCCGGTCCAGATCTTCCAGCTTACCGATAGTCAGCCAGGAATAAGGGTGACCGTAAGGGTACATGGCGGCAGCCTGCAGTTCGCGGTAGCGACCGTAGGGACGGTTATCGTAGTTCTGTCCTTTTTCGTTCTTCACCGTAGCGCGCTGCACTTCAAATTTCTCCTGGGTAACTGCATCCAGGAAAAAGCCCATCCGGTCGGATTCCAGCCAAAGTGCGGTTTCCAACTGGTTGGAGGGAAGCGTTTCAAAATAATTGGTGCGATCGCGGTTGGTGGTACCGTTCAGGGTACCGCCGGATTCGGTAACGATCTTGAAGTGTTCTTCGTCGGCAACGTTTTCGGAACCCTGGAACATCATGTGCTCAAAAAAGTGAGCAAAGCCTGACTTCTGGAGTTCTTCCCGAGCGGAGCCAACGTGGTAGGTAACGTCAACGTGGACTATAGGATCAGAGTGATCTTCGTGGATGATCAGCGTAAGACCATTCTCCAGTTCGTACTTCTCGTACGGGATAACGATCTCATCACCCGTTTTTGTGACCTTTTCGATCAGTTTGGTCTGACACCAAACGGAAGTCGAAACAAGGAGCGCAAATAATAAGAGCAAGTTTTTCATAATGAAATAATGAAGTGTTTTATTAAAAAAACCTAAATTCTAAAAGGAAAATTACTAAAGTTGTTAGAGATAAAACGAGAAAAATCGGAGATTATTTAGGATTTAATATTTTCCCGACAATACCTGCCTTTCGGCCAAAAAATAAGCCCGACTCATCTATGTTTTGTTCTTTTTGGTCGGTTTTTCTTGTTACTTTCATGCACCAAAACCGCAACAAAAAACCGCTTTAATGTTTGACCGGCGGTGATAGGAACCTGTTATGAACAAGACGAAAACACGATCCCGGCTACCGGGAGACCATTTTATACCAGCTGTTTACCAAAAGATCTTACTGCTCATTTGCCTGCTTGCTGCGGCCGTTCCCGACGGCCACGCCCAGACTGCCCGGCAGCCGGATACGGCCCGCATGGTCTGGGCGGCCGGCGAACCGGGCGAACGCCTGCAGGTCGCTTACTTTCGTACTTCTTTCGTCAGTGATGGCGAAGCCATCAGCGCCGAACTACACCTCTTTGCCGATAGTCGCTACCATCTGCTGGTCAACGGGCAGTTTGTAAATTTCGGCCCAGCCCGATTCTATCCGGAGCACCCGGAATACGATACTTACGATCTTCGTCCGTATCTCCGTACGGGAGAGAATGTAATTGCCGTAAAGGTGCTTTCCAACGGTACGGCCAATTTTCAGCTGCGCAACGGTCCGCCGGCATTCATTGCCTGGGGCCGTGTTGAGTGGCCAAACGGAACGCACCGCCTGGAAACACCCGGTAGCTGGCTGACCTACCGCAGCCGGGCTTACGATGCCTTTGCTCCACGTATGAATTTTGCCCTTGCCCCGATGGAAGTGTACGATGCCCGTGCCGACCGGGAGATCCGCGGCTGGGAATGGCCGGGATATACCGTAAGCCCGATTTGGCAACCGGCCGTACCGGTCGCCGATCCGCAATATTGGGGAGAGCTTACGCCCAGAAGTATCCCGCACCTCACTCAGGAAGAGACCCGGCCCTACCAGTTGCTGGGCGTGTATCCCTGGGCAACGGACGAGCAACTCTACGGGTTTCAGGTGCGTAAAAGGGACGAAAGTTGGGAACATTTTCGGGAATCCGTCCCCTTTCTTGGCTATACTTATGTCTATTCCCCGGAGGAACAGGATGTCGAAGTCGGCATCTGGTGGGGCGAGCACTATCTGAACGGCGAGGGACCGATCGAACAGACGGAGGCGGGACGGGAACGACCGCACCGGCAACAGGCGATTTTCCACCTAAAAAAAGGCTGGAACTATTTGTTTGTCCGCCGCAATTCCTTTTTTGGTAAATGGGCGTTCCAACTGGCATTGCCCAGGGAAGCCGGGCTCCAGCTTTCCCCTGATCGAATACTGGACGATCCGGTATTTTTCCGAACTACACCTCCCTTTTACGGCGAAGCAGCCGAAACGGTTAAAGTCCTCGATCTGCGGCAAACTGATCTTCACCGGCTACTGGAATACCGATGGGAGGAACAAAGTAATAACAACGGTAATCCGGCCATCGAAATGGCCTGGAGATACATCGAGCCGGAGCGGGCGCTGGAAATTCCGGACTGGCAGATCGATGAAATTGATATCCCGGCTCAGCAGGGAACCGCCTTGCTTTTCGATTTCCGCTACAAAAGACTGGGGCGTATCATTATTGAATATGATGCTCCCGCCGGTACCGTGCTGGACGTCGCTTTTACCGAAGACCTCGTCGCCGGCCAGGCCAACGTGATGAAGCGCAACGGACTTTATATGGTAAACCGGCATATTGCCGCCGGCGGCAGTGGCCGGATAGAGACCTTCCGCCCGTACGGACTGCGGTACCTACAGGTGAACGTACACGGGCATACCGGTCCGGTCCGGATCAAAAAAGTACGGGTGTTGCACCAGGTTTATCCATTTGAGCAGGTAGGCCGTTTCAACTGCTCGGATCCCTTACTCGATAAGATCTGGGAAATGGGCTGGCGGACGCTCCGGGTCTGTGCCGAGGACAGTTATACGGACACGCCCTACCGGGAGCGGGGCCTTTATGCCGGTGATATGTTGCCCCAGATGGCCGTCACACTGGCGGGTAGCGGCGACCTGCGCCTGGTGAGACGATCCATCGAATTGTTCCAGGATATGTACGCCGATCTGTTCTACGAGAATACGCCCAAACATCCGGATGAGATCGCTTTGCTGGAGGATTATCCCCTGCTTACCCTGGAAGCGCTGAGCTGGTATGTAGACCGGACCGGTGATCTGGAATTCGCCGAAAGACTGTTTCCCAACTACGAAAAGTTACTGAAGGATGCCCTCGACCGACGTGCCGAGAACGGACTAGTACACAATGAACGGGTATTCATCGAATGGACACAGATCCAGAAATCGGATGTCACCAATACTGCCTACCAGTCGATACTGGCCCGGTCCTGTCGGCTGCTGGCACGCCTGGCTACCCAGCTCCGTCGTCTCGATAAAGCGACCTATTTCCAGACGGAATACGAAAATCTGAGCGAACAGATCCGGCAACACCTCTGGGACAAGGGTCGGGGCCTGTACACCGACGGCCTTCAGGCCGGAGCACCGATCGATCATTTCTACCCGATCTCATCGGTCTGGCCGTTCCACGCCGGGATTACCACCGCGGAACAGGAAAAAACAATTTTCCCTTATATTGACCGGGAGTTAGAGGACATCGGTAGTGTCAGCCGGCGGAAAAAGATCACGCCTTACGGCTCATTCTACGTGCTGGGGGCTCTGTACAAAAAGGAAATGGCGGAAACGGCCGAAGCCTTTATCCGCAAGCACTGGGGAGAAATGGTCTACAAGGGGGATGACACCACCTGGGAAAATTTCGACAATACGAGTTTCGGCACCCTGAGTCACGCCTGGAGCGCCGCTCCAACTTATTACCTGACTACCCAGATACTCGGTGTAGAACTGGGCTGGCCTACCCCAACCGATCCGGATCAGTTGTTGATCGCCCCGCAGTCCGCCACCGTCAACTGGGCGTCCGGCACCGTACCGCATCCCCGGGGTCCTATTGATATCAGCTGGGAAGTCCGCGGCAGTCATCTCTGGCTGGAATGCCAGGTGCCGGAGGGGATCAAATGGGCGGTAGCTCCCCGGGGCCGACTGGCGGAACTGGAACTCTGGGTCAACGGCGAAAAGTACCTGAGATCCAATCACTAAGAACATTCAACAAAACGAAAACATATGAAACGAAGAGAATTTGTCAAGAACACCGGGATCACCTTGTCCGCGCTCCCGCTCATGCCGGCCCTTTCCAAAGTAAAAAACTACAAGCTGGCCCTCATCGGCTGCGGCTGGTGGGGCAACAATATTCTGGGCGAAGCCATGGCCTACGGGGAGTGCAAGGTGGTAGGCCTCTGTGATGTGGACCAATCCGCACTGGACCGTACCAACGAACGGGTCAAAACCCTGAAAGGCGACAAACCGAAACTGTATAAAGATTTCCGCGAATTGCTCGCGACCGAAAAGCCGGAGATCGTCATCGTGGCCACGCCGGATCACTGGCACGCTCTGACCGCCATTGCTGCGATCAAACAGGGCGCGCATGTTTACGTGGAAAAACCGATCGGGCACACCATCGGAGAAGGTCAGGCCATTCTTAAAAACGCCCGGGACCACGGAAAAACCGTGCAGGTAGGTACGCACCGCCGGGTATCACCGCACAATATTTCGGGTCTGGAATTCCTGCGTTCCGGCAAAGTCGGCAAAGTGAGTCAGGTGAAGTGCTTCGTCAATTACGGCCAGGGGCCCGGCGAAGCCCAGCCGGATCAGGAGGCACCCGCAGGGCTGGATTGGGATATGTACGTCGGACCCGCTGCGGAAACCGCCTACAATCCGAAGATCCACCCCCGGGGATTCCGGCAATTCCTCAATTTTGCCAACGGCACCATGGGCGACTGGGGGATCCACTGGTTCGATCAGGTTCTGTGGTGGACGGAAGAACGCTTTCCCAAGCGGATCTTTTCTTCCGGCGATCGCTTCGTGAAACAGGATAATACCAACGCTCCGGATACCCAGCTGGCTACCTTTGAGTTCGAAGATTTTGTAATGAATTGGGAGAACCGTGCCTGCGCTCCCACCGGTTATCTCGATCATAATGTCGGGGCCATGTTCTACGGTACGGAAGGTACCTTCCATATGGGCTGGCAGGATGGCTGGACGTTCTATCCCCGCAATAAAAACGCCGAGGTCATTAATGTGAAGCCTCAGTTAAACGAACCGGACCAGCAGAATATCAAGGAATTGTGGGCAGACTTCCGAAAATCGATCGAAGACGGCACCCGACCGGTCTGTGATATTCTGCACGGCCACCTGGCCACCAATATCAGCCTGTTGGGTATGATCTCCTACAAGCTCGGGCGGAGTATCGAGTGGGACGGAGATAAAGAGGTGATCCTGAACGATCCGGAAGCCAACAAGCTGCTCACCCGAAAATACCGGGGTGAATGGGAATATCCGGTCTGATAATCGGAATCTGTATTAGGAATCTCCGGCTCCGGCCGAAAAGCCGACCATTGTCTTAAAACTTAAAACACTTGATCATGCAAAGCAAACGTCGTCAATTTATTCAAACTTCCGGCTGGATCGCTGCCGGTGGTCTGCTGCTGCCCCACTGGGCCTGTAACATCCAGACCGCTACCGATAGTAGCGAAACGGAAGAGCAGAGCGAATCTATGGAGCCGACCACTCCCGATATAGCCCGTTTCGGTATTCAGCTCTATACCCTGCGGGATGTTTTCCCCCAGGACCCGAAAGGAGTACTGAAACAGATCGCCGATATGGGGTACACCCAGATCGAGGGTTACGAAGGCGATCAGGGTATTTTCTGGGGCATGGGCCACACGGAATGGAAAAATTACCTGGACAGCCTGGGACTTACCATGGTATCCACCCACTGCAATATCAACGAAAACTTTGCGGAGAAGGCAGCCCAAGCCGGAGAGATCGGCATGAAGTACCTGATCTCACCCTGGGAAGGCCCGCAGGAATCGATCGATGATTTTAAAAAGATCGCCGAGAAGTTCAACGAGAAAGGGGCCATCTGCAAAGAGAACGGCCTGCGTTTTGCCTACCACAACCACGGCTACTCCTTCAAAGAACTGGACGGCCAGATGCCCCAGGACGTGATGATGGACAATACCGACCCCGCCACGGTAGATTACGAAATGGACATCTACTGGGTGGTCACCGGCGGAGCCGATCCGATCGCTTATCTCAATAAATACCCGGACCGCTGGCGCCTATGCCACGTCAAAGACCGGGAGAAAGGCATCGGAGCGGATGTACGGGACGCTTCAGTGGATCTGGGCACCGGCCAGATCGATTTCCCGAAGATCCTGAAAGTAGCGGCGGAGAAAAAAATGGAATATTACATCGTAGAGCAGGAACGCTACGAGGATTCCACCCCGATCGAGAGTGCCCGGGCGGATGCAGAATACATGAAGAATTTCAAATTCGCCTCCTAATCCCTGACACCTCGCTCCTGCCCCCTCAAATCTCACACCAAACGTCCAGACCGAGTTCCGTGTAATCTACTGGATACTTTTTTTCAAAATGGGAGACTGGAAGACTAGGAGATGGGGAGACTTAGAGAACAAGCAAATGCCCTTCTCCAAGTCTCCTGGTCACCCCGTCTCGCTTATTTTGTCCAGTAGTAGGTCATGTCAATAAACCGCTCTCCGGATCGCCTCCTTTCTAAGAATGTCCGGCAACTCCCCGCGGTATCGGTGTAATTCCTGCACAAACAGCGTATCAACCTGGTCCGGATAATCCCGAAGGTCCATGATAAAATTGTCGTCACTCATGCCGGAATGCAACTGGCCTTTTACAAAAGTAATTTGGTAAAAAAGCGCATTGTAGCGGCCGGCGGGAACCATCTGATCCCGCAGATTGAATGTATAGGTAGCGGTATCTCCCTTGTGGGTAGTACTCATCAACGGAATGGAAACGGTGAGAAACGGAGCTTTGCGCAAAGTATCACCGTTCTGGTTGACTAAAAACACCTCTTTTGCGGAGGAGGACAGGGCATTGAATCGGTAGATGTACCAGTAGGCTCGGGCGTAGAGGCTATCCCTGGAGCGGGAAACCCGAAAGGGTGGCAGCGATAAGGTATCCGAAAGCTCCGGTGTCGGATGTTCTTTTCCTTTACCGGAGCTTTCGGGAGGATCACCGCAACTCCAACTACCCAAAATCAGGAGCACCACAGGAAGTTGCGATATTTTCATGATAATCAGGTACCGTTCCCGCAATCCTGCATCTTCAGGATCCCGGTCGTTGATCAATATTTTACTATCCGCCAGCTTTTGCTTTGCCCTTCGGCACCGATCCGTATCAGGTACATACCGGCCGGCAATTCGGACAGTTCCCATTCCCGGGTCTGCTCACCCGCATTCAATCGCCAGTTTTCCTCCTGCAGTTGCTGTCCAGTTACCGTATGCAGACTTACCGTTACCGGCAGTGCGCGGTCAGTTTGGATGGACCAACGTAAAGGTCCGCGGGTAGGATTGGGAAATAGTTGCACCGCCGTAACGCCCTCGGGTAATCTGTCCACTACCGGTGATACACAGTTGGGATATAGCGGATCGTAGGTCATAGCCTGCGAATACGAAGCCGAACAGCCGGTGGCCAGATCCACCACCTCGATGGTATAAGTTGCGGAAGCATCGATACAGTAAGTTGTTTCGGCGAACCCTTCCAACAGAACGCCGTCCTGATACCAGCGAATTTCAGCGCTCGCCGGGAGTATCCCCGGATCGAAAAGGCTCAGTTCGTTGTTATCGTTAACAAAAAGTACCGACTCCGGCAATTCGCCGAAACTAAGGCTCAGCGGTTCGGATTCGGCAATACAACCATCCGGGGAAGTGTAAACGACCCAGTAATTACCATTGACCATAATGGCCAGGGAATCATCGGTGGCATTCAGCAGCGGAACACTATCGCGGTACCACTGGATATTTTCGGAATAACTCGCGATCAGCAGAACCGTATCTCCTATACATAAGGGCGAGGGCCCTGCTTCCGTGATCAGCGGCGGATCCGGCTGGTCGTAAACGAATACCGTATCGGTTGAGCTGACGGTATCTACCGGATGTAATATTTCCAGTCGCAAGGCCAGGCTGCCGTCCGATAAATTGCCGGAAGTATTGCGGTTGAAGATAACGTTTCCGCACTGATCATCCGCTCCGCCCAGGCCGCTGTCATCGTCCGTAATGGCGATCACATAGTTGCCGGTATCCAGCGGAATATTCATTTCGAAGGTTACCGGGGTGGAAGCATTTTGTACAATATCGGATACATAGAAAAGCACTCCGTCCGGGTTGATGACGTTTACCTTTAGGTCGGGTCTACCGCCCAGCAGATCGTTACAACCAACGGTCGTGACGTTTACCTTTGTCAGAAAATACCCCGTCGTATCGATTAGAGCCTGGTAGGAAACCGGATAATTGCCGGGCATATCATACAGCTGAAAGTCGGGATTTTCCTCCATAGAAACGTTTCCGTTGCCGAAATCCCAGCGGTAACTGTAGCCGGCCCGACCGTTGGAAGGCACATTATTCTCGAAGGTCACCGCTACCGCTCCGCAACCGGAATTATTGATCATGTTGAACCCGTCGGTCGTACTTTCCGCCGGCAGGATCAGGATCGGGATCGTAACATTGGCCGTCTGGTCAATGATCACCACGCGGGCCGTGATGGTCACATCCACCAGATAGAGGCCGGGCTGGAGTGGCGTACCGCAAAAGCGGACACAGCCGTCGGTCTGTTCTTCGGTATCAAATTCCATCTGGCTGGCTTCCCAACTCAAACCCGGCGGCACATTGGACACGCCGCTGATGGTGATTTTTGAAATACCCAGCCCGGAAGGAATATCGGGATCGACGGCGGCTACCGGAGTAGTCGTTTTGGGCAGTCGAAAGCTGACGTCACCTTCGTAATATACCCCCGCCTGTCCGTCCGGAGCAGCGGTAAGAAATATAGTATCCAGCCCAAGGGTATCCGGCAGGCTGACCGCACATCCCGGGCATCCGGACTGGCTGTAAGCGGTAAAGAACAGTAAATTCAGAAAAGTAAAGATTAGTAGTTTTCTCATCATAATTGGAGTTTGTCTGGTTCGGGGCGTGGAGATCAGGGTGTGGAGTATGGACAGATCAAGTTCGAGTGTGCAGGCCTTTACGCCAATTATTGAATTGCTCTTGAGCTTTTTGATCTGAACTTGGGCGTAGTGGCCGGAGTTGGCCGTTTTCCCGCTCCGGTCACTACGCGCAAAGTGCTATTATTGCCCCCGGCTCAACAGCATTTTGCCGCTTATGACGCCCTGCTGATTGCGCAGTACGTACTGGTACATACCGTTGCTGAGGTTGTTACTTTCGAAAGGAATGTAGTTCGGCCCTTCCAGCAAACGTACACTGCGACGGTGTACCTGCTGACCTAGCATATTGTAGACCTCGAATGAGAACGGACCGCTGATCTCGGAAGTTACCCGGATCTCCGTATAATCTCCGAAGGGGTTGGGCACGTTGCTCAGGCTGATGTACTGTTGCAGGTAATCATTGGTAGCATTCGGAATGGTGCAGTTTTCCGAACCTTCGGGTTTCACCGCCACCGCATAACTACCGGTTACTATAGTTCCGTCCGGTAGCGTCAGGGGGAAATCGATAGCGGAACGAATGACGATATCTACTGAAAGCGGATACAGGCCTTCGGAACCGGCTGCCGGAGTTCCGTACAGCAGGATACATCCGGTAGTATCACTTTCAAAAACACAGTTTGGCGGATTACAAACGTAATCAAAGCCCGCCGGAGCACCTTTAACGGCTCCTTCTGTGGCCAGATCTACACTCTGAATGGGAACGTTAATACTACTTATCGTAACTGATGACGGCACCTGAAACTGCAGTACGGTCTCGAAATAAGAATTCACACAGGCCGTATCCATGATCCCGGAACCTGGAATAGTATCTTGGTAAGGTATCGGAGAGACGATCACCGAATCCGGCAAATTATTGTCCGGAATACAGGTTTGGGAACGCCCCAGATTGAAAGCTATGACAACACAAATAAGGATGAGTAAAATGTTTTTCATGCTTGGCGATTTTCGTGATTCAATTAGCAATGATGGTAAATGTTAAGAAACAAAAGTACGGCAAATGTGGATTTCGTGGGACAAAAAATTGTTTTTAACATTTCCGGTATGCCCCGCCGAATACCAGCTACCGGGTACCGTTTTCTCAACAAAGATTAGAAATTATCACTGATTACCCTTACTTTTGTCCGGTTTCAAAAAGAAACGCCCTGTAAATTCAAGTTGGGGGTTTGTCGGAAATCCGACGAGTTTTACGCCCTACAAAGTCATTAATCCAGAAGTACGGAAGATTGTCATCGGAAGCACTCAACCACACACCCACTCCCTGCACCCACGCAACAGCAACTTTACTGATCTCATTTGCCCGGCCCGGAAAATCGTTTCCGGAAAAAACCTGAGCAAGACAAGACACAGCTTATGAACGGAATGAAATTATGGCTGCTATCCGGCTGCTTGTTGCTGGCTGGAATGCTTACTGCACAAAATGCAACAATCCAAGGCACCGTGACGGATCAAAAAACCGGTGAAGCTTTATTTTTTGCTAATGTCTCGGTTGGAGCAACGGGCGTCGTTACCGAACTGGACGGCACCTACCAACTCGCGATCCCTCCCGGCAATTATACCCTGCAGGTTACTTACGTCGGTTATACGACCTACAGCGAAGAGCTGAGGATCGAAGCCAACGAAACCATCGAACGGGCAATAGCACTGGAGCCGGAATCCACCATTCTGAATACGGCTACCGTCACCAGTGGCAAATACGAAACACCGCTGAGTGAAGTGACGGTATCCCTGGAAGTGATCCAGCCGGAACTGATAGAAAGTACCAGCAAACCCACGCTGGACGAAGCCCTGCAGAAAGTACCGGGCGTGACGATCATCGACGGGCAGGCCAATATCCGGGGCGGTTCCGGTTATTCGCAGGGAGCCGGCAGCCGGGTATTGCTGCTGGTAGACGATGTACCCATCCTCCAGGCGGATGCGGGTTTCCCCAACTGGGACGACGTGCCTATCGAGAACATCGAGCAGATCGAAGTGGTGAAAGGTGCGGCTTCCGCGCTTTACGGTTCTTCCGCCTTGAACGGCATCATCAATGTGCGTACCGCCTACGCCAAAGCGGAACCGGAAACCAAACTAGCCACCTTTTACACGACTTATTTCGCGCCGAAAGACAAGAACAAACAGTGGTGGGACGAAGCGCCCAACACTTTTGCCACCAGTCTGGCCCACCGGCGGAAAATGGGTAAGCTGGACCTCGTCCTGGGCGGTTATTACATCAATCAGGAAAGTTTCCGTAAGGATACGTATAAGAAATTCGGACGCTTTAATTTCAATACCCGCTACCGGGCTACCGACCGGCTGACTTTCGGACTGGCCTCCAATATCAACCAGGGCTCCAGCGGCAGTTATTTTTACTGGAAATCCGCAGAAGAAGCCTTCGAAGGCGCCCCCACTACCTTATCCGAACGGGAACGCCTACGCTTTAATGTCGATCCGACCATCACCTATTTTGACAGATCCGGTAACCGGCATAAGATCCTGGGTCGCTACTACTACGTCGACAACAACAACGACCGCAACCAGTCCAACTCCTCGCAGTGGTATTACGGGGAGTACCAGTTCCAGCGCCGCTTTGCCGATATCGGGCTGGTCACCACGGCCGGGCTGGTGGTTTCCGGTAATCAGATCGACGCGGAACTATACGGCGACACCACTTTCACCGCCAGCAACCTGGCCGCTTTTGTGCAGCTGGAAAAGAAATTCCTGGACCGGCTGAATGTCTCCGCCGGGTTTCGCTACGAACGCAACGTACTGAATAACCCGGGTTTCACCTACCAGCAGGGAACGGTAGATCCGTCTGAAGAAAAGGAGTCCAAACCAGTATTCCGGCTCGGCCTGAATTACGAGTTGGCGGATTATACCTTTTTGCGCGCCTCCTGGGGACAGGGATATCGCTTCCCGACGGTTGCCGAAAAATTCATCTTCACCGATGCCGGTGGGTTTTTCATTACGCCCAATCCTACCCTGCGCTCCGAAACGGGATGGTCAACCGAGATCGGGATCAAACAGGGCTTCCGGCTGTCTTCCTTTGAAGGGTTTATCGACATCTCCGGCTTCCTGATGCGCTACGAGGATATGATGGAATTCAACCTGGTTGGATTTGGCTTCCAGGCTTCGAATATCGGTGGTACGGAGATCAAGGGTATGGAATTCACCGTAGCCGGTCGCGGCAGTCTTTTCGGGCTACCTACCAGCATACTGGCGGGTTATACCTACATCGATCCACGGTTTAAAGAATTTGACAATACGCAGATCCCCGCCGGCGAGACGGGCAGTCGTGGTCAGGTGAATGCCAATAACTCTTCTTCGGAGGACAATATTTTGAAGTACCGGTCCCGGCATACGTTCAAGCTCGACCTGGAAAGCCGGTTCCGGCGTTTTAGTCTGGGATGGGAAACCATTTCCGGCAGCCAGATCGAAGCGATCGACCGGATCTTTAATCTCATCGTTCCCGGATTGGAAAGTTTCCGGATGAACAATCAGGGCTATCTGGTACACAATGTCCGGGCGGCCTACCGCTTTACCGAAGATATCAAGTTGAGCATGATCCTGGGAAACCTGACCAACCGGGAGTACAGCATCCGTCCGGGGTTGCTGGAAGGTCCACGAAATTTGACGGCACGGCTGGATTTTAAATTCTAAATATTTATGGCTCGCAAATTGGTTGGGTCCTGACCGTATTGAATACCTCAGGACTCAATCAATTTAAGGTTTGTCCGGATAGATCAATGGGCAGAAAAGTGATGTTACGGCCTTACTTTTCCGCCTTGATCCTTCCTAACTTTCCCTCCCCTCCCCTTTTCTACTTTAACACAAAAAAAGTGACATTTTGTCAGTTTTTCTATTTACCTTTGCGGCGCAAATCGCAAAAGGAAATTGATGTATGTATAACGACAATCCGACTCTCGAAGGACTGAAAAAGGAAATTGACGAAAGCAAACAGGGCGAAGTCTTTTTCCAGGGAGAGGCAGCCAATACGGCCGATGCCGGCAATAAGCATTTCTACATTGAAAGCTACGGCTGCCAGATGAACTTTAGCGACAGTGAGATCGTAGCATCCATACTGGCGGAATCCGGTTACCGGCCTACGCGCAACATGGAAGAGTCCGATCTTATCCTGATCAATACCTGCTCTATCCGGGAAAAAGCGGAAGAAACGGTACGCAAGCGTCTGCGGATCTTTGACAAGGTCAAGGAATCCCGTCCGGGTACGCTCGTGGGTGTACTGGGCTGCATGGCCGAGCGCCTGAAGAGCAAGTTCCTGGAACAGGAAAAACTCGTAGATCTGGTAGTCGGACCCGATGCCTACCGGGACCTGCCCGCACTTATTTCCACCGCCGAAGAAGGCGATAAAGGGATCAATGTATTCCTGTCCCGGGAAGAGACTTACGCGGATATTAGTCCGCTGCGGCTGGACAGCAATGGCGTTACTGCATTTATTTCCATCATGCGCGGTTGTGACAATATGTGTTCCTTTTGCGTGGTACCTTTTACCCGCGGCCGCGAGCGGAGCCGGAACGCCTTCAGTATTGTAGCCGAAGCCACTGATCTCTACGAAAAGGGCTACCGGGAAGTGACCCTGCTCGGTCAGAACGTGGATTCCTACAAATGGGAAAATCCCGAAACGGGCGCCCCGGTCACTTTCGCCCAATTGCTGGAAATGGTAGCCCAGGTGCATCCGGACCTGCGGGTCCGTTTCTCTACTTCTCACCCGAAGGATATCACGGACGAGGTGCTGTACACAATGGCCAGAAACGAGAACATCTGCAAATACATCCACCTGCCGGTCCAATCCGGCAACAGCCGGGTACTGGACCTGATGAACCGGACTTACAGCCGGGAATGGTACATGGATAAAGTGCGCCGCATCTACGAGATCATGCCCGATTGTGCCATTTCTTCCGATATCATCGCCGGGTTCTGTACGGAAACGGAGGAAGAGCACGCCGAAACGCTGAGCATGATCGAGTTCGCGCAGTACAGCATGTCGTACATGTTCATGTATTCCGAGCGACCGGGTACGCTGGCCGAACGGAAATTCGAAGATGACATCCCGGAGGAGATCAAAAAAAGACGCCTCCAGGAGATCGTCAGGTTGCAGACCGCAACTTCCCTGCAGCACAACCAGAAGGATATCGGAAAAACCTTTAAGGTATTGATCGAAGGCGACTCCAAAAAGTCCGATCAGGACTTTAAAGGACGGAATACGCAGAATAAGATGCTGGTTTTTCCCAAGAAGAGTGATCTTCAGCCCGGGGATTACTGTTACGTAAAAGTCAACGAAGTGACCAGCGCGACCCTTATCGGAGAAATTGTTGACTGATCGTTACCACTGACAAATAATGGAGAACCTACGAAGTATAAAGCAACGCTATGGAATCATCGGCCGGTCGGAATCTCTCGACCGGGCGCTCAGTACGGCCCTGCGGGTAGCGAATACCGATCTGTCCGTATTGATCCAGGGGGAAAGCGGCGTTGGTAAAGAGATCTTTTCGCGCATCATCCACGACAACAGCCCGCGCAAGCACAACAAATTCATCGCGATCAACTGCGGGGCCATCCCCGAAGGCACCATCAATTCCGAACTATTCGGACACGAGAAAGGAGCCTTTACCGGCGCTACCGGGGAGCGCAAAGGATACTTTGAATCCTACGACGGCGGCACGATCTTTCTGGATGAGATCGGTGAAATGCCGATGGATACCCAGGCTTTTCTGCTGCGGGTACTGGAATCCGGAGAGTTCATCCGGGTGGGTTCCAATAAGGTCCAGAAAACTGACGTGCGCATCATTGCCGCCACCAATGTTGACCTCCAGGACCGCATCAAGAAAAACAAATTCCGGGAAGACCTCTATTTCCGCTTGAATACCGTGCCGATCTTTTTGCCGGCCCTCCGGGACCGCCGGGAAGACATTTACATGCTGATCCGGAAATTTGCGCTGGATTTTGCCGAGAAATACCGGACCGAACCCATCCAACTCGACAGCAGCGCACGCTCCGTGCTGGAAAACTACAGCTGGCCGGGTAATATCCGGGAACTGAAAAATGTAGTGGAGCAACTCTCCGTACTGGTCGAAGACCGGGAGATCAACGGCGAAAAGCTGGTGCAATACATTCCCAATCTGACCAGCCGGCACCTGCCGGCCCTGGCCAACGGATCTTCCGAGCAGGAATTACAGGAGCGGGAAATACTCTACAAACTGCTTTTCGATATGAAAGGGGATCTCAATGACCTGAAATCCCTGGTGTACGGGCTCATCAAGAACAACGACCTTCAGGTCCCCTCCAATACCAGCAGTATGCGGGGACTGCGCGCCCTGAATCCCGGAAGTATTGACAGCAACGTTTTCACATCCGATCATTCCCACTACCCGGAAGTGGATAGTGCCGAAGCCCTCAAGGAAGAGCTGGAGCATCACCACCAGCCGATCATCCTCGGTACCCAGAAGAAGCAGGAGGTATTTGACGATATGGAGGAGGTAGAGGAAAACCTATCCCTCGAGGATCACGAAAAAGACCTTATTAGCAAAGCGCTGAAAAAGCATAACGGTCGGCGGAAAGAAGCGGCAAAGGATCTCGGCATTTCCGAGCGGACGCTCTACCGCAAGATTAAGCAGTACGAATTGTAGGCGCAGCGCAGGCGTATGCTCAACAAAAGGTTAAGGTGAGTCCGATTGTATACATTCGTCTTTTCTTAGTCTTAATTTTGGTTAAGCCATTTTCCACTAATTCATTAGCATGTTCCAATCTAAACCATTTCCATTTATTGCCGGTCTGCTCCTGCTGAGCATGGTTAGTTCCTGCTACACCTTTTCCGGCATCAGTGTGGATTACACGGTAATGAAGACCTACTATGTGGGTAATTTCCAAAATAATGCGCTGAACTCCCCTCCCATCCTTCCCCAAACCCTGGCGGAAGCGCTGCGGGAAAAGGTACGCCGGGAATCCCGGCTCGTGCAGTCGGATGTAGATCCGGACATCGAATTTGTGGGTACCCTGGTTGATTTCCGGGTAACGGCCGAAGCGCCCCAGGGAGGCAACAACCGGGAATCAACCGCCGTGAACCGCCTTACGATCGTAACGGCTATCGAATACATCAATTACAAGGACGAAGAAAAAGGCTGGAAAAGCAACTTTTCCTTCTTTTACGATTATCCCAGCAATACGGACCTTTCCTCCATACAGGACGAGGCCATCGAGGTGATCTCCGATCAGATGATGGAGGATATTTTCAACAAGGCGTTTACAGATTGGTAGCTTTTCGGTAGCTGGTGAACCAATTGCTGATTTTTTTTGAAAAAAATTGCGAATTAGGTTCAGAAAAAAACCAACATAAGCTTTATTTAGTGTAAGTTTGCACCGTTAAAATATTAGAGTCAATTTTCAAGTCTAGCGTAATTCGAATTCTTTTAGAATCCATTTTATCCTACCCTTTAAGTTTACTCATTTCACTTATTAATTGTTTGTATGAACATTTTTGTTGCAAAGCTTAACTTTGACACCCAAGAGGGTGATCTGCGCTATGCGTTTGAAGAATTTGGTGAAGTTGATTCCGTGAAGATCATCATGGATAAATTCACCGGCCGCTCAAAAGGATTTGGCTTCGTTGAGATGCCGAACGATGATGAGGCCAGAGATGCGATCGCCGAATTGGACGACCGCGAATTTGACGGAAGAACGATCGTTGTTAAAAAGGCTGAACCTCGTGAAAACCGCGGAGGCGGTGGAAGAGGCAGATACTAACAACTGCATGCGATATAATTCGGGTGGATCAAGCCCTCGAAGTATAAAGTGAAGAATAGCCTCCCGGATTGATTTCCGGGGGGCTTTTTAGCGTCTAAGAGCCACTGCTGCAGGATACTCGTGCTATCCGAATTTCATTCCACCCAACTGCATGGAGAGTTGATCGCTGCAACAAATTCGGGTAACTTTGCCAATCCATTGGAAATCTCGATAACCCGATACCATGAAAACCGATCCAAAGACTTTTCTTTTTGCTGATGACGGCAAAATTCCCAACCACCCTACCCTTCCACTACTCTATTACCGGCAGGTGCTACTTCCGGAACAGCGATCGCCCGCTGCCTGCCGGGAGCTCTTCCGTAGCTGCAACTGGCGCAACAGCTGGGTGAACGGGGTCTACAACTTTCATCACTACCACAGTATTACGCACGAGGTACTCGGTGTCACCGGCGGCCAGGCAACTTTGATCCTGGGAGGAGAGGCGGGTGAAAAGGTTCAGGTCAGTGCCGGTGACGTGATCGTGATCCCGGCCGGAGTCGGGCATTTTAATCAGGACAGCAGCGCCGATTTTCAGGTAGTAGGTGCTTATCCGAACGGAATGGACTGGGACCTTTGTTACGGAAAAGCCGAAGAAAGACCGATCAAAATGGACAATATCCAACGGGTACCGCTACCCGAACAGGATCCGGTTTACGGTGTCCGCGGCCCTCTGACCGATCTGTGGAAATAAATCCAGGACCCGCTGCGTGCGGAGAGTCCCGAAAACAAGAGTAATTTAGGCCCAATATGACCTAAACCTTCATTTTTAAGGCATTAATCCTCAGAAACCTGCCCATTTATTCTGGTTTCTGCTTATTTTTTCCTATCTTAGTGGTGAATCATTTTTTACTGAGTTAATTTTCTTGTCTAGTTGTTAGTTATTCTCTCGTTTTGAATTCTTTCCATCCTACCTTTTAAATTGCTCAATTCACTATTTATTTTTATTTCTATTTATGAACATTTTTGTTGCTAGATTAAACTATGACACCCAAGCGGGTGACCTTCGTTACGCATTTGAAGAATTTGGAGAAGTAAACTCCGCCAAAGTTATTACGGATCATTACACCGGCCAGTCCAAAGGTTACGGTTTTGTAGAAATGCCGAACGACAGTGAAGCCAGAGAGGCCATCGCCGAATTGAACGACGAATATCTCGACGGCAGAACCATCGTGGTGAAAAAAGCCAATCCGCGGAACAGCCGCAGCAGTAATACTTACAGCAGTACCTACAGCGGTAGTAGCTACTGATCCGAAAATTCCACTTTAGGAATAAAGGCGCCTTCCGGTTTTCCGGAGGGCGCTTTTGTTTTTTTAGAGACTGTTTGAAAACTTCTGCTGCCGGAGAAAAACCCGGATTTTGGCGTCAATTGAAAGCTATTTTTCACTGCATAGCCCAGCTACGGAGTTAAAAATAGGTGCAAAGTGGCGGCCCGTACGGGTAACCCAGTGAGAGGTTTTCAAAAAGTCTCTTAGAAAAAGGGCGGTAAATCTTTAAATTAGAGCTTCGCAAAGCAATCGAAGCAGACATGTCACTAAGCCTACAAGCCCTTTTAGCCCTCTTGCCGATCCTGACGGCCGCCGTTTTGATGGTCGCCTTCCGGCAACCCGCCAAACGGGCCATGCCCGTCGTTTATGTCCTGACGCTACTCATCGCCTTCTGGGGATGGGAGATGAGTGGTACCGATCTGGCCGCATCCACGGTTCAGGGCCTCTTCATTACTTTCAACATCCTGTACATTATTTTCGGAGCGCTGGTCTTGCTGAACACCCTGAAATATTCCGGCGCTGTCAGCGTGATCCGCAACGGCTTTTCGGATATCAGTCCCGACCGAAGGGTACAACTGGTGATCATCGCCTGGCTGTTCGGCTCCTTTATTGAGGGCGCGGCCGGTTTCGGCACTCCGGCTGCGATCGTTGCGCCCCTGCTGGTCGCCCTGGGTTTTCCCGCCATGGGTGCCGTTATGTTGGGGATGATGGTGCAAAGCACACCCGTTACTTTTGGCGCGGTAGGTACCCCCATTCTGGTCGGGATCAGCGGAGGCCTGGATCATCCAGAATTAAGGGAGCAACTAGCCGCGCAGGGGTTTAGTTTTAGTGATTATATTCAGATCATTACGACGAATGTAGTTATCCTGCACACCCTGGTCGGGACGATCATGCCACTCTTTATGTCGGCGATGATGACCCGCTTTTTCGGCAAGAACCGCTCCTGGCGGGAAGGCCTGGCCATCTGGCCGTTTGCCCTTTTCGGTGGCCTCGCCTTTACGATCCCCTACCTGCTGACGGGAATCTTTCTCGGTCCGGAATTCCCCAGTCTGTTGGGCGCACTGGTCGGCATGGCCATTGTGGTCTCCGCGGCCCGGAAAGGCTGGCTGTTGCCCCGGCAAAGCTGGGATTTTGCCCCCAGTAGCGAATGGCCCGCCCACTGGCTGGGTAGTTTGCGCATGGATATTACCGATCCGGTCGGTAAAAAGCCGATGAGTTTCGCCCGGGCCTGGACGCCCTATCTGCTGGTGGCGGGTTTTCTGGTGCTGACCCGTGTGAGTCAGCTCCCGCTCAAGGCCTGGTTATCCGGTATAACGGTGGACTGGAACAACATTTTCGGTACTTCTATCAGTGGCAGCTCCGCGGTTCTCTATTTACCCGGAACGGTATTTTTACTGGTCGTGGGGATCACCTACTATCTGCACCGGATGAAGCCGGGTGAGATCAGCGCTGCATTTGCCGATTCGGGCAAGATCATTCTCGGCGCGGGCTTCGTGCTGATCTTTACGGTGCCCATGGTGCGTATTTACATCAATTCCGGAATGAATCCTTCCGGGATGGAGAGTATGCCCATCGCGATGGCCGAATGGGTAGCCGATCGCGTAGGCCGGATCTATCCGCTGTTTGCACCCTCTGTTGGTGCACTCGGAGCTTTTATCGCCGGTTCCAATACCGTGAGTAATCTGATGTTTAGCCTGTTTCAGTTCGGCGTGGCGAAATCGCTCAGCTTTTCGGCCTCCTTCGTTCTGGCCCTGCAGGCCGTCGGCGCGGCAGCCGGCAATATGATCGCCATTCACAATGTGGTGGCCGCCTCCGCCACGGTCGGACTGCTCGGACAGGAAGGCAATGTGCTGCGAAAGACGATCATTCCTACCCTATACTACGTATTCCTTACCGGATTGATCGGGCTGATCGCGCTGTGGCTGCTCGGTATAAGTGATCCTTTGCAGTGATCAGTGTGCAAATAAATGAGGCTTAGGGCCATCAAAGTGCCTGATACAATTGGTGCACTTTAGGTTGCAGGGCCGCAGTTGCCTGCACCAGTGCTTCCGAGGGCTCGCCGAAAACCGCCGGATAGAAATCGGTAATCGCCAGGATCTGACCGAACAGCTCCCCCAGGTTGCCAATGTGGGCGAGTAGCGCTTCGGAACTTTGATAGCGTTCAATCACGGTACAGACCGTTTCATCCGGATTAAAATACCAGTCGTATTGCAGGGTGCCCGGATCTTTTTCCCGGCTTGAAGCCATACATTTTGTCGCAATGTTTTTTAGCTCTTCGCTTTTACCAGCGTGGATGTGCATGGTAACGATCACTTGTAATGGGTCCATTTGTATTTGATTTTAGGTGGAAATTGTGTTTTGAGACTTGCTCACTGTTTCCTCTTAACTGCTGCTGGATGCTAGTTCATGCCGGGCGATAACTTTTCCGCTCTGTTTATTTTCCGGGCCTGCAGGATCACTTCGGCAAACAATAGCGGGACCGCCCAGCAGGCCCAGGCCATGATATCTCCGATAACAAATCCATCCATTTGAATGTAGGCATTCAGGTTAACGGCCACGATCCGGAAGGTGGTAAAACCGCAGGTCACAACATAACTCCGAACCATCCATTCCCGGTGTTGATCGAACTGCCGCTTTTTGACGGCCCAGAGCGCCATACCGGAAGTCGTCAGCCAGGCTACCGCCAGTCCAATTCCACCGAGGGCAAAGATGTAATGTTTATCCACCAGGATCTTGTGGAAGACGGCCAGCCAGATAGCGGCGATCGACGCGATTAAGATGGAGAACAGATAAACGCGTCCACTGAGCCGGTGGAAATGCGGGTGCTTTTTACGAATGGAGGGGAAGAATTGGAAGGGTCCGACCACAATGGCGATCAACCCAAAAACAATGTGGGTGATCAACATCGGACCGAAGGCGGCCTGCCAGGCCTCGACATTAAAATAATTAAGCGGGAAATTATAGATGTAATAAAAATTGACCGCAATGATCAATCCCCAGATGCCTAAGTAGTACTGTTTTTTCATAACTACCGGATTAAATTGGAAGTTTATCAACTGTAGGTAAAGGTAGGATGGGAAGCGAGCCACTGTTTGCACGGACTCGTCACAGATTGGCTGAATTCGATCAAACGGGATTGGAATATTTGTATCGGCCTTATGGCCAACCCGGCAACTATACACTCATATTCAATCAGATACGTGTCTCGGAAGGTTTCTGACCATACTCCCGGGCGAAAGAAAGGTTAAATGTAGTGAGATAGGATTTCCGCAATGGCCGATCACTGCAGGAAAAACTGCAGAGTAGCAGAAAAACCAGGGCATACCGGCGGTTTAAAAACATGGGTCGAACGTTGCAATTGGGGTAATGAGGATTGTCTAATATCGGGAAAATTATTCTTTTCCAGATGTGTCCGCCGGATTTTCCGAATGGGAATGGAGTTTTGCGCCTGATTTACCGAAAGAATGCTTGCAAAGGGCAAGAATTTGGAGCTAAGTGGCTCATATTATGCGAGTTCGATCCTCAGAAATTCGGCGCTTCGTCCCGATTTCTGCTCAATTTTTCCTAACTTAGTGGAGAACCATTAATTTTTGAGTTAATTTTCTTGTCTAGTTGTTAGTTATTCTCTCGTACTGAATTCTTTCTATCCTACCTGCTAAATTGCTCATTTCATTTTTTACTTTTTATTATGAATATTTTTGTTGCCAGATTAAATTATGACACTCTTGAGAGTGACCTGCGCTACGCGTTTGAAGAATTTGGAGCCGTTGACTCCGTGAAGATCATTATGGATCGCTATACCGGTCGTTCCAAAGGATACGGGTTTGTGGAAATGCCGAATGACGAAGATGCCCAGGCCGCGATCAACAACCTGAACGATCAGCAATTGGACGGTCGCCAGATCGTAGTGAAAAAAGCAGAACCCCGCAAAAGCAGAAGCCGGGACCGCGGTTATGGCGGCAGTGGCGGTTACAGCGGTGGCTACAGTGGCGGCGGCTACGGAGGTGGTTACGGCCGTAACTACTAATCTCGGATGGGAATTGATCTTCCCTTTCGATAAAAATACAGTTCCCCCGGATCGGACAAACGTACCGATCCGGGGGTTCTTATTGCCGACCACTTATGATCTGCTTTGAGGCCGGCGCTGCTCTGACCGATCAGTTACCGGAAGAGCTGTCGGGCTCCTGGAGTTTGGCCACAAATCCCTCGGCCACGGCCTTGAGGTTGGGCGGCGCTTTTTCGATCCCGGCCTTGCCGTATTTCAGGGCCATTTTCCGATCCTTTTTTGCGGCGTAGGCCGAAGCCAGGCCCAGATTGACCAGGCACTCATCCACCGGATCGTTATAGCCCAGTGCATGGTATTTGTCATAAGCCTTTTGCAGGATGGTCAGCCCCTTATCCGTTTCGCCCGCATTGACTAAAGTACTGCCGTTGATGTACAATTCTCTGACGGTACCCATGGCGACGGCCTTTTTGCGGAACGTCTCAGCATCTTCCGCTTTGCCCATTTTCTCCAGTAGCCGAGCCTTGGTGTTTAGCATGGTAAAATTCCCACCAAAATACAGAATACCCCGATCGATCCATTGCAGGCCCTGTTCGAGTTCAACCTCGTTGTCCAGGCAGTAATTCGCCGCCGTGTTCAGAGTTTGCCAGACGAATCCTGTGGACTGGCCGAGCTCCTGCCGCATGTGTTCCAGAGCCACCTCGTGCGTATTCACGCCGATGGTAAAAGGGAAGCGCTTCTGTTCCCAGGCTAATTCACAAACGGCCGATTCCTTGCTGACTTCCGGGAAATAATAGGTGAGCTGATTGGTCTGGGCTCCTTCCTTCGTTTCCACTTTCACCCGGAGGGCATCTTGGCTTTCATCGTAATTAAAACTGCCCCACTGGTGGTCGTCGCGGTTAAAGATCAGGGTAGCGGTCCCGTCTTCGTGCGGAATGACATGAAAGCTGTAGCTGCCGGCCGGCAGGTCTTTTCCTTCAATCTGCACATCACTGGAAAAAGCGATTACGGTATTCTCATTCGCGCCCGCCCGCCAGGGATAGGATTTGCCGGTCATTTGATTCGGGGTGGTTTCCCAGGGTACCAGTTTACCCCAGATGGCTCCGGTACGATCCTCATCATCGAGGATCACGTTGGGCCGGGAATACTCCACCGTCACTTCGGTCAGGCCGATGGTTTGCATGATCCTTGCTTTGGGACTGGATTGCGGTACCGTGAGCTGGGCCCGGCTCAGCGGAGCGAATGAAAGTAGGGATAAAACGATCAGAAAAAAGTTTTGATAAAATGATCTCATGTTGCAGGTGATTTTTAAAAAGTCGGGTAATTACATTTCACTCCCGTAGAAGTGATCCGTTTCAAACTTAAACTTCCTGCGGGCAACCGGCCGGGCTTTTCGCCCAATCACCGGCTGGATCGATACTCAACCACTGGGGGCGTCCGGCTACTTCCGTCCGGGAAAACGGTCGTTTGACGAAAATACCGGGCGTTGGTCTAGATAGATGCGGCCAATTGGGAACAGACCGTTATTTTCGGCACCTGGTGCATAACGGTATCATGGAGGACCTGCTATTTTCGAAGAACAAATGGATAAGGCTGGGGCTGCACACGGCTTTCTGGCTGATCCATTTATTGCTTTTCACCGTGCTCTCGAATGCGCCCTTCGGCAGTGCGATCCAGGAACAACTCTTGAGCCTTCCGTTCAAAATGCTGCCGGTCTATATTGTGTTCTACGCACTTTTCCCCCGCTATCTGTTGCGGCGCAGTTATCTGCGTTTCTTTATTTTCAGTACGTTGGTGGTCATGGTATTTGCGGCGCTGCAAAGCCGGATCATGTACCTGATCCACGCCGAAACCAGCGAGGAAGCCTGGAGCTGGATGTGGGTCGTTTCGAGTATTATCCTCAACGCCTATATCCTGGCGCTCGCGCTCGCACTGAAGCTGCTCCGCTTCTGGCACCAGCGGGAAAAATACATCCAGGAGTTGAGTCACGCCCGCCTGGAAGCCGAACTTAAATTCCTTAAAGCCCAGGTCCACCCGCACTTTCTGTTCAATACGCTCAATAACTTATATACGCTAACCCTGCGCAAATCCGACCACGCCCCGGAAGTCGTCGAAAAACTATCCGACCTCTTGCGCTACATGTCCTACGATGCCAATCACCGCACTGTGCCGCTGAGCAACGAGATCGAATACCTCCGTAATTATATATCACTGGAAAAGATCCGTTACGGAGAGAAACTGGAGATTGCCTTCACCCGCTCTGACCTTACCGACGGCCTGCAGATCGCTCCGCTTATTTTGATCCCCTTTGTGGAGAATAGCTTTAAACACGGGGTCAGCGGCCGACTGACGGCCTGCTGGATCACCATCCACCTGTCGGTGCAGGGAGAGCAATTGACTTTTAAAGTAGAGAACAGCCTGCCCAGCAGCCAGGAGGATGTAATGGGCTACAAAGAGGGGATCGGCCTGAAGAACGTTAAACGACGACTGGATCTGATCTATCCGGAACGGCACGAACTGCGAGTCACCCAAAGTCCGGAAAGTCATCTGATCGTTTTAAAAATAGACCTGGGGCAGTGAATGGGCCGAATCGGGTTACACTGACCCGAAGTTTTTGACGCCCCATTCCTCCCCCGTTTTAAATGCACCCGCATGAAACTGCAATGCCTGATCGTAGACGACGAACCACTTGCCCTCGACCTGCTGGAAGGTCATATCCAGGCCATGGCGGATCTGGAACTGGCCGGACGGTGCGCCAATGCACTGGATGCCGGTGCTTTTCTCCGCCAGAAACGGGTGGATCTTCTGTTTCTCGACATCCAGATGCCGGTACTGACGGGCATCGACCTGATCAAAACCCTGCAGCACCGGCCGAAGATCATCCTCACTACGGCCTACAAGGAATATGCCTTTGATGCCTTTCAGCTGGACGCGGCGGACTATCTGTTGAAACCGATCACCTTTGCCCGTTTTCTTAAATCCATCAATAAAGTCTGCGGTCAGTTGCCGCAAACAGCCGTAACTGCGGCGGGCCCCTCCCCAATTTTCGAAGAAGCATTTGTGTATCTGAAAACCGAAAAGCGACTGGTGAAGGTTATTTTAAAGGAGATCCTGTTCATCGAAAGTATCCGGGACTACACTAAAGTGATCACGCAGGATCAACGGATCATCGCGCACCAGCGGATCAGTCAACTGGAAGAAAAACTACCCGAAGATCGCTTTTTACGGATCCATCGCTCCTATCTGATCAACCGGCTCCACGTGCAGGCTTTTTCCCCGCAATACGTTGAGATCGGGGAAAAACAGATTCCGATCGGACGGCAGTACAAGGACCGAGCACTGGCCATACTGATGGAGCATCGGCTGTGAAGGGCTTGACGGGTAATATCAGCTTGTTTTTGTGAATATTGGCCCCGGGCTTTTTATTTTGTGTTGATCTCTTCCGGATTATTCAGGCAGTAGCAGCCAGAAGACGGTACCAGTTGGACCCGGGTAAAACAGCAGTTCGAGTCCGGAAAAAACACCTGCATCCGGAACCGGCCACTTTACGGAATGCTCATCTTTTGGACGGCTTTGGTATTTGACTATTATTACATCCGGATCTAGACCGTCTTTTCTTCCCCCCGCATATTCCCTTGCACCGTTTTCGATTTTTGCTTCCGGAGATTTTTCTGATCTTTGAATAGCTGCTATCCCGGATTTTACGCCTAAATAACTCAAAACCATGCAAATCATCGATCTGTCCAAAACCATCCAGTACAACGCCGGAGATCCATTCTTTATGAAGGTGAAGATCAAGCACAAAGCCCATAAGAGTGCCCGCTGGCTGGTACGCCTGTTTGGGTTGCCCTTTCGGCTATTCCCCAAAAAGTTCAGTGGCTGGGCCGATGATGTGATCAAAAAAATGGGCGTTCACTCCACTACCCATATGGACGCGCCCTGGCATTACTCGCCCACCTGTATGGGCCAGGCCGCCAAAACGATCGATCAGGTTCCGCTGGAATGGTGCTACGGTCCCGGAGTGGTGATCGATATGGCGCATAAGGAGGATTTTGATCCCATAACGACTGCCGATATCAAAGGCTTTCTGCAGCGGGAAAATATCACCCTGGAACCGGGCATGATCGTGCTGATCAAAACGGGCCGGGATAAACTGATGGGCACCAAAGACTTCTTCTACAAAGGTACCGGCATGAGCGCCGAAGCCACCGAATGGTTGATCGGGCAGGGCATAAAAGTAATGGGGATCGACCAGTGGGGATGGGACCTCCCCCTGCCCTATCTTATCAGTGAAGCCAAGAAAAGCAACAATTCCGAATTGTTCTGGGAAGCGCATTTGGTCGGTGTAGATCACGAATACTGCCATATGGAACAATTGACGAATCTGGATGCCCTACCGACCCAGGGTTTTGAAGTCGCTGCATTCCCTTTGAAGATCAAGGGGGGCTCCGGTGCTCCGGCCAGAGTAGTTGCGTTAATCCGCGAATAATGAAACTGCCAGCTATCTTATTCATTTGCCTGCTCTTCTGCCTGGCCGGCTGCAAAAAAGAAGAAGGTTCCAGTGGTCACCCAATGCCCTGGCTGTACGGGATCTCCGAAGAGCAACGATTACTACACGATCTGTTCCGGGAGATCATCACCGATCAGGATGATTTGGGGCAGACGGGCAGTCTGGATACATTCATCATCGATAGCATTTATTGCCAACCGAATCACCAGCCGGCGAATTGCAATTATGCCCTGCTTCAATCTACCGGCGTGCAGCTGGAATTAAATACAGGCGACAAAGTGAAGCTGAAAAACGGTCGTATGCAATGGATGAACGATGATCAGCTCCTGGAATACGAACTGCTGTTGGGATCACCAGCGGACTTTAGGTACTTCGAATTTGGCGGACTGGAGAATGGCCGCATCCGTTCGTGCTGTGTTTATTCCCAGGTGATCGCCATCGATACGGTACAAAAGGTCATTGAGTTCACTTTCCCGCACAGTGAATACGGTTTTCGCTTGCGGGCGGAAGAATAAACCACAATACCCGAAAACTGAAAACATGTACTGCGCAAGGCAAACTTCCAGATCAGAAAACCGTCATTGGTTTCTAAGGTAGCGCCAAAAGCTCGTCAACCGTACGGGTCGGATGCTCCACGTAATTTCCGTCGCCATCATAGATCACTTTTAACGGGAAATAGCCCTGGGGATTATAGTAGTTGAGCAGGGGATAAAACGGGCCGCCGTAGAGATCTAATCCCCGCAATTGATCGTAGCTACCCGCGGATAACCACTCTTCGTCAAAAGCATCCGCATTCACATTGATGATCTCAATGCCGGCGGACTGCAGCTGCTCGTATCTTTCGGAAACTTCCTGGTTGAAATTTCGGCAGGGGCCGCAACTCTTCATCCAGAAATTCAATACCACGTATTTGTGGTCGGCCATCGCCTCGCGGATCTTCCGATAATTATCCGAACTATCCGTTCTGATCCGGTGGTATAATTCCCGTTGGTCGTCGGCGAATAAACTGTTCGTTTTATACATCAATGATTCCAGGTCGGGTACTGCGCATGGCTCCGCCATTAACTGATCCACCGATTTGATCAATGCATTCGCTTCCTCCGGTGAGTAATTGAATTTGGCGTATAGTCCGTCGTAGATCATGTTTAAAATAAAAGCCAGGTAAGCTACGGGGAGATCCTGCCGGACGAGCGAATCGTAGGCCTGCAGGGCATTTTTACGGTATGCCGGAATGATCTGGTGCACCAGGCTGTCCATAAACAGACTATCGTTATGATTGACCTGATACCCGATCCCTCCGCTTAGTTCCTGGAACTGCCCGTATACCGGAAGGAACTGGTCGTTATAAGTGGATTCCACGATTGGGATGTATTCCAGATCAGAATCGTCTTTTACGATCCGGATCCGCACCGTATCGTCATAATAAAAAGCATCTCTCCACATATAAGCATCCTCATAATAGACACAGATCTTCGAACGCTGGATGCAATTGGCGGTAAACTTCAGAATCGACTGTCGGGCAGTGTCACTGGCAATTTCAATACTTTCACCGTCGGCGGGAAAAATTTTGATCTTGGTAGCAACGCTGTCTGCGAAAGTAACCAGAAAGGCACTCTCTTTAGGCTGGGGGAATGCGTAAACTCCAATGAATACAAAGAGAGCGAGAGCGAGCGTTTTTTTCATTTTAAGAGCGGGTTGAGGGTTAGTTGAATACCACAAAGGAATGACTACAACATGCGAAGGTTCGCCGTTGGCGAATAGCCGTGAACAATTCTAATCCATAACTGGGAAAGTGATCGGCCGGTTCACCCGTTCCGTTAATTTTTCACTGAATGTCAAGTCATTATAGCATACTAAGTGGCGTCCGGGAATTAGAACAGGGAAACGGACATTCCAGATCAATACATGGCCAGAGCTACGCCCTTCGATGTAACCCCTCTTACAGACCTGCAAATATTTTCCCAGCTACGCTGCTGACATTCATAAGGGCATATCCCTGAAATATTTGTAGCTGCATAATCGAGATCAGGTCGGGGAAGGGCAGAGACCTGGAGGTAAAATGGCATTCCTCTATCAAGTGAGACGGCGAATTCAAAGCGCGATTTTAAGCCATCCGGTTTATGATATTTCGATTTAAAATTAGATTACAGCTTTCGAGAGCACTGAATCTCTTCACTGAAAATGCTAAAGTCGGGATTAGCTCCCCTTCTGGGTAAAATCGTTTAAGGTATGGCCATCGTAATGGTACAACTGACCATAATTGCCCCCAAACCAGATATTACCGGATGCATCTTCCGTGATAAATCTAATCTTATTGAAGGTCTTACCGTCCGCGTTGGTAAAGGCCGAGAATTTTAGTTCGCCGGCAGCATTAGGGTTGTAGATACATAATTCCCCTCTGCCGCTGCCCAGCCACAGTTTTCCCGTGCGATCTTCGAACATATTGATGATGTTCCGGCTGCACAAACCATCCACTTCCCGGAATTCGGTGAACGACCGGCCATCGTATTTTTGCAGGGTTCCCGCGCGGTTCCCCAGCATGCCCAGCCAGATGTTCCCCTCGTGGTCTTCCAGGCAGGAAAAAACCATATCGTCGCTGAGACCGTCTTCCATTGTAAACTGAGTAAAAGTCTTTCCGTCGTAGCGGCTTACCCCGCCATGGCTCATGGAGGTGAGCCAGATGTTCCCCTCCCGGTCTTCCAGCATGCTTTGGATGACGTTGCGGTGCAGGCTATCCTCGTAGAGTGATCCCTGATCCTGCAAATAGCTGGAAAACTCGTAGGTACCGGTATCCGTCTCCCGGCGGGGGTCGAAACGGTGGACTCCATTGCCCCAGGTCCCCAACCAAAGTAGTCCCTTTTGATCATTTAGTAAACAAAGTACCAGATTGGCGTTCATTCCCGGTCCCCACAGATCTTCGTTACCGTCCCAGGGAATAGGCACCGGCGTAAACGTCTGCCCGTTGTAGCGACAGAGCCCCGCATCGGTTCCGAACCATAAATCCCCCCGGTCGTCGGCCTCGATACAGGAAATATAATTGCTGCACAGACCATCCTCTACGGTATATTGCGTGAAAACCGAATCCTCCAGCCGGTAAAGCCCTTCGTTATTGGTACCAAACCACATGATCCCGTCCTGGTCCAGAAAAGCGCAGCGTACGGCATCACTCAGTTCGTAGTATTTGGGTATTTTGGTTTCCGAAACCGGTTCTGGTTCCGTTGTGGAGGGAGATTGCGCCTGACCATTACAGGAAAAAATAAGGAGGCTGATTGGGAAAAGGCCGGTAAGGATCCAGCAGCTTATTCGTAGCATAAGTTGGTGTTTGACCTGATGTAAAATTAATTTTCCCAAATATATCGGACTCCGGCTCCGGACCTCAGGGTACATTGTAAATTGATGTAAAAAGGTGTTAATGCTGACCGGACTTACCGGAAAGGGGGCAGTTAGCAGGCGAAAAAATCTAGCAGTTCGGGTCGCAGCGTGCAATAATTGGCTTAACCACTTACGATCCCAGCAATAGAATCCTTGCTACTCTTTAAATTTTGTTCTAACTTTCATTGGTACAATACGGAAACTGCAATCATTTTTTCCTTTAAATAAATACGTGCACTCTATGAACCTTCTCTTCCTAAATTTTCTACTGGCATCCACGCTCTTGCTGTTCAACACCCCCACCGCTGATCCTGGAATGTCTGCCAATCTCAAGGATTTTAAGATCGTCATCGAAAAAAACGACGGTGAGATCAAGATGAAATGCACCGAAGGCTGTGCGTGGCTGGATCTCAGTTATGAAAACAAGACCGTCGCTCAGGCCATTGATCAATACGGCATGACGGAAATCAGGAAGGAACCGGCGGTAGCCGATGAGGAACTCAGTGACTTTTTGTTCACGCTTACCAAAACTGAAACTGGCGTCTCCCTGAAAGGGATCAGGGGTACGGCCTGGCTGGAGCTGAGTTTCACACTCAAACCGGGGGAACAACAACTGATCGATCAATATGGTATGAGGGATTAGCGAATGTAGGTACGCCTGTTCCGCGATCATTTACCCATAGATCAATTCAGGAACTACCTCCCATATGCGGACAGGTAGATCAATATCCCTTTATACCACCCCCTTTTTCCTTGGAAGCAATAAATTAAAACCAGTCGCGCTATGAAAAAATTCAAGATCACTGCTATCCCGGTCATCATCAGTTTGCTGCTTTGCACTGCCGCCGGTGAGCCCGAAATGCGCTCCGAACTGCTTTCTCCCCCAACGGAAAATAAAGCTGATATCACCAAAGACCGGCATACGGCCGAGATCAACTTCTATCCCAAACCGGTTTTCCAGTTGGGTATGTTAGGCGTATTGCAACAGGAAAAGTACCGGGGCAAAGTTTTGGTGGTCGATATCTGGGGCACCTGGTGCAAACCCTGTGTTGCCCAGTTCCCTCATCTAAAAGCGGTCAAAGCGGCACTGGCGGATCAGGAGGTCGAGTACGTGTACTTCGCCAATGAAATACAAGCCCCGGTCCTGGAGAACTGGAAAAAGGTCGTGAACAGTTTCAACCTCACCGGTGATCATTATCTGACCGGTAAAGACCAGGTGTTCCAGCTCATGAAGGATATTGATCAATACTCACCCCGATTTACGTATCCCACCTACATGATCGTTAATCGGGAAGGAAAGGTCGTAGATCACGATGCTCCCAAGCCCAGTGAGGGGGACGAACTTATTAAACGGATTAGGGAGGTATTGGCGGAGGATTAATGGATAGGCAATTGAGTGATGGTTATGAGACATAAGTTTAATGATCTACAAAGGGAAAGAACGGTTGCCTTAATCATTCTGGGCAGTTTCCTGGCCGGAATACTAATTGGAAATCTGGCTGAATCTTACAGATTTTCGGACCAGAGATGGCTGTACTCTCTCGGTAAACCTCTGGGGCTATTGCTAGCGCTGGGTGCTGTCCCCGCGGCCATTGCCAATACCATAATACAGCTGAAAACATCGGCAAACACCTTACACTAGAAGGTACTCTGGATGACCATTAGCCTGCTACCATGCTTTTATTTTTTACTAACCTTTTTGGCCTAAGGATGGCTTCCGCTCTTTAAATCGTTTCGACCTATGAGTTTGGATATTATGATTGAGGTAAGGAATAAAACTGACCATTCGGTTATTCTGAACCGACAATTCGGACGGGAACTCATTAATTTTAGCGAAAGGGGCACCGGTGCCGTGCTGTGTAATATCTTAACCTACTATGGAATGCCAATAGCTCTATTCCAGGATATGAATCCCTGGGAATTCGAAAAAGTCTCCTGGGAAGAAATGCCGGAATTCGATCTATCGAGTATAAAATCGGGAATGGAGCAGGCCTGGCAATCATCCGATCGGTTACTCCGGGAACTAAACCGGCTGAAAAAACGTCTGAAAAAAGAGCCGGTAAGCAGTAAAAAATTCCGATTCGATGATCCACGCCAGCAAAGGTATTTCGGGGGTGTAGAATCGGGACCCAACACCAAAAACCTAAGTTCAGATTTTGAAAAGGATATAGAAGCGATGATCTCAATGCTCGAACGATTGGAGTCTACCGATAAGGTAAGATTTCACTACTTTTAAGTAAACTCCCCAAAGGGCTGAAGTCGAAAACTTCAGATCATACGCCCTATTAAAGTAACCACCTTGACACAAACCATCAAATACGGGATAGTCGGATTCAGCCGCAACCAATTTGACCAGCAGGCTGCCCAGCGAATTTTGCAGGACCTGTTCCAGCGGATCAGACAAAAGCACCCGTCCAAAAACATTGAGATCGTCAGTGGTTATACCAATTCGGGAGTGCCCAAAATAGCGTACGAGCTGTCCGGGCAATTCGGCTTTACGACCGTAGGTTTTTCGGCCCGGCAGGCACTGCGGGTCAGAAGCGGCGTTTATCCGGTCGATAAAGTGATCTTAAAAGGTGAACGCTTCGGTGACGAATCGAAAGATTTTATCCGTTACATCGATGCGCTGATCCGGATCGGCGGCGGTAAGCAGAGTAGGCAGGAAACCGATCTCTTCAAAACTTTACACGCAGAGAAACCGATGGGCTCCATCCTGAAGGAATATGAAGTAGACTGGTACGGAAAAAACTGACATGCCTAGAGACTGGCACCAGGCAACCCAACCTTACCAAGCAATGATCGAAAAACTAAAGGACTTTTTTCTGGGCAAAAAGGTACGCGTGACCGATCAAAAAATCGGTACATTCACTACCCGGATCAGATCGTCAGATTCTTCCGGATCACACTCCTGGGCCACGGAATTACAACTCCCCCGACAGAAGCGAACTGCGCTACTTATTGTAGAGGGTAACGCCCGGGGGCCGTTTCCCGCCCAGTTGGACGCCATTCACCAGATCATGGACAACTTGGATGAGATCCAGGAACAACTTGTCGGACAACTACCAACCGACCATCCGGAGGCTGGCAAGCTACGGGCGTGGCAGGAAAAGTGGTACCTGCAACAGATCTATCCCCTGGACGTAGACCAAAATGAGTTTGATCTGCTCTTCGAAGCCTACGATCCGGAAAACCCGGAGGTCATTTCGATGGTCTGGGCGAATGGCCAGTGTACCTGGAGCGGAGAAAGCTGACAATACTTATGCGATCAATACATCACTACAAAATGATGAAATACATCCTGATCTTTGTGATATCCCTCGGTTTTGCCTGTGCCGCAACGGGGCAGTCCTATCAGGATAAATGGATACAGGACAGTCTGAAGGTTGAAACGATCAAAGCAGCGTGCTCCGCCCGGCAGATCAGAAACCTCATTGATCTGGGAACCCAGTTGCAGGCTTTTGGTGTTGACGATCAAAGCATTTCCATTGTCCGGAGGAATTTGCAATACGGCGCGGAACACCAGATATGGTGGGTAGACTTCTTACAGACCAAATCCCAGGAATATTTTTCCCTCATCCTTTGGAATGGACAAATCATAGCTCTGGAACTGTATGAAAGTGGACTCGAGGATATCAACTTCCGACATACCGACCGGGAAAAAATGCTGGAACTCCGACAGTTGAAAGAGCAGGATTTCGGTACCATTGCGTTGAGCGACGATCTCCTGTTTCCCCTGGAAATAAAGATCTTCGGACATTGGTGCAGTATTGGTGGGGTGCCTCCAACCTACGCCCTCCGGATGTTGGATCTGGTGAATGAAAAGAATAAAGCGGTATTGAGCAACTGGCTGTTGTCATTTGATCCCGAGATCCAGGCCTACGCAACGGAAGGCTTGTACTACTTAGAGCAGGAAGGCATACCACGCAGTAGGCAGGAACTGGAACTAATAGAAAAACTGAATATGATCAGCAATACCCTGATCAAATGCGAGGGGTGTTTTTACTACGTTAAAAGAAAATTTCGGGAAGATCTGGATAAAAAGTCCCTAAAGCGAAGTTATAAAGCGTATAAAGAGAGTGGCTGGATTTACCGGGAATGATGCGGTTAGGGAGTAATCCACTCAAAACAACTCAAAGTAAAGTACAATGGAACGTACTAGAAAATTGATCAATGAGATCCGGTCGGCCTTTGCCGGAGTACAACTGGGAGACGGAGTTTCCTGGCGGGAAGCACCTATAATCGATGACTACGGCAGTGATCAGGAACGAGCAGCCGTCAGAAAGCTCGATGAAAAAGAAAATTGGGAGAACATACCTCTGGATCTGATCATTGACCTACGGTATCAATCGGTGCTCTCCTTCCTCGACGCCGAAGGCCTGCGGTTTTATCTACCGGTCTGTATGATCCATTATATCGAGGGAGACGACAGCTCCGGCTCGGCGGTTGTTGCCTCTTTACCGTCTCAGCTAGCCAGTCGGGAAACCAGTAAGGAATTAATCCCTCTGCTGAGTAAAGATCAAATCGCCTGCGTACGGTCCTTTTTGCAGTCGCACGTCGAAGGCAGCGGCTATTCTCCAAAACGGGAAGCGATCCGGCAATCCATCAAGGATCACTGGACCTAAAAAGGTTAATGGGATGGCATCCGGCCGACTAAACGCGAATCGGGATTTGTTCACCTGATTGGCGCTGATTAATTTAGTCCTAAAAGCTTATGTCTCGTCTCGCGCTCTTCGGATTATTGCTCCTGGCATTTTGGGCCTGTCAGCAAGTAACGGATGACGGATTGCCTTCCGTTCCCTGCGAGGTCGTCCCATCCGATACGCTCCTCGCCGGCCGCCTATCCGAAAATGTCTGCGGGACCTTGCAGGAACTCCTGCTGGAAGTTCCCAATCCCGATCGCGGGGATTCCACCAAACTGAATCTGGATATCAACCTGGACGGTGTGGCGGATTTTGAATTTATGGCCACCCTTTCCTATTCCCCCTCGCACTACCGGCCGGGTTTGTTTCTACGGGCGCTCCATGACCGCGCCTTCTTTGGGCTATTCCAGCGGGAATACAGCATGTGCCACCTGCTTTACGGCCCCTACGAAGGAAAGGTACTGGAAGATTGCCGGGAAAATTGCAGCGACTTTTCTCCGGAAGATCTTGCTGTAGATCACGACACCGTTTTTTACGCCGGCCGGGTGCGCTACGTAGAAGGCCTGGAAGCAGAATCCGTGATCGATGACCACCTCCTTTGGGAACAGTTCCGTACTCCCTTCACGAAACCCAAACCCAACCCCGGCGCCAAGGACTGCCTCGAGGAAGTGGCCGGATTACAAGACAAATGGACCCGGGAAAAGATATTGTATATTCCTATCAAATTGGTGGACGATCAGGGTGTGCCGCTGCTGGGCTGGGTCCGGTGTCAACACGATGGTAGCCGGAATCCGGTTTTTGAGAGTTATTTGCAGGTGCGGTAGGGGGAGTTTAAGCATGACTGTCAAGGCTTTATCAGGGAACACCCCATTCACTAAATAAACGAGTTTATTGTCCCTTTAAAAACAAAAAAATGGGATTCGGATTCGCGCTATTCATCGTTTTCATCATTCTCCCATTTACGGGAATACTGCTGTTAGCCTGGCTGCTCTCGGGCAAGCTCCTGTTTGGCAAAATGCTGCGGCAGATCTGGCTTGGAATTTTTGGACTGGTATTTTTCTTGGGAATAGTGCGTTGGCTGACGGCAAAAACAGAATTGGATAAAGAAGATTACTACGGAAAATATGTCATTAACCGAACCTATTTTCCTGGGAAACAATCAGCTTGGCAATACGATCATTTTCGTTTTGAAATAACCGAGCAGGACTCCATTTTTTTCTATCTTACCGATCAGGACAAAATATTAAAAACGTACCGTGGGACCATCAGGACAACCGATCCCGGAAACCATCCCTCGGACCGACTGATCATCGAAATGGAACAGCCGACCCACCACATTCTGACCAGCAATCCGACCACCTACCGAAGTAACTGGAGTTTCTATCTGGTGTTTTGGTCACCAAAATTTCACAACGTATTTTTCAAAAAAGGAAGATGGTAATTAACCACCTGCATCTACCCACGGAACTCATTCGGGACGTTAAAAATGGTGATTGGACCGAAGGACAGTTTGACCGCCAGATCCGAAGTTTGCTGGAAAACTACAACATCAATTTAGATCTGGACATCCATTATTACGACGGGGCGACAATGCTTAGCGAAACGAATGCTTTTTCCCGAATTGAGTTTCAGGATAAGGAGCAATTTGAGCTGCTGCTTGGAGCGCGTAGCACTAAAGCTGAAGATCGCACGATCGATCCCCGAAGGATCATATTGATCGCAGATTTTGGACTGGGTTCCGATCAACCCATTGGCCTTGATTACCGAAGAAATCCGGATGAACCGGAAGTCTGGTGCCTGATCTGGCCGGAGAATAAGCAAAAGAATTACTGGACCCGAATAGCTACGAGTTACGGTAATTTTAAGCGTGGGAAAATGTAAAGCGCGGTGAAATACTCACGCACGACCGCTGGTTTTCCCCATCAAAACAGCTGCCGACTTCCAGTCAGGAACTTCCGCCGACTGGAAGTCGGCGGTACTGATTATCTTTGCGCCCCTATGAATGAATATTTCAAGTCGGTCATTCTGCAAAGCACCGGAGCATCTTCTCTAACGGTCCAGGAGACGATCCAGGAATTGTGGAGTGGATACGGAAAGATCATGCGGGTCGGATTGGAGAACGCTGCGGTCGAAAGTGTAGTTGTGAAACACGTGCAGCTCCCCGGAACGAAGGCCCATCCCCGCGGCTGGAATACGGATATCGGCCACCAGCGAAAGGTAAAATCCTATACCGTAGAAACGACCTGGTACGCTACTTACAGTTCGGACAGCGCGGCCCGGCTGCCGCAGTGCCTGGCTGTAGAAACGCAAAACGACGAGGTACTGATGGTGCTCGAAGATCTGGATGCAGCGGGCTATCCCCTGCGCAAGCGTACGGTCGGTTGGGGAGACATAGCTTCCTGCCTGGCCTGGCTGGCCCAATTCCACGCAAGCTACCTGGGAAAAACTCCGGACGGACTTTGGGAAGTCGGTACCTACTGGCATCTGGCAACGAGGCCCCAGGAACTGGCTGTACTGGGGGATGCCCGCTTACGGGCCGCGGCTCCGGCCATTGACGAAAAACTGAACAACTGTGAATACCAAACCTTCGTGCACGGAGACGCCAAGCTGGCCAACTTCTGCTTTGCTCACGACGGAGGGGTGGCCGGGGTTGATTTTCAGTACGTTGGTGGCGGATGCGGGATAAAGGATGTGGCCTACTTTATCGGCAGTTGTTTGGACGAAAGGGAGTGTGAACGCTTAGAAGCACAGATCCTGGATACTTATTTCGAGCACTTACAAGCTGCAATTGGGGCCAGAAACGACGCCCTGGAGCAGGAATGGCGGTCACTGTACCGGGTAGCCTGGGCGGATTTTCATCGGTTCCTGAAAGGTTGGAGTCCGGGTCACTGGAAGATTAACAGTTATAGTGAACGGGTAACGGCAGCAGTGATCAATAGTTTATAACATGGACCTTTTACAACTTAACGATATCGCGATCAAAGCAGCGCTCGCTGCCGGAAAAGTCATTCGGCATTATACGGACGATGACGTAACGGTGGAAAAAAAGACGGGTGGGACAAGTTACGCCTCCCAGGTGGTAACTGTCGTCGACAAAGCCTGCGAAACCATTATTCTGGAACACCTGCGTCCTACCTTTGACGCGTTCGATCTGGCCCTGCTGTCGGAAGAGACCGAGGATGATGGCAGTCGGTTCGAAAAAGATTACTTCTGGTGCATCGATCCCATGGACGGAACGCTGGCTTTTATCAATAAACAGCCGGGCTTTTCGGTAGCGATCGCGTTGATCGCCCGGGACGGCAGCCCGGTTATTGGCGTGGTGTACGATCCCAGTACGGACAACTTGTACCATGCGGTCCGGGGCCATGGAGCTTACAAAAATGAGGCACCCTGGGTAATTAAGCCGGCCAATGATCATCTGAGCTACTGTACCGACCGACGTCTGCACGATACGCCCCGTGCGGACGAAATTGAAGAGCTGCTATACGAATATGTCGAGCAATTCAATTTGAAGGGCGTCCGGGAAATCGCCGGAGCGGGTTCCGTTTTGAATGGCATTCTGGTGCTGGAGAACGGTCCGGCCTGTATGTTAAAGTTCCCGAAAAAGGAACGCGGCGGAGGCAGCATCTGGGACTATGCGGCTACGGCCTGCATCTATCAGGAACTGGGGCTACCGGCCACCAATTTTGCGGGCGGTAAACTGGATCTGAACAAGAAAGATGGCACTTTTATGAACCACCAGGGCGTCTTTTACAAGAATTTAATCACCCCCGGATAATTGGCTATCCTACTGTCACTCGCCACCCTTGCCAAAAAATGCCAATTGAAAAACCACCGTCCAATTTTTAGCAATAGGCACCATCCCCCAGTCTCCCCTTCCCCGAGTCTCCGAGTCTCCCCGTCCCCCACTCTCCCCTTCTCCCACTCCCGTCTCCAAGGCACTCTTCCAAAAACCAAAACCCAATTCCAAAAAAAAAGTTAGAGCCAAAATTTGCGCAAGCAAAAACTTGCACATATATTTGCAAGTAATTACTTGCGTATTCAAACAAAAACAGCATGAGGAGAGATGTATTCAACGCCATTTCCGATCCCACGCGGAGGAGCATACTGATGTCATTAACTACCGAGCCCAAAAATGTAAACACACTGGCCGATAGTTTTTCAATGACCCGTCAGGCCGTTTCCCTGCATGTAAAATACCTGCAGGAATGCGGGGTGATCACGATCAAAAAAGTGGGTAGAGAACGCTATTGCAAACTGGAAGCGCAAGAGTTAGCACAGGTGGCAGACTGGCTGGAACCGTTCCGGGATCTGTGGAACAGCCGACTGGACCGGCTGGATAATCTCCTGGATGAATTACAGGGAAAGTCAAAACCAAAATCAAAATCAAAATAAAGTGGAAGACATCAGCCAAAGAACGATGGAGATCACCAGAACCTTCGAAGCTCCCGTCGAACTGCTCTGGAAAGTCCTGACCACCCCGGAATACATCAAGATCTGGTGGGGACCGGAGGGGTTTACCAATACCATCCGGAAAATGGAGGTCCGGAAAGGTGGGGAATGGGAATTCACCATGCACGGGCCGGACGGTACCGACTTCGTGAATACCTTTCACTATTTGGAAGTAACGCCTAAGGAAAATATTGTTATGGAACACCGACAACATCCAAAGTTCATCATTACCGTCCGGTTATTTTCCGAAGGTGACCGCACCAAAGTGATCTGGCAGAATATCTTTGATTCGGTGCCCACCATGGAAGAAGCCATCCGAGCTTTCCAAGTCGATGTGGGTCTCGTGCAGAACATGGAGCGACTTGGACAGTATCTGCAACAACAACAACAGACGTGAACTGGTCCAAACGGATCAAACCCTGAAATTCAACACCATAGAAAGCAAACAACTCAAAAAACTATATGAGAAAAGTAATTTCATTCATGCACATTTCGCTTGACGGTATCGTGTCGGGCCCCAACGGAGAACTCAATTGGGCTAAAGTCGATGAGGAGCTCTTCGACCATGTCGGTCAACGCATAAACGACGGTGATACGGCCCTGTACGGACGGGTAACTTACCAGATGATGGAAGCCTACTGGCCGACCGCCGCCGACCAACCGAACGCCACCAAGCACGATATCGATCATTCGAAATGGTACAAAGAGGTCCACAAAGTCGTCTTATCGAAAAGCCTGCAGGCTTCGGACCTGACCAATACCGAAATTATCAGTGACCAGCTTGTAGATCGCATCAATGCCCTAAAACAACAGCCGGGCGAAGACATCCTGGTATTCGGCAGCCCGACCGCTACCCGGGCGCTGATGCGAGAAAATTTGATTGACGGCTACTGGTTATTTGTCAATCCCGTCATTCTGGGGCAGGGAACCCCGCTGTTTGCCGACAGGCAAGAAAAAGTCAACCTGAAACTACTGAGTACCCGGCAGTTTGCCAGTGGGGTGACGGAACTGAATTATATTGTGGAGTGATCATAAGCAGAATTAGGAAATAAGCGGTTCACATAATCGCTTACCTTTGATTCCCTGCCAACTGCCCGGCACGAGGGGCAGGGCTGTTCAGTTCTATAAACACGCAATGCGAATTTTTCAATTACAATGTCAAGCACAATAGCAATAGCAAGCAAAAGGCAGCTTTCTGCTCCGATTTTGGCCTTTTCGCCTGATTTTGAGTTATTGAAATTGCTATTGCCATTTTTTTATATTCAATAATTTGAGAACTGAACAGCCCTACGGCACGAGGGGTGATTACCCCAAACTTATGCAAAGTTTCCCGTTATGGAACGAATCGTGCACGAATTCGATTGTTTAAAGGCAGAAGCAGAACCATTAACCATCCAAAAATGACCATGGCGAAAAGAAAAGACGAAGCAAGATCCAATGAAACCGGGGCCCGGCCCTTTGCCCAAACCTATTTCCACGGTACCAAAGCGAACCTCCAACTTGGCGATCTGATCAAGGCCGGCTATAATTCCAATTTCGACCAAAGAAAAAATGCAAAGTACGTCTTCCTCAGCTCTACCCTGGATGCCGCGATCTGGGGAGCCGAACTGGCAATGGGGACGGGCAAAGGAAGGATCTATCTGGTAGAGCCTACCGGGGAGATCGAAGACGATCCCGATCTGACCGATAGAAAATTTCCGGGGAACCCGACCATGTCCTACCGTTCCACCCAACCGTTCCGGGTGGTGGGAGAAGTAACAGTGTGGCAGGGGCATGCTCCCGAGCAACTGGAAGCGATGAAAGCAAGCCTGGCGAAACTCCGCGAACAGGGCATCAATTCATTAAATGACGAATAAAGCAGGGAACGAAAAGGAGCCTACATGACACAATAGACCAAAAAACCTAAAATCATGAATATCCGAAATATCGTTTTTTGCTCGCTGGCTCTGATCGTATCGTGTAGCTTCTTCCACTGTCAGGCTGCTCCCCAGGACAAGGAATCGACACATGCCGCTCAGCTGTCTGCTGACGGCTCAAACGCAGACAACGACCCGAAAAAATTAGTTCGGGATACCTCCCAACTCATGGCCCTGATCCAGGATCTGGAAGTCCGGGAGTTGCCATTTTACGATTCGACGAACTTTGACAATGTTGCTGAGCACGAACCGCTAAGTGCGGATTGGATCCGTTTTTTAGGCCTGGAACGGATCTATCCCCATGATCTAAAAACCGTTGATAAAGTATGGATCCGGGAAAGAGTGAATATTTCCGATCGGTTTATTTCGCTGATCCTTGGCGTGCAGCCAGGTGATAGTGAGTTATTTACAAGTCTGGTGAATTTTTCCAAAGATTATGAAGTCATAGATTTTGCAACCATTGCCTACGATGAGATTGCGGAAGGCTGCATGCGTACGGAATCCTATCTGAAAAAGGGAAAGATCTCTACCTATGCCTCTGATTTCTGTTACCAGGAAAAAACCGATACGACCGAGTTGGTGCTCCAAAGCAACGGTTTAATGATCTCCGACCAGTAAAGGCTGGATCAAAAATAAGTAAGGGCTGGCTTAAAAAGGCATTGTAGCCGGTAATTTCTCTGGGCGTATTTGGTATATTACCTGGAACTGGTTTAATCTTATTGGCTGCAGACGAGGCCAAAGTATTGGATTTACTGGCGAAGCTCTTTTTGAGTTTCATACCTGCCCATACGGGCCCGTACTGGGAAAGGTCTGGGACGAAAAAAAGCTGAAGTCCAGGAGATTCAAGACTTTAGGTCGCAGTCCAGATGAATAAGTTTAAACCAGTTCCTTCATTAATTGTTCATCTAAAGCCCTATTCTATGAGAACATTACTGTACTCTGTTTTGCTAAGTCTGATCGTTTTCCAAAGTCGCGGACAGCTCACCTACCAATCTAACCTGCAACCCGAGTTCCTGCACATGCGCCAAATCGATGCGGGAGCGCTGGTGAACCTTGGAGAATTACATTCGACCCATCTGATATTCACCGATGAGGATGAGCCCAACGGGATTTCTTACCTCCGTACGTTCCTAAATCGGGACGGGCTGGCTAATTTTAACAGCGACGGTTGGCTGACCACGCAGTTATATAACGGAATCGGCGGTACCGGCACCTTCAATCTCAGCGGAGGTACCGGCACCGGTTTGATCTTTTCCGCCGGTCCGGATACAGGCAATCCGACCCGCGGTTATGTGTCCGTTTATGACAACGGTACCGCACGGACCAATATGTACGTTAATTTTAACGGGGCCGGCCTCGTCGAGACCAGAGGTGCAAACGGCAGTATTAATACTGGACTGAGCTCACCGTCCAGTCTTCCCAATAACGGATATATGTACTGTATAGATGGTAGTGGATTCATCCAGGTGGGGATGATTGTAAATGCCGACGGTACCGGTGAGGTATTCGGTAACACCAAGAGTTTTCGCATGGCCCATCCGGAGCAGCCGGGCAAGGAGATCTGGTATGCCAGTCTGGAAGGTCCGGAAGCAGCGGCCTACGAACGGGGAAGCGCCAACCTGCAGTATGGAGAAACATTCATCCCCTTTTCCGATCACTTTCAACTGGTGGTCAATCCCGAGACCATGACGGTGATCCTTACCCCACATTCGGCGGATACCTACGGACTGGCCGTGATCGAAAAAACGGCTAAAGGGATCCGCGTCAAGGAACTCAAAGGCGGACGTGGCAATTTCGGTTTCGACTGGGAGGTCAAAGGAGTACGGAAGGGCTATGAGGATTTTCGGATCATCCGGGATGCCAGCGAAGTACTTCCCGCCGGATACCGCCCCCCGTCCACTTTACAAAAAGAACAACCGGCTTCCCAGGATCAAACCAATTCCGAGGTACCGGCAGACAGCGGGCAGATCTTCCAGCTGGGACAGAACCGGCCCAATCCCGCAAGAGATCACACGGTAATCCCCTACTCTATTCCCGCAACGAGTCAGTCGGCGGAGATCCGAATATTTGATACCGGCGGTAAACTGATCCAGCAGTATAAATTGACACCCGCCGATGCCGGCACCCTGGAAATTTCCAATGAGGCATTCAGTTCGGGGATGTATACTTATTCCCTGGTGGTCGATGGGGACCTGAAAGCCAGTCGGCAGATGGTGATTGCCCGTTAAAGGGTAGCAGATCGATAATGAGGATGTAGCTGATCCAACCGGAAGTAATTATTTGTAATGAACAGACAGGAGTTGTCCCCAATTTTAGGAGGGATAACTCCTGTCTTTAGAATATCAGCAGGAGCCAAAGGCCGCCTGCAAACGAGAAAAATTTAATACCCCGCCATTTAATTTTTCTTTCCGGAAATAGCCATTATTTTTGGCCCAGGGCCCGGCTTGTCCGGTGTCCCATATTGCGTAATCTCTGATAAGTAAACTTTATGACCTTTTCCCGATTCATCCGGAAAAGCGCCGTGCTGACCGTACTGGGCGTTTTTTCCGCAATCAGCCTGCTGGCTCAGACCGATCCGATCGATCCCCACCTCCTCAACAGTCTTCATTCGCCCTATCGGGCAAATTCCCTGAAATTGTATACCCGCCTCGGCAGCGATCCCGCATCCATGATGCCGCAGCGTTCTGAATCCCGGATACCGGGACTCCGCTCCTACGGTATTTCGATTGCCTGGCGCCGGGATCTTAACCCGGTTCGGTTTCGGGAATACGAAATCGGGTACTACCGCCCCAAACTGGAGGATGCCCAGGATGAAAACTGGGAGATCTTCATCCGCTACCAAACCCTACTGTTCAAACCACTGGCCCGGAAGCGGTGGTTTAAATACTACTTCAGTATAGGTCCCCGGCTGTTCTACGCCCGGGAGAAGACCAACGAAAGCGGGGCCTTCGGTTATCCCGCTCAACATACCTACTACGGCGGAGAACTGCCGGTTTTCCTCGGTTTTGACCTTTATTTTTCCTCCAGACTTTCGCTCACCCTCACGGCTACCCCCATCAATACGGCCTACTATTGGGATAAGGGCCAGCGAGATAATCCCAATCTGACGGTACGCCAAAACGAGTTCCTGTATAGTAATCTGATCATGGATTTCTTTAACGAATGGCGGATCGGGCTGGGATATAGCTTGTAGATGAAAGACCGCAATCCATCTCCCAATTGAATATTTTCTCTAAAAAAAATTACATGAAAACAACTAAACTAATCGCGTTACTCGGATGTGCAATTTTAGCGGTATCCTGTCAAAAGTCGGACGGCCCGGAGAAATCAGGGGAAGATTATCCCCGAACTTATCTATACGCCGGTCTGGAGCAGCATGAATCGAAATATTATCGTTGGGAAGGCGGCACCAACTTTACCGAATTGCCGGGTATCAGTTTTCCCGAATACTATGATGATGCAGAAATTGAGACCGCAATCATTGATTATTACGATCTATTTTTTCCGTTCCTGGAATTCACCTTTGAAAGTGACTCTCTCATGCGGGTGGTATCGCGGGCTGTAGACGGTTTCCCCGCTTTGGATACGATCACACCGTACATCAATAACGAAATATACTATGTTTTTGGAGAAGCAGGACCGGGAATTCCTTACGCATGGTATCCAGATAAGGACGGATCTACAATTGAAAACCGGGGTTTTGCCTATAATTTCAATTACTACGACAACTTCCAGGCGCAAAGGGAATATTTTGCTTTAACCATAACCGAAGCCGCCCGCCTGGAGAAAACCGAACAGGAGCTGCTGGAAGAGATCGTATCCACCCATGATCAATGGATCCAACCGGCGGATACCATCCAGTTGAAGTTGTTTGAAGTAGTATTCGATTTGGAATAAAGGGGAAGCAAATACCCTTTAAGTTTCCCTAGACTGAATTAAAGTAAAAAATTAGCAAAACACACCAAATGGAAAATTGTACCATCTACAGTCACCAACTTGACTTTGAAAAAGTAGTGCAGATCGTTAAAGCCGGCCTGCCCAAAGCCAGGATCGAATACAACGACGGCGGACTCCATAAATCCCTGATCGCAACCATCAAGGGCGGCCTTTTCGGAAAGACTAAAACCCTGAAGATCAACTACCGGCAGCGGGAAAACCCATCGTATAAGCTCGAACAAGCGGATTGCGCCCTCAGTCAGAATTTGGTGGGGATGGTTAACTTCATTCAATCGCTTCCCGCCGACAACGAGGCGGTCAGGGATAAGTTCCTTTACAAAGTGATGTCGGTGAACTGTGAGATCCCATTCATGGCGGAACCGGCCATGACTCCTGAATTCGAATCAGTTTTACGAAAGATCGTCCACAAATTGGACGGCTTCGTTTTTGCCCAGCCAAACCGGGTATTCAACCGATCGAACGGGCAACACTTCGTGGATAAAAACCTGGAGTTGATCCTGGACACCCAAGGGCACTGTGACATTCAGGATATCGAAGTTAATGTAAACGCCAAATACCACGATCCCCCCAGAGCGGAATATACGGCGGAACAGCTGGAGCGAAAAGCAAAGTCGGAAGCCTTTCTGGAGACCAACGGCATAAAGGTCAATAAAAACCTACCCTGTTCTCCCGCAGCGGCAACTATTGACCTAAGGGCGCTGGAAGCAGTCATTGACCGGGCGTACGCCCTGCTGATCACCGCGGTAAAGGGAGAAGGCATCGAGCAGGAACATTTGAACCGGGCCGTTGCCGATAAAAAGATCGATTCGTTCTCACCGAAAGAAAACTATATCTACCGGGCAACATCACTCGATGAGCGGGAAAGGGCGTACGCTACCTGGCGGTACGAAAGCCTCTATACGATGCTCTGGGCATTGGGGAAAATGGACGAGCTAAAATATCCCAATGAGATCTGTGAGGTCCAGACCGTAGTCGGAAAGATCTTTCATCCATCGAGAGCGGAATTTGAAAGTTCGGTTGCATTAAGAAGCAAATCGGAAATACTGGATGAATTGGACCGCACCTTCCGAATGAACTGGGCCTGCGTCGATGCCAGGATAAAAGGTCAGGCGGTTTCGGGAAATATTAATCCCGCTATTATTTATGAAAGACATTATTCCTTAAATTGGCTGACGAACTATCAGGACCAGGATTGGGATGACGTTCAGACGAATACCTGATCAAATGGTTATTATATAATCCGATCTGACTATTCGCAATTAGACCTTCCTATGCCCCCCCAACTCAAGTTATGTTTATGGGCCCTCGTATGGATTAACTTCACCGTTTCCGCTCCGGTGAGCCTACCGGGTCCGGAAATATGTAACAACGGTCTCGATGACGACCAGGATGGGCGGATCGACCTGAATGATGAAGATTGCTACTGCGAGCCGCTGGAACAACCTTCCCTGATCCCCAACCCATCTTTTGAAGAGCAGGACTGTTGCCCGGACCATCATTCACAAATAGACTGCGCAAGCGGATGGAAACAGGCCTCGGAAGGAACGCCCGATTATTATCATATCTGCGATTATGTAGGATCCCATCATCCGCCGCTGCCGCTACCCGACGGCGATGGCTACGTCGGCATAATCGACGGATCGTTCACCGGTAACTACATCCCCGCTTTGAAAGAATACGTCGGGATCTGCCTGGAAACCCCTCTGGAAACCGACACTTTATACCGTCTGGAGTTCTATACCGGTTTTTTGAGCAAAACCACCTCGCCGGATATTGAACTGGCCCTGTTCGGGACCAGCGATTGCGCCGCGCTACCGTTCGGGATCGGCGATAATGCTTTCGGCTGCCCGGCCAACAGTCCCGATTGGATCCAGCTGGGATCGGTAAGTGTTTCCGGAGAAAACCAATGGGTGAAATCGCAGTTCAAGGTACGTCCCAACCGGGAGATCAGGGCCGTAGCTTTTGGCCCGTCCTGCCGCCTGCGCTCCGCGACGAATAATACCTACCATTTGGTGGACCAGCTGGTCCTGAAGGAGAATACCAACTTTGATCTCGGGATAAAGGCCAAGGGGCAGGCCTGCACGGATGATCTGGTTTTTCAGATCACCCCCCAGGAGGGATACAGCTACCAATGGTACAAAGACGGGGTAGCCATTCCCCAGGCCACTCAAAGTAGTTTGTTCAATCCACCGGGCCGGGGAAGTTACCAGGTCAGACTGGAGGATCCCGAAGGGTGTAAGGTTTCGAAGGCCTACCGCTACGCTCCGCCCAGTCAGTTTGTGCAGACCATCCAAACCTTCTGCGCCGGAGAGCCTTTCCTGTTCAACGACCGGCAACTGACGGAGCCCGGTACTTATTGGGATACCCTGACCACTGCCAATAACTGTGACAGCATTGTCCAGTTAAAGCTACAGGTCCGTTACAGCGAAGAAACTCACGTGTCAACCAAGATATTTCCCGATGAATCCTATCAGGTGGGGCCCTATACCATCACCAGCCCGGGCGAATACATCCGCACGCTGTCGACCGCTTCGGGTTGCGACAGCCTGGTCTATGTGAATTTAGCCTTTTACGGCGTATACGTTCCCAATGCCTTTTCGCCCAACGGAGATCATGTTAACGACGTATTCTCCATTTACGGCGACCTCGATCTGGCCGAGATCATCTCCCTGAAAGTGATCGATCGCTGGGGCGCGCTGGTTTATCAGGGTAACACCCTCGACCCGGGCAAAGGATGGGACGGAACCGTCAATGGTAACACCGCTCCCACGGGGGTATACGCCTACGCTGCAGAGGTACGGATGACCGATGATAACCACAGAACACTACGCGGCTTGCTCACCTTAGTCAAGTGATCCGGACAACAACTTACCTGCCAACGAAGTATTCCGTTGCCTTATGACATCACAGCAGACCGTGGTACCTGGCCATCCAGTACGACAGCAGGAAATAGGTGCCGCTGACCTCCCGGCTGCCGTTCGCCCCGCTATCCAACTGATAAGGATTGGTGTTCCACCGGAAGATCCTCGCCTCGGGAGTAGGGACGGGACGGCTAGCCTGCCGGTGCCCTCCCCTGCCCACGAGTTGGTTCTCTGTCAGATCCCAGCGGTGACTGTTGATCATGTTCCAGTCGATCAGGTCCAGGGGAAAAAGCTGTAGTTCTTCGCGGGCGATGTCCAGATCGCAGTCCTTCTGCAGCGCGACACTGGCGATGATATTCCAGGTGGGCATCCGATCGGGTCGGCAAACGCTCCAGGTGCGTTCCACGCTTTTTCGATAATAGGGCCAATAGGGATCATCCCGGGCGTATCGGGCCAGACAGTAATAGGGAAAAAAGGTCAGGATATCATCGGAAAAACCATTTTCGTACGGCCCGTAAATTTTGGCCTGTACGGCATTTTCGGCGTAGTGATGCTGGTCGATCAGGTGGCGATAGGTTTTTTCGTATTTCCGGTCGCCGGTAATGTGGATAGCCGTTTTCAGAAAGGACAGTAGCTCCAGTGAGTACAATCCCTTTTCGTAGGCCCAGTTCCGGGAATGATTGATGGAATCCGGTTGCCAGATCCCCCAGCGGGTCGGTTTCCCATCGTAATCGATCAGTTGGAAATCGTTCTCGATGATGTGGTCCATGGTGCGGCGGACCAGGTCCTCTACCCTTTTCTTTTGTTCCCGGTCGGCCACCAGATCGTAAAAGATAGAGATGGCAAAGAAGTGCCCGACCACTTCGTCGGAACTGCAGTCGTCCAGCCACTGCCACTCTTGGTCGGGCGAAGGCCGCCAACGTTTCGGGTGCGGAGAACGCGACTGGGTCACGGCATCCGAACTGCGGGCGTAGGACCGGGCCGGCAATCCGGGAATGCCGGTGACGGTTTCCAGTTTCTCTACGGCTTCAAAGGTCCGAACCGCATTTTCCCGGGCCGCTTCCGAGCGGGTAACCGCATAGCGAAAACAGGATGCCGCCAGGTAGGTTGCAGTCCAAAGACCATCGTTATCCTGATTGACGGTCCGGCTCGAAGTCAGATCTCCCGGCCGTTCCAATACGGAATAGTTGATCAGACCGAGCCGGTTGTGCCGCGCGGCAATGATCTTTTCGTAATGGGCGGCCTTCGCTTCCAGGTCCATGTATACTTGCTGGATCTGACTGATGCCCCGGGGAGTCGCGATCCATACGGTACGCTCATCGATGGGCAGAATATCGTTGACCTGATCGTGCGGCAGCCAGCGTTTCCCCAGATAGTAACGCCACTCCTGGTCTTTTCTCGCCAGGCCCTGGTCGGTTCCGAACCAAAGTACCTCACCGAAGGAACGGATCACGGTAACCGGACCGTAGGGCAGGCCGTCCTGCCCGCTCCACATCCAATGGCCGCCGTCTCCGGCAATACAGCCCACGGAATACGGCGCACTAAAAATGAGGTCCTCCGTCTCCGGGGGAATATGCAGGTCAAAATAACGGCCCTCCGTGCCGCCGGCCATCAACATATCGTCCAGGTTTTGCCATTCCGTTGGCGTTCTTTTCAAAAGTCCCCCGTCCGTGGCCGCCCAGAGGATGCCCTTGGGGGCCATGGCCAGGGCGTTGATCCTTTTCTCCCGGGTTTCCGTTACGAACGACCAGCCTTCATCGCGAAAGGTATACAAACCGACGGTCGTACCGGCGTACGAGGTGTCTTGATCCCACAGCAGACTGCGGACCATGGCGCCACTAATCGGATCGGGAAGTTTGATGAAAACTGTAGCCGCTTCGTTTTGCAGAGCGTCGTCGGTCAACAACCAAAGTTGGCCACCTGCATCGAGCTGGGCCGACAGGGAGGGCCTATCGCTGGTTTGAACGCTCCATTCACCCGCAGCATAGCGGTATATCGCATTGGGGCTGACGGCCAGGATCGTATCCCCGACCTGAAATAATTTAAGCACCTCGGCAGCTTTCGCTTCCGGTAGCTTAATTTCTGTTTGTACTTCCTGCAGGAAGGAATCGGATGGTGTTGAGACCGGAGTTTGTGCAACGGAGGTAGCCAGGGTGCCGGCCAGAAAGATAGAGGCGATGGTATTGGTAATCTTCATAATATAATTAAGACGTCCCAAAAGAAGTGTCCTACCTACACGCGAAGGCGATCGGGAAGCTAATTTTTAACCCACTTTGTACCAGAATATTTTCTCCGTACTTATTCCGGAATTTCCGGTCATTCCAGTTCGTCCGGCTGCTCCTCAAAAATGAGGATATTAGGTTATCCCTCAAAAAGGTGGATGTTTCACGGCCTCTTTCCCGGCATCTTTGTATCGTAATTATTCACTAAACATTAAAACTTACTATTATGAAAAACTCAATGAAAGTTATCGCATTTTTTATCTTTTGTTTATTCTCATACCAAATGAATGGACAGCCTTCCATGGCTACAACCCAACAGTTTGCTGCAGTTACAAAGTTTGACTATAGCTTTTACGATCTGGCCAAACGAGCCAGCTGGATCTCTACAACTCATGGCACTGGTAAAAATGAGAAACTTAGATTTGGAGTTGATCACCGAAGCCTGGGGAGTGCCAGAAATGTAAATAAAAAAATGGAAGATGGGCGCGTTCTGAGAGTATTACACACCCACCCGAAATGGACCGCTAAAGGGGTAATTATTGGAACTTTCCCTGCGGTTGAAAGGCTTCCCGCCAATCTGAAACTAACCGGCTCTATTGGATTTATTAAACCCAATGGTTCACCGAAAACCGATGGCGCAAGGTTTGTAATCTATATCCGATATTTTGATGCCGCTTCGAAGAAAAACAAAAGCCATATCATTTATGATTATTACAAGCGCTATGATGGCAAATTGAAAAACATCAATATTGACCTTTCCGAATTTGCTGGTAAAAAAGCGAGCTTCGAACTAAGAGTGGATACCGGTGCGAAACCTATTGAAGACTGGGCAGCCTGGTACAATATGCACATCTATCCTAAATACCAAGCTCCTCCAGGACCACCGAAGGCCCCCTCTACGATCAGCAAAGCAGTCGATGCTTCTTTGTACGGCCCCAATGTTGATGAAGCCAAATTATTCGGACATGAATTCAATTTTTGGAAAACGGTACAAGTAACCAAAGAAGGTTCCAATAAAATTGTAACGGGAAGATTCAGTCATGCCATTAGCTTTGCCAGAAATGACAAATACTTTTTCACCGCTAAATTTGACGCAAAGGGACAGTTGATTAGTTTTCAACGTAATATTGAAGAGGGATTTAAGATAATTACTCCAATTGTAAAATACGCTGCTAACGAATTAGTCTCGAAAGTTCCGGTTATTGGTGGTCACATTTATGTCTCTGATGAACATATTGATTATTTAGCCAAGGTTGTAACCGGAGGATTAGGAAAACCTTCCTGGGAGAAAGCAGCCGATGAAATTGCACTTATTATCGCAGTTGCCGCGCTTGGTAAGTGATATAGAAAAGAGAGCCTATCTTAAAAAGCCCTTTCATTTTAAAATACGATTACCAGGTGTGACCATACCTGGTAATCGTTATTTTTTCTGATGTAGACTCCATTGAGATTACTGATCTGCACGCAATATGCCGCCATAGGCCAGATAGCCACCTGTTAAGTAATCTTCAACATCGCCAATATCCATTTTGCCGCCTTGCGCCGAAGGGCATTATCATCCAGACTTTTCCACAAAGAATATAAATCACATCAGGCATTTGCCAAACGTTCTTTTTCTATAGTGTAACCCATAATGATCAAGACCAATCGCCTACTCCTCCTCCTGATCTCGCACACGGTCCTCTGGACCAGCTGCGATTGCGAATTCAACTACCAATTCTCGGTGATCAATGAAACGCAGACCGATCTAAGCATTGATTTTGAATTGGATACGAAACAAAGAAATGTCATCGTCAAACCGGACGAAGAGCTGACCCTCGCGATCACCGACGGTTTCCGGTGTGGTTGCATCAATTGCACCGGAGGCAGAATAAACTATGCCGATTCAACGATCAATTACTTCATATCGGATATTAAGATCTTCCGTATGGATTCGGTGCAAACGACAACCGACTTCAATAATGAATACAACTGGGAATTTGAATCGAAGAAAAAATTGGGGGTTTACCGGGCACGCATTGATGAGTCGGATTTTTAAGTCCTGAACAGGATCAAGCTATCTCAATTCATTCAACCGGCATAGGGGAAGTGGGAAGCCTAACGCATCCTAATGAAAAATTAAACAGAACCCTCATCCAATTATTATGAAAAGTAATGCGCTACTACTTTTGCTGGTGGGCTGCTGCCTGAATTTCGCCGCCCAATCCCAGACAAAAACGGGAACAGATCATACCAAGGCCGCCCGGATCATCAATACCGAACAAAGGCAGCTCCACTCCGAATTAAACGGTCAGGATTACACCCTGTACATTGCACTGCCGGATGGGTACGTCCAAGGTGATGCGGAATACCCGGTACTCTATCTGACCGATGCCAATACCTATTTCGGGATGATGGCCGATATGACCCGTAATCTGCAATGGGGCGGGGAAATGCCCGAAACCATCATTGTGGGCATCGGCTATCCGATCGACGCTTTTGCTACCGACGATGAACGCTGGGAAAAATGGCTGGCCTGGCGGATGCGGGACCTCAGCCCGACCTACACCGCCCAACTGGATGAAAGCTTCGCTATTGAAGGCGTCAGGTCCGGAGAGGCGGATCGGTTTTTACAATTTCTGCAAGCGGAACTCTTTCCGTTTATAGCCGAGAATTACCGGGTGAAGGAAAACGATACCACTTACGCCGGTTTTTCTCTGGGAGGGTTATTCGGATTGTACGCCCTTTTCCAGGAACCGGCATTGTTTCAACGCTACCTGATCGGCAGTCCTTCCATCTGGTACGATGACAAACTGATCATCCAGTCCGAACAGACCTATGCGGATGCCCACAGTGACCTGTCGGCTAAATTATTTATTGCAGTCGGCGAACTGGAGGAAGAGGTAAACGCGGGCATGGTCAGAAATATGCTGGAACTAACCAGCAAACTGAAGAGCCGAAACTACCCCGGCCTGTCGCTGCACCGGACGATCCTGGAGGGTGAAACCCATATGTCAGCACCGGCCGTTTGTTTTCAGCGGGGACTGCGTTTTTTCTTCCGGAATTGATAGACAGTCAATAACGGGATAATTTGCCGGTTATCACCAAACTGCTGATTATGGTGGATATACTTGACACTGATGCAAACATGAGTCACCCCGAATTTTATAAAAGGCGGAGTATGACCTCAGAGAGGTCGAATATTCGTAGAATTTAGCCTGGATAAGCGTTTTCCGACCTCAGGGAGGTCGCACATTTACCACATTGCTCCCTGTTGTGCGACCTCCCTGAGGTCGAAACCAGCATTTCGACTGTTTTCTACGAATGTTTAACCTCTACGAGGTCATTTTTGAGTCCTGAAAAAATTCAGGATGACTCTTGCGTCGAATAAAAGTCGCCCCTTATTCCGTTGATTCTTCTTTTTCCTCCGTTTGCCGGCCGAATATTTTCATGAGTTCTTCCCGGGGGAATTTCCAGTATTCGACGTAGGGGTTCTTCTTCACCTTTTCGTGATATTCGTCGATGAATTGTTGATTGAGTGTATCGTTATCCCCGTACTGATCCCGCAGATCTTCCAGTTCCTGGTGCAATTCAGCCTGAACCTCCGCGTATTCCGGATCGCCATAAACATTGTTCATTTCCTGGGGGTCCTTTTTTAGATCGTAGAGCTCCCAGTTGTCCATCTCGTAATAGAGATGCATGAGTTTATAATTTTCGGTAGTAATGCCGTAATGCCTTTGCACGACATGCTCCGACGGATGCTCGTAGTAATGGTAGTAATGGGCGTCCCTCCAGTCATCGGGCGTTTTTCCCTGCAGGATAGGCACCAGACTGCTTCCCTGCATATCGGAGGGGACCTGTCCTCCGGCAATATCAATGAAGGTTTCCGCAAAATCCAGATTCGATACCAGTTCATTTTTAACCGAGCCCGGTTCGGTCACCCCCGGCCAGCTTACCAGCAACGGCGTTTTCAGGGACTGATCGTACATCCATCGTTTGTCAAACCAGCCGTGTTCGCCCAGATAAAAACCCTGATCGGAAGAATAAATAACAATGGTATTTTTATCCTGTCCGGATTCCTTCAGATAATCCAGTAGTGCTCCCACACTTTTGTCCACCGCCGATACACAGGCCAGATAATCCCGCATGTATCGCTGATATTTGAAGCGGACGAGGTCCTCCCCCTGAGGATTGGTATTTCGGAAATCTTCCAGGATCGGATCGTAGACCGCTTTCCACTGAGCCTTCTGCTCTTCCGTCATATTGCCGGGGGCATCTTCATTGAGCTTGAGATCATCCTCCAATCTCATCGCATCCGCAATAGACATATAATTCGCAGCGGCCGCTTCCCGATTACCGGAGTAATCATCGAAGAGCGTAGGCGGCTCGGGGAAGGTCACATCTTCGTACATCCCGAGTTCATTCGGCCCGGGCTGCCATCCCCGGTGGGGCGCCTTGTGCCACATCATCAGCATATAGGGTTGTTCATCATTTTTAACCGAGTCCAGCCAGGCCAGTGATTTTTCGGTGATAATTTCCGTGGTATAACCTTCTTCCGTGTATTCCCCTTCCTGATTGATGAAAACCGGGTTGTAATAAAGACCCTGCCCTGGTAAAATATCGTAGTAATCAAAGCCGGTGGGGGTTCCTCCCAGGTGTAATTTTCCAATGGTGGCGGTTTTATAGCCCGCTTGCTGGAGAACCTTAGCGTAGGACTGCTGAGCAAAATCGAACTGGGAGCCAATGGTGTTATCAATAAACCCGTTTAGGTGGCTGTATTTCCCGGTGAGGATGGTTGCCCGGGAGGGGCCGCATATCGAGTTGGTCACCAGGCAATTGTTAAAACGCATGCCGGCCGCTGCAATGCGGTCGATGTTGGGGGTGGGTGCCAGTTCCGCCAGTGGGCCACCGTAGGCGCTTATCGCCTGGTAGGCATGGTCATCACTCATGATAAAGATGATATTCGGCCTTACGGGTATCTCCTCGGTTTCTTGCTCACCCTTGCAGGAACCCAGTCCCAGGGATAGGCCCGCTAAGAGTAGCAGCAAATAAGTATAGGTACGGTTTGATTTCATCGTTTTAAGTTTTGTCCGTACAAGGTAGGAAATTTCCCATTGCGGGTGCTGCTGCTTTGCGCGGTCTAAAGTTCAGTTGGTTTCGGGTTGTTATTTAGCCGCAATCGATTTGATCCATGAACCCTGGGCTATCTCGGTTGGAATCAGGCAGAAACTGTTTCAGCGGGCATTTCTTCTCCCTTTAAGATCACTAGCGGGTACTTACGCGATGTATGCACGAAAAATCCAGATGTTGGCAAGATAAGTCCAAGCAGGAACAAGAGCCAGGCGCTACCTTGTTATTGCCTGGAATAACAGCCGGCCTGTGGTTTTTTAGCGGTACTCTTCTGTACCATATTAACCTGGTCCAATCACCAAAACCTGCTTTGATATGAAAACCACTTCGTTTACCCTCGCCACTTTGCTCTTATTGTTAGGCGCTGTTTCCTGTAACCAGTCATCAATCGATCAGGAAGCGGAAGCTGATCAATTAATGGCCTTATCCCGCGAATGGGCAAAAGCAGCTCAAACCGATGACCTGGAGAAAACCCTGAGCTATTGGGCTGAAAATGCACTGGTCATGTCTCCGGACCAACCTCCAACCAACGGACACCAGGACATCAGAGCCATGCTGGAGAGCAGTGCCCAGATCCCTGGATTTGAGGTCAACTGGGAACCTAAACGGGCTTTCGTTTCTAAAAGCGGCGATCTCGGATATGTAATAGTTAATAACTATTTCAAATTCCCCGATTCTTTAGGAGGTACCATTACCACGTTTGGGAAAGGCGTGGAAATATGGAAAAAGCAGGAAGATGGATCGTGGAAAAATGTTATCGATATATTCAACTCGGATCCCTCAATTACTTCTCTGGAATAAGGGTGTATTGGTCATTGTGAAGGCTTCAGCAATATGATTTGAAAAGCTACAACCGGATTGGACATTCTGCAGTGCAACCCAATCGTTGAGTGGGTAGTCCGACCAGGTTCAAGTTGGTCGAGCAATTGTTCAACAGCCGTTACAGACCTGGAACAATTTTCCTTATCTTCAAATTATCATGCATATGCTAATCACCATTTAAAATGACCAGTGAATTACACAAATTTCTGATTGAAATTGATGAAGTTGGGAATTGGGAATATCCAAGAGCATCCAGGACAAAAACATCCTGGGAAGAGATCGAAGCGATTCAGGAAGAATTTGCAGCTATTATTCCCGAGAAATTTGAGATCGACCGCTGGGTGCAGGACGCCTCCTTCCTGACGGACCTGGCTTTGTTCAACGACCATCCGGACCGACAAGGAGTTGTACAACAGAGCTTTAAACTTGCATTTAGATTTTCCAATTTCGGAAAAATGTACAGTATGCTGGGATCCGATATTGCCAATGAAAGTGATTATCCAATCAGTCAATTAAAATCGGTGCTGCGAGATAGAGGATTCGTATACATTTCCAGCGAGGACCTTGATCAAGCGTACGACGGTAAGAATCCTCCTATTCGAAAAAACATGACCTGGTGGGACCGATACTTTGATTATTTGTAAAAACGGTGCCTGGACACGGCTTTGGACATCACGCTTGCAGCATTAAGCTTGAAGTATACCTGACGCGAATTCCACAATTAAAAGAACCCGATGCCAAAAGTGGTGCAACTATTTGAATAGCTCTAAGTCTTCGATTTTAAAAAGCTTATGGTTCACCGTACCTCCATTCTTTCGGAAATAATCCTTTTGAGTCTTTTCTTCCTTACCTGCCAACACCGGACGCCCCTTCAAAATAACGAGACCACCCGCCAGATCAATTCGATAGCCGCAAGTGCCTCCTTATCTAGCAGGCCGTTTGACTTTCAATTTGCCAATAAAAAATACAGTGGTTTACTGGACCTGCCCAAAGACCAGGAGGCTTCCTCACTTATGATCCTGGTACCCGGCCACGGGAAGACCAATGTTGCTTCCGGAAAGTGGAACATCGAATTGCGTACCACGCTCAATGAGATGGGTATTGCTATCTATGCCTACGATAAGGCTGGATGTGGGAATAGTGAAGGCACCTATGATCATAATCAAACGGTTGAAGACAGTAGCGAAGAAATTTTAGCCGCTATTCAGCAACTAAAGAAGAAAAAAGTACCCGGGTCTAACACCATCGGCCTTTGGGGCATCAGCCGGGCGGGTTGGATCATCCCGCTGGTGATTAAAAAAGATCAATCCATTGCCTACTGGATTTCCGTAAGCGGCCCCAATCACTTATCAAATATGAAGTATCTGCTCACAACAAACTGGAGGATCCAGGGTAAAAGTGAGACTGAAATTGAAACGCTGGTAACCGAGTGGAAAAATGGTTTCGACATTCAACGCACCGGTGGTTCGTACGATGAATATGTGAGCGCGACTCCCAACTTAAGTAATGACGATTTTATTCAGGTGGTCCGGGGTGGAGCGTACACCGAGGAAAGATTTTTAAATTACCAACAATACCTTCTGGAACATCAACCCGAAATTGATCCAGAAAGTGGTATCGAAGTAATTGTATCCGATTTTGAAGCAGTTTTAAATCATGTTGATTGCCCGGTACTGGCAATTTTTGGGGAAAAAGATTCCCAGGTCGACTGTCAAGAGACGTCCTCGCTGTACAACAAGGTGTTCAAAGAAAACCTTACGGTAGCAGTACTACCGAATTGTAATCATCATATGCAGGTCTGCGAAACGGGTGGATTTACAGAAAATGCCAATGAGCTGAAGAAAAAAGGCTTAGGACAAGCATGCGAGGATTATTTTGAAGTTATTGCCGACTGGATTAGCGAGAGGGTACTCGATTAGATTTCCTGGCACTTTTCCTGTTGTGCCGAACGTGAAGTGGACTACCGGACTATTTTTGAACTGATTGGGGGCTTTTTCACCAGGCGCTTTCAGACTGAAGGGCTTTTTTTCTATCTTCATTCTTGGAAAGGATATAATTTACTATCCGCCATATGGCGGATACAAAGATGTTGAACTAAAGCGCCGATACCGGCGCTAGCTAAGGGCCTACCTTAACTTAGTAGAGAAAACTTTTTCTCACCAAATTTCTCTAC
>NZ_PDUD01000057.1 GCF_002646595.1 Flavilitoribacter nigricans DSM 23189 = NBRC 102662
TTACATACCGAACGGCTTTTTGAAGCAGGTGACTCATCGGCCTTATCTCGCTCTTCCTACTCTTATTCTAATATTCTTTCACTATTTTGGGTTCAATCGCAATGTACGATGACTCATGTCTGATATTTTCCTTCCGGCCTACCGGCTCGCGGCTCAAAGGTCCGTTTCTCCAAAACTTACCGCCAGGTGACGATAGGTCAGTTCCATAGGCGGTTTGTTAAACAGGAAGAAAAGAAAGACCATACCTTTCCCTTCCCGGAACAGGGTAATGAGCTGACAGGTCTGCTTGTTGCTGAATTCCTCTTTGGGCGTGAAAGTGAAAAGCTTTCCCCAGTCTGCCCGAAAATCTTCCTTCAGTGATTTTTCCGAAAGGGATATCGTCGAGACGATGGCGTCTTCCTGGTTGGACGCCACCTGCATCATTACCTGCATGGCTTTGACGTGGGGAGCGTAAAAGGTACGGTTCTCTACCTCAAAGGGGAGGATCTTGTACCGGATCTCCATTTTCTCTTTCCGCGAACGGATGGAGAAGTCATAATCCATCCAGCGATTCTTCAGCGGACGGATGTCTTTGTAGTCCGCTTCAACCGGCAATACCAGCTGAGCGTCCACTTCCGTCAGTAACTGATTGAAATCATCACTCAGATCGACCCTTTGCGCTCCGAGAGCGCCGGGCAACAGAAAAATGGCACCAAGTATAACACAAAAGCAAATAACTTGAAAGCGGGATAGTGTCATCGCAAAATAGGTTTTTCGCTGACTAAAGTACAACTTCCTGCTTATGCAAACAAACGATCTGTAATTCCGTCACAACGACCCGCAAACAGCTGGGATTCCCGGCCTTGCCGCGTATCGGTAAGGAAATTATCGTCTTGCCTTGCTGGTTGGTTAGTTACTCGGTGCGCCTGGGTTCAGGTGGATAAAGGCGGTTACAAGTTAGGTGGAACAGATTCGTTCGGAGAGATCTTAATTTTGTCCTTAATAGATTGGATAAGCGCGGGAGAGGGTTTTCTACGGTGGATTTTTCCTTTGATAAATTCTCTAAATGACTTTTCCTGACTAAGTATTCTTAAATAATGAGGATTATCTTTTATCTCTCGGAGCAGTGCTCTTTCTTCGCGTTCACTTAATTCATTGTCCAGGTACATCGTGACCTTTTTGACGAGCTCCAGATAATTTTGATCTCTCATGACGTTCTTTTTTTACTTGCCGTCCTGTTTCGTTCCCTTAGACCAATGATCATCCACAAATGCCCGGTCCGAGCCGCCAATACATCCACACCCAAAGGGCGCCGTACCGGGGCCTAAGGGGCGGGGAGAGGTATATCCTGCTGTTCGATTATTTTTTTGAACTCGGATCATTGTTTTAACATTTGTCGATAAAGCCTGCCGGTAACTGTGTGCCAAAAGAGATCCATGGAAACTGGAGTTTCCGGTTTCTCTGGGGCAGTCTTAGGGTTACTGGCAGGCTTTTCGGGGAAATACGCCAGGAGGCGTTCGGTTAAAGAATGATGATATAAAAGCAAAAATGAGGATTGAGGAATAAGAACCGAGCAAAGATACTCATTTCTTATTCCCCTTTCCTCATTTCTATTTTTGCCGCTTGTCCTTATAGCCTAAGGTCGAAGCATAATTTTTCAATTGTTCTTTCAACATATTCCGTGCGCGGTGCAAACGGGACCGTACCGTACCGATCGGGATGTCGATGATCTTCGAGATCTCTTCGTAGGTAAAGCCTTCGATATCGCACAGCAGGATCACTACACGGAAATCAACGGGCAGCGCATTGATGGCGTTGGTCACTTCGTCGCCCATCATATGCTGGAACATCTCTTCCCGCAAATCCAGGTAGCCGGAGTACTGGGTATCCTCTTCGTCGTGGAAAGTAGCCACTTCTTCGTAGTCTACCCGCGTCGGCTGTTTGCTGCGCTTGCGGTACTGGTTGATGAAGGCATTCTTCAGGATCTTGAAAAGCCAGGCTTTGGCGTTGGTTCCCTCGTTATAGTGCTTGATAAAGCGGTATGCCTTCAGGTAAGTTTCCTGTACCAGGTCATTGGCATCTTCCTCATTGTACGTGAGGTGATACGCAAAAGTGTATAATGCATCGATCTGAGGCCAGAATTCCTCCTGGAAGATGCGATCGTACTGCCTGGTTAGGTTTTCGTTAGTCATTACCATCATAAAGATAGTTTTTTTTAAGAATGGTCCAATAGCTGGATGACATTCCCTGAAAGAAAATACCGCTTATTATGGCGGAATACAATGTGACTAACCGGACGCAGAATTTAAAAGTTCCCCGCTCATCTTTTTTTTTAATTATTTTATCGACTTCTTTCGTCCGTAATTCAACACTCTTGTTAAGATCGCGTTAAACCATAGTGGGATTGTATCCATGGATGCAGCTATCTGGTTAGATTTATACTCCTTAGGATAGTGGTCTTCACGCCCTGGTCAGCAGCCCTCTGCTCCTGGCCGGCGAACTACTGACGAACGACCGCTCCACACAAACAAAAGATCATTCGACTAAATACCAACGCAATGAAACAACTTTTTTCGATGCTTATCGCCGGAATGCTTGGAGGCCTGATCACTTTTGGCGGTATTTACCTGCTACAAGACGATCAGGATGCCGCAAACCTGAGCGCATTACCCACCAGCCATTTTGTGAAAAACGTCAACCGTAGCCCGGTTACGGCCCCAACTACGAAATTCCCTTTTGATTTTAAGGATGCCGCCCGCAAGTCTATGCCGGCCGTGGTGCATATTTCATCCAAGGTCAGCGGCAACGGACAGGAAGAGGGTATGAACCCGCTGCGATACTTTTTTGATAACGGAGACGCTCCCCAGGTCGGTACCGGTTCGGGGGTGATCTACACCTCAGACGGATACATCATCACCAACAATCACGTGGTGGACAACGCCGATGAGATCGAAGTAACCCTGTTTGACAACCGGACCTTCGAAGGCCGGGTGATCGGCACGGATAAAAAGACGGATCTGGCCATCGTAAAGATCGAGGGCGTGGATCTGCCGACCCTGGAAGTAGGGGATTCCGATTCGGCCGAGATCGGCGAGTGGGTACTGGCCGTGGGCAATCCCTTCGATCTGACCTCTACGGTCACCGCGGGGATCATCAGCGCCAAAGGCCGGAGTATCCGGATCCTGGGCGGAGGTGATGCGATCGAGGCTTTCATTCAGACCGACGCCGCCGTGAACCCGGGAAATAGTGGGGGAGCGCTGATCGACACCGACGGCCGCCTCCTGGGCATCAATACCGCCATCGCCACCCGTACGGGGGCCTACCAGGGATATTCTTTCGCCATTCCCGTCAATTTGGTGACGCGCATCGTGGACGACATCATCGAATACGGAAGTTTTCAGCGGGCTTACCTCGGGGTCAGCATTGCCGAAATGGACAGCGAGGATGCCGAAGAACTGGGGATCGACCTGAGTCAGGGCGTGATCATCCTGGATCTGGTAGACGGCGGATCGGCTCAGTACGCCGGCCTGTTGCCCAAGGATATCATCACCCGCATCAATGGGAAAGAGATCAAGGGCGTACCCGAATTGCAGGAAACCGTCGGTCGCGCCAAGGTCGGCGATCAGATCATGGTAACCGTCATGCGACGCGGCCAGGAAGTAGAAGTACCGGTGCGCCTGAAGGCCTACGACAACTAAATTTTTGAGATAAGTCATAAAATCCGGACCGGAAAGGAATTTTTTTTTAGGATCAATAACCCCTTTCCGGTCCTGATACCGTCTCCGGGAATCGAATATACCCGCAGTGGTTCCGGGAAATCAAATTGCCTCCCGTTTCAAAATCCGTATGATTATAGGAAGATCTTCCGTGATCCGGCAGTAGAAAATTTGCCGGTGACGTACCAGCGGGCGCTGGGCAGGGAATAAGATCCGGTAAGGAAAGGCCTCCGGAAATTTCGTGTACAGACACGGACCGCTGGCAAGATGTACTAATTAAAGGCCCAAACCTTTAGGGAATTTTAATTTTTTTGTAATTTTGCCAGGTCTTTTTGTGAAAAATTGAAACATTTTTCTCGAAAAAGGAGTTTCTATCAGAACAAAGACTAATTTAGAGTCTGTTCAAAAAGCAAATTCAAGGGTACTACCCTTTAAAGATACTTGTTTAAAGTTGGTTTTTCGTTTTGTTTTGATGCGTCTGTCGCGCTTGGCGAGGCAGACGTTTTTTATTGCGTTTATCTGAAAAGATCCTTAACTTAAGTCTTTCATAAAACGCGCTCAAATGATATACCAACTTTTCTTAGGGGAAAGGGGTGGACTTGTCGATCAGTTCGGCAAGCTACTGGACCTTTTTTTCCCAGACTTTGTCTAGCCTGTGATGCCCACCTTCCACCGGGAAACGAGATTTTCTGTCTGTTTTGTCAACATCGGTTCCCCCGTACAGACTTCCATCTGATACTGGAGAATCCGTTTACAAAACGATTCTGGGGTCGTTTACCCTTACATCATGCTTGTAGTTTATACCATTTTAACAAAGGTGGCCGGGTGCAACGCCTGATCCACCAGCTCAAATACCACCACCGGCCGGAGATCGGATACCAACTGGGACTGATCCACGGACGATATCTGCGGGAAAGCCCGTACTATTCCGATGTGGATCTGGTGGTGCCCGTTCCGCTGCATCCGAAAAAACACCACACCCGCGGCTACAACCAAAGCGATCACTACGCGCGTGGACTGGCCGAGGGATTGCAGGTGGACTGGGCGGCCGACGTACTGATCCGCCGGATCTACACGCGTACCCAGACCAAAAAATCACGACTGGAACGACTGGACAATGTAGAAGCGGTATTTGGCCTGGCGCCGGGCGCAGCTATTGCCGGACGCCACCTGCTGCTGGTGGATGACGTCATCACGACCGGTGCAACCCTCGAAGCCTGCGGCATCGCTTTGCAGAAAGCTCCCGGTGTACGATTGAGCATGGCGACGATCGGTTTTGCAACCTGAATAGCCACGGCGGGATCGGACCGGGTAGCTCGGTTTTGTATTATCGCAAATTTGCGTATCTTTCGATATGTTTTAAAATGCATATTGAAATGTCAAAAAGGCCGCACACTGAGATCCGCATCCGTATCTACACGGAAGACGAACCGTTTCTGGGGATCGGTCGCATTCAACTGTTGGAAAACATCATCGAACACGGCTCGATCGCCAAGGGCGCGGCGGCCATGAATATGTCTTACCGAAAGGCCTGGCAACTCGTGGAATATATGAATGCCATGGCGGAACGCCCGCTAGTTGAAAAAAGACTGGGCGGCAGCAAGGGAGGAGGCGCTTATGTTACCGAAACCGGGCAGGAGCTGATCCGGAAATTCCACGAACTACGGCTAAGTGCGGAACAATTCGTAGCGCAGAAAGCAAAAGAAATAGGATTATAAATTTTTTAACCATCAGTATGTATTTCAATACATATCGTCATAAACGTCTGCTGCCCGGTCTGCTATTCGGTCTGCTGTTACTGGCCTGCCAGCCGTCCCGGGAAGACAAACTGACCATTGCCACGGCGGCGAATATGCAATTCGCCATGGAAAACATCATCGCGGAATTTACCGAGACTACCGGTATCGCCTGCGAAACGGCGATCAGTTCGTCCGGCAAACTAACCGCCCAGATCGAAGAGGGAGCACCCTTCGACATTTTCATTTCCGCGGATATGAAATACCCCACCCGGCTGTTTACGGAAGGCCTAAGTCTGGAAGAACCGAAAGTATACGCCTACGGCAAACTTGTACTCTGGAGTATGATCGATAATCTGGAGCCCAGTATTGAACGGCTGACCGATCCGGAGATCCATCATGTAGCGCTGGCCAATCCAAAAACTGCTCCGTACGGGGCCGCCGCTGTTCAGGTGCTGGAGAAGTATCAGTTGCAGGAGGCGCTACAGGCGAAAATGGTGTACGGAGAGAGTATTTCCCAGACCAACCAGTTCATTATATCCAGGGCGGCGGAATTGGGCTTTACCGCGAAATCGGTAGTGCTTTCTCCCCAGATGAAAGGCAAAGGGAAATGGAAAGACATTGATATGGAGCTGTATTCCCCCATCGCCCAGGGCGTTGTGATCCTGAAACACCGGGATCAGAACCTGGAGGCCGCAAAGCAGTTCTATGATTTTCTCTTTTCCCGGCAAGGCAAGGATATCCTTTCGGAATTTGGTTACGAAGTCGGGCAGGAGATCAGTCAGGAATAACCCCTCTTATTTTTTTACATTTTCTCCTTTGGATATTATTGGCAATATTTAACTGCGGTTATCTGTAGGTACAAATGGCCGCAAACAGACGGTTACGACAAAGTACCGTTAAGAAGTCCAACCTACGTTTTATATTTGTCAGACAAAACTTACGATCAACTTTACAAAATTTCCAAGCAAAATGAAAAACCACATTCTGTTCGGCCTATTGCTGACCGGCCTGTTCTTTAGTTGTCAACAAAGTGCCGATAAGAATACCCTTCTCGCGCCCGAGGAGCTGAAAAAAGTCGTACTGGTGGGCGGTTCGCTGATCTCCGGCATGGAGGAGTACGGTTTTTTTGAAAGATCGCTTACGACCTACTTCGCCAGTGAGGACCTTAGTTTTAGAAATATCGGCTGGCCGGCGGATGACGTTTACGGTAAGGCCCGATCTCAGTTCGGGTCCGCGCAAAACACCAGATCCTGGGCACCACCCTCGATGGAGGCAGGTTTTGGATCCAAAGTACTGGTGGAGCACATTGAAGAAACGGCCCCGACTACCCTGATCATCGGATACGGAGGGGAAGCGGCATTTGTTGAAAGTGAAGCTGATTTTAATTTGTTCACCAGCGGTTATATCCGACTGTTGGATACGGTGGAGGCTAAAGGCCGGAAGATCATCTTACTCTCCGCTCCCAAACACGAAGCGGTTTACGCTTCGACCGAAACCTGCAAAAAGCAAAACGAATGGCTGGGCCGGGCCAGTGATTTCATCCGGGAACAGGCCGATACCAGAGGCCATCATTTTGTCGACCTATACAGCGAACTGATCACCAATCCCGATCAACCGCAATTTACGGACAACGGCGTGCAGCTGAACCGGGCAGGCTATGCCAAAATGAACGAGATCCTCCTCCGTCAGCTGGAGATACCGGAAAAGCAGCATTTTACCATCAATATCGATAAAAAGGCTGCCATACTTAGCACGGCAAACTGTGAGATCACCGACTGGACACCTACGGTGCGCGGCGTGAGTTTCAATCTGACCCCCGAACAATTACTGTATTCCGGCCGGATCATTTCCGAAGAACCGGTGGCGGTATATGTGAACGGGCAGCTGGTGGCCAACAGCCAGGATACACTCTCGTTGATCCGGCTGGTGGCGGATTCCCTGCAGCAGGAGCGGATCACCAACACGATCAAAGAGAAAAACCGGCTGCACCGCTATCGCCTCCGACCTTTGAATGAAGCCTATATTTATCTGTTCCGCCGCCACGAGATGGGACACCTGGCCTACGAAATGGATAACCTCAAATTGCTGGTGGAAGAAAAGGAACGGGAGATCAGCCGACTGCTTTCCTCCAGCCGTACCTATGATGTAGAGATCGAGTTGATCCAACCCTGGCAACCGCCGAAAAACTATCCGGAAGACGAAGTCCCCGCCTTCGTTCCCGAGCCGGATATTGCCGCCGAGCTGGCGGCTTTTCAGATCGCGGATGGATACGAGATCAGTCTTTTCGCTGCCGATCCGATGATTGCCAATCCCATCAACATCAACTGGGACACGAAAGGCCGGGCCTGGGTGGCCACCAGCAGTACCTATCCGCATATCATTCCGGGCCGGGAACCCAACGACCGGATCATCATTCTCGAAGATACCGATCAGGACGGCGTAGCGGACAAACACACCGTTTTTGCCGAAGACCTCTTGGTCCCACACTCCGTAATGCCCGTTCCGGGAGGAGCATTCGTTACGGCGACGACCCAACTACTCTTCCTGGCTGATACGGACGGCGACGATGTGGCCGATGAACGGCGCGTTATTTACGACGGCTTCGGTAATGCGGACGTGCACCACATGATCCACGGGCTGCGCTGGGCGCCCTGGGGCGACCTCTACTTTACCCAATCGATCTATATCAATTCCTTTGTGGAAACGCCCTACGGTCAGCGTATACTCAACGGATCGGGTACCTGGGCCTTTCGCCCGGAAACGGAGCGGCTGGAGGTCTTCAGCCGGGGATTGATCAATCCCTGGGGCCAGACTTTTGACCAGTGGGGCCAGTCTTTTGCCACTGATGGCGCGGGTTCTTCCGGCATCAATTACATCTTCCCCGAATCCGCACACGCTTCGGCGGTAGGTGCCGCTCAGGTCTTACCCGGCCTGAACAGCAATACGCCGAAAAATACCGCTGCCGAGATCGTTTACAGCCGCCATTTTCCGCGCGACTGGCAGGGCAGTATCATTACCAATGACTTCCGGGCTAATCGGACGGTACGGTACCAGATCAGCCCGCACCAAAGCCACTATCAATCGGAAGAAGTGCAGACCATACTGCGTTCCGAGCATCGCTCTTACCGGCCGGTGGATGCCAAGATCGGCCCGGACGGCGCCCTGTATATCGTGGATTGGTACAATCCGATCATCGACCACGGAGAAGTTGATTTTTACCACCCGATCCGGGATAAAACGCACGGCCGGATCTGGAAACTGACCCGAAAGGGTAGTCCGCTACTGTCGCCGATAGATATGCAGGGGGCGGCCCCGGCCACCTTACTCAACTATCTGAAATCCCCGGAACAGTTCACCCGCCTGCAGTCCAACCGGGCCTACGTTGAACAAGAAGGGGATCCCACACTGGTCATCAACTGGATAAAAAAACTACCGGCCGGCGATCCTGCCTCCGCTACCCACCGGCTGGAAGGGCTCTGGCTACTCACAGCCCTGAATCACTACGAAGAGCCACTTATTCTGGCAGCTCTACGGGCGGCCGATCCGCGCGAAAGAGCTGCTGCCGTCCGCTTACTGGCCCACTGGAAAAAGCAAACGGATCACCTGCCCTTATTGGCGGAGCTGATCCGGGATCCGCACCCGCAGGTCCGCTTGGAAACCCTGCACGCTTTGCGGGAAATGGGTGGCGCTCCGGCATTGACCCTGGCCATGCAGGTACTGGAACAACCGATGGACGAGTATCTGGATTTCGCCCTGAATTTGACCCTCAGCACTTTGAAAGGGGCCTGGCTGCCGACTTTTGCAACGAAAGGCGACCGGTTTGCCTGGGATGTGCACAAACAACTCTATGCCCTGGTAGCCGTGGAAGATACGATGGTAGTTCCTCCCCTGCTCGATCTGTTGGAGCAGGCTGATCTGGACTCCACACTGGTTGAAAAAGGCTGGTCGCTACTGGCCAAGATCGGCAATTCGACGGCCCGGAGCGAAGTGTTTCGCAAAGCGGTTGCCGATGAAGATATTGCTTTACTGAACGCCCTGGCGAACGCGCCGGCGGCCAGGAATGCCGTACCCGAAAATCTGGCTTTACTCGAGTCGGTCCTATCCCACGATAGTCTGGATAACCGGATTGCGGGTTTGCGTCTGGCGAGCCGGTGGAAAGCCGGGCAGTACGAGGCCCTGATCTCGGATAGGGTGGAGACGGCTTCCGATCTGAGCGAAAAAGTGGTTGCCTGCCGGGCCCTGGTGGCAATGGATCAGCTCGACCGGGTCCGTAAGCTGGCGCAATCGGCGGATGATCCCGCCGTTCGGACGGCTGCCTGTGCGGTCTGGGTGGAAAAAGCTCCCGAAGATGCCGTGGAGCGGGCGGTGGATCTATTAGCGGGGCTGGAAGATCCCGAACAGGCAGAATTGATCTTTAATACGTTCAGAAGGCAGGGAGACGGCCCGGAAATACTGCAACGGGCACTGGTGGGCAAACAGCTACCGGAGTCGGTTGCCAGTGTCGGCCTCCGGGTAGTACAAACCTCCGGCCTTAATTTGTTCGATCTGGAGGAAACGCTGCGTGCGGCGGGGGGCATTCGCGCCATCGGTATGGAAATGTCAAAAGCGGAGAAGGAAGACCTGATCCGGGAGGCGGTCGAATCCGATCGTCCCGGCCGGGGGCGGCAGATCTATCGGAAAAAAGAATTACTGTGCGCTACCTGTCACCGGATGGATGGGATCGGCGGGCTTACAGGGCCGGACTTAACTACCGTCGGGTCTTACATGACCCCCAATTCCATTCTGGAGTCCATCCTAAATCCCAGTTCGGATATCAAGCAGGGATACGAAACGGTTTTGCTAACCAAAACGGATGGAGAGATCATCAGTGGTCTGTTACACCGGAAAACCAATAACGCTACTTTGATCCGCTTGCCCAGCAATCAGATCATTGAGGTGCCGGCGGCGGAAATCGCCCAGATCGACGTCAGCCCCGTCTCCCTGATGCCTCCGGGACTGACCCGGAATCTGCACCGGGATGAACTCAAGGACCTGCTGGCGTTTCTGATCAGCCTGGGTAAGGAGCAGTGACCGATGGCTGGTGGCCGGCCAGAAACCGTCAGATCTTTACATTTGAACATTTTCACCTCTGGGCGTGATGAGATTTGCACGTTCAAATAGTCAAAAAAAAGACAAAGCAGGATTCCGGGCCGGTCTCCCGGCTCACTATTTAAATTAAGTCTAAATAAATTTGGGCAAATGGGGTCGGCGGCGTAATTTTGCAGGTGATTTAATAAACAGCAGAAAGTTTTCAATTAAGGGCCCGTATGGAGACGATCACCGTGGTATTAGCTGACGAGCAGCATCTGGTCAGAACCGGATTAAAACAGGTTTTGGGGCAGGCCGGAGATATCAACATTACCGGTGAGGCCGGTGATGAAGAAGAACTGCTGGCTTTGTTGCGCGAGCAGAAGCCGCCGCAGATCGTCGTAATGGATTACAACCAACCGGACAGCTTCAACCACAATACCGTAAAGGAGATCAAACAGCTGGCTCCAAAAACGAATATCCTGATCATCTCGGCCGATAATGAAAAGCGCAGTATTTACCGGGTTTTGGAAAATGGGGTCAATAGTTTCCTGACCAAAACCTGCGGTGAAGAAGAGATCCTCGATGCCATTCACGCTACGGCCAAGGGAGAAAAGTTCTTCTGTACCAAGATCGTGGACTATCTGCTGGAAAAATCATTCTCCAAAGAAGAAGAAAACTGTGAGCCCACGCCGCTGACCACCCGCGAGATCGAGATTGTCCGGCTGATCGCCAAAGGATTGATCGCCAAAGAGATCGCCAGTGAGCTCAATCTAAGCGTGCACACCGTTTATACCCACCGCAAAAAGATCATGAAAAAGCTGGCCATCAGCAGCTCTTCCGAACTGGTACTCTACGCCGTTAATCAGGGCATTCTGGAAGAGCAGTAAATTTTTTTTCAAAATTTCTCAAAATATTTTCCTGTAGTAATTAACTGTATTTCAGTTAATTAGACTTGGTGTTGATTTTTAAATAATAAAAAAAATAAAAAAAGATCAGCATCAGGCAGCGAATCTTTCCCGAAAGGGGTCTAATCAATAACTGTTTGCAAATTCCATGAAACGATAATATAGCTGCCAAAGGGCAGCCCAAGAATTTTCACAGCGATTTAATACCTGAACCGGTTGGGGAAGCCTGCCTGCTTCTTATTGGTAGGTTTCGGCAGCGTAATCCCAAAGATCCTAGGGACTTCGATAGTGCCGAATTTTAAAATACACAAAGTGCTGGCCTATCCCGACCGGTTCTTTTTCCTGAAAGCGGACAAGAAATAGCGAGAAATGATTCAGGAAAAGATCGCAACCAACATCGAACACTGTTTTCCTTCAATAGATTTTTCATTTCAAGGCCGCCAGCTTCCGGAGTTGGCGGCCTTTTTTTATTCCAAAAAACGGAATTGATTGGTATCTTAGACGGACGGCGATCTTGCCTGACCGATCAAAATTTTCCATATGGGCCGGTTGATCCATTTCTGTAAAACCTTCATCTTCTTATTCATCTTTGCTGTGCTACTTGGAAATTGCAGCGCCGGTAGCAAACAGGTCGCCTACCGGGCCGACGATCAAGAGATTGACACCGGTTACGACACCCGTAGTTCCGACGAGTTTGGGGGATCGGCCGCCACGGTAAAAAATCCCGGTAATCATCTGGATCTGACGGCCCACCTGCGCAAAGTAGTCGGGGTAAATGTCACCGGCTCCGGCTCAACGGCCAAAATATCGATCCGGGCCAATCAATCGACCACTTTTCAGTTGGGCACCGCACCTCTGTTCGTGGTGAACGGAGCCTCTCTGGGCCACAACTACGCCAACGTCTATCAGTTGGTCAATGTAGACAACATCAAAAGTATAACCGTATTAAAAGATAATTCTTCGACCTCGATCTACGGTCGGGAAGGAGTAAACGGCGTGATCCTCATCAAGCTGAAGTAAAGGAGGACTGCATAGCCAAACTTCCTTTGGATACCGCGCTTTCAGAGGAAAAAAGGGTTTTAGGAGTACTACTATCTGTAATATTGGTTGCGGAATGTTTTCAGGTAACGGATCTGCCGGCATTCCGGCCAACGGCAAAGTAAAGAATGGCGCCGATATAGGGGATAACCAGGATGATGACCAGCCACAACAATTTCTTATTCATAGGGTAGGATCCTTTGTAGAGGTCTACGAGCGCCAGAACAACCAGTATAAAGAGCAGGATAGCCCCGATCACATAAATAGCGACCGATCCGGCCACAATGCCGGCCATAGCTTCTTCACTGCAACTGGAAAACAGGGTCATCAACAGTACGACCAACAGGCTGGTTAAGGGAGGGAGGCGGCGATCCATAATAGTATGTTTTTGTGTGTGTAACCACCGCTTCCTCTGACATGTTCGCAGAGCCGTTTCAGGCCAGAATATCCTTCACCACATTACCGTGCACATCCGTCAATCGGAAACGACGTCCCTGGTATTTGTAGATCAGGCGTTCGTGGTCGATACCCAGCAGATGCATTAGGGTGGCCTGGAAGTCGTGCACGTGTACGGGATCCTTGACGATATTGTACCCAAAATTGTCCGTCTGCCCGAAACTAAAACCGCGTTTCACCCCGGCTCCTGCCATCCACATCGTAAAGCAACGGGGGTGGTGGTCCCGACCGTAACTTTCTCCCGTCAGCTTGCCCTGGGAGTAGACCGTTCGGCCAAACTCACCGCCCCAGATAACGAGGGTATCATCCAGCAGTCCCCGCAGTTTCAGGTCCTTGATCAGGGCTGCCGTGGGTTGATCCGTTTTTTTGCACTGATTGCGCAGCGAGTTGTTGAGGAAACTGTGCTGATCCCAGCCCTGGTGGTACAACTGGATGAAACGCACATCTTTTTCGAGCAGTCGCCGGGCCAGCAGGCAATTGGCCGCATAGGTGCCCGGGTCCCGGCTGTCCGGGCCGTAGAGATCATATACCCAGTCGGGCTCGCCGGAAAGGTCCGTTACTTCCGGTACGGAGGTCTGCATCCGGTAGGCCATTTCGTACTGGGCGATCCGGTTGTCAATTTCGGGATCGTGGTAGGCGTCGCGCTGGAATTCGTTGAGCTTTTTCAGGTAATCCAGCATTTCCCGCCGATCCCGGCCGTCGTATCCCTCCGGATTATTGAGGTATAGCACGGGATCTTTGCCGGAGCGGAACTGTACCCCCTGATGGCGGGTCGGAAGAAAACCATTTCCCCACAGGCGGGCATAAAGGGGCTGCCCGCTGGCATTTTTGGAAACAAGTACGATGAAATTCGGCAGGTTCTCGTTGAGCGAACCCAATCCGTAGCTCACCCAGGACCCGATCGAAGGGCGACCGGCAATCTGATTGCCGGTTTGAAAAAAGGTGATGGCCGGATCGTGGTTGATCGCTTCGGTATGCATGGATTTGATAAAACACAGCTCATCGGCAATCTCGGAGGTATAGGGCAGCAATTCGCTGATCCAGGCTCCGGACTGTCCGTGTTGCGCGAAATCGAAGACGGAAGCCGCCACCGGAATGGAGGACTGGCCGGCGCTCATACCCGTCAGGCGTTGCCCCCGACGGACGGAATCGGGCAGGTCCTGGCCGTGCATACCCGTCAGCTCCGGCTTGTAATCAAAAAGGTCCATCTGAGAGGGGCCGCCACTCATGAACAGATAAACTACCCGCTTGGCCCGGGGAAAATAATGGGGGAGTGTAGCCAGAAATTCATCCTGGGCCGCTTCCAGCTCATCGGAGTGGGGAGCCTTGGTGCCCGGACTTTGCTTACAGGAGCCGACCAGCGAACCAAGAGCCATCGCACCCAGCCCGAGAGAGGTTTTGGTCAGAAAGTGTCTTCTGCCCATTTGTTTTTCCAGATCATTCCAGTCCAAATTCATTCCACTTATCTTTTGATGATTGACGCATCGGCGTTAATAATGGTGCTGGCCACAACGGTATTGGCCGCCAGTTGGGGTTGGGGCAGTGCCGGATCATTCTCGGCTTCTCCCGCGTTGAGCCATCCGGTCATTTTTTCCGGATGTTCCTGAAATTTACGGAATTCGTTTTCCCTCAATTCCAGTAAGACGGCCAATTCCTCGTCGCTGGGCTTCCGCCCGGTCATGAGCCGGAAAGCCGACTGAATGCCCGATTCCGGATCATCCTCGGTGGAGATCCGCTGGCCCAATAGTCGCGCGGCCTCCAGATAGATCGGATCGTTGAGCAGCACGAGGGCCTGGAGCGGGGTACTCGTCTTCTGGCGACGTACCGTACAGTTGTCCCGGGCCGGCGCGTCGAAAGTGGCCTGGGTAGGGTGAGGGACAGTGCGTTTCCAGAAGGTATACAAACTACGCCGGTAGCGGTCTTCTCCCGGACTGGTCTGGTAATTTCCGCCGTTGATCCGCCAGAGGCCGTCCGGCTGGTAGGGTTTTACACTGGGTCCGCCGATCTTTTCGCTCAGCAATCCGCTGGCCGCGAGGGCATTGTCCCGCAGCATTTCGGCGGTAAGTCGCCGCGAGGGACCCCGGGCGAGCCATTTGTTCTGCGGATCATCCCGGGCCAGATCGGGCGATGCAATAGATGATTGCCGGTAGGTGGCCGACATGGCGATCAGTTTTACCATTTGTTTGATATCCCAGCCGGATTCCCGGAAGGTGATTGCCAGCCAGTCCAGCAGTTCGGGATGGGACGGGAGTTCGCCCTGATTTCCGAAATCTTCCGCCGTCCGCACCAGTCCCCGTCCGAAGAATTGTTGCCAGAGCCGGTTGACGGCCACCCGGGCGGTCAGCGGATGGTCCTCGCGGAATAACCAGCGGGCCAATCCCAGCCGGTTCGGCGGCAGATCATCCGGGAAAGGCAATATATTTTCCGGGGTGTTGGGTGTTACCGGCTCTCCATGGGCATCGTACTGCCCGCGATCGAGAATAAAAGCGGGGCGCGTCACGTCCATTTCCTGCATCACCATAAGTTCCGGCAACGTATCGGTAGTGCTGTGTACATTCTTTCGCAATTCCCGCAGCGCGGCCAAGTGTTGGTTGCGCCCGTCGGCAAGGGTGGTCAGGTAGTAGAGCTGAAGTTCCCGCTGATCGGCAGTGGTCAACTGGTCGTTAGCTTTTTGCAGGATGGCCTGAAATTGGTCAGGAGTCATCACCTGGCGGATCTCCAGCGGGCTCAACTCGCGGTCAAAGACACGAACATCATTAACCACGGCTCCCTTGATGCCGATACCGCGCCAGCGGGCACCGATCTGGAGACCGGCTTCGGCCTGCCCGCCGAAATTGAAGAGAATACTTTTATACAGATGATCATTTTCTACTTCCGTCTCAACTTCCTCCCCGTTCAGAAAGAGGCGGTACCCGGCGGCGCTACTGGAACCGTCGTAGGTGACGGCCAGGTGGACGAATTGATCCCGGGGCAGGTCGGGGCCGTATTCAATAATGGCATTGTAGGGGGCCGTATGGGCCATCAGTAATTCCAGGCGATTGTCTTTTAGGGCGAGGTGATAGCCGCGCCAGTTGTACAGAGCCGCTCCGATACTCTTATGGAAAATAACGCCATTCTTCAGTCCCGCGGGGACCTTCACCCGGATGCTGACGGAAAAAGGTTCGGATCTTTCGTACGCGCCGATCGTGCCCAGGTCGAGCCAGGCATCTCCGTCGAGGGCCAGCCCGCGGCCTTTTTCCGTTTCCGCCATTTGCGGCGTAGTGCTTACCCGTTGGGTTTTCATTTGTCCCTGCTGGTAGGGAGGGAGTAGGTTGGCCAGTCGTTCATCCTCCAGCGGGAAATGTGCTACCAGCCCTCTTGGTACAGATGGCGGACTATAGTGCAGACGCCCTTCCTCCAGCCATTGGTCAAAATCCGCTCGCTGCGCCTGCTCCCAGTCAGAAATATCCCGTTTTTTTCCAGCAATCTCCCGGCTAATTACGGCCCGGATACTGTCTACCCGTTCGTCGCTGAGCAGCATGGTGGGCACGGGCGTTGCATTGTCCCAACTGATCTGTCCAGCTTCCCGTACGTTGTTAAAAAAACTGAACAGCTCGTAATAATTCTTCTGGCTGATCGGATCGTATTTGTGGTCATGGCAGCGGGCGCATTCCATGGTCAGCCCCATAAAGGCTTTACCCAGGGTATTGGTGCGATCGGCGACGTATTCCACCCGGAATTCTTCCTCGACGATGCCGCCCTCCATATTTTGCTGGTGATTGCGGTTGAAGGCTGTCGCCAGGATCTGCTCCCGGGTAGGATTGGGCAGCAGGTCGCCGGCAAGTTGCCAGGTGACGAACTCATCGTAGGGCATATTTTCGTTAAAAGTCCGGATCACCCAGTCCCGCCAGGGAGACATATCCCGGTAGCGATCTACGGTATATCCGTGCGTATCGGCAAAGCGGGAGAGGTCCATCCAGTCGGCAGCCATACGTTCGCCGTAATGGGGGGAGGCGAGCAGCCGGTCCACGGCCAGTTCGTAAGCATCCGGAGAAGAGTCGGCCAGAAAAGCGTCCATTTCGGCAACGGTAGGCGGCAGGCCGGTCAGGTCCAGGCTCACCCGGCGCAGCAGCATTTCCCGATCCGCTTCGGGAGCCGGCTCCCAGTCCTTTAATTCCAGTTTTTGCCGGATAAAGTGATCGATCGGATTGTTGGCCTGGTCGGGGAAGGACGTCTCAGGAACGTCTGGTTTTTGGGGCGGTATGAAGGCCCAGTGGGGTTTGTAGACGGCCCCCTGTTCAATCCAGCGAATGAGCACGGCTTTTTCCCGATCGCTGAGATGAAGTTCGGAATCGGGCGGCGGCATTACCAGTTCCGGATCGCTGGAGACGATGCGCTGTACCAGCTCACTGCCCCGGATGGAGCCCGGTTTGATGGCCCGTTTTCCGGGACTCTCGGGCAGTTCCGCGTAGGCGGTTTCCGCCTGATCCAGCCGTAGGCCCGCTTTTATTTTGGCTTTATCCGGTCCGTGACAGGCAAAACAGCGATCACTGAGGATCGGCTTGACGTGGATATTGAAATCGAGCTGCTCGGGAAGCTCCGCTTCGGCCGCCAGGACAGCATCCGGTAGCGGTTCGCTACAGGAAGCCCACAAAAGGACGAGGGTGAAAAAAAGTGGAAATTTATCTTTGATCATGAATGCATATAGTATATTTCTAAAGGTAGTAAGATTTAAAAACAAGACTCGGAAAGTTACCTAATTTTCTAAGTCTGCCATATTTACGACAAAATGAAAACCATTTATTCTACTCTTTTAACGCTGGCTTTCCTGCTTGGGCTTATCAGTTGCCAAAACCAGGCCGATGAGGCGAACACCGCCGCCAAGCCACCCAATATTTTATTTATTGCGGTCGATGATCTCCGCCCGGAACTCAATTGCTACGGGCAACAGCAGATTATTTCGCCCAACCTGGATCAGCTGGCGGCCGAAGGCTTTCTTTTCGAACGCGCCTACTGCAATGTGCCGGTTTGCGGCGCTTCGCGGGCCAGCCTGCTGACGGGACTGCGGCCGAAACCCGATCGTTTTCTGAATTACAATACCTACGCCGACAAAGATGCACCGGACGCCATCAGCCTGCCGCAGCATTTCCGGGAGAACGGTTACCGGACCTTCAGCTACGGCAAGGTTTTTCACCATCGCGATGACAAAGCCGACAGCTGGACGGATGCACCCTGGCATCCCGCTTTGGATCTGGGCCCCGGGGCGAGCTGGCGCGATTATCAGTTGCCGCAGAATGTGGCGCTGGATAAGGACGGCGACGACAAACGCGGACCGGCTTACGAGCGGGCGGCTGTTCCGGACAGCGCCTATTTTGACGGGAAGATCGCACTGCGGGCCACCCGGACCCTACAGACCCTGGCCGGTCAGGATCAGCCCTTCTTTATGGCCCTGGGTTTTATGAAACCGCATCTGCCCTTCAACGCGCCGGCTAAATATTGGGATCTCTATCCGGAAGCATCGATCTCTACCACAACGGTACCCGATCAGCCGGAGGCGGCTCCGGGCCAGGCCTACCATAATTTCGGAGAATTGCGCCACTACGCCGGGATACCGGACGAAGGTCCGGTGGCGGATAGCACGGCCCGAAAGCTGGTCCACGGCTATTACGCCAGTGTGTCCTACACGGACGCCATGATCGGTATGGTACTGGACGAACTAAAACGCCTGAAACTGGATGAAAATACCATCGTGGTCCTCTGGGGAGATCACGGCTGGAGCCTTGGTGAGCACGGCCTCTGGTGCAAGCACTCGACCTTCAATGTGGCCATGCAGGCCCCTTTATTCATTAAGGTGCCGGGCCGCAGTGGTGGGAAGCGGATCGGTGCGCTTACGGAGTTTGTCGATATTTATCCCTCGCTGTGTGATCTGTCAGGACTGCCCCGGCCGGGCCATTTACAGGGGGATAGTTTTGTGCCGCTGCTGGACGATCCCACCGCGCCGGGAAAAGAAGCGCTTTATTGTCGCTGGATCCGCGCCGACGCCGTTAAGACGGACCAGTACCTGTACACCGAGTGGTTCGATAAAGATGGGAAATCGATTGGGCGGATGTTGTACGATCATCTGGCGGATCCGCAGGAGACGGTCAACATAGCGGAAAAGGCGGAACACGCCGATCTGGTGGCCGATCTCAGTGCCCGTCTGCGGGCGCAGCGCAGTCGGCCGTAGCTTTACTTTAAAAACGGAAGGCGCCCGGCCGAAGCCGGACGCCCCCGCGGAGTCGTCGAAAAACTACCAGATCTTTAGGTAAGTGGAGTGATGACCGGCAACTGCCGGCAAGGGCAGGTCCGGACGGTTAAAGACCTGGTAGCGACGGCCAATCATCACCGACAGATCGACGGGATCGGGCCATTCAGTTGCTGAACGGAGGATTGTTCCGGAAGAGTTTCAGCATTCGCCTTTTGGCCCGTAGGTCGGCTTTGCCGTTCAGCCCGGCTTCGAAAGCCAGTTCAAAGACCTCGCGACCCAAGTCAATATCCTGCAGGATCTCGCTTTCCTCCCGCTCCGTATCGTTAAGTAAAAAGGCGATACGGGGCGGACGCCGGAACACGCCCGGTTTCTGGCTCCGGTCGTGGCTGTCCGTAAGTCGCCAGCGCAGCGAATCGAAATCAAAGCCCGTCCGTTCAAAAGTCAGTATATTGTTAGGGTGTCGCCCGTAGCGAACGCTGCCTCTGCCTTCCTGGTAGAGATCCAGTCGCCAGCCCGAGCCGTCGCGCAATCTGATCAGTACCGTGTCTCCCTTTAGCCAGTAGTTTTCAACCGTAGATTCAGAGGAGGGCGTCCATTGACAACCAAAAAGAAAGCCCAGCCCCAGAATGAGCCAGGTCACGCTGGAAAAATGTGTCCTCACAACAGTATCGATTTTTATCGTTTAGTCCCTTTGTTCAGTAGATCCAACCATTGTGGATAAAATACCCAATGGAGCTTTACGACAGTCGGTGGAAACTTCGCCTCTAGATTTAAAGAGGTGGGTTTCAACCCATAAGATGCAGATGTGTTTTATTTTGGTGTGTAATGCGGCCGATGTTTGAAAGTCGGCCCGGAATTTCGGGGAGTGGTTGTTCCTGACCCTGGAAATTGTGTGAATCTTGTCCTACATTTGCAAAAAAAATAAAAAGCGTGATACAATTTTCGCGATTTGAACTGGATAACGGCCTGAAGATCCTGGTACACCGGGATGAAAGTACCCCAATGGCAGCCGTTAACGTGTTATATAATGTCGGTTCCCGAGATGAATCCCCGGAACGGACGGGCTTTGCCCACCTGTTCGAGCACCTGATGTTCGGCGGCTCGGCCAATGTTCCCGACTTTGATGAGCCTATCCAACTGGCGGGCGGAGAGAACAACGCCTTCACCAATAACGATATCACTAATTTCTACGATGTACTGCCGGCGGAGAACCTGGAAACGGCCTTCTGGCTGGAGTCCGACCGGATGCTGAGTCTCAACTTTGACGAACAGGTCCTGGACGTACAACGGAAAGTAGTCGTGGAAGAATTTAAGGAAAGCTGCCTGAATCAGCCCTACGGCGATGCCTGGCACCATCTGTCGGATATGGCCTATAAGGTGCATCCCTACCGCTGGCCGACCATCGGGAAGGTCCCCAAACACGTGGAGGATGCGACCATGGACGACGTCAAAGATTTTTATTTCAAATACTACCGGCCGAATAACGCCATCCTGGTCGTAGCCGGTTCGGTCGATCCCGATGAAGTGTACGCGCTGGCCCAGAAGTGGTTTGGTGAGATCCCCAAAGGGGAAGTGCCGCTGCGCCGACTGCCCTCGGAACCGCCCCAGAAGCGCCTGGAAAAGCGCATCAGCGAATCGAGTAACATTCCGACGGATGCCCTGTATCTGGCCTTTCACATTCCCGACCGGCTGCATCCGGACTACTACGCGGCGGATCTGCTGTCGGATATCCTCTGTAACGGTCCGTCCAGCCGCCTGTACCGGCGTCTGCTGAAACAGGAACATCTCTTCGCCGCTATCGATTGCTACGTGACGGGAAGTATCGATCCCGGCCTGCTGATCATCGAAGGACGCCCCTCGGAAGGCATCAGCCTGGAAAAAGCCGAAGCGGCCATCTGGCGGGTACTGGAAGAATTGAAGGCGGAAGGCGTATCCGAACGGGAACTGCAAAAGATCAAAAACAAGGCGGAATCCAATCTGACCTTCTCCGAGCTCAATGTACTCAACAAAGCGATCAACCTGGCCTTTTACGAGTTGCTGGGCAACGCGGCGCTGATCAACGAGGAAAACTTTCACTACCAGCGCGTCAATGCCGACGATATCCAGCGGCTGGCCCGGACGGTGCTGACTGAAGACAATTGTTCGCAATTGTATTATCGTTGCAAGGAAGGAACCGTGGAGGAAGTGTAAACCGGAAGCGGAAAAGAAATGGAATACGGTGTAGGGAGCTGCTCAGGTCGGCTCCCTACACCGTATTTTTTTACTGACCGAACAATTCCGCCAGTTTGGCCTCCAGGCTGCGTCCGCGGAGGTTGCGGGCGAGGATTTTGCCTTCGGGGTCTAGGAGGATCGTTTGGGGAATAGAGTGTACATCGTAAGTCTGGGCCACTTCATTGCTCCAGCCCTTCAGGTCACTGACGTGGTGCCATTCCAGTTGGTCTTTTTCGATCGCCTGCAGCCAGCGGTCCTTTTTGTTATCGAGGCTGACGCTTAGGATCTCAAAGCCTTTATCTTTATACTGGTTGTATACCCGTACGACGTTGGGATTCTCCTTCCGGCAGGGGCCGCACCAACTGGCCCAGAAGTCGATCAGTACCACCTTGCCGCGCAGATCACTCAGGGTAAGCATTTCGCCCTCGGGCGTCTCCTGGGTGAAATCCGGAGCGGTACCGCCCACCATCAGACTGCGGGCATCTTCCAGTTCTTTTTTCATTTGCGCCGTCACTTCCGGATCCGACTCCTGGAAGGTCTCAATGAATTTATCGCTGAAATATACGTAGTTGCCGTGGGTCTTTTGCTTCAAAGCCGCCAGTACCCCGGCGTAGGCCATTTTTTGGGTAGCGGAAGCTTCCGGGATGCGGTTCAGGGCCTTTTCGATGTATAACTGGTGGGCGTCATCCTCCATACCTACGCTGCTAAGGGTGGTGGCATACCCTTTAAAGCTTTCGTACGTCCAGGGGATGCGGCTGTAGATGTCTTTCTCAAAATCGGCAAAGCGGAAAAATTCCTCAGCGTAATAACCCAGTTCATTATCGTACGCTTCGCCGTTGTGGGGAAAGCTCAGATAAGTATTGAGGGAAGCGATGCTGCCGAAGAGGGGATTTTCTTCTTCCAGTTGTTTCAAAAAACCGAGTCGTTCATCATCCAGGCTTTTGAGCTGGGTCATCAGATCGTCGGTTTTCTCCTGATCTACGCGGGTGGTCTGAATGCTGCGGATCAGGATGGAATTCTGCCGGTTGAACGCTTCCATTTTATCCTTCAATTCCCGGTAACCGTCGTTGATGGGAGAATCGGTGAAGGCCAGTTGCCGCAGTTGGCCGCAATTGCCCGCTACCTTGACGGACGCTTCCTGCCCCAGAATAATTGGGACCGCTTTGCGCTCGGTGGGGCCGAGGTAATAAAACTGCGGATCGGATTCCGGTAGGGTGAAGCGGAAACTTTTGTCGGCGATGTCCGCGGACTGTACCAGGTTGAAACCAAAACCGTCAAACTGATACAGATGCATGGTATTGCCGCAGCCGGTGACTTCGGCGACCAACGTAATCTCTTTCCCGCTGTCGGGCATCAGGGTAGTGGCGCCGATCAGAACAGCAACCAGCCAGCTAAAACTAAAGAACTTTACCATTATTCGATTTTATTTTACGGTATCCGGGCCAACACCAGTACGATGCCGGTTTACCAGTTAGATATTCGGATATACTTTTCAGAGGAATATCAATGTGGGAAAATCCATTCAAAATTAAATCAATTATCACGGAAAGACAAAATTGTTCCGATTATCAAAAGATTCCTTAACATTATCGGGTGAAAAGGCCCCGCTGGTCTAATTTCCCATAGGCATATCGACCTCTTATTACAATTTTGTGTTCTATGGTTAAAGAGTGCGCGTAGACCTTTCCCGCGAAAAGCGTTGGAAAACGGGGAGTTAGGTAAACCGATCCCGGACTTCCCTGCTTCCACAGATCTATGCTGGACTCTTTTCAGTTGCCCGGCAACTTAAATTGATTAAGAACATTTTTGGATTTCACCCCTTGGGTTATGATAACAAATTCAAAATAGGTTCTAATTTTAAAACTATATCCAAGCGAAAATAAATTATGTCTTATCAAAGAAGATTCGGTACCGGTGGTAATCCCTTTGGCTCCATAACGGGGATCATCATGGCCGTATTATTTTTTTTAGTACTGTTTTACCTGACCAAGATCGTTTTTAAGATCCTTTGGTTCATTTCTCCTTTGCTGTTCATCGCCTCCCTGATCATCGATCATACGGTTTTTCTGGGCTACGCCAAATGGCTGGGCGGTATGGTAAAACGCAACCCCCTGATGGGGATCGGGGCCATTGTTTTGTCGGCCTTACTCTTCCCGCTCACGGCAAGTTTCCTGTTCGGTAAAGCCCTGTTCCGCAAAAAAGTAAAAGATGCGCGGCAGGAGCAAGAGAACCGGGTTCGGGGCGAACTGATCGATTTCGAAGAGATCGTAGAGGACGAAGAGGAGTTCAATGACGAGGCGCTGCGTTTGCCGCCGATGGAGAAAGAACCCCGACCACGGCAAACCAATCGTCCGAAGGACAATGAGTACGATGATCTTTTCAGTTGATCCGGTCGTTGATACCGGTTCCTAACCGCAGGTAGAGAGACGCGCTTTAAGCGTCTCTCTACCTACACTTTCCTCTTCTCTTTATCCCCTGCCGGATTTGTTTTAACTTCACCGGATAGCAACGGGTCCGGGTTTGCGGACCCCAACTTATAACCACAAACTTTCCGGCTTGGCCTTCTTCGTTCTGCTCGCAATCATTACCGGTCTGGCTTATTTTGGGCTGATCCGGTTTCTGCTGGACCGCTGGGAACGGATCCCGGAATGGCAACTGCCGCCGGATTTTCAGCCGCAGACCACCGTCAGTGTCCTGATCCCGGCCCGGAACGAAGCCGATAACATACTCAACTGCCTGGAAAGTTTACTCCGACAGCAATTCCCAGCTCATTTACTGGGAATCATTGTAATTGATGATCATTCCACGGATGATACGGCCCGGATCGTACGAGAGCTGGCGCATCCGCAGGTTCGACTGCTTCGGCCCGACGGCCCAGGAGGTGGGAAAAAGAACGCACTATCCCACGGTATCCGGCACGCCAAAGGGGAGTGGATCCTCACTACCGATGCCGATTGCCTGCTGCCACCGCACTGGATCGCCGCTTTTGTGGCCTACATTCAACTCCACGATCCGGTCTTTATCACCGGCCCGGTCGTATTCACGTACGAACCGCAGCCCCTGGAACGCTTTCAGGCACTGGATATGCTGGGCACCATGTTGATCACCGGATCGGGTATCCAATCCGATACCATTTATATGAGTAACGGAGCCAATCTGGCCTATCCCAGAGCGGTGTTCTTGGAAGTGGGTGGTTTTTCGGGTATCGACCATCTGGCCTCCGGGGATGATATGCTACTGATGCACAAGATCAAAGAACAGTACCCCGGCCGGATCGCCTTTCTCAAATCTCCGCTGGCCACAGTACTTACGCCGGCGGTTTCGACCTGGCGGGCGTTCGTCCAGCAGCGGTTGCGCTGGGGCACCAAGTCGGGGACCTATCAGGATAAAAAGATCATCGTTGTATTGGCGCTGGTATTTTTCCTGTGCTGGGGCATTTTGCTGAGCCCGGTGCTGGTCATTTTTTACGGCTGGATGGGGCTACTGCCCGGTCTGATCCTGCTGGGCGGGAAGATCATTGCTGATCGTCAGTTGCTGGGGCGGGCGGCCCGTTATTTTCAGCGCGAAGCGTTGATGCGTCATTTCTGGCCGTCCCAGTTATTGCACATCCTGTACATTGCCGGTATTGGGCTGCTGGCTAATCTGGTCCGGCGTTATGAGTGGAAGGGACGAAAGCTGCGTTAAGGTCGATTCAATAGCTGTAGCGGTCATATTTCACCTTACCGGATTTCCACTTGTTTGGTCGCCGCCTCCAATTGCGGGCCAGTAAACGGATCGGGAACTATTCGCTCCAGGCAGTCGTTGCTTAGCGGTAAATGAACAATTGGTCGCAATTAAATCAAAACCATGAATCTTTTGCGTCGAAATTATGCCGCCGATAATACCTTCAGCACATCACTGATCCTCCTTCCTTTTTTCCATTCCCATTGATCAAGATTCGCCCAAAAACTCCCCCGGAGGGAAAAAATCTCACCGGGCCGGCAATTAGCACGCCGGTGAAGGGAGCCCGGTTTGCCGTTTATCATAATTCTAACGATATTGCGGCCGATTTTACAAAAAGGGCTGAATATTATTTTAAAACAGTTTCCTGAAATCATCATTGATCAATCTAGCGTACGGCTCCATCCGTACGGCCGCAGCCGGATACCACGGGCAAGCTGGCCACTGATCGTTGACAAATAATAAACATGAGAGTTAATACGCCAAAAGGCACCCGGGATTTTACCCCCGAACAGGCACAGAAACGGCAGTACATTTTCGATACCCTGCGCCGGATCTTTGTGCGCTTCGGTTACCAGCCGATCGAAACACCGGCTATGGAAAACCTGGAGACCTTAACCGGCAAATACGGAGATGAAGGAGATCGGCTGTTGTTTAAAGTACTGAACAACGGCGATTTTTTGAAAAAAGCGGATAAAAGTGCACTGGAAGCACTCGATAGCAATAAACTGGTCAGTTCCATTGCCAAACGCGGTCTGCGTTACGATCTGACCGTACCTTTCGCCCGCTTTGTGGTGCTGAACCAGAGCCAGATCAGTTTTCCCTTTAAGCGCTACCAGATCCAGCCGGTATGGCGGGCCGACCGCCCCCAGAAAGGCCGGTACCAGGAGTTTTACCAGTGTGATGTGGATGTGGTCGGTTCCGGATCTCTGATGTACGAGGCCGAACTGGCCCAGATCTACGATCAGGCTTTCGCCGAACTGGGGATTAAAGTGGTTATTCGCCTGAACAACCGGAAGATACTCGCCGGCATCGCCGAAGTGGCCGGCATCTCGGATAAGCTGACGGATATGACCGTGGCCATTGATAAGCTGGACAAGATCGGCAAAGAAGGCGTTCGCAAAGAACTGATCGGCCGGGAGATCCCAGAGGCTTCCGTGGACCGGATCGAGGAATTTCTCAGTGTTAGCGACCTGAGCGAGTTGCAGCCGATGCTGGCGGACAGTGAAGTGGGCAGTCTTGGCGTACAGGAACTCAATACGGTCTACGAATTTTTGGAGTCCTACAACTTCAGCAACGAGCTGCGTTTTGATATTACTCTGGCCCGGGGCCTGAGCTACTATACCGGCTGCATCTTTGAGGTCGCTGCCGATCCGGAAGCGTATCCGGAACTTCGCATGGGCAGCATCGGCGGCGGTGGTCGCTACGATGATCTCACCGGTATTTTCGGATTGAAGAACGTCTCCGGAGTGGGGGTTTCCTTCGGCGCCGAACGGATCTACGACGTCATGGAGGAGTTGGAACTGTTTCCGGAAGAAAGTATGGGCGGCCTTCAGCTACTTTTTGTTAGTTTCGATGAGGCTACCCACCGCTACGCTTTCCGCTGGCTGAACAAGGTAAGGGCCGCCGGCCTCAGAGCCGACCTGTACCCGGAACCCGTCAAGCTGGGCAAACAGATGAGATACGCCGATTCCCTCAACGTGAAATTCGTGGCCATCGTTGGCAGCGAAGAAATGAAGAACGATCAGGTAGCCCTGAAAAACATGGTGACGGGCGATCAGGAAAAGGTGAGTTTCGAAACCTTATTACAAAAGTTTCAATAGATCATTCCATCATGCCGAAATATTCCTCTCTTCAGCAGGTTCAGCAGGCACTCCATTCCGGTGCGGAAAGTTGTGAAGGGCTGGTGAGTTATTATTTGCAACAGATCGAGCAGCACGCCGATCTGAATATCTACGTGGAAGTATACGCGGAGGAAGCTAAAGAGCAGGCCCGTAAACTCGATCAGCGTTTCCGGGAAAACCCGCAGGCACCGGGGCGTTTGCACGGCATGGTGTTGTCGCTGAAAGATGTGCTCTGCTACGAAGGGCACGGCGTGACGGCCGGTTCCCGTATCCTGGAAGGTTTCGAGTCTCAATTTTCCGCCACGGCCGTAGCCCGCTTGCTGGAAGAGGACGCGATCGTTATCGGCCGGGTGAATTGCGATGAATTCGCGATGGGATCCACCACGGAAACTTCTGTTTACGGTCCCAGCCGGAACGCGGATAACCCGGACTATGTACCGGGTGGTTCCTCCGGCGGTTCGGCCGTAGCGGTGCAGGCGGATACCTGCCTGGCCTCCCTGGGCACCGATACCGGTGGCTCCGTGCGGCAGCCGGCAGCATTCTGCGGTATCATCGGCGTGAAACCCACTTACGGACGCATCTCCCGGTACGGGCTACTGGCGTACGGCTCTTCCTTTGATCAGGTCGGTGTGTTGGTGAACAGCGTGGAAGATGCGGCATTACTACTGGAGATCATGGCCGGACCGGATGAGTTTGACAGTACTTCCAGCCAGACACCGGTACCGCCCTACAGCGAGCAACTGGATTTTGCCGGTAAGGCCCGTATCGCCTATTTCCCGACGGCGCTGGAACATCCCAGCCTGGACCCGGAAGTGCGCGCGGCCAGTCAGCAACTGATCGAACAACTGCGGAACGAAGGGCATACCATCGAAGCGGTAGATTTTGATTATCTGGATTATATCATTCCCGCCTATTATGTATTGACCACGGCGGAGGCTTCCTCCAACCTGTCCCGCTACGACGGCATTCGCTACGGGTACCGCAGTGGAGATGCCCACAGCCTGATGGACACCTATAAGAAATCGAGAACCGAAGGATTCGGTACCGAAGTGAAACGGCGCATTATGCTGGGGACTTTTGTGCTGAGTGCCGGTTATTACGATGCCTACTACACCAAAGCCCAACAGGTAAGACGCCTGATCCAGGAAAAAACGCTGTCCATTCTGGAGGAGTACGACTTTATCCTGATCCCCGCTGCTCCGGGTACGGCCTGGAAACTGGGTGACACGGTAGATGATCCGGTAGCCATGTATCTGGCGGACATTTTTACGGTACAGGCCAATATGGTCGGCATTCCGGCGGTAGCATTCCCGCTGGCGACCCATTCCAACGGCTTGCCCATCGGCCTGCAACTCATGGCCGGAAAGTTTGAAGAGGCCCGTCTTTTGGCATTTTTACACGATGTAGTGGAAAGTGTAACTTATTCCCGCCAATAGCGTTTATATGCTGGAAATTCCCGCCGGTGCATTGCGTTTGAGATCGTATAAAAACCGGTAATTATGTGAGATGTTGAAAACTTATGACATTATTGTTCAATAGGTTAGCTTCGTCTTTACTAACTTTGCCCCCGTTTTTAACATTATGCAGATGAAACTTCCACACTACACGTTCTACACATTGTTCATCTTATTCGTTGGACTGGTGGCAGCTCAGCCGGCCTGGGCCAATGATACGGACCCGGAGGATGAGATCCCCGAGTACAACGAAGAAGAGGTCAAAAAACGCCTGGAATATCTGAGTCAGGACCTGGTAGAGGTCAAGTACGTCACCGCCGTAAAAGGTTACATTAAAGGCTACGTACTGCGCAACCGCAAGCACTCCGAGATCGTTCTGGGCCGATCCATCCAATATTTTCCCATTTTTGAGCACTACCTGGAAAAACACCAGCTACCGGAAGCGCTGAAGTACCTGCCCATCGTGGAGTCGGCACTGGATCCGAAAGCGATGAGCTGGGTAGGAGCCGGCGGATTGTGGCAATTCATGCCCGCTACCGGAAAGGAAAGAGGGCTCGATATCAATAAATACGTGGACGAGCGGTACGATCCGATAAAATCCACGGAGGCGGCTATGGTTCACCTGCGCCGTCAGTACGACCGCTTTGACGACTGGGCGCTGGCCCTGGCGGCCTACAATTCCGGCTCGGGCCGGGTAAGCCGGGCGATCAAGCGGGCGCGGAGCAAAAACTTCTGGCGCCTGATGCGCTACCTGCCGCGGGAAACGCGCAACTACGTACCGGCTTTTATCGCCGCTACTTACCTGGTAGACTATTTTGAATCGCACAATCTGAAACCGGAATATCCGGAGCTGGACCTGCAGATCACCGAAACGATCCGGGTATACGACAATCACAGCTTTTACCGGATCGCCCAGGTGACCGATCTACCTCTGGATATTATTGAAGCGCTGAACCCATCCTATAAGAAAGGATACATCCCGAGCAGCCGGGAAGGCCATTACCTCACTTTGCCCATTCGCGTCATGGAGGCGTTCAAGGCTTATGTAGCCGCTTCCCGTCCGGATAGCAAGCAGTTTATGCCGGTATTTTCCGGTCCGGTGTATTTCACCCGGCCTTCCAATCAGGCTAAGCCCAGCTATATCAAATCGACTTATGTAGTGATAGAGGGCGAAACGCTGCGGTCCATTGCCAGCGATCTGAAAGTGAGCGTTCATCAGATCAAGGCCTGGAACAAACTCAAAAGCAGTGAACTGATCCCCGGCCAGGAACTGATCGTGTTTACGCCCGAAAAATTCAAAAGGCTGATCGACCGCGAAGAGACCATGTCGATTCTGGCCCCCATCGCCGTCTCCAGCCTGAAGGAACTGGATGGATACGGGTTCCGGAGTTATATTCCGAAGGGTGACCAATTGGGGCATTTCTTTTATTTCCCGATTCCGGAAAAAATGCGCCCGGATGAACTGGCGGCTTATCTCCGGCAGGAGGATGCCGAAGCCTTCAAGCAACTGAACGGTCTCGAAAAAAATAAAAAACTGAAGCAGGGAACCTGGGTGAAAGTGAACCGATAGATCCGATCCTTCCCTTATCCCACAGAACGGGCCGAAGCTACTCGCTTCGGCCCGTTCTGCTTTGGAAATGGAGGGAACTGAAAACGGATTGCCGGACGCTGGAAAAAAACGAAACGTTACGAGCTGCTACCGCCCTGATCCGGAGCGCAGGTCGCTCGGCCGACGTGAACGATTTAAAAATTATTTTTTTTATACATATAGACAATAAGCTGGAAAGCCAGCCCGTTTTATGCTCGTATATTAAACAATACCTAAAAATCTTCTCTTATAGACCGGAATTATACTTTAGATTAACTAACGATTCATAACTACATTTCTATCAGCAGTAACCTTTACTTTTTACCGGTTTTTCCCAATTAATGACATCAAGCTAACCCCTTCACAATAGGTGAGCCCAACAATTCTACACCTTGTTTTTTAATGGACTGATCCGTTAATAAGACAGGTTCCATGAGCGTATTATTTTAACTATGAGATGTTACACCTATTTGCATTTGGAACGAACACCCACCGTCTTCCAAAAGTGATGACCCCAAAACCAATGAAAGCAATTCGCCAAAAGTGGCGACCTGCGGATGAGTGAATACCCAAAAGACCAAGTACCCAAAAAACCTGAACCCTAAAACCAAACTCACTTTTCCGCAAAAGCAAAAATGCCTTGGGAAAAACGTTCCCAAGGCATTCCAAATGAAAAAATTCGTTCGTTGAGAGAGTAGTTTGAACCATGCAGCGGCGGTCAGGGAAATTGACCCTGCCGCTGCCTTTTTTCTCAACGAACAACAACACTACCCCCGCAAAAGCTGCTGGTCCTTGAACGACCAGTGGCTTTTTTTGTGCCCGGAGATCAGCCGCTAAGCTTAGCGAATGGCCTTATACACCACATCCTGTACACGGGGCCGGAAATTGGCGCTACCCAGTTTGCGGTTGTACATACTGGGGTAAGTGCGATTGGACAGGAAAATGAAGATCAGATCCTGATCGGGATCCACCCAGACGGCCGTACCGGTGAACCCCAGGTGCCCGAAGGTCCGGGTTGAAGCCAATCTCGATAAATTAGCCGGTTTATCGTTGTTTAATTCCAGCATATCAAAGCCGATACCCCGGCGGCTGTCTCCCGTAAAACGGTGCGTGAAATCATTGATCACTTCCTTTTTGAGATACCGGCGACCACCGTAATGACCACCCCGGCGAACCATCTCCAGCAAGATCGCCAGATCGTTGGCATCGGCGAAAAGGCCCGCATGACCACTCACGCCGCCCAGCATGGCAGCTCCCATATCGTGGACGTAAGCCTGTACTTTCTGTTGCCGCCAGTACTGGTCTCTTTCCGATGGTACGATAGTGGTGGGATCGTATTTCATCCAGGGATTGTAGGTAGCGGTTTGCAGGCCGAGCGGATGGTAAAAATTTTGTTCTACGTACTGCTCGATGGGCGTGCCGCTGACCTGGCCAACGGTTCGGCCCAACATATAAAATCCGAGGTCACTGTAAACATAGTTCTTGTTGGCGCGCAGTTCGGAGTGGATGATCTGTTGCCAGATGCTGTCCGCAAAATCCTGCCGCATGAACAGTTTTTCGGTCACGGGAATCGTATAATCCCCCGAGGCGGCGGAGCGGTAATATTTGCTGGATGGTTTGGGATTCTTTTTGGTACCGGACAAGGTCTGTTCAAAAAAAGGGATCCAGGGATGTAATCCCGCCCGGTGGGCCATGATCTCCCGGGGAACGAGGTCCTTTTTATTGGAATTCGCCAGATCCCCAAAGTACTGGCTCAGCGGATGGTCGATATCCAGTTTGCCCTCTCCCTGCAGCCGCATAATGGACATCGTTGTAGCGGCGATCTTGGTCACGGAGGCCAGATCGAAAATATCATCCCGCTCCATCACCTGGGATTTACTGTAAGTGTGGTGGCCGTAGGCCTCGTGAAACACCACCCGGCCGTCTTTTGCGATCAGCACCACTGCGCCCGGAGTAGCTCCGGTATCGATGGCATTCCGGATGAGGTCCCCGATCTGAGACAGCGTATCGGAATCCATCCCGACGGCTTCCGGCAGCGCGTAGCCCAGGCGAATGGAGGCCCGCGTACTTACTCCCGTATTGAAGCGGCTTTTATCAGAAGCCGTCACCGGCAGCCGGCCGCGGATAGGGAAGGCCCCGAAGAGGGCCTGGGCAGCCACATCCTGACTGGTACCGTCTTCCTGGTAGGCTTCCAGCACCCAATCGAGCTCATCGAAATATTTCAGGCTGTAGGGATTACCGAAAACGACCAGTACTACTTTGGTCTGTCCGGCCAGCCGGCGCACGAAGTTGATCGTACTCTGCGTAATACCGTAATTCTGGCTGGCGCGACTGCTCATATTGTGCAGGCCGATAATCACCACATCTTTTTTCGACAGGGAACTCACCAACTCGTCGGCCTTGCCGCCGCTGATCTCTTTTCCGACCTGCAGGTGGGGCATTTCCACGTAATCGGCCAGCCGGTTTTGGAAAGGCGTCCGTACTCCGGAGCCGATGCTGAGCGAGGCGTAGGTAGTGGTATCCAGATCATTGAAAGGGATCAGATCCCCGGGATTGCGGACCAGGGTCATGGCGTTTTCGAGCAAGGTCTGCTTCAGGGCCAGAGCCTCCCGGTTGTTGAGTTCCTCCCGCACATTTTGCTGGGGGATGGGCGTGAAACGGGTCAGCCCCAGGCGGTATTTGGCCCGCAGGATCCGCTTGACGCTGGCTTCGACCTGGGACGGATCAATCTTTCCGTCCGCCAGGTAACGTTTGATCTCGCGCAATGCAGCGCCGAGGTCCTCCGGCAGGCAAAGGACATCCGCACCTGCCATTACGGCTTCGGCCTCGGTCTCTCCGGGAGCGAAGTGTTTGGTGACCCCCTTCATTTCCAGAGCATCGGTATAGATCAGGCCGTCAAAACCTAAAGAATCCCGCAGCAGACGTGTAACGGTGGCGCGCGATAGGGTAGTGGGGCGATTTTTCCGACTGTCGAAAGCCGGTACGCTCAGGTGGGCGATCATCATGCCGGTAAGTCCCCGCTTGATCAACGCTTTGAAGGGATACAGTTCGATGCTGTCCAGCCGCGCCCGATCGTGCGTGATCACGGGCAGGTCCAGGTGAGAATCCACGTCGGTATCACCGTGGCCGGGAAAGTGTTTGGCGCTGGTGAGCAGACCGGCCTCCTGCATGCCGCGCATGTACTGGTAGGACTTGGCGGTCACATTGTAGCGATCTTCTCCGAAAGACCGGAAATTGATCACCGGATTCGCCGCGTTGTTATTGACGTCTACGACCGGGGCAAAATTGATGTGGAGACCGGTGCGCAGCAGTTGTTTGCCTACTTCTACTCCCATATCGTACAGGAGTTGGTTGTTCTGGATCGCCCCCAGGGTAAGCTGGTAGGGGAAGCTGATCGTACTGGTCTTCATCCGCATTCCAAGCCCCCATTCGGCGTCGATGGCCATCAGCATGGGAATCCGGCTTTGCTCTTGGTATTTGTTAATCAGCCGGATCTGTTCTTCGGGAGAACCCTGGAAGAAACACATGGAGCCGACGTGGTAGTCCTTTACAAGTTGTTCGACCTTGGCTACGTGATCGGGGCCGAGGTCGGAATGGGCACGGATCATAAAGAGCTGGCCGATCCGTTCGTCTTCGCTCATCGCATTGTAGATCGAATCGACCCAGGCCTTTTCGCCGGCATTATCCGGGCTTTCCGGACCCGGTGCGGGGGCCTGAAAGGCATAAAGGCTGAGGAATACAACGGTCAATAATAAGATGAAAAATGGTTGGCGGTTGGTCAATTGTGTCATTACTATTTAAATACTTCTCTTCGGTGAATGCTCAAATATAGTTCTATTCGGGCTATTGTGGTAGAGTTTGGGGTGGACGGTTGATGGTTGATGGTTGATGGTGGACGGTCGATGGTCGACGGTTGACGGTGGAGGGTTGAAGGTGGGGTGGTTGTGCGCGCCTGAAATAGGTTGACAAAAAAACGAGTGTACATGCACTCAAAAAACCTTAAATTCAGGCACATGAAAAAGTCAAAGAAAACTCGATCTTACCTTCGGGAACGACGCTACTTCAGCGAAGATTTTCGTCGATCCCGCGTGAAAGAATATGATGAAGGTCAGACAAGTGTCAGCGAAATTTGTCGGGTGTATGGCGTCACTAAATCGGCGGTCTATAAATGGATCAAGAAATATTCGCCTCACTACCAAAAAAGCATTACCAAGGTAGTTGAGGAAAAAAGCGAGACGCAAAAACGCTTGGCTTTAGAGCAAAAAGTCAAAGAATTAGAACAATTTATTGGCCGTCAGCAGGTTCAGCTCAGTTATTATGAGAGGTTGTTAGCAACAGCTGAACAACGATACAATATTGAGCTGGAAAAAAACTCCGACTGGAAGTCCTCGAATGGTTTTTCACACACCGATCCCAACACCAAATGAGTATGGAATCACTCTACCAGGTTGTGGGGATCAGCCGTCAGGGCTTCCATCAACATCGTCGACGCCTTCAGTGGCAAGAACAGCAAGTGGATTCCATCATTGAACGGGTGAAGCATTATCGGCAATTCCATCCCCGAATGGGAGCCAGGCCCATCTATCAACTGATGAGTGCCCATAAAAGTGATCAACAATTGATCGAGCATTTGGGGAGGGATAAGTTTGAATCGATCTTGATTACCAACGGTTTAGGTATAGAACCAATCCGTATTTTTCATATTACCACTTACAGTGGAGCTTTTAGGTTCCCTAATTTAACCGAAGGGCTGGAAATTAACGATATCAACCGAGTCTGGATTAGTGATCTGACCTATTACCGACTCTTGGACGGATGGGCTTATCTCACTTTTATTCTGGATCTCTATTCCCGGCGTTGCCTGGGATATGCGCTATCTCAAACCCTGGAAACTGAGCAAACCACCATGAAAGCTTTGAAAATGGCTCTAAAAACCAGAGGGAAGCATAATTTTGATCAGCAACTGATCTTTCACTCAGATGGTGGCGGCCAATACTATGATAAAGGCTTCCTGAAACTACTTCGCCAATACCAGATCGTCTCCTCAATGGCCGAGTGCGTTTATGAAAATCCTCATGTGGAGCGATTTCACAGTACCGCAAAAAATCAATATCTCATCCCCTGGGGTGTCAACTCGGTTTGTCAACTCCAAAAACGGATGCCACAGTTCATTAAATTGTATAACCAGATGAAACCACATCGAAGCCTTAAGGGCAAGAGCCCGCTCGATTTTGAAAAGTTTATTCAACAAATTCCGCTATGTCAAAGACCGGTGGAGTTATTTAAAAAAATAACCTAACTTTTATTCATCAAGCGAGTGGAATGTACACTCGTTTTGTGTCAACCTATGTTAGGCGCGCACAGGTTGGTGGTTTTGCGGTGGACGGTAGAAAAAATTAGCCGCGAACCCTACGATTCGCGGCTAAGCTGGACTATTTCAATCGCCTGATCCTACTGTAGGGCCTGGATCTGCTCCAACAGTTTTTCCGTGCCGGAATAATCCATGCCGTCCTTTTTGGCAATTTCGATGGCCTCGTTGGCGTATTTCAGGGCATTTTCCTTATCCTTTAATTTCAGGTAAAGGGCCGCCAGCGTATCGTTATTCATGTAGTTACTGTTTTGCTCGACGGAGTTTTTGGCCCAGTCTTTGGCTTTGGTCAGTACGGCCGGGTCTTCGCTCAGTTCGTATACGCGCCAGGCGAAAGAATTCAGGGTACCCCAGTCGCTGGTCTTATACTTATCCATGTGTTTGACAACTGCATCCAGGAATTTCTCCTGATCATCCGCCTCTTTCCCACGGCTCATATTGGTGATCACAAACTCGCCGCCGTATTGCTCGGCCTGCGCTTTGGGGAACACTTTTTGGTAAACGGTGGAAACGGTAGCTTCATCTGAGAGCTGATCGCGGTGTTTGCGGTAAAGTTCCATCATGGCCGCCCGCTTCAGTTTAGCATCTACTTCGGCGATGCCGACGGCCTCACCGAGTTCCTGGCGGTGCTCGATGATGTATTGCAGTAATTCGTCATTCACGTCGTCTCCGGCCATCTCAATGATGAATTCCGCATTTTCCGCGGTAGCCCAGTTGTCCTGGGTTTCCAGGTAGAGATCTACGGCCTCTGCCTGCTCCTCCTGCATATAAGCAGCCTGCATGCTCTTGGCGTATTTTCTCAGAAAAGCGGGTTCGCGGTTCCCTTCTTTGAACTGGCTGATCACCTTACCCAGTTGCTGGTCGGGATCCGTAGCGGCCTCACCCAGTTGGATGAATTTATCCGCCGACTGGCTGCCCAGCCCCTTGTGGACCATATTTCCCTTACTGTCAATGAACAGGAAAGTCGGATAAGCCCGTACACCATAAGCCTTGGCAAACAGTAGCCCTTCGCCTTTTTCCATGTCGATCTTTACGTTGACGAAATTTTCATTGTAAAAGTCGCCCACCTTTTCCTGGGTAAATACGTTTTTGGACATCACCTTACAGGGGCCGCACCAGGTAGTGTAGGCATCCACAAAGATGATCTTATCCTGCTCTTTAGCCAGTTTCAGGGTTTCTTCCCAGTCGACGTGTTCGAACTGGATACCGGTAGCGGCGGTGTGGTTATCCTGCGCCTCCACCATGAGGAACAGACTGAGCGCGAAAAGTAGACAGGTGATTTTTTTCATAGTGAGAACAAGGTTTGTTGTTAAGAAATGAAATAGAAAGATACGATTTTAAAAATTAAACTGTTCTTTGGTGTCTTACAACAATTTATAACGAAAATAGTGCTCTATTGCCCCTGCCGGCGCTGCGCCTCAATATTCGGATCGATCTCCTTCGCCCGGTCAATATAGATCTGACCCACCTGGGGCTGGCCGGACTGAATATAGGCCACGCCCAGATCAAACCAGGCCGTTGCGCTGTTGGGCGTCAGTTCCGTGACCCGGCTGAAATAATCGATGCTTTGCTGGTGCTGGCCGCCCATACCGGCGGCTACCCCGAGCAGACGGAGGGTCTCCGCCTCGTTCGGTCGCATTTGCAGGGCCTGCTGGAGGTACTGCGTGGCCAGTTGCAGGTTGCCCCGGGTTTCGCCGGCATATTTTCCGGCATCCCGGTAGGTGATGGCGAGGTTGTCTTCCGCCAGTTGATCACCCGGTGAAATTTGCAGCGCCTGCTGGTAGGCGGCTATGGACTGATCGAACTGTTTGAGATAATTATAGGCATTACCCAGCAGGACATAAGCTCCCTTATAGGTAGGATGCAGGCGGATGGCTTCCTGCAGGTGCCCGACGGCCTCCTGCCACATAGCCTGTTGGGTGCTCTCGTTCCCGGGTTTGAGCGACTGGGTGAGCAGTTCTCCGCCCATGGCATTGCGCAGTTTGGCGCTATTCGGTGAATGGTAAATATCCGTGGAGAAAAGGGTGAAATTGTCTTCCCAGGCCTGGTTGCGCACTACCGTTTTGATGCCGAACAGCAGGGCTATCAGACTTATACTCGCGAAAACGGGTACCAGCTTTTCTCCCAGCTGTTTTTGCAACCGCCAGGCCAGTATGGCTATCGCCAGACAAAAGCCCACAGAAGGCATAAAAATGAGGCGCTCGGACATATTGGTACCCACCGGGAAGAGAATATTGGAAACAATGGAGATCGTCAGTAAAAAGAACAGGATACTGTAGCTGACCGGATCCCGGCGCCGGAATCCCCGGACGGCGTAAACGATCAGACCGATATAGGCGATCAGGCTGAGCAATACCTGCCAGTCTCCCCAACTCATCAGGTAAATATGTTTAGGGTAGTAATCGTGCGTGAGCGGATGGGGAAAGACGAGCAGCTGCAGGTATTTTCCCAAAGTATAGAGAATGGTGGCCATTTTCTCCCCAAAACTGAAGGGCACCCACTGGGTGCCTACGATCTTGAGAAAGGGATTGTTCATCAGTTCCCGGGGGGCTTCACCCAGCGAAAAACCCAGAATGGAAAAGCGAATGACGAGGAAGACCACCGCCGCTACCGCCAGTGGCGCCAGCTGCTTCAGGATATTTCCGGTCTTGGCTTTGGTGAAAAAGTAGAAAGTCAGTGGGACCACGGCCAGAAAAGTGATGGCATTTTCCTTGCTGAGCAGGGCCGCAAAGAAAAGGACGCCGGCGAGTAGGTTCCAGCGCGGTTTCTTCTCCAGGTAGGCCCGCAGGCAAAAATAGAGGGCACTGAGACTGCCGAGTAGGGAGATGATCTCATCGCGCCCCTTGATATTGGCTACGACCTCCGTATGGATCGGATGGGCCACAAAAAGCAGCGTGGCGGCCAGGGCGACAAAGTAGGCTTTCCCCGCACTGAAACGCAAGCGAAAAAGGCGCAACAGCAATAAATAAAGCACGATGCCGGTGAGTCCGAAATACAGGATATTCATCAGGTGACCCACCCAAGGCTGGGTACCGAATAGCTGAACTTCTATCGCAAACAGCAGCAGGGTGAACGGCCGGTAACGCCCGCCGGCTACCAGCTGGGCTTTACCTTCCTCCTTGAAAAAGCCGAAAAAGGTATCCTTGCTCAGAATACCCGGAAATCCGCTGATCCCTTCGGAAGTATACATATTCTCGGTGATAACGATAGCATCATCGAGGGCATAGTCGTGGGATAAGGTATTTGCGTAAAGTAAAAAGGCCAGACTGAAGATCGCGATCAGATGCAGCCTTTGATTGGTGAGCCAGGCCGGGAATGATTCCGTGCCGGAAGTAACCGAAACCTGGGGGCGCGCACCGGTCTTTTTACCTTTGGATATTTTCTTTCGGGACATAAAATAGAGACCATTTGAATCCCGAAGATAATAAGAAATTTAAGAGCTGTTCAGGGAATTGTCGCCAGGGGACGGAACGGAAGAAATATCGGTAATAAAAAGCTGGGAGAATGGGACAGGTAAGGAATAAAGAGGCTGGTTCCGCACCGGAGGATCACCTTCGGCGGAAGGAAGTGTAAGGGTTCGATAGTGGGGATCAGCCGCAGTCAACTACTGCCTTCAAATTGTCGCGGGCCGATCAGCGATAAAAGATCAGGTAAGGGGGAACCGGGCGCACTGCTCAGTCGCTCCCTTACCTATTCTTCTGGTTGGGTGATTTGCCGGTATGGTTTCGGCAAAAGAAACGGAGTAAGGCTGCTATCCAATAACGCGTACGTCAGCGGCGTGCAAGCCTTTTTCGCTGAATTGGAGGACAAATTGCACTTGGTCTCCTTTGGTTACTTTATCCTTGAGTTCGGAGGCATGGACGAAAACGTCCTTGGTCGTCAGTTTGGATTGGATAAAGCCGTAGCCCTTGCGGGTGTTGAAGGATTTGATGCGGCCAATTTTTTCTAGTCGTTTTTCCGTTTTGAAATAGGATTTTACTTTGCTTAACATGGTTTATAAAATTGTTTGAACTCGAGGTCAGGGTCTATGGGTATATTCCGGAAAGTCGCCGGTGGGAGGACGGGACCCGGATGCTCCGTCGTTTACGGACAAAATGTCGGTAAATAACGGAGCAACGGAGCCGTGGGTGCACTCAGCAGAGCGTCACCTAGTGCCAAGGCACTATCCTGAAAGCGCTCCCGGAGGATGCTAATTTGTTCGGACCTAACCTCATCAATTAAATTTCGGGTATCATTTTAGAATGCCGCGAGCGCAGACGGCGCAGGCCGCGTTCTTTGATCTGGCGGACTCTTTCCCGGCTGAGGCCTACGTAATCACCGATCTCATCCAGGCTTTGCGGATGTTTGTAACCAATGCCGAAATACATAGCCAGCACGGTTTTGGTACGGGGTGGCAGGGTGTCGAGTAATTCCCGTACTTCGATCTCCTGGGATTCGCGGACGGATAATTCGTGGTCCGGACTGGGGATGATACTGTCGGTCATCAGGTTCATCAGCGAAGTATCGCCCTCGCTGTCGACCGGAGCATCCAGTGATTTACACTTCTTATAATTTTCCAGGCTCTTTTTAACGATATGCAGACTGAGGCCGGTTGCCTCTACGATCTCTTCGTAGGTCGGCTGGCGGTTATGGGTTTGCAGGAAAGATTCCGTTTCCCGCATGATCTTACTGGTATTAGTCTGCTGGTTGGCCGGTAAGCGGATCTTTCTGGATTTCCGGGAAATGGCTTCTAATATAGATTGACGGATCCACCACACCGCATAGGAGATGAATTTGAAACCTCTGGTCTCATCGAAACGACGGGCGGCTTTGATCAGCCCGAGATTACCTTCGTTGATCAGATCTCCCAAAGCAAGGCCAAGATGCTGGTACTGTTTGGCTACGGATACTACGAAACGGAGGTTGTGGGCCACGATCTTATCCAGCGAACCGGGCTTGCCGTCACGGTAATCCTTAAAAAGTTCGAGCTCGCCCTCGGGGGTCAGCACTTCATAGCGGGAAATCTCTGTGAGGTATTTTTCAATGGACTTTTCGTCCCTGCGGGTAATGGAGTTAGTTATTACTAATGCTCTCATACGTTTGTTTGAATAAGTAATGGATAATGATTAAAAAATTGGGGTCAAGGCATCTAACACAAAAAAAGACGATCACTTTCATCTCCGACGATGGAAAGGATTTGTCATTTCAGGCTTGAAGTGTTCTAATTAACTCATTAACGGAATTGAGGTCCGATAACCAAAATGGTAGATGCTGAAAGTAAAAAGGTAATGCAAGTCCGTACTATAATGCTCACTAAAAAATCGTGGAAAATTGCGGCAAAGCGGAGTGCTCTGTTCCTGGCAATTTCAGTACTTGCAGACGTAATTAGGCATCACCTATCGAAAAGTGTACTTAGTAGAACCGATAGGAGTGAAAACTGGAAATATCAGATGAATTGTGTTCGGAGATATCTAAGAAATCGCTGTATTTATTTGCCATAACAACTTTTTAACACATCGGGTACGAATTAGTTGTCTTAAAGTAGGACTTTTTTTCAAAAAAGCAAAAAAAGTCGCAAATAGCTGTAAATCAGGCTAGTTTGGTCAGTAATTGCTCCCGGTTAGCCTGAGCTACGGGAATGGATTGCCGGTTGATGAATACCAGGTTTCCCTCCATATATTCCACCTTATCCAGAGCAATAATGTAGGAGCGGTGCACCCGCAGGAAGGACTGATCCGGCAGCATTTTTTCCAGATTGCTCAACTTCTCTTTCGGGGTGATCACCTTGTCGGAGCAAACGATCTTAACGTAATCGCCGTAGGCCTGCAGGTAAAGCAGTTCGTCCAGAGGCAGGCGGTACAGTTTGCGGTCCGCCTTCACCAGCAGATGGCGCGTTTCTTCCGTAGCATGGGCCGGCTGATTTTGCGTGCGGTGGGCCTTTTCCACGGCTTTCAGGAAACGCCCGGGGGCAATGGGTTTCACCAGATAGTCCACCGCTTCGACTTCGAATCCCTCCACGGCATACTCGGGATAGGCCGTGGTAAAGATCACCTTAGGAGGGCGGGCCAGGGACCGGATCAGCGCCAGGCCGGAGAGCTCCGGCATGTTGATGTCCAGCAGGATGAGGTCTACTTCGTGTTGCTGCAAATAGGCAAAAGCCTCCAGCGGATCGGTAAAGCTGGCGGTCAGCTGCAGCAGTGGATTGAGCTTAACGTATTTTTCCAGCACTCTGACGGCCAGATGTTCATCGTCGATTATTATGGTGCGCACTTCAAAATAATTTACGGGGTAAAATGTAAAGTCATGTCCACTTCAAAACTGTCGGCATCCTCGCGGATATCCAGTTGATGCCGGCCAGGATACAACAATTCCAGCCTTTTGCGGACATTTTCCAGACCAATGCCCCCAACCACTGGAAGTACAGGCGCATCGTCCGGGCCGTTTGGAGCTATCGTGTTGCGGATATGGAACTCCAAACCTTGTTCCTGCCCCACAAAGCTGATGTGGATCGCAGCATCCCGGGCCCTGCCTTTCAATCCGTGTTTGAAACTGTTTTCAATGAAGGGAATAAAAAGCAGCGGCGCTACTTGTTGCGCTTCCGTGATACCGTTGACCGAAAGTTCAATCTGTACCTCCGGACCGGCTTTCAAACGTTGCAGGGCCAGGTAGTTTTGGATGTATTCCAGCTCTTTGGTGAGCGGTACGTGCGGGGCCTGGCATTCGTATAGCATATAGCGTAAGTTATCCGAAAGTTGCAGCAGGTAGGCCGGCACCTTTTCATCGGCGTCCAGCGCCAGGGAATAGACATTATTCAGGCTGTTGAAAAGAAAGTGGGGATCCAGTTGGGCCCGGAGTGCCTGCAGTTCGGCGTCCAGTTTTTCGCGTTCCAGCCGGTTGATCTGTTTTTCCTTGTTGGCCAGGTCAAACCAGGACTTGGATAGTTTAAACAGCGTACTGGCCACCGCGTAGATCAGCATGAACTGCAGCAGTTCCCCGTTCCGGTAATAGCTGATGAAAAAATAATCGGGAAACAGCCAGTCCGCCAGATAGTCGAAAGTCAGGTGGTTGATCGCCACGCCCAGTACCAGTACCAGCAAAAAGCTCAGACCGTACACCAGATAGCGGCCGGGTTTAAGCAGCCGGGGGATCAATAGCCAAAGCTGAAAGTACACCACTACCCAGAGGCTGATCTGAAACAGGGCGGTATAGATCAGGTCGGAGGTGGTATTTTCCGGGCTCTGGTTAAAGATCCGAAACAGGACGTAGGTGGATAAGATCCAGAACCCCCCGTGTTGTAACCAGGGGTGCTGGATCAGTTTTTTCCAATCGATCATCAATTCAAGACTTTAGGTAGTACTAAAGTTTCGGAAAAATCCAGTAACTCGTCCCCATATTTGGTAACAAATTCCTGCAGTTCTTCCGGTTGAGCGGTCAGCACGAACTCCTCCATCCCCACTTTCTCGTAATCGATGCGGGCCCGCCGCTGCTCCAGCAACTTGCCGATCTTATCGCCGTCGAAGAAAATGAGTTCCAGTTGATCGTTATTCCAGACTACCCGCGCAAAGTTGTGAACGTCCATGCGGGGCGCCAGTACGTTGAAGTCGAAAAGGTCCCCGTAATCCGTCCACCGCTGAAAGTCGAGGTAGTAGTGGTTGCCGAGCTTGACGAGGTGCGCTTCGGAGTCGGTAACGGTATCTTCCTTTCGGTCGACGTGGGTGAGTTTGTAGTAATCCTTTTTCCCTACTTTTTTAAAAATGAAAGATTGCTCGTCTTTCTCCCAGGTGCCGATCAGGGAGGCTTCAAAAACCTGGGTGTCTTTGGTGTACAGAGGGTGCAGCGAGTAAATACAGGAGGAAAAGAAGAGAACGCCGATAAGGGCCAGGAGGCCAAATTGCTTTTTCATATTTCGGAACTTTTGAACGTTAGTGATGGTCCAAAAGTCAGGCATTGGGCGCTGAGACGCAAATAAAGTCGTTGAGATGGGGGATTTGGGCGGTGGATGGTTGGTGGTGGACGGTCGAGGGTCGATGGTTGACAGTATGTAGGGACCGTCCACCGTCCACCGTCCACCATCTACCCCAACATCAAATCCCCACTCGTCCGAAACGCCTTATACCGGCCCTTCCCAAATTTGCTGCCGTTGAACTGCATCGTCGGCCGCAGTTTCAGTTGCTCTTCTTTGGGGAGCTGGATGAAATCACTGCATTTTTCGGAGCAGCACTGGTGGTATTGTTCCGCGCAGGATTCGCACTGGATAAACAGGATATGACAGGCGTCGTTGATACAGTTGACGTGGGTGTCGCAGGCTTCGCCGCACTGGTGGCAGCGGGAGATCACTTCCTCGGTGATCCGTTCGCCCAGGCGCTCGTCGAAAACGAAATTTTTGCCTTTGTATTTAATGGGGAGGCCCTGCTCCCGACACTGGCGGGTATATTCGATGATACCGCCATCGATCATGTAGACGTTTTTAAAGCCTTTGTGCAGGTAGTAGGCACTGGCTTTTTCGCAGCGGATGCCGCCGGTGCAGTACATGATGATATTTTTATCCTTTTCCTGCTCCAGCATGTCTTCTACGAGGGGCAGTGCCTCGCGGAAAGTTTCCACATCCGGACAGATCGCGCCTTCAAAATGGCCCACTTCGGATTCGTAGTGATTGCGCATATCCACGATGATGGTCTCGTCTTCATCCAGCAACTGGTTGACGGACTGGGCATCGAGATGTTTACCGCGTTTGGTCACATCAAAGGACTCATCATCCAGACCGTCGGCTACGATCTTGGTGCGTACTTTGATCGTCAGTTTGTAGAAGGATTTTCCGTCGTCGTCCACTGCGATGTTCAGGCGGATACCGTTGAGGAAGGGAACGCTGTACATGGCCTCTTTAAAGGCTTTCAGGTTGCGACTGGGCAGGGAGATCTGTCCGTTGATCCCTTCGTCGGCTACGTAGATCCGGCCGAAGACACCCAATTCGCTCCAGTCCAGAAATAACTGGTCCCGGAAGGCCTTCGGATCCTCAATGTGGTGATACTGATAAAAGGAAAGGGTAGTGCGCGGCTCGGTGCTTTCTTCCATACGCCGCTTGAGCTCGTCTTTGTTGACGATGTTCCGTAATCTTTTCTTAGTCATTATGTTGTAGGTACGGTTAAACAATTGGTGACAAGTTGCAGGCTTGTGGTTTCGCGGGGAAACTGCTGCTAACAGTACCGAAATCGGGGGCAAAGGTAAGGATAATCTGCAGAAAATCCAGTTAATTTCTAAACCTGGATAGAGCGATCGCATTAAAATGGAAGGACATAAAAAATCGGCTGAAATAGCCGCTAGAAAGGCGTGGTATTTTCCCTGATGCTCAATTTAGGGTAATGACTTGTCGTAAGGCGGGCTGGGAAGCGGGCAAAATGGTGGGAGAGGGTGCCAGGTTCGTGGGAAGGATAATTTTGCCCGGCATTTTGGGTACTTTTTTGCGCAAAAAGTACCAAAGCAATTAGATGCGATTGCCCTAAAAACCGGAATGATCCGCCGGTCGTACTACTGGCTACCGGACAAAACGAGAAAGACGAGATGACCAGTAGATTGGGAGAAGGCGAAGTGGCATTGCTTTCACCCACTCTCCCCATCACCTTGTCTCCTGGCCATCCCCTCCGCTATTTTTTAAAAGATGTTCAGTAGCATGTCCGCCGCTCTCAGAGCTTCACGATCCGAAAAGTCCGTCGGAAATCGCCGGTGTCGTCCCGGATGACCAGCCAGTAGACACCCGCGGCCCGGTCGCGAAGGTTATAGCGCAGTTTTTCCTGCTCACCTCCCAGATAGGCCTTGCGGTGCCGTTCGAGGATCCGGCCGTTGACGTCTACGAGTTCAAATGCATAGGTGCTGGCGTTTTCTACCTGAAAGTCGACCGAGAGCCAGTCCGTGGCCGGGTTGGGGTAGGGGGCTTCCAGGCTTAATTCTCCGGCGGGTTCCCCGCCGAGTTTCAATTCATCCAGCGCCAGTTCGTAGGCACCGAGCCCGTGGGTGGCGACCCGCAATTTCCGGTTGGAGGGGCTGTAGCTGAGGTCCATCACCATGACGGCTTCCGCAATGTCCTGCGAGATCCATTCCCAGCGCTGCCCATTGTCCTGAGAGGCAAACACGCCCAGATCATTGCCTATATAAAGATGCCCGGGGTGTAGGGGATCGATGAAGATCGTATTAGTCGGCAGATCGGGCAGGTTACGGTCGATGGCGGTCCAGTTGCGACCTCCGTTAGTGGTACGAAAAACGTGCGACGAATTATAACCGCCAAATACAGCAAATATGGTATCCTGACTATTGGGATGAAATTCGAGGTCCGTACAGATCCGGTCCGGCAGACCTTCCATGCGTTGCCAGGAACTGCGGCCGCCGCTGGTGCTTTTAAAAACCGCCGGAGCCTGACTGCCGTCCAGTGAGTTAGTGCTGAAATACAGCAGATCGGGATCCGAGGCCGAAACGGCAATCTTCAGTATAGCATTCCGGCCGTCTTTCTGGGAAGAAGCCTGTTCCCAGGTGCCGCCGCGATTGTTACTGACGTACAGCCGCTGGGCGCCGGCGTACAGTTGTGTAGGCCGGGAGGGAGCCAGTTTAAACGGGCTGTTGAAATTTCGGGTCTCTGCGGCCGAATTGCCGATGACTAACCGTCGAAAGGTCTCGCCCCGGTCCGTAGAGCGCAAGACATTCAAATTCTGTAAAGAACCGTAGATAAACTGGTCATCCTGCGGGTCGATGGCGGCCGTCATACCGTCGCCGCCGATGCGTCGGGCCCAGGCTGCGGTGCCGTTATACACTACGGTTGAATTGTCCTGCAGGCCGCCGATCGCGAGGTTGGAATCCCGGGGCGCACTGGCCAGATCGGCGTAAAACTGCTGGGTTTGGTAGCCGCCGTTGCGCGAGGTCCAGGTGATGCCGCCGTTGATGGATTCAAAAATGCCACCATCGGTGACCAGGAAGACCCGCTGATCGTTGTCCGGGTGGTAATAAGCTCCGTGAATATCCGCGTGTACATAATTGTCGGGCCCCTCGGGAGCGCCGACTGCGGTACGCCCGAAGGTCCACAGTTGCCAGTAGGTGCGTTGGTCGAGGGCTTTGCCGCCATTTCCCGAAGTCCAGGTATCGATGCCAACGTAGACCAGCCGCTGGGGGTCGCGGGGATGGATCGCCACATCGTGGGCGTACCAACCCTGCCATTTCGCTACATCCTCCGTATTCATCAGGGCCCAGTTATCGCCCCGGTCAATCGAGCGGAACAGGCCAATGGAGGATTCGTTATCGGCAATGGAAACGTATAGCCAGTCGGGTTCGGAAGGAGCCAGACTGATCATGGCCTTCCCGCTGTATTGGGTGGGTAGACTGTTCAGGAGCTCAAAGGAATTGCCGCCATCGGTGGAACGGTATATGCCCGTTTCCGGACTGCGGTAGCCGCCGTGGCTGGCGTAGATCACATTCGTATCGAGCGGATGCATCTCCAGGTCGGTAGCCATGATCCGGTCGGATATCTGTCGCCAGGTGTTGCCGCCGTCCCGACTACGAAAGATGCCCTCGGTGGTAGCGGCCAGTACGGTTGCGCTCCGCAACGGATTATAGATGATCTTCCAGACGCCCCGCAGGTCGGTATTCCGCCAGTCCAGGGACACCTGCCAGCTTTGGCCGCCGTCGCGCGATCGGAGGATACCCATGCCGTAACTGCCCCGGTGAAAACGATCATCAATGGCCGGCCGGGCCGCCTGGTGATTGTAGACTTCCCCGGTGCCGATAAAGATTTCTTCCGGCCGGTCGGGATTGATAGCGATGGTGCTGACGCCAAGAACCGGAAACCCGGTACGGACCCGTTCCCAGGCCTGGGTGCCTTTGCCACCGGAATGGGAGACCCACAATCCTCCGCTGGCCGAACCGACAAAAAGTAGCTCGGGATCATTCGGATGGAAAGCCAGACTGAGTGTACGGCCACCCACGTTCTTAGGCCCGAGCGCTCGCCAGGGTTCCCCGCTGCGCAGGCTCAACTGAGGCTGCCATTCCCGGTAGGCTTGCTGTAGCTTGCGGGAATGGATCCGGCCGTCGGGGTAGGTCCGCTGTATACTCCAGTATTCCATAGCCTGACCGGCACCACTGGCCTCGTGGGGTGCTTCAACGCAGGAAGAGAGGATCAACAGGATAAAAAAGAGACAGGGAAAGCATGTTTTCATGTGGATACGGATAGCGAGCTTTTGAGGGGCAAAGGTAATGCCTTAAAACGGTTCTTTGCAGGGGCGAACCAAAATGGGAGGAACTGAACCGGCCGAAAAGTCTGCCAAATTGCCTGCTTTTATCCGGATTTAAGGAATCAGGAGAGCCCCGGATGCCGCATTTTTTCTACATCAAAAAGCTTCCGGTTTCTTTGCTGTCAACAAAACAAGATAAAATGGAAGCAATGAAAAAAACGCTTACCTGCGTACTCTCGATCTGCTTTTTCGGCCTCGTCCTTCCCGGAGTTTACGGCCATTCGGAACAATTTCCGGCCGAAGAGCGGGTCGAATACTACGCAACCATATCCCTGCGGGAATCCCCTTACCCCGATTTTAAAGGCGTGGTCCGGCTGGGAGAAAAGGAGGCGATGCGTCGCAATCATTATCGGTTATATTACGATGAGCAATTTCGCCTGGTCCGGATCGGATTTTATCTCGGTAACCGGCTGCGCGAACCCAACCACACGGCCAATTACTTCTTTACCACCCCTGTACAGCAGCTTACTTACCGCGACGGTCAGGAGATCCGGACCTTTTCGGATCGCTTCGGCAATGCCGTTAGTCAGCGGGGAGCCTTCCGCGAGGTCTACCAACTGGACGAGCAGGGCCGGCGGACCGGTCTGCATTTTGAAGATGAAAGCGGAAACCGGATCGAAAATGACTGGGGCATTGCCCACTACACCTGGGAACACCAGCCGGACGGATCGGTGATCGAGCAGCGCTTTGATCTTACGGGGGCATTGCAAAGCCTGCGGCCGGGTTTTCCATTCTACACCATCCGCCTGTACTACGAATTTCACGGAAGTTTGGCCCTGATGCAAAACATAGACAAGCAGGGCAATTTAGTGAACAATGAATCGGGCGTTGCCCAGGATAAGCTCCTGTTCGACAGGGCCGGGAAATGGTATGGCTGGCGGGTATTGGATAAGGATCACCAACTGAAAAGCGGTAACGGACCCAATGTGGCCCGGGGCATCAATATCCCGGATCGCTACGGCTACGAAACTTCCGTGCGCTACGAGGACGATCGCGGCCAGGACCGGAAAAATGCCTACGGATTCTGGGGAAGCAAACGGATCTACGACCGGTTCGGCAACTATGACTACACCCACTTTACGGACAGCACCGGGCAGCCGGGACTGAATACGGAAACCGGCTACTGCTACGCCGAATATACCTGGGACCGCGCCGGATTCAAACGTGTAAAAACCGAATTACTCGATACCCGGCGGCGGCCGGTGCTGCACGCCAAAAGCGGTTTCTCTACCATCACTTATTCCTACGATGAGCACGACAACCTGATCCGGGTTACTTACCTGGGGCTGAACGGTGAAATGGTCAACCGAACGGACAACGGACTGGCTTACATCGAACATACCTACGATGAACGGCATAAACGCAAGGAGACCAGGCGGTTCAATAAAGCCGGGGAGGAGATCGAATAAATGAGGAATTACAGGATAGGCAAAAATCCGGTCTGACTTCCGGTGCCGGCCCGCGGCTATCGTTTAAATTCCGTATATTTAGCCGCAAATCAGGCATGATCAGAGGCATGACGAATAACGCGCTACCACAACTATTTTACCGGGAATTAGAAAAGGCCCTGACGGGAACGGCTATGGAGCCCGCAGTCAGAGTGGAGGCACTTTATCGTCTGCTCAATCTGTTATTCGTCGAAGCTACCCGGAAAGAAAACCTGCACTTCACCACGCTCTTCGCCCGGATCGCCTATACCTGCCATAAATATCAGCTGGAAAAACGACTGCAGTACTACATTCACCAGTTCCGGAAGCGGGCTCCCCAGGCCAGTCCGGAAGATCTGGAAGACCTGCTGTCGCTGGGCACCAAAGTGATGGCGGATACCATTCAGGCCATTTTTGCGGAGGAGCCGCCCGCTGCGGTGCAGCAATTGATCCCCGCAGACTGGACGTTCCCGTTTGTCGCGGTGGAAGTGAAACAGTATCTGCCCAAATTGCGGGTGCTGGCGTTGGAGGAAGACCGGCCGAACTGCCAGCTGCTGGCCCGTTCGGAGAACCAGCCGGAAGTAGTGATCCCGATCGCCTATAACATTGCCGATCACAACGAAAATTTCAATCCGACGATCGACCTGATCCGGGCGGTTATGGGATTTCCCGTACTGCTGAATTTGATCGATGTAGAGATCGGGGCGGATGGCGTCTACCGGCCGCGTGCCTTTGTGGTAGAACCAGATTTTCTGGTGGAAGTGACCGCCGTTTCCGAGTGCTTTCAGGTGCAGGGGACCGATCCCTGGGGTTATCTGCTGAAGAAATTCCTGCCGTTCGAATCCACGGCTCCCCTGATGATCGGGCATATTGCCAACTTTTTCCTGGACGAGCTGATGACCGAGCCCGAATCAACCTTCCAACAGCTTGCTCCGCGTACCTTCCAGTTGAACCCGCTGACCTTTTGCCTGTTTTCCGACCGGCAGATCCGGGAGATCCTGCAAAAATCCCAAAAGCATTACCTCCATCTCAAAAGGATGGTGATGCAGGATTTTGCGGAGGAGGGTATTCACCGCGAAGACTGTTACCTGGAACCGTCCTTCTACTCGGAAACCTACGGCCTGCAGGGGCGACTGGACCTGTTGTACCGTCCGGTTGGAGAGGAATCCAAAACGGCGATCGTCGAACTGAAAAGTGGCAAACCCTTTATGCCCAATGTGTACGGCCTGAGCGCCAGTCACTTTACCCAGACCTTACTCTACGACCTGCTGGTGCATTCCGCATTCGGGCGGAAGACCAAAGTGGCTAACTATATTCTCTATTCCGGTCAGGACGACCGGCAGCTTCGTTTTGCGCCTACCATAAAAGCGCAGCAGTACGAGGCCATGCAGTTGCGTAATCAACTGGTAGCTCTGGAGCGACTCTTGTCCCAGCTCGGGCAGCAGGAAGATAAAGATCTGCTCGATCAGGGCCAGCGCCTGTTCGGCCGTTTGTCGCCGGTGCACTTCCCGAATATGCGGGGTTTTGCGCGCCGCAATCTCGAACAGTTCGAAGCCGTCTACCGGCGACTCAGCGAACTGGAAAAATGCTATTTTATTTCCTTTGCCGGGTTTATCGCCCGGGAACAGGCCCTGGCCAAAACCGGCGCTTCGGATCAGGAGGGCATCAATGGTCTGGCCGCGCTCTGGCTCAATTCGCCGGAAGAAAAACTGGAAAATTTCGACCTCATCGAATACCTCGAACTGGAGGAAAACCGCTCCGGCGAGGAGGAACCCATTCTGATCTTTCAACGCACGGAGCGCACGCACCGGCTGGCGAATTTCCGGCAGGGCGATATTGCCGTGCTCTATCCCCGGCAGGAAGATCAGATCGGCGTGCTGGCCAGCCAGATCTTCAAATGCTCCATCATTGATATCGATCAAAAGCAGGTGGTGATCCGCCTGCGTTCCCGGCAGTTCAATGACCGCATCTTTGCCGATTTTACATACTGGAATCTGGAACACGATCTGCTGGACAGCAGCTTTACGGGGATCTACCGCAGCCTGTTTGCGTTTTGCGGTCACGCTGCCAGCAAAAAGCAATTACTGCTGACGACCCGTCCGCCGGATCAACCGCAAGCCGTAACATTGGGCCCGACGCCCGGCATGACCCCGGATCAAAGGGAGATCCTCGGGAAAGCGCTTTCCGCCCGGGATTATTTTTTACTCTGGGGACCGCCCGGTACCGGCAAGACCAGTGTAATGCTGCGCTACATGGTCGATCACCTGCTGCACCGCACGGAGGAGAATATTCTGCTGCTGGCCTATACCAACCGCGCCGTGGATGAGATCTGCGAATCGATAGAACGCATCGGCCCGGAACTCCGGGACCAGTATCTGCGCATCGGGTCCCGCTACTCGACGGCACCGGCCTTTCGGGATCAGTTGCTGCGTTCGAAAACCCAGAAGATCAAATCCCGGAAAGCACTGCGCGAACTCATCGACGGGCACCGCATTTTCGTTTCTACCGTTTCCTCCATCGTGGGTAAACCGGAATTGCTGCAGCTGAAATCTTTCCAGACAGTGATCATCGATGAGGCTTCCCAGATCCTGGAACCGATGCTGGTGGGGCTGCTGCCCAATTTTGAACGCTTTATCCTGATCGGCGATCACAAACAATTACCCGCCGTAGTGACGCAGGATACCGGCAGCTCGGCGGTCCGCGACGAAGGACTGCAACAGATCGGCCTGAATAATCTGCGCAACTCCCTTTTCGAGCGCCTTTTCAAACGGTGTAAAGCCGAGCAGTGGGATTGGGCCTACGCCCAGTTGCGCCACCAGGGACGCATGCACCAGCACATTATGGAGTTCCCGAACCGGCATTTTTACGAAAAGACACTGCAGATCCTGCCGGAAGGCATTCCGGTCCGAGAACGCCAGCTGCAGACCGGCTTTCTGCACATCCCGCCTGATGCCGATGGTTTACTAAGCCGCCTGGGTAGTCGGCGCATGATCTTTATACCCACACCGGTGGACGAAAGCACGCCTTTGCAAAAGACCAATCAGCACGAAGCGGAACTGGTGGGCAAACTGGTCAGCCTGCTGGGTGAAGTATTTGCCAGCGAAGGTAAAGAACTGGAAAAGGATCGCATCGGTGTGATCACGCCTTACCGGGCGCAGATCGCCCAGATCCGCTACGCGCTGGAAGCCCGGGGACTCAACCCGGACCTCATCACCATCGATACGGTGGAACGTTACCAGGGCGGGGCCAGGGATATCATATTGCTTTCTCTGTGTACCAATTCCAGCCGCCAACTCGAACTCTTATCCACACTCAGTGACGAAGGAGTGGACCGCAAACTCAATGTAGCCCTCACCCGGGCGCGGGAACAGATCGTGGTGCTCGGTAACCGGGAACTGCTGAGCCGGCACGAAGTATACCGCAAATTGCTGGATTATTGCGAAGGGGAAAGTGTCCCCAGTTGACATGTTCACTATCTCACTGATTGCCCAAAAGGAAAAACTGGAAGCCCCAGGTGAGTCCGAACTGATGGTATCCGTAAGTGAAATTGCTTAGATAAAATACACTGCCTTCCAACGCGACGGTCGGTCGCAGAAAATAATTGAAGCCGCTTCTGAAAGTAAGTATACCCGAATCGGGATACCGGGGTTGATCCGTCCGGGAAGTTCTTAAATGCTCCCGGGCAAAGCGGGCTGACCCTTCTGCAAAGAAGCGGGTGGCCTGTTCGGGCCTGCCCGTGTAGAACCGCAGATAAGGCTCTGCACCGATGACCGTAGACTTGTAGTAATACTTAGTGAGATCCCGCAGCAGATTGCTTTCGTAAATGTGGGCAAAAGGTACCCCCAGGCCGACGACCAATTGATCCGAAAGGAAATAACCCACCCGTGGGGTAAGGGACATCCGGAAGCTGGTAGCACCTCTGGCGGGCCGGAGATTTATCTCGGGATCAATTCCTCCGATCATCCAGCTGCCTTTTCCCCGTTCGGGGATCTGCCTGACGGCGGAAAAACTCCGGTTGGGATCCAGGTACCAGGATAAGCCGGTAGAGAGCTGATAGACCGGCCTCTGGACGAAATACTGCCAGGTCCGGTTATCAAATATCACGGCGAGTTTGGTTTGCAGGACTATGTTCGGGCTTAGAAAGGCGTACCAACCCAGGCCGGTGAATATTTCGGTATACGGATCGCTGTCGATCTTACGACTGGGGATGGAATTGAAGCGCGGGTTCAGGAAAACAAACCAGTTGTTATTTTGCTGTTGAGGATTGAAAATATACTGCACTTCCGGTGCGATCCGGAGGCTATTTACTCCGTCCTCACGGCTGCCGGTCATTCGTACATTGCCCCCGATACTGAAATGTGGAGAGAGGAAATATTTCAATTCCGGCAACAGATTATATCCCAGATCGGGATTGCCGCCTTCGGGATAGGCCGTCAGATGCAGATCGCTGTTACCGATGAAGGCGCCCCGGCTGATCTGCGCGGAAAGGCCCACGGATAAGAAGAGAAGTGGTAAAATTAGAAAGCGCATAGTGGTATAGCTAGTCCGGATTGCAGCAGCAAGCGGATTGGTTAGGTGAACCCTCGAAAATAAGCTTTTGCGGTGATCTTTGAATGAAAAGAGACCTTTTTCCGACCAACGATAATATCCTTTTTTTAGGGATGCGGAACGAAGGAATAGGCCAGGGTGATCGCCACCCCGGAAAACGAAAAATTACCGCCCAGACCGAAATTATCGAGCCCATTCCGATCATCGAAATTGAGGTTTACGCCCAGGGAGGGAATGCCTTCGAGCGACACGTAAAACCGCTCGCTGAAATTGTACTGAAATCCCAGGACGTAGCCGATGGCGGGCTGGACAGACAGGTTCCAATAATCATTCGGATCAACCCCGTCGGAGGTATCGGTCCGGAGGTTATACATTACCCGTATCCGGGGTTCCCAGCCGTGTACCCAGTACAGGTTTTCGGCGAGGCCTTTGCGCTTTTCCCGCCCGATCGCAATGCCCAAATTGGTAGCAAAGTGGTTGTAGTCATCATACTGATCAAAACTCAGGGCAGCCACCGTCAGCCGGATGCGTTGGAAGCCATTGGCCGTGCGTTGCTTTTTGTAAATAAAGTCGAAATACTGCAGCCCTCCGAAACGAAGCCCGATTTCCCGGGTGTCGGTTTGGGCGTTTAGTAGGGACGAGAAGAGCATGGCTGCCAGGAGCAACCAGAGTGTGTGCGTTTTTAGAGGCGTCATGTTTTTGTTTTGAGGTTTGAGGAGGTGTCAGGGGTCAGGTTTTGAGGGGTCAGGTGTCAGAGTCCAGGGGTTGAGGGGTCGGATTGCTATGTTAAGATACGGCCGGAATGCTTGACTATTCAATTTCCGGAAGGCTTTGGCAAATGTTTAACCCGCTTTATGTTTCATTCACTTTCCCGGGCCAGGAAAAACTGAAATCCGAGCTGGATGCCTCCGCGGGTGATGTCCTGACTGGCGTCCCAGTTGTAAAAGGCGGCGGCTTCGAGGGCGGTGGTCGGGGTGAGGAAATGATTGATGCCTCCGCTCAGGGTGAAATTGTACCGGTTACGGGGGACAAAATTAAGTCCGAAATTGATCCGGTCATCCAGGCGGGTACGCAGGTAATTTACTTCGGCATTGAGAAAGGGGCGCACCCGGGAATTGCTCATTTTGGGGTAGAAGCGGAAAAACGGAGAAAGCCCGACGATCTGGGACTGGATTCTGTCAGTGAAACCAAAGCTGACGCCAATTTCCGTGAACTGATAGTCGAACGGCAACCCGATCCCGGCCATGAACATATCAGAAAAGAAATAGCCGATACGGGGCGTCATGCTGAAACTGAACTGGCGATTCAGACCGTCCGCCAGGTAATTGACCTTCAGATTATTCCCCCCGATGAGCCAGCTTCCTTTTCCGATCCTGGATTGGAAATTTGGTTCTTCATAGGCATTCAGGAAGAGAAGTAGACCCGTTTCCAGTCCGAAGGTGGGGCGGCTGAAAAACGGAGCCTCCGGGTTGCCCGGATTTTCCTGATAAATTGCAAAGAGTTTGGTTTCCAGCGCTACATTCGGGTTCAGGCGGGCCTGCCAGCCCCCACCGAGAAATAGCCGCACCTGATTGTCCAGGCCTAATTCTTCATCGACCGGGAAAAACAATTCGGAATGAGTGAAGGCAAAGAAATTGCTCCGGTCATTACGCGAGGGGAAATAGAACCGGATCTGCGGATCAACGATCAGCAACTGCACACCTTTTTCGAAGGTAGCACCCAGATTGAACCGCCCGCCCACCGTGAAGTGATCGGTCAGAAAATAATGGGCTTCCGGGAATAGAGAAAACCTGAGTAAATTCGGATTGGACTGGGAGGCGAGTTCCATCCCTCCGCTCCAGAGCATGGCGCCGCGGGAAAGCTGGGCGCGGGCGGAAGTAAAGAAAGCAATGACTAAAACGAGCGTAAAAAGAGAGCGCATAGCGTTGAGGTTTAAAAGGCCGATTTCCGGCTTGCAAGACGCGGATTTCAACGGCAGCAGAGTCGATAAACGGCCTCGTTAGGTTAAGATGTTTAAAAGTCGTTTGGTGCCGGGAGCTATCCGGCGGTAGCGTCAGCTCATTAAGGTAACGCAAAAATCAAAGGATGGAAAAAGTTTTAACATTTCTTGGCAGGAAGATGACCAAATCCGGCAGGTCCGCTTTGGGTAAAATAAAAAAGGATGAAGCAAGCCTCAAGCTCACTTCATCCAAGAGTCCCCCTTACTATTGTTCTTGTGTATCGTTTGGGTCAAGGGTCTAACTCAAAAGTGTGTGTGTCTGTGGCTATATACGGGCGGGATTTGCCGGCCGGATCTCCAAAAGGCAAATTTTTTAATATTTTTTTTATCAGGATGTGTATCTAAGGGATGTTTAACAGCTTATGAGTCTGCAGGCTGAGCCGCCACCTCGGGTTTTTGAGGCAGTATTCCAGGGTGAGTTTTGTGTTTTTCTCGGCTGCGGGACCGTCCATGGGTTGTAAAAAGAAGTTTTCGAAATCCAGGTCCAGGTAGCGTTCGGGTTCGGCTCCGGGCTGCGGAAAAACCAGTTTGATCTCATTGGCTGCTTTGATCACCAGTTCGGCTCCGGCCTTGGGACTCACACAGATCCAGTCCAGTCCGGCCGGCGGTTCGATGGTGCCGTTGGTCTCCACGCCTACCTCCAGTCCCTGCCGGTGAAACGCTTCGATCAGGGGCTCATCCAGTTGCAAAAGCGGTTCGCCGCCGGTGCATACCACATAGGGCTGCCCGAACTCATCATCCGGCCAGCAGCTTTTGACCAGTCCGGCCAGTTCTTCGGCCGTATAGCGTCCGCCGAGTACGCCGTCCGTTCCCCAGAAATCCGTGTCGCAGAACTGACAGATCGCTTTGTGGCGGTCTTCTTCCCGGCCGCTCCACAAATTGCATCCGGTAAAACGGCAGAACACGGCCGGCCGGCCGGTATGGGCGCCCTCTCCCTGAAGGGTATAATAGATCTCTTTGATTTTGTACATATTCAATAGTCCGGTTTCAGTAAGCCGCCGGGCAAAAATTATTGATGACCTTCGCCTCCGGGCGGATAGCCGACGATTTTCGACTTGCGGCTGATCGGCACAAAAATACCCCTATGAAATGAAAAGACGTTGCATTTTGATGTGGATTAGTATTACCTTTGGTCTTATTGTCACATTTCCGCAACATTGAATACCAGATTACGTTTTTCCATCCAAACTACCGTGTAGACTGACTACCAACGAATATGCAATTTTTATTTCCGACATTTTTATGGGCCTTAGCGTTTTTGGCCATCCCCGTGATCATTCACCTGTTTTACTTTCGCCGGTTTCGAAAAGTATATTTTACCAATGTGCGTTTCCTGCGCGAGGTGAAAGAAGATACCAGCGCCCGGTCCAAACTGCGGAACATTCTGGTATTGATCGCCCGCCTCCTGGCGTTGGCGTTCCTGGTGCTGGCCTTCGTTCAGCCCTTTATTCCCCAGGACAGTGAAGTGAAAGCCGGTCGCAAGGCCATCAGTGTATTCGTGGATAATTCTTTCAGCATGAGCGCACTCAGCGAAGATGTGCCACTTTTGGATAAAGCCAAACAGCGCGCTCGCGAGATCGTTCAGGCCTACGGGGTGGAAGACCGCTTCCAGGTTCTGACCAATGATTTTGAGGGACGTCACCAGCGGCTGGTCAGTCAGGAAGACGCACTGGCGCTCATCGATGAACTCACCGTGACACCCAATGTCCGGGAGTTGAGCAAGGTCGTTACCCGGCAGCAGCAGGCGCTGGAGACCGGCGATATCGAGAACCGCTCCACTTATATCATTTCCGATTTTCAGAAAAATATTACCGATATCCAGGATTATGCGGATACCACCGTTGCCCTGAATCTGGTGCCGTTGCAAGCGGTACAGGAACGCAACATCAGTATTGATTCGGCCTGGTTTGACGCACCCGTTCAGATGCTCAACCAGAATAATCCGCTGGTGGTACAGGTCCGGAACCTCAGTACGCAGGAGGCCGAGAACATCCGGCTGTCCATTCGCTACGACGGGCAGACCAAACCAGTGGGTACCATGAGTATCCCCGCAGAATCCGTGGTGCTGGATACGGTCAACGTCAGTATTCTGCGCCCGGGGCGTTATGACGCCGAACTGGCGATCACGGATTATCCCGTGCAGTTTGATGATAAATATTACTTCGCCTTTGATGTGGACGAAAAGATCGATGTACTGGTGGTGAACGGCAGTCTGCCCAACCGCTATCTGGAAGCCGCTTTTCAGGGGATCAGTTATTTTGAGTTGACCACCCAGCTGAGCCAGAATCTGGATTATTCCCGGTTTCCGAATTATCAGATGATCGTGCTGAATGAGCTGGATGCCATTTCCTCGGGGCTGGCTTTCGAATTGCAGGAATTTGTGAACAATGGTGGAAACCTATTGGTATTTCCCTCCAAAAACGCCCAACTGGCTACTTATCAGAGTTTCCTCAGCGGTTTTCCCGCCAATGAACTCACGGCCTGGGAAGAGCAGGTGCGGGAAGTCGGCAACCTGAATACGGAAGAATTCATTTTTCGCGACGTCTTCGAAAACCGGAACGCCAACCTCATCCTGCCGTCCAGTCAGGGGAATTTCGGCCTCACCAACTATTCCAACCGCCGGGAAGAACCGCTCATGCAGTACCGGGACGGTAACCGCTATCTGTCCAAGTATCAGATCGGAAAGGGCCATTTGTACCTCAGTACCGTGCCGCTGAACGAAGAGGTGAACAGTCTGGTACGCAACGGAGAGATCTTCATTCCGATGCTCTACAAGATGGCCATTTCTTCGGGCTATCAGAAACCGATTGCTTATACCATCGGCCAGGATGAACTGATCGAAGCTTCCCACGAGACGCAGAGCGGAGAGATTGTTTATAAACTCACCGGAGATGATGAAGAATTCATCCCCGAGCAACGGATCGTCGGCGCTAAAGTTTTTCTGGGCGTAGGCGAGCAGGTGAAAGAAGCCGGTTTTTACCAGCTTTTCCTGAATCAGGACGACATCCTGGAGCAATACGCTTTCAACTACGACCGCAAGGAATCCGACCTGGCCTACTACGGTCTGGAAGAGCTGAGATCCCTGGTGGGACCGAATGCGAGCCTCATCGAAGTGGCCGACAATACGCCTTTCTCTACGGTAATTGAAGAACGGAGTCAAGGTATTGTCCTCTGGCGTTGGTGTTTGGCGCTGACCTTATTATTTTTGGCGCTGGAAGTATTGTTGCTCCGATTCTGGAAAACATAAATGATAATTGACGGAGGTGAATGAGCTCGACACCGGCATCAGTTATCAATCACCAATTATCATTCATGAAAACAAACCGTTGGGCCTGGGTATTACTGCTGGTATTGATGATCACCTTACTGTGGCTGCGGTTTCCCGATTTTTTTAAATACAGCAACGACGGGTTTATCGAACCCTGGGGCGATGGATATAAAACCTACCACGCCTATCTTTACCACGTTCAGCACGATTCTACCTACAGTCATTTCGGGGGCATGAACTATCCCTACGGGGAGCACGTGGTGCCCGGGGATACGGAACCGACCTTATCCAATGGCGTCAAATGGCTGACGAGCCTGGGCCTCCCGCTCGAATCCCGGGCGCTGGGTGTCCTCAACATTTCCATGCTGGTCTCCCTGATCCTTTGTGCCCTGTTCCTGTACCTGATCTTTATGCGCTTGCAACTGTCTTTTTGGTACGCCATCGGCGCGGCGGTTGCCCTCACTTTCCTGGCTCCGCAGCTGCACCGCATGATCGCCCATTACGGGCTGGCCCGGCCTGAGGTGATCCCCATGGTGCTTTACGGGCTGTTGCGGATGGAAGAAACCAAGTTGTACCGCTACAGCATCTTTATCGGACTGGTAACGATCTTCTACAGTGCGATCCACTTCTACTTTTTTGCCCTGATCGCGTTTACCATTACGGCCTACTTTTTCTTTCGCATTCTGATCCTGGGCAACTGGAGAGCCTGGCCCACTTACCTGATGCATTACCTTTTCCAGATCATCGTTCCGCTGCTGTTCTTTTATTTCTGGATGATGCATTTCGATCCGGTGACCGACCGGAGCGCCGCGCCCTGGGGTTTTTTCTTCTACCGGTCTTATCCCGGCGGAATACTGACTTCTCCTTTTGAACCCCACTGGCAGTGGATGAACGAGCAGTGGCTGCACATTCGCGCCCTGGATTTTGAAGCCCGCGCCTATATCGGACTGGTGGCCATTCTGGGCCTGCTGTCGATGCTGGGCTGGTGGCTTTGGAAGAAATTCGGACCGAAAGAGTCGGCGGCACTGGCTCCGGAACGGGCGCACGCGAATTTTTTACTGTTGCAATTACTCAGTGGCCTCGCCATTCTGATCTTCGCCTTTGGCATACCCTTCATCATACCCGGTCTGGAAGGGCTGGTGGATTTGGCCGGTCCCATAAGGCAGTTCCGGTCTATCGGCCGCTTTGGCTGGGTGATGTATTATGGGGCCAATATTGCCGTTGTGGCCTGGTTGTATTACCGCCTGCGCAAGTGGGTGTATCTGCTGATATTGCCACTGGCGCTGCTCCTGTTTGAAGCCTATCACTACAGCACGGCGGTGGATCTGAGACTGGATCTGATCGAAGATTACGAACCCGGACGGCGATTTACGGATATCCCCGGCCTGGAGTTAGAACAATACCAAGCCATCCTGCCGATCCCGTATTATAACCTGGGCTCCGATCAATTCTGGTGGGACGTAAGCGGGTTTATCGGCCAAAAGAGTATGACGCTTTCGGTGCAGACCGGTCTGCCGCTCACGGCCGCCATGCTCACGCGGACTTCCCGCAGCCAGACCATCAATCAGTTGCAACTGGTTACCGAACCCTACCGGACGCCCAAACTGTTGGCGGATCTGCCCTCCGATGCGCCCTTACTGATGGCCTGGGACACGATACGCAACGGGGAATACGGCGGTAAATTCGATCACCTACGACAGGGTGCCCGCCTTATTTACCGGGATCGCGAACTGGAATTGTTTTCCCTGCCGTTGTCTTCTTTTGAAGACCGCATCGATAGCCGCCAAAATGCCATCCGGCATAAGCTGGGACTGGCTGATAGCCTATTGTTTACCGGCGGAGACGGCTGGCAGACAGACCGCGTTTCCGACTGGATCTACGAGCCTTTTGATACGATGAGCAGTGAAATGGCCTATCTGGGAGAAGGAGCCTTTTCCGCACCGATGGCCCAACTCAATACCATCTACGACGGACCGCTCCCGGCAGCGGATTCCAGTGGGCATGTATTGTCGGTATGGATGTTTATCGACCGGGACCTGTATACCCGTTCGGAGGTACGTGTGGAGGAATACGATCCGGAAAGCGGCGAGGTGATCCAGACGTTTGGAGATGCGGCCCGCAAACTCGTCCGGGTATTCGACAGCAATGGCTGGGCCCTGCTGGAATTCCCCTTCCGTGCTCAACGGCCGGACACCCACATCCGGTGGTCCTTCCAAAACGAACGATTAGGCGACCATCCGCTTTTTCTGGATGAACTCTTTATCCGGCCGGCCCGGGTGGATGTTTACCGCCGGGGAGCGGGTTGGGTATGGATGAACAATCGCCACTTTTACTGATCGCCGGAAAACATGAGTCACCCTGAATTTTTTCAGGACTCAAAAATGACCTCGTAGAGGTTAAACATTCGTAGAAAAATAGTAGAATTCCTGGTTTCGACCTCAGGGAGGTCGCACAACATGGAGCAATGTGGTAAATGTGCGACCTCCCTGAGGTCGGAAAACGCTTATCCAGGCTAAATTCTACGAATATTCGACCTCTCTGAGGTAGGGTGTACAATCTGAGGGGTTAATCATGCGGCCACTTTTTTCTTTGCTCGTTTCAAAAGAGCAAGTTTAGAGATGGAGGTATTTTCTTGTTTCCATTTTGAGATGGCGGCCATATTCACTTTTTGCAAGGCTAAGCTTACCTGCTCTAAAGTGCTCTTTTCAGAATATCCAGCGATTTTCAACACGTCATCTGTGATGATTTTGACGCCTTTGTTTTTGTACTTACCAAATGTACTTTCAATAATATCTGAACAACATAATATCTGCGTCTGCTGTGGCAGGGTTGCTTTTTGTCGGGCTAGATAATGATTCATTTTTTGAATGAATTGCTCGGCCTTCTCACTACACACTTCCTGCTCTTTATATTGTTCCACTTTGCCCTTCCATTGATTCAGGCTATTATGCTGTATGCCTTTAGATTTGAATAGAGAACAGAAGATCTGTATCAA
>NZ_PDUD01000058.1 GCF_002646595.1 Flavilitoribacter nigricans DSM 23189 = NBRC 102662
ACCAGACGTATCCATTCTGGTATAGGGGGTATTTCTCCGAAAGAAATGTATTATCGATTAACTCAACTAAAACAGACAACCTAGCCCAATTCACTGTCCACTATTCTGAGGAGTTCCACGTTTCCACGTTTCCACATCAACACTCACACCCCACCAACTCCAGCGTCCGCCGATATTTAAAATCCACATGCGGATTCAGTGCTTCCAGCTTTTTCCGAAGATTGCGGTAGACGTACACACTGAAGAGCCCGACTCCACAATCCCGGATGGTTCGAAGGACCGCGCAACTGGAATGGGATACGCCCAACTGGGCCCGGTACAATTCCTTTCCTTCGCAACGGACCTTGTCGAAAGATTCGATATACAGCAGGTTGACAAATTCATTTACCTCTCCGTTTTGGGGGATGCCCGGAAAGCGTGCACACAACTCAGCTTCCTGAATATTGAACAAGAGGTCATCCAGCTCGGAGATCTCGCAGGCCCCGTTATCGTATACCAGGCGCGCCCGGCCCCGGGTTAGTTTTTCAAAATACACCAGCCGGTCCAGATTGATCTTTGGCCGTTGCCGGATATAGTTTTTGGTTTGACTATCTTCCTGCACGCCTTCTGTCGACTGGTCCCGCCGAGCTTCGGCTTCCTGATACTCCCGGTAATCGCGGGTGAGAACCAATGGATGCCCGCACATGCTCGTTGCCTCGTAAACCAGATAGTCACAATCCTGGTGGCGAAAAAGGATATTGTCGTAGGCTTGTTCTATTAGTTCTGCTTTTGCTTTAGCGGTTGCGACACTTTTGCATTTTTGCAGGAAGATCAATACCAGCAGACTCGCCCCGGCTAACCAGAGTAAATGTCGGGCGGTCCATCGTCCACCGGACGGGTCTCCCGCCTTGCGGACGGGGATCCGGTCTTTCCTGCCAAAGGAGGGAATCGGGATGCGACCAAATAATTTACTACCGGAATCACGGTGATCGGAGGGCTTGCTGTACTTTGGTTTCGATTCTTTTTTCATATCCATCCAATTTTATCAGCAGATGGGTGCGGTGTAACGTCTGGAGGAGCTTTTCCGCAAAAAACGGATTTTGCGGTACCATACTACAAATTGGTGCCGGTCTCAATGCCAACTTTGAATAGCCGCCGAAGAAGAGCGCTTTGGTGTTCCTTGGTTACCGATAGAGCCTAAACTCATCATCTACTGGATTAATACCAACCAAGTTGTCGACTAATCTCCGTTCTTCAAAATCTGGGGCTCTTGCTTACACCTGGCCCCTCCGGAGCAGAACTATATTTTGTTATTGTGTTTTTTTTGTTTTAATATTTTGCGGAAGGGGCTGAGGAGACCCAGGCCTTCTCACAGCGGGACGATTGGAGTTGGGTTACTTTAGTTTTCATCATCCTGCAAATGGAGCAATAGGAATTTGATGTTGGGTTGTCGATACAACGCCTTCGAAATTCAGGGAATTACTTTGATTCAACAGCTTATTGAAATACAAACTATGAGCGGCGAGGAGATCATAGGGCGCTCGATAGATGCATCAGTGTGTCTAAAAAGCAGACCTTACTTACGCTGCATTTTTTAACCTGATGGATCTTTGAGAATTGGTGTAGAATAGAAGTGCTTTCTTGCCATCTCAAAGTTTATATCACTTAATAGTTATTATGAATATAAATTGTATTAGTGAAGGATCTTCTTAGAATATTTTCTATACTCCTTACTTATCCCATCTAGTATATCAATTGATTCTACTAAAGGATGATCTTTATCTGCGGCCCGAAGGCAACAAAACTGCACCACATTGACGATCTCCGAACCGGATAACTCATATTTTTGGGCAATTTGCGGCAGATCAATGTCTTTAGCTAAAGACACCTGCTTTGGGAAACTGTTTTGCCAAAGCATCAGTCGCTCACCGGAACCCGGCTTCGGAAAGTAAATGATCGATTGAAACCGCCGCAAAAAGGCCTCGTCAATATTACTTTTAAAGTTCGAGGCTAAAATAACCAGGCCGTCGTAATGCTCGATCCGCTGCAAGAGATAGGCGACCTCCTGATTGGCGTATTTGTCGTGGGCGTCCCGCACATCGGTACGCTTGCCGAACAAGGCGTCGGCTTCGTCGAAGAAGAGGATCCAGTTGGTCTGCTCCGCTTCGGCAAACAGATTGGCCAGGTTTTTTTCCGTTTCGCCAATGTATTTGGAAACGATCATGGAGAGGTCGATCCGAAATACGTGTTGACTGATGATTTTTCCCAAAATGGAGGCTGTAAGCGTTTTACCCGTACCGGGCGGTCCATGAAAAAGGGCCCGGTAGCCAGGTTTCAGTAGCCGGTGCATCCCCCAATCCTGCATGATGACGGCACGATGTTGTAACCAGGCCTTGATCTCATCGAGTTGAACCACAGTATCGCGAGTCAATACCAGGTCCGCCCAATCTAGATTGGTGTGCAGCTCTTCGGCGGGAAAATTCAGGCTGAAATCCGGCTTGTACGCCTTCCCGGTAGTGAACAGTTCTACGTATTTGGGATTGAGGATGAGCTGGCCGCTCATGCGGGGTTCGTTCTTTTCGGGAGGAGCTAACCAGAGGATGCGGTTTTTGGCGAAATAGTGGTCGGGGTCGAAGAGTTGTTGGGCTTTGAAGCGCTGGTATAGGTCATCTCCCGCCAGCAGAAACAGAGCGGTTTCTCCGGTCGGCAGGAAGCCGCGGTGTTTTTTGCCGCGCAGGCCGCCGATTTGGGGGTGATTGCCCATTTGCGGCAAAAGTTCATCAAAAAAATGAGGGTAGATATGAGGAATGAGGGCGAGCTTAATTAAAAAGAACTCCCAATTACTCAGTTTTTTTTTCTTGGTATCGGTCAAATGCTCCCGTAAACAGTCGGTGATTGCATCATCCCAATCATATTCATGTTGCCGTAACGCCGAGAATTTATCTTCCACGATACGCTTAGTAATGTTAACCTCCATTTTGTATGCTTTTTAATATCGATTGATGAAACCTTCCAGATCTTTGGAGGTAATTCCAATACCCTTAATTCTTCTTTCCGTATAATTTTTCAGCCCCAGATCAGTAAAGTGCCGGGGTAAGGCATACTTATCTCTGAATTCATTTTCACTTAAAAATTCTTTGTCATATTTCATTTTTTCCGCCAGGTAGCTTCTAAACTCGGGCACTTGATCATCAGGTATCCGCATCACTGCTTCTTCGGATATCACATCCGGGTTGGTCAAATCGGGTAAGGGTATTTCATATCCTCCACTGTTATCCTTGCCGGCCTTGTCAATAGTTTTCGACAATTTTTCTTGTATTTTATCTCCCTTAAGCACCATCTTTCGATATTGCTTAAAGTATTCTTCCAGGTAATTCTTACTAAGACTCGTTTTTACACTAGTGATCTCCTTAATCGAAAGAAAATCGATCAGGTTCTGGAAGCCGGTTCTAAGCACTTGATCCCCCTTTCTGCCGGTTACGATAAAATCAAGTGGTTGGGGGTTAAATCCCATGGCCATTTCGGCCGCATATTCCGAAACAATTCTCCGAACAGTTAGTCTTTTGCCGGTCAAATCATTTCCCATTTCCGATAGTAATGCTTCTATCGAAGCAATGATCTCCGCTCGCGAACGGGAAACATCCAAAGAGGTATTAGCCGCCTGGTCCAAAATATGCTTTAGCCCGACTACTTCCAGATCATTGCGATGTTTGGCCTTGTCGAGTACGGCTGCCAATTCACTGGGATTTCCGTCAAAATAAGTCAAGGTTCGTTCATCCACGATCCGGAGGCTCTCTTCCAAAAGATTTACGTCGTGCCCGCCATCCTTCAGGATTTTCTGATTGATTTCAAGCGCTTCTCTGATCCCGCTGACATCATTAAAATTGTTTCGATTTTCTGATGATGTAATCTTATCCTGTACATCCGGATAAATCGCACTATCTTTCCCTAGTGTCCCTGCCTCTTTTCGATTATTTTGATCATTTACATTGGGAGTTCCCAACTCAATTTCATGCACTTTTGGCTCCTTAAAATAATCCCGCCATTTCTCTCCCCGCAGATTATCCAGGATCTCGTATTGGTGGCCGTCGCCCCATTTTACATGCTCTGCTGATGTGCCGCCCGTTTCTAGGATCGATCCCACGACGCCGTCTCTAACTCGCAACGGATTAATAACTTCGTATTCCCGGATGACCAGTCTCCCCTTGTCCGGATCTTTCCACTCGGGAAGAATAGCCAGATCATCTCTGATCTCTTTGATCGAATCATACATTTTCATTGACCCCCAGCCGCCCGGATTTGGGACACCTCCCTTTTCGTACTCTATGATGTAGACCTTTTCCCCCTTTACCAATATTCGATCAATAACGGGGGCATTTTGGCGATAAGGCTCATGCTTACCCATCTGCTTATAGTACTGATTAACTTCAGAAGCATCAAGCGTTCGGCCATGTTCAAAACCAAGATGGAAAGCATATTCGCCCTCTATTTCCACCAGAATATGTCCACTCTCCAGAGTAAAAAGGGTCTTCTGCTTATCCACGTCCATGTCCGGCGTAATGAATTTTTCAGCGACAAATCCCTCCGGATTTAATTTCCCGATCACCTCTCCATTATTGCTGTAAAACAGGATTTCGCCGTCGACCTTTCGGTATTTCAGTTTTTGAGCGAATAACTGCTGATAAATTTTCTTGCTTTTAGCGCTGAACCCATCGAGTCGATTGGCTAGCGTCACTCCCAAAACGGATTGCGGGGCAAGGCTTTCTTTTTTCTTGGTATCCGTTGGTGATTTATCAACAGGCGTTTCCCCATCACTGTCAACTACTTTGTAATGGTGCTCTTTGACCGTGGTTTGTTCGATCAGTATATCTGCATTGTCCTGTCGGGGAATATATTGTTCGGTCTGTTGCTTGGAGTGCGCATTTTCCTGATGTGTCCCTTCCTGGTGAGTCTGTTGGTCCACGCTTTTCTGAAAAGTGGCACCAAAAGCGGTTCCGAAAGGGAGGCTACCGACATGGGTTTCCCAACTCAGCAGTGCCTCGCCGTGCTGCTTCAGGATGTCGTATTGGGTCTGATCCAGAAAAATCAGATCCTTGATGGTTAAGACGCCTTCCGTGGCGATTGACTCGATCTCACCCTCTATAAAATCTTTCAGGAGTCCTTTGATCAGGCTGTGCTTCTTGGGGTCAGCTGCCTCTTCGATCAATTCTTCAGCGGCCTTGGCTACGGCTTTCGAAGCCGTCAATCCTTCCCCCAAACCTTTAAGCAATTTTAATTTTGCACCGACGCCCAGGCCAATTATTTCAGTGACCAGATCTTCTCCGAATTCGCTGGGAGTCCAGGTTCCCGCCGTCAATTTAGGAATAGTAGTACCGGCAAGGCTGCTAGCAGATACGATCAAGGACGCTAACCAGGGAGATGCCGCCCCCTCGGTCAGTACGGTGGCAATAACTGCCGCGACAATAGCCGCTACCGTACTGACAATATTAACGGTTTTCTCTACATCCGCTAGAAATTCCTCTCTGCTTTTATTAAAGTTCTCGTAGGTAGTAATAAGCTTTGCAATATCACCTTGCGTAACTTCCGGGCCCAGACCCTTGTAAATTCTATTAAAGCTTTCGTACCGATTGTCTTCCCATCCCCCCGAATCGGCATAAGCATCTCCATTGAAGAATTTATCACGATGTTTTATCTTTTCTTCCACCCTCAACTTAAGTATATCGGCAATTAGTCTTCGACCTTCCGGTGTTTCATATTCATCGGAAGTGGGTACGCCCAGCAGCTTGTCAAGATGGGCAATGTATTCCTCCTCCTCCAATTCCGTGACCGTAAGATAAAGGCCGGAAAACGGATTGCCTATAATGGTGGTATCAAGCAATCTTTTTTGGTAATTCTCGAATAGTTCAAGCGCCTGTTGTTCTTCCGGAGAATAGCTCTCTTTTCCGGTTTTTGTGCTGCTCAGATAATAGCCCAACCGAAATTGCTTCCGTTGCGCCGGCGATAGGTTTTCGGCGTACAGATCGAGTATTTTTTCTTCCGTTCCGGCTCCTTCCAAGGCCAGGTCCACTATCTTGTCCGAAAGCTCTTGATCATCTTCCCGGGTAGCGAGTTCGTAGAAGATCTTTTTTTCATCATCATCCAATCGATCATTTACCAGTAAGAGAAAGTCTCGGTTGTCACTGAACTGTTGTTTGCGTTCCTCCGCGCTAAGCCCCAGCATCGTACTGTAAATATTCTCTACTTCCGTATTCTCACCGAATTGACTGATCAACTTCACCTCTAGTAAGGTATTCGCATCTCTCTTTTTGAGGCCCGCTATGATAGCCTGCTTCCTCAGCTTTCCTTTTTCAGATAACTCGACCACGTAAGTATCTCTCGAATTACGACGTACTACAGTGTTGGAATCGTGTTCCTTAAGTGCCATTTTTTCCGCAAATCCGGAGATTGAGCTACTGACTTCCGCATCCTCCAACCAAGCGGAAAATGCCGCTTCATCTTCAATACCCGCCATCTTCTGGTAGCCGGCCAGCCATTCTTTGTAGTCACCGCCCGCGCCGATCATTCGCTGCTTGGCTTCCTCCGGTAAGTTATCCCCGGTAATCGCATAATAATCAGCAATCTCCGTAGACTGCACCTCTCCTTTGAGGATCCTTAGCGTTTCCTTATCTTTTGAAATATTTTCCAGGGCCTGCAGTTCCGCCCGGATTGCTTCCTGCTTCGCAGGGTCATCGGTATTTTTAAGGACTTCCGTGATCCGTTCCTTCTCCAGTACGATCAGCTCGAAAAGCCTGGTGATGCCGTCTTCATCAGTGGCGGACAGGTCCTCCTCGATCTTCAATCGTTGCATGAATGATTCCGATTCGGAAATAATTTTTCCTTCGTCATTCAGAACCAGCTTTAAGAGTTGGAGCTTCTCACTTACCTCCAAAAAGTCTAACTCTTTTTTAACAAACATATCGGCTATTAAAATCGCCCGGCGGCGCGGAGACAACTCCAGTAATACATTGTATACGCCTCTTTCATCATCATCCCAAAAGCCCTTTTGATCTTTGATGTGTTCTCTGATAATACTGGGAGAAGTTCTCTCTCCGGCTGGAATTGGATCATCGCCCTCCAGCGGACCGAGTTTCATCCGGATCTTGAAATACTCATCTTCGTCAATCCAGTTCTTTACTGAGACTTTGATAAAATCGGGCCTCGATCGTAATAATTCCAGATCTGCCTTACTCAGTGATTCGTTCAACAGGTTGATGATTGGTGTTTCATCTTCTACGAAAACAGGCGTTGCCGCGAACAATGACAAAGTACTGGAATGTAGATTGACGTGTACTTCGATTTTTTCGATAATGGTTGAGGCTTTAAGCAGTATCCCTTCGGCTTCTCTTTCCTGTTTCTCACTCAAACGCCCGAACGAAGTGAATTCCCGCAATAGGTTCTGACCGAACTGTTCACGGTATTCCTTCATTATGGCTTTCAGCAAAAGTAAATTGTCCTTTATGTCACGATCCTGTATGACCTGCAGCGCAGCTTCATATTCACCATCATCAAAATAACCATGAATAAGGGGAGTCCAACGTTTGGCTTGTTCGGAGGCCAGGTGCTCTGCTTCCTTTCGTTTTTGCGCAATTTCACGCTCCGCTTCCTTTTGTTTTCGTAGAACAAATTTTTGCACCGCGGCAACGGTGTCTGGGGTATACATACCCATATATTGGTAATTCTTGGGTAGCAAATCGGCTTCCTGCAGTTTTCGTTGGGCCGCCTTCACCAATTCGCTAAAGGCATCATCCAGGGAATTTTCCTCGAGTGCCGCATCTTTTAGTTTAGGGTCGGCAGCCACCTGATCCAGCTTATCCACCAGATCCGAAGAAAAGCGGTGCGCGTTCTTATTGTATTTCTTTATCGATCCGATTTGTTGGATCTGGCTTCCCTTTTTCCCGGTAATCGGATTGATCCAGAACCAAAACCCGTTGATATCATTTTTCCGGGCGTAAGCATAAGCTTCATCGTAAGAGTAGGCGGTAATGTAAAGCGCCTCGACTTTCTTTCGGTAATAATAACCCTCACCGAGCTGTATCTGGATCTCCCGGATATCCGGGATCGCATCGCCGGGTTCCCAGCCCATTTTTATCCATTTGTCGATCCAGCGACTGAGTTCGCTGTCGGTTATCCCCGGGTTCCGGGTCTTAAACAAGTTCCTTATTTCTTCCGGGGTATAGGTTTTGGGCTCCTGACCTACCCGATCCGCAACCGATGTTTTATCCTGGGCCTGTTCATTCACCGAATTTTCCGGGTATGAAGATACTTTATCATCAGCTAGTTGGGTTTCATTGCCACTTTCCGTTGCCCGGATCATCTCAGCCTCCGGATCCCGCACTGCTTGCCCTACAGGAGGCCCGGCAAGCACTACTTCCTGCTCCTCTTGCGGTGTAACTGCCTGGTCTGTATCGACTTCCATTTCTTCTGAGCGGCCGGCTCTATTTTCGAATTCCGAACCTATACCAGGCAAAAAAGGAACGATAACTTCGTATTGGAATAGGCCGGCAGAAGTCACATATTGTTCCTTAAATTCACGCCAGCTCAAGGATTCGTGCCCGATGCCGCCAATACCATATTTTCGAAAGAAGTACCTGGCATAAAAGGATTGCCAATTCGAGCGTAAAACATATTTATTGATAAAGAGATGATCGAAATAAGCTCCAACGACATCCTCCCGATGTTTAATTTTCTGAATTAGACGGGATTGTCTGGACAGTGGAGGGTCCCCTTTAAAAAAAGATCTTTCTCCGAATATTTCCTTACCAAAAAAATCCGCTGCCAGAAAACTTTCCGGTCCTGTTTCGACCAGCTCTTTGTCGGTAAGAAATGGCACCACAGCCGACCGCGTATCCTCAATTTGCGTATTAACCTCTTTCATGGTTTGCAGTTTACCACTCCACCCAAACCACCCCGTCCAGCCACGGCAAATGCACCACCGCAATCGACCAGGGCAGAAAGTCCAGTAAAATATCAATCGTCTCCCGTTCTACCCGGATGCGCCAGGCGCCCTGCTTGCGGTAGAGTTTACCCGGGCGCTGTAGGAAACTGCTGCGAAGTGTTTCGAGATCGGTACTTTGCATTTTCGGCCAGTGCTGCAGGATGGTACCCAGCAGATTTTCCGCCTCGTCTTTCTCTGCATCACTTAGGGCCACCCGACGGGCGACAGGAGCGTTCAGGGGGCGGGCGCAAAGGAATTTATGGAAGAGCTGTTCGGGTTCGGCTACCTGCTGGCGACCGCTGGCCAGGTATTCCAGCAGGTGTATGGCGCGCTCCTGAGCGGTGGGGGCGACAAAGTGGCCGTCCCGTACCAGACCGAAATGTTCCAAAAAGACTTCCAGCATATGGGCCAAAAGGACCAATCCCGCATTATGGATATAGTATTCGTCCGTTGCCGGCGGCCGTAATGGAACTTCCCGGGACGATGACGACATTTCCGGCAATGACCAGTCTTCGGTATCATGGTTCTCTTGTTCCGGAACGGCATCAAGTACAGCAAGCAGGTCGTCCATTTGCCGATTGCTCCGGGCTGTTCCGAAAGCCCATTCCAGTAATTGCCGGCGGAAGACTTCCGGCTGCCTGTCTTGCAGAGGATGATCCCAAACGGACCGGTTGCTAAGCGGTATATCTTCTTGTAGCACCGCCTGGATGACGGTATTGGAGCACTGATGAATCAATCGCCGCATACATTGTGGTCTGGTCATTCGGGCTTGTATGATAGCTATTACTTCTTTTATATTCCCTTCTTCGATGAGTTCGGCTTCGAAATCATGGAATGCCTCCTCGGCGTACCACCAGGGGAATGTTCCCGTTTCCAGAAAATAGGTAAATACCCGCAGTAGGGCTACCGGTTTCGTCAAATGCTGTTTGGGGTTTTCTCGAACCGGTTTATCGCTTACCTCCGGAATGTACTTCAGCTCTTTTTTCAAGGCTTGCTCGATAGCCGACAGCATACGGTTGGGCAATTGCCGGGCCAGGGATCGTTCATCATTGACTGCAGTTTCTATTTCCAACCGATCGATCACGATGAGCTCATCATCCAGGCCTAATTCGTCAAAAAGGCGTTCCAGCTGCGGCAACACCTGGTAATTAAACAGATCGGTTACTTTAGCCGACACGGCTTCGGCCCGCCCGGACTCCCGGACGACTACTTCGAGTATCTGCTTTTGGATCTGGTGTTGCATTGCTATGAAAATTTCCAGTACCTCAGGCTGGCCGCCTCGGAACCGGTAATAATTGATTCAAAAATTCAACCAACGCATCATTGGATGGCTGCAAAACGGCCGAGTCCTGATCCAGATCTTCCAGCCACTCCCGGTATAGTTTTTCAAACCGATTGAGTGAAAGAAAGGCAGGATCATCCGACCCGGAGGTATCTCGGTCCAGCCAGAAGACCCGCAAAAAGATGTGAGCAGGCGCTTCTTCCCGGATTACGGTTTCAACCACTTGTCGGTAAGCGAGGTCGCGCAGACGAGGCGAGCACTCTGTGGGTTGCGCTGGACTGGTGGTGTCGGAAAAATCCCGCTCGTAACTGGAAGGCAGCACCAGGGTCATAACAAAGGAATAAGGGTCTTTGATCATCCGCACCTTTCGACGCTGCTCCGCATCGCAAAGAAAAGGTTGCAGTAAAGTATAGTTCCGAGTGCGCGGTCGCAGTAAGATGTGTTCCACCAAATGAATACCCTCTCCGTTGAATCTTTCCCACAGCATCTCCATGATCCGGGCAATGGTAGCCTCTGCTTTTTCCAGCGTTGGAAATCCGGGAATTCTCCGGGCCAGGGTATCCGTTCCATCCCGCAGTACGAAATAATAACGACCGGCATTCGAGATCTTGATCAGGTAATTATCCCGGTACATGCCCAACTGAGCTACGGTTTTTAGTGCATTGATCAAGTCGTTATAGACTGTGTAACGGTCGGATGCCGTCATCAATATTGTACCGTCCTCATCCCGCAGGCGGAACCACCATTCTGTGATCCCATCAGTGTCGGTTTCATCGAAGATCTCGAAAACATCCGGAAAAACCGACTCGTGGCAGAGGTTCCGTCGCCGACAATTGTACAAACCCACCTTGGCACAAACCCGTTGCAAGTAGCCCGAAATATTGTCCGTATCCCATACATCCGGGCTACCGTCCTTGCGTTTTTTACAGTAATGCAGCGCCGTGGCCCGCGGGCTGCTGAAGCCCGGATAAAAAGCCATGAGCCGCTGCTTAACGCGGATCAGTTCCTGCAGGATAAATTCCGGATCGCCCCGGTAGTAATTGCGGACCCAATTTTCGTAGTGGAGCACGTCTTCCCCCACCCGGGCCAGCAAGTGGTCCAGAAAACGATTCCTCCGCTCCAGGAAACGCGGCAGGTTTTCCGTTGCTTTTTCGAGCGCCTGGATATAGTCGTTTTGGTGATCGGCCAGGAAATCTTCCCAGCTTTGGCCGCTGTCTACCTGTGCTTTGAAGAGCGGGCCGATCTTCGGCAGTTCGTACAGATCCTGAAAAAAATAGGTGCGAAATACATCCGCTTCCATGGAGAACAAACTACCGATATGGCTCAGTTGAGACAGGTAGTTCGCCATCATTTGCTCAAAGAACATCAGATATCCTTTGAGCTGCCGGGCCCGCCCCTGCTGAAAGGCAGTGGCGGTGGTCGGGAGGCCCGCCGCCCCGATGCCGTACAAGCGCGGCAGATCACTCTGGACAGAAGGCCAGTGTCCGAGATCCATGACTTTCCCCTTCGGCAAGCTCAGCCCATCATCCTGCGGTATGCGCCCGGGTAGTTGGGCCTTGATTTTGCGGTAGTGGGCTTTGACCAGTGATTGATCCAGTGTTACGAGTACGCCTCCCTGAAAACAACAGAGATTGTCGTCATCCAGACAACGATCCGGGTCAAGCCGAAAATAGTAACAACCCTTACCGGCCAGTTGGAAGCAATTTGCCTCATCGGTGACCACCTCTTCCAGGCCGATGAAGGAACAGGTTAAAAGCTCCCGAATCGCCAATACGCCGGAAGTACAGGCCATGATCCGGATCAGATCGGAGTTGTAGACGGCCGTCCGCCTTTTCAGACGGACCGCCTCTTCATCCTTGATGAACCCGTGCCGGAGCAGGGGCCCTTCGAATATTTCCTCCACCGGCATTTCTTCGGCCAGTAACTCATCCAGCGTATGGAACCGGACTGCGGGTGACAAGTACTGATCGATCTCACAGAGCAGTTGAGCCACAGTGCGTTCGGGATCGGCGCTGGTCTCCAGTTCGATAGCTGCTTTTACGACTACCTCCTGCGGGCGACAGAGTTTTACGCGTTCGATATCTTCACAGAGATTGCGTTTGGCGCAGTAGGTACCTTTTACCTGCCGGATGACCTCACTGGCCCGAATGACGCTGCGCTGAAAAACCGGAAACAGACCGTTTGGTCGCACCGCAGTTAGTACATTGATCAAAACTGCCCGCAGACTTCGGCCGGTACTTGCCGCTTTTTCCAGGCGCAAGGGAGGAGCGGAACGGGCAACGATACGACCCGGTACCGGTCGCGGTGTTCGGAGCGGAACTTCGGCCCGGACCTGCATAGTAACCGGAAAACGGACCACTTCTTTGCCGGCGCTAAACTGTATCGCCACTTCGGCTGCATACACCGTACGGGTTCCTGCCGTGGCCGGTTCGGGTTCCCGAACTAATTCAATCGACTCGATTTGATTATCTGGGTCACCCAGGATCGCTAAATTCAGATCTTGCCAGTGGGGTAAATAGGTGATGACTTGAAAACTCTGGCCGCTTACTTGTATTTGACTGATAGCCCTGCCGCCGCCCAAGTCGATGACCGGAGGCGGATTGGGTAGATCCCATTCCACTTCCGGCTCCAGGATCAGGCTGATGCAGTAGAGGCCATTCGGGTGTTGTTTTTGCCAGTCGGTGACCTCCCAATCCGCTACGGTTTGATCGCGGTTGAAGGACAGGCTGTAGAAAGGACTTTCGCAGCTAGGCGTACCGCCTTTCTTCTCTTCGGTCCGGCAATACAGGATCGGACACAGATCTACGGCCCGTTCCAGCAATACATTGCGCAGGCCGGGAATATCCAGGAAGTATTTCCAGTAGTCCTGCGGTGTATACGGGCAGTTGGGCAGAATTTCTTTAGCACGGTGAAAATGGTCGTCCAAGGCAATGCGCCCGTCCGGATGGCTCGCCAGCAATACCGGAATGGAGTGATCCAGCCGGTAGCCAAGATCGGTGATGGCGTAGAGCAGGGCTTCCAGCAGGGTGATGCCGGGATCGTGGAGGTTGTAGTCGGTCCAGATGTTGCCGGCCATGGCCTGGAGTTCGATGATGCCTTGTTCGCGGAGCAGGGCATAATCCTGGCTTTTGAAGCGTGGTGCATTTTGGGATATGGTGGGAAAGTCCAGCATGTGTCGAATTATTGCCTCATTTAGGAAAGCTTCATTATAAAGCGGATAGAGAAATACGGAGGAAGGTTTTCGTGTTCATCCACGGCATCCTTTTCGGTCGAATTATTAGAATCGCCCCTAACAATGTGATCGTGTTTACCTGCCGGACCTGTCCCAGTATAAGGATCACCCTCACTAAAAGTTGGGACCAAAAAATCGAATGTATTGGGATCTTTAACGCCTTCGGATCCTAGTGATGCATGAGTATGATCCCCTTCCTCATAAGTCTTCAGATCTATATAGTGTTTATGCTTTTGAACACCTGATTGACTCGCTGTAAGTTTTACTTTATTTTTTCCTCCACTTGCTCCTATAGTAAGATATTCTGATCTGTTTTTTTCTGAATTTGTATATCCATGATCATTTTGATCCGCATTAGTCTGACCCACGATAAATCTTCCCCGTAAATCAGGAGTACCATTTGTCCCATCGCATATTGCCCATCCTGCAGGAACGGTATTGCCGAACCACATGAGGATAACCCCTATAGGTACAAGTCCGCTTCCTGCAATATTCAACGAAGTGGCCGTTATTGTACCCTGAATATTAACATTCCCACTAATATCCAGCGAATCCGCGCAAAGCTCTCCCTGCACCATAGCATCCCCATTCACATCCAACTTCTTGGCCGGAGAAGTGGTCCCGATCCCTACATTACCGGAAATCTGTTCAATAAACACCGCATCATCGGCCCCGAAGGTATTGATCGTTACGCCTTTACCATGTTCGCTCTCAATAGAATGATGCTCATCCCCGAGAAACAGCGTAGCCGTTTCACCAGTCTGATCAAACCCATCCGTCCCCTTCAGCGTCAGGTTATTACAGATCGTGTCATCTTCACAGGGGTGAAAGAAGGCATCGATCCACTCGTGAAAATTTTCCTCCGTTGGGGTACTGCACTGTTCGAAGTAGCCTTTCAGAATATCGCGGGCTATACAATTACATGCCATAATGCTATCTTTTTATTGTGCTTTAAAATCTTGTTCAATGCTCATATTTCCGATACCACAGCTCGAAACCGTGGGTGCGGTACAGCTCTCATCGACCTCAGATAATTTATGCTCTTCAGCCGATACCAGGACCGATACCGGCGATGAAGCCACTACTGGATCCGCCTTCAGCGGATACACCACGAAATCATCAGTCAGATGCTCCGCGCCGTTCCAGACCGACATTTCTCCGATACAGGGGCGGCAGGGATAGTGCAACAGTTGAAAATCCCGGATATAGTCCACATAAGGTTGTTTTTCCATAAACTTAACGATCGTAGAACCGAATATCCGACCACCGATCGTGATCTCTTCTTCCTCGGCAAAGGCCCAGGGTGCCAACAGTCGTTGCAGGCCGAGATCCAATTCATTTAAATAGAATACAGGATCATAACCGGGCCGGAATTTGATCTTGGCACAAACCCGCAGCGGCTCGTAGCAGGGATTGACGATGGCTACCTCTACAAAAAGGCTCGGGATCAATTCCGTTAGATAAAGCCGGATCCGTTCCCGCAGGGCCGGCCCGGCCTTGGGTTCAAACAGGTTTCCACTGCTTTTGAGGTCTATCTGGGGGATGACCACCAGGCTCACACGTCCGGGGGCACAGGCCCTGCCGTCCCAGGTATGAGCGAGGCATTTGACCTTGTAGATCTCCGGAAAAGCCTGCAACACGATCCGTTCGTGATCCCAGGTAGTAATGGCCCGCTGTTTATGGCGAAGGCGTTCGCTGACCCGGCGATAATAAGCCTTTTGGCCTTCGGGGCTTCGGCCTGCGAAAGAAGGGAACGGCTGTGCGGTTCGCTTAATGGATGGTTTCGGGGATTGTAAGCGTCGGATCGTTTCGGCGGGCAAGGGTGATTTGAGGTGTTCTAAATGATTCAGTGTCTCCTCGAGGGTGGCTTTTACGGCATTCAGGGCTAACATTTGCACGCGGGCTGCTCCTTCCGGGGCCAAATCCGTATCTAGTCCGGTCGAAAGGCGAAGCCAGGCCGGGCCGACGGGCATTCTGGTGCCGTTCACTTCGGCCTGGTCCACGCGCAATTGTATGATGCCCGCCTGCTGCAGGCCAAGGGTATCATCCTGTAATATTTTGTCGGAAAGAATCGGTATCCAATCATTGCCCGAAAGGTAATCCCAATGAAGGTCCTTAGCGCTCAGCGCCCGATCCGGATCGCTGCTGCCCTCCACACATTGGAATAAGAAGTTTAAGAGGCGCGGCGCGGTCAGCCCCTCTAGGCCGATATAAAGACTGCCGTTAGGTATCTTCGGCACAATGGAGGGCGCGCTGCCCGCACCGGCGGTAAAGTGCCCGAAGGGCTCTAGATGAAAAAAACGGTGCGTTCCCGGTTGTGACGGGAAAATGATCTGCGCCGAGGCAGTATAACTCAAGCTGAAAGACTTGATGGTAGGGGTGTACGGCGGGTTGGGCAGATCCTGAAAGGTGCTCGTATTGGCAATACTCAACGCAATTTCCGTGTAGCGCTCCGAAAAGGTCCGGTGCCCGAAATCAGTACCGCTAATCGACAGGCGGGCTACTTTTTCCGGATCAACTACCCGAAAATTACCGTTGTAAACAGACTGGTTATAAGGTTGCCGCTGCAGCTGACCGCTAAGGGCTTGAAACAAAGGTACGGTAGGACCATTGATCCATCCGGTATCGGTGAAAACCGAGACATCGGCCTGGAAAGAAGCGTTGGATAAGGCTCCGGCGTAAGCAGCATAGTGATCGGCAAATCCATTGCTTCCCACCGGCAAATTAGCCCATTGCCAATTAACGGTCAGGGAATTGATCCGCTTGCCCGCGAGTTCTTCACTGCCGATGTAGAAAGAAGATCCGATCGAAGGTTGCGGACCAAACGGTAAAAAACTCTTTTCAGCGCTGATGCCGGCCAGGTCGTTGCTGAGTGCTAGATTTTTCAGTCCTTCTACTTCCACCGCCAATCGCAGGTGAGTGACTTGCAACTGGCTGAAATTGCGGTATTGATAGTTCGGTGCAGCATGATTCAGCACCACTTTAACCACCGGAGCGGTACCGGCCCAGATCGCTCCGTCCGTACCGGAGGGCAAGGGCGCGATGGCCGGTTCTTTTTCCGTTAGCGACCAGTTGATGCGAATGCTGTTATCACTTCCCTTTTTGGTATACACCGGTTTAGCTTCCAGCCATCCCTTTTCCGTGCTGAACCAAAGGCGAAATGCGTCGGCCAGATCGCTATCAGAAAGGTCATGATCTAGGTTGGTAAACAATTCAATCATACCCGAACGTTTTCCGCCGGTCAACCACAGCGTCGGTCCGCTGAGGGCAAAACCCACCGATGCGGCTTGCATACTGCGTGCTGTTTCAACCTTGCCGAACTGGCTTTCGCCTAATGGTGCCCAGGAGGGCTGATGCTCCGGTAGGGCTGCACCCAGACCGTCAGCAGAATTGGCCACCTGGGCACTAAAAATACGGTTACTCCACCGGGTATCTATACAAGCACTCATCAGACGGTTTACGCGGGCCGGATGGACAACTATCTCCTTTTCTAAAGCATAATAACGAATCTTATCCTCAACGTCCTTACCGCCTTTGAGCAAAGCTCCCTCGCCAATCCTTTCCTGGAGAATATTCCGGGCCAGCTCAAACAGCACGTGAACCTGATCAGGAGATGGCGGCTGGTGTTTAATTTGCAGGATATCCTGGTAATAGAAATCCAGATGCCTTTCGGTAATGCCGTTGAGATCGTCCTGAGCGTGGCGGAACAGTCGCAGAAAAGTGACAAGCAGGGCCAATTGGGGTGCCAGGTCTTGCTCCAGTTCCGCCCTTTCCAGCATTGCATTAATTTCGGCTTGGGGGGGTAACAAACCGGTCCAGTCCCCCTGCAGCTGATTTTGGTCATTGTAATAGGCGATCTGGGGTGCCAGACAACGCATTTCTTCCACCAAGTCGGCAAAGCTGCGCTCATCTACCCAGACGGAAGCGGGATCAAGGGCGAACTTCCAGCGTTGCTGCTGACTGGTGCCGTCTCGGAAAATGCGATATTTTTTTTCTTGATTTGGCATGTTCAGGGCTTGGATGAAACAGGCAGCAGGGCCGACACCTCGGTACCTTCATTCAAGTAAAATGGATACACAAAGTTGAAGCGGGTATTGGTCTGCACCACTTTGTAATACAGGTGAATCAATACCAACCCCTCAGCGATCCGGTCCATATCATAATCGATCCTTTCGAGGATAATGCGGGCTTCGTACAAGGCTACGGCAGCCTCAATTTTTTTTGAGATCAGCGTCTGGGTACTCAAACTCAAAGGTTCGAAGACGAGATACTCGGTATTGCAGCCGTAATCGGAGAGCATCACCCGTTCCCCCAGTTGGGTCGACATCAGGATATGCAAACTCTGATTGATATCTTCCACACCGAATACCATGTCCGCCTCCTTCCCGATCTGGGAAAAACCAGGTGGAAAAGCCCAGCCTCTACCTAAAAATTTTGGTTCCTGATCCATGTTTCATCCTCCGATTTGTACGTTTGGTAATCCGGCCACCAGGGAGCCGCCGTGGGCTGTTACATCGCCCATTCTGGCGGCCGGTTTGCCGCCGATCATGACCGTCGTCGATCCCTGAATGATACTATCCGGTGGGCCCGCGCAACTCACCAGATCACCGAGTACGGCGGCGGGCTGCCCACCGATGAGTACCGTAGGCACTCCGGGACCGATTACCGGCCCGCCTACGTGCGGGTTGGCTCCCGGGTTGACCAGGGGGCAGGTATGCATATCACTTATTCTGGCTGCTGGCGGCATAATGCTTATCAGTTTATCTGTACCAATGATCCCTTCACTACTGTATTTCCACTGGCGGATATTTCGGCGGAGATCGATCCGGTAACTCTCAGCGCAGCCGAAGCCTTTGCATCAACATTCAGCCCTTCGACTGCGACATCACCTACGGCTTTGATCATCAAATCTTTTCCGCTTTCGATCCGGATACCGGAGCTATCCATGGCAATTTTGTTACCGTATTCATCTTCGAGAGTGATCGCTCCTTTATTTTCGTCAAGCACCAGTTTTTTTCCCTGCGGCGTATCCAGCTGGAGTGTTGTATCCTCATCGTTGAACAGCAACCGAATACCTGAACGGGAAATGAATCCTTTCACGTGATTGTCATCCGAGGCAGCTAGGGGAGCTGGTTTAGCACTACTGTGCAACATCCCGAGAATGACCGGCTGCCGGGGGTCATCATTGAGAAAGCTGACCAGGACTTCATCGCCGATCTCCGGCAGAAAAAATGTTCCCCGATCCTTCCCTGCGTCCAGGGTAGCCAGTCGGGCCCACATACCGTTCTCCCCGTTGCTGATCATGGGCAGGCGGATCTGAATGCGATCTTCTCCGGCTGGATCGCCGGCCAGTTGAGTGACGATGCCGGTATGCAACCCGGATACGCTGGGTAACAGTCCGGCAGCCGCCGGAGCTGATACGTCTTTTTTGAGGGCATGATGTGTGGTGTTTTCCAGGCCGAGGGTCAGATAGGTAAGCCAGTTACCGTCCCCAAGTTTGTGCTGTACTCCCGATACGTAGGCCAAACCGTTCATCCGGTCTCCCAGTCCGCGCAACTCAACGGTATCGCCCGGTAAAACATCCACCGTTCCCTGACAGCAGACCTGTCCCCGGATCTTAGCCAGGCGGCTTCGCTGTTGTACGCCCTCCGCCCAGGACTGCAGTTCCGGTTCGTCCAGAACCCCGCTGTGATAAAGTTGCCAGTCGTTAGAGCCTAGCTTTTCTGCTAGATCAGAATACGGTAAATTACCAGCCTCGATGACTGGTTGCTGCTCAGCTCCGATAGCCAGAGGCTTCTGGGTGGCTGGATCCCAGGAATTGGCGTACACCTCACCGAATTGTTCGCGAACATCGATTACTCCTTCGGTTTCAAAAATAGTAGCACCGTACACCAAACTAAGCACGGGTTCTTCGGCCATGACCGGCCGTTTGATCACCAGGCGGTTATCGGAATTGATCACCACCATACCGCCGGCTTCTGCCCGGCATACCAGAAAGTCCCAGTCCGAAGACTGGTATTGCACTAATTGCTCGTGTACCGTATTGGACAGCTCGGTCTCAATGCCCAGCTCGTAGCGCCCGGCGATCTCCTCAAATGCTTCGCTATCCCGCATATTTTCAAAAATGGTGTTTCTGCGCCCCATGATCATCTGGGCAGCCTTATCTTTGGCCGTGATATCGAGTACCGTTTGGCCAGTTCGCCAAAGGCGTACGGCGTGCCGTACAATGATGCCCTGAAATAGCACTTCTTCCTGATTTCGGTAACCGGCCCGGATAGTTATCTCATGGCCCGGCACAAATAATTCACTACTACTCCATGCAAAATCCTGGTCGGCTACAGCTCCGTCCCTGATCTGTAGTATGGCCGTTGCAATCCGGTTCACGGCCTTATGTACCGCCAGTTTCAGTATATGTTGAGTACGACTCACCCGTTCACCGTTGATGAGAATAGAAAAAGTCACCAGGTTCTGGCGGCCTTTTGACGGGATATGTCTTTTGCCTTTAACCATTATTTCTCAATTGGAGGAAAAGCCAGCTTACTGCCCACCCGGAGCGTTCTGAAGCTGGTCAATCCGTTATGCCGGGCTACCTCCTGATGTAGGGAGGCATCGCCGTAGATCTCTTCGCAAAGCAGCAATAGGGTATCTCCTTCTTTGACTACGCGGTGATGGGAAAGATCCGGGGAGCTGATCATGCTCTTAGCCAGTTCCTTAATCGTATCTTCCGCGCTGATAAAAGTAGCGGTGCCTTCGATACGTTTAGCGGCTCCACTGGGACTGAAGAGGGTATAGTCAACATCCAGCGATTTTAAAAAACCGATGCGAAAGTAGGCTCCCCAATAAACAGCCACCTTGAAGGGCCGGTGAATTTTCCCAATGAAATTTCCGGTTACGGCCAGAAACAATTGTAATTGTGCAGCCGCCGGAATAATAGTGTTCGGGTTGATCTCGACATCGAAAGGAAGCAACTCGGTCAGGTTGTTTATCGGTTCGCTGATATCGAATGGTAAGATCGTCGGCGGCATCGTACCGGTGCTGTCGAAGAAGACCGGAATACTGAATTCATCATCGATCTTTTTGATAAATTTGGGATCTGATCCGGTAGTACCGGAAGCCTGGTCCTTATTGTAATGCCACTCATAGCTTTCCTTAAAGCTAGCTGGATTGACCATTACACAACCTCTTAACAGCTTGATCTGCCCGGTGCTGTCATCGATGGCAATAATCTTGAGTTTTTCCAGTTTTCCGATATTCGGGCTTTCGAAAGTCATCTCTCCTGCTGATAATTAAGTTGTTTAATGACCTGTTCTACGCATTCGGTTATGAGAGCTTGCTTATCCGGTATTGCCAGCCTCCCGGCATTACGCTTCTTTTTTTCTGGCTCTGGTTTTGGCGCCACTATGGTACGCACTAATAATTCCTTGATTTGGATTGGCATATTCTTACATTTAGTTTAAGTATGGCTTGCCGGGGGATAATCTTAAGTGGAAATCCATTAAGATCAAGAACGTATGACCACTCATCGCAATCGATCGATCACTGCCGACGGCGTTGCGGCTCCAGTATGGTCTTAAAATGTTCGTACTCCAGGGTAATAGTCTCAATGAAAACCTGGCTGCTTCCCGCGTCCAATTCTCCAAATTTCAATTGTTGTGGAATGGCATTGATCACGTACCAACAAAGTAGCGGCTGCTGCCGATTATTCAGCAGGGTGATCATGATATTGACCGGAACAAACTCAAAGTCTTCGATGGCATTGAGGCACCATCGGGTAACTTTTGAATCGACGCTTGCCCCCCGGCTGAGTACCAGCGGAGCATGCTCCACAGATTCGGGAAGGTGATAGGTGGACCGGTTCTGCCCACCTTCCCGGTAGGCTCTCAGTGTTACCCTGCCTTCCAGGCCCTGTACCTTTTGGAAGCGGGTATCCACATCCGAATCTGTGATACCCTCAAACCGAACGGAGAACTGAAAGCCAAGTGGTGGGAGTGGCGGCATTCTTAATCGTTTTGAATTTCACAGCCTTGATGGGCGATAACCATTTCTTCCACGGCGACCTCATTGGAGTCTGCATTCAAGGTTGTGGATTTTATTTCCTTTACCCACGCACCCAGGACCTTCCAGACCACTACCGGCTCGTGATCCTTATTTAGCAAGCTGATCACAATATCCCTTTGCGCCGGTTCTCCGGGATCATTCTGGTTCCACCATTCATAAAATTCATTATCGCCCTGGAACGTACCCCGCTTCAGGTTGATGTCCGTAAAAGTTTTCCGACCGGGGAACTTGAGGTCATTGCTCTCCGGACTTATCCCGTCGCGATATTTGACTTCCTCATAACTTCCACTCCCCAGGCCGGAGACCTCCTGAAAACCGGCATTGGAACCACCCCAGTCTACCCGAAAGTGGAAATTCGTTAATGGATAATTCGGCATGATTATTTTTATTTAAATGTGTTTAAGAAATGAAGTTGCAAAAGCACTCTAATACGATGATCAGGACTCCTGCATTTTATGTGAGAACCGCAATATGATGAATTCCGCCGGCCGGACTACGGCCATCCCGATCTCCACGATCATTCGCCCCTCCAGGACATCCTGCGCGGTCATTGTATGTGGGATACCGACGTGGACGTAAAAGGCCTGTTCAGGTTTAGACCCGGCCAATGCTCCAGCGCGCCATTGAAGAATTAAGAAGTTCTCGATCATGGCCCGTACCCTTACCCAGGTATTGGCGTCGTTGGGTTCAAAGACGAAACTCTCTGTAGCCTTTTTGATCGATTCCTCGGCCATATTGAAGAATCGGCGCACAGAGATATAACGCCATTCGTTGTCATTGCCGGCCAGCGTGCGACCGCCCCAAACCAGAATGCCTTTACCGGTGAAAGCACGGATCGCATTGATGGACTTGCCGGCCAGCGGATCGACATTCAGCCCGTCCTGAATGGGAAGATCTATCACTTCCGTAAGGCCTTTGACGCCGAGCATGCTAACATTGGCGGGAGATTTCCAGACGCCCCGCTCATTATCGACCCGGGCGTAGATCCCGGCTACTGCACCACTGGGCGGCTGTTGGTAAAGCTGCTCCCGCAGGCTGTCTACCAAATTTTTATACACTACATGGTCATTATAGAGAGTATGATTAAGCTCTTTTTCGTAAGCTGCCGCGTATTGCAAGATGGTATTTAGACCGGCCGTTATCTGTACGAATAGTTGTTCCAGGTAGGGTAATGCTTTTGTTCTACGCTCCTCATCATCACTGCCTCCAGAGTATATCGTCGGTTCTGGCGGGATAATACTGATGTCGATATTGCCCCATTGTGTGGTGGTAATGGTGGGGGGATTGGTATAATAAGTGTAAGTTCCGGCAGGCTCGTTCTGGAGCTCACTTTCCGCGCCTTTCTCATATTTGACCAATAGATCGAGCGCCTCGTATAAGGGTTGTCCGGCATCGATTAAATTCAGGATATCGTTTTTCAGGCTGGTGAAGGTTACATTAGCGGCCCAGGTATCCACTACCTCCAGAATTTGATACATTTTTCCGATGATCGCCGCAAAATTCGCATCATCATTGGTTGTTTTGAAAGTATCTACCAGCACCCTGAATGCAAGCTCGACCGAAAGTTCCGACCCTTTCAAACTGTTCAGCCCGGGTGAAAAGTAGTCGGCGCGATCCTCGGATAATGCACTGAGTCCCGGTAGGACGTTGGTCAAGATGTTGCCATCGTTGGTAAGGTTAGGCAGGGTAAGCTGCACTCCTCCGCGGAATATCTTGTCCTTGATCAGGTCGTAGGTCACCGGGATATCCACATTGACTAGTAAATGTGGGGTGTAGGCCGCTCCATATTTAAGATTGGACATGCCTATCATATCCCGAAATTCAGCATGGCCCGCGATCCAGTCAAACGATGGGTCGCTGGAACGCTCCCGACAATCAAGAATGCAAAAGCGGTCCTTTAATTCTCCACATTGTAGCAATGCCTGGCTTTGCACTTCGTACAGATCGGTACCCGGAGATATTCCTACTGCATCTGGCAATACGATCAGGGTAGGTTCATCTTTCTTTCGCAAAGCGGCTAGTCCGGCCAAATAATCAACTCGTTTATTCTGATTGTCTTCATACTTACCGATAGAGATGATATAGCAGCGCCCCCCTCCGTTCTGAAAGTAGGAACGCAGTGAATCATACGAATGATAGTTGGAACTTATGTCCGCCTTTTCAAAAGCATTGTTGGCATCCAGGTGAATGGCATTGATCAGGCGGTTAGGTGCACCACCGAAGAACTTGTCGTACTCAAGCATCGAAGACACCGGCGTCGGTACGAGATGTAAATCACCGGCATTGATCCTAGTAGCTTTTTGAGTATAACTGATGAAGGCGGGAATCGCCGTCGCTACCGGAGCGATAGAAGGCGGAAATTTCGCTATCTCTTCTACATAGACACCTGGTGTCCTATAAGTGCTTGGCATGACATTAAATATTTAATTCAGGTAATTGAATGATTGAAATATATTGTTCCGGATCGGAGGCCTGAACGTATGGCTTTCCCGGATTTGGAAGGTATATCTGATCGTTTGTACCGTCTTCCTTAAAAGCGATCGGCTGCGGGAAGTGACTCAATCCCCGTGGGGATTTGGTAAATAACCTACTACCTACTGTGGTGATCGAAGAAGAATTATCGCTGTGAGGAGTGAGAATTTGATCTTCAAAGGGGATGTATTCCCAATTTGTCAGCCGACTGCCGATCCTAACCTCGAAAACCGGCGTATCCAGATTCGATCCGTTGAATTTCAAATAGCCGTCTGGTGTTTCCAGCAATCGGAAATCGCCCAGGCTATTGCGGTGCCCGATCTCGATCATCGCCCAATCCGACAAATGGTAAGCATCCGAAGAGATAGTAATTGTATACTGGTCCAGTTGTGTACTGGAATTACTTATTTTTAGGGTGTAATCGCCAGGTGTTACATCATCAAAATTTAGGTTGATCTGACGTAATCCATCAGGGTTTGATATTTCTGTAGTAGCTACTTGGGTGCCGATAGGGTCTTCCAAAACGGCCTTTAAAAAAGTCACCGGTTGATGGGCTGAAACGGGTCTTGGTAAATAGTGGAACTGCGCCGGGACCAAATAGCGACCGGAGGAGTTCAGATAGTGAAAATCGGTGACGGGCTCCCAGATATTTGCGGCGGGAGGGGCGACTTCGGTGTGCTGAAAAGCCTGGTATAGATCTGCTCCATCTACAGACAACTCCCCCATTTCGTATGCTCTTTCTTGATTGTGACCCGAGATGGCCGGATGGAGGGAGGGATAAGATAATGCGTCGGTCAGATTACTGAATAAGTGATTTCCCCGAATATTGGGTGTCAATCTTACATTGGAGATATTGTTAAAATAAGGATTCCTGATCCTGATCCTGAAATACAACCGGAAGGACTCATCGATCGGAATCACCGGAAGGTATCGCTTATTCATACCTACCTTTTTTTCCTGGGTTTCCACGGCTACTTTAAATCCGTAGGCTGACGGAAAAAATCGCATACGCTGATCCCGTAGTACCTGTGTCGATCCGCCTGCCGGAAGAAATTGCAGATCGCGAGAAATATTATAGCCCAGGCGCTCCAGCTCCCGGTTTCGCTCTTCGAGAGAGGTCAACGACCAGTAAGCTACTGGATCCTCCAGGTAGTAGGAGTGGATCACGCGAACTTCAAATAGAGTTTTATATATGCTCGAAAAGGCCATACCAATTAGCTTATTGTTTCTTGGGATTGCAGCGCGGAGACCAGTGGACCCTGATAATGAATCAATCTAGGCCGGATAGTCACCAATCTTGCCTTTAACACAAAATGGGGTAGCTGTTTTCCACCAAAAGTTGACCACAGATAGTTGGTTTGCTCATAGCTGAGGGAATGCAATTCCAGATTGAGTTGAAACCCGGCCTTCTCTTCCGGCTCCATACCGTCAAAAATCGGATCAGGTGTATTAGCGGCGGTAAAAGAATCTTTGGCCTGGAAGAAAGCCAGACTTTCGGAAAGGTTATTCAGGGCATTGGCGTAATCCACGAAATTGGCACATACCAGCAGGTAAAGATTCAGGTAGAGTTCCGGATTCTTATAGATCGTTTTCCCATTTAAACCGGTAGCCCGGTAAGATCCACTATTCTTTAAGGTCCTTTCTTCTTCAATGCGGATCAGGCTCAGGAATATGTGGTTCGAATAGTTGCCGGTGTTATCCGTAGCAATCTTATTGGCATCTTCCAGTAATACATGAAATGTACTATCCCAACTGGCATCCTGCACGATCAGGTAGTTTTTCAATTGATTCGCCATTAATGTCAGAGCCATGCCAATAATCATCTCCATAAATAATTTACAATTTCCTGAAAACTGCTTTGAAGTCTCCCTCATCCAGTAGGTCCTGGATCACTAATTCAATATCCTCACGTTTACACCGGTCAATGAGCACCATATTTTTCATCCAGAAATACTTACCTGACAAGCATTTTCCCGCCAGGCGGTTTTCCCGGATCAGCATCTTGATCTTTCCATAAGAAAGGAAGGATGCTGCATACTTGACCTGATCGTCAAAGACCACAACTACATCTGAAATAAATGCTTCGATTGGTCCATACTCCCCAGTGCCTTCGGAGGAAATATGAATTCGCTCTATCTTCATGAATTGTTAACTATGCCTCAGGATATGATCTGAGGCTGTTCATACGGAAACTGCAGCGGACAATGCGGTTTTCAAAGCATTGAAATGCTATTCAAAGAATAATTTGCGGAAAATGGAATCCTAAAACAAGGGAAAACCGATTAACGGGAAGATTGAGGGAATTATCGGTCCAAAACCGGTTTTATCGTAAAAGCAGCATCGTATTCAGGAATTCGGTCTTTCTGCGCTTGGCAACCGGAACCAGAGATCCATCGGACATTTGGATCGTACCATCCTTGTAATACTTTTTAACATGCACCAGGTTGATCAAATGTGATTTGTGCGGACTAAAGAAGTGAAATGGATGTAGTAGCTTACAAAATTCTCCGATATTATTTGTACTGATAAGATCCGAACGTTGCCTGGTAATGATCTGGGTATATTTCTGCATGCCCTCCAGTCGAATCAATTGGTTGATGTGTATGAACTCAAAGCCTTCTACAGTGGGTACTCCGATCAATTCTCCGGGAGGAATTATCTGTTTATTATTGGTTGCTATAATTTCAGACTTCCTGTGGTTATTGGCTATTATCCTAATTTCCGCATAGCGAACTGCAGTTATTAGTTCTACTTTTTTTAAAGGTTTAATGAGAAAACCAGCAGCCTGATATTTATTGGCATCCAAAGCTCTGTCAGGACAAGAAGACATCAATATAGTATGACAAGATGGGAAAAAAGTTCCTCCAGCACCTATTAAACTATTCAATCCGGGCAATGTGATTTCTGAAAAAACAATTTGGGGAAGCTCTTGACGAATTAAACCCAGACCTTCCTTTAAGTTTGTAGCAGTACCTACTATCTGAATTTGTGGACAGTTGATTTCGACTTCCTCTTGAACCTTTTCAATGGCATCGATACAAATGTCAAGGATAATTGCATTTAATGAAATACAATCCTGCATGGCGTTAGGGCTTAGATACATTGTGTTCCAGGGTTTGTTTAAGTAGCTATTTATTAATATTTTAACGAATTAAGAATCTATATGTTACGTCATTGATTTTAATTATTATTTGACTATAAATAATCTATACTTAAGTCCTGCATTTCAGGAATTGGTTTGCGTGTAAAAGGAATACCTTCCACAATACGAAGATTTAACGTCGGCAGTCTTCGCAATTCTATTTTGTAATGTTTAATCCCTTCCAGGAAATTCACCATGGCCTCTTTGCCATATTACCTTCAATCCCCCCAGCACCCCCACCGCCCAAACCCTCGTCCCTGCAAGATAGGCTCCACTCCGGGCTGCGCAAAAGTGACTACCCAAAATAGGGTAGGAGTGTGACCAGATCCTACTACCCTCTATGTACAGGATTGCGCAGTCCTCCGGTTCCGCCTTTTATATGCAGTGCCTTCGCGTTTGGCGGCTTTGCGCGCAGGTGGGCGTACCGGGTTGGTGCACATGATCTTGCGCACCGCGTAAAGATCATCCCGTATGAGGTCAAGTCTGATACCGAACCATATGGTTGGAGCATCTTTCCTTGCAGTAGCTATTTATCGTAAGTTCCGTCCACCATCAACCGTCTACCATCCAAATGCACCGTCTTGCGGCCTTTATAAAGGGCACCCAGGTTGGTCCACCACCACCGTCTACCATCAGCCGTCCGCCTTCGACCTTCGACCATCAACCTTCGACCGTCCATCCTCAAAACAACCTCAACCCCGCCGGCGTATGCCGAACGGACCCATCCGCAAACAATTCCGTCACCGGCAGGTTCTTCGCCAGCGCCTTTTTCACCGTGTCATAGGTGCCACCGACCTTGCCTTTGGGGCCGTAGAAAGCGATCACCGCATCCGCCAGAGCGACCAGCTCGGTGTTGCGCAGTAGAGGCGCCAGTTTTTCGGGGTAGTTTCTATAGTCCGGCCGGATTACTTGTACCGCCAGCCCGTTTATCTGGGCAAAGCGAGCCGCCAGTTGATCCGCTCCGCGGGCGCCGCCGTGCAACAATGCTGATACGTTCGGATATCTACTTTTTATCTCATCAGCGAGCCGCGTAAAATTAGCTTCATTCTCCGCGACGGCCCGGCTACCGGTGATCAATAGTTTCATACTTAAAGATAGTGTGAGGTTCTTTTTATCAGGGCGCGATGGTTTGATGGTTCGATTGTTTTATGACTTAATGGCTGAAACAGTACCAACCATAAAGCCATCAAACCATTCAACCATTTTCTGGGAGGTTACTCCCGGTTCTAGTACTCTTTCGCATTACTGAATATACGAAAAAATGATAGTTAAAACTAATTTTTTTAATCTAAAAATAAATCAATTTTTTATGGTAAAAAAGAGTGTAAATAATTGAATATCAGTCGTTAAAGTTGTATATTGTAGTATAATATTTAAGCACTTAAAGTTCACTCTGATGAAAACATTTACCCCCACCACCAAGGCTGATCAAGACAGCCGGATCCCTCAACTTGCCGCCCAGGACTGGGAGCGTCGCGAAGCCCGGGGCGCGAAAGAAGATGCCGCCGAAACCCGGCAAAAAGCTATCCTGGAAGCACTGGAACTGGCCCCCCACTTTGACCTGTACCGCTTACCCCAAAATTTCTGGGTCGCTGTTCTCCCCTCGGGGGAGAGGTCCACCCAGAATGGAGCCGCAAGGGTAGGGCAGAAAGGTAGTAGTCCCCGTTCACACAAAACCACCTCTACTTTCCCCACAGAGATCGCCGGCTGCACCGACCTCTACCACATCAGCGACCACATCCTGTTCTTTCGTTCCAATCTTCCCGAGCCGGAGATCCGCGAAAACATCGATTTATCCTTTCTACCCTTTTAACCTTTCGCCCACCATCCAGCCATAAAACCATCAAACCATCAAACCATCCAGCCATCCAACAATCAAACAATCAAACCATCAAACCACCCAACCACCCAACCATGAAAAAAAGAACCATCAAAGAAGAAGCCAGATATTTCCTCCAGTGCCGGGGCTACGAAGCCACCGAGCAGGAGATCCAACGCGCCATTTGGCGGGAACGCAAGCACTCCCGGGCCATCAACGGCTGGTGCATCTACTCCTACCTGATGCACAACAATATTGCCAAACCGGTCGGGCAAAGCGCTATTGCAGCGTCTGACCAATCCATATCCTAATTCATTTTTAACCACACCAGATTTTGCCGATTTTTGGAGTAAACAGCCCATCCCGGCCATCCTAAAATCCGGCAAATCCTGGTCCAAAAACGTGCTCTATGAAAAATCAAACCCTTCAACCCCTAACCGACGTCAAAAACCTGATCGATCTCCCCGAGATCAAATACCTGCCCGGCTTTCCGCGCAAGTATCGCTTTGACGCCAAAAACGGAAAACTCAACTTCAACGGAGAGGCCGACATCACTCCCAAAGGACAGGCCTTCACCCTGATCCCTCTGGCGCACCGCATCTTCACCGACGAGATCCTCGGTTACTCCCGCCGCAAGTGGGCAGAACTTTTCTTTATCAATCAGGCCGGTCACCTGTGCTCCCTGCTTTTCCACGGCTACAGCGTCGATCAGCTGCAACTCATTCTCGGCGATCTTTACTACGAGGATGCCGGCCTCACGGATATCCGACTGACGGTCCACCCCGAACCGCGCTCTAATGATTTCGGTAACTACTACGTGGCTTCCTTTGGTTTCGAAACGCTGTCGGCGGCTGATCGCGAGCAACTGGCCCTGGTGGCGGAAAGCCTGCCGCCGATCTACCTGCAGGATATCTTCAACGGGGATGCGCAGTACCACGCCTGGAAAAATGTGCAGCTGCCGGAACCGGAGCAAATTGATACGGGCACTCCGGAAATAACGGATGCTGATGCACAGCCGCCCTGGGAAAATGAGGAAAACAGTAAGGCGGCGTGATCGCGAATTTGTAATTAGCACAGTGCCTTTGGAAGATTGGCACTGTGCTGTTCTCATTCATTTACTTACTATCTAATTCCACCGAGGGAATCGATCCTGCCAAAAGTTTTTTACGGCCGTATTTTTAACCATTCGGAGATTGGTTGCCGTAAAAGTGCTAATTTTAGAGAAGCAAAGGTTTTCAATATGACTGTTTCTGTAAAAAAGCGATTGTTAGATGTCGAAGAGTACCAGCAGATGTTTGTAGCCGGTATTCTTACGGAGGATGAGCATGTGGAATTGATCAATGGCGAGATCCTGGAAATGAGTCCAATTGGAAATCAACATGCTGCTCTGGTGGATCGGATAAATAATTACCTGGCCCACCATCTCTATGAGAAAGCGATCGTGCGGGTGCAAAGCCCTATTATCCTCGATCACCACTCTGAACCCGAACCGGACCTGAGCGTGTTATCGTGGCAGGATGACTTCTACCGGGATAAGCACCCCGGAGCGGAAGCGGTGATCCTGCTGATCGAAGTGGCTGACTCGTCCCTAGAGTATGATCGGGAAATTAAATTGCCTGCCTATGCTACCGCCAAGATCCCCATGGTCTGGATATTTAACATTCCGGAGTCTTGTATGGAGATCTACGAGCAACCGATATCCGGAAAATATACTCACAGGCAGATTTTACGAGCCGGTGAACAGTTTTACTTTCCTGCTTTTGATTGGGTGATCCAGGTCGAGAAGTTGTTGTTTTAGGTGGAGTTGATGACGAAGTTTCTTTGAAGTATAGTACTTTCTATTTTATCGCACGACTGAGCATCTGTGTTGCCTACCTTCTCCGGGCTACAGCGTTTATCCGTTTTAGGTGATCCCTGGTGAAATCCTCATAGCCTGCCCCTGTGCGCAGTGTGTGGGGGATATGCGGCTGACGGTCCACATCGAATCATACTCTAATGATTCTAGTAACCACCACCTGGCCTCCTTGGGTTTCGAAATCCCATCGGTAGTTGAGCGAGCAATCAGCTCGGTAAGCGGAAATCCTTTCCCGATCGTTCTTTATGGTCTGGTATAATTGAAACATAACAATTTATTTACGAAATATTTTGTTTTAATCCTGAAGTTGTTTAGTTTCCGACAAACAACGCGCTCCATGATTAGAAAGGATACTTTGTGGAAAGGTATCATCGAAGATCTGGCCGAGGAATTCGTCCGTTTCTTCTTTGCCGAATACCTGGAACAGTTCGACTTATCTAAAGGATTCGTTTTCCTGGATAAGGAATTGGAACAACTTGTTCCTGCTTCTGCTTCGCCGGCACGACGTGCCGATAAACTCTTTAAAGCCTGGCTACTGGATGGACAGGAATCCTGGTTTTTGGTACACGTAGAAGTCCAGGGGTATTCTGATCCAAATTTTCCTCGACGGATGTTTGAATATGCTTACCGTATTCAGGACCGCTATCAGCGGCCGGTTACCGCTTTGGTACTTTATACCGATACCGACCGCCGGTTTCATTTTTCTGAATATAGATCCAGTTTCTTTGGTACAGAAATCTTGTACCGCTTCCGGACTTTTATCCTGATGGATTATCCTCACGAAGAACTACACCGTTCCAATGAACTTTTTGGCTGGGTGCTGGAAGTGGCTCGTCGGGAATTGGAATTACGCCGCGGTACCGATCTGAATCGATTTCAGATCAAATTAGCGCTAGTTCGTTATTTGTTCCAGCAGGGTGTGGCGCGGAAGAAGATCCGCCATCTATTGGACTTTATTGGAGCCTACCTACCATTTGAAAAAAGCGATTTTTTGCATAAATTTGAAAAGGAAATTCAACAGATTACAAAATCAAGGACAACTATGGGTATCAGAGAGGCTATAATCAATGACGCTAAAGAACAAGGTTTCGAACAAGGCATCGAACAAGGCATCGAACAAGGTTTAGAAAGGGGCATTGAGCAAGGTATCGAGCAAAAGGAACGCAAGGTCGTCACCCGGGCTTGGGCAAAGGGCTTTCCCATAGAGGAGATCGCCGAACTTGCCGATATGCCCATAGAACGCGTCGAATCGATCATCCGCGAAATAGAGGAAAAAGAAAGTGAAGGAGAATAAACTTTCATGTGGGGGCATTACAGTGTCCAACTAAAATTTAATGAGCTGATTGTGAATTCAATGAATCTGCTGTCCACATCGATATCTCAGCACCTGGAAACTTCACAAGGCTCCATTTATTGATGATCTTTATAGTCTTTATCTACATAGTTTCCAGGCTGCCGCTCAGATCCCGGTTCCTCACTCCTCTAATACCACCTCACTCACCGACGATACACCAAACAGCCCATAGCCGTTTTCAATATTACGGTATACGTTTACCGTCACGGTAAAAGGATGCTTAGGAACCAGACCGTTGTAATGATGGCTATACACCAATTCAAAATTTTGCTTGGTTATTCTCTTCATCCAATGAGGTCTGCTTCACCAATTACTATTGTTGGGTGACTGTTGAGAAGGTGTTGAGGGGGATCTCAACAGCTATCCTGCTAAAGTTTCCCAAATTGGAGCACTCAATTGGGAAAAAGATCGAACACGAGCAATATGCTCCCAAAGGCTCCTAAAGACGATATGAAAATGATCGAAAAAGCCTTCGTAAGCATGCTTTGCTGGTATTTCCAACTCTTGATCAGGTAGAATAGACTTAAGATTAGAATCAACAAAAATAAATAGGAGAGGTAGTAAAAATACTGGGCACCTCCCACCAGGCCTAACAGGACCAGGAGTTGACTGAGCGAACTGGTTTGGTAGATTAACCATCCGGTGCCCGCTATCAGGACTACTCCTAAGGTGGAAGCTACCCGCTGACTCAGTTGATAACGCTTGAGGCTAATGGGGGTAGCTTTTCTCCTCCGCCACCATTGGAATAGGGAGGCGATCCAGCAAAGGACCAGCAATCCGATTGGCAACAATACCCGGACTCGATTCTCTATAGCGGCCTGCCGGATAAGGATGCCGACCTTTACATTTTCGTAGAGGTTGCCGATAAAGGGAATAGCTCTGGCCGCTATCTGATCCCGACAGCTGGTCTCCAGCGCCCCCTCCGGCGATTGGAGGAACTGCAGCAGTAATTCGGGGATGCGTTCCCCCGCCCGGGATACGCCATGGCCTATGCCGGGAAAGTGGAAGAATTGGCTGTTTCCCAGTCGCTCGTGTACGGATGCCCCGTACATCGACGGGGTGGCCGGGTCGAGCGCGCCGGCCAGGATCAGGGTATTGACGGTGCTGTGTACTGGCTGACTTTCCAGACTGTCGAACTCCAGGAAGTCCATGCTTGCGAGTATCTCGTACTCCCCGTCAAAATAGTTCAAGGCATATTTCAAGGGATCTTTTTCGGAGATCGCCGGCTGGGGCTGTCTACTTGATAGATAGAACGTGTCAAAGCGGTCATCCGTGAAATAGAGAAACATTATAGTGGGGGAAAAGACATTCCATTCATGTTGGAATAGCTGAACTGCCGTATATTCCTGGTCAAGAATAATAATTTATTTATAAGATTTATTTAATCACTGTAAAAACTGTATATTTAAAATGTTCTGTTAAATAAATTTACTCGAAAGCAATAACTGATAGCTCCTCTAACTCTGTATCCGCTGAACCAAATGTTCCTCTCGATGATGTTAAAAGAAAATTCAAGTAAGATCTGTAGATTCTTGCTTTCAATGCTACCGCTGCTATTCTTTTACGCTTGTAAAAAAAGTAGTAGCACAGACGAAGCAGTAAATCCAATCCAATCAATAACCGCTACAACCGAACAACCTACTCCTGTATCGGGAATGATCCTTACAAAGGGGATATTCAAAAAAGAGATAATCAGTCAAGGTATCGTGAAGGCTGTTGCCCAATCGGAAGTAGTATTTCCAGTGGATGGAATAATTGAAAAGATTTTGATCCAAACTGGTCAAAGGGTTAAACGTGGCAGCCTGCTAGCCCAATTAGATAGCTTCAAATTTCAGAATGAAAGGGATCTACTCCAACAACAGATTCTAAAAGCTCGTATACAACTCGAGGCAAAAATGCTGTCTCTAGGGTATAAACTTGAAGATAGTCTTACCATTGACCAGAAACTATGGAGGAATATTCAAATTGAAAGTAATCTTCCTAACCTGAAGCTCCAACTGCAGATGGCTGAACACCAACTTAGCAGAATGAGCATTCGTGCACCATTATCCGGCGTCGTAGCAGACCTTGAAGCTCAGGCCGGTAATCCTACTACCAATTTCGGCAAGCTTTGTACCATTATCGATGACCATAAGTTGGAAGTACAATTTCCTATTCTGGAAACAGAACTGGCATCTGCCAAGATCGGAAGTAGTATTACGGCATTTCCTCTATCTGATCCTGAACGAAAAATAAACGGGGTAGTAAAGAGTATAAATCCCAAAGTGGACGCAAATGGAATGATCCGGGTTAGGGCGGAACTAAATGGATCATTCCGCGGTCTTTTGAATGGTATGAAAATAAGGATTCAGTTAGCACAAAATCTGCCAAACTTTTTCATCATACCTAAAACAGCGGTTGTGGACCGCCAGGGGAAACTGGCTGCCTTTCTCTACAAGAATGGTAAAGCTCATTGGAATTATGTACAAATAGCCCACGAAAATACTACTGAATATGCAATCGGTGAATCTGAACTAAATACCGGCGATACAATCATCATCAGTAATACATTTGATCTGGCTAATCTGGAATCCGTATCTCTGGATTCTATTTCTACTGGATTATTGCCGGAACTGCCGTTGGCAGTGGAGTAATTTTCATAAGGAATACAGCTTCTTTCCATCTTAATAGAAACCGTGTGACCGTTTTATTTTTCTGAAAAGCTAAAATTTCAGCTGACATCCAATGAGGTATGCTCCTTTTCAAATGCGTATTTTATTCGTTCTTGCCTCACTGACAGGGCTATTACTGATTTGCCAATTAAAACTCAAACTTTATCCTTCTCCTATTACTCAAAGTCTATCTGTTTCTTTCAACTATAGAGGAGCTAGCTCAGAATTGGTGGAAAGAGAAGTTACGTCAGTTTTAGAAAGCGCGTTCAGCCGTCTGGAAAACATAATAGAGCTTGAATCTTATTCTCGCAATGGAGCTGGGCAAGTGTCGGTGGTGTTCGATCGATCCGTTAGTATGGAGGATATGCGATTGCAAATTGCTACTACTGTCCGCCAGCTTCAAGCAACCTTTCCTGACGCAGTAACCTATCCTCGTATTTCGTACTTAAGCCAATATAATTCAGATCCGGTTCTGTTAGTTTATAATCTAATAAGTGATTTACCACCAGAATTACTAAAGTCGATTATTGATCGGAAAATCACACAGGAATTAGCAGGAATCGAGGATATTCGAAATGTGAGTATCTCTGGACTGTTAAGCAATGAAATAGTGATCGAGTTGGAAGATAACCTGCTGAGTATCTATGATCTCGATTATGATATTATCAGGCAAAATATTCAAAGTTGGAATTCAAGCTTTGATCTTGGCATGACTACCGACCCGGAAAGTCATCAGTTGATTGCAATTAGAGTAGGGGTTAGAGGGGATCCGCTTAACTATATAGAACAACTAAAACAGCTAAAGTTCCGTCTTTCAAATGGAAGGGTAGTGCTGCTTAAGGACTTGGGAGAGATTCATTTACGTCCGCAAAAAAGTAACTATCAGTATAGAATTAACGGGGAAAACAGTGTAAATCTTGTCATCCATTCGGCTGCTCAGGGTAACCAGATCGAATTGGCCCGAAAGGTAAAACAAAAAATGACTATCGCTGAGAAGGCACTGGCAGGGCAGGTGGAACTGATATTATCAACGGATCGAAGTAATTTCTTACAAAAACAATTGGCGACCATTCTGAAAAGAATAGCATTTGCATTATTTATTCTGCTGATATGCATGGTCATCATTTACCGTAAATCGAAGATATGGATGCCGGTTTGGGCGGGATTTACAGTGACACTATTAGTGGCTGTTTTGCTCTATCATCTAGTTGGATTGGAGTTGCATCTATATTCGTTGGCCGGCTTGACTTTATCTCTGGGAATTGTTTTAGATAACCTAATCATCGCTACAGATCACCTCTATAATCAAAAGGGAGAGCGTATATTTTTGGCTTTACTAGCTGCTACCTTAACAACCGTGGGGGCTCTGTCTATAGTATTTTTCATTTCTCCTGAATATAGGGAACATTTGACTGATTTTGCCTGGGTATTTTTTATCAATATTGGTGTCTCCTTGCTGGTGGCACTGTTTTTTATTCCTGCTATTATAAGATCCCGCCTGGTTTTCCCTTATTCAATCAAAAATCTAAGAAGGATTGTAAGGTGGAATGGGCTTTTAGAAAGGTATATCGTTTGGATCTCCAGATATCGTTGGCTTCCAATGGTCATCATGGTGTTAAGTTTTGGGGTGCCACTATTTTTATTGCCCGTACGTTGGGAAGCTCAGGGAAACATTCCAGCACTCTATAACAAAGTAATGGATGGGTATTATGGTAAGAAAATTCATCCGAATCTTTCCCTCTACTTTGGGGGCGCTTTGAGATTGTTCTTCCAAGCTGGGGAAAGATTTAAGATGATGCCTATAGAAGAGAAAGAAACTATTCTCTTTGTTCGTGCAAAGCTACCATTTGGCGGAACGTTAGAACAAATGGATGAGCTGATAAGGGATTTTGAGCGTTTTTTGATTCAATTCGAGGGAATAGAGAAGTTCCATTCAACAATAGGTAATTCTACCGATGCGTCCATAGAAATCTTTTTCAAACCTAATTACGTAGAAGGTGCTTTCCCTTATCAGTTACAAAGAATGCTGGAAACAAAAGCTATTCGTACCGGTGCGGGTGATCTCGCAATTTTTGGTGTCGGCCCGGGATTCAATAACGAACTAAAGGATCGTAGACTTTCCACACATTTGCGCCTGTTGGGTTATAATTATAACCAACTTTGGCAAATCGCGGAAATGGTAAGAGAAGAGCTCCTGGAAAATATGCGTATCCAGGAAGTGTTCATAAATGATCGAAAAAACGATTATACCCCGCGGAACGCATATTACGAGGTAGTTTTCAATAAAAAAATGTTCCCCATGATAAACGCCCTAACAGTTAAGAAGTTAGGTCGCTCATGGTTTGAAACGGACATGGAAACGGGAGCAGTTGGTTATGTGCAGGGACAACATGTAAGTATTCCGATTAGACTGGAAAGTCGAGAGCCCCAAAAAACTCAACTGTGGGAGGTGCTAAATGCACCCCGCTTCCTAGATAGTGTCCGGTATTTCAAACAGCATATTTTCTCCAACTTACAAAAGAGATCAGGTAATCTAGGCGTTAGTCGAATTAATCAGCAATACCAACTTTTTATTGAGTATGATTTCATTGGGCATAAACGGCAAGAAGAATTAGTTAAGCTGCTCATGTTGGATGACCTTTCGGGTAAATTACCTCCTGGATATTATCTCCAGGATAGTAATCCAGCTAATTGGTGGAATAACAACTACCAACAGCTGGCTCTTGTGATCGGTGGAGCATTGTTAATGATCTTTTTTGTTTCGGCTATACTCTTTAATTCGGTACGGCAGGCATTTATTCCGCTCATATCAATCCCTCCTGCCTTTATCGGAATATTTTTAACAAGCTATTGGCTAGACTTTAATTTTGACCTTGGAGGCTTTACTTCCTTTCTGCTGGTTGCAGGACTAAGCGTTAATGCTGCGATATTTATTATTAACGACTACAATAATATAAAAAAACATAACAGTGTGGATGGTTCTACTAGGGCCTACATTAAAGCTTTTAACCTCAAGATTATACCGATAATTCTCACAGCAGTATCTACCATTCTTGGCCTTTTACCATTTGTATTGTTCGACAGAGACGAGGCTTTTTGGTACGCTTTAGCAATTTGTACAATTGGAGGGCTTATTTTTTCTCTTTTTGGTATTTGCTTGCTCTTGCCTTTGTTTTTCAGTTCAAAAATTCAGCGGCACTCCAAAATCAAAAGTAGCCTATGATCCGCTTCCTCGTAAACCGCCCGGTTAGTGTTATTGCATTATTTCTGGGAGTACTTTTACTGGCAATTTTGGCTTTGCGACAATTGAAAATTTCCTTATTACCAGATATTGCTATACCGGAAGTAATTATTCTTGTCGATGTTCCCAATGAAAGCCCGGCTGGAGTGGAACAACAGGTGCTGTCTACTCTACGTAGCGGCTTGCTGTCGATCTCCGGCCTGGAAGACATGTCTTCTACTGCCAGTTGGGGATCAGGAGAGATCAGGCTTCGATTTGATTACGGTTTAAATATGGATAAGGTCTTTATTGAGCTAAATGAACTGATCGATCTAAGTATGAATGATCTTCCTCCAACCGTCAGCAGACCTAGAGCGGTTAAGACCCGGGCTACCGATCTCCCGGTTTTTTATCTTTCTCTGGCTTATCACTCCGGCAAAGAACCTGGATCGCTAGCTGAGTTGTCAGAATATGCCAGAAAAGTACTTCGTCCCCGTTTGGAACAACTCCCTGAGATCGCTTTTTTGGACATGCATGGTTTAACGGACCAACATCTGGTAATCCAGTCGTACCCTGAAGTTATGGCTAGCCTTGGAATTAATCAATTGGACTTGCAGGCAGCTATCGAATCCAATAACCTTGTACTGGGGTCAATTACCATAAAAGAAAGGGCATATCAATATCAGGTGCGGATCGGTAAACCTATAACTCAGATCGCCGATATAAGGAACACAACCTTCCAGGTAGGTGATCGCTTATTTAAGATAGATGATGTGGCTGAGGTCTCCTTAGAAGATCAGACCAGTGTCAGCGCCTTTTACGAAAATGGCCGTCGGGCCATCAGTTTGGCGGTAGTAAAATCTCCCAATGCTTCACTTAAAACTTTGAAGCAGAGGTTACAGACCATTCAGGAGCAAATCATGCAGGAGGAGTCGAGGTTCCAACTTAGAATTAGTCGGGATCAGACAACTCTACTCCAGGCAACATTATGGAATTTGACCAGTAGCCTGATGCTCGCCTGCGTATTAGCAGTAGGCATCGTCTTTTTATTTTATCCCAGGTGGCAGATTCCGACCCTCATTGGTATAGTCGTCCCGGTTAGTCTCTTGCTTTCCTTTTTATTTTTCAGGCTCGGAGACATGTCAATAAATATGATATCACTATCTGGCTTACTGCTTGGCCTCGGCTTGATGATTGACAATGGTATCATCGTCTTGGACAATATTAGCCTTAGTTGGAATCAGGAGCAATCATTAGCTCAAGCCTGTGTACAGGGAACCAACGAGATGATCCGTCCGCTGCTAACTTCGATGCTAACTACTTGTAGCATATTTTTTCCATTGATATTCTTAAGCGGGATTACCGGAGCCCTTTTTTTGGACCAGGCATTGGCCATAAGTATTAGCCTACTGATCTCTTATTTAGTGTCGATTATTCTTCTTCCGGTTTTGTATTATGTATTGATGCAAAACCAGAATATTACATTTCCTCAACAAAATAGTGCGTTGTCGCGAATGTTACTCAATGGATATGATCGGGGATTCCGCATCATATTTAAACATAAAAAATTGAGCTTTGTAATCATTGTTCTTTTTTTGTCCTTATCGGCTATAATATTTCAAGGGTTGGCTAAAACCAGATTTCCTACTTTACCCGAACGAGCATTTGAAGCAGAAATTGAATGGGGCGCCGGTTTACAGCCGGCGGTTGCGGCTCAGCGCATAACAACCCTATTCGATTCTCTGGATATATACTGGCAAGCACACTTGGGGATAAGTCAGTTCTTGCTGAATACGACGTATCAGGGAAGCCTAAACAGTGCCTCGCTTTATATCGAACTCCCCCCGGATGGAGCAGCATCAGATATCCAAAATTTATTAGCTCGCGAGTTGGCAGATCGTTATGAAACAGCTTCTATTACTTTCAGCGCGGAAAGGACAGCTTTTGAGCTGTTATTTCCTTCTTCCCATACCGGGTTTTCCGTACGATGCTACTTTCCCGGAGTAGAGGATTTGGATCAATCTGATGTCTATCAGGGATTATTCAACAACATTAAATCCTTACCTGGTGTAAATGATGCAAAGGGGATGCTTTATAGTCCGTCTTACCTGATTGAACCTATACCAGAAAAGCTAATTCAATATCAGGTAAATTACGAGATATTACGCGCTGAGCTTTCAAGGCTGCTTAATTATTACCAGTTAACAGAAATCCGAAGTTTTCAGTATTCTTTACCAGTAGTCATAAAAAGCGAAGACTATTCTATAGATGAGATCAACAGTACTGCTACTATCCTGAATCAGAATGGCTTGCCTATACCTTTGCGCCATCTCATTCGAATCAGAAAAACACGTTCTCCGCAAAAGTATTTTGCTTCTCGAAAAGGCCCCTACCTGCCCTTGGAGCTTGTAACCGACTTTCCTGAGCAGGTGGAAAAGAAAATAATGGAATTAACGCATCAATATCCGGGAGTTGAACTTGAAGTCTACAGTAACAAACAGTATAACCAAGGACTGCGTAGGGAGCTGACTATTATCTTAGGGTTCAGCATATTGTTGCTTTACTTTTTATTGACGGCCCAGTTTGAATCCTTTCTGCAACCATTAGTTGTCCTTTCCGAAATTCCATTAGGCTTAGCAGGATCTATTGTATTACTCTGGATCTTTGAGCAATCGATTAATATCATGTCTTTGACCGGAATGATCGTCACTGTGGGCGTGGTTATTAATGATTCCATCGTGAAAATAGATACTATAAATCGTTTGCGACGGCAGGGTATGGATAGCAAAAGCGCTATTCATATGGGAGGACTCAAAAGAATAAATGCTATTACTATGACTTCACTAACTACCATCTTGGCTTCGCTCCCTTTTCTTTTTGGAAATGACTTGGGAAGTATGTTACAGCGTCCATTGGCCATAGGTCTTATCGGAGGAATGATTATAGGCACTTTGGCAAGTCTATTTATGGTACCGCTGTTGTATGATATAGTACTCTCGAAAAAAGCATTTCCTCCAGAGGATTAGATGAGTAAAAGACATCAGAGTATCTGTGGATCGAAATGCCTCAAAAATTTGACCATCTCTAACCAATTACAAAGCGCTACTCATGAAATCTCTCTCACTTTTGATCTTTTTTATTGCCTCATCAAACTTTTACCTTTTAGCCCAGGATACTTTGTACTTAGACCTGGAAAGGGTCCTTACGCAGGCGATAGAACAGGCAATAGATCTGAAAATAGCCAGATCGGAAACCATCGAACAACAGTTCGCCTTTGAACACTCCAGGATGGCCTTTCGCCCTCAATTGTTTTTGAATGCTACTCTTCCTAACCTAAATCGCTCAATAGAAGCAAGACCTTTGCCCGATGGATCTGATGCCTTTGTTAATCAATCCAGCATGTATAATGGCATTGGGGTGGAACTCAATATCCAGTTGGAAAAGACTGCTGGTACCCTTGCTCTGGGCTCTCATCTCGAGCGCCTCGATGTATTTGAAACCGACCAATTTGATTACCAACGCACTTATTTTTTCAATCCGGTATCTATTACCTATACCCAACCTCTTTTTTCTTTTAACGAGTTAAAATGGCGAAAGGAGCGTTTGGCATTGTTGTATGCAGAATTTCAGGAACGTTATGCTCGTACCCGAGAGGATATTATTCTAAATGCAGTAATTCTTTTTAGAAACTGTTTTATGGCTCAGGAGAGAGTTCAACTGGCCTCAAATGAGATGCGTGAAACAGATTCTTTGATGATCATCAAAGAGCGACTTTTTGCTATTGGCCAGGGTAGTCAATCGGAGTTACTGCGGCTTTCACTCAACCAAAAAAATAATAACCTTCACTATAACCGGATGGTCTTAGCTTGGCGCCAAGCTCAGTTAGCGTTATCCGACTTTATCGGATTACCTAGGGAGAACTATATGCTTAAATTGGAAAAACCCAGCCCTCTGCAGGAAATCACTATCTCTGTAGCGGACGCCATGGAGTACGTCGTGAGGAATGACTTTTATACTGCTAATTTTCAACGAAGAACAGCTGAGGCTAATGCGACTCTGGCCAAAGCTCAAAAAAATCAGGATATTACTTTAGATCTACAAATTTCCTTAGGTCTTAATAGCTCCGCTCCTACAGTAGGCAATCTTTTTGATCCGCTACTGGATCGGGAAATCTTTCGGGCTAGAGTCAGAATGCCGCTTACCGGATACAAAAAATATAGCTTGGAAAAGAAGATCGCAACCGAAGGTTTTGAGCAAGAAAAATTGAGACAACAACAAGAACGCATTGATCTTAGTAGAGAAGCATTCGACCTCGCTACAGATTTTACGCTCCTAAAACAATCTTTGAAAATACAAGAAGAGAATAGCAGGACGGCTGTTGAAATTCTAAATATTACCCGACTTCAGTTCCTGGCCGGGAATGCATCCTTCACTGATATTAGCCTGGCGGCTAAGCAACGTGAAGAGGCCGTCCTGGACTATTATGGTGCACTATTGGATATAATCGAACGATATTACCAGATTCGCCGACTCTGTATGTACGATTTTGTCCACGACCGGCCTTTGGCAGAAATACAGGAAAAGTGAAATTGAATAGAAAAAATACGCTACGAAAATGCCTAATAAAGGAAAACTTGTTCTTATCTCCGCTGTGTCACTTCTTCCATCCTGCTTTGGACTTTGGTGGTTATCGATTGGTTTTATTATTTATTTATCAATTCATGGGATATTTTACGTCTATTTAAAAAAAATTGCAAGCCAGAAGTGGCTGAAAATATTCCGACAAATTCTAATGGTATTGAACGTATTCATGGTTGCCATTTTACTGCGGATGTTTGTCTTCGAAATTTGCCGTGTACCTACAGCTTCTATGGAAAACACTGTGCAGACGGGCGATTACATAGTCGTGAATAAATTAGCGTATGGGCCTGTGCTACCTAATGGAATCTCCGATGTACCCTGGCTGCAAGCTCTTCAACCTGATTCTTATGCCCATAAAAACACAGCAACGAATCCAACGCTTTACTCTCGATCTTTTTACCGCAGGCTCACTGGCTACGATAACATTCAAAGGATGGATATCATCATTTTCGATGACCCGGTAAGACAGAATGAGTTACTGGTGAAACGGTTAATTGGACTGCCTGGAGACACTTTACAAATGATAGACGGTACCGTATTTGTAAATGGATCAAAACTACAGATGCCAGAGACTGGTAAAAGTTTCTTCAGGCTATTTTGCCGCGTGGAATCAAAACTCTTTCAAGAATTACAGAATCAAAGGAAAATCTGGGATAAAAAACGACAGTGCTTTCTATTAAATTTGACTCCGGTTGAGGCTAGTACCTTTCAAGAACTTGCAGAATGCGATTCGATCCACCCTTCAATAGATGCTGGCGATCCTGGTGCAAAGGGCTGGCCGGGCACGCTACACCCCAATTGGACGCGAGATAACTTCGGTCCGATTGTAATTTCTGAAAAACAGAAAAATGGAAAAATAAACAATAACAACTCAACAGACTTGTATTTCGTCTTGGGTGACAATCGTTCTGAATCAATAGATAGCAGGACATTTGGACTTATACCGGAAAAAAGCATCAAGGGAAAAGCTTCCGCCATCCTATTTTCATCCGCTTCGGATAAATCTCTGTTTCGAAGAATTATAAAGATACCGCATTAGGCCCGGCATTTGCAATTTGCTTTTCGGAAAAGAGAACTCGAAGATATCGACCTAACAATTCTGGGTTAAAACGGGACGGATAGAATGCTTCACTGATATCACCATTGCGGTCTACTTGAAAAAAGAATGCTTCATTAGCGGCCAGACCAAACCTTCCGCCTGCATTGGTGTAGTATTTTGGGCTTTCAAAGCCAGAAGTACTGATAAGGTATTTTCTTGGATTATCCGTTTCATAAATGACATTTACCAGCTTTAGATAATCTTCAGGTAAGGAGTTGATATGATTCTGAGCATTCATCACACAATCATCGCAGTTTTGCTCTCGATAATAGAAATAGAGTTTTCCATCTCTAATTCGATCAACCGAGATCATACTGGAATCGTACAACAGTATATCATCAACCTTTATTCCTTCTAGCCGGGTTCGATTGATGGCTAGCCCCTCGTAGTATTTTTGCATTTCTGCCAAAACATTTCTTGTCTCTTCGAGTTGATCAGCGTTATGTATGAAAGCCTTCTGCACATTGCGGTGCTGTAATACACTGCGTATTGAGACAAAGCCCAAAACAATAAAGGCAACGAGCCAAATTGTATCCCATTTTTTCATTTGTCAATGGCTTATCACGCAATCTTAAGATTGCGATGTGTTCTAAAAAAATGATTACTTAGTGTATGGTTGTAGTCTGTTCTTCGGGATGAAACTAGTCTGTTTTTGTTTAAGCAAAGCTAATTTTGGGGCCTTTATCTACCCTATTCGGGAAAGGTAAGAGTCGGAAAGCAGCCAGTTTACAAACCCAATAATGGTGTTTGCAGCTCCATCATTACAAAGCACACGCCCAAAATAATACTAGATGAAAAACAACAATCATGGAGAAAAAAACAATAGAGTAGGATTGTCCGATGGGCTCTGGGTAAAATCCTGGATATTATTTGATTTACCGAATGGCAATCCTTGCTTATAGGATGCAAGATCAGCCAGTGTAGCATCAGTTGATTCTACAGGATACACCAGGAACTCGTGGTCTATTTTTGAAAATGGCTTTTCTACTTGGAACAGGAAATCATTGACCAAGAGCCCGAGGGAGTTGTGCTGAATCTCATGCTGGTTCTGCTTGTTGATGACAACTATACTACTCCGTGGTTGAAATGGGTAAAAATAGCAGTGCATAACGTAAGAATCATCCAACTCGTAAAAGAGATTATTCCTTACTTTCTTACTCTCGAAATAAAGTTGCCCTACCTCCATACCTGTGCGATTTTGCACTTCGTTTTCGGTAAAAGTTAGTTTTCCAAAGTCAGGCACAAAAGCAGGACTTATTTCATTACTAACCAAGTCGATTGCATAAATTGGACCGGCACCATAAGTGAAATAATAAGTTTTCCCATCGACTGCTGTAGAAACTCCATTAGATTTTAAAGCAGTCTGTACGCCATATTCATTGGCGGGGACTCCACTATTTAAGGTTGTAAAAGTGCTGTCTGTAATGTATATTAGATCATATCCAGCTTCCTTATGATTCCCTCCGGTCATAATAAATTTATTCGGATTGATTACCTCAATTGCTTTGAAATCACCTTCTTCCGGAATGGACCGCTCTGAAATGAAGTTACCATCTTCATTGAAGATCAACAACTTTCGTTGATATCCAGATAGCAAATAGATCTTGTCTTCGTAAACATCAAAATCATCAAGATATAAATATTCTCCGGGGCCTTTCCCCAAACTTTCTATGCGAAAAAGAAATTTCCCCTCATGGTCAAAAGTTAGGATTGCACTTCTCTTATCATCCAAGATCCAGATGCGATCGTTCTCCTTTTTTACGAATCGAATATTTTCAATTAATGAACTTTCGTTGGACTCAAGCTTAATGAAATGGTGCGTTTTAGGTACAAAATACGATGTAGTGTCTCGAATATCGATCTCAATTCTGACTGGAGAAGAAAGTCCTTGAGGAACTGCTGAGTCGGACTGGCAAGCCAAAATGCTGATCAATACGATCAGAAGAATAAAGTTAGGGAGTCGAATCATATTTATTAACTCTTTTGTTAAGACCAATGCTTGAACTTTATGCTACGAATGGTTTGGGAAAGCCCCCATAGCATTTTGTGCTGAGTATAGTGTTCTCAAATTGCTTTCGTACTAACGCTGTTTGAACGTTAGTGTAAAATCTTTCTTTGAAAAAGTAGAGACTAAGTTTCAGGTAATAGAAACTTTTGCAGGAGATAACTTAATTCACTCCTGAGTCTCTACTTTTTTCAATAACATGCACTCAATTTTGAAGATTAGATTGACTAGTCTTCGTAGGAGCAATAATCATTCAAAGTCTTTAAACCCGGGATGATCACGAGCAGCCAGAAGGGCAACCAGAGCACCAATAGTTGTAATCACAACTGATATAACAATTCGGCTGAATACCTACACAGGCATTGTAGCATGAACCATTCAGTTCGTGCTCACCGGTTGAATAATAACCTTCCCCGGCAATAGAATCACACATTCTGGCGTGAGCTTCGGTTACGTCCATTTGGTGGTTAAGGGTCAAAGCCATGGCGAAAACCAGGAGTAAGGCTAAACCTTTCAAGAAGTTTTTCATAAAATTTTTTTTTAAAGAAATTAAAAACGGTGAATTACAAGTATATGTTTATTTTATTTAAAATAAATAAAATATGTAATTCATTGTTGTTCAATTTCGTTCATGTACGGTCAATCCATGGCATTGGACCGCTTTACCAGAAAAAATTCTGTGTAGTAGAATAATAACTACTGCATGATATTTTCTGGATTTACCCAGTTGACATTAAATCCAAATAATTCTAGTAGGGACTCTTGTTCCTTTGGTAAAAGTAAGCGTGGATGGCGAGGAACTCCAGCTTTGTTAATTCTCCTAGAAAGAGTAGAATAACTAATTTGGAGAATAAGAGCAATTTCTTGTTTTGTCCTTGGTTTTTGTACCAAATTAAGGCGGATTAGATGGTTCTTTTTCATCATAAGAGCTTTATTCATAAATAATCATTAAATGACTTGTACGCTGTTTATGGTATAGATTACGCCTTACTGTAAGTAGAAATTGTGTCCTTGAAATGATCTAATATATCTTCTTCAAATATTCTTATGTTAGCGAAAGATAATTTTTTTTTATAAAAATTATCAGAAAATAGAGCCTCATCTTATATACGGTTTACTTCACTTTAAATTTGGATAGCGCTTCCTTACATATTTTCCAAATCTTCTATCTATAGTTTTGATTCCTCACTCCTCTAATACCACCTCACTCACCGACGATACACCAAACAACCCATAGCCGTTTTCAATATTGCGATGCACATTCACCGGCTCGGCAAAAGGGTTGTCTATAGCTTCTTCGTACAGATCGAGCGAACGGTGATAGAGGTAGACGTCCCGACTGAGATGATAGAGTCTCAACTGCCCGGAAAACTCCCCCAGATGATCGTAAGAATAGACACTGATCCGAACCTTTTGACCATCGAAAGCGGCATCGGAAAAAATCAGATTGTAGGGGAAATTGCGGACAAATCCATAGGAAGGATCATTGGAATGGAGCGCAACGGTGCCGGCCGTATATAAACTGTCTTCTTCTGCACTCAGTCGCCGCAGGCCTTGCATAGCCACCGCGTAGTAGTCGGTGCTGCCTGCGGGGTCCTGAAATTCAAGGATCACTTCGTCCGCCCGGCGTCCTTCCGCATCTATCGTGCCGTCCAGTTCAATCCGGGCGGAAAGTATGGGTACGGCTGCGGGCATTTTCTGCTCGGCGTAAATAGGGGGGAAGTCCGGAGCGGACATTTCCAGCCGGTAGGTGGCTGCAGCGGTACCTAAAGGAGCGTTGGTGAACAGCTCGTAGTAATAGGTGCCTTCCCGGTATATACCCTCGGCAATTGGATGGCCGTTGCGCAACAGGCTTACCCGGGCGTCTTTAATGGGCTGGGTGTCCCGACTTTCCAGAATGCCCAGACTATTGCTCACCAGTACGTTCAACGCGCTGTCCAGACTGGTAGCGGTCAGTAGCGTGGCTAGTTTGGGCTCGTGCTCGGGAATGTCGATCTCTACGATCTGTGAGAAGTCTTTACAGCTATACTGACTGATGATGACCAGGATTAAGCACCAGAGGATGATTCGGTTTTTCATCTGAGGGTATTTTAAAATTTAAAGCCGTAGGATACGGAAGGTATAATGGGCAATATGCTGATCTCCTGGAATTTGCGCCGCTCAAGCTCGGATAAGGGATCGGATCCGCTGTCTTCGGTGACCACCACAAAATAGGGGTTGCGGTGATAATAGGCATTGTACAGACCTATGGTCCAGGTTCTCTCCCAGTGTCGCTTTTGTTTGTGAAAGGCTACACTGAGATCGAGCCGGTGGTAATCGGTCATCCGGAAGGCATTTTTTCCGGTACCGGCTTCTATTTCTCGAAACCAGACAGAGGTCCGTCCGTCAAAAGTGAATTTGTTGGCCTGACGGGGATAGCGGAAGGTGTTCAGGGAAATGGCATTGCCCGTGCCGTATACCCAGGCGGCGGAAAACTTTACTTTGTCGGAGAGATCGTGGTTGACGACCAAAGAAATGTCGTGCCGGCGGTCGTACCGGAAAGGGTAGGACTGCCCGCTGTTGATGTCGTCAAATTGCCGGTGGTTCCAGCTCAGGGTGTAGCCCAACCAGCCGGTAGTGCGACCTTTTTTCTTCTGAAAGAAGAATTCTAAGCCGTAAGCCTCTCCCTGCCCCTGGGTTACCTTATCCTGCCAGTCGGAGTCGTAGCCGAATAAAAAGGAAGCACCTTCTTTGTAGGATAGTACATTCGACATTTTTTTGTAGTAAGCTTCTACACTCACTTCAAATTTATCCTGCAGGGTGCGGGCCGCTCCCAGGGCCGCCTGCCAGGCTTGTTGGGGGCGAATTCGGGCGGTGCTGGGCACCCACAGATCGGTGGGTAGACTGAAACTTTCGCTGGTCAACAGGTTGATGTACTGGGTCATGGTGCTGAAGGATGCTTTGAGGGAAAGATGATCGTGCAGTAAGTAACGCAGGCTTAGCCGCGGCTGAATGGAGCTGTACCACTGCCGGTCTACTTTGAAGGCGGAGGCGTGCAGACCAATATTGGCTTTCAGCGCACCGAGCTGCAGATCGTCTTCCACGTAGGCCGAGTATTCGGTGGAATAGGCCGTTTTTGAACCGATCAGGGTATCGAGATTGAACTCGTCGGCAAAGTCGGCCTTGAACGATAAGGCTCCCGGGCGGTAGCGGTGGGCGGTAGCGCTTGCCCCCATACGAATGTAGTGACGGGGCGAGGGAATGTAGTCCAGGTCTACCCGGGTGCCAACGTCTTCAATGCCGGAAAAATACTTGGCGGCGAAACGCTCGGGCTCTTCGTCATCGAGGTATTCGTAGCCGGCCAGGATATCGATCTCGTAATTGCTGTAAGTCAGGGTCGTATTGGCAAACAGCTTGGGGGTGATCTGATAATTCCAGCGTAGGGAGGAAACGAGATTGCCCCAGTCAATGCCGCCGGTAATGCGGTTGAGCTCGTCTTCTATGTCATTGCTAAATACGTCGGAGCCCAGATAGGTAGAGGCGAATAAGCGGTGCTTGTTGTTGATCTTATGCTGTACCTTGGCGTTCAGATCGTAAAAGAACAGTCGGAGACTGACCTCCTGGTCTTCGGCGGCTGTGGCCTTGATAATGGGCGAAAAGATGAGGTCGGCGTAGGTCCGTCTACCGGAGATCAAAAAGGATGTCTTCCCTTTGACGATGGGAGCTTCCAGCGTGAGTTTGGAGGTGATCAGGCCAATGGAGCCTTCACCGTGGAACTCCTGCAGGTTGCCTTCTTTCATATTGATCTCCAGTACGGAAGAAAGCCGGCCCCCGTACCTCGCTGGAAAGCCGCCTTTGGTCAGGGTAACGTTGCGGATGGCGTCGGCGTTGAAGACGGAGAAAATGCCCAGCAAATGACTGGCGTTGTAAATGGGTACGCCGTCCAGCAGGATCAGGTTCTGGTCCGGACTACCACCGCGTACGTACAAACCGGTCTGACCTTCCCCACCTGACTGTACGCCCGGCAACAATTGTAGGGTCTTTAGTATGTCAACTTCTCCCAGCAGGGCGGGAATCCGCTTGATCTGCTCTACGGGCACTTCAATGCGGCTCATCTGACTGCTCTCTTCGATCTTCTCGAACCGGTCGGAGCTTACTTCCACGACTTCCAGCGAAACGCTCGGGGAGAGTGCTACGATCAGCTCCCGGTTGGCCGTCAGCTGTACGGGAATGGTCCTGGAGGAATAGCCAATGTAGGAAACGGTGAGCGTGATACTGTCGGCCGGCAGGGTGAGACTGAAAAATCCGTAGGTGTTGGTCACTACGCCCTGACCGCTTTTTTCGTCGTATACGTTGGCGGCGATCAGCTTTTCACCGGATTCGGCATCTTCCACGTAGCCGCTGATGGTATAGCTGGCTTGTGCGTAGAGCACCAGTGGGATCAGCCAGCAGATCACAGAGAGCAAGGGCTTCATAGGTATTCAGGTTTCAGTTAGCGCGAAATAGGAACTCTTTTTTAAAGCCGGGAGGCCGTCTTTATTATTAGATCATTATTTTTTAACAAAGGTTGGTCGGAGCCGTTTGTCTGGATCAGCTCCGAAGTAATACCCGGTGATCCTTAATCCGGTGATCCGGAAGATCAAAGTGGATCTATTGTTGGAATAGTTCACTTCTCCTCCTTTGAAAAGCAAACTTTACTTTGGGAATAGATCGTACACGATCAATATGCTCCCAAAGGCTCCTAAAGACGATATGAAAATGATCGAAAAAGCCTTCGTAAGCATGCTTTGCTGGTATTTCCAACTCTTGATCAGGTAGAATAGGCTTAAGATTAGAGTCAACAAAAACAAATAGGAGAGGTAGTAAAAATACTGGGCACCGCCCACCAGGCCTAATAGGACCAGGAGTTGACTGAGCGAACTGGTCTGGTAGATCAACCATCCGGTGCCCGCTATCAGGACTACTCCTAAAGTAGTAGCTACCCGCTGACTCAGTTGATAACGCTTGAGACTAATGGGAGTAGCTTTTCTCTCCCGCCACCATTGGAATAGGGAGGCGATCCAGCAAAGGACCACCAATCCGATCGGCAACAATACCTGGACTCGCTTCTCTATAGCGGCCTGCCGGATAAGGGTACCGACCTTTACATTTTCGTAGAGGTTGCCGATAAAGGGAATAGACCTGGCCGCTATCTGATCCCGACAGCTGGTCTCCAGCGCCCGCTCCGGCGATTGGAGGAACTGCAGCAGTAATTGGGGGATGCATTCCCCCGCCCGGGATACGCCATGGCCTATGCCGGGAAAGTGGAGGAATTGGCTGTTTTCCAGTCGCTCGTGTACGGATGCCCCGTACATCGCCGGGGTAGCCGGGTCGAGTGCGCCGGCCAGGATCAGGGTATTGACCATACTTTGTACTGGCAGACTTTCCAGACTGTCGAACTCCAGGAAGTCCATGCCTTCAAGTACCTCGTACTCTCCGTCAAAATAGTTCAGGGCATATTTCAAGGGATCTTTTTCGGAGATCGTCGGCTGGGGCGGAGGAGAGTATTGGTCATTTTTGCTGACCAGAACCCCCGTTGCCATGGACACCCGGCTATTCTGTCCTGCCGCCAGGGTCATCATATTGTTGAAGACTGCGGTGTTACCCGTGGCCATGGCTTCGATCAGATAGGGTAGGGCCGGGTAATTGGAGCTGTTTTTCAGAAATTGAAAAAATAGGAGATGCATGTCTTGTAGATTGACATGGAACATGCCGCCGGGATAAGCGGGATCTTTCAAAGCGATCGGCTGTTCTTTTAAACTGCCCGTGATGGTATAGAACCGCGATTGCAGGTCAGGGAATCGCTCCCGGCAGGCTGCATTGCCTGCACACGCATCGAAAAAGGCAGTCAAGGACTGCAGATAGCCCCGTAATGGATGGTATTGCTGATCTCCCATCGGGAAAGTAGAATCGAGGATCACGGCTCTCAGCGCATCCGGGGCGTCCCGCAGATAGGTTTGTGCCGTGCGCGTCCCGTAGGAAACACTCAGTACATTCCACTGCTCGTAGCCCAACTGCTCCCGCAGTAATTCCAGATCCTGTACTACTGCGGCCGACCGGAATTGGTGGAGATCCCATCCCAAAGCCCGCAATCGTTCAAAGCATGCTTCAAACCATCCTGCCTTTACCGCTCTTTCTATCTCCGGAGTAACGTAGTTACCGGCAAATAGTAACCACAGGTTTGCATTCAATTCCGGGCAAAATTTGGGTTCGGAATAGCCGATTCCCCGGAAATCGACCAAAATGATATCGCGCTCCCGGCGCAAAAAATGATTTTCCCATTTGGCAATATTCTGGAGCGCTCCAATACCGGGGCCACCGGAAAGGTAAAGCACGGGATCGGGTCGGGCGTCCGCTGCTTTAGCCCTGAGTACGGCGAAGGCCAGCTTGAATTTTTTTCCATCCGGTCGACCGTGATCTTCGGGGACTTGTATATAGCCGAATGCTATACCTTCTTCGTTTTTCGGAGCTGGATCGTTTTTTATAAAGCCATCGATCCACTCCAGGGTTTGGCCAGGCAGCTGATGGGCGAAAAATAGTGTGCAAACCAGAAATAGCAGTACTGTTCGCATGGCTATCGTTTTCGGAGTAGAGGAAAGTCCTACAAAGTAAGGCTGAAGGCATTGTACCTTATGTAGATTGAAAAGTAGGAATCCTTTGGTGGGTAAAGGGTGGATTTTTTTGTCTCTCTCTTTTTTCTGGCTTTTATTCAGCTCGACTTTGGCATTTTATGTTGCGTCCATCGCTTGTAGCCCAATCATGGGTACTACCGTGACCAAGGACCGACTACGGGAACGTGGCTACATTCCATTCCTGGAATACAAACTCAAAGTCAAATTCGGAAAATCCTCGGAGGAAAAGGTCCACAATAAATGATGAATTGTTCCGGGAACAGCCGTATACGAGATCCGTACTGCCTGTCCCGTACATGGAATGTCGGAATACGATAGTGTGAGAGGCGCACCCCGGTTAACTATGGCTGGGGACGTCTACTCGATTAGGCACAGGCTTCTTTTAGTTTTCTGATTTTATTAAATAATAAATCCATTGATTTTCAACTTTATCCCGAATCATATTAGGTTCTTCATCTCTATTTTCAGGCATGTAAATATCAACTTCCAGTTCCTCACCCAAAAAATTAATGAAGTAATCTAAATAATCCGAATCAGGTCTAATCTTTCTTGAATAATAATTGTTGATTCCCGTTTTAAATTCGTCAATCAATTCTTCCTTAGTGTATATATGGAAAAGCAAATTCAAGCAGTATTGAGCCAATTCTTGGTCTTTCATAATTCTCTGACTGAATAAATGAGGAATCATCAATTTCCTCGCTTCTTCAAAATTTCCAAGCTTTGATTCAATCTTGCTTCTTTGGTAGGCTAACCAAAATTCTTTTTCTTCGTGAGCATTCCCGCACCAATGATAGTATTTATACTTTGTGGACTCTTCTAAAATTTTTTTCGCCTCTTCGTAATTCCCCTGAGCAAATTCGATTTCGTAAAGCATTTCAGCTGCCCGGTTTCGATAATTTGCATATGGTTCAGCCATTAACCCAAAACCTACTCTTACTTCCTCTTTACCATCAACATCGCTATTCAAAATCTCCAAAAACGATTTTTTCGCCCTCTCATACATCTTAAATTCAAACTCGATTATTCCTCGGTTATTTAGTGCTTTGTGGTATAAAGAAGAGGTTGGATATTTGGAAGTCATCTGCTCGTAATTAAAAAGTGCTCTTCTCAACAAATCCTCTTTTTGTTCTAAATAAACTTCTTTTTTGATTTTCCCCTTTTCGGTTAGCGTATCTAAATTCTCGATCAGGTAATCTAATTCTAAGTGATAATAAACGATGCTAGTTAATTCATCCGCTTCTGAAAATAACGATTTTGCTTCTGATTCTATCCATGTGGTATCAGTTTCCAATTCTTGTCCGAAAAGGAAAACTGAATTTATCATCAGTATTGTGGCTATTACGATTTTCATTTTTTCTTTCTTTCTGCTTGTGCCTAACGACCTGTACAGCTGCCGCCCTGACCGCGTAACAAGCTAGTGTGGTCAGCTACACTTTGTTCCACATAGTTTCTATTTCTTTTAACAATTTATTTGCCTCATCCATTATTATATGCCATTCTTGGACTTTGAAAATTTCAGGCACATCAGGTAATTTATTTTTAAATAATTGGCGGTAATCAACTTGTAAGGATGACCGCTTGATTTGGTAATCGGCCCAAACTGGCCAAATTAAATTGATAGAAATAATATCGGATGGCCAGAAAATGATTGCGATCTACTTTTGAGAAAGCCACACTTTTTCTAACTAGCCGGGATACTCTAGCCCTCATTCCGGTCCAAAATCCTTCAACAATGTAGGTAAACTCTTTACCCTCTAGATGATTTTTGGCTGGAACGATGGATTTGTAGGCATCCCAATAATCGGTAGCAAAAAGACAGTTGCCCTTATAGGCGGCCGGAACTTTACGCCACAAAGCCTTGGCACTTTCTTCGCCTCGATTGCCGATATGGAAGGCAACTACTAAGCGATTTACCGGATCAAATACTACCCAGATCCATCGCTTTTGTTTTTTACAACCGACAAAAGACCAGGCTTCATCTAGTTGTAAAACAATCAATTGTGCTTTTTTAGGTCGTAGCTGCTTTAGCCACCAGTCACTCAACCCAATATTGATCGGTACAGCGTTCCAGACCGATTCGGCAAAATTTAGTAGCCAGGGTAGGCTGACGTTGAATACTCGACATATTCCCAGTAAACTGATCCGTTCATTTAGGGCTTTTTGAATCATCTTACGTTGATCTTCTGGAATATTATGATTATTGTTGAGCACAAACTGGCGACCGCAGTCTTTGCACTTGTGGTTCTGTTTGCCATAGTAAGTCTTGCCATTCTTGACTATCTTTATGCTCTGGCAACTCGGGCATAAGATCATGTTTTTAAAGTTTGGTCACTTCAAAAATAATGACCTCGCCGGGTTGCCATATTTTTTACATCCTTATCCTTACATATTTATTACTGCCAAATAATTTATATGTGTTGTTTATTTGGTCATTAAATCTTTCTAATTTCTCCTTTTCATTTTTCGTATAGTACTCATCAAAATATTTCTTTTCTGGTTGATGTAAACCATCCCATTGTGCAATCAATTCCTCAGGAATATGAACAAATGGCACTGCATTTTTATAAGCAGTACATTTTTTTTCATCACCCAACTGTTGGAGTAAATCAATGAGTCTTTCTAAATTTTGGGTTTGTCTTTCTTTTTTTGTCTTAGCGTCTAACTTCCATATTTGCAATTCTTCTATTTCATATTCACTGTCAAATTTAAAGTCCAATTCACCGTTTTTGTTTTCTGCTCTTCCGGTCCCAGTTAGCCTTTTTTCATCTGCCTGGAAACTCAATTTTAACTCATTGATTTCATATTCAACCTCATTGTACCAAATTACATTAAATCCGATTTCTGATTTATTTAACTCATATTCTCCGTCATAATCATTTTGGTAGTGAATTTCTTTTGGCATTTTAATGTGACTGAGGGTAAAATCTATTCCAAAGTCATCTTCATCTTCTTTGTAGACTTCGAATATTAATCTCAGCTCTTCTTCTATAAGATGAGTGTCTAAAATTGGTAGAATTTGAATTTTACCAATTTCAGTTTTCCAATTTCCAATTTTTAATATGCCTATCATCTATTCTATGATTACGGCCCTGGCTACGGTAAGTGCGGGATTTTGAAACCGCTTTCTTGTCCGCCTACCGTAAATTTATTTAGTTGTAATATCTTAATTATAAAGCAATCAGCCCGTATTTGCTATAGCCGATGTTGTAGTACGTTTAATTTTTTCTTTTACATTCCATCTTCTCTGTCAGAAAGCCAATCCCTGAATTTAGCTTTAAGTCTGTCTCTCTTTTCGGTCGAGTCAACAATAACATCAACTCCACCGTCATAAGGTGCTATGACACATTTCTTCGAAGGACTGACAAACATTGCTCTTATTTCATCATCAGCAATTGCTTTGAGAATTTCATCTCTGTTGCCGTTTTTCCAATTTTCAGTTTTGACATAAATATCCAAGTACATTTCATCTTCATATTCTTCAGGTCTTTCCTTGTGTAAGTCAATCGTTAAGACTTTTAGAAATTTGCCAAAGTCAGTTAGTTCTTTGTAATTGTCATTGGTTATATCGTTTGTATAAAGTCCGAAAGAAATTGCTATTTCTGATTCTTCTCCAATCAGGTCATTTATCAATTGGTTTTGTCGATCAAGTATGATTTTGTACTCGTCCGCAGATTCCGCATATCGTTTTGACTCAGGCAAACTATGAATTCTAAACCATCTGTCGAGATATATCCATTTCAATTCGTGATTGATTGGTAACGATTCTGGAAATTCTTTATTCCAATAGTCTATGAATTTGCTTTCTGTCATTTTTTTAATGTGCTACGGTGGGCTATGCGATCGGCCGGAGCCAAAGCGGAGGCTGATCGCATAGGTGGTGTTCAACGTAATTTTCTCTTTTTTAATTCAACCTTTGTCAAGTTAAGATACTCTTTCATCCCTTTCATAGTTAGTCTTTTCAAATTATAAAAACTAATTAGCGGTACTGATTGAAAAATAAAAAACAAGAATACTCCGACCAATATTCTCAGAAAAAGAGGTTTAAATTCATTGTTTTCTTGGATGACTATTTCGGTCGTTATCCCGTAAGCAAGCAAAATCCCAAAGATGACTACCAAAACTTCTGCGAAAGGATTGAATTGGACTTTTATCTCTAGTAGGTTTATTCCATTGACCTTTAAGCGACCACCTTTGAAGATCGGATATAGCATCCCATTCCAAGTTCTGTTTGTTCTCCAAATCGTAAAGCCATTTTTTGTCAATTCTCCCCTTACTGTCTCATCAGACCCGCTTTTTGAAGTAAAAACATGCGTTTTTAAAGAATTTTTTTCTTGAAGCACTATCAATTTTTCGAGCCTTGATTCGAACTCTTCTTCGGTTAAATTAACGCTGTAAAGCTCTTTGGTCCAATACATGCTCTTTTTCTAATTACGTTGAACGTTTCGCTAGACGATCAGCGGAGGCTGGGCGGATAGCGATGTGTTGTAGCTTCGTTTTTATTTTTGATTTACCCGCTCAATGTTGTAGCCTTTCATTTTCCAGATTTCAATCAATTTGTTCAACTGATTTACCATAAAATAAGAATCAACTTCAAAATCCAATTGTCTTTTCCGGCTATCTTGGTAAATAATCAAATAGTTTTGTTTTGTTTTTCCAGTTAACTCTTGCCCCACTTCTCTAATCGTTCCTTGAGGCATGGAGTATTCGTCTTTCAAAATTATCTTTTCAACTTCATTTAAACTGATTAACTCATCTTCCACTCCTTTTTTTGATTTAATTCTTATTGCTTCTTCATCAATTTCTATAATCTTGTTTCCAAGATTAGCAGTAATCTGTTTTTGATTTCTTGCCATTAGAATAATGGCTACAATATAAAGTCCTATCATTAGAACTGTCACCCAAATCGGGATTTGATAGAAATTTACAATTAACCCAATTGGAATGGAGGGGAGGAGCATCAGAACTAGTTGTTTACTTCTTAACCTGTAGTACTTTTTGTTTTCAATTAATTTTGCTTTGAACATGCCTCTTTTATTTTTCATTCCTAATGACCGACAACGGTTGGCTAGACGATCGGCCGAAGCTTCAAAGAAGGCTGAGCGACTAGTGGATGTTATGCATAATTTTATTTATTATAAATTTTGAATCCATTTTTAGCAATTATCCTTTCCAATCTTTTGCGTTGAGAGTTTGATAATTT
>NZ_PDUD01000059.1 GCF_002646595.1 Flavilitoribacter nigricans DSM 23189 = NBRC 102662
TACATCCCGAACGGCTTTTTGAAGCAGGTGACTCATCGGCCTTATCTCGCTCTTCCTACTCTTATTCTAATATTCTTTCACTATTTTGGGTTCAATCGCAATGTACGATGACTCATGTTCTGCCTGATCCCATTTGCCGGTATATACCTTCCTTGCTGAAACAGGTCCGGCTCCGGACCGCTGCCGGTGTGTGGAGTTTACAAATCATTAACCCAAACTTAAATTTGGGGCTACACCCGAAACGTTTTCATGCCTTACCTTTGCGACATCAAAACGACCGACCCGCGGAACTTCCCAGCCAAATTTTTGAAACTGTTTTAAAAATGGTGCTGCCGTTGAGAAGCCCGGATTTTTTTCATGAACAAGGCGTGAAAAAGTGAGCATAGCCTAAGCTACGTGATCTTTTTTGCAACGCTGTGCAGGGAAAAAATGCGCGCTTCGTAAACCAGTATTTATTTTTAAGATAGTTTCTTATAAAACAGATCCATACCACTTAAGACGACCGGATGATCTAATTAATTCAAGTTGCTATACTTGAATTGTAGAGAGTAGATGGTTGAGCGTAGAGAGACTGCAACCGGTAAAATGAGCGATTTTGCTCCATTTTAACGATTGGTAATCCCTCTACCCGCTACTCTATACCCGCTACCTAAGTTACATCGCAACTTAGATTAAATAGCAGCGATCGAAAGGACGAAATTCACCCGAAAGCAATTTTGACCCGCATAAATATTTCATTAAACGGGACAAATTGGCGCGTTTGGCCTGATCTTTTATCTGTAGTGTGTAACAATTTGCACGCGGCTGGTTGCTTGTTATAATGTAAAACCTTTTCTGTTCCGGAAGAGGAGGCTACTATAGGTCTATAATGACGCTTTTTGACAACTGTAACTTAATGATCATTTAATCTTGACGTAACCTGCAATGAATAAACAATTGCCAACTTTGCGGCGATCTTAGAAATATTTCGATATATCCTATTTCTAACCGGAAATACCAACTTTCTGCTTGTAATACTTCTCCTGACCGGTACCACAGGAATGATTTATGCAAATAAAACGAAGCATCCTTAGACGTCCTGATTAGTTAATCCCAAACAAAACACTGTTAAACTTATTTACCGCGATCTGTATCGCCGGTACCGCTAAGCGTTTGTTCCGGCTTAGCCTAAAACCCTATTTATTTAGGTACTTACAGTCAACACAGATTATTTAATTAAACAACACACACATGGATTTTACTCGGAGAGTAGCGAGCGTGCTGCGCCTCGTTAGCCTGTGTATTGCTTTTTGCTCACTCACAGCCATCCAAAGTTTCGCCCAGCGTACGGTCAACGGAACCGTTACCAGCGCGGCGGATAATCAGCCGCTTATCGGCGTCAATGTTTACGAAAAAGGTACCTCAAGCGGTACCATCACCGACCTGGACGGAAATTTTACCATTCAGGTAGCCGATGAAAACGCCAGTCTGGTCTTTTCGTATGTAGGTTTCACCGAACAGGAAGTGGCCCTGAACGGCCGCACGCAAATTGCAATTGCTCTGGCCGAAGGGGTTACCCTGGATGAGGCCGTAGTAACTGCCCTGAATATTACCCGGGACGAAAAATCCCTGGGATACGCCCTGCAACAGGTTAGCGGTGATGATGTTAGTGCCGTCAACGGTTCGAATTTCGTCAGCACCCTGGCCGGTCGGGCTGCCGGTGTGAACGTCGTGTCCAACGGTCAGGCTTCCGGATCCGCCAGTGTGGTGATCCGCGGGATGTCTTCCCTGAGCAGTAACAACCAGCCGCTCTTTATTGTCGATGGTATTCCCATTAATAACGAAACGGATACCCGGACGAGCACCAACGGCATTGCCGATAACATGCACCTCGATTACGGTAACGGTGCCGCCGAGATCAACCCGGACGACATCGCATCGGTTTCCGTACTGAAGGGAGCCAACGCCACGGCCCTGTACGGTTCCCGGGCTGCTAACGGCGCCATCATCATTACCACCAAATCCGGTAAGAACCGCAAAGGCATCGGTGTGGAGGTCAGTTCCAAAACGACCTTCGAATCCATGTTGGCCGGTCCGGAATACCAACGGGAATATGGTCAGGGTAAGAACTTTGATTTTGCCTTCGTTGACGGTTACGGTAATGGTACTTTTGACGGGGTGGATGAATCCTGGGGCCCACGCCTCGACGGTACCCTGCGGGCCCAGCACGATTCCCCAACCGCCAACGGCCTGCGTGGCGGCGATGTGCACGGTCTCGATTTCATCCTGGGTTCCAGCGGGGTGGATCTGAACCGCCGCGGAGCGATCCAGCCGACACCATTCGACGATCCCGGTGATCCGGTGAAAAATTTCATGGAAAACGGTCGCACTCTGATCAACAATATCTCCTTCTTCGGCAGTAATGATAACGGCAACTTCCGCGTATCGTACACCAATTTTGACAATACCGGTATCCTGCCCAATACTGATCTGCGCCGGAACACGGTGACTTTTTCCGGTGATTACGATCTTTCCGATCGACTCAGAGTATCGGCCAAGGCCAACTATATCCGTTCGGAATCCGACAACCGTCCGGTGAACGGTTACGGTACCGAATCGGTTATGTACCTCTTCATCTGGTGGGGACAGAACGTCAGCACCGAAAGCCTGCGGGACTATTGGCAGCGCGGACTGGAAGGCTTCCAGCAGTTCAACTACAACTACAATTACCACGATAATCCGTACTTCACCATGTACGAGAATACCAATGCGCTGTCCAAAGACCGCATCATCGGTAATTTGTCGGCAACGTACGATATCACCGATGACCTCAGCCTGATGCTGCGCGGCGGTACGGATATGTTCTCCGAATACCGCTTCATCAAGCGCGCGTATTCCACCCAGCGTTTTCCGAACGGTCAGTACCGGGAAGATAAAGTCAACTTTCGCGAAACGAATATTGACTTCCTGTTGAGCTATAAAAAACAGGTAAATGACGACTGGTTTGTAAGCGCCAACTTCGGCGGTAACCAGATGCAACGCAAAAACCATTTCCAGGGCATCAGCGCCAACAAACTGCTCATTCCGGGAGTATATTCCTTTACGAATGCGGACGGACCGCTGGTACAGTCCATCAGCCGCCCCGAACAGCAGATCAATTCGCTGTACGCCTTTGCCCAGGTGGGATACAAGAGCATGCTCTATCTGGACCTGACGGCCCGTAATGACTGGTCTTCCACACTGCCCGAGGCCAACAATTCCTATTTCTACCCATCGGCCTCATTAAGCGCCGTGCTGACGGAGATGTTTGACGTACCGTCTTCGAGCGCCTTGTCTTTCGCCAAACTGCGTTTGGGCTGGGCGCAGGTAGGTTCGGATACTGACCCCTACCGCCTGAGCGATCCTTTCTTCTTCGGCAGCACGCCCTGGGGGAACAACGCCACGGCCTCTCCGTCGAATACCCTGCCGAACTTTGACCTGAAACCCGAGATCCAGACTTCCGTGGAAGTCGGCGCCGATCTGCGTTTCTTCAACGGCCGTATCGGTCTGGACGCCACTTACTACAATACGGTATCCAAAAACCAGATCCTTGCCATCGACCTGCCGCATTCTTCCGGTAAAACTTCCCGGGTGATCAATGCCGGTAAGATCGAGAACCAGGGCGTAGAGATACTGCTGAGCCTGAATCCGATCCGTACGAGCAGCGGCTTCAACTGGAACACCATGTTCAATTTCGGTCTGAACCGGAATAAGGTATTGGAACTACCCGACGGTGTGGATCAGTACGTTTATGGTGGCAACGGCATTACGCTGGTAGCGAAAGAAGGCGGTTCCCTGGGTGATATGTGGGGTACCGGCCTGAAACGCGTTGAAGATCCGAATAGCCCTTACTACGGCGAGATCATCTTTAATGACGGTCTGGTGCAACAGGATAACACCCTGCGTAAACTGGGGAATTACAATCCGGATTTCACCCTGGGCTGGATGAACGAACTGTCTTACAAGAATTTCAGCCTGAGCTTCCTGTTTGACGGCCGTCAGGGCGGTGAACTGCTGTCCAGAACCCGTCTGATCGCGGCTACTTCCGGCAACGTAGTGGAAACCCTTTGGGGGCGGGCACCGGAATTTGGCGGTGCGCATCCGGGCATCACCGATTCCGGGATCAGCTACATCGATGAATCTACCGGTGAGACCAAAACGGACGGTGTGATCGGCGACGGCGTAATGGAAGTAACGGACGATAACGGCAACGTGATCGGCTATACGGAAAACACCGTAGACAAGCCGGCCAATGCCTACCACAACAACCGTTACCGCCGGAATAACGAATCCGAGGGGATCTACGATGCGACTTTCATCAAACTGCGGGAAGCACGCCTGAGCTATACGCTGCCCAAAAGCGTGCTGGGTAATACTTTCGTGAATAGCCTGCGCATCTCCCTGATCGGGAACAATCTGCTGCTGTGGGCCAAGGAATTCAACCACGGAGATCCCGAACTGCTTTCCTTCGGAGGCGGTCGCTACATCCCCGGCGTGGAGAACGCTACGGTACCGAGCACACGCAGTATCGGCTTCTCGGTAAATGTCGGATTCTAAGTAATTCAAGTTGTGATACTTGAATTGTAAAGAGAAGATGGTGGAGAGTAGAGAGACTGAGAGAATAGTGCTGAATCGCTCATTTTAACGATTGTCAGTCCCTCTACTCTATACCTTTTAACAAGTTGCATCGAATTGAATGAAGTGGTAAGCGGTTTTTGGAAAAACAAAATTTAATAATCATGAAGAACATCATAAAAATCGCCGGTCTGTGTGGTCTGCTGGGACTGACGGCCTGCGATAAATTTCAAGTGAGCAATGACAATCCGGACGTAGCCCTGTCTCTCGACAATAACCCGGAACTCTTGCTAACCAATGTAGAACGCAACTCCATTCGCCGGGCGGTAGGAGATGCCTGGAGCGAAGGTAACCTGATGGCCCAGTACGGTGCCCGTATTGTTTTTACTTCTTTCGATCTTTTTGACTGGGGCGATCAGTCCGGTACCTGGGATACTTACTATCTGGCGATCCGCGATGCCCAGGTGCTGGAAGACATCGCTGTCGCGCGGGAAAATACCAGCTACGAAGGCGTTTCCATCATTCTGCAGTCCTGGATGTTCCACATCCTGACCGATATGTGGGGTGATATTCCCTACACCGAAGCCGTACAGGCAAAATCGGAAAACCCGATCTACTCGCCGGCTTATGACAGTCAGGAAACTATCTACGACGGACTGCTGGCGGACCTGAAAGCAGCCAACGAGCTGTTGAGCGGCAGCAATCTGCCGGCCATCAAGGGAGATATCCTTTACGACGGTGATCTGGAGAAGTGGCGGAAATTTGCCAACTCACTGCGCCTGCGGGTGGCCCTGCGTCTGAGCGAAGTACAGCCTGACAAAGCGAAGTCGGTGATCGCCGAGATCTTCAACGCTCCGGAAACTTATCCGATCTTTACGTCCAATGACGATAATGCCGCGCTGCAGTTTCTGGGTGCCAATCCAAATGCTCACCCGGTAACGGAAGAGTCGGTTTACCGCGTGGGATCCTACAATGAATACCGGATCGCCGAAACCCTGGTGGGACTACTGGAAGACTTTGAAGATCCACGGCTGGCATTCCTGGCCGATCCGACCGCCAATTCCGTAAACCAAGGCGCTCCGCGGATCGAAGGGATGCAGAATGGCATCGTGGACGGCCCGGCCTATGAATACAAGGGCGGCGATGCTTTCCTGTCCAAATTCAATATCAATTATTTCTACTACCAACCCAACACGAACGAAGGCCGCCTGATGGTGTATTCGGAAGTGGCTTTCATTCTGGCGGAAGCAGCCCAGCGGGGATGGATCAGCAGTGATGCCCAGATGCACTACGAGGATGGAGTGCGGGCCAATTTCGCTTACTGGGGCGTAGACCTGCCGGAAGATTACCTGAACCGGACGGGAGTAGCTTACGATGATCAGCTGGAAACCATCATCAATCAGAAATACATCGCCCTGTTCTACACGGATTATCAGGGCTTCAACGAGTTCAAACGCACCGGATTCCCGCACACCATTCAGCCGGGACCGGACGCGTTCTACAATACCTATCCGAGTCGTTTTGAGTATCCTTCCAAGGAAGGCGCACTGAACGAAGCGAACCGGCAGACCGCGATCGGTCGCCAGGGACCGGACGAGATCACCACCAAAGTATGGTGGGAAAACTAATGATCGGCCGGACCAGCAAACGGTAAACACGCTTGGCTTATATAGTGCGTACAATTTGTACTGATGATTAACCGATTTTATGGAGATCGCTTCCCACGGGAAGCGGTCTCTTTTTTTTGGGCCGAGATAAAGAAAAATAAAAAGATTTGGAAAAAATGCTTGCAGTAAGGCTTGTATGTATTAGCAATAAATCATATATTGCATAACGAACGACCTATCTAATTTCTCCGTCATAATCTCATTTTTGGGGTTTAAACTATTCTCTAATTATTACCCACTCTAACCCAACCGCTACTTTTTAGGAATTTGCTCTATCCCTTTTTAGCGCTGATTTTACAGCAAACTACAATTCTACGAATTACGAGCGTGTTTGGGATCTATTTTCCGGACGGCAAAGTCGAGGTATTTGTTTACACTACAGACCAGAGTCTTTACGGGCTCTGAAACACTGCGTGTGAACCTACCAACTGAAGGTTGGCGGCATCCGTCGTTATTGGCCTTCCCGGAACTCATACCCGAAAATTTCCGCCCTGAGGAGTATATCCCAAACTAGTTCGTAACCGGCCTGTGCCGGATTACCGTTTTATTGCATCGCTTTATGCCGCCCGGGCGGTGTGGAGCAGTTCGCTATTACCGAAAGCGCCATACGATCCGATTCTATTCTAAATCAATTACATTATGGAACAAATCCTAAAAACTATTATTGCACTTTGCTCCGTGGGTTTGATCGCTTCGCTATTTAGTTTCACCGGCTTTTCGTTCACCAAGGCCGAGGCGATACAGGATGAGGCTAAACGGCTCACCGTTCATAAATTTGACCTGGTCGGAGAGAAACTATTCAATTGCGGCCAACCTTACTCCGGGCATTTCGAAGGCAGGGGATATTACAGTTATCCCGCCGACACGCTGGATCTCGAATGTAAGACCAAAGGTTCGACGGTCAATTTTTTCGTACAGGCTCTCGAAGTGCCCAATCGCTTGGTGATCAAAAGGAACGGCAATACCATTGCATTTAGCCAGTGGCTCGGCTGCACTACGGACTACGGCCCCTGGGGCGGTCCGTTCTGCAATACCGAATCCACAACCCTCAGCTTTACCAAAACCAACGGGATCTACACACTACACATTGAAACACTAACTTCTACCCAAACAGACGCCTGGGAGGCCTACTGACACCATTACTACTTGCTGCCATGAAGCCTGCTTAAGCAAGATCCGCATCCGGGAGGCATGAATTTGTGCCGGAATTATTTGACGGGACTCAGATTTTGTGTCATCTAAACCAAGAGGGGACATCAACGGGAAGACTCGCATCCCTATTATTAGTCGCATTTCCTCCCGACGGATCTTTAAGCAGGCGGCAGCATTCTTTCCTATCGGATCAGATTAAGTTCACCGCTGGTTTGTAAAACCTGCCCGGCCAGATTTGTAATCTCCGCCGTCCAGATGTAAACGCCAGCCCGCATCATTCGGCCCCGGCTGCTCCCGTCCCAACTCGCCTCGACGCTATTGGTTGTTCCTTCGCGGGCCTGAAAGACCAGGCTTCCCCAACGGTCGAATATCCGAAAATACTGAAAGTTATAGGGCGCTCGGCTCTGGAGGTAAAAAACGTCGTTGATCTGATCACCGTTCGGGCTGAATGCCGTAGGCGCAAATAGTCCGAAATCCCTTACCCGCAGCTGCAGGATATCCGAAGCCGGACAACCGTGCTCATTGACCACCCGGAGGTGGATCCGGGTATCGGATAACGGGCGGATCACTGGATCGGGGCAGTCCGCACAATCCGGCGGGGTTCCGCTGATGGCTGTCCATTCGTAACTGATGATCGGCGAATGGCTCTGGGCGGCTGCCTGCAAGGTAAGCGGTTGTCCCCGTTCGAGATCTTGCTCCGGACCCAGTTCCACACTTACCCGATCGTACGCTACCCGAAAATCCCCGACCGCCTGCTCGCAACCGGAGGTCACAGTGAGTCGGTAAAGGCCGGGATCCGCAACTGTGATGGCGGGCGTCACCGCTCCGGTACTCCAGTGGTAATCCAGGCCGGAAGACGCCAGATCGGCCCGCAGGGTGATCGTACTGTCCGGACAGATCAGCAGTTCTTCCTGTAACGGATCAATATGCAGCGGGCGGATGGCAAAGAAGGTAGGATCGTTCGCCTGATGCGTGTCCGGATCATCCGAGGGCAGGCGTGCCGTTTCTGTTCCCTGGATACCGTCCAGGTAAGCGGTATTGTAGACCGTTGTGTGGGGCGCATCACGCCTGATCCGCAGTTTGACGGCAAAGCTGAAATTGCCGACCGGCAGTGTAATGTTACGAATGTGCAGGATCGGCCGGTTCTCCTCCCTGATTACCTCTCCCGGGAAGGGGAGGGGCTCTATTTCACCGATCTCCGTGTAGGTGGGAAAAGTATCCGTCAGGGTCAGGCCTTCCTGCGGTCGGTTGGTCCGGTTGATCAGCGTAAAGGTAAAGGTCAATTCCGTACAGGTGGGCGCCGAACGGCTGGACACCCGGTTCAGGAGTTTCAGCCGGAAAGGGCAGGAACAGGCATCCTGGTTATCTTCGTAGCTGCGTTCTTCCCGGAGATCAACCTCGCCGCTGACCACATCAAAATGGTATAAATTCCGACGCGGCACCAAGCCGTTTTCGGGGGAACCGATGCCAAAAAGCGCCCCTTCGGCGTCAAAAAATATGCTCGGTACATTCCCCCGAAGCTGGTCGGTAGCAGGATAGAAAGTGTTATCGATCTTTCTTTCTTCCAGGTCGATCGTTACGAGGCGATCCGATAGATCGTCGAAGCCGAATAACTGATCGGTGGTGGGATGAAAGGCAATATCGGCGCAGTATACCTGGCGCTGAACCGGCGAGGTCGTCGTCAGACGGATGATCTCGGTGGGATAGGCCGGGTCGGTCAGGTCGATCAGAGCGGCCAGATTGGTCGATTGATCGCGGCTGTAACCCAACAGGACCAGATAGCGTTCATCCGGAGAGACATCCCCGGAAACGAACAAAATATCCTCCGGCAGCGGTAGGTCCCGCAGCGTACTTAAGCGGTGATCGCCATCGATCCGGCAAAGGCGATAATTTTCTCCCAGCAGTACCCCGTAGATCAGGTTTTGGGAAGGGTGATACGCAATGCCGTTGATCTGTACATCCCGGTAAAACTGTAGATCCATAATATCCAGCTTCCTGCCGGCCGGATCAATATTCAGTTCCTGCAGAACGGTGCCTCCCCTCTGCTCGACCACCCGGTAGATCCGGCCGTTGCAATCAAAAGGCGTCTGAGCATTCAGCTGGAACACCATAAGATATAAAACCGGAAAATATATCGTGTTTTTCCACTTCAAGGTTGCTGCTTTGCGATGTTTGAGAATAGAAGGGTAGGGCTCCCGGAGAACTGCAGGGCGTTCCGGGAATTTTAGGCTAAATATTATATTCTATACAATTGAAACTTTTCCGTATAAAATACTCCTAACGGCAGTGATGCAAATATAATGATTTGTCTATTTCCGGTTTACATTTGGTTAATAATTGTTTAATTTATAAATAACAGCGGCGGGAATGTTCTTGTAAATGAGGATTTTACCTTCGCGGGCGAATAGCTTTTTGTACCTTCCCTTCACCTAAAATCCAATCCATATGCTGATCCACCAAGGTGATACCAACACCCTTTCCGGCCAAAGTACTTTTCGCGAGCAACGAAGCGAACAAACCCAGCACTGGCTGGCCGAAGACCGTAAATATTTCCTGCACCAGGCCCTTTCCACGCCGGTAATGAATGTGCTCAGTCGCACGGAGGGCGCTTACATCTACGATCTGGATGATCGGAAATATCTGGATCTGCACGGCAACGGCGTCCACAACATCGGCTTCAATCATCCGGAAGTTGTAGCGGCTGTTAAGCAGCAACTGGACGATCAACTGGCTTTCACGCCCCGCCGGTATACCAATAAGCCGGCCGTTCAATTGGCGAAGAAACTGGTGGAAATTTCGCCGGCTGGTCTGGACCGGGTATTGTTTTGCCCCGGAGGTTCCGAGGCGATCGAAATGGCGATCATTCTGGCCAAACAGGTAACGGGAAAATGGAAAACCATCTCCTTCTGGGATTGCTACCACGGCACTACTTACCAGGCGGCTACGGTGGGCGGAGATCCCCATTTTACCCTGGGGCAGGGGCCAATGGTGCCCGGCGCATTTCACGTGGAATTCCCGAACTACTACCGCAATCCCTGGGGTCTGCATCACGACGAGGACCGGGAGCAGATCGATGAACTTTATCTCCGTCAGATCGAGATGATCCTGAAACATCATCCCGACCTGGCGGCTATTGTAGGTACGCCGATCGCTTCGGCGCCACACGTGCCGAGTGCCTATTTCTGGGAGCGGGTAGCCGACTTGTGTCGCAGCCACGATGCCTTTCTGATCTTCGATGAGATCGTTTGCGGGCTGGGTCGTACCGGCAAACTCTTCGCCCACGAGCACTACCTGACCCCGGATGTAGTGGTGCTGGGTAAATCGCTGGGGGGAGGCGTAGTGCCGTTTGCGGGCATCCTGACCCAGGATCGCCACAATGTGGTCCAACACCGTTCGATCGGTCATTTTACCCACGAAAAAAGCCCGCTGAGCGCCGCCGCGGCCCTGGCGGTAATCAATGTACTGGAAAGAGACCGGATCGCGGAACGGGTAGCCGAACTGGGACAATATTTTCGGGATTCGTTGCGGGAATTGCAGGAGCGCTATCCGGTGATCGGTCATATCGACGGCTGGGGTTTTCTGATTGGCGTTGAGTTGGTCAAGGATCCGGAAACGAAAGAACGGGCCACCGAGATTGCCCAACGGGTGCTTAGTTACTGCCTGGAACGTGGATTGTCCTTCAAACTTTACGAAGGCAATGTGATCACGATGCGGCCGGCACTGATCATTGGTAAGGAAGAGATTGATTTCATCGTGCGTACCATCGGTGAGGCTATTGCGGTCAGTTTGAAGGAAGGGTAGGTCTCTAAGTCCGGGACCTTTTTTTAGAATGGACGGAATGGGAGAGGGCGAGACTGCGAGGCTTGGAGAGTGGGAGACTTGGAGACTTGGAGAGGGCGAGGCTTGGAGAATGGGAGAAGGCCTTGCTATTTGTCGTTCCAAACTTTCTGGTCAGCCTGTCTTTCTCATTTGGTTCTATAGGATGACCCTGGGATTCTAATCAGTTAATTACTGCAAAATCAGATAAATGAACACTTACGATCTCGCAATTGTCGGCGGAGGAATGCTGGGCGTGGCCCATGCCTACCATGCTCTGCGGGCCGGTAAACGCGTGGCTATTCTGGAAAAAGATCAGCAACCATGTAGCGCGACTGTCCGGAATTTCGGGCAGATCGTGCCCTCCGGCATGGATGCCAAATGGCAGGCCTACGGTCGCAGAAGTCTGGAAATCTACCGGGATCTGCAGCGGCAGACCGACATCACGGTGGTGCCCCACGGGAGCATTTATGTCGCGTCCGATGACGAGGAAATGACCCTGCTGGAAGAGCTGGCCGGGATCAATCGGGATAATGATTATACGTCCCAACTGTTGAGCCGGACGGAATGCCTGGAGCGTTACCCGGGATTGCGGGCGGATTACGTGCAGGGCGGCCTCTTTTTTACCCAGGAATTGACGGTCGATCCGAGGCAGGCGATCCATCGGATCATTGCCTGGCTGCGGGAACGTTACGAACTGGCCTATTTCCCGGGCACGCTGGTAACGGCTATCGAGAACAGGGGAGCGGATCGGGTATTGCTCAACAATCGGGGGGTGCCGATTGCCGCGGCCAAGGTGCTGGTCTGTTCCGGCAGTGATTTTCAGACCCTTTTTCCGGAGACCTTTCGCCGGAGTAGCCTGCAAAGCGTGAAGCTACAGATGCTGCTGACCAAAGCTCAGTCCAGCCTAAAGATCAATGGATCCGTACTTACGGGCTGGACGATCCGGCGTTATGAGAGTTTTCACGAGTGTCCTTCGTTCGCGCGGATCAAGGCCGGGGAAGACGCCAATGCCTACCACCGTCAATGGGGCATCCACATCCTCTTCAAGCAGGCCGCTGACGGCCGGGTGATCCTCGGAGACTCCCACGAATACTGGGATGCCGGAAGCGATGAACCCGTCGATTTTCAGATCGATGATGAAATGAATGAATTTATGATCCGGGCGGCCCGGGAGATCTATCAGCTGGAAACTTACGCGATAGACAAAACCTGGATCGGTATCTACAGCCAGTGTAAGGACCGCGATATCTTTGAAATGGAAGTAATGCCCGATGTACACATTGTCACGGGGATCGGCGGTAAAGGCATGACCGGCTCCTTCGGCTACGCAGAACAGCATATTGCCACTCTGCTGGGAGTAGGGGTATAAAAGAAAAGCCGGATAATCGTTTGGACTATCCGGCTTTTTTAGCGCTGTTTATATCTTCTAGGAAGAAGCGGTCTCGCTTTCAGCGAACTTCCGCTCTCCGAATATTCCTACCAGGTCGTCTTTGTAGACCACCTCTTTTTTCAGGAGCAATTCAGCCAGTTCTTCCAGTTCGGCCTGGTGTTCAACCAGGATCTTTTTGGTCCGTTCGTAAGCCGCCTCCACCAGGCTTTTCACTTCCTGATCGATCAGTTGGGCGGTTGCTTCGCTGTACGGTTTCTGGAAACTGGATTCGTACTGTCCGGTACTGTCGTAAAAACTCAGGTTACCGATCTTTTCACTCAGGCCGTAGTAAGCGACCATAGTGTACGCCTGTTTGGTTACCTTTTCGAGGTCATCCAGCGCACCGGAAGATATCTTTCCGAAGTTGATCTCTTCGGAAGCCCGGCCGGCCAGAGTGGCACAGAGGCGGTCGACAAACTGCTCTTTGGTGTAGATCACGTTTTCCTCCGGCAGATACCAGGCGGCACCCAGCGAACGCCCGCGCGGAACGATGGATACCTTCAGCAGACTGTCTGCGTGTTTGAGGTACCAGCTCGCCGTAGCGTGACCGGCCTCGTGGTAGGCGATGGTTTTCTTTTCTCCTTCGGAAATGATCTTGTTCTTTTTCTCCATACCGGCGATCACCCGGTCGGTGGCATCCATGAAATCCGCAAACTCCACCGCATCCTTGTTGCGACGGGCCGCGATCAGGGCCGCTTCATTACAGATATTGGCAATATCCGCACCGGAAAAACCGGGCGTCTGACTGGCCAGTTGGTCCAGATTCAGATCGTGAGCCAGTTTCAGGGGTGCAGTGTGCACCTCAAAAATGGCGCGGCGTTCACTTTTAGTGGGCAGTTCCAGATAGATCTGACGATCGAAACGTCCCGGACGCAGCAGGGCACTATCGAGGATCTCTCCCCGGTTGGTGGCCGCCATGACGATCACTCCGGTATTGGAACCAAAACCGTCCATTTCGGTCAGCATCTGGTTCAGGGTATTTTCCCGTTCGTCATTGCTCTGGAAGGAAGCCGCTTTGCCCCGGGAGCGACCAATAGCGTCGATCTCATCGATAAAGATGATACTCGGGGCGTTCTGCTTGGCTTTTTTGAAAAGGTCACGTACCCGCGAAGCACCCACACCGACAAACATCTCCACAAATTCGGAACCGGAGATGGAATAGAACGGTACGCCGGCTTCCCCGGCAACCGCTTTGGCCAGCAGGGTCTTACCCGTACCCGGAGGGCCGATCAGCAAGACACCTTTAGGGATCTTGGCACCCAAACGGGTATACCGGGTGGGGTTCTTCAGGAAATCCACTACCTCGCGAACTTCGACTTTTACTTCGTCCAGCCCCGCCACATCGTCGAAAGTGATCTTACTCTGATCCTTCTCAAACAGCTGTGCTTTGGATTTACCGAAGTCAAAAATGTTGCTGCCGCCCATATTGCCGCTGGGACGTACCCGGCCCATGATAAAGATCCAGATACCGATGATGATGGCCAGTGGGATCAGCCAGGAGAGGATGTTCCCCAGATAATCCGTTCTTTCTTCGTATTGTAAGTCGATGCGCTCGTCTGCGGGCGTATCTGTTTGTACTTCGTCGATGGTTTGTTCGAAATTTTCGAGGGAACCTATATTGAAAGAGTAGTGCGGACCGGAATTCTTTTTATCAATATCCGCGTAGTCACCTTCTCCGATCTTATCCGGTTTCAGGTATACTTCGGCCTCCTCCTTGTTGATCACCACGATCTTTTCCACGTCACCCTTGGCCAGCATGCCGCGGCGGAATTCCGTCCAGCTTATCGTTTCAGTCTCTCCACTACCGAAAAACACCATGGCCTGACCTGCCAGCAGGAATACCAGCAGTATCCACATCCAGCTGAAAGGTGAACGTGACGGTTTTTTGTCATTGGGGACCGATTTCTTGGGTTCTGCCATTTGTTTGATTTAGTTACTTATCTATACGATTAACGGTTGAAGGTGAGCTACTGTTCAATTGGAGAGGTCCTTAATTTCAGTTATGCTGACCGCAGTCCGGTCCCCTTATCTGCGCGGATGTACACCGACCGCAGTCTTAAAGGTAAAAGGATGGGCTGTAAGGTATGACTTACCGTTGGTATATGGTAACTAATCCTGGGGACTAATTCAAATTAAGCCCCTTAAAGATCAGCCGGATCATCATACTGAGCTGATCTTCCACTTTGGTATAATTGTAAACCCCGCTATGGTAAGGCTTCTCCTGGATCATCCGCTCGTGTTTGAGCGCATCCGAGATCACGAATAAGGATTCGGCCAGTTCGTGGGCATCTACTTCCTCGATGTCTCCGGTGCGGATACCCTCGGAAAGCAGTTGCTGTAAAAAGTCGATCTCTTCGTTTTTGATCTTCTGGAACAGGTCCTGGAACATAGGCTCTACCTTCTGGACACTGGAAAAGGAAAGCTGGGATACATTGAGCGCTTCGGCGTAACGACGGATCCGGTTCAGCAGGTACTGAAAGATCTTTTCTTCGGTAGTATGGTAGTCCTGAACTTTCTCCTGCAGGTCGCTGATGTATTTGTCAGCTTCGGTTAGCAGCACCTGTACGTAGATCTCCTCTTTGTTGCGGAAGTAGTAGTACAGTGAGGCTTTGTTCAGTCCGCATTCGGACCCGATGTCGTCTAAAGTAGTTTTCTCGTAACCGTATTCGGTAAAAATGGATCGAGCTCTTTCCAGTATTAATTCTCTTTTACTCGACCGTCTTGTTTTTGCAGTCATGGATTAATTGGTTTTCAAACAAAGTTGATTTCATTTGAGCGCGCAAACTTAGTTCACATAGTTTTTTTATCAAACTGTTTCCAATGCCGGACGGACTTTTTTCCCGCATTTCGGGAACTTTGTCGGCTGTAATCAGTAAAATCCTGAGTATAAAAACTCAAGCACTTGCAATCACTGATCGATCGGGCCGAAAAATTACTGACCATCCAACACGAACAGTTGTTGTTCAATGGCAAACTGGACTATGAAGTGGGTTTTGTTGCTTTAGGTCTTGCTTACTTGGATTGGAAGAGAGGAGTTTCTTTTTTAGAAAGGGTTTTAGCGTATATGGCTTCAATGGATTACTACACTGCAGGAAAAACGCTTTTACAGCCCCCATTGTTTGGTTGTTTACTGGCCGGTTTTTACGAACTGGCGCCCAACGAAAAGGCCGCTCTGGACTTTTTGAAAAAAAATTATTCGCAAGTATTTGATTTTCATAGCTTTCTTTACCGGGAACGCGATCCGGAAGAAGACGGCTTGTTGGTTGTAACCCATCCGGAAGAAGATTTATTGTTACAAAATCGTGACAAAAGGTCTGAATTGCGGCCGATTCCCAGCGTATGGCCCGGAGGACGGCAGGATCCGCTTTTTAATGCGCTTTTGGTATGGTCCAACGAATGCCTGCTGGATATCGGTAATCTACTCGGAGCGGACGTCACGGATATTCTGCTGTGGAATGAACTGACCACCTTTTCCCTCAACGATAAACTTTGGAGCGAAGCGGACGGCAGCTACAAGCCTTTTGATCTGGAGGAGCAGGCCTCTTTCCCAACCGAAGGACTGGGTGGCTTTCTGCCCCTGATCGGGGAGATCCCGGATCAGGATCAGGCGGAGGTGGTGTTGGAAACTCTCAAAAGTTCGGCATTTACTTACCTGCTGCGGCCACTACCTGCTGAAGAAGATTACGATTTTCCGCCCGATACCCGCATCTCTATTCCCGCCAACTGGCTGTTGTACCACGGCCTCTGGCGATTCGGTATGACGGCGGCGGCGACCAAGGTCAAAACCTTCAGTCTGGCGGTGATGGAGCGATATGGTTTTCGAGAGTACTATGAGCTTTCGGCCGTTGATTCGGAGGGAGACTCCGAATATGCTCCGGCAGCAGCGCTGTATCTGGCGTGGATGGGGGAGTAGGGGAGTATAGCAATTTTTAAGTATACTTTTAAAAAGGAAAAAATACGACCTATGTTTGTATTTGTTTGATAATCATGCATTAAAGTTAATGATTTACCTGATAGGATATAGAAAGATGATTCTTGGAATGTATATATAATAGCCTTAGATATTAATTAAATTAATTATTTTACCACCTATGGAATAGATTCAGGAAATGGAATTTAAACCCCGAAAGTTATGCGGTCAATGTATTTGATCAGATTCTGTGTTTTAGGTTCATTGTTATTGCTCTGCTGTTTTCCCAACCATTTAGATGCCCAGGAGTATTTAGGAAATGATCTCGCTTTTTTTGCCAAAAAAGCGGAACTCTTCCAAAGGTGGCTAGATCAAAAAGAACTGGGGCAGTTTTTGTCGGTTGATAGTGTCAGAGTTGCCAATAATGGATATGAGGTAGAGTTATTTCTGCAAATTCCTTCCAGTAATCCCGATAGTGTCGCCGGGATATGGCGATCCCTAAAGAATAATTATCAGGCAAATGTAAGTGCACCTACTTTACAGGAGAGTTTGTTTCAGACTTTTGTCCGCTTTATGGAAATTGATCCAACCCAGGGAAACGTTCAAATTTATATGCCGCATTACGATCCCGGAAAGCAAGTATATAACTCCTGTTTCTACATTTGGTTGTGGCAGGAGGCGGGGCGAGTAAAGGAAGATAGCAAAATAGCGGATTGTAAATCTCAGACGGTAGAAATTTACATCCCGATGGATGATTTTTCCACCGGTTCGGGAGGAGTGGAAGGGACATTGAAAGGATATACATCGTCGAAGAAGGTCTTCCCGCTTATTTTAGAGTTTGCCCGCAAAAAATACGAACAGAATAAACCGGATTGTGAAGGCAGGAAACCCACTCTGGTCCATTCGGATAAGCAATCTGATTTCTACCTGGAATTCTACGTTAATGATCTGTGTCAGGAAGTCTTAACCGATGAAAGGCAGTCGATCTGGTGTGATTTCGTAGAATTATGGTGGGGGCCCTGTAACGATATGCGAAGAGAAAGACTAGAATTTAATATTAATTTGAGTCAAAGTCAGAAAGAGGTCTATCTGCGCATTAAGATCACCGGCAAATTTGGCTCAGGATTATACCGGCCACGGAAAAGCGGGTGGATGGATATGGATCCGGATTTTGAAGATTTCCTTGAGGAGCATGCCATTATCTTTAAGAGTGAACTGATAGAATTTTTGAAAAGGAAACGCAATTAATCTATTACTCTGAAGTGTTAGGTTCTTGATCGAGGTCCGTTTTTTCATCCATGGGCGCGATATCTGTAAAACCAGTTCCATTTCTATATCCGGACGGATTACATTGAAAACACTTCTTAAATATCGAATAATTGAGCTACTCAAAGGACGAGATCAAGGATACAGTCGTGAAAGGCAAGCTTCGGTTAGCTATTGACGAAGCAATAAAGTACGCTAAGATCTGCCAATTACAGGACGTGCACCGGGGGCTGATGGTACTGAAAAGTAAATTGAGTGTACAGGAAGAAAAATGGAATAAGGGTATGTTGGATTATACGACTTATTCTATGAGTCACGCCCGGATATCGGATGGTATTCTCTCCTGGGTAGATCGGCTTCCGGCACAGCCGAAGCCCACCAGAAACGGCCGGAAATACTGGACATTGGACCGGTTCAGAAAATTCGTTCTTTCCAGCCTCCTGTTAAGTAAGGGCATCAGTATATGCTGGCTGATCTATCAATACAGTACTGGCGGATACAACAATGACGAATTGCAAACGACGCTTTCTTTTTTGTCCGTTGTACTGTTAATCTTTTTTCCGGTAAAGTTTGGATCATTTTCCCCTTCACCGGAGCCGGAAGGAACGGAGTTTTCGCCTCATTATGTCAATGGCTCTTTAATCAGATTCAGTTACTGGCTTTTCCCAATTTATCTCATAGTAATAATCTATTTGATACGGGCCAAAGCTGCCAGCATAATCTCCTTTGGTCTCTTCAGTTTGTGTTTAGGGGCTGCAGAAGCCATGCTCGGTGGATATTTGATAAAACTTTTACAGGCACTATCCTGGAAAAAACAATAAACCAAAAACATGTACGCTCTGTTTAAACCCAGTTTGATTTTTTGGTTCTTCACCATAATTTTTTCGGTACCTAACATAGTACACTCCCAGAATTACAATGGTCAAGATTATGCATTTATCTTCTATAATACCCATTTCACGAAAGGATGGACTCCCCTAACCGAAGTAGAAAAAGAAGTGAAAATACTTTCGAAAGAACTTACTGAAAGTTACCAATTTAAAGTTGAACAATTTGCTAATCTGACAAACGACGAGCTACACGAAAAACTGAAGGAGATCAACAGCCGGCCGTTTACGGCCCAGGATCAGGTGTTGTTCTTCTTCAGTAGCCACGGTTTATACAAAGAGCACAGCAATCAGGGATATCTGATCCCCAGCGACGGCCCCAAAGCGTCGCGCTACGGAGAAGGTTGGCTAAGCTACGGCCAACTGCGTGATTATCTGGGAGAGAACCGGGCGAAACATATTCTCGTTGCTTTGGATGCCTGCCATTCGGGCGCATTCGGAAATCGGTACAGAGGGCATCCGAAAGGTCTGCCCTGGCAGGGCGAGGTCAACTGTGAAACATTAGCCAGGTCTTCTCTTCGCTATCGCAGCCGTCTGTATTTTTCCTCTGGAAATAAAATGGAGCGTACCCCTGCTGAATCCGTTTTTGTAGACCGCTGGCTGCAGTGTCTGAGGGAATTACCCCGGAAAGGCCGGTATGTAGTGTCCAGTAATGATCTGGAGCAATATGTGAACACCATCTCGGTTTCTTCTCCTGAAAACGGAACGTTTTACGGTCACGAACCATCGGGGGAATTTGTTTTTGTCCACAAGGACGTCTGTCAGCCGGGAGTGGTCGACCAAGTAAAGCGCCAACCGCCACCGAAGGTAGTCGATTCGCGGAAGGTCATTGCCATACCGAAACTGACCGATATTCCCGGCGGCACTTTTAAAATGGGACGAAAAACGGGAACTACCTTTGGTACTGCCGATCATGTCCATTTGGTGGAAGTCGGTCCTTTTGCTATCGCCCCGGTGGAAGTCACTTTTGAAAATTTTGATGCTTATTGTGAAGAAAAGAAGCTTCCTCTGCCGGAAGATGAGGGATGGGGTAGAGGAAAACAACCAGTCATAAATGTGAGCTGGTTTGATGCCGTTAATTACTGCAACTGGCTGAGCGAAAAATTTGGATATCAGAAAGTATACCAGATTAACGGAGGAGAGGTGTTTGCAGATCTAAAGGCCAATGGATACAGATTGCCCACCGAGGCCGAGTGGGAATACGTTGCTTCCAGACCCGCTCACAGTGGGGGAGGAAATTATTTGCGAAGGGGAGAAGGACAGGCCGATTTCGGTAATGGAAAAAGCATAGCGGATCCCGGCGAGTTAAATTTCGATGCTTCTCCCGGATTGAAGACCAATAGCTCTATTACCGGATATTCCAGAGAACAACCGGTTCAGTCAGGCAGCTTAGCAAATGCAAATCCGCTTTTCCTGTTCGATCTAAGTGGAAATGTTGCCGAGTGGTGTAACGATTGGTATGCTGATGACTTCTACACCTACTCACCCAAAGAAAATCCCGTCGGGCCTTTAGGCGGTACCCGACGGGTGATTCGTGGAGGTTCTTTTCAGGATGGCCCCAACGAGATTCAGTCTTTTTCTCGGGATAGTCGTCCGCCTATTTATCGTGGCAAGACATTGGGGTTTCGTCTGGCTAGAAACCTTTAATGCTATTGCCGCGCTGGAACGGTATTGAAATTCTGCTGTAAAATAGGAAGCTGTGCATTAGCCCGTGCCACTTCCGTTTCAATTCTGGCGCCAGTTTCGGTACGGGCTCGTTCCCGCTGCCGTTCCATCAGTAAGGCCATAGCCGCCTTGCGATTCTCCGCATCGGAGGAATCAATTTCCTGCTGGATCGATTCGATCATTTTCATGGCCTCTTCGGCACATTGGGAGGTTGGATCAATAAACCGCAGCCGCTCCAGCCCCTTGTCATAATTGTTAGCCGCCAGGTAAGTTCTGGCCTCCATGAGTAGCTGCCGGCACCGCTTATTGACGTATTTACGGTAAATATCCACAGTCATTTCCTTGACGTCTTCGTAGCAACTCACCTCCCTGGGGATCGGCCACAGGATCTGCAGGGCGCGAACCGGGGAATCAAGCCGGTCCAACTGGCGGGCCTGCTCGATGATATCATCACAGTTGTTCTTGTAATAATTAATGATCTTTTCCCGGGTTTGACTTAAAAATTTGGCAAAACGCGAATCATTCGGCCGGAGATTTCGGATCACATTATTTATGGCCTGGTTGCTATTTCTACCCTGACCTTGTAGTTGTAACTGGAGGTTAGAAAAAATAATATCCTCGTGGATATATTGAATCGCCAGGGTCAGGGATACATCAACCACATTAATTTTCTTCAAACCTACATCAACAGTATTTTCACCGTACACTTCCATCTTGGGAAAGCAAACGACTCCCCGGGCCATCGTTTTCATGGAAATGTTTTGTTCTTCGGGATCGACCGTGATGGGCCCTATCCGGGAAGCGGAAATATTAGAGGTAACGCCGCTTGTCGATATGATATTGATGATCCGGGTCTCCAGTTTGCTAACCTGAATGGAATCCAGACCGGAATAACTATTCGGTTTCATATAGACGCCAACCGTTAGCTGGCTATCATCCTGTGCCATGCCCTTTATAGCCAAAGCACAAACAAAAATTGTAATTAGAATTGGAAGAAATTTCATATAACTAGATAATTTATTTAAGAGATACATAAATGGTGCCACCACGGATATCGGTGTCCGCTATGAGACCACCTCCATTGTCTGGTACATTTAAACCTTTAAGAAATAATCGAATATCACGGGCAAAACGAGAAGGACGGTAGTTACGACCTCTTTCGTCCTTAAGTGGGATGCGTACTTCATCAATGGTCAGGCTTAGATTGGAACCTCGGAGATCGCTGTAGTTCCCCTTGTATGCATTTTCTTCCAGCCAAAAGTCAATCTCATCGAAGATTAGTTCGCCGGAAGCAGACTCGGAATCGAAATCGTACGCTACATTTTGATCAAGGGTGAAAAGTAGTTTGACCGTACGGCCGTTTTCCACTATATCATTGAATTTTTCCTGCATGACATTCAGGAAGTCTTCTACCAGTTCTACCCGCTCTCCATCGCCGTCGGTACTACTGAGCGCTCTTTCCACCAGCATTGTAAAATCACCCCGACTTTGCGGACTGCTATGGGTCTTGTTGGCCAGAGACCTTCCGGTAAAGGCATCAAAAGCTGTAAGGATGATCCGGGCACTGTTTGCCCCACCCGTACCGGCAATGGTATCTACCTCTACTTCTACATAAATATCCGCCCGGGAAGCGCCAACGATAGCGCTTTTTACATCACTCAGATCGCCGGAAGTATAAGTGGCATCAGTATTTAGTATATTCAGCGTAGCCCGGAAATCAACGGTCGTGTACCCTCGATTATCAAATCCCTCTTTGACTTTTGTGATGGCGACCCGGCGGGCGATATCTTCCTCGAGCACCGTACGTAGGTCTTCGTGTTCTTTGGCGAAGGGAATGACGATGATTGATGGCTGTATGTTCGCTACTTCCCCATTACCCTGGGCCAGCGTTTCAACTGGAAGGAAAAAAGAGGAAAGTAATAATAGGAGTAAATATCTCATGTTATGATATGGTTTTATAGATAGTCATCAGACCGGTTTACAGTGCTTGGTGACTTAAAGTGTAATTGAAACTTTGACCGATACAAGAATGGCCGTAATAGTTGATAGCCGAAATCAATAACCAAATTTTCGGGTAGCCCCGATCTCTTCAAGGTATTTACGGAGGTTCTGGTAGTTGATCGTCATATCCTTAGAAATCCTTTTGCCACGTTGTGCAGCTATTTCTACGGGGTCCCACTGTTCAGTAATAAAGCGTTCGTAAGTACCTTCTTGTACCAAGCCATTGAAAAATTCCGGTGCTTTGGCACGAAATTCACTTTCCGAGGCAACCATAGGGCGACTGAGAGCCGTAAATCGAGGCATCCCCCGGAGAATGACTGTTTCAAAAGCACGAATGATGGCGTCCTTTTCAGCCTTTTTAAAATTGGATCCTTCGCCAGTGGACCGGAGGGTCACCAGGCCTGAGCCCGGGCTTTCGAGAAAAGTGGTACCCAATGGTTCGTTAGTAGTCACCTGTAATTTATTGTTACAGGCAAGCAGGAAAACTATCGGAAGCAGAATTATTATGCGCATGATAAATACGGATAGATAGGTAAATAATAGTCCATTCGAAAACCAGGATCTTTCTGAAGCCGGAAATTTTTTAAAGGAAATGATCAATGAATCCTTTCTGTACACCAATATTGCAGCAGCATTTCGCTTGCCTTGTTGAAACAGTTTTGCCAGCTTAGGGATACGTGCGGGTTTCGAACGGACTTTTTGTAGGCTATTTTATTACGGCGAGGCCTTCTATATCTTTCTTTTCGAAAAAGGCTTCCTGTTCTTTTTTGGAAACTTTGCACTGGGCGTAATCTCCTTCCACAGAAGTAACCTTAAGAGAAGCGATCTCCTTTTTCTGGACACCGGAAGATCCATCCGGATTTTTTCTGTAGATCACTTCGATAACCCGGAAAGACTCGTTCTTCTTGAATTGGTGAAACCGGTAGCCGAATAATTCAACGGCAATGACGGCATCCTCCTCAACTTCAAGGTTGGTAATCATGAACTGTAGGGGAAAATACTCATCCAGAAAGTCATTGACATTCTTTTCGAGACTTTTGTTGAATGCGATCTGAATTAAACCATCAACAATATCTTTAGTGATTTGGGAAGCACTGCTTGATGCATTTGCGTCCTCGGCCGATTCTTCAGTAGCCATTGTCACGGTGCTGGCGTTTCTGCCTTTAGGAGATAGTAATTCTACCGCAAGACTTTCGCCGGTAGCTACATCCACAACCGCAAGTTGAACGGTAGCATACTGTAAGCCTCTATCGGCATTTAATAAATGACCAATGATGAGGTATTTTGCACCAAGTGCACGTCCTTGCTCTACCATGTAGCCATTTAAATAGATGCCATCTTTCTGCCGGTCCAACTCATTCATTACGGCTTCCTGGTTTTCTCGATCTATTATTCTAAATCGATTGGCAGAAGTGACGTACTGGGTCACCATTCGATAAGCTTCGTCGGCCTGTTGTGCAGATGCATATTCACTGTAGGTAAATGGCACTAGCGATGCCGTTGGGAGTTTACGAACCTTAGTTTGTGCGGAACCAACAACATTAAAAGTTAGGAATAAAAGGAATAGATAAGATCCAATGCGTAGCATAAAACGGGGAATTAGTTATTAATGAAATAATTGATCTTGGATTAAAGTTAGGAATAATGAACCTTAAAAAAGTATATTTAATGGAAAAACGATTATTATTGCGATTAGTGTATAAAAAACTGTAATTCAAAGAATTAGATGTAGCAATTATTGATTACAAAGAAGGCTTTTTACAATAATTCTGATTCGAAATTTGCTGACAAATCACCAGTGGGAGTTTTAATTATATTGAAGTGTATATATTGTTTTTTTTGATTACATCTGATGGTCAAAGCAAAATGAAGTTATTTATAAAATTCAATTCTGGGATGGGGTAATAATACTATAAGCACTTAAACTGGTAAAGAGGAAGGGAAGGACCTTAAACACCTATTGGCAGCAGCCCTGTATCTGGCGTGGATGGGGGAGGAAGCATGAAAAGAAACAGCTCCATCCCTTTGCATAGAGATGGAGCTGGATCGGTAGTTCACTACCGGTTGATCACATTTTTAAACTTCGGACGACGCGGAGCCACATCACCCATTTTTTCCTTCTTCATCGCTTCGTAGGCCGAGTAGTTCCCTTCAAAGAAGATCACTTCGGCTTCATCTTCGAATGAAATAATGTGGGTGGCCAGCCGGTCGATAAACCAGCGATCGTGGGAGATCACCAGCACGCATCCGGCGAAGTCGTCCAGCGCATCTTCCAGGGCGCGGAGTGTATTCACGTCGATATCGTTCGTCGGTTCGTCCAGCAGGAGTACGTTGCCGCCTTCCCGCAGGGTCATGGCCAGGTGGAGTCGGTTGCGCTCCCCGCCTGAAAGGACGCCCAGCTTTTTTTGCTGATCGGAACCCGAAAAGTTGAAACGGCTCAGATAAGCCCGGGCGTTGACGCTGGTATTGCCGACGGTGATCAGGTCCTGCCCGCCGGATACGGCATCATATACGGTCTTTTCGGCCTGTTGCAGTTCTTCGTGGCTCTGGTCTACGTAGGCGATCTCAACGGTATTACCCTTGGAGACACTTCCGGTATCGGGTTCGACCTCGCCCATGATGATGCGGAACAGCGTACTTTTACCGACACCATTGGGACCGATAATACCCACGATGGCATTGCGGGGAATATCAAAGGTGAGGTTCTCGAACAGGACCCGGTCTCCGTAGGATTTGGCTACGTTCTCGATCTGGATCACCTGATCCCCGAGCCGCGGACCGGGTGGAATGTACAGCTCAAGGCGAGCCTCTTTCTGTTTTATTTCCTCGTCGGCCAGTTTTTCGTAGGCATTCAAACGGGCTTTACCCTTAGCCTGACGGGCTTTGGGAGCCATCCGGATCCAGTCCAGTTCGCGTTGCAGGGTTTTGCGGCGTTTGCTCTCCGCTTTTTCTTCTTGTTCCAGGCGTTTGGCTTTTTGATCCAGCCAGGAGGAATAATTGCCCTCCCAGGGAATACCTTCGCCCCGGTCCAGCTCGAGGATCCAGCCGGCAACATTATCGAGGAAATAACGGTCGTGGGTAACGGCAATCACCGTACCCGGAAAACCTTGCAGGTATTGTTCCAGCCAGTCTACGGACTCCGCATCCAGATGGTTGGTCGGTTCGTCCAGCAGCAGGATGTCCGGATTGCTGAGCAGCAGGCGGCACAGCGCTACCCGGCGGCGTTCCCCTCCGGAGAGTACCTTGATCTGGGCGTCATCCGGCGGACAGCGCAGGGCTTCCATGGCGGTATTGAGGCGGTGATCGAGCTCCCAGGCGTTATGATGGTCCAGTTGATCCATCATTTCTCCCTGCTTATCGATGAGCTTCATCATTTCATCATCGTCCATCGGTTCGGCCAGTTTGAGGTTGAGTTCCTCGTAGGCCGCCATGAGGTCCACGATCTCCTGCACCCCTTCCTCAACGACCTGCCGGACGGTTTTGCTTTCGTCCAGTTCGGGTTCCTGTGCGAGGTAGCCGATCTTATAACTACCGTCGAACGAAATGCGACCTTCGTAATTGCTGTCGAGCCCGGCAATGATCTTGAGAAGCGTAGATTTACCGGAACCGTTGAGACCCAGTACGCCGATCTTGGCCCCGTAGAAGAAGGAGAGCCAGATATTTTTGAGAACCTGTTTATTGGGTGGAAAGGTCTTGGAGACCCCTTCCATGGAAAATATGATCTTGTTGTCTGACATGGATATTGGTAAGATTTAGGCACTTTAATAAGCGGGAAAATAGCAAATAGTGTACGTAGGTTCCCGGTTTCGCGAAATTGCAGAAAGTTTTGATAATTTACGAAACTATGTTCGGCTTATTTTGCGATTTTCCGGCTTTGCTCCGGAATAAACCAGAGTGGAGGTAACGAAAATATTTTAGACTGTCGGGGAGGAGTGTAAAATATGGCCTGCTTTTATATTTTTGATAATCAGTATTTTACGTTATTTTCATATAAAATAAAATTATAAATTAGTCTGAAATTAAAAATTTTTCATCAAAATTGAAACTTCTGCGATCTACCACCGTAAAGTCAATCATAAACTACAACACAATTCTACTTTTCAACTGCAAGACACCAGACACAACAACACTTCTCTTTTACTACAACAACACTCAATTGGTACAGCACTTTGAACTATACTGTATGTACCCAAATAAGTTGAAAAAACGTTCACGTCATTAGCAAAGATTCAAAACCAAAAGTTTTTTTCCACTACTGCAATCCGTAGTCGGTGATTACGCTGCAATCCGGAAAAGAGCTACTCTGTTTTTCCCCTCATTCCAATTGTCTATCGAACGTTTTTAAATCCAAAATTTAAGTTTTCAGGTTTAGGTAATCTGTATTCCCGGATACGGACCAACAGTTTGTACACGGAACTGAGGTCTCACCCAAAGGAATACTTCCCATTTCATTTGGTAGCTATTACTGCCGCCGGATGACCGGATCGGTACGGCCGCTGCTATCGGCTGTTGCCGACGGTGCAGGTCTTTGACCCCAATCACACTTAGGTGCGGTGATTGGCCCGGGATCGTATTGCCCCAACCTGAGCGTAATAGAAAACCTCTTCACTAAATTCTTAACAATGTTATTTGCAAACTACACCAGGTGGATCTTTCTGTTGGTCGTTTTTGGCATCGGCCCGGTACACGCTCAGAAAGAACCCGCCAATCTTCAATTCAGTATCATTACTGAAAAGCCCATCATTGCCGTTGATTATACGGTTGACGGCAAGTATCTGATCAGCGGTGGGAGCAACCGCACCGTCGATGTCTGGGATGCCGAATCCGGCCGGCTGGTCAAGTCATTTGAAGGCCATAAGGACGACGTACTTTGCGTGCGCAACTCACCCGACGGTCGCTTTATCGCCAGTGGCGGTGTCGACAAAAAAGTAATTATCTGGGAACTCTCTACCGGCCGGGTGATCTCCCGGCTGGCGGGTCACCGGGACTACGTTCGGGACCTTGCTTTCAGTCCGGATGGTCGTTACCTGTGCAGCGCCAGCTGGGACGGGACCGCCGCCCTCTGGGACGTGGCCACCGGCAACCGGGTGGAAACCCTGGGCAATCACCGGGATAATGTGACCGCCGTCGGTTTCAACCAGGACGGCACGGAAGTCATTACTGCCTGTGGCGATCACCTGCTGCGGATCTGGGATCTGGAAAAGGCCCAGGTCATCAAAACGCTGGAAGGACATACCGACGAGATCTGGGATGTCAAATGGAGTAAGAACGGCCGTTTCGCCGCCAGTGGGGGCTGGGACAATAAGGCGCGCGTCTGGGATATTGAAGCCGGCGAGCAGATCCTGGAATTACCCGGCCACATCACGGATGTATGGTCCGTCGATTTCGATCCGGACGGCCTGGTTCTGGCTACTTCCGGAGGGGATAAAACCGTCAAACTCTGGGATCTGGCTACGGGAGAACTGATTCAGAACATTTCCGGGGAACTGCATACTTCCGACGTGGAAGAAGTCTCCTGCAGTCCGGACGGGCAACATATCGCCAGCGCCAGCCGGGACGGTACCATCCGCGTCTGGAAAATGCCGGACCTGGCCGAACGCATCCGCCTGCTGACCGACCAGAAACTCAAAGACTGGACGAAAAAGGGAGACCTGGAAAAGACCGAGGAATACGAGGCCCGGATGCAGGAAAAGGACAAGCGCATCAGCCAGATGAAGGTGGATTACACCGACAAAATGCTGGCCTACTACGTAGCCAATACACCCTGGGGACTGGACATCCGGCTGGGAGACTACAATGCCGACGAGGAAACCTTTACCATTTTTTCTCCCAAACTGGGCGAACTCCAGTTTGAAGTGCCCCTCGATCAGGCGGAGGTATTCAAGGAAAAATTCGATCGGGTCGAATTCAGGGACCTGGAGCTGAATTTTGTGGACGGCCACGTACAGGTACAGTCGCTGACGGCTTATCTGAAAGGCCTGAATCGCCGGTACCACGTTGCGAGCGGTGATTAGAACCGCCGGCCGGATCGGCCGAAAAAGATCCCGGTACTGACTTTGCAGTGCCGGACTCCCCGCGGAAACCTTATTTTAAATCTAACTCATGGCTAGTGTGTGTCAGCCGTGTAGCAAATACCCTTATCATGCAACTTTTAAAAGCCAAGCTTTTTCTGCTGTGCTTCTGCCTGATCTATAACCTTTCTTTGGCCCAGACCTTTGCGCCTTATCTCGAAAAAAGCATTGTTACGAAATCTCCCGTGATCGCGATCGACTTCTCTGCCGATGGATTTTATCTGGTCAGCGGCGGTGGCAACAATACCGTAGATGTCTGGAATCCGAGAACCGGGGAACTGGTTCGTTCCCTCGAAGGACATACCGACGATATCCTATGTATTAAAAATTCCCCGAAAGGGCGTTTTATCGCCAGCGGAGGTGTCGATAAAAAAGTGATCATCTGGGATGTGGAGACCGGTCGCCGCATTTCCACTTTTACCGGGCACGGCGATTATGTACGCGATCTCGCCTTCAGTCCGGACGGCACCAAACTGTGTAGCGCCAGTTGGGACGGCACGGCCATCGTGTGGGACATCAATTCCGGTAAACGCCTGCAGATCTTTGCCGGCCACCAGGACAATGTGACCTCGGTGTGTTTCAACAGCGAGGGTACGGAGGTCATGTCCGCCAGCGGCGACCACCTGCTGCGGATCTGGGATGTCGAGACCGGCGAAGTAATGCAGACCTTTTCCGGCCATACGGATGAGGTCTGGGATGTAGAGTGGAGCCGCGATGACCGCTTGGCGGCCAGCGGCGCCTGGGATAACAAAGCCCGCGTCTGGGATGTGGTGGAAGGCGTGGAACTATTCGACCTGCCGGGCCATGTGACGGATGTCTGGTCGGTAGCCTTCGATCCGGACGGTACCGTGCTGGCCACCTCGGGCGGAGACCATACCGTGAAGCTGTGGGACCTCGCCACCCAAAGCATGATCATGGACCTGAGCCGCAATGTCCACAATTCCGATGTAGAAGAAGTCATCTACAGTCCCGACGGTAGCCGCATCGTCAGCGCCAGTCGTGATGGCTCCATTCGCATCTGGCGATTCCCGGATCTTCCCGAACGGATCGAGTTACTGGCCAAAAGACGCTTCGATGAGTGGACCCGGAAAGAAGATTTCGAAAGTGCCGCTGAGCACGCCCGCCGCATGAACCAGCGGGATAAGTACCGCAAAAATATTCGGGAAGAAGTCGCTGAGACCGTTCTGAAGTACTATACGAATTATGCCTTCTGGGAAGAGGGAATGGTCCTGGGCGAATACAATGCCGATAAGAAGTACTTCGCGATCCATTCCCCAAAGCTGGGAGAACTGCAGATCAAGGTGTCCGATAAGCAGGCCGAGGAATTCAAGGAAAATTTTGATAATATAGATTTCCGCGATCTCGAACTGAAATACGAAGACGGTAAGGTCATTGTCAAGTCGGTTACCGCCTACGTCCGCAATATGCAAAAGAAATACCACGCCGAAACGGCCGATTAAAGAAACGCATGTAGTGTATTAATGATGGGGTATTGGGGGAACTGGATCAGGATGTCAGTGTCCGGGCTCTCAATATTCCCCTTTCTAACAATGCGTTTTCGGCTATTTTGCCATCCACGCAGTTGCGGCTGCAATAATGTATCGGATCCATGAAATACCTGGCCGTTATCGGCATAATGGTCGCCATTACCCTGATCGGCGGCGGCGCTGCCAACCGCAGTACTCTGGAAAAAAGCCTGGAAAAGGAAATTCGAAAAGACCTGGATCAATTGCTTCAACAATGGGAAGGGTTCAAATCCGTGCAGCAGCAGGACCCGGCTGAAAGGGCGGCTCGCTACCAGCAATTGAAACGCGCCTACAAAACCGTGGAGGGCTTCCTGGCGATCCTGCTGAACACGGACGAACTGGCCCAGCTCAATAATTCCGTGCACTGGGTGCGCCGGGACGCGATCTACGATGCGCGTTATCCGGAGGCGGGAGCCCTGCAATTGATCGAAAGATCACTGGGCGGTCCGGTAGATACCATCGGAATTCAGCGCATAGACAGCCTGCTGGCCCGGACGGTTGGTGCCCTGGAAGTCGGGATCGATCATTGGCCGAAGGACTGGTTATTCTCCCTCTTACTCGACCAGTATCGGCAGTATTTCCTGACCCTGAGCGGTTTTGACCGGCTCGATCCTACGGAGGTTATTTCCGATTACCGGGCCGCTCTACGGTCCCATATTCGATATCTGGAGTGGTTCGGTCCGGAAATGACGGATGCTAAAGCCTGGAATCAGGCTCTGGACCAACTGCGGGATCTGTACGCTGCTCTGGAAGGCACCGAATTTGACCAATTGGACCGGGCCGCGCTGTTGCGGGATACCTTACAGCCGGTCTGGACAAGCCTGCAACAACTGGCCCTGCAACGGTTTGGGGCCGAGATCCCGGCCTGGACCCGAACGCTGAATTGGAAAGGAGCTTCGCCCTTTGCGGAAAACTGGCTCAACCGCCAAGAATTTTTGTCCGACATGCCCGCGGGAGTGGAACTGAAAGATCTGGAAGGCCTGGGGGAATTGTTGTTCTACGATCCCATCCTGTCGGGCAACAACAAACGGACCTGTGCCTCCTGCCACAAACCGCAAAAGGCCTTTTCGGACGGACGTTCAACCAGCCGGGGTTTTGACTTCTCGGCCGGGCTGGAACGCAATGCACCTTCGCTGATCAACAGTGTATTCAACCGATATTACAAATACGACAACAGCCTGGCCAGTATCCAGGAGCAGATCCTTTCGGTGGTATACCATCCCCAGGAATTTCGGACCTCCATGGCGGAGATCCTGGCAAAACTTAATACTTCCGAAAGCTACCGGGCGCTGTTTGCCGACTGTTTCTCCACGGCTGGGGGTATTGATTCCAATCAGGTCGTCACAGCGCTGACCGCCTACAACGGAAGCCTGGTGAGCTTTGGTTCCCCCTTAGATCACTATTTCCGGGACCGGGACACTACCCTTAATCCCAAAGCCGTGGCCGGGTATAATCTTTTTATGGGGAAAGCCATGTGCGGCAGTTGCCATTTCGCACCGCTTTTCTCGGGCTTACAGCCACCCTTTTTCCGCCGGCAGGAGTACCATTCCCACGGCATCCACCTGGGGGTGAAATGGGCTGATCTCCGGGACGGTGATCCCGGGCTGGAAGCACACCCGCCCTTTGCGGCGCTGGCTCAGGATTACCGATACTACTACAAAACGCCAAGCCTGCGTAATCTGGCTGCTACCGCCCCCTATATGCACAACGGATTGTTTAACGACATCCGGGAAACCCTCGCGTACCTTTTTGATCCAAGTCGCCCGCATGCCGCCAATGCTGATTTCCCCCCGGGCGCTCTGAACCTAAGTAATGACGAACAGGAGGCCATCGCCGCCTTTTTGGAAAGTCTGAACGACCGGGAAGTACTCCGGGCCTATTCGGAGGATATTCTCCTGCCGGAAACGGACGGTACCCTGGCGCCAGCTCAAAGAAAAGCGGCCGGTGTCTACTAGATCCAAATTTGATTAACTACACTAAATCTTTTTTACAATGTCGCGTAGAAATACCTTTATGCTAATCCTCACGATGCTTGCTCTGGCATTTTCCTCAACCGCGCCGGCCCAGTCCGGTGGTTCCAGCAATATCCCCAACCTGCGGGAACTGCCCGTTACCCTTTCCTGGGATGACAGCGGTATCCGGATCGTGGCGAAAACTTCCAATCCCCGCTCCGGTAACATCCTGAGTCTCGTACCTTCCCGCTTTCTGGAACAGATCGGGAATGACCTGATCCGGGTAACGCCCGGCAGCGGTCAGGCACCGGTGATCATCGACCTGACCGATTATTTTCGCGGAACCAGCGGCGCCACTGCCGATGCGACCAATATGATCGATAATACCGTACCCCAGGTCACGATCGAAATGCCGAAACTTACCTTGTCCAGCTACAACGAGCCGAATAGTTTTCTGGTGGAGATCCAGAACTACTCGAATCGGGAAAAGGGCCTCAGTCAGACCTTTTTGTTCCGCGGACTGGACATCTTTTACGTTAATTCCAGCGAATGCGTAAAACGTTCTTCGGAATCCAACCGCATCATACTGGATGTCAGTAAGTGCGAAACGGTGAAGTATCTGGTGATCGAAGGCGGCCTGCTCAATCTGGCCGATGTGGATGAGAAGATCCCGGCACTTTGCGAAAAATACAATGACCGCTACTATACGCCCGGACAGACCAAGGCTTTCCTCTGTGTGGAAGAATGTATGAGCGAGGGAGCCGGCGCTTACGAGCACCTGAAGCACGTACGGGAACTGATTACCAAGTACAACATTACCGATTACGAAGACGCTCCGCTGTCTTACATCGGGGATGTCATTCTGACCCGGAAAGGGGTGGGGCTGAATTTAAAAAAGAAGCAGGATGCCAAACTATTCAAGAAAAAAGAAGACGAATTTGCGGCTGACCATGCCTATAAATTCTTTCCCTGGTACGAATTCATTAACCTGAATTTTGACAAATATGAAGACGATCAAAAATTGATCATCTCCGATCCCAATAACAACAATTATCTCTATGATTCCCGGGTCTACTTCTCTAATGTGGAGTTGATCCAGTTTTTTTCCGAGCTGAAGGACCTGATCTCCGATCGGGTAAAATGATCCGCAGCATTTCAGCACCTTGGCAAAAGGCGTTGATCCGAAATTGCGACCGGATTACCGATGCTTTTCCGGGGTGCAATGGCTGGGCCGACCCAAAAGGTAACCTGGCCAGGCGGACCGGTCCCAACGCTTAACTTTTTTTGATAAAGCTGTAATCAAAGTCTTGGGCTGAAAGAAGCTTGTTAGACTTTAAAGAAGCCTGTCCCTACGGACAGCTTGCGTGTAGAGGTTTGAGTAGAGTCCCAAAATAGCTGGATCGGCATCAGCCCTTTCCGGGACTCTACCATCTCTCTTTTACAAAAAAGTATTGATCCGTTCGATCCCTTCCGTAAGGGCCCGGACGTGATGGTAGGTACTGTGACCGGAACCCACCTTATCTTCACTGCGCACGGGCACCTGTTCCCGGTTGACTTTCCGGTGCCACGTTCCGCCATCTTTATCCCTGATGGCCCTTTCAATAAAGTCCCAGGATCGTTGGGCTGCAAGGAACATTTCAGCCTCCTGTCTGATCTGGAAAGCGTTGAGCAAACCTACGACGGCCTCTGACTGCACCCATGCGTATTTGCCGTGATCAGTGTATTGTCCGGGCACTCTTTCGTAAAAAAAGCCACCGTCATTATCGACACCTTCAGCCCGGCAGGCCCGGGTCATTGCTACCGCAATTTCTCGGCATTGGTTTAGCAAGCTAGCATCTCCCAGTACCGTCGCCGTATCGGTCAGCAGCCAGCTCACTGCCAGATCGTGCCCAAACGAGATCGTGGTGGAAATATTGGTCCAGTCTGCATCAAAATGTAACCGGAGATGCCAACTCTGCGGATCGATAAACTGATCGATAAAACAGCGGATCAGCGCCCGCAGGGCATCCCGTACGGAAGGATCGGGATAAACGCGATAGAGATTCGTGTAGGCCTGCAGCAGGTGCAGGTGGGTGTGCAGGGTTTTCACTGCATTTTCTTTAGCATCCAGTCTCATCCATTCCCGAGAAAGGGCTTCCAGGTAACCACTCTTTTCCTTATCGAAACTGTAACGTTCCAGCAGAAAAAAGATCTCCTGCGCCAGGCGGAGTGTTTCCCGATTACCCGAAAGCCGATAATACTCGGAAAAAGCATAAATGGAAAAAGCTTGGGAGTCAACCTGTTTTTGGGTCCGGATGGGTGCTCCCCGGAAATCGAGTTCCCGGAAAACCCCTCCTTCGACATCATCGATAAAATGCGCCTGGATGTAGTACCAGGCCCGGTCGGCCAGACTCCGGTAGACGGGGGACTGGCAGGTACGGCCGGCGATCGAGAAGGCCCAGAGGAGCCCGGTATTCAGGAGAACGCCTTTATTTGCAGTCGGGTGAATACGATTGTGGCCGTCTATGCGGCCGTAAAAGCCGCCGTGCTGCTCGTCGGTCAGGTTACCGGCCCACCAGTGCAGCAAATGATCTAGTTCCTGCTCCAGCGCATTTTTCAGGCGAAGGGCCGGTTGTTGCAGCTGCGCCCTTAATGCTTTATTGATCGTAGTCTGCATAGGTTGTGCAGTTTGGGATTTCAGGGCTGCGGCCCGATGAGCGCCGGATCACACCGGTCGCTTTCATGCGCAATTTTCCCGATGGGATGAAGCATTCCGTCATCCGCATTTTCTACCCTTAAAGGTCTGGATTGAAGGCGCAGTGCAGGGTGGGGGAAAGCTGCAAAATTGGGGGGTATTTGCAACAAAAGGCAGTTTACGCCTGGTGTGAGTGGGCTATTGTTACCATTTCCCCCGCATTTTGTTAAATCCGGCCAGTGAATCGCAGAGGTTGGCTATTTACCTTTATTTTGGAAAAGGGCCACGCTCTACTGATCACCGCAAAACGATTATCGAATGCCTAAATATCTACACGCCACCCTGCTGTTTTTTGTGCCTATCTTGCTCCACGCTCAATTGCCCGTAGTAAAATCCATGGAGGCTGTGCATACGACCGTAGCTCAATACGAGAAATTCGAACTGAACATCGATCTGGAAGGAACCTTCGTCAATCCCTATGATTACGAAGAGATCGAAGTGCATGCCATATTCACGGCACCGGACGGAGAGACTTTCCAGGTTGATGGCTTTTACATGGAGGAGTTCAGCCTGGATACCGGTACGGGCAACGTTCAGTTTAGCGGAACGGGGCGCTTTAAGATCCGCTTTGCACCTCCCCGGCCGGGCACCTGGCAGTACGCCGTACGGATCACCAACGCGGCCGGGAGTACCACGCCGGAACCCGCCGGCTTCACCTGCACCGGCAGCGAACACCGGGGCTTCGTGCGGAACAATCAGACCAATTATCTGCATTTCGACAATGGCGAGCAGTTCATTCCGGTAGGTGAGAATATGGCCTGGCAGAATGGCAATGCGGTACTTGATTACACCCAATGGCTGAATGCACTGAGCGCTAACGGCGGTAATTTCATTCGCCTGTGGCAGGCGCACTGGGGACTGGGTATCGAATGGAAGAATGGCTGGAATGGCTTTGCCGGACTGCGGCGCTACAAGGAACTCAATATGGCCTACCAAGACTGGTTATTCGATTTCTGTGCGGAACTGGACATTTTCATCATGTTGTGCATTCAACACCACGGCCAGGTCTCTTCCCAGGTGAATCCCAACTGGAGTGATAGTCCCTACAATATGATCAACGGCGGCACCTGCCAGAATACCTGGGACTTCTTTACGGATGAGACGGCCCGGGCTCATACCCGCAACCGCCTGCGCTACATCGTGGCCCGCTGGGGATACGCCCGCTCGATCATGGCCTGGGAACTCTTCAACGAAGTGGGCTGGACCGATAATTATCAGCAGAACCAGGGCCGTATTGCCGACTGGCACGCGGAAATGGCGGCCTACCTGAAATCAATCGATCCCTATCAGCACCTGGTCACGACCAGCTTTGCCGATGAAGCGCAGGATCCCATGGTTTGGGCCAATCCGGATATTGACCTGACCCAGACCCATTACTACCTGAATACGACCAATCTGCAAAAGGCCCTGGTGAACGGCATTACCAGCTACCTCTACGAATTCGGAAAACCAACCCTGACGGGGGAGTTTGGGCTGGGAGGCAACAGCAGCCTGGCCAATACCGATCCGGACGGTATCCATATCCACAATGCGATGTGGGCGACCTTGTTCGGCGGCGGTCTGGGCACGGGCATGAGCTGGTGGTGGGATAATTACATCCATCCGCGGGATCTGTACTACCACTTCGCACCGATGTCCAATGTGGCGAATACCGTACCCTTCCTGGAGCAAGACCTGCGACCGGCCACAGCTTTTGTTACCGGCGTGAGCGGTGATCTGCTGCTTACGCCCACGCTTGGCTGGTCGGGCATCGGGACGGATACCATCACCATTGACGAGAACGGTGGTACCTCCCCGGCCGGGGCTGACCTGGGGATCTATCTGTACGGATCCCAGTGGAATACCGGTTTTCGCAGTCCACCCACATTTGTAGCTGATTTTCCGGAAGACGGAGCTTTTACCGTCACCACCAATGCGGATGCGGGTACGAACCCCCGGATCGCCATAACGGTCAACGGTACCAAAGTGCTGGATCAGGCAGCGGGAACCCGCCAGAATTTCACCGTACCGATCAGTGCCGGACCCAATATCATCACTGTGGACAATACCGGAACGGACTGGATCACCATCGCTTCCTATGCCTTTTCCGGCCTGGGCTCCCGGGTGGACGCCTATGCGCTCCGTTCCGACAGGGCAAGCGTGGCGGCGGGCTGGGTGCTCAACAAAGATTATAACCACCTGTCGGTACAGGAGCAGGGGGCTCCCGATCCGGCCGTCGGCGGCACACTAAAAATAAGCGACTTCACGGATGGTGGCTATACCGTTACCTGGTACGATTGCCTTTCCGGGGAACAACTGAGCTCAGAGACGGTCTTTGCCCAAAACGGTACACTGGAGATCCCGGTACCGCCGCTGTACTGGGATCTGGCCTTTTTGGTGGAAAGCAATCCGGTGGCTACCCGGGAACCGAAAGCGGCGCTGGCCTTTCAGGTTTACCCCAATCCCGTATCAGCCGGGGATGCGCTGCAGGTCCGTTTACCGGAAGCTGGGGTAGGGGAGCAGGTTCGCCTGTCGCTGTACGATGCGGCCGGAAAACCTGTGTTTAATAAGGTCCGTTTCGGAGAGCCGGATCAACTGCAGGTGGAATTGCCCGGCGATCTCCCCGTCGGCATGTATTGGTTACAACTGGAACAGGCCGGAAAAAGGGGAAGTCGGCCGATAGTGGTTGGAGAGTGAATGGATTGGCGATTTACGCCCGGATCACTGTAATAAAATAGCAGGAGTCACTACTTTGGTCGGATGGTTCCAATTTACTGATTGATCATCTGCCAATATTCATGAAAAGAATACTCCAACTACTGTTGTTCGCCTGCCTGCTGATCCGCTGCGCGTCGGGCTACACTGAACCAAAAGAGCCGGCAAAACCCAATGTATTGTTCGTTTCCATCGATGACTTGCGACCTACGTTGGGTGCCTACGGAGACCCCGTAGCGGTTACGCCTCGTCTCGACGAGCTGGCCGGTGAAGGCATGACCTTCCGGCAGGTATTCTGCCAGGCGGCGGTGTGTGCTCCTTCCCGGGCTAGTCTGATGACGGGCCTGCGCCCGGATTCCACCCGGGTCTGGCATCTTGGGGACAAGTTCCGGGAGATCAATCCGGCGGCGGTTACCATGCCGCAGTACTTTACCCAATTTGGCTACCATACGGTCAATATCGGCAAGATCTTTCACAATTATATGCCGGATTCGGTATCGTGGCACGAGCCGGATCTGCGCCCGGCCCAATATCTTCGACCCGACTGGCTGGGTCGGGACGGAGAAACCTTCTATATCAGCGAATCGGTCAACCAGTCGCAGGCCATCAAAAGGGATTCCCTGCTGCAATTGCAGGCGGTGCGCTATGCGGACGGATGGAACACCGGCCCCGCCTGGGAGGACGCCGATGTGCACGATACGCTATACTACGACGGAGCGCAGACCGAACTGGCCAAACGAACCCTCACCCGCCTGGCCAAAACGGATCAGCCGTTTTATTTTGGGCTCGGTTATTTCCGGCCGCACCTTCCCTTTGCGGTACCCAAAAAGTACTGGGATCTGTACGATCCCGGATCCATTCCACTGGCCCCGAATCCGGACATCCCGGAAGGAGCCCCGATCTGGTCCATGAACTCCATGTATGAACTTCGCCATTACGACGGTTTCGGCCATATCGGTCATCCCACTTCCGCCTACCGGATGAGTGAGGATACGGCCCGTATCCTGAAGCACGGATATTACGCCAGTGTGAGCTACGTAGATGCCCTGCTGGGAGACCTCATCGACCACCTGAAAGCCCTGAATCTGTACGACAATACCATCATAATTGTCTGGGGTGATCACGGCTGGAAACTGGGGGATCACAACAGTTGGGGTAAAATGACTAACTACAATATCGATCTGCAGGTACCGCTAATCGTCCGTTATCCGGGGCAGGAAAAGAGGGGCGTCCAGACCAGTGCCATCGTCGAGCTGGTGGATATGTTCCCCTCGCTTTGTGAACTGGCCGGCATTGAGATCCCCGATTACGCCCAGGGTACCAGTTTCGTTCCGCTCTTGGAGGATCCGGAGCGGGCCTGGAAAACGGCGGCCTTCAGCCAGTTTCACCGCCGCCCCCGGGTAGCCGCCGATGGCGGACGGTATATGGGCTATTCGATCAATACCCCAGACTATCACTACATCGAGTGGTATACCTGGGATCACCGGACGGGTACCCGGGGCGAATACGTGAAGGCGGAACTCTACGATCGGCGGAATGATCCCCACGAAAAAGAAAATGTCGCGGATCGGGAGGCTTCCGCAGCGGTGGTGCAAGACCTGTCCGCCCAATTGGCGGCCGGCTGGAAAAAGGCCGTACCGCAGTAATAAAAAAAGCCGGTGCAGTCCACCAGGGACTGCACCGGCTAATGCATCGATGCTCATGCAGGTGGCAGCTTAATTCACCACCTTGGGCTTTTGGAGCATGATCGCGTCGACGGCCTTTTCCTGAACCATGCGATTCAGTTCGGGCAGATCGTTGTTGATCACCTCGCGGTAGATCTGGAGTTGATCGTCGATCTTTTCTGTAATTTCTTTCCGCACCTGTTTGGCCTGTTCGGTGGGCGCGAAATTGCCGCGGTCCGACAGGGATTTTACGGCAGCCAGTTTGTTGGTCAGTTTGATCGGATAGTTGAGTGGATCCTGCCGGCTGCGGTTCTTCGTCTGGTACAGTTCTTCCTCTACCTCGGTCAGGCTTTTCTGAATAGCCTTGATCTTATCGAGGATATCTTTGCTGTCTTCCTGCGTTTTCATCCGCTCGCTCAGAGATTTCATCTGATCGCGGGCATCCCGGATATCGATGATGGTCTGGTGGGCTTCGGAAACCTTGGTATTGATACCCTGTACAAAGTCAAACTGTTCCTGCAGGTCGGCGATCGAAGATTCGGAACGCGGGTCCTTCAGGATCTCAAATTCCTGTTCCAGGGTCTCATCACCTACCGTCAGTTTTACCAGGTATTTTCCGGGTACAGCTTCCGGTCCGGACATGCTGCCGCCCCAGAGGATCATGCCTTTGAAATCTTTGGCATCCGGATACCGCATATCCCAGACAAAGCGGTTACCACCGGCCTTAAGCTCGTCAATCTGATTGCCTCTTTCCTTGGCATCGGTGGAAAATTCCTTGATCAGGTCGCCGTCCATTTCGTAGAAGGCGATCTTCACGGCGGTGGTATCGGCGGGTTTTTCCTTGAGGTAGTAGTGTACCATTACCCCGCCCGGATGATTTTGTCCTTCGGTTTTGGAAGGCCGTCCCGAACCGCCATCCATGCGATAGCTGGGCATGGGCTGGTACAGGTAGAAATCGGATCCGGCTACCGTCTCGTTCAGTTGGTGCAGCGGCGTCAGGTCATCGATCATCCAGAAGGCCCGTCCCTGGGTAGCGGCAATGAGGTTGTCGTTCTTGATGGTCAGATCCGTGATCGGAACTGTGGGCAGGTTCAGTTGGAACGGCTGCCAGTTGGCACCGTCGTCAAAAGATATGTACATCGCTTTTTCGGTACCGGCGTACAGTAAACCTTTGCGTTTTGGATCGGCCCGGACCACACGGGTAAATTCATCCGCCGGGATACCGTTCACGATCTTTTTCCAGGTTTTACCGTAGTCTTCGGTTTTGTACAGGTACGGCTCGTAGTCGCCGAGTTTGTAACGGGTACCGGCCACGTAGGCTCCACCTTTGACGAACGGATCGGGATCGATACTATTGATCATCATCCATTCCGGCATGCGGCCGGGCGTGACATTTTCCCAGTTTTCTCCGCCATCCTTGCTGATGTGGATCAGACCATCATCGGATCCGATCCAGATCAGATCCTTTTCGTAGGGAGATTCCGCACCGGCGAAAAGGGTACAGTAATATTCTACCCCGGTATTATCCTTGGTAATGGGCCCACCGGAAGATACCAGTTTCTCGGGATCATTACGGGTTAGATCGGGGCTGATGATCTCCCAGGATTGCCCGCCGTTATAGGATACATGCACCTGGTTGGACAGGGCATACAGCTTACTGGATTCGTGCGGGGAGAAAAATATCGGGAAGTTCCACTGGAAGCGGTATTTCATGCCTTCCGCGCCGTAACCCATTGGGTTGTCGGGCCAGACGTTGATCGCCTGGGCCTGCTCCGTAGCGTGGTTCACCCGGGTAAGGAAGCCGCCGTAACTACCACCGTAAACGATCTCGGGATTATCGGGATCGATGGCAAGGTGCGCACTTTCGCCACCGGCCGTAGATTCCCAGTCGCTTTCTCCGATAGAACGGCCGGAGGTACGGTGTGCGATCCGAACCGTGGAGTTATCCTGCTGGGCGCCGTAAATGCGATAGGGGAAATGATTATCCGTGATGACGCGGTAAAACTGGGCCGTCGGCTGGTTGCCGTAGGTGGACCAGTTCTCACCACCGTCGAAGCTCGTCTGAGCGCCACCGTCATCCCCGATGATCATCCGCTGGTTGTCCTCCGGAGCGATCCAGAGGTCATGGTGGTCACCGTGGGGGGCATTATTGGATTCAAAGGTGCGGCCGCCGTCGGTCGATTTATGATAACGAACGTTGAGCACATAGAGGATGTCTTCGTCCTGAGAATCCGCGTAGATCCGGCTGTAGTACCAGGCCCGCTGGCGCAGGTTGCGATCATCGTTGAGTTTGGTCCAGGTTTCACCGGCATCGTCGGAGCGGAATACGCCACCGTTGTCGTTCTCGATAATGGCCCAGACTCTTTCGGAATTGGCCGGAGACACGGTTACCCCATTGATCCCCCAGATGCCTTCGGGCAGGCCTTTGTTGCCGGAAATGTTTTTCCAGGTGTCACCACCATCCGTACTTTTCCAGAGCGCCGAACCTTCGCCACCGCTTTCCAGACTGTAGGGCGTCCGGCGAATGCGCCAGGTGCTGGCGTAAAGGATGCGGGGGTTGTTGGGATCGAGGATCAGGTCTACCGCACCGGCATCGGCATTGGCAAACAGGATGCGTTCCCAGTTCTTACCGCCGTCCTTACTGCGGTAAACGCCTCTTTCATCACTGGATTTATACAGATCGCCCATTACTGCGGCGTAAACCAGATCCGGATCGCGCGGGTGGATGCGTACCCGGGAGATGTGGCGGGAATTGTCGAGCCCGATATGCGTCCAGGTCTTGCCGGCGTCTACCGAACGCCACATGCCGTAACCGTAGGAAACATTACCGCGAACGGTCTTTTCACCACCGCCGACGTAGATCACGTTATTGTCGTATTCACTAACCGCTACCGCTCCGATGGAGCCGCCGAAATAACCGTCGGAAATGTTTTCCCAGGTCTGTCCACCGTCCTTGCTGCGCCAGACACCACCGCCGGTAGATCCGAAGTAGAAGAGGTTAGGTTTGCCGGGCACACCGGTTACCGTCGCGGAGCGACCACCGCGAAACGGGCCGACGTTGCGCCATTCCAGCGCATTGTAGAGGCTTTCGTCGTATCCGGCTGATGAAGATGTGGTATTGCGTTGACCTTCAGCGGGTGAGATGCTGAAGAAGAAGACCAGGAGTAAGGATAGCACTCCCAGCCTGGTACTGCGAAAAGTTGGCATAAGTTTAGAGTTTTGAAAGTATACTAGTCCAGAAGCTCGAATTTAGGCAAAAGTTTTGGTAATCTTTCCCGAATTGAAAAGAGGAGTTGGAAAGTGCGGATCTGGACCAAAACCGGAAAAGTTCCCTGGATTATGCATCCTTTTCCGGGAGGAATTGTTAGATTTACTCAGAGCGGTAGGTTTGCCGGTTGCCAGAAAACAGCCGGCCATCCGCCCACCGCGATCAACTTCTGAACCGATCGGACCCCTCGTCCATCTGTTTATAGCCCGCCAATATTTGGTTCTGATGACCTGAAATTTGAACATGCTTTAAAATATTCGTATTTAAAGAGTGGGCAGATTCTCGTTGTCGGTAACTCCCGGTACGAAATAGCTGACCACCGGAAAGGAAGTTACTCCTTCAACAAATGCTTGCGTATTCGGTACGATCATCACTGTAATGCTATTGTTTTAAGGGACTGGTACCGCGGCCTTTAGTGGCAATGATTTGTCATTTTGCCCGAACGTATTTTGCCGGCAGCAAGGGCAGCGCGCCCCGGCCGTCTCCCCGGTATTTATCTAAACTAAGTAAAATTTTCTCTCAAATATAAAATGACTTCAAACCGGATTATGACAAAAAACCACAAGGAAATTGACGATCACCTCCACTGGTACAAGGATGCCATTATCTACGAGCTGCACATTAAAGCCTTTATGGATCACAATAACGATGGTATTGGTGATTTCATGGGATTGCTCAACCGATTGGATTATCTGGAAGACCTCGGTGTGACCGCAATTTGGCTCTTGCCTTTTTACCCATCTCCACTACGGGATGACGGCTACGATATCGCAGACTATTACAACATCAATCCTTCCTACGGAAAGATCAAGCATTTCAAAAAATTCATCAAGGCAGCGCACGACCGAAATCTCAAGGTCATCACCGAACTGGTTATCAATCATACCTCCGATCAGCATCCCTGGTTCCAGCGGGCCCGGTTGGCGCCCAAAGGATCGGTGGAGCGGGATTACTACGTTTGGTCGGACGATCCAAAGAAATATAAAGGGGTCCGGATCATCTTTCAGGACTACGAAGCTTCCAACTGGAGTTGGGACCCCGTAGCCAAACAGTACTACTGGCATCGTTTCTTCCACCACCAGCCGGATCTGAACTACGACAATCCCCAGGTGCAGGAAGAGGTATTTAAGATCATCGACCACTGGATGAAAATGGGGGTGGACGGTTTCCGCCTCGATGCCGTGCCCTATCTTTTTCAGCGGGAAGGTACCAATTGCGAGAACCTGCCCGAAACCCACGCATTTCTCAAAAAATTGCGGAAGCACGTAGACGAGAACTTCACCGGTAAGATGCTGCTGGCGGAGGCCAATATGTGGCCGGAAGATTCTGCCTCTTACTTCGGAGATGGCGATGAATGCCACATGAACTACCATTTCCCGATCATGCCGCGCATGTTCATGGCCATGCGGATGGAAGACCGTTATCCCATCACGGATATTTTTGACCAGACCCCGGAGATCCCCGACAACTGCCAGTGGGCGATCTTTCTGCGTAACCACGATGAGCTGACGCTGGAAATGGTCACCGACGAGGAGCGGGACTATATGTACAAAGTATACGCCAAAAACCCGAAGGCGAAGATCAATCTCGGTATCCGGCAGCGACTGGCGCCCCTGATGGAGAATAACCGGAAAAAAATAGAACTGATCAACTTCCTGCTGTTCTCCTTACCCGGCACCCCGGTGATCTATTACGGAGACGAGATTGGTATGGGAGACAACTATTATCTCGGGGACCGGGACGGTGTACGTACGCCGATGCAGTGGTCGCCGGACCGGAATGCTGGCTTTTCCCAGGCCAATCCCCAGCAACTTTACCTGCCGGTAGTGTTGGATCCGGAATACCATTTCGGCTCGGTCAATGTGGAAACCCAGCAGGGCAACGGTTCGTCGCTGCTCTGGTGGACGAAGCGGATGATCGATATGCGGAAAAAATTCAAGGCCTTCGGTCGCGGCGAGATCGAGTTCCTGCATCCCGAAAATTCTAAGGTACTGACCTTCACCCGCACCTACGAAGATCAGATCATTCTGGTGGTGGTCAATCTGTCGCGTTTCTCCCAGGTGGCGGAACTGGACCTCAGCGAATACGGAGGGTACGTGCCGATCGAGGTGTTCAGTAAAAACCGCTTTCCGCTCGTCTCCGAGCAGGATGACTATATATTCACGCTCAGTCCGCACGCCTACCACTGGTTCTTGCTGAAAAAAGAAGCTTCCAGTCTGCCGGATCCGGATGAGATCCCGAATGTGGCTTTCGATCAGTGGCAAAAAATGGATACGGCCATTCAGGAAAAGCTGGAGAGCGAAGTACTGCCCGCTTACCTGATGCGCAGCGACTGGTTCCTGGGCAAGGACAAAAATATCCTGGGAACGTCGATCCTGGAGAAAGTGGAAATTCCCTACAACGGCAAGGGAGCCTACCTGCTGATCCTGGAAGTACAATACGAAAGTGGCCTGCCGGATGTCTACCAGATGGGACTGGCCTTTTGTTTCAGTCTGGAAAACAGCAAACTGCCCGAACAGTACCCGCAGGGCGTCATCGCCCACGCGCAGGTCGGCGATCAGGATGGGTTCATTTTTGACGGATTCCTGGATACGCAGATGCAGGAATACCTTTTCCGGCAGGTGGCCGGCAATAAAAAGATCAAGGTTAAACACGGTAACATCCAGTATTACAGCGAAAAGAAACTGGGTAAATACCTGAAGAAAACCGAGGAGATCAAATCCAGACTGCTGATCGCCGGGCACCACAACAATACGTCGATATTATTCAACAACGATTATTACCTGAAGCTGTATCGCAAGCTGGATAAGGCGATCAATCCGGATATGGAGATCACCCGTTTCCTGAGCGAACGCAAAGGTTTTGAACATACCCCCCGACTGGTGGGCGGGTTTGATTACGTGAGTCCGGACGGTGGATCCATGCTGTTAGGCATGCTGCAACGAGCCGTTGATTATCAGACGGAAACCTGGACTTATCTCCTGGATGACCTGAAGCGCTACTACGAAAATATCCAGTTCAGCGCCACGCCGACACGTCAGCCTAAAAAGGGTTCCATCATTGATCCGGTCGCTTTTGACGCCATTCCCGATAAGGACCTGAAGGATATGCTGAACCCGATCACGGCCGAAATGGTAAAACTGCTGGGCCAGCGGGTCGGTGAAATGCACCTGGCTCTGGCCGACGATGATGTGGATCCGCAGTTTAGTCCCGAGTCCTTTTCGCTGCACTACCAGCGATCGCTTTTTTCCTCGTTCCAGTCGCTGGTCCGAAAGGCTTTCCAGTCGCTGAACCGGCACGACAAAAAATTGCCCGATCACTACCGGGATGATGTGGCACGTATTCAGCCCTTAAAGCAGGAGATCCTCAATACGCTGAAGCAGATCTACAAAGAAACCATCGATATCGCCAAGATCCGGACCCACGGTGATCTGCACCTGGGCCAGGCCCTGTTTACCGGGCGTGATTTCGTATTTGTGGATTTCGAAGGCGATCCGAACCAGCGCTACAGTGAACGTCGGTTGAAGCGCTCCCCGCTGCGGGATGTAGCCAGCATGATCCGGTCTTTCCACTATGTGGCATACGAAGGGCTTTTGAATAACAATCACATCCGGAAGGAAGAGCGGAACTCCATGCGACCCTGGGCGGAAAAATGGTTCCACTATATGAGCCAGATCTTCCTGAAGGCCTATCTGGCCAAGGTCAAGGGCAGCATTTTTGTGCCGGAGAAAAAGGAAGACCTCGATAAAATACTGGATGTCTTCCTGCTCGAACGGACCATGGTCGAACTGGAGCAGGAACTCAAAGCGCCGTACAAACGCCTGTGGGTGCCGATCAGTGGTATCGACAGCATTATGCAGCGTTATATAGACTAAGTCTTTTTGTACCTTTGGCCCCATGGAAAGCAAACAGGGGTACACCTTTACCGGGCCCGCTCTTCGTTTACTCGGTTACGCCGGAATGATCGCACTGGTGATCCTGGCTGCCGTATTTTTTCGGGAGCGGGCCTGGTTTCTGGATATTGCCTACCAGACCTTTCTGATGGTCAATGAGGGCACGGTACAGGTGATGGTCAACCGCTTTGGTTCGGCTGTTGTGCAGTTGTTACCCCTACTCGCGATCAAAGCGGAAGCCCCGCTGGCGGTGGTCTCCCTGCTATATTCGATCTCTTTTCCCTTGCTGTTCCTGTTCTTCTACTGGCTGACGGTTAAAGTGCTGCGAAACGACCGACTGGGCTGGGCCATCGTCCTACTCTATACCCTGATCGTATATGATGCTTTCTACTGGGCTACTTCCGAACAACAGCAGGGCCTGGGAGCCGTACTGGTATTTTTTGCCTATTGGTTGCGTTTCCCCCGGCAGGATCGGCGCTGGATGTGGCTGGTAAGTGCGCTGGGTGTGGTCATCCTAGCTTATTACCATCCGTTGATATTTATCTCTTTCTTTTTCCTCTGGGCTTTTTTCGGTCTGCATCTTCGGGAAAAATTAGTCGGTCGGCCGTACTGGCTGATGGCCGGCGGAATGCTGCTGGTACTTGCGGTGAAATCCCTGATTTTCGCCAACTGGTACGACAACGATAAATACAGCACCTTTTCCACCAATCTCGTAAAGTTCTTTCCGAACTATTTTGACTTTCCGGCGCATGCCAAATTCCTGGAAAATGCGCTCAGTCTCTGGTACTTTTTTCCGGTTTTCATGCTGCTGGTTACTGCTTTTTACGCTTATCGCAGATACTGGCTGAAACTGGCGCTGGTGTGGGTTACCGGTCTCGGGTACCTCATGCTCCTGCATATCGGTGCCCCCAACGCCACCAATCGTTTCTACGTGGAGGTGAATTATATGGCACTGACCATTTTCGTAATGGTTCCTTTTCTTTTTGACATAACTCCTTTGCTGAGGGAACGCACGCTATTCTGGCTGTTTGCGGGAATACTGGTGTTGCGACTGGTTACGATCGCGGCGCACCACACGCCGTTTGAAGAACGGTGGCAATGGATAGCACAGCGGATGTCCGCTACGCCGCCGGAGGAGCAGCGGTTTTTTCTGGATGAAGACTCCGCTCCGATGGATACCTTACTGATGAGTTGGGCGGTACCCTACGAGAGCCTGATCATTACCCATTGCCGATCCGGAAGGGAAGGGGTGAAGACCCTGCTGATCCATCCGGATACCCTGCGTTTTGGCGCGGACCTGCACCGGGATTCGGTATTTATAACGCCTTTTCAGACCTTTCCGGCCTCTATCCTGAATCGCCATTATTTCCCACTCCCTGAACAGGACTATTTTATGCTTTCGCAATGATCCATTCCTGAACAGTCATTGGCTAGATCTCCAACTGATCAAAATGACCCTTATTTGCCAAACACGACATCCAGGTGCTTTTCGTCCGGTTTGCGTTTGGCGGTCATCTTACTGACGATCACGTAAACGAGCAGGGAAATGGCGAAAGCCGGGAACACTTCGTGGATATTTTCCATGCCGGGTACCGAAAAGCGGATCCCAAACCGCCAGACAGAATTAACGATCATACCGGCGATCATGGACGCCAGCGCTCCGAGGTCCGTTCCCCATCTAAAATAAAGCCCCCCGAAAATGGTTGGAAAAAAGCTGGCGGCAAAAACCGAACCGGCAAAGGAAGACATCTCCACTACCCCGGCCGGAGGATCGAGCGTGAACAGGTAAACCACAATGCAGTAGGCCACCATACTGAATTTGGTATTGAGCACGGTGGCCCGGTCCGTCATGGGTTTCCACATCTGCCAGATGTCCTTTACAATGCTGGTGCCGGCAATCAGGGTGACGCTGGCCAGGGAAGACATACCCGCGGCAAAGAGGCCCATCATGGCAATGCCGGTCAGCAGCGGATTATCGAATATCTTGAACATCAGACCGACCGTTTCGTCGGAATCTTCCATCAGACCGATCGCCTGTTCCGGAGTAACCATGGTGTGTACGAGTGCACCGACGGACATGACCGCCAGGAGGGAAAGGCCCAGAAAAATGGGGGTCCAGATCATGGCAAAACGCATGTCCTTCTTATTCTTAATGGAATAAAAACGAATGATGAGTTTGGGATCCGAGATCTGTTTCATACCGATGGAAAATCCAATGGCCAGGATGTAGGCGAAAGTGGTGGTTTTTCCGAATTCCAGCAGATCATTGCCCAGCGGTTCACCGTTCGGTCCCGGGTGGCTGAGGTTGGAAAGCTTTTCGAACATGGGATCCCAGCCGCCTACATACACAAATGGGATTACGACCATCATGGCCGCTACGATCAGCATGAGGATGCCCTGTACGGCGTCCGTCCACATCACACCGTACATGCCGCCGATCACGGTATAGGCACAGGTAAAAAAGATCAGGAAAAATGCGCCGAGCCAGTAGGGCATCTCCAGTACGACGCTGAGCAGATTAGCTCCGCCTTTGGCAATCCCGGTCATGTACCACATCGTGGCGAAAAGGATGATCAGGGAGGACAGGACGCGGATCACGCGCGACAGATCACTCTGATAACGGAGGTGAAAGTAATCCGGTACGGTCACCGATTTCAGGCGCACCGATTGCGCCCGCATGCGTGGCCCTAGAAACAGCCACGATATAATGCAGAACAGCACCCAGATCAAACCGACGTACACCCAGGAAAAGCCGAAGCGGAAGGATTCGCCGGCCTGGCCGATATAGGTACTGGTACTGATGAAGGTGGAAAAGAACGCCAGGGAAACGACCCAGCCGGGGATCTTGCGTTCCGCCAGGTAATAGGCGTTGACATTGCGGGCGGCAATTTTCCCAAACCACTGGTTGAGGTAGATGATCACCCCTACGTAGAGCGTAATGCAGAGCAGGGTACTGCCGTGTTGTTGCAGGTATTCAGTCATGTTGTTCGTTTGAAGGGTGTTCGTCCTCGATGTCGATCTCGATACGGCCCACGGCAATCGCATTGACGATCAGCAAAACGATGATGAACCAGTAGGGGAATAGGGTATAGGCATCCATAGCTCAGGCTTTGGTGGCGGCCGTTAAGCCGGATTGGTAAACAATTTGACAACTTCTTTTTTGGTCACTTTGCCCATGGCGTTGCGGGGCAGGTCCGCCACCGTCGTATAGTAACGCGGTATCCGGTAGCCCGGCAGGTAGTCCTTCAACCAGTTTTTCAGGGCTTCAATGTCAATCGAACCGTCCACCCCGACCAGTGCCGCCGCCACGATTTCCCCCCATTCTTCGTTCGGAACACCCACTACGGCGCAATCTTTGATCGCGGGATGCCGCCGGAGTACTTCTTCGATCTCCAGCGCGGAGATCTTGTATCCGCCGGATTTAATGATATCGACCGAATTGCGGCCCAGAATACGGTAGCCCATTTCGGGATCCAACTGGGCAATATCCCCGGTTTTGAACCAGCCGTCCGCCGTAAAGGCTTCGGCGGTAGGTTCGGGTTTTTGCCAGTATTCCGTGAATACGGTTGGCCCTTTTACCTGGATCTCACCGGCTTCTTCCGCGTCGATTGGTTCGTTGTCTTCCGAGCGCAGCCGTATTTCCACTCCGGGCAGCGGCAGGCCGACGTGACCCGGGAACCGCTGACTGGCGTAAGCGTTGCTGAGCGCCATGCCGATCTCGGTCATTCCGTAGCGTTCCAGCAGCCGGTGGCCACTGATCGCTTCCCAGCGTTCCATCACCGAAACGGGTAATGCCGCCGATCCGCTCACCATCAGCCGGAACTTTCGCAGCGTACGCTGAATATTCGCCTGCTCATCCGCCGGCAGGGTATCGTAGTGAGCGATGAGTTTGTAGTAGATCGTCGGTACGGCCATAAACACGTTGATCTCTCCCCGCAGGAAGGCCGCGAAAACGGCTTCTGGACTGAAAGCCGGGAGGAACTCGCAACTCGCTCCCCGCCAGAGCGAACAATTGACCACATTGATGATGCCGTGGACGTGGTGCAGCGGCAATACACATAAGATGTGATCCTGATCGGACCATTCCCAGGCCCGGTGCAGTACTTCGATCTGGGCCCGCAGGTTTTTATGAGTGGAAACGACTCCCTTGGGCTGATTGGTCGTACCACTGGTGTACAGGATCATGGCCCGGCGGTCCGGTCCGATCTCCGGCAGTGGTTCGATCTCCGGATCTGCCTCCAGAGTTTTATCTAGCACGATGAGTTCCAGATCAAGGTCTTCCGTCAGTGGACGGATCAGGTCGAGGTAGGCCGCAGTACAGACCACCTGATCCACCTGGGAATCGGTCAGGGTGTAGCGCAGTGCCGGGGGCGGATGATTGATGCAGAGCGGTACGGCAATGCCTCCGGCGAGCCAGATGGCCCACTGGGTGCGTACATAATGAAAGCCGGGCTCGACCATATAGGCAACCCGGCTTTCATTAAGGTCGTTCCGGCCGGCCAGTAGTTGTGTGGCAAAACTACGGGCCGCCCGGATCAATTGCTCGTAAGTATATTGCTGGCCCGAAGCCAGTATCGCAGTTTTGTCGGTATACGCTGCTGCCGTTTGCTCAAATTGTAGCATTTGTCGTCTCAAGCTGGTTCTGAGGTGAAGATAGAAAAAGCCGGAGAAAACTTTATCCTAATCCCCATTCTTACCGCACCAGCGTAAGATCTCCCTTCAGTACGATCTCCCGTCCGTCGATCGTTTCGGCAATCGTAAACCAGGCGAATACCGCTGCGTTCATCGGTTTACCGCGGAACCATCCGTCCCAGCCAAAGTTCACCTCGTTCGGCAGGAAGTCATAGATCTCGAATACCAATTCGCCCCAGCGATCAAAGATCTTCAGTTCTTTGATCCGGCGGATACCCGGCCCGGCGTAGATTACAAAACGATCGTTGGTGCCGTCTCCGTTCGGAGAGAAACCATTCGGCACGTAAATGTCCGGCCGCAGATCAACGGCGATTGCCACATCGTCCGTGCCCCGGCATCCGAAAGTATCCACTACCGTCACCTGGAAGGAAGTGGTCTCGTACGGTCCGGCGATCGGATCCAGGCAGTTGGTGCAACTCAGACTATCCGCCGGATCCCACATGATCGTATCGATCTCGGAGAACGGAATGTTCACATCCGTATTGAGCTGGATGGTCTCACCCAGTTTGATGCTCAGGTCCGGTCCGAGGTCCACCTCAATCGGCGGCTGTTCTTCCAGAACGACTACCGTGGTCCATTCACAACCGAACGCATCCTGTATTCTTACCGGGTAAGTGCCCGGAGCCAGGTTTTCGTATTCAAACTGAGTGGTGAATACTTCATTACCGACGGCTACCAGGTACGGCGGCGTACCTCCCGTAATATTGCTCACGGAAATAGTTCCGTTATTTTCACCGAAACAGACGACGGAAGTTTCCACCGTGGCGCCCGTCGGTGGATTAGGTGGAATGACCACGATCGTATCCCGGTCGATACATTTGCTTTCAATATTGATCACGTTCAGTACATAAGTACCCGGACTGTCGGTAACGGCCGAAGGATTGTTGCGGCCGCTCAGGATCTGTCCGGAGATCGCTTCCCAACGGTAATTGATACCCGGCCCCGCTGAAGAACGGGTACCATCCAGCAGGATCAGATCATCGAAGCAATCCAGGATCACCTGATCATCGACATCAGCGATTGGCGCATCGAAGTTAGCTTCTACCAGTACACTGTCGCGGTTGGTACAACCGTTGACATCGTCCGTTACCTGGACGAAGTACCAACCCGGAGCATCGGCGGAGATCTCAAACTGATCTGCATTGCCGACGATACCGCCCGTTGGCGTATCCCAGGCGTAACTCAGGTTCGGTCCGGTGCTGGAACCATTGGCGTTCAGTTGAACCATTTCGTTACCGCAATCCAGGATCTGCGGTACCCCGGCCGCCGCTACCGGATAGTTCTTTCTATCCTGAATAGTCATGGTCTCGGAGGCCGAACAACCGTTGTTCGGGTTCGTCGCCGTAAAGATGTACGTGCCCGGCTCGGTTATCGTCAGGGTCATGTCGCTGCTGATCGGGTTGCCATTGCTGTCGGTCCATTCGAGGATCATACCGCTCAGGTTCGGCGAGCTACTGGCGTCCAGCGTCAGACTGGAATTATTACAATCCAGGTTGTTGCTCTTATCCAGATCCAGTACCGGCTCGTTCATGTCCGAAATAACTGTTAGTTCTACCGGATCGGAACTACAGCCCGTAATCGGGTCGGTAACAAAGACGGTATAGACACCGGCCTGATCTACCTGCAGACTTTCCAGGTTCTGGTTGCCGGCGTTGATGCCCGGTCCGGTCCAGCGGTACTGTGCGTTCGGCAGATCGGTAGTTGCCGTCAGCGTTACCGTGCTAACGGTACAGGTCAGACTTTGATCCGGACCGGCACTCAGGGCCGGTTCGAAGACGTCGATTTCGACCATGACGGTGTCGCTGGCCGTACATCCCGCCTGGTTGGTGGCGGAAAGGACATACATGCCGGCCTGGTCAACGGTAATGACTGGCTCTGATGCATTGGTGGCGTTGATACCCGGCCCCGCCCAGAGGTAAGTTTCATTCGGCCCCGGTACGCTGCTGCCGATCGTAACGACATTGGTATTACAATCCAGCAACTGATCGGCTCCGGCATCCACCAGCGGGTAATCAATTACCTGCAGATCCAGGAACAGGATGATGGAATCACAGCCACCCGCTGCCTGTAGCGTGTCGGTATACATACCGGCATCCTGGAAGGTCATGTTGTTCCAGTCAAAGCTGTTACCGGCACAGATCACCGCCTGGGTGGTATCCATCGCTACGGGAATTTCACCCAGGTTTAGTACAATGATACTGTCACATCCGCCCTGGGACACCAGGGTGTCGGTGTACATACCGAAGGTATCGTAGAACTGTCCGTTCCATTCGATGGAATCACCGATGCAGATCATTGCGGAGGTAGTATCCCGGTAGGCATCCAATACGGCCAGATCCAGGATCAAAATACTGTCACAGCCGCTGGTAGTTTGTAAAGAGTCGGTGTAAATGCCGGTGCTGTCGTATAGATTGCCGTTCCAGGTGTAGGTTTCCCCTACGCAAATACGGGCCAGTGTCGTGTCCGTAAAGCCGTCGGCCACCTGCAGATCCAATACGAGAATACTGTCACAGCCGTTCATCGCGCTGAGAGTATCCACGTAAATTCCGGTGGAATCAAAGGTCGTATTGTTCCAGTTGAATAGCTCTCCTTCGCAGATCGCTGCAAAAGTAGTATCCATGAAGGTCGGCAGGATATCCAGGGTAAGGGTAACGATGCTGTCCTGACCGTTCGCAGCCATAAGCGTATCCGTGTAGATACCGGCAGAATCATATACCATTCCGTTCCAGACGATAGAATCACCAGCGCAGATACTGAGTAGGGTAGAATCTATACAGTTGGTTGATATGCCGAGATCCAGTACCAAAATGCTATCGCACCCGGAAGCGGTACTCAGCGTGTCGGTATAGATGCCGGCCATATCGTAGAAGTTGCCGTTCCAGGCGATTGAGTCACCCGGGCAGATCGATGCGGTGGTTGAATCACGGAGCACATCATTCACCGCGAGGTCGAGCACGATGATACTATCGCACCCGGAAGCGGTGGCCAGGGTATCGGTATAGATACCGGTAGTATCGAGCAGGGTGCCATTCCAATCGAAGGTATCGCCGCTACAGATCTGGGCGAAGCTGGAATCACGGAGTACATCGTTGACCATGAGGTCAAGCACGATAATGCTATCGCACCCGGAAGCGGTGGCTAGGGTATCGGTATAGATACCAGTGGTGTCAAGCAATACACCATTCCAATCGAAGGTATCGCCGCTACAGATCTGGGCGAAGCTGGAATCGCGGAGCACATCGTTGACCATGAGGTCGAGCACGATAATACTGTCGCAACCGGAAGCGGTCGCCAGAGTATCGGTGTAGATACCGGTAGTATCGAGTAACACACCATTCCAATCGAAGGTATCGCCGCTACAGATCTGAGCGAAGCTGGAGTCGCGGAGTACATCGTTGACCATGAGGTCGAGTACGATGATACTGTCGCACCCGGAAGCGGTCGCCAGAGTATCGGTGTAGATACCGGTAGTATCGAGCAAAGTACCGTTCCAATCGAAGGTTTCGCCGGTACAGATCTGCGCGAAGCTGGAATCGCGGAGTACATCGTTGACCATCAGGTCAAGCAAGATGATACTATCGCAACCGGAGGCGGTCGCCAGGGTATCGGTGTAGATACCGGTAGTATCGAGCAGGGTGCCGTTCCAATCGAAGGTGTCGCCGCTACAGATCTGCGCGAAGCTGGAGTCGCGAAGTACATCGTTGACCATCAGGTCTAGCACGATGATACTGTCGCAACCGGAAGCCGTCGCCAGAGTATCGATGTAAATGCCAGTAGAGTCGAGCATGAATCCGTTCCAGGCGAGGGTGTCACCCAGACAGATAGCTTCGAAACTGGTATCGCGGAATATCTCATTGACCATGAGGTCAAGTATAATAATGCTATCGCATCCACCTGCGGACGCCAGTGTATCGACATATATACCGGTAGAATCGAGCATCAAACCGTTCCAGGCGAGAGTATCGCCCAGACAGATGGCCTCGAAGCTGGTATCGCGGAAGATCTCATTGACCATCAGGTCAAGCACGACGATGCTATCGCAACCGGTAGTAGATGCCAGGGTGTCCACGTAAATACCGGTGGAGTCGAGCATGAATCCGTTCCAGGCGAGGGTATCACCCAGACAGATAGCTTCGAAACTGGTATCGCGGAATATCTCGTTGACCATCAGATCGAGCACGACGATGCTATCGCAACCTGCGGTTGATGCCAGGGTGTCGACATAAATACCGGTAGAATCGAGCATGAACCCGTTCCAGGCGAGCGTATCACCCAGGCAGATGGCCTCGAAACTGGTATCGCGGAAGATCTCATTAACCATGAGGTCGAGCACGACGATGCTATCGCAACCGGCGGTTGAGGCCAAAGTATCGATATAAATTCCGGTCGAGTCAAGCATGAATCCATTCCAGGCTAAAGTATCGCCTAGACAGATGGCTTCGAAGCTGGTATCGCGGAATATCTCGTTGACCATCAGGTCGAGTATAATAATGCTATCGCATCCACCTGCGGACGCCAACGTATCTACGTAGATACCGGTCGAGTCGAGCATGAATCCGTTCCAGGCGAGCGTATCACCCAAACAGATAGCTTCAAAGCTGGTATCGTGGAAGATCTCATTAACCATGAGGTCTAGCACGACGATGCTATCGCACCCGGCGGTTGATGCCAAAGTATCGATATAAATTCCGGTAGAATCGAGCATCAAACCGTTCCAGGTGAGGGTATCACCGAGACAGATGGCTTCGAAACTGGTATCGCGGAAGATCTCATTGACCATGAGGTCAAGTACGACGATGCTATCGCAACCGGCGGTAGACGCCAGCGTGTCCACATAAATACCGGTAGAATCGAGCATGAATCCGTTCCAGGCAAGGGTATCACCCAGACAGATGGCTTCGAAACTGGTATCGCGGAAAATTTCATTGACCATGAGGTCGAGCACGACGATGCTATCGCAACCGGCGGTTGATGCCAGGGTATCGACATAGACCCCGGTAGAATCGAGCATGAAACCGTTCCAGGCGAGGGTATCACCCAGACAGATGGCCTCGAAACTGGTATCCCGGAAGATCTCATTGACCATAAGGTCAAGTATAATGATGCTATCGCATCCACCTGCAGACGCCAGCGTATCCACATAAATACCGGTCGAGTCGAGCATGAATCCGTTCCAGGCGAGGGTGTCGCCGAAGCAAATGGCCTCGAAGCTGGTATCACGGAAGATCTCATTGACCATCAGGTCTAGCACTACGATGCTATCACAGCCGGCAGTTGAAGCTAGCGTATCCACATAAATACCGGTGGAATCGAGCATGAATCCGTTCCAAGCCAGGGTATCACCCAGACAGATGGCTTCGAAGCTGGTATCACGGAAGATCTCGTTGACCATGAGGTCTAGCACTACGATGCTATCACAGCCGGCAGTTGAAGCTAGCGTATCCACATAAATACCGGTGGAATCGAGCATGAATCCGTTCCAGGCGAGCGTGTCGCCTAAGCAGATGGCTTCGAAGCTGGTATCGCGGAAGATCTCATTGACCATCAGGTCGAGTACGACAATGCTATCGCAGCCGGCGTTTGATGCCAGGGTGTCCACGTAAATGCCGGTAGAGTCGAGCATGAATCCGTTCCAGGCGAGGGTATCGCCCAGACAGATCGCTTCGAAACTGGTATCGCGGAAGATTTCATTGACCATCAGGTCGAGCACGACGATGCTATCGCATCCGGCGTTTGATGCCAGCGTATCGACATAGATCCCGGTAGAATCTAGCATCAATCCGTTCCAGGCCAGGGTATCACCGAAGCAGATAGCCTCGAAACTGGTATCACGGAAGATCTCATTGACCATGAGGTCGAGGATCACGATGCTATCGCAACCGGCGTTTGATGCTAGGGTATCGACATAAAT
>NZ_PDUD01000006.1 GCF_002646595.1 Flavilitoribacter nigricans DSM 23189 = NBRC 102662
CCTGTTCAAAATACCGAACAAGCCTTGCAAATTGTTCAATGGTATTTATGGCGATGGACTATCGAACAATTATTCCGAACCCTTAAATCTAAAGGGCTCAACATGGAAAAAGCGGAAGTAGAGTCGTTCCATGGACTGGTTAATTTAGCCACTATGGCCTTAATAGCGGCCGTGCAAGTCATGCAACTAGTCCAGGCCAGAGATGGGCAAACACTACAAAGAATAGGCGATGCCTTTTTTGAGCCTGAAATACAATGCCTGACTGCCCTAAATACCAAAGTAGAAGGCAAAACCCAAAAACAAAAAAATCCACATCCTCCAAACACCCTCTCTTTTGCCGCTTGGATCATCGCCAGACTCGGAGGATGGTCAGGTTACCAAAAGGACAAACCACCAGGACCCATTACTTTTATTAGAGGCTTAAACCGCTTCTATAACATCCTCGAAGGATATTATTTATTCAGGTAGCAATCTTGTCAAAGAACTTACACAAAATGTGTGCATACCGTAAGTTTCGAAAAAACTTAGAAAGTCTTGTAAGAAAGTCTCGTAATCAATTACCGGATCACCACCGGAATATAAAATCCTTTGATCTTGCTATCAAAAGCCACCGTACCGGGCTGAAACCGAATAATCCCTTTGGAGGTAAATGTTTTGGGAACTTGGGCCGGTATATACCGGTAGCGGAAGGGGAGAGTTAGACTTTCTAAGTTTCGAAAAAACTTAGAAAGTCTTGTAAGAAAGTCTCGTAATCAATTATCGGATCACCACCGGAATATAAAAGCCTTTGATCTTGCTGTCAAAAGCCACCGTACCGGGCTGGAACTGAATAATCCCTTTGGAGGTAAATTGTTTGGAAACGTGAGCCGGTATCGTTACCGGACGGGGGATCTCCAGCATCTGGATCATTTCCATCGCCGGACCGTTATAGCTCATGCGCATGAAAGTCTTTCCGGAATTATCTTCCACCAGGGTCTGGCGGAAAGAGTAGCTAGAGACCGGCTTGCCGCGCTTATCGGCCATGAAATTGCTGAAATCCTTACCGCTATTGCCTTTACGCTTTTCGTCTTTCAGGTAGTTCTGGGGAGACATACCCCGCAGGCCGCTGTTGCCTTTGATCCCGTTCAGGACCAGTCCGGCCCGGCCGGATTTCCAGGCATTAGCCATTTTGAACTGCACGTACATGCCTTTGCCTTCGATCTTCCGGTTCATGCTCAGTTCCACTCCGGTATAATCCATCGCATTGATGGAAAAATCCAGGGGTACTTCCTGGCTGACCTCCGCTACAATAGTTGGAATAGGGGGAAGCGGTTCGCGGACAAAGCCCATCCAGGCCAGACTGCCGGCCACCAGCACCATCACGATGAAAGCAAACTTTTTCATATTTTAATTTTTTCCGAAAGTAAGATTATTCCGCCAGCTTTACCAATTGCTGACGGATTTCTTCGACCATTTCTGCCGCCTTTTCGTGAGTGGTTTCCGCCGTGAGATAAGTGAAATCCAGACTGATGGACCCGAACAGGACTTTTCCGAAGGCGGACAATTCCGGTCCGTACTGATTATTGGTAATGAAGGCCCGTACGTGCCGCAAATTTACCGGTCCGTAGGACTCCTGCAGGTCGAGTTTGCCGATGAAACTGATCGCTCCGATACCCAGCCGACTGTTCTTCAATGTAAAAGCCAGCTGGACCAGCCGCTTGCTCATCATCGACATGAGAAAAACGTCACCACGCCGACTGGCCTGAAACATCGCCCGCCGGATCTCGCGGGCCAGTTGCCAGATATCCGGTTCGTCCGTCAGCGGCACGCTCAGCCGCAGCATGGAAATATAGCAGCCCATCTGCTGTCGGGAAACGGAAGGCTCCAGCGCCGTTCGCAGATCGGCAAAGCTGAGGACGCGCGCCAGTTTGCCGGCATCCGAACCGTAGCGCTGCCGTATGACCGCCGCCGCGATGGCCGCCAGCAGAATGGTATTCAGGCTCTGCCCGGCCCGACCGGCTTTCACGCTTAACCGGCGGGAAACATCGGCCTCCAGCCGGAGACTGATGATCGCATTTTTGGAATTTTTGGGAACGGGATTGGCCAGTCCGCCGGACCGGTAGCGCCATTCGTCCTTTAACTGAAAGGCCGCAAAATGCAGCATTTTCTTCAGGAGGCCGGTTCCCCGACGATAAGGAGCCGGAAAGCGGGGCGGTTCCACCGGAACTTCCGGTTCCGGCAGGGAAACGCCGCCGGCCAGCGATAGTATTTCGTGCAGGATCAAACGGGCGGAAGCTCCGTCGATGATCGCGTGGTGGAAGCAGATGATCAATTCGGATTCCTGCTCTCCGGGCCGGTTTACCAGCCAGCAGCGCATCAGCGGTCCGCCGGCATCGAAGCTGGTATTCACGGCATCGGTCGCCGTCGGTTGCCAGCTTTCTGCGTGTTGGCGGTCCACAGTAGTGAAGGAGATCGGCGGTACCGGATCCAAAGTTTCAAAATAGGACCGGCTTCCACTTTCTACGATCCCACAACGCAGCAGTGGGTGCCTTTCCTGCAATTGCTGCAATGCGTCGGCCCACTCGTCGGTTCCCGGTGCATTTTCCAGGTGGAGAACGCAGACCACACAAAGCGGCAAACGGGCGTTGGACCAGGTGAAGGCCGCCTCCATGTCATTGAGTTTCCGAACGATACTGGATCTGCTAATCATCGAATTGTCGGTGAGCTTAAGTGCCCGAAAATAAAGATATTTTGCTCATGAACCGACTGGCAGGGGGAAAGACGAAAAAAATTCCTAATTTGAAATGCAAAACCAACTTTTATGAGTTTCCGGAATATCCTCCTGCCGGTGCTGGTGATCGGGCTGATCGGTAGTCTTTCCTTCTGGCAGTGCCGCTCCACGTCGGCTACCATCAGTTACAATCAACACATCCGGCCCATTTTCAATGCCAAATGTCTGGCTTGTCACGGCGGCGTTCGCAAAAGCGGTGGTTTCAGCCTGCTTTTCGAGGAAGAGGCGTTCGCCGCCACGGAATCCGGCAAAGCGGCCATCGTACCGGGCCAACACGGAAAGAGTGAGCTCTTCCGGCGTCTGACCCACCAGGATCCGGAGTTGCGTATGCCGCTGGACGGGCAGCACCTGACAGAGGAGGAGATCGATCTGATCGCCCGCTGGATCGATGAGGGCGCCAAGTGGGAAGAACATTGGGCTTATATCCCGCCGCAGCCGATAGCGATTCCGCAGAGTGGCGCGGACTGGAAGAAAAATGATATTGATCCTTTTGTATTCCGGAAATTGCAGGCTTTGGAACTGGAACCGGCACCGGAAGCTGACCGCTCCGCTCTTCTTCGGCGGGTCAGCCTCGATCTGACCGGACTGCCGCCTACCCCCGAAGCGGTCGATGCTTTTCTGACGGACGATTCTCCCGATGCCTACGAAAAACTGGTCGATAGCCTGCTGGCTTCCCCGCATTTCGGTGAGCACTGGGCCGCCATGTGGCTCGATCTGGCCCGCTATGCCGATTCCAAAGGCTACGAAAAAGATCCGTACCGAAACATCTGGCGCTACCGGGACTGGGTGATCGGGGCTTTCAATCGCGACCTGCCGTTCGATGAATTTACCATCGAACAACTGGCCGGCGATATGCTGCCCGATCCCGACCGGGATCAACTGATCGCCACCGCTTTCCACCGGAATACCATGACCAATACCGAAGGGGGGACCGATGATGAAGAATTCCGGGTAGCGGCCGTGATCGACCGCCTGAATACGACCTACGAGGTCTGGCAGGCGACTACCATGAGCTGTGTGCAGTGCCACAGTCACCCGTACGATCCGATCCGGCATGAAGCCTTTTACGAGTCCTATGATTATTTCAACCAGAGTCAGGACGGAGACCTGGATAACGAAATGCCCCGGCTGGCTACTTTTCCGCGGGTGGAAGCAGAACGCGTCCGGGAGATCATCGGGTTCATTCAGGATCTGGGACCGTCGCAGACGATCGACACCAGTGCCGATCTGGAAACTCAGATCCGACAGGCCCTTTTTCCGGAATTACTCCCGACCCAGGCCGATGATTTTGAAAATGTTTCTTTCAACAATAACGGGGTCGTTTCCAACTGGATCTATAATCTGAAATCCATTGCCGGGAAGCGCTTCCGCTTTATGTTTGAGCAGGTCGATCTGGATCAGCTGGAGCAAATTCGCTTCCGCTACCAGAGCCAGGGGAACGATGCCTGGATCGAACTCCGGATCGACGAACCGGAAGGTCGGCTGCTGGCTAAGCAACAGTTTACCGCCAATGCCAATGTAAACGGCGAATGGGGTGGGGATCTGCTGGTACCGGTGGAAGCCGGTAGCGGTAAACACGATCTTTATTTCGAGATCATCAACACGACCAATAAGGCGCCCGACGGGATGGTCCGGATCAGTGAGATCGAACTACAATACGCCGAAGCGGCGGTCGCTGATCCTCAGTTGCAGGCCTACCGGAAAGAACTGCGGGAAATTCAGACCCAGCGGGTGGATTACACCCCGGTGATGAAACCCAAGGTCACCGCCATGGAACGGCAGACCAAACTGTTCGACCGCGGCAACTGGATGGTACAGACCACTCCGCTGGAAGGCGGCGTACCCCGGGTGATGCTGCAGGGAGAGGAGATGCCCGCCAATCGACTGGCCTTCGCCCGCTGGCTGGTGAGTGAGGACAACCCGCTGACGGCCCGGGTGATCGTCAACCGCTTTTGGGCCCGGATATTTGGCCGGGGACTGATCGAGACGCTGGAGGATTTTGGCACCCAGAGTGATCCGCCCACCCATCCCGAATTACTGGATCATCTGGCGCTGCGGTTTATGCAGGAGCACGGTTGGAGTGTCAAAAGCCTGCTGCGGGAGATCGTCACTTCCGCTACTTACCGGCAATCCTCGAAAGCCAATGCTCAGAAACTCGAACTGGATCCGGATAACCGCTGGTTATCGCGCGGGCCGCGTTTCCGGCTTACCGCCGAACAGATCCGGGATCAGGCGCTGGCGGTGAGCGGCCTCCTGAACGATTCTATCGGTGGGCGAAGCGTCATGCCGCCCCAGCCCGAAGGTGTCTGGCAGATCGTCTACAGCGGAGAACAGTGGCGAACCTCCTCGGATTCAATGCGGCACCGGCGCGGATTGTATACCTACTGGAAACGCACGACGCCCTATCCCTCCATGATCGCTTTTGACAGTCCGAGCCGGGAATTTTGCGTGTCCCGTCGTATCCGCACCAATACACCCTTACAGGCACTCGTAACCCTCAATGATCCGGCATTCCTGGAAGCGGCACAGGCGCTCGCCCAACGCATGCGGGAAGCCGGCGGCCAGGATTTGGAAGCGGCCATCCGTGCGGGTTACAAGCGGGCGCTGGGACAGGAAGCCGACGCGGAAACGGTGGCTATCCTGCGCGATCTGCACCTGCGGGCCCAATCCGAAATGGATGGCCCGACCGCCCGGGCGAGAACGATCGCTTTTACAGAAGACCCCAATGAAATTGAATTGACCGATCCGATGGCCGTGGTGGCCAATGCGATCCTGAATCTGGATGGGTTCCTGACCAAACAATGATTCCATTTACCAATCAACGGAATGATTTCGGACTATTGAAAAACTGACCACCGACCATGAAAATTTACGAAGAAGCCAAACATCAATACTACCAATATCATACCCGGCGGCACTTTTTAAAAAGCTGTACGACCGGACTGGGAGCTATCGCTCTGGGCTCACTTTTTGGGTGTAATACCGGAAGTGCCAATGACGTAGAAAAAGCGATACAGACCATGACGGGAGCCGGCGCCCATTTTGCGCCCCGGGCCAAGCGGGTGATCTATCTGCACATGGCCGGAGCCCCCTCGCAATTGGAGCTATTCGATTATAAACCGACGCTGAACCAGCTCAATGGTAAGCCCTGCCCTCCTTCTCTGTTGGAGGGTAAACGCTTCGCCTTTATCAGTGGGGTGCCGGATATGCTGGGCCACCAGGCGGAATTTCAGCAGCACGGGGAATCCGGAGCCTGGATCTCGGACCGGCTGCCGCATTTTTCCACTATGGCAGATGAGGTCTGTTTTTTAAAGGCCATGCACACCGATGAGTTCAACCACGCCCCGGCGCAGTTGCTGTTGTATTCCGGTAGCCCGCGATTGGGCCGTCCGAGTATGGGTTCCTGGGTGACTTACGGTCTGGGATCGATGAACGATAATCTGCCCGGCTACGTCGTCATGGTATCCGGCGGGAAGACCCCCAGTGCCGGGAAAAGCGTGTGGGGGAGCGGTTTTCTGCCGTCGGTATATCAGGGGGTGCAGTGCCGCTCCGAAGGCGATCCGGTATTGTACGTCTCGGATCCGAAAGGCATGAGCCGGGATCTGCGCAAACAGTCGATCGATGCGATCAATCGCATCAACCGCAAGGAATACGAAGAATTTCAGGATCCAGAGATCCTGACGCGGGTTTCCCAGTACGAGATGGCCTTTAAGATGCAACTCTCCGTACCGGAAGCCATGGATATCTCTAAAGAACCGGAATACATCCACGAACTTTACGGGACCGAACCGGGCCGATCTTCCTTTGCCAATAATTGTCTGCTGGCCCGGAGACTGGCCGAACGCGGCGTGCGTTTTATTCAGCTTTTCCAATGGGGGTGGGATTCGCACGGAGCGGGCAAAAATGAAGCCCTGAATCTCGGGTTCAAAGAACGCTGCAAAGAAGTAGACCAGCCGATGACGGCCCTGCTGAAAGACCTCAAGCAACGCGGCCTGCTCGAAGACACGCTCGTGGTCTGGGGTGGGGAATTCGGACGTACGCCCATGCAGGAAAACCGCAACGGCGTGGCCGTACCATTTTCCGGTCGCGATCACCAAACCGAAGCCTTTACGGTCTGGATGGCCGGCGGGGGCATCAAATCGGGCATTTCCTTCGGCGAAACGGATGAGATCGGCTACGCCGGGATCAAAGACCGGGTACATGTACACGATCTGCAGGCGACCATTCTGCACAATCTGGGGCTGAACCACGAAAAGCTGACCTACCATTTTCAGGGCCGGGATTTTCGGCTGACGGATCAGTTTGGGCGGGTGGTCAAGGAAATTTTAGCTTAATCTTTCAACCGCGTACCAGCGATGCGGCACGATTATAAATGTCTTGTAGGCGGATGGCTGCTGCCGCTACATTCCGGTCCGGATTGTAATATTTGCAAAATGCCCGCCAGTTGCGATTTCGCAGATAAACCAGTAATTCTCCGCGCTCCGGTGCATCACGATGCAGGCAATAATCAAAGAATCCAAGGATCTGAGCACGTAGACTGTTCTGAAAGGCATTATACATTTTTCGGCTGGATGTATAGCCCAGGTCGGCATAGTGAAGGGGCAAGATCTGAGGCTCTCCCAGCCGGAAAGCCTGGATCGCTTTTTCTGGATCAGCTATTTTTTTAGCAAATTGCAGTACCCGGTATTCCTGCTCCTGACTCTTGTGTACGAGTTGAAAAGCGGCAGCTTCCATTTTTCTGAATTGATGCTGTTGCCAGGCATTCCCACTAATACCGGCGTGCCCTCCGTGGCGGAAGTGGCGGTCGTAGATCTTTTGGTTATGGACTCCCCAGATCCGGTAAAAGCGGTGATTTTCAAAGCGACCCGGGGTTTTGCCCGTTCGATGTCGGCGTCCGTGACTTTCACTGACCCAAACGGCGATGGTGCAGGCAAGATCCAGGTTGACCCGATCCGCTAATTCCCGCATCAATTTCCCCTGCCGATTGTAGATCTCTGTGATCCGGCCGCTTATCCCGTCTTTTTGCGGTAGCCGATCTGCCGGTTGCAGACTTATGCTTTTTAGGGTTGCATTATCCTTAAAGTAGTCCTTATCTTTTGGTGGTGCCAGGGAAATCTTGGAAGTGATACCCAGTACCCGCCGCAAGGATCTCCAGGTAGTGGTATCTATAATACCGTTGGCGCGTATACCTTTGCGTTTTTGCCAGCGGGCGACAGCCCGGACAAAGGCCCGGTCGATCGACGAAGCGGACAACAATCCGAGCAACTTTCGAATGCGGCTTTGGTATCGATCCCATCCCAGGATGCGGGCAAATTTTAAATTCTGGCGGATCGCCTGGGGAAAACGGGAGGTTTTGATAAGTGTGCTTACTGTTATGGCGGGTCTTTTTATTCTTCTTTTTCCCAGCAGGAGGTTTCTCTTTTTTCTCCGCTTTAATTTCCATCGTTTTCCACCGGCAATTGGTTTGGTTCGTTTGACAGGTACAATTCGTTTAATCTTTTTAGCTATGATCCGTTTCTTGATCCTGGGTTTTCTCCTTACGACCCGGGTTCTTCGGGGAGATCGGCTGCGCCGAATTTCCGATTCCGGTTCAGGATAAAAAGAAAGACTGGTCTTTTGCAATCGGGTTGAATTGATCCTGGCGCGCTCTTTCCTGCAGGCGGAGCATTGACAGACCTTGGTTGGAGGAAAATCTAATATAGTATCAAGATAATCTTTCATGATCTCGGTTTTTTGAAAATTCCAAAACATATTCCGGAAATACACCCTGCGAACCTATCCATTTGTAAATCGCCGGACTGAGCAAGGCCGCAACATTGGCTTTACTACCGGGGCGATAGTCCAGAAAACTGCTATGCACGCCGACCAGTCGAAAATGATTTCCAGTTTCCCGTATCCATACCGGACTACCACTCATGCCGGCGCTGGTATCAGCCAGATAAAAGATGAGATCCTGTTGCCGATTATTGATTCGGTGAAAAGCCTCGACGATCCTTCCGGAAGACCGGTAGGCGGCCCCGCAGGCGATAGGTCCCTTTTCTCCCGGATAACCGGCAAGCTGTGCCTGCCGGCCAATGAGCCGCCTGCGTAATTTGTCGGGCACTTCTCGCAAATGATAATTTTCATTGGCTCCCCACCAACCCAGTCGGGTATCGGTCCAATCGGATAATTCTACCAAACCGACATCCTGGGAGAGCGAATTTTTGATGAGATTAATATCTGCCCGTAAAGGTGATTCCAATATTTGCTTAAAGCCCGGGTAGGTCAGTACCCGTCTACTGGTATAAGTACCCAGTGGCCAGTTGTGCCCACGATCCATTTCATTTCGTCCGGGCATCACTTTAACCCGGCTGGCCGGTACCAATTGAAAGCGTTCCCCATTTACATGACGGCTCTGCACCCTTTTTAATCCGGCAATAACATGCGCAGAGGTAAGCACATGCCGGGGAGAAATGAGCAGCCCGGAACCACAACCCTCCGTAGTGGCCTGGAGGGTCTGCCATTGTTTACCCGGTTGTTCCAGGGGACCAAGCGGGTAGAGTACCGGTTCGGGAAATTCTACTTCCAACGAGCAAACCCAACGATGGGGGATGGCGGTGGTATCCCTTACCGGGAGACGGTCATCCGAAAAAAGAACGATCTCCCGGTGTTCATCTCTATCTTTGGAACGGAAGTGCATGGAAAAATACTTTCTTTAGTAATGGTTCAAACAGTTTAAGTGTCGGCTGGTGATCCGGCAGGCGTGAGCCAGGTCCTCGAACCGGTGATCCGCCCGGATCAGAAAAGCCGGGTGGACTTGTTCCCGTGCTCCGGCCACCAGGAATATCCGGATCCCGGCCTTGTCGAGTTCCAATTGTAATTGCTGCGCAAGCGGCCCCGGCATTCCTCCTAGTTTTTGCAATGGAAAGGTCGTGTTAGAATCAAGGATCCCGTATGGTCCAAGCTTGCTCCGGAAAAATTGCACATTGGACAATAGCCGCTCGCGACATCGGTGACCGTACTTTTGATTAATGAGTAAGGCACGGTGCCCGGCCATGACGGATGCATGATCCGGTGGACTACAATGCTGACGGGTCAGGCTGTCTTTTTTTACTTTTGCGATCCGCGGGTGGCTGCCCGCGAGTACCGCCAGCGGTGTACCGAAACCTTTAGCCAGCGAACTGCCGATGATCACATTTTCTGCCTGCAGGCCCAGCCAACGTAAGGTACCTCCGCCTCCCCGGCCGTAGGGCAGATCCGGAGTAGGTCCTTGCCCCAGAATACCGAGGGCCTGGGTATCATCCATCACTAAAAGACCTTTATGCGGGCTTAGAATTTCCAGATATTGTCGGATAGGCATTACGCTTTCGCAGTGGGTACACCAGCCATCGGTTATTATGACCGGCATGCGACCCGAAGCTTTAATCCGACCTTTTAACCCTCGATGATCACCGTGGGAAAAAGTCATTACGGGAATTCGCTGGCCATTCAGCCATTTAGCACCCCAACCAGCAATTGGATAAGCTTCCCGATCGATAAAAACAGCCACCGGTCTCCGTCCCAGACTTTGGAAAAGATCCCAAAAAAGGTGCAGGGTGGATGGATAGAGCAAGCCTGCTTCCAGTCCCTGTAAGCGAGCGACTGATTGAGCCAGGGATATGGAAGCAGGATGTTCTTCCAGCAGGGCCGGTTTGCCATTGGTCAAAGGTAGCCGGGAAGTGAGCGCATTACTGCTGTGTTGCATACCTAGGTAGGACGCAGAACAGAAGTCGATAGATCTGCCCACTTACCAGGATTCTTTTTTTACCTTACCATTTGTACTGGTTGTCGTTTTACCAGATCGGGTAGAGGAACCACTAGCCGCAGCCGGTTTCCCGTTACCGTTTTGTTGTTCCGACAGTCTTTTCGCCAGATGGTAAGAGGGTGGCCGGGTATCAACATCCGTGACCATCGTTCTTTCCGCCGCCAGATCGATGCCGGTCACTGCGTGGTAGGCATGGATGTATTCCTGTACGGCCTGCCGCCAGAAATTGGCCCAGATCGCCGCCTGGTTGGCAGAAGTATTGGTGATACTCCAGCTACCAAAGCGGATGGATAAAAGCAATTGCTCTCCGAAAATGGCCAGATTGTTGAAATGGATGATCGAGGTGCCGGTCCAATCCATCATTTTGTTGACGGAGGCCACTCTGTCCATCCAGGGTTCCGGATAAGCGACCATGTTTCGACTCGGAATAAACTGACGGAATTCCGGACGGGCCAGCAGGTACTGTTGCATCAACATCTCGATCCGTGCGGTGGAAGGTAGATCGCCGTAACCGTTGTGTGCTCCTTCGGCCAGGATGAGGTGTACTTCCCGCAGTGAATTTCGAATGGGGAAGGCATCCGCCTGAATTGTTTTGTTGTCTTCCTGCTTGTAAAACTGAGAGCAGAGGTTCAGCAACTTGTGAAAGGCCTCGATGAACCGGGAACGGCTGTCCGCCGGCCGAAAATCATTGATGGCTTTACCCTTAATGGAAAATCCATAATGATGATCGTATTCGTAGGCACGGCGCACTACGGATAGGCGGTGCTGCTCGTCCTGCACGTAGCCCCAGATCAGATTATTCAAAGGCTGTAGTGGATCAATGTGAAGGCCCGCCAGCGGATCATTTTTACCGCTACCCCGGATATTCTGGAAGCGACGGGTGATCACGTTGAGCACCTGTACCAGCATGGCTTCTTCGTGCCAGTAGGACCAGATCAATTCCAGGAAGCAGGGGTTGTTTAATTTGCTTACGATCAGTCCTTTGCAGGTACTTTGCACGATACCCCGGGGAGTGGTGGATGCTTCACTACTTACCCGTTTTTTACTTTTGCCGGTGTAAACCGGTTTTTCAATATTATCCAGTATCTGATCTATCGCCGTTAATTTCAGCGGAAGATCATTCAACTTATCCCTTACCAGATATAGATAGGGAATAGTGAAAATATCCTTTATGGCCTGATTGTTAGGATCGGCCTGTTGGATCTGGACAATGTATTCGTTCCAGATCTGGTTGTATTCCGGCGGGGCATCGGCAATATTGAAAACCCTTTCCTCGATCAGATCATCGATCTCTCCCTCGTTAAAGACATCCATAGTTCCGGTAGGACTGACGTCGATCTCGCAATTGGTCATCACAAAAGCTTCCGTAGCGGCCTTAAGGGTCCGGTAGGAATCGGTATCATTAAAGGGTAGGAATCGATTTTTTACATTTCTGATCAGGTTGCTCCTCAGATTGTTTTCCTGAGGACCCGGGCCGCAGAAAAGCAGATCCATGTAATCCAGATAGTTGTTGAAACTCAGCCGTTTGGAACTTCGCAGGATCTTAATCCATAAAGGCAGATCGGTAGAACGGGGGCGGTCGGTGCTCTTCAAAGCAACACCCACTTCGTTACTGGCGGGGGTCACCGTGAGGGTGCCCGTATTGATGATATCGTCCCCATTTACAATGTCCAGGGTAAATCCCCGCGCCTCCAGGTTGGAAGTGTCTATTTCCCAGGTGTAGAGGTTAGCGTTCGCTTGTTTGGTAAATTTTTCCGGGGACAGTTCCTCAAATTCCTCCGGGCCCAATCTAAGCTGATACGGGCGTTCGTCTCCCAGCGGGTCGGGCTGGTCGATCAGTCTGATGGTCACCAGGCTGCCCTTTTTTACCGTTTCGGGTATGATCACTAATTGACTGTTATGGTCCATGATTATTTTTTTTGATGTAAAAAATTGAAAATTTCGAGCGGCTTCCGGTAAAGCGTAGGAAGCTACAGCACGCGTTTAAGCGCCCAGTACGTCAGCATATTTCTTAAATGTCGATTTTCACGCCGGGGTGAAATGACTTGATCGGCCCGGGCCTGACCGATGGCAGCGAAAACGATGGAAGGGCGATAACGCTTCATGTCCCGCGGGTTTTTCACCCATTGCTGGTAAAGCTGCCGCAGGCGCTTTGGCTGCCGGTACTCGACGGGAAATACTTCTCTGAGCATTTTTCCTTTTAGAGATGGAGGCCGGTGATTTACGAGCAGATCTGCAAATTCTGGAACGAGCTGGTCCAGATGTTGGAAGATCCGACTTTTTTCAGGCCCCGCCAGTTTGATGGGATACAGACGATCCCAGAGCTGACGTAGTCGTTCCCACTGCTGATCGGGGAAAAGTACCGCTCCAAAGGCAATGCTCAGCCGAAGGCGTATCCAGGGCGGCGGATGAGGATCATCCGGTTTCAGGCGAAACACGAAATAGCTGGGTACACTTACCACGTTCATCAGTCCGGTAGTAGAGCCGATACCGATCATAGCTACACTCCAGAAGTCGGACAGGATCTCCGATATCCAGCGATCAAACCAATTCCAGAGGGTAGCTGATTCCGGTTCCATTTTAACTCGTTCCTGGATGACCTTTCGCATGGAGGGGATCAATCCCAAAAGCGATGCCCCCTGATGACCGACCTCATGGACCAGTGACGATGCAATCCCGGTAGAGATCATCCTCTCCCGGGGTACCCGGATGACGGCAACCGGATTCGATTTGCCGCCGGGTAAGCGGGTACGGGCACGCCGGATAGCGGCGCCGTGGCCGCGGTCGAGATAAGTAACCAGCGGCGGGGCTTTAAAATAAGACCCCTTGAGCAATAGCGTATCCTCCGCGAGTACATCCATGCCCGCCAGCCAGGTTCCCGTGTGGTGCTCGCTGCGTAAACTCAGTACGTCAGCGAAAATATCCAGACTGTCCAGCAACCAGTTGAACTGAAGTTTTAACAGGGTATAAGCTTTTTGGGCGTCGGCCGCTCCAATTCGCTTATCGACCTGCAATAACTTCATAAAGTCCCTAACCTTGGCTTCCATTTCCTGTACACCTTCCGAAAGGAGATACTGGATCCCCCTCCGGGCGGGGCGGGAGAGGCTAGCTGCTTCCACCATAGGCACCATTAGTGCGAAAGGTTGCACTTGTCCCAGACGGCTAAGGAGAGCCTGAGCTTCGGAAATAAGAAAGGACCGATGATCGGTAAAACTGGATCGGGCAACAGACGTAGTCGAAAGTCTTCCGGCAGAAAGACGGCGGTGTTGAGGACCAACACGACCGGTCTTTCTGCGGAATTGCTTTAGCCTGGGGCCCTTGGTATCGGGAAACAACATAACAAGGGGTTTTAAATTTTAACCTGAGGCCGGCCGGCATATGCCGGTAGACGTGAATGTATGCTGGGGAACACAAGTTCCTGGACGCCTATAAGTTAGTATCAACTCACTACTAGCCAGAGACCGTGGAAAAGCGCATGGGTTTGACAGTGTATACGTAAAGTGGCTGTATAGCTGACGTTTACACTTATACACCTTTCCACTGCTGCCGGGGCGTAGTCTTGTTATCTACAGTTATAATTGTCCTGGTACTTACTCTTCTTAGCTTAGGCGCCAAAGAGTACGATCCGGTTTCCACGACGCATCCAACGGCCTGATTTTCCTTTGGATCTACCCCGTCCTGCCCGGCTACCGGCACCTTTCAATAGACCGGGAGCATGTTTGCGGGCAGCAGCTTTAAAGCCTACTTGAACGGCTTTGGCGGCTGGCATTTTGGTGGACAATTTCATGGAATTCCGGGCGGCATTACCTCCGAAACGTACAAAGCGGCGGGCAATTTCAAATTCCTGATCTTCAGCGCTCAGGCCTTCCAGTTCCATTTCGAACAGGTTGGAAGCCCAACTGCCAAGTTTGCTGCCTACTTTTCCGCCCAGGGGACCACCAAAATAGGTGCCAACGGCGCGTCCGGCAATGGGCAACGCTTTCTTAGCGACTTTCTTCAGCCCCTTTTTGGCGTAACTCCAGGCTTTGCCCGAATATTTTCTAACCCCCCGCTTAGCTTTTCTCCACAGGCTTTTGAGGAATTCGTCCATCTCCGCTTCATTGGTGACGGAGAGGAACTCCATGGCGAGTTCGGCTTCTTCCTCTTCGGAGAAAGGACTGTCGCTCATTTCGTATCCGAATTCATCATCGTATTCATCCTCGAATTCGTCTTCAAATTCGAATTCGTCATCAAACTCATCTTCGAATTCGTAATCAAATTCGTCTTCGTAGTCGTAGCCATTGGCCTCATAAGTGGTTCTATCCAGATCGTGCATGATAAATGGTTTTGGTTATGAAATAAGTTCTGACCCTTATTAGGCAAGCAACGTGCCAAACGACTAAATGGAGGTTTTAAGAGGGGTTTTGCGAAAAAAATTGCGGAAAGCTGGATTTTGGCCTGATCAGTACGAATTTTTTTTCGCCGTATGATACTTATTCTCAATACATCGCCGTATATTATGTAGACTTATTTGTACCCAGTTAAATTTTCAGTTGAAATTCGGTTGCCCGGCAACCCAACCATTTACTAAACTCCAAAACCAAACCCCTATGCTTGCCAACCAGCCCCTGCAGCAAGTGTGGCTACTCAGTCTGTCTGCCACTTACTCAAAGTCATTGGAAAATATCAGACAATGGCTCCTCCAGAAGAAAATTGATGGAATTCCCTACGAAAAGGCCGATTGTGATGTCGGTATCGTATTACTTGATGAGACCTGCCTCGATGAAAGCGCGGTGGCCTCTTTAAAGGCCTGCCTGGAAAAGAGCAAACATATTATTGCGATCAATGCAGGTGAAGAGATTTTACCCTTCTACAAAGCCTGGGAGCTGCTCTGTCTCGGCATTGATGACATTTTACCGTGGCGCTACCAGGAACATATTGCTCAGATCATCCAAAACCGCCTCAATCGCTGGTCGATCGTGGAGCACACCCTGGAATCGGATCGGATCAGTAATCAACTGATCGGCAGTTGCCGGAAATGGAAAAAACTGCTTCGGCAGGTAGTGGAAATTGCCTGCTTTAGCAATGCACCGGTGCTCATTCTGGGAGAAAGCGGTACCGGAAAAGAATTGGTGGCACGGCTCATCCATGATCTGGATAAAAGACCGGATAAAGAGGACCTGGTCCTGCTGGATTGTTCCACCATCGTGCCGGATCTGTTCGGCAGCGAATTTTTTGGGCATGAGAAAGGAGCTTATACCAATGCGGTCTCTATTCGTGAGGGAGCTTTTGCCCTGGCCAATAAGGGCAGCCTCTTTTTAGATGAGATCGGAGAATTGCCACTCAATCTTCAGGCCGCTCTGTTGCGGGTTATTCAGGAAGGCACTTATAAGCGGATCGGAAGTAACCAATGGCGGAAAACCCGTTTTCGGCTGATCAGTGCTACCAACCGGGATCTGGTCGATTTTGCGGAAAAAGGTTCGTTTCGTCAGGATCTTCTATTTCGGATCAATGCGCTGACCATCCAACTTCCCAGTCTGGCCGAAAGAAAAGAAGATATCCCGGCACTGGCGGCTCATTTCCTGCGGCAGGCCATGAACCGATCGGAAGTGCCGGACATTGAAAAACCGGTGTTGGAATACCTTATGACCCGGGAATATCGAGGAAACTTACGGGAATTGAAACAGTTGATGTCCCGAATTGCGTATCGATACGCGGGTACCGGTGCGCTTACCCTGGGTTGCTTACCGGAGATTGACCGCGTGACGCCCACCCGGCGACCCCGTGATTGGCAAAATAACGGACTCAGAAATGCCATTCGCCTGGCTTTGGCCAATGGGGTTGGTCTGAAAGATATCAAACGTTCGGCCGGTGATATCGCCCTGGAAATGGCGGTGCAAATGGCGGAGGGACAATTGCCGGTAGCTGCCAAAAAACTGGGGGTCTCCGAACGCCTGGTCCAGGGTTGGTGGAAAGAAAAAAGGCAGGATTAAAAAGGGTGGTTCACTATAGGTAGGGATTTAATTAGTGTCCGGGAATCCCGACCCTTCGGGAGGCTGGGCAAGTTGTTCGATGGCTCGATTGTTCGATACTGAATGGATCGAAAGGATCGGCAGTGGAGCCATTGAACAATGGAGGCGTCAAGCGAGGAATAAGGAGCGTGGAACTGAGAAAACGTCCATTTCCATATTATCATTTTCTTTGCTATGTTTGTTGCGCAACCATGTTCTATAATTGGTATTGTGATTTTCAAACGAGACCTCATGTCCAGTAAACTTATCGCTCCTTTTTGCCTGATCGCTATTTTATTATCTGTCCACCTTCCCGCTACCACCTACTATCTCGACTACACCAACGGCTCAAACGCCAACGACGGTCAGTCGGAGGCCAACGCCTGGAAAGATCTGTTCAAGATCCGGGATGTTGGGCCTATGCCCGGCGATGTCTTTCTATTTAAACGCGGAGAAGTATGGCCCGGCTTGCAAATGTACGTAACGGCCTCCGGTACAGCCGGCAACCCGATCACCTACGGGGCTTACGGCGACCTGGCGGATGATCTGCCCATTATTACAACGGTGGATGCATTGACCGATGCGAATACCGCCGGCAACTGGACCGAATCCATGACCAATATCTGGACTTTATCCCTGCCCATAACGCCCGGTCGGCTTTACCTGGACGGCACGGAGTACCTGCGTGCGAGTACACTGGCCGATGTGGGGACCAGCGATAGCGAAGGGAGCTTCGGGCACTGGTTTTACGATGCTGCTGCCGATCTGCTCTATCTCTACGCCACGGAGAACCCCGCCGGCTTATACTCACTTTTTGCGGGCAGTAAGGAGTTTTATTCCGCCCTGGTATTCGATGCTGACTACATGATCTTTGAAAATCTGGATTTCCGGGGCGGCTCGGGAGCGGCATTAGCCGTGCTGGGCGGTGCTAATATCGAGATCCGTAACTGTCGATTGGGCAATGCCGGTAATACCGGTGTCCTGCTGGCCGACGCTACGGTGAGTGCAATGAGCCAGACGAGTTCCAACATTACCGTGACGGATAATGTCTTCGATTCTGATTTTACTTTTTTCTACGGCCTGGGCTCGGAACGGGGATGCGGGGATGGGCTACGACTCCGCAAAGGGGCGAATGATTGCACGGTATCCAACAATACGTTTATCAACTGGGCGCACAACGCCATCGAATTACTGGGTGACGGCGCTACCGCCGATGGTGTGAATAACAATCAGTTTTACGACAACCATATTTCGGCACCGGATATCCCCTACGCGCATCCGCTGGGAGCTGACGGTTATTCCGGAAAATGCCAGAATAATGAGTTTTACCGCAATTATATTGAAGATTGCCGCACGGCCTCCCAGATTAATGGTAACAATAACTGGGTACACCATAACATCATTATCGGGATGCGTCGGTCGCCCTCCAAAGCCCAGGCTACGGCCCATGCTTTTGTGCTGGGGATCTACGGGACCGGATTGGTTAGTGAGAACAATCGCTTTGACCACAATCTGATCATCGATACGGACGAATCCGCCTTTCTGGTCCGCGGTTACGGGTACGCTGGGCAGGTGGAGAACAACGCCATTCGCAACAATATCCTCTACGAAACCGGACTGGCGCCCTACGGCAATGCCTATCCCACGGGCACCGGCCTGGTCATTTATGATACCAACCTGGATGGAGTAGGGGCCAATACCTACCAGAACAACCTTTTTTACAGCAGTATCCTGGGACCCGAAGCTGTGTACGATCAGGATAACGCCATGATCTATACCAGCACGGAATTCAACGCCCTCAATGGAACCGACGGTAACACCATCTCGGCTAACGATACGGGCGACCCGCTATTCACCGATTTTGCAAATGGGAATTTCCTGCCCATGGATAACTCTCCAGCCGTTAATGCGGGCATCGACGTGGGGCTGTTGGTAGACTATGCGCTGCAGGATCGCTTCGTCGGCCCGGCCCCGGATATCGGACCGTTGGAAACGGATGTGACGGCTCCGCTCCCGGTGGAATGGGGTGGCTTCGGGCTGGAACTGGTAGCAGAAACCGTGGAACTGACCTGGACCACACTCCTGGAGGTCAATGCCGATCATTTTCAGGTAGAGCGCAGTGCCGATGGGCTGCATTTCACTTCGATCGGCCGAGTAATGGCGGTGGGCAATAGCTCCGTCCCCCGGGATTATCAATTTACCGATAATTTTCCGCCCGTAGGATTGGTGTACTACCGACTGCGGCAGGTGGACGTGGACGGTGCTTTTGAATATTCCAGCATACTGAGCGTCGACATAGCGAAAGAGGTGGAACTGCAACTGATACGTCCGTACCGGGAGCAACTGCAGATCGTCGCTCCGGCGGACTGGGACTGGTCCGGAACCACCGTCCGGGTCTTCAGTATGAACGGCCGGAAACTTCTGGAAGCAAAGGGTACCGACCGCATCTCGCTGCGGGAACTGCCGCGGGCGGCCTATCTGGTATTGTTGCAAAGTGGCGGCCGGTCCGAAACTTTTCAATTTGTGAAATAATGCGGAATACCCTAAAAACCAGGTAGTACTGCCACCAGAGAGGGACTGGGATGCATCTTACCAAGAGACACAAGTTGCTGTCAAATGCTCCATACAAAAGTAGTACACCTCATGAAATGCATCCTCTTTCTGGCTTTTTTTATCAGTATTAACTGCATATATGCACAGTCCGGGACCAAGGCGGAACGTATCGCCAAACTGGTCACGGCCATTGCGGCTGAAAATACATTAATGGGTGAAGGAGTCGGGATCGGCGGGATACGGCCCGAGCAATACGACCGTTTTGAAAGGCTGAAAACCATTGCTAGTGAAAATGATCTCCGGCGATTGACCCGGCACGATAATGCCGTAGTCCGCTGCTACGCTTTCTGGGCGCTGGCGGATCAACAAAGTCCGGGTCTGTTTCCGATCCTCCGCGACCATCTGCAGGATACCGCCCGGGTGGAGCAGATTTTCGGTTGTGTCATCAGTCAGATTTCCGTAGCGGGCTTCTACATTGAATTGTTGATGCCGCCTTTTCTGGTCACCGAAGATTATTACCGGGAAAATCAGTCCCAGCTATCCGCCAGCGAGAAAAGTCAGCTGGACAGCATCGTACTTTACCAGGAAATTGCTCTGCCTTACCGTAATGATGTACTCCGTGATCATACGCCCAAAGCGGCCGACTACAATCGCATCCGGGAACTGGTAGTGGATAGGATGCACGTTGCTCTATCGGCACTGGCGCGCTACCGGAAAAAAGACGACCGGGAACTGATACTTTCCTTCCGGGAGAATATGGAAGGTAATGGTGTTTTTACCGATCAGGATGAATCGCTTTTTTCGGCTATTGCGGCTTTCCCGGATGATTACTTCCTGCCTTTTCTGGAAGATCACGGCCGGCAGATCCTGGAAAAAGATTATTTCAGTAGTCCCTGGGCTACTTTTACGAAGCCTGTGCGGTGTACGACCGGCCCCGAACCCGGGCGATCCTGGAGCGCGCGATCCGGCAAAAAATGAAGGTGTCCATCAAGGAGAGGCATCTGGAATTTATTGCCAGGGCACTAGGTAAGTATCCATCGGCGCAACATCAAGCGCTGATCGTCGAATTGTGGCGGGATCACAAATACATCAACCCGGAAGCATTTACCTATATAAGCCGACAAGATCGGGAACGTACGTTTCAGCTATTGGTCCCCTATCTGGAAGCATTCGAAAAAAACCACCGAACCATTGGTGAAGAGCGGCTGGTACAGCCTATGGTTTCATTTCTGCTCAATTATGATCGTGAAGTGGCCGTGCGGGTGATTGCTACTAATCTGCGTACCGCTGATATCCCCTACTTTGAGGAATTCGTACCCTTTGTCCGTTTGCTGAAAGAAGATGCATTTATCGAGCCACTATTTTACCGGCTTGAGCGAGAGTGGAATGCTTATATCGTCTTCGATGCGGTAGAAGCCCTACTCGTTTACGATCGCCCGGAAATCCAGGAGCGAATTTTGCCGGCAAGCCGGAAAAACGAAGAGATTGTAGATCAGTATTTTTCGAGAGCGGATCTGGAAAGGACAATCCGAAAAATGCTGGCCAAGTAACAAGCAGAGCGGGTATTGGTCGAAAGTGTTTGGATTTACGGGCCGTTTTTATCAGGTTAGCGATTTAATTTATCCCGGCGGAGCCTTATCTTAGCCCGCCATTTCCGGCCGGCCTCCGGCTCCGCCAACACCAAACCTGACAAGCATTCATGATCACTGAAAAATCAATCGCGGTACTTCCCTTTGTCAATATGAGTGCCGATCCCGAGAATGAGTATTTCAGTGACGGTATTACCGAGGAGATCATCAATGCACTCACCAAGGTGCAGGGCCTGAAAGTGACCGCCCGGACTTCTTCTTTTGCCTTCAAAAATAAAAATGCGGATGTACGTAGTATCGGGCAGCAACTGGGTGTAGCTACGGTGCTGGAAGGCAGTGTGCGCAAAGCCGGACAAAAAGTGCGGATCACGGCCCAGTTGATCCAGGCCCGGAACGGCTTCCATCTCTGGGCCCGAAATTTTGATCGGGAGCTGAAAGATATTTTCGCCGTGCAGGATGAGATCAGCTTGCTGATCGCCGATCAGATCCGCGAAAATTTTGGCCACCTCGAGATCCAGGATCATCTCATCGCGGCTCCAACTCAGAATATCCAGGCTTATAACCTATATTTGAAAGCCCGCTACAACCACCTGAAGTGGGATTCCGAAGGGATCAGTCAGGGGATCCGTTATTACCAGGAGTGTATCGAGCTGGATCCCGGGTTTGCGCTGCCTTATTTCGGCATTGGGTTCAGTTACGCCATGCGGGCCTCGTGGGGCGGCAATAATTCGCTGGTGCAAACTGCCGAAGAATATCTGCAGAAAGGCGCCCGGCTGGATGATCAGTCCTACCTTGGGCATTTCACCCGGGCAACCATCAGCTTCTGGGGCAAGTGGGATTTCAAAGCCGGTCACCGGGAATACCAGCAGGCCATGGCCCTAAATCCTTCCTTCACGGAAGCCGAAGAAGGGCTGGCGGAATTGTACACCGTTATTGGGGCATTCGAAAAAGCGATGCACCATACCCAAAACATCCTGGTCCTCAATCCGCTCTCGCCCAACCATTATTACACCAAGGGCAATATCCTGTTCCTATCGCGGCAATACGAAGCGGCCCTGGAAAGCCTGCACGCCGGCCTGCAGGTTGACCCGAATTTCCTTTTCGCGATCGAAATGAGCCAGCTTTGCTATATCATGTTGCAGGACTATGCGGGCTTAGATGCCTTCCTGCAGGCCCATCCACAGGCCCAACGACCTCATATGTGCCGGGCGCTGTACAAGTTGATGTACCCCGACGAAGCGGTCGACATAGATCTGAAAAACGCCGGCGTACTGGACAAAGCGGGCAGCGGCACCGACCTGTTTCCCTGGCATCTGTATCTCCAGATCTATCTGGGACACCACGATTTGGCGCTGGATATGCTGGAAGAAGCGGTCCGAAACCAGAGCGGCAAACTGGCGAGTTTCCGCTATTCGCCGCTGCTGGAACCCCTCCATACCTACGATCGTTTCGACGCGCTTGTCCGGGAGACGTTTCACCCATCCCGTTTACCGGAAGAGACGACCGCCGCTGCTGCCGAAGCTAGCGGTAAAAAAAGCCTGGATGAACGGGAGGTGGAGCACTATATGAACACCACCGTAGAAGTGCTGGAGCAGGAAAAGCTCTACCTCGACCCGGCATTGTCGCTCAAAACTCTCGCCGAACGGCTCGATCTGCATCCCAATAAACTGTCCCGGCTGCTCAACGATCACATCGGCAAGAATTTCAACGAATTCGTCAATTCCTATCGCCTCGAGACCTTTAAAGTATTGGCACTCGATCCGGCCAACAGCCATCTCACCCTGCTGGGGCTTGCCTACGAAAGCGGCTTCAATTCCAAAACGGTATTCAATGCGTTCTTTAAAAAAATGGAAGGCAAAACACCCCGCGCCTGGCTAAAAGCCGCCCAGCTCCGCTAGCCCCATCCCCCCTTCACCCCCTCTCCAAATCTCCCCCTCTCCCCATCACTCCCTCTCCCCCTCTCCAAGTCACCAAGTCAAAAAAACGTTCCAAATCTCACCAAAAGTCCCAAATCTCACGACTAAGTTCGAATTAACAATTGCGAACGATCGGCGGTCTCATTCCCTTCATCTTTGTCGGGTCAATCAGATCAAACATCTGATCACCTATTCCAAACTCACTATTAACAAAACGTAAAAGATGAAAATCGTTAAAACCTTGATCACCGGCCTGTTCCTGTTTATGATGCTGACCGGCAACTACGCCCAGGAGACCTATTTCGACATTATCCTGAATTACAGCCCCACCAATTTTAATTACGGCGATTCGGAAGCCCTCTTGAAAGATTACAAGAAAAACCTCGGCGGCATTCAGGTAGGAGCCGGTTTCCAGGGAGGGATCACCAAAAATTTCTCCCTGGTGTCCGAGCTGTATTTTATGATGAAGGGCGCCGGACTGGAAGCCGGGAATCCGCTGACCACCAACGAATCGAAAATCCGCTTATTTACCGTAGAAATGCCGGTGCTGGCCCGGGTACACTTTCGTGGCATCTACCTGAATGCCGGTCCTACGCTCGGCTATAATATCGGTGGTAAAGTGAAGGTAGAAGGCTCCGAAGAAGTGCCCCGGGAGTATTATAATATTTCTTTCGACGGCAGTGAAGGCGCCTACAAACGCTGGGATGCCGGTGTGCAGTTCGGCGGAGGTTACGAGTTCAAAGTGAAAAATACCCGGGTGGCCATTGACGCGCGCTACCAGTACGGACTGACGAATGTGTATCAGAGTGGAGAACGCTACAACCGCAATTTTACCTGGAATATCACCCTGTCCAAGGCCTGGAAATCTAACCCGCTGGCCAAAAAGCAGTAGTCAACAGGTTTTTAAACCGAAAGGGTGCGCGGCTGCCTGACTGGTATGTCTACCGGCGGGTAGCTGCGGACTTTCGGGATCCTATCTTCAAAACTTATCTCAAACATGAGTTTCTCATTTTCCAAAAAACTGGCGGGCATTGCGGGACTGTTGTACCTCGCCGTTATTCTGTTCGGCGTGTTCGCCGAAGTATATGTGCGGGGGGAATTGCTGGTCCCCGGTAACGCCGCCGAAACGATCACCCGACTACAAGCTGACCCGGGCTGGTTCCGCCTGGGGTTTGTGAGCGATCTGCTCATGATCACCGCTTTTTTCCTGCTGCCCCTGCCGCTGTACCGGCTGTTGCGTCCCATTCAGCGGGAACTGGCCGCCACGATGGTACTTTGCGTGCTCGTATCCGTGGCCGTAATGTGCGCAAATATGCTTAATCACTTCGCCATCCTGTTGGTGCTGGATCCAATGAACGCGCCTTTCGCTCCGGAACAAACCCAATCCCTGGTCCGGCTTTTTGCCGAACTTCACAAAAACGGTTATCGTATCGCGCAGATCTTTTTCGGTCTGTGGTTGCTTCCTCTGGGCATCCTGAGCTGGCGTTCGGGCTTTGTGCCCCGTTGGATCGCGATATCTCTGGTGGTGGCCTGTTTTAGTTTTCTGTTGGACTTCTTTTTGTTCTTTCTGCTGCCGGGGTATTCAGCGGAGACCTCTTCCTGGGTCACCTTGCCGACCGTGATCGGGGAGTTTTCTTTTTGCGGCTGGCTTCTGATCCAGGGAATTTCTTACATTCCGGGCAAAAAATAACTCGGATGTTCAAACCATATACTTATTGCCGGAGCATCAACTGGATGCCCGTCCTGCTGGCAGTTGCTCTTTCATTCCCGGGCTTCAGGCTGGTAGCCCAGTCGGTTTTACCCTATCGGCGTGCCGATCTGCCCGTTGAAACCCGGGTGGATGATCTGTTATCCCGGATGACGCTGGAGGAAAAATTCTGGCAAATGTTCATGATCCCCGGCGATCTGAGCGATGGGAAGGAAAAGTACAAAAACGGCATTTTCGGTTTTCAGGTTTCCACCAAAGGAAAGGATGGCGCGGCGGCGCAACAATTGCTGGAATACGGGCCTTCCGGCAGTGCGCAGGAAGTCGCAGCGCGCATCAACGCTATCCAGCGTTATTTTGTGGAGGAGACCCGGCTGGGTATCCCGATCATCGCCTTTGACGAAGCTCTGCATGGCCTGGTGCGGGACGGAGCTACGGCCTTCCCACAGGCCATCGCACTGGCGGCTACCTGGGACACCGCCCGCGTGGGGGAAGTCGGCCTGGCCATTACCCGGGAAACCAGATCGCGAGGCATCCGGCAGATCCTCTCGCCGGTACTGAATATCGCCCGCGACGTACGCTGGGGGCGCACCGAGGAAACCTACGGTGAAGACCCCTACCTAACCACCCAGATGGCAACGGCCTTTATCGGAGCCTTTGAACGTTCGGGGGTGATCACTACTCCCAAACACTTCGTGGCCAATGTGGGCGACGGAGGCCGTGACAGTTATCCCATCCATTTTAACGAGCGGCTGCTGGAAGAGATCTACTTCCCGGCCTTTAGGTCCATTTTTACGAAAACCGGTGCCCGTTCGGTGATGACTTCCTACAATTCGCTGGACGGAACGCCCTGCACGTCCAACGAGTGGTTGCTTCGCCAAAAGCTGAAAGGGGAATGGGGCTTCGACGGTTTTGTAATTTCCGATGCCGGTGCTACCGGTGGGGCCAATGTGCTGCACTTTACGGCCGCGGATTACGCCGAATCCACGGAGGATGCGGTGGAAGGTGGCCTGGACGTGATCTTTCAGACTTCCTACGATCACTATCCCCTATTTTGGGAAGCATACGAAAAAGGGATGATCGATCCGGAAGCCATCGACGAGGCGGTGCGCCGGGTACTGCGGGCCAAATTCGAACTGGGACTCTTTGAAAACCCCTACGTTGAACCCGAGCAGGCATCCTACTGGAATAACCGCCGGGAGCACCGGGACCTGGCCCGTACGGCGGCGGCAGAATCCATGGTGCTGCTGCAAAATAATAACGAGATCCTTCCTCTCAGTACGTCGGGTCAAAAGCTGGCGCTGATCGGCTACGATGCTAAAGCCGGTCGCCTGGGTGGGTATAGTGGTCCCGGTAACGATATCGTGTCTATGTACGACGGGATCAGCGCCGTGATTGGAGCGGAAAACATCATCTACGCAGAGGGAGTGGGTTTGCATAGCGAAACCTACGCCACCGTGGCGCCGGAATACCTGAGTACGGTGCAAAATGGCAAAAGGACGCCGGGCCTGCAGGGCGATTATTTTGATAATATCCAACTCAGCGGGACGCCGGTAGTACAGCGGACCGACGGGAGGGTAGCTTTCGGCTGGACGCTCTTTTCGCCCGATCCAAAACTCGCTTACGACTGGTATTCCGTCCGCTGGACGGGGCAGCTCCGATCTCCGAAGTCCGGTACCTACCGCATCGGTGTCGAAGGTAATGACGGCTACCGGCTCTATCTGGATGGTCAACTATTGATCGACAACTGGCAAAAGCGTTCCTATCAGACCCTGACTGAGGAATTCACCTTTGAAGCCGGTAAGAACCACGACCTGAAGATCGAATTCTTTGAGCCGGAAGGCAACGCCCGCTTTAAACTGATCTGGGATCTGCCGGTGGAAGACGACTCGGAAACGGCTATTGCCGAAGCGGTAGCTGCCGCCGAAAAGAGCGATGTGGCCGTGGTCTTCGCCGGTATTCACGAAGGTGAATTCCAGGATCGGGCCCTGCTCAGCCTACCCGGACAGCAGGAAGCGTTGATCCGGGCCGTAGCGGCTACGGGTAAACCGACGGTAGTGGTATTAGTGGCCGGGAGTGCCGTCACCATGTCCAACTGGATCAACGAAGTGGACGGCATTTTACTAGCCTGGTATCCCGGTGAGAATGGAGGTAATGCATTGGCCGATGTACTGTTCGGAAAGACCAATCCGGCGGGCCGCCTGCCCATTACTTTTCCGGTACACGAGGCGCAGTGTCCATTGTATTACAACCACAAACCGACCGGGCGGGGAGATGATTACTATAATCTGACCGGGCAGCCCTTGTTTCCCTTTGGGTACGGGCTGAGTTACACCCAATTTACCTATACCGATCTGACTTTCAGTAAAAGTGCCATCGCGGCGGACGAAACAGTGACCGTTTCCTGTACGGTGCAGAATACCGGCACCCTGGCCGGAGACGAGGTGGTGCAGCTCTACATCCGGGATGAACTGGCTTCGGTCGCCCGACCGATCAAGGAACTAAAGGGTTTCCAAAGAATAAAGCTCGAACCCGGAGAACAGCAGCAACTGACTTTTGAACTGACTCCGGAAATGCTGAGTATGCTCGATAAAGATCTCCAGCGGGTAGTGGAACCCGGTGATTTTCGCATTATGATCGGTGCTTCTTCCAAGGATATCCGGCTGCGGAGTATTTTGACCGTAGAATAGGAGAGGGAGTTTACGACGCAGCGCGGTCTGGGAACTTCCCAAACCGCGCTGCATTAGTACAATTGCCGCTAAGCGCTTATTATTTGAAAAAGTAATTGGCAAAGCGGGTGACCTTCTTATCACCGTCCAGGACGAACATCACTTCTTCGTATACCATGATCTCGCCGGCCGTCAATGGAAGCGAGAAATTGGGCTCTCCGTACTCATCGGTGATCTCTTTGCGGGCGGTGCCGATTTTATAACCGTCGAAAGTCTCTCCCGGATAGCCGGGTTTGGTAAGGTGAATATAAACGTCGGTACTCATGGCCGATCCCGTGGGTGGTTTGCAAACGTAGATCTTGGAATTTCGGAGTTCACCCATATCCTGCCAGGCCCGGAAATCGATCTGTCCGAACAATTCCTGTTCCTTTTTCTCCCGGCGGTTATTTCTGGTGAAGTTATAGACGCCATTCTGATCGATGCCGTCGATGGATTCATCCTCGGGACCGTCCTCTTTGCGGCCACGAGGAGGTGCCTGGCCGTTCATGATGAACAGGTTGTAATTGGCAACGGAGGATTGGTCCTTGATCGCGGTCAGCATACTGATGGCCTTGGTTTTATTGCCCGCCTTTTCTTCCAATAGAGCGAGCAGTACTTCCGCATCCAATGCAGTTCGTGGGTATTTATCAGCCATAGCTGCGGCTTTTTGCTTGGCTTCCACCCCCGCATAAAAGCGGGCCCGTTCGAGATTGGCCGGATCTTCCAGTAGAAAATACGCGCAGGCTTTATTTAGAAAAGCAGGCGCATAATCCGGGTCCATACTGGTGGCATTGTCGAAGTATTGGATGGCCTCCTGGAGCAGCTTTCTTCTTTTTTCTACTCTTTCCGAGAAGCCGTCCCGGGTGCCGCCTCCGGCGAAATCCAGGTCCAGTTCTACCGGCATCCGGTACTTCAGCTCGGAATCTGTGAAATAGTTGGTGATGGCCGAAAGTACGGTCAACACGCCGAGGTTGTTATAGATCTCCCGACCCTGGTACTGGGTGAGGATGTGTTTGTAAAAGGCCCGGGCGTCGTCGTAGCGGCCGATGGCCGTCATCAGGTTGGCCATTTCGAAAACTTCCACCAGGTCGTTCAATTTTTCCAGGGATTTTACCGCGAGGGCTTTCCGGTCGTCCTTGGAAGCGTAACCGGACATGGTATCCGGTAGCCGGTATTGCTGGTAGATCAGATCGTAAAAATCCGGCAGTTTAGCGTAAACGGGATAGCCGGCAGAATAGGCGAGGAAGCCGCCCAGGTAATCGGACTGGGTTTCGCAGTTCACTTTGTACAGATCGGTAGTAGACTTGAGTTCCCGGCCCACTTTCAGGTCGATATAGGCATCGGCGAAACCGCGCCGCCACTGGTGTTTCTCGTAGAAGTGGGTGAGTTCGTGCCCGAGCAGGGCCGCCATGGCGTTTTCGCCTTCTTTTTCACCCAGGCTCATGCACAGGTCGTAGGCTTTTTCTTCCAGCCCGATGCTGAGACCGTCCCCTTCCAGGTAGGCGACATTCTGCTCGCTGGAGGACATGACAAAAGCCGGCAGGGGAAAGCGACGATCGCCGCGGGCGTCGGCCAGTTTGTTGTATACTTTCAGCGCTCGTTCGTATTTGGGGCCGGATGTGAACCGGGTATCCTGAGACTCGGTAACGGATTTGGCAATGAATTCAAAACTGGTCTGTCCGCTTAAAAAAGCCGGCAGCAGGGTTGTAGTCAGGAGTATGGATAGAATTTGACGTAATCTCATGTGTCAAGCAATTTAAGTAGATGTTTATGTGAAGTGAATTGGCAATCAATCTAAATTACGGACATAGGTCTCATCGTGCTTTTAGCGAAAGCACAGGTCTTAGAGACTGTTTGAAAACCTCTCACTGGGTTACCCGTACGGGCCGCCACTTTGCACCTATTTTTAACTCCGTAGCTGGGCTATGCAGTGAAAAATAGCTTTCAATTGACGCCAAAATCCGGGTTTTTCTCCGGCAGCAGAAGTTTTCAAACAGTCTCTTAGAGCGGGACCGATCCGTTTAATTTAGGGACAGGAAGTAACCAGAGCGGGTTGTTCTTCGTGTAATGCAGGGGAAACGAAGCGCCCGGAGATCTTGCTTCGGCATTCGTTTTCATAGCGGGCGGTGAAAAAATCATAATTCACAGCTTCTATTTGATAACTTGCCGAAAAGTAACTTAGATCCTGGTAACTTTAGACACAAAATAGTAAATTATCTGGCTACTTGTTTCGATTGACGGCCGCAAGTTTCGGTAAAATTAAAATTCTCATTCTGTCGATGAAATGAACGGGCAGCCTGCAAACGAACGAGCCGTCAACTATCTTTGAAGATCCCGGATTTTCGGATACGCCGGCCGCTCTCCGGTAACTTTTTGCCTTTGCCCAAAATACATAGCTATAATGGCCATCAATTTTTTCCCGATGAGGTTATTGCAAATCGTCATATTCTGCCTGGCATCGCTGTTTTTTGGTGATAATGGGTATAGTCAGATCAGGCCCATCAAGCCTTTCGGCAAGGTGAGTGCACTGATTGTTGGGATTTCTCATTACCAAAACAGCAAGATCCCCCAGTTGGAATTCGCCCACCGGGATGCGGAAGCGTTTGCCCACTATCTGGAATTTGAAACGCCCTGGAATGTAGCGCCGGAAAATATTGCTTTGCTGACTAATGAAAACGCCACCTACGGGAAATTCATCAACGAACTGAACGCCTTGGTGGACAGCAGCCAACCCAACGACCGGCTGATCCTGTATTTTTCCGGTCACGGCGATATTGAAAAAGTAGAGGAAGAACTGATGGGGTACCTGCTGTTCTACGATGCCTCTCCCACCACATACGCTTCCGGAGGCGCCTGCATGGTCAACACCCTCAACGACTATCTCGAAAAACTGGTACTGGAAAAAAAGACCGAAGTCATCCTGATTTCCGATGCCTGCCGCGCCGGCACCCTGGCCGGAAGCGCTTCCGGCGGGCCACAGGCCACCACGTCGGCATTGTCCCAGCTGTTCAATAATACGACCAAGATCCTTTCCTGCGAATCCACCCAGAAATCGATCGAGGGTCCGCAGTGGGGAGGAGGCCGGGGCCTATTTTCCTACTACTTCCTGAAGGGGATCAAGGGAATGGCCGATAGGGATCAGGACCGCTATGTAGACCTTTTTGAGATCGAACGCTTTGTGCAGGATAGTGTACGTAAGGCCTCCAATCGCAAGCAGTTGCCGGTAGTAAAGGGGCTGAGTAGTACCCGGCTGGCCCGGGTGGATCGGAAAAAATCGGAACCTGTCCCGACCCCGGAACCGAAGGAAACGGTAGCATCAGCGCCCAAAGATACCGGTTACCTGACCCAACTGGCGCTATTTGAAGCGGCCCTGGAACGAAAACACCTCTTGTTTCCCGAAGAAGGCTCGGCCAATCAGATCTACGAATCCGTGGGGGATGAGCCGGCGGCGCGTTCCATCAAAAAGGTGATGAAGATCTCGCTGGCTACCGCCCTGCAGGATGAAGCACAGCAGGCGCTGAACGAGTATATCGTTTCGCCCGCCCGGGAACTGGCCCGCCGCTGGTCGGACGTATCGGTCTACGATTATTATCCCGATTACCTGGGCCGGGCGGCGGAATTGCTGGGACCGGATAATTATTTCTACAACGATATAAAATCCCGCGAGCACTACTTTCGGGGGGTGAACCTTCGTCTGCGGTTCGATGCCGAAAAGGACAACAAAGCGCTCTTGGAAACGGCGATGACTGAACAGCAACAGGCGCTGAAATTACAGCCCATTGCTCCCCACATTTACAATGAGCTGGGCTTACTCTACAAACGGACAGATCAGGAAATGCAGGCGATCAGCGCTTTTCAGCAGGCCCTGAACTACTCTCCGAAATGGAACCTGGCGCTGACCAATCTGGCCATCATCTACCGCGAAATGAAACAATACGCCCAGGCCGAAAAGTTTTACCGGGATGCTATCCAACTGGATACTACTTTTGCCCTTTCCCGATATAATCTGGCCGTCATGTTCGAACAGATGGAGCAGCCGGAAAAGGCAAAGGTTGAACTGGAAAATACCATCCGTGTTGATCCGAAGTTTGCGGAAGCTTATTACAATCTCGCCAGCCTGTCTCTGGGAGATCCCACGGCGGAAAAGTACCTGCTGCAGTATATTCAGTTGGAGCCCGATGACCCGGATGGATTTAACCTGCTGGGCTACATCTACCACAGTAGCGATCGCTTTCCAGAGGCCCGCCAGGCTTACCAGTCCGCCTTGATGATCAATCCTAATTCGTATTACACGCTCAGTAGTCTGGCGTATGTCCTCAAGGAACTGGGCGAATTCGAAGCGGCCGTTCAACTTTGGAATAATTACCTCCAGGAACATCCGGATAGCGGCAGGGCATTTTTCAAACTGGCCGGAGTACATTCGCGGAGCGGACAGCAGGCGGCAGCTATGGAAGCCTTCCGCAAGGCACTCGAAAAGGGTTACGATAACCAGAACGAGGTGTTGAAAGATCCGGACCTGGATGGATTGCGGGCCATGCCGGAGTACAAGTCGCTGGTGGAAAAATATTTTCCGGATAAAAAATAGCGCTGGCGGTGTTCTGCCGGCGCATGGCGGGTGATCTATTTCATGGGCGGCAGTGTCTGAGATCAGTTTCATCTGCAGCGTTTCGGGGCGAAATTAAGCAAAGGAAAATTTGCTTAACCGGTGGGGCGTTCGCCACACCACAAAAGCCTCGCCTTATGTTATATTTTCGAGACCCCGGATGGAAAAAAGCGATCGCTTATTTTTTTGTCCTGCAGTTGTTGTTCTTATCAACCGGCTGCTTTCACGAGTTCTACAAAGCCAATCCTTCTAATGTAACCTCTTTCCAGCAGATGGTCAGATCGGCCGAAATTGAGCAGGAAAGATATTGTGTGATCCACTACCAGGGTAAAGCCATGCACGTGGATCAGTTGAGTATCAATGGCGGTGACCTGGAAGGCGTTTTGAGCGAACTTCCGGCCGACCGGGCCCGGATGGTAGCGCAGGAACAGGAATTTTTAAAAACGGTGGAAAAGTTGAGAGGACGGCGTTATCGGCCGACCGAAAAATTTGTCTTACAAGATATTCACCTCTACCTGAATGATCAGGTGCCGGTACTGTTTGCCGCCGGTAAACTCTCGCTGCCCACCAGTGCGATCGAAAAGGTCTACGTCTACGGTAAGGATCAGGTAGCTACGAGTGTATCCCACATCGGAGGTGCTTTAGCTATTTCCATTCCGGTGGCCGTTGGTGTGGTCCTGGCTACCGGCGGATTGGATATGGGATTTAATTTCAATATGGCCGCTATCCGGTAATCTTTTCCGGGCCTGGACCAGGACAACTTCTACGGCTACTGGTAGGAGTGGGACTATCTTGATCGATGCCCAAATGGTATTTTATTCTGTCTCCGGAAGTGCCCGGTCCAGGGCTCTTATGATCTGCCGGGCCAATTGGTCGGGATTTTCGGCCGGCCGGATTTCCAGGTCTACCGGAGGCTGATCGTTGTGGAAAAGCTTGACTTTGGCCCGAATGGTGTTGCCTTCCCGGGTGTAGATCCCGCCGAGGGAGTAGGCACCCGGGTAATCCGTCACATCTACGTAGATCAGATCGGCATTATTCCCTTTTTCGGTTTCCTTCCGGAATTTGGCCTCCAGTAAGCGGATCAGGCCCAGATCATCCCGCAGGGTCTCTTCGTTGAGAAATGCGGACCGGATCAAGACCGGCTTTTTCTTAACGATCGGAATATTTACCGAGTTATTGAGGATTCCGATATCAAAACTGGCACCCTGCCGGGGAAAACCCAGCATCGGCGTCTGGATGCTGTTAATTGTGGCGGCCAGTCGAGGCACTTCGTCCCGGGCGTACTGGAAAAGTTTCATGACATCCACGTAATCGCCATCGGTCGTTTTGCGGGTGGCTACTCCGAGCATACCCTGGAGTAAGGAATAAGTCAGTAGCCCCTGCCCGTAGGCCGAAGATTCAAAACTGACCTTGTTGGCGGCGCTACCGGAGAGGATGAACATGCCGGTGCGATCCTGCATCCGGTCGAGGGCCCGAACCTGACTGGTGTTGACTGCCTTGGAGCCCCCGGTGATCTCCTGGACGACGCCACCGGAATTGCAGGCGTCAACGATCAGGATCTGTTTGAGTGCCGCAATCCCGTTCATCCACAGGGTAAGTTCCTCACTGGAAATGGTAAAGGCCCGGCGAATATCGGTGTCACTGAGATCTTCACTGGCAATGCCCTGGGTGAGGTAATGGAACTGCGCCTGCTCCGCGCTTCCGTGGGTGGTGCCGTGACCGGATAGATAAACGATAAGTACATCTTCCGCCCGGGCTTTTCCCCGAATGGTATTGAATACCGCCTGCACATTTTCTTTACTGGCGTATTGCCAGGTGATCGGCGTACCTTCCAGCCCGGTATTTTCACCCGGGGCAGTAGACAGGCAAAATACTTCCAGACCATTTCCTCCGGAGAACAGGTTGGCGCCAACCGATTGCAGCGCCCGGGCCATCATGCTTGCATCCTGATCGGCGAATTGCAGGTCCATGCGGGTACCCCGGTAGTCGGACGTTCCTACGGCTACTACGTATAATTTAGGATCTACCTCGCCGACCCAGCCCTGATTGCCGGATTCCCGCTCCGTTCCCCGGGCTCCGGTATAGCTGTACGGGAGTTCTAACAGCCGGCTCTTTAGCCAGCCGGCTTCGTTATAGGCGCGGATCCCGATTACATTGCTACTATCCGGATGGCGGTACAGGTACTGTCGGTAGGGTTGCAGGTCCAAACGGATCCGGCGACTGCGTTGGGCGTTTTCCCGGCGGGGTAGGGGATTGGCATCCGGAACGACCTCTTTTCCGTTGACAAAAATGCTGACCCGTCCGATGCCTCCGTTGCGTTCCCGGAGGTCGATCTGTAGTTCATGGCCTTCGATCATGGCATTTATTGTCGGGTAAAGCTCGACGGTACGGAACTGCTCGACCGGCCGGAGGATCTCTTCGGAGTAGCCCAGCAACTGTGGCAGCAGCCCCGGTTCGTAGTAGCGGATCTTGAGTTGATCCAGTTCGATGATCTCCCATACGCCGTCATAATTGAGGATGTAGTACATATCCCGCAGGGCACCGGGAGAGGCATCAAAAAGCCCTTCGGGCGTGGTGACCACCCAATCCTGCTCTCCGATCGCAAAGAAGGAAGCCAGTACGGAGCCCGTTTCCAGATCCCAAAGTAGAGATCGGTGATCGCGCCCACTGGTGATCAGCCGGCGGTTGTCCTGGAAAAATACGGCGCTGCTGACCGCCCGACCGTGCTCCCGGGCGGAGAACAAGAGCTGGGAATTTTGGGTATTCCAGACTTTGAGCTCTCCGTCATCACTTGCCGTTAGCATCCGGCTGCCGTCGGGCGAGAATGCCAGGGTGATTACGGAACTCCGGTGTAAGGATGATAAGGGCTTTTTTTGCCCGCTGTTGACCTCCCAGACCACGGCCTGTCCTTTACTGCCACCGGTAAGGATTTGCTGCCCGTCAGGCGCAAGCGCAATCGGGAAGGACTCAAAATCGTAAAGAAGGTCCATTTCCGCTTCCCGGAAGCTGCGGAGCAATTGGCCGCTGGTCTGATCCCAAACGTTTACACTACCGTCCAGACTACCCGTAAATACTTTGCTTTCGGTAGGGGAGAAAGCTACCCAGTGGATCTCATAGCTGTGACCTTCCAGGGTATGAAGTATTTGCCGATTGCGGTAGTCCCAGAGAACGGCGGCATCCTCGCCGCTACTGAGCAATAGGGTACCATCCGGCGAGAAGGCCAGGTCGCGGATAGCACCGTGATCTCCGGATAGCGTAAACAATTCTCTTTCTTCCCGAAGATCCATAATATGAATGATCCCGTCGGTCCCGGCAACCGCCAGTTGGGGATCAGTCGGGGAATAGGCAACGGATAAAATAGCTTCATCTTCGGTAGCAAGCTGAAATTGCTCCTGCGTGCTGGGAAGGCTCCAGGTCCGGGAGCTTCCCTGAAAGGCTCCGGCTGTAAACTGAGTGCCATCCGGGGAAAAGGCCATGGACGAGGCGGCGTAGGAATGACCTTGCCGGGCGGCCAGCAGACGCCCCTGCCAGAAATCCCACAGCCGCAGTTCCTGGTTTCGGTTGCCGGTGAGTAGCTGCCGGTTGTCCGGGGACAAGCGGGTGGAAAATGCTTCAATGCTGTGTCCCCGGAGGGTTTGCAGCAGTGCACCGGTAGCGGTATCCCAGATGCGGGCCGTACTGTCCTGGCTCCCGGTGAGGAGGCGATCGCCCTCGGGGGAGAACGCCAGATCGTATACGCGTTGCCCGTGTCCGGATAGGATGTGCAGGATGTCGCCCCGGTCGGAATCCAGGAGCAGTACGGAGCCTTCCTCCGTGCCGACGGCCATTTGTTGTCCGTCCGGAGAGGCGGCCACGGAAAGGAAGTCGAAGTCGCTGTTTTGGAAAGAGGCAAGTGCCTGTCCGGTGCTGAGGTCCCATTTACGGATGATCCCGTCGCCTCCAATACTCAGTAACCGGGATGGATCATTGGTAAACGATAAGGACTGCACGCCGCCCCGGGGGCTTCGGAAATATCCCGCTTACCGTCTTTGCCGTAGACCCGAAGGTTGCCCCGGGCGCTTCCGCATACCAGTTGATCCTGGGGGCCGGCGGTGAGGGACAGGATCGCTTCTTGCTCCCGGAGCGAGCGGAACAGCATCCCGTTGGCCGTTTTCCAGGTCTTCAGGCTACCGTCCTCTCCGCCGGTGTATAGTTGCATGCCATCGGAGGAAAAGGCCAGCGCCAGTACTCCGCCCCGATCCATACTCAGGGTGTGTAATAGGTTGCCGGTATGGCTGTCCCAGAGGATGGCGGTACCGTCCTGACTCCCGGTAGCAAGGGTGCGACCGTCCGGCGCAAAAGCCACGGCTTCGATCCCCAGTCGGTGTTCGGTAAAAATGTGGAGTAATTTACCACTCGCTACTTCCCAGAGGATAGCGGTACCATCTTCACTCCCGGTGAGCGCCCACCGGGCGTCCGGAGAAAAAGCGACCCCGTTGACCATATCGGTATGGCCGATGGGGATGATCAATTCGGGTTGTTGGGCGGCCGCCCATACCGTGAGGCAAAGAAAACTCAGGATATAGCCAATCTGCTTCATACCAGCATGCTTAGGTTAGAATTTTTCGGGGTATAGTTAGGTTAGACTTTTTAAGTTTTCGAAACTTAGAAAGTCTAACCATCTTCCTGTCATTACTATTCCAAAGCCCGCTTCACCTCCCGCAAAATCAATCGCACCAGCCGTTTCGGATCATCCGTCGCCGGTATTTGCAGGTCTTTGGGGTTTTGTCCGTTCTCAAAGAGTTTGACCGTCAGGTTGATGTTTTCCCCGTCTTTGGTATACAGACCACTCAGGGAGTAGGCGCCCGGATAATCGGTTACATCCACGTAGATCAGATCGGCATCCTTGCCTTTTTCGGTTTCCTGCCGGAACTCCGTTTCCAGCAGTTTTATCAATCCCAGATCATCTTTCAGGCTCGCCTGGTTCAGGAAGTTCGACCGGATGATGACCGGCTTTTTATTGCCGATGGGGATCTTCGTGTTTTGGTCCACGATGCCAATATCAAAGCTCGCACCGGTTTTCGGAAAGCCCAGCATTGGGGTTTGCACACCGTTGATGGTAGTGGCCAGGCGAGGTACTTCGTCGCGGGCGTATTGGAAGAGTTTCATCACATCCACGTAGTCGCCGTCGGCGGTTTTGCGGGTGGCCACACCCAGCATACCCTGGAGCAGGGAGTAGGTCAGCAGGCCCTGTCCGTATTCACTGGCTTCGTAGCTCACTTTATCGGCGGCACTGCCCGACAGCACGAACATACCGGTGCGGTCTTTCATGCGATCCAGCGCTCGGATCTGACTGGAATTCAGGTTCCGGGTGCCGCCGGTTAGGTTTTCCACCACTTTACCCGAGTTGCAGGCATCAATAACGAGTACCTGTTTCAGGGCCGGGATGTCGTTGATCCACTGGGTCAGTTCCCCGCTGGAAATGGTGTACTTGCCGCGCACTTCGGCATCTTCGATCATGGCTTCGCTGGCCATACTGCCGGTGAGGTAATAGAATTGGGATTGCTCCGCACTGCCGTGGGTGACGCCGTGGCCGGAAAGGTAGACCAGCAAGACATCTTCGGCTTTCGCTTTCTGTTTAATCGACGTGAGCACCGCTTGCAGGTTTTCTTTGCTGGCGAATTGCCATTGTACCGGCGTTCCCTCCAGCCCGGTAGAATCCGGGGAGGCCGTGGTCAGGCAGTATACTTCCGTGCCCTCGCCGCCGGAAAAGAGATTACTACCCACCGACTGTAGGGCCAGCGCAATGGCGGTGGCGTCCTGGGTGGCGTACTGCAGATCCAGATTGGTACCCGTATAATCCGAGGTGCCGAGGCTGACCACGAACATTTTCGGATCCAGTTTTCCCGTCCAGCCGGAGTTGCCGCCGCTGCCGCTCCCTTTGGACCAGGCCGTGGGCCGGTAGGCGACATCGATCGATGAACTCTTCAGCCAGCCGTCCTTATTGTACACGCGCAGACTGATCAGATTGGTGCTGTCCGGATGACGGAAAAGATAGGCCTGGGCGAGACGGAGATCGTAACTGACCGTTGTTTTTCGCTGCGGGTTGGCATCATTAGCGATCTCTTTGCCGTTGGCAAAAATGCTGACCTGCCCGATGCCCCCGCTGCGGGCGGTCAGTTGGACGTTCAGCTGATCCCCTTTAATCTCGGCCTGCACTTCCGGATAGAGGGACACCTGGTCCAGACCGGCTACGGAGCGGGTACGCTCCCCGGAGAAGCCCAATATCTTTTGTAACAGGCCGGGTTCGTAATAGCGGGCTTTGAGTTGTTCGAGTTCGACAATGTCGGTCTTACCCTTATTTTCTACCAGATAGTAGAGTCGGTTCATGGCGTTCTGGGAGGCATCGAATAGCCCGCCCGGACTGACCACTACCCAGTCTTCCTCATCCACGTGGATCATGTAGAGCAACTCTTCGTGGGTATTGGTGTCCCAGATCCGGATCGTTCCATCGGCGGAACTGGAATACAGCTTTTGCCCGTCGGCGGAAAATATCATACGGGCTACGCTGCCACCGTGCCCCGGGAAAGCATGGAGCAGTTTCCCGCTGGACGCTGCGTATAGATTGATCTTCCCTTCGTGGTTACCGATGACGATGAAGTTGCCGTCCGGCGAAAAAGCCAGGGCCGAGGTAACGTCGTAGCCTTCTTGCGGAAAAGCATGGATCAACTTTCCACTTTCCAGTTCGACCAGGCGGGAAGTCGATTTTCTCATACTCCAGAAGTCATTCTCACCGAGCAGCAGGAATTTTTTATCCGGGGAGAAAACCCCCATACCGGGACTGAATATTTCGGTCCGGATATCATCCAACTGCCGGAGCTTTTGCTTGGTGGCCATATCCCAGATACTTATACTGAGTTTGCTCTCGGGAAAACCGTCGGGACCTAGATTATCGTAATCATTTTCCCCGGTCCAGCTCGCTCCTATGGCGCCATCTTCGCTGAGGGCGACTACCCTTACTTCCTCCGTGAGCATGATGGGTGCCCCGCCGTAAGTGTTGGGCCAATAGGCGTCTCCCTGCCGGGCTACCTCCTGCTGGTCGGCTGCGGAGGTGAAAAAGGGTGTATTGGACGGGTCGGTCAGTTCCGTATTTCCCAGCGCCCGGGAGCGACTCATGCGGCCGGTAGTGAAATCCCAGTAATGGAGCCGCCGGTCGTTGGTGGTAATGGAAACCAAACTACGCTGATCCGGGTCTAAGTAAATAAAACCGACACCCGGCGTATGGGCTTCCATTTTGCGGAGGGTACGGCCGCTTTCCCGGTCGAACAGGATGATCTTTCCTTCGCCGCCACCCCAGGCCACCAGCCGGTTATCCGGACTTAAAGCGGCAACGGCTCCACCCATGGGGCCACCCGTCATCATCATGATCTCAGACTGGTCGTCGGACACGGGAGCCGGATAGGTCTGGGTAAACTGCTGCCGGTCCAGATCAAAGAGTTTGGCATCGCCGTTATTTTCCGTGATCAGCATATATTTTCCGTCCAACGAGATGTCTTGTAGCGATTGCAGCTCCTCATTAATCTCTGGGAGTTGAAGGGGCGGCACTAACTGACCGTCCGATATCCGCCAGGATTTTTCGATTCGCTCATTCGTGTCAAGGTCGATGGTCGATACGCTCACGATCTGGCCGTCTTTACTGAAGCGGAGCCTGTCGCCGTACATTTCGGGTAGTCCTTCCAGGGCCAGCGTTCGGGTAAGCTTGCGGGTAGACAGATCGTACAAATGCATTTGCCCCGGGTTGGTCTGGTAAAATGATTTTCCATCCGGAGTAAATCCATGGGGTTGTACGCCCTCGGGTAGCGTTTGTTTTTCCTGTGCAGGATAACTGACCAGATTCTTCTCATAATCGATCCCCCAGCGGCCGTCGGGGGAAAGCTGGGCCAGGTTGAATTCGTTTATGAAAAAATTTCGGTCAGCGCGAATATCCCAGACTTTGGCTCGTCCTTCCGTAAACGACCAGGCGTAGAAGGCGTAGTTACCGTCTGGCGAAAACTTTGCACCGAAAACGGCCTGGTTTTGCTTAGACGAGCTTTTGATCAGTTTTCCCGTGGTGACATCCCAGATCATCAGGGTGCCGTCGGAGGAAGCAGACAACAACTGGCTGCCGTCACTGGAAAAATCCAGGCTAAGTACAGCCTGAGTATGGCCGTAAGGCAGACCCAGCACGGGACGCTGGGCCGTGAGTAAAAGGGGCAAACATAACAGGGCCCAAAGGTGGATAGCTTTTTTCATCATTTTGGTAGATTTTGCATTTGCGGTTGCTATGTTGAATGTATAAACGATGCTTAAATTCGTATGAATAATTATGCTCAGGGAATCTCCTTTTTTACCGCTCGTACGATCAGTTTTACCAACTTTTCCAGGTCCTCCGTTACCGGTATCTCCAGCGTTACCGGCGCTTCATCGCCGTGCAGTAATCTTAGCTTCAGCGCTATGCCGTCCGCCCTTTGCCGGTAGAATCCGCCGAGGGAATAGGCATTGGGGTAATCGTAGACATCCACGTAGACGAGATCGGCATCTGCTCCTTTTTTTGTCTCCTCGCGGAAGGCAGCCTCCAGGCTGTCGGCCAACCGGAGATCATCCCGGTAGGTGGCCTCATTCAAAAAAGTACTCCGGATCATTATTGGTTTCCCTTTGGTGATCGGTATGGCCACACTGGCCTGATCATTCAGGATACCGATGTCAAAGCTGGCGGCCCGGCTGGGAAAGCCCAGCATCGGGGTCTGGATGCCGTTGATACTGGTGGCCAGTTCGGGAACGCGGTCCCGGGCGTACTGGAAAAGCGTCATGACGTCGATCATTTTTACCATTTCTTTTCCGTCCGTCACCGATCGGGTCGCCGAGCGCATGCCTTCCAGCAGGGCGTAGGTAAGTAATCCCTGTCCGTATTCACTGGCTTCGTAGCTCACTTTATCCGCGGCACTGCCCGAAAGCACAAACATGCCGGTACGGTCCTGCATGCGATCCAGCGCCCGGATCTGACTGGAATTGAGTGCTTTGGTACCACCGGTGAGGTTCTCCACGATCTGCCCGGAATTGCAGGCGTCGATGATCAACACCTGCTTCAGAGCGGGGATGGCTTTGAGCCAGTCGGTGAGTTCTTCGCTGGAAATGGCATAGGCCCGGCGGGTGGCGGGGTCCGACAGTGCATCTTCGCTGGCGATATCCTTGGTGAGGTAGTAAAACAAGGTCTGATCGGTGCCACCCTGGGTAACCCCGTGACCGGACAGGTAGACCACCACGATATCTTCTGCCTTGGCCTGGTTTTTTATTTTATCGAAAACCGATCTAATGTCGTTTTTACCCGCGTTATGCCAGGCGATGGGCGTTCCTTCCAAACCGGTGCTATCGGCCCGGGCCGTCGTCAGGCAGTGTACCTCCAGGCTATCCGCTTCCAACAGGGCCGTACCCACGGCCTGGAAGGCTCGGGCCATCATGGTGGCATCCTGATCGCCGTATTGAAGGTCCAGTTTGGTGCCGGAGTAATCGGAGGTGCCGATGGTGATGACGTAGAGTTTGGGGTCGAATTTTCCAGTCCAGGAGGAATTGTTTCCGGTACCCTCTCCGCCTCGGCTTCGGGCCGCTGCTACCTGGTATTCCAGATTGAAGGCGGGGCTTTTCAGCCAGCCTGCTTCGTTGTAGACCCGGATGCTGACGGTATTGGTGCTGTCGGGATGTCGGAAGAGATAGTTTCGGTATTTGCTGAGATCAATCTGGATGCTGCTGTCCCGTTGGGCATTTTCCCGGCGGGGTAGGGGATTGGCCTCTTCTTCTACCTCCTTACCGTTGATAAAGAGGCTGACCTTGCCGATGCCGCCGTTGCGCTCGGAAAGTTGAAGTTGGAGCGTACCGGTGGAATCGATTTGGGCCAGTTTGATCTTGGGGTAAAGGGCGACGGTGTCGAAATTTTCGACGGGGCGGAGGCCTTCGTTGGTATTGCCTAATATTTTTTGGAGCAGACCGGGTTCGTAGTAGCGGGCTTTGAGTTGTTCGAGTTCGATAGCCAGGTATTCCCGGTTTTTTTGGTCGAAAACACTATAATGCATCCAATTCATGGCTCCGGGGGAGGCATCAAACAGGCCGTCGGGAGTAGTGACGATCCAGTCGCTAGTGTCGATAGCCACTAGTGTGGCGAGCTCTTTCGGTTTGCTAGCATCATTTAGTTGCACCGTGGTGGACCAAAGTTTTTGGGTATTATCCTTTGATCCGGTGAGGATGAATTGCCCTTTGGGGGAGAAGGCTACGGAAGTAACCTCATTTGAATGTCCTTCAAAGCTTTTGATTTTCTGTCCCTCCAGGTCCCATAGTATTGCGGTACCATCCCATGATCCGGTGAGGATGAATTGCCCGTTGGGGGAGAAGGCTACGGAAGTAACCTCATTTGAATGTCCTTCAAAGCTTTTGATTTTCTGTCCCTCCAGGTCCCACAGTATTGCGGTACCATTCCATGATCCGGTGAGGATGAATTGCCCGTTGGGGGAGAAGGCCACGGAAGTGACTATATTTGAATACCCTTCAAATGTTTTGATTATCTGTCCCTCCAGGTCCCACAGTATTGCGGTATCATCACGGGATCCGGTGAGGATGAATTGCCCGTTGGGGGAGAAGGCTACGGAAGTAACACCATTTG
>NZ_PDUD01000060.1 GCF_002646595.1 Flavilitoribacter nigricans DSM 23189 = NBRC 102662
GGGACCGTATAGACCTAGAATCATCAATCTTCGGATTTACAACTCCACAAGGGAAACGGCCAATAGCCAAATTTTATATCGAAGACTATCTCCTGGAGAATTTACAGGGACGGCCTACAGTACAGGCAACCGCCGCGGATATCCCAAGCTGCTCGCCGACTGGAAGTCGGCATTACAGTGCAGGCAACCGCCGCGGATCGGCCTCCCGGATCATATTGTAAACGGTCTCGAATACATCTTCCGCATTAGGTTTACTGTAGTAATCCCCGTCCGAACCGTAGGGGCTCCGGTGGGCCCGGGCCGTAAGCGTTTTGGCCGGAGAATCCAGGTAGCGATAGCCGCCCTGAACTTCCAATACCTGTTGCAGCATGTAGGCCGTTGCGCCGCCCGGGACATCTTCGTCCAGAAATAAAATGCGGTTGGTCTTTTGCAGGGAACTCAGAATGCGGTGTTCCAGATCAAACGGCAGCAAGGTCTGCACATCGATCAATTCTACCGAAATCCCTTTATTCTCCAGCAGACGGATCCCTTCCCGCGCCACTCGGACCGAAGATCCGTAGGTGACCAGCGTAAGGTCTGTGCCATCTTCCAAAACTTCCGGAACGCCCAGAGGGACGGTGAATTCACTGAGATTTTCGGGTACTTCTTCCTTCAGGCGGTAGCCGTTCAGGCATTCGATCAGCAATGCCGGATCATTAGACTGCAGCAGGGTATTGTACATGCCGGCGGCCCGGGTCATGTCCCGGGGCACGAGTACATACATACCGCGCAGGGCATTCAGGATCATCCCCAGTGGGGAACCGGTATGCCAGACTCCTTCCAGGCGGTGTCCGCGGGTACGGATGATCGCCGGGGCCATCTGACGGCCATTGCTCCGCCAGCGCAGGGTAGCGAGATCATCCATCAGCGGTTGCAGACCGTAAACGAGATAATCCAGGTACTGGATCTCCGCAATCGGCCGGAAACCGCGCATCGCCAGGCCGATAGCCTGTCCGACGATGGTCCATTCCCGGATACCGGTATCGAATACGCGTTCCTTGCCGAAGCGTTTCTGCAGGCCGGCAAAGCCCTGGTTGACATCGCCGATCTGGCCGACATCCTCACCGAAGGCCAGCAGCCGGGTATCCCGGGCAAAAATCTCTTTAAAGAACTGATTGAGTATTTCGTAGCCGTTCTTCAGTTCCGGTTGGTCGGAATAGACGGCGGGAACGACCGGCACCCGCAGGGCGGAAGTTTCGGTCTGATCGTATAGGTGATCGCTGTAAAAGCGATGGTTTTTTTGTTGCTGACTTTCAATCCAGGCTTTGAGCTCTTCGCCCACGGGCAGATCCTGTCCGGCCAGTTGAAAAGATAACTGCCGCGCATTCTTCACCACTTCGCTGATAAACGGATGCGCCAGCCGCTGCAATTGCTTGCGCAGTTGCTCAACTTCCGGATGGAGATCGGGTATTTTTTCGTAGAGCGCTTTGAGCTCCGTTACCGCCTGTTTGCTGGGCTGATTGTAAGTAGACCAGGCCCGGTCTCTGGCGGCACGTACTTCCTTGCGCGCTTCTCTCCGGATCTGTTCGAGTTCTTCCTGGGTAGCCCATTCGGAGGCGATGATCCAGTGTTCCAGTTGACGGATACCGTCTTTTTCTTTCTCCCACTGGAGGCGTTCCTTGGATTTGTAGCGCTCGTGCGAGCCGGAAGTGGAATGCCCCTGCGGCTGGGTGATCTCATCAACGTGGAACAGAGCGGGCCGATGGGTACGTCGGGTCTTTTCGATGCCCTTGGCGTACATCTCCCAGAGGGCGGCATAGTCCCAACCCCGGGCGGTATAGATGTCCCAGCCGTTGGAATCTTCACCGGCGCGGAAACCTTCCAGGATAGTGGAGATACTTTCCTTGGTGGTCTGGTAGCGTTTGGGTACGGAAATGCCGTAACCATCGTCCCAGACGGAAACCGCCAGCGGCACCTGCGTCACTCCCGCTGCATTGATCGTTTCCCAGAATACGCCTTCGGAAGTACTGGCATCACCGATGGTGCAAAACACTACTTCCTGACCCTGTTTTGAAAATTGTTCTTCCGGATCAACATCCGGCAACTCCCGGTACTTTTTGGAGGCATGGGCCAGCCCCAGAGCGCGGGCCATCTGTCCGGCTGTACTGGAAATATCGGAACTGACATTTCTGCGGTCGGTATGGGTGAGCCATTCCCCGTGCTCATTCAGCAGGGGCGTGGCAAAGTGGCTGTTCATCTGGCGTCCGCCGGAAAAGGGATCGTGGAGGGGATCGGCGTAGAGTTGGGCGAAGAGGTCTTCAATGGTGCACAATTCAAGGGCCAGCATGAGAGTTTGATCGCGGTAGTAGCCGGAACGAAAGTCGCCTTTTTGAAAGAAATGGGCCATGACGACCTGGGGTACTTCCTTACCGTCTCCGGTAATACCGAACTTGGCTTTTCCGGTTAAAACTTCACGTCTGGCCAGGATACTGACCTCCCGGCTGATGCAGCAAATCCGAAAATCGCGTAGAATGGTAGACTTATCGGGACCTCCTTTGGTGGAAGGGCGGGAGGAGGTTTTTGCTGACGTGCTTTTTTCTTCGCTCATTAACGAAAGCTCGTGCATTATTTGGTAATATTATTTGGTTAGGCCAATGGAAGAGAATAAGGAATAAGTGGGGTTTTTCGGAATATAATTCTATTCTGCTTCCAATGTTGCGCAAAAATAGTAAAATTATTTGGTTTTATCTATAAACAAAACAAAGGAATACGGCTGCCGGTTCAATAGATCTGCACAATTCTCGGCCGGGGAAAAACGTTACCTATCCCGAAAGCAACGTCTATAATCCAGGGCGTCAAAAGGAGCCGCTTTTATCGTACGGATCGGCAAATCTGCCACCCGGAAGATGGTTTCCCGCTCCGGGCCCGGCGAGGCCGGAAACAGCGTATCGCTTTCGGTGAAAACTTAATAGATCGGCTATTTTGTAAATAAAATGTAAATGGGAAAATTCGGGGATTAACTTCGCGTTAACCGCATTTTTGCCCGATATTCTTTTCCTTTGCATCAACAATTAGCCTATTTTTGTAGGAGTACTAGTAGCAAATCTAGATTACTCATAAAAACCTAAAAATATTTGTAATGAAGAGATTACTTGTTTTGCTTGTCTTGATGACTGGTATCGCTTCTTTTACTTTCGCTCAGGCCACCCAGAAAAGCGCTGAGAAGAAAGAGGTAGCGATGAAAAAAATTGATGCTAAGGACATGCCGGCCAAAGCCGTAAAAGGTCCTAAAATGGTTTTCGAAAATGAAACGATCGACTACGGTACGATCGAGCAGGGTTCTGACCCTTATCGCATGTTCTCTTTCGTAAACGAAGGAACCGAGCCGCTGATCATCTCTAACGCCAGAGGTAGCTGTGGATGTACTGTACCCACTTATCCGAAAGAGCCCATCATGCCGGGTGAAACCGCTGAAGTGAAGGTAAGATACGACACGAACCGCGTTGGTCCTTTCACCAAGCGTGTAACCCTGACTACCAACGAAGGTGAGAACACTCGTGTACTGACCATCAAAGGACTCGTAGAGAAGAAAACCGAAGAGCCAGGTCTGCCTGAGAACAAAGAAAAAGGTACTTTCGGCGGCGGTAAATAATCGGTTGGTAGCAGCCTGTTCTGCAAAAGAAGATCGTATCTTCTGTGTGCAACAGCCCGCCTACCTACTCAAAATACCGGGCCTCCGACGCGAGGCCTCCACCTAAAACAGGCTTTCAGTCTTCGGATTGAAAGCCTGTTTTAATATCCGGGCCGTAGTGCCCGGCAGGATGCAGCAGCGCTTTGTCGGCCTTTGGTAGGTCGGCAGTCCTGCAACCTGAGATCATTATTATATCTTTGCCCCAGGATTTTGAAAAACCGTATGGAGCGAAGAAAAACTTATTTTGCCTCAGACTTTCATCTGGGGATCAATGGAAAACTGAGCAGCCGGGAGCGTGAGCAACAGATCGTACGCTGGCTGGAGCATATCGAGGGTGATGCGGAAGCGATCTACCTGGTGGGGGATGTATTTGATTTTTGGTTTGAGTACCGAACGGTGGTACCCCGGGGATTTACCCGCCTGCTGGGGAAACTGGCCACCCTGCGTGATCAGGGCATCCCGATATACTTTTTTACGGGCAATCACGATATGTGGGTGTTCGACTACTTTGAAAAAGAGCTGGGCATCCCCACTTACCGCGAACCGATCTACCGGGAAATTAACGGCCGGACCTTTCTGATCGGTCACGGTGACGGCCTGGGGCCGGGAGACCACGGCTATAAATTCCTAAAAAAGGTTTTCGCCAATCCCGTCTGCCAGTGGCTGTTCGCTCGCCTGCATCCCAATTTCGGTTTTTTCCTGGCCCAGTACTGGTCCGGCAGAAGTCGTTCGGCCAATCCCGGTGAGGAGCGTTTCCTGGGAGCAGAGCGGGAATGGTTGCTGCAGTACTCGAATGAACATCTGGACGAACGGGAAGTCGATTATTTTATCTTCGGCCACCGGCATTTGCCGATCGATCACACGCTAAAGAACGGCCGGTCCCGATATATCAATCTGGGGGAATGGCTGCAGTACAACTCCTACGCCGTTTTTGACGGAGAGGAACTGGAACTTCGCTTTTTTGAACAACCCAATCCGGTGGTATACGGCAACAAGTCCGAAACCTATGTTTCGAAACAATAACATACTGTGGTTGATCTTACTAACGGGCAGCCTGCTGGCGGCCTGTGGAAGTACCAAAACCGCCCCTGCGGACCGGGCGGAAGCGGAAGCGGGAGGTGACAGCAGCCGCATTGTACAGATCGCTTTGGATCAGTTGGGGCAATTGTATACGGTAAACGAGCGGAATGAGATCCTGCAGTACCGGGCCGACGGCAGCGCGGGCTTCCGCTACAACAATAATACCCTAGGCCGTCTCGGGATCCTCGACCCGACTAATCCCTTCGCCATGCTGGCCTACTATCCGGATTTTCAGACCATCATTCTGCTGGATCGTACGCTCAATGAGCAAAGCCGGATCGCTCTTTCGACCCTCGGCCTGATCGACATCGAACTGGTGGCCCTGGGCAACGACAATTTTATCTGGCTCTACGATGCGGTGGATGTTCAACTCAAAAAACTCGATCGGGAAGGCAACATCAGCTTCCGTTCGGACCGCCTGAACCAGCTGCTCCAGCGGATACCCCGGCCGGACCAGTTGCTGGCGTTGAATACCCGCCTTTTCCTGAACGATCCGGAATTGGGTATACTGGTATTCGATCAGTTTGGCCGCTACGAAACGACCCTGCCGGTACTACAGGCCGAAAGTCTGCAGTTGGTGAACGAAGACCAATTGGTGTATATGCAAGACGGCCGGGTATACAGCTACGATCTACGGGCGTTTGAAGCGTCTCCGGTCGACCTGGAGATCCCCTGTGCGCAGGACTGCCAGCTCCGGATCGGTAAGGAAAAGATCTATTGGCTGGAAAAAGACCGCGTACAACAGCGAATTCTCCGGATATCCCCGTAATTTTCGGGCTCAATTGAATCGACGAGCTATGTCTCAACCAACGCGTCCGGCGGCCCTTATTTTCATCTTTATCACGGTACTGGTAGATGTGATCGGCCTGGGGATCATCATCCCGGTCTTGCCCAGTCTGATCATGGAACTGAGCGGAGAAGGACTCAGTGCGGCTTCCCGCTACGGCGGATGGCTGATGTTCTCCTATGCCAGCGTACAGTTTCTGGCGGCACCGGTCATCGGTGGACTCAGTGACCAGTTTGGCCGGCGTCCGGTTCTGCTGGCCTCACTGCTGGGTTTCGGGCTGGATTATGTGTTGCAGGGACTGGCACCTACTATTGGGTGGCTGTTCATTGGCCGGATACTGGCGGGTATCACCGGAGCGAGTTTTACGACCGCCAGCGCGTACATCGCAGACATCAGCGCACCGGAAAAACGGGCCCAGAACTTCGGTCTGATCGGAGCGGCTTTCGGTCTGGGTTTTATTATCGGGCCGGTTATCGGTGGCGTACTGGGGCAGTTCGGGCCGCGCGTACCTTTTTTCGCCGCCGCCGCAATTACCCTGCTCAACTGCCTGTACGGCTATTTCGTGATCCCGGAATCCTTATCCGTTGAGAATCGGCGGCCGTTCAGCTGGAAGCGGGCGAATCCGCTGGGTACCCTAATGCAGCTGCGCCAGTATCCGGTGATCGTCAGTCTGGTGGGCGTACTTGTGTTCATTTATATTGCCGGCCACGCCACTCAGAGTACCTGGGCTTATTACACCATGGAAAAGTTCAGCTGGAACGAAGCCGCAGTGGGCTATTCGCTGGGCTTTGTCGGCTTGATCGTCGCTTTGGTACAGGGCGGGCTTACCCGGGTGGTCATTCCCCGGATCGGGCAGATCCGTTCGGTATACATTGGTTTACTGTTGTACACGGTGGGCTTCCTGGGTTTTGCCTTTGCCGGTGCGGGCTGGGTGATGTATGCCGTAATGATCCCGTACGGACTGGCCGGTATTGCCGGTCCCGCTCTGCAGGGGATCATGTCCAATCAGGTGCCGAACAATTCTCAGGGTGAATTACAGGGTGCGCTGACCAGCCTGGTCAGTCTGACCTCTATTGTCGGGCCGCCGCTGATGACAAATTTATTCGCGCATTTTACCCGTCACGATACGGATCTTTATTTTCCGGGTATGCCGTTCCTGGCGGGAGCCATTCTGACCTTCATTGCCTTACTTTGGGCGATCCGGTCGCTGCAGAAGATTGCCTGATACTGGAGAAGAGCAGACTAATGTTTTTCCTTAAATAAAAATGTATGTACCAGGTATGGAACAATAAGGAGGCGGGAAGCGACAAGATCATCGCTCTGGACGACCAGGCCATCCATAAAGGTAATCCGCGACCGGAAGCCCTGCACGGTGCTTTGACTTCGGTGAATAATCAACGTATTCCCAAAGGCTTTTTCCGCATTCCCTATACTTACATTCGGGAAGTCCATTTGCAGGAAGGGAAAGATTACGTTCAGGTCTTTTTCGGAAAAGATTCCGAAGAGCACATCCGGATAAAAGACGATCTAAAGCGACAGGCATTTTTTGACGCGCTAAAAGACGCTTTACCCGGAGCGGTATATAGTAGGGAGGAATATTCGGCCTGGAAATCCGCAAAGAAAGCGATTATCGCCACCCTTGTAGTCTCTGTCTTGTTTGCCATCGTTCTGGATACGGCCATTCGCCTGGAAAGGGATGATTTTTACGGCGTTCAATTTTTTATTGTGCTCTTTTTTGCCGGGTTGGGTGTACGGAACGTGATCCTGCTGTTCGGGAGCCTGATCAGTATCGGGCTTATTTCCACGATTATTAAAATTAAGAACCGGCCGGTCATCCAGCTCCTCGAAGTTAAAAAGTAGAAAAAACGGGATCCAACTCTCGTTCCGGTAGCCCCGATTACCGGCTATTTTTGCGGCCATTATAACAATTTGCTCCATTCTCCCGTAAAAGCATGGCGTATTCCGCACCAGACGGAATTAGACTTCCGTTATTTATCAGGATTTCCTTAATTTAATGCCCATAACCTAAAATCCCTTGATTCATGCCTGGAGCAAACAAAACCCTGTACGCCGTAATCATCGGCATCAATGCTTATCCCCGAAGTCCTTTATACGGTTGTGTCAACGACGCTTTAGCAGTTCACCAGTTTTGCAGCCAGTTGGCTGACTCTAACGACGATATCAAAGACTACCAGCCGCTGTTATTACTGGCACCCCACGAAGGGGAAGACGACGCGGCACTTCGTGAATACAACCTGAGCAAAAGTGATTACCAGTCACCCACCCGCAATAACATCATTAAAGCCTTTAGCCATTTCAAGCAGGCGAAAGCCGAAAATGAAGACATCTGTCTGTTCTATTACAGCGGGCACGGTTCTTTCCAGCCGGCTCCCGAACTTTTCTGGGATCTCAAATCCGGGAAGCAGGTGGAATCTCTGGTCTGCGTAGACAGCCGGGTCCGCGGCGGCCGGGACCTGATCGATAAGGAGCTGGCCTATCTGCTCTGGGATGCGATCAATGATAAGGCTTTTTACCAACCGGGTAAAGCAGGCATCCATACGGTCCTGATCATGGATTGCTGCCACTCCGGCGATAATACCCGGGGCGGGGTTCGGGCGCGCATGGAACAACCAAACCCCAACCGGACGCCCATCAGTGATTACGCCGGTTACAAAGAGTCGCTGGAAAAGAGCGGGGCGGTCGAATCCGATAAGGCTTTCCTCAAAGCGCTGGAAATGTGGCGGTCGGCCCGCTATGTACACCTGGCCGCGGCCCGCGATAAAGAAACGGCGAAAGAGACCATGCTGGAAGATCGTTCCAGTGGAGTATTTACGTATAGTCTGTTGAAGACCCTGCGTTCCGGTGGCATGCAGCTTTCTTACCAGGAACTGATCGAGCGGATCAAAGTGATGGTGCGCAACCGGGTGGAGGACCAGATCCCGCTCGTATTCGCTACCGAACCGAAAGATACCCAAATGACCTTCATGGGGCGACAACTTAAAGAACCGTCCCGCGAGTATGTCACCTACTTCGATCCGGATACCGAAGAGTGGAAGATCAATGCCGGTGCCAACGCGGGTATCGTTCCGTCCAACTCGGATAAAGAGCCGACCGTGGTGAAAGTGTGGCGGAAAAGCAAAACGGACGAAGTGCGGAAAACGGAAGTGGTCGCTGTAGAACCGGCGAGTGCGGTACTGGACGGATCAGTTTTCTCCGGTGAGGACGAAGCCCACGAAGACTGGATTGCCAGGATCACTCTAATGTCCGCTCCGAAGATAAAGGTCAGTTTTGACGAATCGGTAGGTGACAAGGAGCGGAAGTATCTGGAAAATGCTGCGGCCAAGGTAAAAGTGCCTACCTATGAATTTGTTGGTGCGGCGGAGGATGCGGCCTTTGTTACTTATCAGGTGGGCGAAGATTATGTCCTGGCCAAAAAGAACAGTCTGGTCCCCGTTTTTAAAAGAAACAGCGATCCCGATAAATTCCTGGCCGCCGTGGGAAATGTGGGCCAGTGGATGCGGGTGCTGGAACTGAATAACCAGGAAACCGAGATCAGCCGGGGTGAGATTGAGGTCCGGGTGGAAGTGGTGGAAGGAGAACAGCTTTCGTACAGTAACCTCAATTCTGTACCGGCTGCCAGCTTACTGAAAGACCCCTCGGAAATAAAGGTGGCGTACAAACGGATCGACGCGGGCAGCCGGGGTGTCGGAAAGCACGCCGTGCAACCCGGCATTCGCGTACGGATCAGAACCAAAGACCGGCCTTACTATGTCGCCTGCCTGTTTATGGACAGCCTGTACGGTATGACCTCCAATCTGGATTCTACGGAAGTTGATCCGGACGGTAACGGCGAATGGATCAAATTTTCCGTAAAGGGTGAAGAGTACCGGACCATTCCCCTCAATGTAGATGACAATTACCACAAGCTGGGCATCACTGAGATCACGGATTACTTGAAGATCTTTGTTTCCACCGAAGAGTTCCCGATTAAAAGCTGGGAACAGGAAAGCCTGAAGCTGGATGATAAGCTGATCAAGATCGACCGGATCAAGAAGAAGAGCATGGGCCTCATGGAAGATGCCAGCGGGCGGGGCAGTAGCGACTGGATGAGCTTTACGATCCCGGTCCGGATCAGCCGGCCGCTTCCGCAGCAGGAGCAGTCCGTCGGTGGCGCGGGGAAAAATGTGGCCCAGATCGGCGGTGCCCGACTGACGGTTCCCCAGGGGTTTAGCGCCAGAGTATCGGCGGCCAGTGAAGCGGAAATTAAAGATATGGTAAACACCGCTACCGAGCGTTCGGTAGACGGAGCGGATAAACTGCGGACCACGCTGATGCCACCACCGATCGTTTGGGGCGCAGCGCCGTCCCGCAACGCAGTTTTCAGTCGGAGCGTGAGTGCAGCGGCCCCGGATACCCAACTGAGCGTGCTGGAAATTACCGCACCCCTCGGAGATAACATCATCAGTGAGGAAAATCCGATCCTTTTCGAACCGGAAGGAGGATTGACGGAAGATGAAGTCCTGGTCTCATTTGCTTACGATGAGGATTCGGGTATGTACCTGCCGCTGGGTTTTTCCGATGAGGAAGGACAGTTGCACATCGAAAATCTACCCAAAGCCACGCCCGGCAAGATCATCGGGGATGAGTCCATCAACGAGCGGAGCCTCTCGGGCTCGATCAAACTCTTTTTCAAAAAAGTAGTGATCGGTAGTATTACCGGGCAAACCAATAACAACAAGCTGGCCCGGTGCAGCCTGGGTGAGGACGGCGTTTCCGTCGCCACTGCGGTTGGTGATGGGGCTCTGGCCGATCCGAAACTGAAAAATATCTGCCTGCTGGTCCACGGAATTATTGGGGATACGGAGGGGCAGCGCCAGGCGTTCTTTGAGAACGACAGCAAATTACACGAGTATTTCGATGCCGTGATCAGTTACGATTACGAGAACCTGAACACACCCATCGAAGAGACCGCGAAACTGCTGAAATCCGATCTGGCCAAAGCGGGCATTACCGGCGCCGACGGCAAACGACTGACCATCGTAGCCCACAGCATGGGCGGTCTGGTTTCCCGCTGGTTCATTGAGCACGAGGGAGGCGACGAAATGGTGCACCAACTGATCCAGATGGGCACCCCGAACGGAGGTTCGGAAACTTCCGATTTCCGCAAGTCGGTATTCGGCATGATGAGTATGGCCATGAACGGAGCGGCTTTCCTCAAACCGTATCTGCCGGTGCTGTCGTTCATCGGCAAAAGGGTGACCAAAGCGGTCTTCCATACCCTCAACCAAATGAGCCCGACGGAATCCGATTTCCTGAAGGCCCTGAATAAGGACGGTTCGCCCAATTCCGGAGTACCTTACACTGTGATCGGTGGAGATACCAATGCGATCAAGCCGGAGAAAATGGATGACCAGCCGCTGCTGAAGCAATTCTGGCTGGCCGTCAAACAAAAAGCGCCCTACGTATTGCTCAATAAACTGGTATTCAAAAGTGAAGATCCCAACGATATGGCCGTCACTCAGGTAAGTATGCAAAAGGTGCCGACGCAGGATACGTTGCCGTTTCACTCGGTAGCCTGCGACCACATCAGCTACTTTTGCTACGCAGAAGCGATGGCGAAACTGCAGGAAATTCTAGAACAACAAAGGGGGGGATGAAGCAGTGAGGTTCGGAGCGAAGATCCGATCCTTATGCAATGCTCAACGATCACTCCTTATCGCTAAATAATGCCGCCAGGAGATAACAAAACGATTGGTGCCCTCACGCGGGGGCAGGGACTGGACGTGCCGGATGGCCTGAAGGATCACCCGGTAGTGGAGAACTATTATCTGCTGGTCATCGCGGTTGATCGCTACGATTAAGTGCCCAACGGCATTCCCTGGGCCACCCTCAATAATGCCGTATACGATGCCGCCCGGGTTACCGAATTGCTGTTGGAACGCTATCGCTTTCACCGGCCGGATGACTGGGACAACCTGGCGGCGATCAACGGCCAGGAGATCCGGCAGTACAATTCTATCCGTACCCGTTGCCTCTATAACGAGCAGGCGACCCGGGCCAATATCTTTACGCACATCAATGCCGTCAAGAACAGCATCGGGGAACAGGATGCCCTGCTGATCTATTTTTCCGGCCACGGTGTTTCCCGGAACGGACTGACCTATCTGGTGCCCTACGGGGTCAACCAGGAACAGGATTTCGATTGGGTCAACTGGGGTGAGGTCATCGCCCGCTTTGGGGATTACGAGACCGATAAAAAATGTGCTGACCTGCTATTGGTGCTGGACTGCTGTTTCGCCGGTACCATTACCCGCGGACAGGTATTCAGTAACCGGGATTATTATTCCCGTTATGTACTGACCGCTTCCGGCAGCCAGGATGAAGCCAGCGACGGTCCGCCCGGAGCAGGAGGTCCCTTTGCCAATAAATTTCTGGACATACTGACGGCCAATACCCGTCCCTTCGCTTCGATGGGGCAATTGAATGCCGCCAATGCCCTGAGTGTCTATTTTGCAATGAACGGCCTGGACCAACAGGCCCACTACGGGCTGCTGCCGAATGTGAAAAACGGCCAGGGAGAGTTTGTGCTGGAGCTGGCCGAGCAGAACGCTCCGCCCGTAGCGCTGCTGGGTAAATCCATTCTCGACTACCTGGACTTTGAACTGCAGCGGGGTATACTGTCTACGCATTTTAAATCCCGCTACCGGCCGATCAATCTGATCAGTACTTTCGGTAGTCCGTTCGATGCGCATAAGTTGCTGGGTAAGGTGCTGTTCCGCTGGCTGTTCGATGAGAAGATCAGCGGACGTATCCCACTGTCCGACGCCGGTCTGCGCTACCTGGAGATCCACCTGACCAAGCTGGGTGGAGACGATATCTGGGGCAATCTGGTGCGGATGCTGGCTCCCCGTGCGGCTATCCGGGATTTCACACCGGAAAATTGCGTCGAATGGATATTTGATCAGGTACGGGAAGGAGCGCTCTCCGATCAGTCCCGCCACCTGGTGATCCATTTCCATTTCGAAGTAGGATCGACGGAATTGTTCCAGAAACTGGAACAGTTTTATCTGGATTTTCAAACCCACTATATTCCCTTGTTTCAGGGGCTCAGTCAGGAAGAGAAGATGAAGATCGGACGGGTTTTTATTCTATTTTCCGACGAGCGCCCGGAAGCGGATTTTACGCCTTTCTCTCCCGATCAGCAGGAAGCCCTGTTACAGAAATTCGGTCCGGCCAACCTCAATTTTATCGCACCGGATAAGATCGGTAAGATCAATCAGAACCATATTTACGCCTGGGTCGACAATACGAAAGTCCTGATCCAGACCAATGCCATCCAGCAGATGGAACCCACGGATTTCTTCGATCCCTTCGCCGATGATGTCGCTTTTGAAATTGATGATTTTATCGACAAGATCATCGATCACTGCGGTATTTCCGCCGAGGCACTGATGGGCTTCCTCTTTGACTTCCAAAATAAAGCAGTATATGATTAATGATCTGTCGAAAATAAATGTCAAACCTTATCCCCATCCTAATCCGGAGGTTCCCGGTTCCCGGTCCCGCTTCGCCCATTCTTTGGAAGAGGCGGACGGTGCGCGCCGGGACGTGCTCGCTACGGTAAAACTAATTTGTGATGAAGTGGATTTTGTGTACGATGCGGATGCGAAACCCCGGGGTAAGTTTGTCAAAGCCCCCGATGGAGGCACCTATACCAAGCAGCTCAATCCCTACATCCCGAGTGAAGAACTCATGGAACTGGTCCGGCTGGCGCAGATCATCCAACGGCCGGTACTGCTGAAGGGGGAACCGGGCAGCGGAAAGACCCAACTGGCCAAAGCGGTTGCTTTCGAATGGTACGGAGCAGAATATCCCCAGCATTTTTTTGAATGGCACATCAAGTCCACTTCCAAGGCGGTAGATGGATTGTACACCTTCGATCATGTGGCCCGGCTGCGCAATTCCCAGCTCGGGGATAAAGCGGAAGTATTCCGGGATGAAAACGGCAAGGAAGATCCGCGACAATACCGCAAATTCGGGCCGTTGGCCAAAGCATTTCTGACCTCCACGGCCGAGCGTCCCTCCATTTTGCTGATCGATGAAGTGGATAAAGCGGATATTGACTTTCCCAATGACCTGCTGTTGGAACTGGATGAACTGCGGTTCACGATCCCCGAGACCGGGGAACTGATCGAAGCGGCCTATCCGCCCATCATTTTTATCACGAGCAATGACGAACGCGAACTGCCCGAAGCCTTCCTGCGTCGCTGCCTGTTCATGTACATCAAATTCCCGAAACCCGATCAGCTTCGGATGATCATCAAGGCGCAGTTGCCCGGCCTGATGGAAGCCCAGGAGGCATTTGTCAATGCAGCCATTGTCCGCTTCAACGAACTGCGGGAAGCTACCGTCCGGGATGCCGCCGATAACAAACGGGTCTCAACCAGTGAGTTGCTGGACTGGCTCAAACCCTATCTGTATGAATTGATGTTGCCGGAAAGTAAACGTCGGATCAGCGCAGCGGACCTGAGTCAGGAAGGTTTGGCAAAACTGCCGTTCTACTACCATGCCCTGCTGAAGACTTACGCCGCCTACCAGCGGGAAAAAGAAGAAGAGTCATGAACGGGAGCATCGGGGAACCACTGATCTTCTGGCCGTTTTTCGAACGGCTGGAAAAAGAACTGAGCTACGAGCGCTGGCTGGACAAATACCGTTTGTTCCAGCAGGCGCTGATGTCGGGAGCGGTACCCTACGATGAGGAATGGCGGGCTTTCCGGCAGTTCTGTAAATTCCTTTACCTTCAGGATCATAACGATGAAGCCCGCTTCGACGAATTGCTGGACGAAGCGATCGCGGAAGAAAAAAACCGACTGTTGGCCGTGTGGCAACAGTTGCCGGGTACTGGCCCCCGGACTCCGGAGGAGCAGGATGTAGAAATACCGGAAAAAGAAGAAGAGGACCGGCCATCGGCCCGGCCGCCGGTGACCCAACCCAGTCAGCAGCGTACGGCGCCGCCACCCCCGGAACCCGCTACGGAGACCAAATTTTTCCATCCGCAATTTGATATTCAGTTGCCGGAAGAGGGTGGGGAATCGGAAGCCAAACGCACCGGTTATCATTACCTGCACACGGACGAATATTTTCCGGCCAACCGGCGGGAGATGGTGAAGTCCTGGCAGTACCTGCGGCGCATGGAGCGCGCCGGGGCATCGAGCCGGATCAATATTGTCAAAACGGTACAACGGATTGCAAAGGAAGGCGTTTTCATCGAACCGGAATACGAAGACACCTTCGTCAACCGGCAGGACATCCTTTTCCTTTTTGCGGATACCCGGGGTTCTATGACGCCCTTTCACGAACTGACCAAACGGCTGGTGCTGACTGCCAAAGGCGAAGGAGGACACCGGCGTGCGCCGACCTTCTTTTTCCAGAACGCGCCGCTGGAATACCTGTTCCGGGCACCTAACCTGACCGATCCGGTGCCGATGAAGCAGGCGGTTCAGCGGGCTAACCGCAATATCAGCTATGCCTTTATCATCAGTGATGCGGGGGCCGCCCGGGGTAATGACAACCGGGAGCAGATCGAGCGGCGAGTGCGACTCATACGCCCGTTTCTCCAATTGTTGCAATCCCATATGGCCTATGTGATCTGGCTGAATCCCATGCCGTACCACCGCTGGAAGGGAACCGCTGCGGAAGCAATCGCCGCCGAACCGGCCGTAACCACCATGGTGCCGGTATTGGAGGAAGGAGAGTTTAATTACCAGGATGTGATCCGGCGCATTATCAAATACAAACGTTTGAATCTGGATGAGTGAGGACCGGCTTTGCCGGTTGGACCATCCATCGTCAACCATATAAAATGAGTTTACCGAAACATTTTCCTACCGAACAACTGGGAGCTGCCAACCGGCGTAAGCTGGAATGGTACTACCGGCGTTATGTGGAAGCGTTCTACCAGGAATATCGTTTCGGACATTTTTTACTGACGGCCTACGCGGCCGTGCCCGCCCTGCTGACCCCCGATCTTTTGTATAAACTCTGGCAAAATTTTCACCAGTACCGCTGGGCCGGGCGCACCGAGCGTATCCACCGGGTAGCGGTATCGGATTTGCTGCTTTCTCCCCTCTGCCGGGAAGTGGGTTTTGAGCTATACGAAATGGATGCCGGTATTCGGCAGGCTTTTCTCGACTGGCAACAGCGGATCGCCGGCGAGCCACTCTGGCAGGACCGGCACCTGGCGACGGTCAAGTCCATTGCCGAATTTTTGGAAGAATACCACGCCCGTCCCAATCCGGCCCGTCAGCGCTGGGGAGAGGCGTACGAAGAACTCCAGCAATGGAATACGCTGGCCTTCACCCGGCCGGAACAGCTGCAGAAGAAAATGTGGCAGAAACTACGGGAGTCGGTTGCCGGGAAAAAAGAGACTGAAACCCTGCGGGTACTCGATTTTTGGAGTAAAACCGAAACCCAGCTTGCTCTCAGTACGGCGGATACCGTGCCGGAGCAGTGGCGGCAAAATGCCCGCTTCGCCCAGGCCTGGAAAGCACTGTTGCAACACAATACGCAATTATTTACGGAGGCCTTTACCCAGGATCCGGCCTATCAGTCCATGCTCGATGATAACCCGGAAGGCGGCATCGCCGTAAGTATGCCGGTGAAAGTGAAAGAAGTGCTGGACCAGATCCAGCAGGCTGCTAATCCCGAACCGGAACGACCCGAACGGATCATGGCCTTACTCATCGGGGTGGACCAATACGCCCACCCGGAATTACCCCAATTGAAAGGTTGCGGGAATGATGTACAGGATTTCGGGCGCTTTCTGGAAAATGCCGCCGATTATCTCGGTATGCCGCTGGAAGCGGAACCGCTGGTGGATCGGGAAGCAAACCTGGAACAGGTTTGGAGCAGCCTGCGGGGCCTGGTTAATGAATTGCAGCAAGGAGATCATTTTGTCTTTTTCTTTGCCGGCAATTCTTCCAATTCTCTGGCCCGAATGGACTGGGAGAAGGACGGAAGGCTATACCTGTACGATTCGGAACCGGGGAAAGGAGGCTGGTCCGGTATCCGACAGCGGGAAATCGAAGAAATGTTGATCGATATCATCCGGGAGCGAAAAATAAACTGCCTGCTCGTGCTGGATCATCCCCAAAGCAGGGAACAGCCGGTGACTAAAGCGGCGACCGACCCCCTGCGGGATTACCCACCGGAGCTGAACGGCTCCCTGGTCATTCTGTACGGCGGGGAAGACGGCCAGGTGACCTACGAAAGCACTTTCGGTCAGGAGTCCCGGGGGATCTTTCCCTATGCCTTGCTCAAAGTATTCCGGGAGAAAGGTTTCAACATAAGTTTCCGAAATCTTATCGAGACCACCCGGTTGCGGATGACCCAGCTGACCGATCAGCAAACGCCGGCGATGGAGGCCTTTCCCGCCGAAATGGCGGAGGCCCTGATCTTTTCCCACGAAGTACAAACGGAAGAAAAAATATACGAAGTGCGCTTCGAACCGGAGATCAGCCGCTATGTACTCGGGGCCGGGGCCCGGCAGGGGATCACTCCTTCGCTGGAATTCATGTCTACTCTGGTGCGGCTGGAGGACGGTCGCGTGCTCACAGTGGATGCGGTCTACCGGGACTACGCCAGTATCCGGGACTTTACCGGAGACGGCAGCGATACCACCTACCGGGCTACGCTTCTGCAGGCGGCCCTGCCCAAGATCCAGGTCGCTTTTGACCCAGGGATCGACGAAAAAATGGAAGCCCAGTTGCGTTCGGTGATCCAGTCTTACGCCATTCACTACATCGACATTCGGGATAACTGGGAAGATGCCGGGTATTTTATCCACGCCTGGCAAAATGACTATTTCCTGTCCCGGCAGATCAGTACCCGGGAGGCGCGTTCCGAGAGTCTGCGCCCGCTGTTCAATCTCGAACCCAATCCGTTTGAGTTGATCAAACAGATGGAATACATCGCCCAGTGGACTGGGGTGCTGGAATACCAAAATCCCAACAGCCGAATCAACCGGGACGATTTGATGGTAGCGGTCGGTCTGGTAGAGGACCAGCGATTGGAGCCGTCCAATCTGGATAAACTCGAACCCTCCCGTATCGAGGAAGATCCCGCCATGGTTTCCGTGGATTATCCCGGCGGCGAGCGAGCCGACACCCCGGGTGTTCAGTTGCAGCTGAGATCGGAGATCAAGCAATTGCTGTACGTCACCACTTTATACCTGGACAGTCAGTACGGGATCAGCCCGAATGCCGTCCGTCAGCCGCTGGAACCAGGCGGCCTGGTGTCTGTACCTTTTATGGTACAGGGCAACAACCATCGGACCATACCGCTTCGTTTCGATCCCAAAAACCTGGACCTGGGAAAATCCGAGGTACACGATTACCTCAAGATCTTCATTTCCACGGAGCCGCTGGATACCCAGCCTTTGCAACAGGAATCGCTGGAACTGGATCAGGATACCGCCCGGACCACCATTATCCGGCAGCAGGAAGAGCGGGGTACCTTCACGATCGAGGAAATGGACTGGACGGCCATTACCATCCCCATCCGGATCATCTACCGCCCGGATACGGGTAGCAGCTCGGGCTACGGTAATCCATACCAGCAGCAACAAACTTCTTCTCCCGAAAAGAATATGCCCGAAGAGGATTTCTTCCGGCAAGATTATACGGGCTCGGAGGCTCCCGAGGAAGCCGCCCCAGCCTCCCGGATCAATCCCGGAGAATTGCAAATGGTACGGGATATGGTTGCTAAAAACGAAATGCGGCGGGCCATGGATACCATGCTTTCGCTTACCAAAGGGACCAATTCCGAAAATGAGATCATTCTCCTGGCCAACCGCCTCAATGATCTGGAACGCCAGAACCGGATCGGTGTATTGACGTCGGATGATTACGCACTGAGCCGCAACCGGATCTCCTTTGCCCTTCTTTCTAATATCTCCCTACTCGAAGAGTCGGATGAAGTGTGACAGACTGACGCACTGAAAAGTGAAAGTGTGTCAGCTTTTTGTACAAGATGACAGGTAAGTATCTGGCCGTCAATCTTCTGTCAGGCTAATGTCTGCAAACAATTAATTTTTTTAACAGCCTGAATTTCTTGCGTTAATATTTTATTAAAGCCCGCCTCTCGGGCGTGACTTATGGCTTTCAGCGTGTTTTTTGTATGAAAATTGTAGCAATAGATAGTGTAGGCAGGCTTCCGGAAAATGTACCTAGATTGACAGTTTTCTGTTGTATTTAGCCCCAATTGGAGGCCGGCGCTACACCAAACATGAACTACGCTAGTTCTGTTTTACAATTGACCATACAATAAAAACCAGATTGAGACCATGAAAAAGTATTTGTATTTACTATTCGTAGCCGTTCTAGGCGGTGCGATTGCCCTCGGAGGCGCTAAACTACTGCAAGAAGAAGATTTGGGCCGTTTTGACGATAATCCCGTAACCACGGCTAAATTTACTAATTATACATCCCCCAGCTATACGACGGCGGTTCCGTCCGAAGGATTTACCACCGCTGCCGAAAGAGTACTGCCCGTGGTGGTGCACATTAGAGCCAGCAAGCAGGTTGAAAACAGCGGACGGCAGCTCGACCTGAGAAATATTCCCGCACCTTTCCGTGATTTCTTTGAGCGGCAGGGACCACAAGGACAGGCTCCGGGTGGTGACCAGATGCAACAGGGAACCGGATCCGGTGTGATCATTAGTTCCGATGGTTATATCGTCACCAACAACCACGTTGCCGGTGATGCATCCGAACTACAGGTAACGCTACACGACGGTCGGGTATACGATGCCGAAGTGGTTGGTGCGGACCCCTCTACTGATATCGCGGTGATCAAGATCGATGATGCCGCTCTGCCGCACATTAATTTTGCCAATTCCGATGATGTACGGGTCGGTGAATGGGTAGTTGCTGTTGGTAACCCCTTCAACCTGGCGTCTACCGTGACTGCCGGTATCGTAAGTGCCAAAGGTCGTAGTATTAATATTCTGCAGGACCAGGCTCCGATTGAATCCTTCATTCAGACCGATGCCGTGGTCAACCCGGGTAACTCCGGTGGTGCACTGGTGAACCTGAACGGTGACCTGATCGGTATCAATACCGCAATTGCTTCCCCGACGGGAGTATACGCCGGTTACGCTTTTGCCGTACCGAGTAACATCGCTGCCAAAGTGATCAAAGACCTGAAAGAATTTGGTGTGGTACAACGTGGATATCTGGGTGCCATTATCCGTGGTATCGACGGTAACTTTGCCAAAGAAAATGACCTTTCCGTAAACGAAGGGGTATACATCCAGGAACTGAATGAAGACGGTGCTGCCGCCGCTGCCGGTATCAAACCGGGTGATGTAGTACTGTATGTAGACGAAATGCAGACCAAGACTTCTTCCGCACTGCTGGAAGCTATCGGACGTAAACGTCCGGGTGAAGAAGTGACCCTGACCGTACTGAGAAACGGTAATGAACGCGAAATTGACGTTGTTCTACGCAACCGTGAGGGTACAACTGATGTCGTTAAGAAGGGAACACCCGCTCAGGCACTGGCCGCAATGGGTGCCACTTTTGAAACGATCACCAAAGAAGAAGCCCGTGCCGAAGGAATTGACGGTGGTGTACGCGTAAAAGCAGTAGGTCCGGGTAAACTGGCCCAACAAACCGAGATCCGCGAGGGTTTTATTATTACCCGGGTGGATAAACAAAAGGTAACCACCAAAGAAGACCTGATCGAGAAACTGGAAAATGTGGAAGGTGGTCTTCTGCTGGAAGGAAAATATCCCGGCCAGCGCCGAAATGAATACTATGCCATAGGCATGCAATAATGATACTGCTGCAAAAGAAAGGTATGTAAATATCTTTCTTTTACAGTCGGGTGATTTCAAGGGGGAAGAGATCGTAAGATTTCTTCCCTTCTTTTTTTGTGTTTCACATAAATTTAAACTTCAATTCATTTCAAAGAGCAAAAAAATAGGCAACTTAGCAGGCATTTAAATCACTTCAGTCCTATACTATGAATATTCGCCTAATTGCCTTTTTACTCTTTCTATCCCTCCTTGCACCTACGCTCAACGCGCAGGTAGAAGACTTGAACATTAATATTCCCGACGGACCACAACCCTGGTCTTCCCTGGATATCAACCGGTCCGAAAACCAGTTTCAGTTCGCTATTGTGACCGACCGTACCGGTGGTCGCCGCCCGGGTGTGTTTTTTACCGGGGTCAAAAAGATCAACCTGCTCCAGCCGGAATTCGTGATGACGGTGGGGGATCTCATCGACGGTTACACCCAGGACGTACCCGAACTGGATCGTCAGTGGGATGAGTTCGAGGGGTTTATTGACAGCCTGCAGATGCCCTTTTTCTATACGCCGGGCAATCACGATATTACCAATGCGGTGATGGACAGTGTCTATCGCGCCCGCGTTGGTCCTACTTTTTATCATTTTGTCTACAAGAACGTACTGTTTCTCAGTCTGAACTCGGAAGACCAGTATCGCGGTGCCGGTCGTGGTACCATTTCCGACGAGCAGTACGAATACATCAAGCAAACCCTGGCCGAGAACGAGGGGGTGCGCTGGACAATGCTGTTCATGCACCAGCCGCTCTGGCTGCAGAACGATCCGAAACGCTGGCCGGATGTGGAAGCCCTGCTGGCCGAACGGGATCATACCGTTTTCGTAGGACATGTGCACCACTACGTTCGCTACATGCGCAACAACGGCCGGTATTATACCCTGGCCACTACCGGGGGCGGCAGCCGTTTGCGGGGGCCGGCTCTCGGAGAATTTGACCACATCACCTGGGTAACCATGACCGAAGAAGGGCCCATCATGGCCAATCTGGCGCTGGACGGCATCTATTCGGAAGATCTGGTAACGGAAGCCGGGTATGATTTCATCAGTCGACTTTCGAACAGCTACCCACTCCGTATCGATCCGCTGATCGTGGACGGGGATACTTTTGAAAAAGGAAGGGTTCGGGCCGAGATCCGCAACCCGGAGGACCAGCCGGTTTTCGTGCAGTTGAAGCCTGCCTTTAATTTCGACTACGGCTTTTACGTGCCGCGCGACACCATCACGGTAGCACCCAATAGTGTGGAGGTGATCGAATGGGAACTGGAAAGCCGCCGGGGAGAACGCAAAGTGGAAGAATTGGCCGCCCAGCCACTATCAGTAGATCTGACCTACAGCCAGGATGGCTCCCAAATGACCCTGCCTTTCAGCTACTACCTGGCCCCGGATAAACGTCGCACTATACCTACTGCCGAAAAAGCTCCCCGGATTGACGGAGAACTTACGGACTGGGCGGACCTGCCCTATTCATTTAGTGGGGCGGATCCAAATAGCCTGCAGGTGGATTGGGGCATTCGTCAGGACGCAGAGAATATTTACGTGGCGGCCAAAGTCACCGATAATTCCATTCGCGTCCGCGAAGATCTGGCGACTTACCAGCAGGACTACGTGGCGGTAGTGCTCAATGCCGAACCCATGGCTACCGCGGCCATGCGGAAGGGAGAAGGCTGGTATCGCAACTCCTTTATCCTGGCGGTTTCTCCGGAGACCGATGAGGTGAAAATGAAAACCCAGTACGAAGATCGCTACGAGTTCAAGGTGCCGTATAAAAGCCGGACAACCGAAGACGGATACGTGCTGGAAATGGCCCTGCCGCTGTCTTATGTGCGGGAAATTCAGGGCGACAACTGGCGTCATCTGCGGGTTAACGTCACTGTGCTGGACTGGGATGAAGGTTCGGATGAAAAGCCGATCTATCACTGGCAGCCCGACTGGCGGGGATCGATGAATGAGGTTGGCTCCGGCATGTTCTTCAAAAAATGATCCTGTAGTTAAATGGCTATCCGCTTTGGGTAGCCATTTAAATATCTTTTTTACTTTTCCAAGATCCTGCTGACCATTTCCTGTAAATAAGGCAATACCTCTTCTCCAAACCATGAATTTTTGCGCTCCCAGATCTGGTTGCGCGGGGAAGGGTGGGGCAGGGGCAGATAGTTCGGTTGGTAGGCTTCCCAATTCCTTACCGTTTCCGTCAGATTTTTCCGTCGATCGGCACCGAGGTAACGCTCCAGAGCGTACTGGCCGAATAGTAAGGTCAGTTGTACGTTGGGCATCAGGCGGAGCAGGGGCTCGTGCCATTGGGGCGCGCATTCCGGTCGCGGGGGCAGATCGCCCGAACGCCCTTTTCCCGGATAACAAAAGCCCATCGGCAGGATGCCGAAATATTCGGGATCGTAGAAGGTCGCCTCGTCTACGCCCAGCCATGTCCGGAGTCTTTTACCGCTCGGATCATCCCAGGGAATCCCCGTCTCGTGCACCTTGCGCCCCGGTGCCTGACCGATGATCAGGACTCTGGAGTGCGGGTGAATATTGAAAACCGGACGGGTGCCGTGCGGCAGATGGGGGGCACAGATGTCGCAGGACCGGGCGGCGGCGATGGGATCATTCATAGAATAAAATTAGGTTTTTGGGGAGGGATAAGATACAGGATTTGGAAAAAATGCAGATAAAAAGTCGAGATATAGGATATTTTATAGATTTTAGCCTCGATTTATTAGCATCGTAAAACCTTTTACAGAATATGGGTACTCTTGACATTATTGTATTTATCGTGTACGCCCTGGTGATCATCAGCCTGGGTTTGTATATGTCTCGAACCAAAGCGGGGGAGGAAAAAACGGCGGAAGATTACTTCCTGGCCGGTAAATCACTTCCCTGGTGGGCCATCGGAGCTTCTTTGATCGCAGCCAACATCTCCGCCGAGCAAATGATCGGTATGTCCGGTCAGGGATTCGGGGGCATCGGTCTGGCGATCGCTTCCTACGAATTTATGGCAGCAGTCACGCTGATCATCGTCGCCAAGTATTTCATGCCGATCTTTATCAAGAAAGGCCTGTATACCATTCCGGATTTCGTGGAGCAACGCTTCAGCGTGCAGTTAAAGACCATTCTGGCCATTTTCTGGATCGCCCTATTTACCTTCATCAACCTGACTACCGTACTACTGCTGGGTTCCATGGCGCTGGATACCATTATCGGCACCGGTGACGGCAGCTATCTAATGTACGGTATTCTGGGACTGGCCTTTGTGGCAGCTGCCTATTCGCTTTACGGCGGTCTGGCTGCGGTAGCCTGGACAGACGTGCTGCAGGTCAGCCTGCTGATCCTCGGTGGTTTGATCACGACCTATCTGGCACTGGATAATGTTACGCCGGAAGGGGGTGTGGTAAATGGCCTCAACCACGTTTTGGATACGGTACCCGAGAAATTTCACATGATCCTCGATAGTGAGCATCCTTCCTTCAATGAGTTGCCCGGGATAGCCGTGCTGGTCGGTGGGATGTGGATCGCTAACCTGTATTATTGGGGATTCAACCAGTACATCATTCAACGGGCACTGGCCGCCAAGGATATCGGCGAAGCGCAAAAAGGTCTGGTATTTGCCGGTTTCCTGAAGTTACTGATCCCGCTGATCGTAGTGATCCCCGGTATCGTCGCTTACGTATACTACATGCAGCCTGACGGCACGGCGGTGGTAGACGGCGCACAGGTGGCGCTGGCGGTGGATTCCCCCTTCGCGGCGAATGATAATGCCTATCCCTGGTTGATCAGTACGTTCATCCCGTCGGGTATCAAGGGATTAGTAGTGGCCGCGTTGGCTGCGGCTATCGTTTCCTCTCTGGCCTCGATGATGAACTCCATCTCCACGATCTTTACGATGGACATTTACCGGGAGCACTTCAACCCTACGGCCAGCGAAAGCCAGACGGTTAAAGTAGGCCGGATCGCAGCAGCTACTGCCTTGGTCATTGCCATCATCATGGCCCCGCTGCTGAGTAGCGGTCGCGGTATTTTCAACGTTATTCAGGAATACACCGGACTGGTGAGCCCGGGTATTCTCGCCATATTTATTCTGGGGCTCTTCTGGAAGAAAACCACCAACCGGGCGGCTATTCTCGGGGCGATCGGGTCTATCGCTATGGCCCTGATCTTTAAATTCTCCGGAATGGATATGCCCTGGATGAACCAGATGGGACTCGTCTTCCTGCTGACCTGCGGTCTGATGATCCTGATCAGTTACCTGGAAACCAAAGGCGCGGATGATCCGAAAGGTATTCCACTGACAGCCGGTTTGTTTAAAACCAGTCAGACTTTTAATATCGGCGCTTTTGTGATCCTGCTGCTTACGGCTATGATCTATGCCATTTTCTGGTAGACCGGCCCCTTGCTGATCTTGGGACGTTGAGATGGTCACGGGTGCCCGCCCGGACATCTCAACGTCCAACTATTCTTCCATTCTCTCTTCTAGCGTTTGTATCCCAACTTGCACCGGCCATTACCCCGGGATAGATGCAGCGCATCGTTCTGCTGATTTTCAATGTTGGTTGATCAGGTCGCTACGCTGTAGCTCTATTTATTTCCATTCCTTTGGGCTGGAAATAGTTCGGTGCGCAGCACCTGTGGTTCCGGGATACCCGCCCGGACTTCTCAACGTCCAACGATTATACCTTTTCCCTTTTAACGTTTGTATCTCAACTTGCACCGGCCATTACCCCGGGATAGATGCAGCGCATCGTCCTTATAATTTTCCCTATCGGTTGATCAGGTCGCTACGCTGTAGCTCTATTTATTTTCATTCCTTTGGGTTGGAAATAGTTCGGTGCGCTGCACCTGTGGTTCCGGACATTCACACGGGAACCTCAACCTTCAACCATTCTTCCTTTCCTCTGGTAACATATGTATCCCAACTTGCACCATCCATTACTCAATGATAGGTGCAGCGCACCGTCCTGCTGATTTTCCATTTGGTTGATCAGGTCGCTACGCTGTAGCTCTATTTATTTCCATTCCTTTGGGCTGGAAATAGTTCGGTGCGCTGCACCTGTGGTTTCGGGATACCCGCCCGGACTTCTCAACGTCCAACGATTATACCTTTCCCCTTTTGACGTTTTTATCCCAACTTGCACCAACCATTACTCGATGATAGGTGCAGCGCACCGTTATAGCTCCAAAAAAACGGTATAGATGTTTCGAGGTGCAGCGCACCGTCCTCTAGGTATTGTCATTTCCTGGATTTGAAAATTGTAAGTTGTACCGCACCTATGTGGGTAATTGGGGATATCCCCTCCTAGAACTTCCGCTGGCTCCGCAAATTTTATTTTCCTAATTTTATGGCGTGAGCCGATCCATCGCCATATTATTACTCACCTGTTTTCTTTTTCCGCTGCTTGGGCACATTGTCCTGTTCAAGATTCGGAGGGGACAGCTTCGTCACGAACTGAAAGAAAAACTGGAACACAGCGTTCCCCGGGGAGAATTGGAGCTTATCTCCATTCCTGCGGAATGGATGGAACATCCTCCGGCTTATTTTCAGCGTACCAAACCAAATGAATTTCGCCTCCACGGCGAAATGTTCGATATCGTTCACCGGGAAGCCAGAGCCGACACCCTCTTGTTATACTGTCTGGCGGATAAGGCGGAAACGCTGCTCTTTACCCGGCTCGACGAATGGGTAAAACAACAGCATTCCAAGGACCCCTTTCAGCGGGGACAGACCCTGCAGTGGGAACGGCTCCTGGACAGTTTATTTCCTTCTCTCATTGCTACTCCCGGCATCGCCGACGCTCCGTCGGGACCATTTCTCCGGCCTCCGTACCGCTTCTCTTGTTCACCCTGGGAGCGGGAGGCCATCCACCCACCTCCGGAAGCCTGATCGTCATTCGGTCTGTAGCCGGATAATAGCAACATTTCCTGTTTTAAATAATTCTCCTGTCGGTAGCCGGTCGCAGACCATTTCGTTTGCGTACCGTAAAACCGGTATGGGGGCATTGATCTTAACCGCCGGTTCGGTCGATACCGGACGCATTGCGCTGGCATGCAGACCATTGCCGGCGCAGCGAAGTGGTGTAAGATTCATTCCCATACCGGCACTGATCATCGGGACTGCACATGACCGTTTCCGGATAAGGGAACAAAGGGTCACCCGTGAATAGTCCGGAAGATCACGGTCCGGCCGGAGGATACCTGTACAACCGGAAGTGACCTGAAGATTGATCAGCGGATCGTAGCCATCGGAAATCCAACGTAGGATTTGGTGGCAGGAACGCTGTGTCTTCCATCTGGGCAGGATGCTGAAATGGACGATTCGCAGGAGTAGGATCGATAGCCAGATCCCGTTCCTGATCCATACCTTCAGGTAGCTTCCTACTTAAAAGTAGTTAACTATTCGTATGAAAAAACATATACTAATGGGCTGTCTATTATTGCTGCAACTGGCAGTAACGGCCCAGGAGATCACGATCCGGGATCAGGAAACCCGGGAACCACTGGCGTTTGCCACAATTTTTGATGCTAAATCCAATACCGTAACCAATACCGACGGCAAAGGCCGGGCGGAAATGCGGGATTTCATCAATTCCGAAGAGATCGAGATCCAGCTTATCGGCTATAAGCACATCCACACCTCTTACGAGGAACTGGAGCAGCAGGGTTTTGAGGTACTGATGGAGCCGGCCGGCCTGTCACTGGACGAAGTAGTCGTTTCGGCGGTACGCTGGGCCCAGGAAAGACGCGATGTACCCCACAAAGTGACAACGATCCGACCGTTGGATGTGGCCCTGCAAAACCCACAGACGATGGCCGACCTGCTGGAAACTTCCGGCGAGATCTACGTGCAGAAAAGCCAGCTCGGCGGCGGTAGCCCCATGCTGCGGGGTTTTGCCACCAACCGCATCCTGCTGGTGGTAGACGGCGTGCGGATGAATACCGCCATTTTTCGCAGCGGTAATCTGCAGAACGTCATTTCTCTGGATCCTTTTGCTACCGAACAGACCGAAGTGATCTTTGGGCCCGGCTCGGTGATCTACGGTAGTGACGCTATCGGTGGCGTACTGAGTTTCAGTAGTATGGCCCCGAAGTTTGGCAAGAGCAATGAGACTTTTATTAAGGGATCAGCAGCCTTGCGTTACGCTACGGCCAACAATGAAAAAACGGCCCACGCCGACGTCAATATCGGATGGGAGAAATGGGCTTTATTGAGTAGTTTTACTTACAGTGATTTCGGAGATCTTCGCATGGGCAGTAATGGCCCCGATAAGTACCTGCGCCCGGAATACGTCAAGGTGAGTGCCGGCGGTGATCAGGTAGTTGATAATCCCGATCCGCTGGTCCAAGTGCCTACCGGATACAGCCAGTATAACCTGATGCAGAAAGTCCGGTTCCAGCCCAACAGCAATTGGGACCTCAATTACAGCTTTCACTACTCCGCTTCCAGCAATGTACCGCGTTACGATCGTCTGATCGAATACAGCGGCGGGGGCCTCCGCTCGGCCGAGTGGTACTACGGCCCGCAGGAATGGATGATGAACAATCTGAATATCAGCCATACCGGCTCGGGCATTTACGACCACCTGCGTCTGACACTGGCGCAGCAGCATTTCGAAGAAAGTCGCCACGACCGGCGCTGGGGACGCACCCAACTGAGGCACCGCTACGAAGCGGTCGAAGTGATCTCAGCCAATCTGGACCTGGAAAAAAGCTTCAGCGAAAAAAGCCAGTTGTTCTATGGTCTGGAAATGCTACTGAACACGGTTGGCTCCACCGGACAGAGCGAGGATATTGAAACCGGTGCCACTCAGGCCGTGAGTACCCGCTATCCGGACGGCTCCACCTGGAATTCTTATGCGGCCTATATGAACTGGCGGTACCGCCTGCACCCAAAACTAAGTGTGCTGACCGGGGCACGTTACAACCTGGTCAAAGTAGCGGCCACTTTTGACGATACCTTCTTTCCGCTGCCCTTTCCTACGGCCGAGCTGAGCCCGGACGCGCTCAACGGCAGTATTGGTCTGGCCTACCAGCCGGACCCGACCTGGCAGATCAATGCAAATATCTCTACCGGTTTCCGGGCGCCCAATATCGATGACCTGGGTAAGATCTTCGATTCGGAGCCGGGCGCGGTGATCGTTCCCAACCCGGACCTGCGGCCGGAATACGCGGTCAATACGGAACTGGGCTTTATCAAAACCATCGACGAAAAAGTGAAAGTGGATGTCACCGCGTATTATACCCAACTGCGGGATGCACTGGTACGCCGGGAATTTCGACTCAACGGTCAGGACAGTATCGAATACGACGGCGTGCAGAGCCGGGTACTGGCCATTCAGAATGCAGCGGAAGCTACCGTCTGGGGGATCCAGGCCGGTATCGAACTGAAGCTACCGGGTGGTTTTGGTTTGAATTCGCGCTTCAACTACCAGCATGGAGAGGAAGAACTGGATAATGGTGATACTGCTCCGCTGCGGCACGCGGCACCCTGGTTCGGAGTTACCCATCTGACCTATAAGTACAAGCGATTGAAGGCCGATCTCTACGCGATCTACAACGGAGAGGTGGCCAACGACGAACTGGCTCCCAGCGAGCAGGAGAAAACGGATCTCTACACTGCGGACGAAAACGGGAATCCCTATTCTCCGGCCTGGACGACGCTGAACCTGAAAATGAATTACGGGATCGGTGACGGATTGCTGCTGGGGCTGGGACTGGAAAATATCCTGGACAAGCGCTACCGTCCGTATTCTTCCGGGATCACGGCACCAGGGAGAAACCTGATCGTTTCCGCCCGTCTGCAGTTTTAGAAAGTACGGTCAGTTGGTGCTCAGCCGGTACGCTTTCCGAGTGTAGGGCAAATTGCACAGCAAGTAGACTTTTTAAACCTGACGGATTGGAGAGATCCGTTTGCTCGCTGGCCCGAACTGACGGATTTTCCCAATCCGTCTGGGCTATAGTCGATACAAGCTGTGCCGTTTGTCCTACACACGTGCCTTCCGGCTGACAGCCGACTGACCAACTTTTTCCTTATCTTTCGAGCAAAATCTGCATCCATGCGGTACCGGACCATTTTGCTCATTTGCCTTTTTATTACCCACCACGCCTGTACACCGGCCGAACCGGAAGAAGAGGCTACGCCGTCCCTGGCTCTGGCGGAAGCCGAAGGAGCATTCGGTGATCCGGTAAAACTGATCCTGGATACCGATACCGCCAACGAAATTGACGACCTTTACGCCATTGCGCGGCTATTGCCGGAAGACCGGATCAATCTCCTGGGCATTACTTCGGCCCAGTGGTTTCACGTTTTATCCGGCGATAGTACGGTGTATCAAAGTCAGCGACTAAACGAAGAAATGCTGGGCATTGCCGATCGGATGGATCTGCCGCATCCGCTGGGGGCGGATATGATCATGGGCATGCCCTGGGGTGGTGACGAAGCGCGGGAGAGTGAGGCGACAACTTTTATTATCGACCAGGTAAAGGCCCTGCCGGAGGGAGAAAAACTGGTGGTGATGAGTATCGGGGCCACTACAAATCTGGCATCGGCCATTGCCCTGGCCCCGGAAATTGCTCCAAAAATCGTAGCTTATACCTTAGGGTTTCAATACGACCACGAGCGGGGCGTCTGGGATAAGGATGAATTTAATATTCGTCGGGATCTCAATGCCGCCAATTTCCTGCTGAACCGGGAGGATCTGGAACTGCACATTATGCCGACCAGCGTTGCCGTCAAGTATACCTGGCCGCGGGAGGATACTTTTGGCCGGCTGGACCAATTAGGGGCTATGGGCGCTTATCTGAAGCAAAAATGGCTGGAGCGCTTCCCGGATAATGACAGCTGGGTGATGTGGGATGTCGCTTTGGTTCACGCCTTCCTCGACCCGGACATGGCTCCGGAAACGCCCGTCAGGACACCGCCGGAAAATGTACAGCGCCGGATCTGGATGTATTCGGACCTGGATTTTTCGGCCATGCAGACCGATTATTGGGAAACAATGAATTATTGGAAACCATAAAATAGCGTGCGGGGAGCGGGACACCGCGCTCGGAAAGCCCGATACCCGGCACCGGATACCAACTTATTACTTATGTCTAATTCGCCAGAAAGAGAAAAACAATCCAGTAGCTTTTATTCTACCAGCTACGGAGAACGACGGAAAAAACGCCATCAGAAAGGGCAGACGCGGATGAAAGTCCTGATCGCCATCCTGGCCCTTTTGGTCATTGTGTGGTTGTTCCTGCCCCATCCTACCGGAGATACTTCCGCTTCCGCACCCGAAGACCGGACCCGGGAATTCCCGATTACCGAAACACCCATTCCGGGATCTGACGTCAGCTTGGGAGAGCAGGAAGGTTTTACGGAATTGCCGCCCGAAGCGGTCGCTCCGAATCCTTTGCTCGAAGTGTATATTGACCAGGAACTGCGGGAGGGGCCCTATAAGATTGAAGTCACTTATCCGAATAAGGAAGCCCGCCTGACCGAACAGCCGGATGGGACCCATTTGTTCCGCCTGGCCGGCCGCCTGTCCATCAACGAGGCAGCAGAAAATGAAAGTCCGGCTCCGAATCCGGTCGACGAAGAAACGGATGAGGTCATGCTTCCGACCTTTCGCGTACATCTATTTACCAACGCCCCGCAGGATTACGAAAATTTCCAGCCGGTATTCACCGAGGATATCACCTTCCAGGTAGAAGGGGAATTCTACGTCTTTCAACTTTCCCATCCGGAAGAACTGGACCCGGGCCTTTACTATTATCTGATCGAAGCCTCGGAAAGCCGAGAGGTTTTCTATGTGGGTAAAGTATCCGTTGCCGGGTAAAGATCAAATCATCCGATAACCAAATCATCAAATCATCATATTATCAATATATGTTGCGTTGTTTTTTCCGGGAAGGAACCTGGATCCGATTGTTAGAGGGAGTAGAAGCGAGCCGGGAAGCCTCGATAGAAGATGTGATCTGGATAGATCTGTTTAATCCCGATTACGAAGAACGGGCCTTCGTTGAGAAAAACTTCGGTATTGAGCTGTTTACCCGGCAGGAAGCCCAGGAGATCGAAAGTAGTTCGAAGTATTTTGAAGACGAGCAGGAGATCAACGCCAACCTGAACTACATTTACAAAAAAGAGGAAAGTTACGCGCTGGACCCGGTCTCTTTCATTCTGAGGGAAGACCGCTTGTTCACCCAGCGGGCCATCGCTCTGAAGTCATTTGACGATATCCAACGCGTGCTTCGGCACAGCCGGCGGACCCACCTCAGCGGGTTTAGTGTTTTCCTGGCGCTCTTCGAAGCCCGGGTCGATATCGAAGCCGATTTCCTGGAAGACCTTTCCCGGCGGATCTACGCCGCGGGAAAAGGCCTGGCGCTGGAACGGGAAGTGGGTGAAAATACCCTGCTGGATATCTATAACTTTCAGGAAGTCACCATCCTGTTCCGGGAAAGCACCAGTGAACTCAAACGCCTGTTCTCCTCCATTCTACGGAGTGAATATTTCCCGAAAGAAGAATACGAAAAACTGCGGGTCATGATCAAGGACGTGGATTCACTGGTATCTCACACCTCCTTTCTGTTCGAACGCCTGGAATACCTGCAGAATACCTTTCTCGGTCTGATCGATATGGAGCAGAATAAGATCATTAAGATCTTTACGGTTATGACGGTAGTGTTCATGCCGCCTACACTGATCGCTTCACTCTACGGCATGAACTTCCATTTCATGCCCGAAACCCAGTGGAAATACGGCTATCCCTTTGCGCTCGGACTGATGGTCTTGTCTTCCCTGATGACCTTGTTTTTCTTCCGGTGGAAGAAGTGGCTGTAAGTTACGACCAAAGGGCGAGGTACTAGGACTGCCCGTTAACCGTTATTGGTTGTAAAGAAAACAGCCTATGAAAATTCGATGCGTCGCTCTGGCATTAAGTGCTTTATTTTCCTTTTTAAGTTTGGATGCCCAGGACACCATCACCATATCGGTACCGCTAACCCTTACACTACAGGAAGAATCAACCGGTAAGATCGTTTCCATAGCTGAAACGGATCCTCCCGTATTGGTCGGAATTCCCAAAGGACTGGATACCCTGCTTTACTGGTCATTTGTATCCTCCGGTAGCCAGAATATCTACGATCAGTACAAAAAAGGCCGGATATCGGAAGAGGCGTTTCTGGAAAAGAAGATCTCTCCGGAAAGCTATACGGATGAAGAGATCAATTTCAAGATCTACGGCCTGAGCGGTTTTCGAAACGGGAAAAAGATCATCGTGATGGATACCAATCACAATCTCGATTTCAGTGACGAACGAGTGTTGGAACTGGATACCACCCTGACTCTGGAAGAGCGATTGGCGGATGACTACCGGCTTTGCCCCTGGATGAATATCACGCTGGATTATTACGAGAACGGCAAAGTCCATACCATTTCGAGTACCGGCCGCATCGATCCTTTCGTGATGTTAATGGCGGCTCGCGGTACCCTGGAAGAAGACCTCAAATTCAGTTTCTATACTTTTGAAAATTACCGGGGGACCCTTTCGCTCGGGGATAAAAAATACAACTTCCTGATGGATCGTGGTGCCGCCAGTGGCTTCCCCGATGATCTTCTTTTTTTTAATTACGGCTTGTACCCGGATGAGCAGGAAGATATTTTCTACCCTATTAATTTCGGCCAAAAGATCTTTATCAATAATACCCAACTGGAACTAACAGCCTTCGACCGGGAAAGTAATAGCGTGACCTTTACCCAATTCCCCCTACCCACCGATCAGATGATATTCGGAGGACGAGTCGGAATGAAAGCGCCGAGCTATACAGCTAAAGTTGTCGGAAAAGAGGATAGTATCCGGGTCGGTGGTGCCAAAGAACACTATCAATTTCTGCACGCCTGGGGCACCTGGTGCGGACCCTGTATCGGAGATCACGATGAACTCATCCGACTGTACCGGAATTATCACGGCGATAATCTGGAATTCATTGGTCTGGCCGTAGATAAAGATGAAACTACCATCAGCGCCTATACCAAAAAGAAAGGCATGGAGTGGGATAATATCTTTTTTACAAGGCGCGATGCCTTTAGGAACACTTCCATTTTAACCCAGCAATTCTACGTCAATGCCTATCCCACCTACATGATCATCGATCCGCAGGGTATGGTGGTAGCCCGGGGAAAACTCGACGAACTGGAACCATTGCTGCTGGAGATAAAAAATGGCCGCTAACCATCCACCCGGTTTTACTTAATAAACATCAACTCATCCGCACTCGAATGCTCCGGTGAAAAGTGATAGCCCTCGGGCGTCAGTTCCTTTAATTCTTCGGGATCAATGATGCGGTGTTTGATGGCCAGACCGGCCATAGCCCCGCGGGCCTTTTTGGCATTGAAAGAGATTACCTTAAGGTCACCGTTCCGGTTTTCCTTGAAATGCACGTCGACCAGGCGTCCTGCCAGTTTTTTCTGGTTTACCGATTTGAAATATTCCTGAGAAGCGAGGTTCAGGATCACATTCCCTTCGGTTTTGGCCAGGTCCGTATTGATGAGTTCGGTGATCTTATCGCCCCAGAATTCGTACAGGTTTTTTCGGCGACCGGTGCGCAGCCTCGTGCCCATTTCCAGACGGTAGGCCCGAATGAGGTCCATCGGTCGCAGCAAGCCGTACAGCCCGGAAAGAATGCGAAGGTGTTCCTGGGCAAAATCGAGATCCTCCCGCGTAAAGGTGTCTGCCTGCATACCGGTGTATACGTCACCGTCAAAAGCCAGTACGGCCTGTTTGGCGTTCCCGATTGCGAACGGTCGTTCGTATTCCTGGAAACGCTGCACATTCAGCTCGGCAATGGCATCGCTGACGCTCATCAGCTTTTTGAGACTTCTGACGGATTTTTTCTTCAGTTCTTTAACCAATCGATCACTATCGTCCAGTAATCTGGCTTCCGTATGCTCCCCGATATCCGAAGGTTCAAAATTCAATGACTTGGCGGGAGAAAGTAAGATCAACATGTAAAAAAGCAAGTGTTGGTGAAAAAAAACAACAATGATGGATTCAGATAGTTGTCGAAATCGGCCGTAAATTCAGGCCAATACAGGTGCCGGATGGCTGGAGCCAAAGCTGGAATTTAGACTATAAAGGCTCCGGTCTGGGATTATCCGGCCGGCTGGTTCGACGAATTTTTGTGCGAAAATACCAAATCGTGGATAAATGTAAGCTTTTGCTGCACACCGGGAGCGATCACAAAGGGATAAATGTCCGAAATGCCCATGCCGCGATTGAAACTATTGATGGCAAAGGTCAGCGGCACGAAGGCTTCCACGATGTTCGTGAAATCGGCTTCCGAGTAGGGGTCGAGCATGGTCTGCTTCTCAAATAATTCCGGCCCTGCCTTTTGGGGGTGCAGGCTGAGTCCGAAGGTAAATCCGGTCTCTACGGTATCCATGATGTGGAGGTAGTGAGCCCAGGTTTCCGCCCAGTCCTCCCAGGCGTGGGCGCTGGCATAACTGCTGATGTAATTTTCCTGCCAGTCAGACGGTGCTCCCTGCTGATAATAAGCTTCGAGCGCTTCCCCGTAATCCCGGGTTTCATCGCCGAATAAGTTTCGGAAGGAAGTCAGGGCGTTTTCCTGTGGAAAAACCAAAAGATCCCAGTAATAGTGTCCGACTTCGTGGCGGAAATGACCGATCAGGGTCCGGTAGGGTTCCGACATTTTCCGGCGGATCCACTCCCGGTGTACGGAATCGGCCTCGGCCAGATTGATAGTGATCAGGCCGTTCAGGTGGCCGGTCTGCACCTGTTGGGTGTCATCGGCATCCGGGGATAGGAAATCAAAGGCGAGCCCGCGCTCGGGGTCTTCCGTTTTACTGATAATCGGGAGCCCCAGCCTTTGTAAACCGTACACCAATCGGTGTTTGGCTTTTTCCAGTTGGTACCAGGCCAGTACGTTGTCCTGCACCTCCAGGTTCGGAATGGTTTTATTGAGCTGACATGCTTCGCAGAAACCGGCCTGCCCGTCGTCCGGTACCAGCCAGTTGCATACTTTGTGCGCAAAGTTGGCACAGTACTGGTACAATTGTCCGTCTTCCGGAATGACGTTCCAGCCATTACCCTGAGCCCGTAAAGGCAGAAGTTGCGCATAGCCGCTGTGATAGCCCAGATGGTGGCCACAGTTCAGGCAGGAGGTATTTTCAAAGAATACGGGTGCCTGACAATTCTGACATTGAAATACTTTCATTCGGTGATCTTTGCGGGACTCTGGTTGAGAACGCAAGATTACTTCATTTTCCGGATAGTTGCTGAAATTGTGAAGAAGATATTTTTTGTCGGACGAGGCGAATACTTCCGGGAGGAAATAGAATAGCCACCCCCGCTTACGGAGGTGGCTATTGGTTGGTAGTGGCTCGCACAAATTGCGATGCAACCTTCTGCCGATAGAGTAGGGGTGCTTACTCCTAACCGTCTGATGGAATTTGTAGACCCCTTTGGACGGAACCCACCCCACCGACAACCGGCTGCATCACAAATTGTGTAGCTTGTATACTTGATCAGGCTTCCGCCAATTCCGTTTTATGCTCGTCGATCAGCTGTTTTTGCAGATCGGGCGGCATCGGGCTGAACTCCGCAAAACGGCGGTTGAACTTAGCCCGTCCCTGAGTCAGGGAACGCAGCGAGGAAGAATACTGATACATTTCTGATTGCGGTACTCTGGCCGTGATCTTCTGGTAATGGCCGTCGGTTCCCATGCCCATGATGATGGCCCGGCGGGTTTGAAGATCGCCCATGACATCGCCCATGACGTCGTCTGCACAGAGCACTTCCAGGTCGTAGATCGGTTCGAGGATCTGCGGAGCAGCCTGCCGGAACCCGTCCTTGAACGCCTGCGTGGAGGCCAGCATAAAGGCCATATCGTTAGAATCCACGGCGTGCATCTTACCGTCGTAGATAGATACCCGGATATCCTGACAGCGGGAGCCGGTCAGCGGACCTTCCTCCATTTTCTGCATGATACCCTTTTTGATGGCATTGCTGTATTTGGCATCGATGGAACCACCGACAATACACCAGTAGAAAGCCAGCTTACCACCCCAGGGCAGATCTTCGATCTCGGTATTCCGCACACTGAGCCCGGTAGGATCGGGCATGCCTTCGTAATAAGGCTCGATCCGCATGTGGACTTCGGCAAACTGGCCGGCGCCACCGGTCTGTTTTTTGTGCCGGTACATCGTATCCGCAGATTTGGTAATGGTTTCCCGGTATGGTATCCGCGGACGGATGAAGTCCATTTTGATACCATTCACTTTTTCGATCCGGTATTTGATCAGATCCAGGTGCAACTGGCCCTGACCGTGGATGAGCGTTTGCTTCAATACCGGCGATTGTTCGACGATCAGCGTCGGATCTTCTTCCTCGATCTGATGGAGCGCCCGCATGAGTTTTTCCATCTCGTTCTTGCTGGGCGGATCCACGGCCGTGCGGATGCGCGGCTCGGGGAATACGATGGGCGAGATCTGCCGGTCGGCATTTTTATCGTTGAGGGTGTTATTGGTATGCGAACTTTTGAGTTTGACGGTAACGCCGATGTCTCCGGCCTGGAGTTCATCCACCTGCGTGCGTTCGTGGCCGTTGGCTACAAAGAGCTGACCGAAGCGTTCGGAGTTGCGATTGGTCTGGTTAACCAGTTCATCCCCGGCTTTCAGCTTGCCGGAATAAACTTTGAAGTAAGAGACCATACCGACTCTCGGTTCGGAAATAGTTTTGTAGATCAATACGGTGGTGTCATCGTTGGCATCACAGGCGAGGGTGCCTTCGTCGGCGAGCTCGGCGGCCGGACGATCGGCCGGTGACGGACAGATATCGTTGATAAAGCCCATAATGCGGCCACTTCCCATATTGCGTTCGGCGGATGCGATGAAGACCGGGAAGATCTGTTGGTTGGCGATGGCGATACGCAGGCCTTCCGCCAGTTCCTCCTCCGTCAGCGTGCCGTCTTCGAAGAACTTCTCCATTAGCCCTTCGTCATTTTCCGCAGCAGCTTCCACCAGGGCATTGTGCATTTCCTGGGCGCGTTCCATTTCGGAAGCTGGGATATCTTGCTTTTCCGGTCGGCCGCCACCGTCCGGGAACACATACATCACCATCGTCAGGGCGTCGACGATCTTATTAAAACCTGCTCCGGATGTAATTGGATATTGAATAGGGATAACCTTATTGCCAAATCGAGCTTTCGCCTGTTCCAGTGTCTGTTCGTAGTCGGCTTTATCGTGATCCATATGATTGATCACGAACAGTGCCGGTGACTTAAATCTTTCAATGTATTCCCAGATCAATTCTGTACCTACTTCCACCCCGTTCTTGGCGTTGAGCATCATGACGCCGAGGTCGGCCACTTTCAGCGAGCAGATCACTTCCCCGACGAAATCGTCAAAACCCGGTGTGTCCAGAATATTGATCTTGGAGTCTTTCCAGTTAGCGTGCATCAAAGTACTGAAGAGCGAATTGCCCCGCTCTTTCTCAATGTTGGTGTAATCCGAACTGGTGTTGCCCTCTTCGATCTTCCCGATGCGAGAAATTTCCTTTGCTTCGAAGAGCATACACTCCGAAAACAGGGTTTTCCCACTGCCAGGATGACCTAAGAGGGCAAGGTTTCTGATGTTTTTGGTGTCAAAGCTCATATGTTGGCAATTTTGGTTAAGAAATAATAATACAATGGCCTGCCACGCTGCGTCAATAGCAGAGGCGCCGGAACAGGCAAACTGTCTGGTTATTATGCAATCTAATGGGCTGGGTTGCCGGAGCAACCGGTAGCGGGAAGAGCGAAGAGCGTTCTCAGGTTTAAGTTTGGTAGTAAGTGGGCGCATGCGCGCCGGAAATTCTTGTTGTTAGGGCTCCTTGCGCTCTGTTCAATTACCCGGTAGCGGGTAGGTTTTGATCCGCCAACAAGTATGGTATGAAGTTATAAAAATTAGGGATAAAAGCAAAAAAAACTGCCTTTTTATTGCGTATGTCAAATTATTGCTGAGAGGCGGCTTATCTGTTAATTTTTCCGCATATTGCAGAGCAAAAAATAAAGCACATGATCCGGTATTATAACTTGAACGGAAAACTGACGGAAGTGGCCCGGGCCAGCCTGCAGGTCTCCGATCTGGCGATCCTTCGCGGCTTCGGTATTTTCGATTACTTTCTGGTGAAAAAACACCAGCCGTTATTCCTGGCGGATTACCTGGATCGGTTCTATAATTCGGCCGAAAAACTCGGCCTGTCCGTGCCCGTGGAGCGGAGTGAAATGACGCGTCTGATCCGGGAACTGATTGCGGCCAACGGCCTGGAAGATGCCGGGATCCGGCTGGTGATGACGGGCGGTTACGCCGCGGACAGCTACACGCCCGTAGCGCCCAACCTGATCATCATGCAGCATGAGTTCAAGGCCCCACCGGCCTGGCAGTACGATCAGGGGATCCGGCTGATGGCCTACGATCACCAGCGCGAACTGCCGGAGATCAAAAGCATCAATTACCTCACCGGCATCCGTTTGCAACCCACGCTGAAGGCGCAGCAGGCGGATTATCTGCTTTACCACGATCAGGGCGTTATCCGCGAATCCGATCGCTCCAACTTTTTCGGGCTTACCGATGACGGAATTCTGGTGACCCCGGACGATAAGATCCTGCGGGGCATCACCCGTAAACAGATCCTGCAACTGGCCGCAGATATTGTACCGGTGGAGGAACGGGAAATGGGCATGGATGAGATCCCCCGCTTGAAAGAAGCTTTCCTGACCAGTTCGACCAAAGGCGTGATGCCGGTTGTGCAGATCGACGATCAACCTATCGGCGACGGACGCCCCGGTGATCTGACCTATAAATTGGGAGAATTGTTCCAGGAACTGGTAGGCGCTTACCGGATGGTTTAGCCCGGCAGATTGTATATAATTTATCCAAATGAAGATTGAGATCCGACCGTTGACGAGTGATCCGGGGCAATTGAAGTCGGTCGGCCTGACAAAATTCCTGAAAGATGCGGAAATCTCGATCCGCTCGAGCTTAAGTCAGGCCGGTTATCCCGCCGATCTCGAAAAAAGCCTGTTATCCTGCCTGCTGCTGGTGTATTTCCTGCAGGGAGACCGACCTGCCTGCCGGCAAACCTTTGCCCGCCTGGCCCATACAGATGTCAAATTTGGAGAAACGACCGGCCGGTTCTACGACCTGGAAATAAACGCCTCCGACGCCGCAGATGCGGTCCTCGATCAATTGGAATCCATACTCGATGATGAGCAGACCATGCGGGAATTTATCCGCTGGCAATTGCTAATGAAAAGTATGATCGCTTTCAAATACGACCGGATCTTTCAATTCTCCGAACGATCTCACTGGCGGCTAACTCCGGTCCGGCTGTACCAGTTGCTGGACCTGATCGTAGACTGGCAGCACCGCTCTCACCTGCGGCCCGTTGTTTTACCGGCCCTGAAAAAACGGATCGCCTCCATGCAGCGGAAAGATACACTCCGGCAGATGCAGCCCATCGATCTGGACCGGCTGGGAATTCCCCTGCAAAAGGTCCGGGCTATGGTTTGGGATACGGGGGTGGATGCCTCCTGTCTGTCGGATATCAATACGGAGATCGGATTGTATTACGATCAGTGCAGCCGGCGGACCAGCGAAGCCCTCCTGTCTACCGAGCCGTATCCGGCAAATATCGGACTGCTGAATAAAGGACTAAAAGACCTGAGCCTGGGATTGGAGAACGAAACGACCAGGGCGCTGCTGACCTATCTGGATCAGGCCGATAAGGTCCAGATCCGGGATTTTGCCGGCTACATGAATTTCTATACGAACTACGCCCACGGCACCCAGGTGGCCAGCATTCTCAAACAGGGACATCCGCATCTGGAGATCGTGCCGGTACGGATCACTTTCGACCATAAAATGCAGTTTCCGGATATCTACACCCGCGAACGCATCGATAACGAATTGTTGATGTACCGGGAGGTATTTGACCTGATCCGGAGTCAACGCATCCGGATCGTCAACATGAGCTGGACCTACAATCGGGAAGAGATCGAAACTTCACTGATCAATAACGGACTTACCGATAAAAAGGAAAGGAGCCGGGTGTGCGAAGAATTGTTTCAGCAACTGCGGACCGGGCTGTACCAGGGGATCAAAAACTGTCCGGAAACCCTGTTCCTGGCGGGGGCGGGCAACAGCAACAACCGTCTGGATGACGATCATATCATCCCCTGTGGCATCGATCTGCCTAATCTGTTGGCGGTCGGCGCCCTGAACCGGGAAGGTAAAAGGACCCAATTCACCTCTACCGGTAAACGGGTGGCGGTCTACGCCAACGGAGAGCAAGTCGCCTGCACGGCACCGGGTGGCGTCCGGATGTACTGTTCCGGCACTTCCTACGCCGCACCGGCGGTTGCCAATCTGGCCGCTAAATTATGGTCTATTCAGCCCGAATTGCCGCTACGCGTTGTCAAACGACTGATCCTTGATAATGCCAATCAAACTGCCGAAGGCATACTCATCATCAATCCGCAGGAAACCCTCAACAAACTACTCCAGCCGGGAGCGAACTGAAAGCCCACCGGCGCTGGGGCAAAGTCCCTGCCAGACATATCCGCCGGCCATTAGGCTGCTTACTGTTCCAGTTCCTGTTCCTGGTTGACGGAATCTCCCGTGTAGACGATCGGTATCGTGAAGGTATACAGGGCCAACAGAATGGACGCCATGAACTCCCGGTACCAGGGCTGAAACTCAAAAGGCCCACCGAAGGTAAATACCCAGATCACGTAGGCCAGCGTCAGATAAAATAACTGTGGGATGTGGTGGATCTGCTTAACCCGTTTCAAATATAGTATATTGAGGATCAGGATAATGCCGAAAATGATCCAAAGCCACACCTGCAGACTCGGGTCATCCTGTAATCCGGATTTGACGATCCCGTCGATAAACATGTACAGCGCAATGGTTTCCGTCGGGATCAGCTTCAGTAATCGGGACAGGTAGGAATCCTTTTCGGCCGTTGTTGGGGCTCCGATGCTCCGGGTACGGGTCGGATTGGTACTTTGGGTAGGTTGGTGAATCTGAAAATCCATATGAATAATTTAGGGTGTTTAAGAGTGTGTTTGGGATTTTTTCTTTGCGGCGAAAACAGTCAATTTTTTGTTTAGACGAAGGTCATTTTGAAGTGCATACCTGCCCATACGGGCCCGTACCAGGGTAGGTACGGACTGAAAAATAACTGAAGTATAAACGAAAAAGTGGCGTTTGCAGCCCGATTAATAATTCCCAAACACGCTCTAAGTTTACCGCGTAGTGAAAAACCGAGGTGTATGCAACAAAAACAAATAATCCGGAGCCGCCTAATCCTGCTGATTTTCTGGGCTGGCCTTACCACTATACCGCAAACTCAGGCGCAAACCCCACTGTATTCGGCACCACTGGCTCTGGTTGAACAGCTGATGTTTATTAAGCTACGGGTGAATGACTCGCGCCCGCTGAACTTTCTACTGGATACCGGGGCGGGCGTCACCGTTATCAATGAAACCACCGCCGATCGGCTGGAACTGGATATAAGCGCCAGGTCCCGTATAAAAACCGCCGGGAAAACCCTCCTGGCCGCAACTTCCGCGGCCAATACGCTACATTTTGGAGATCTCACTTTGGAAAATATTTCTCTGGAGATCATTCGGCTCGATCACTTGTCAGAATTACTCTCCTACCCGGTAGACGGGATCATCGGCGTGGATCTGTTGCGGCAGTTCGTGTTAGAAACCGATATAGACGGGCAAACGTTCAATTTGTACGACCGGGAAAAACACTTTTATCAGGGCCCGGGCGAAACACTGGAATTACTAGAGATGGAGTACGGGCATTTTGGGGCGATGGTCTCGCTGGATCTGGGCCCCCGGTACCGGGATGTTAGCCTGGCGCTGAAGTTCGATACCGGATACTCCGGGCATCTGTTGCTGGATAACAATATCGTCAAACGTTACGAACTGATCCGTGAGAACCGGAGGTACCACGAGGTGGAAAGTTTTTCCGCCGATTCTACCATCAACATCAATTACAAAAAGAAATTGAAAAGGATCACGCTGGCCGGTAAGACCCTGCGCAATATCCCAAGCGTACTGACGGTAGACCAACGCAACATCAGGGCCGCGGAAAAAAATCTGAGCCAGGGGCTGATCGGTCAGGAAGTACTGCTGAATTTTAATATTATCTACGATTATCACCGCAGACTCATTCACCTGGAGCCGCGGTGAGCAGGACTTCGGCGCAGTACCGGATCAGTTTACGGTGCTGAAGGTATAGGAACCGATCACCTGATCGTAGCGCTCGCCGAACGGGCGGTAGTAGATCAACACCGTGTATTCATTTTCCGTTTCGTACCAGTTACCTTCGGTATTCTCGCGGGACACAGGCGGATTCAATCCCTTGGCATTGCGGGCAACGGTGACGTATTCGTACTCGTAGTACCCCTGCTTCAATAAGGCCATTCCGACGTAGGAGTTGATAGCGGCATTGTACTCCATCCGGAATTCCGGACGGATCTGCCAGTCGGTAAGCGCTCCAAAAATATAAACTTCATCGTCGTAAAAGGGCTGAGTGGTTTTCAGGAAGAAGCGGACGTAGGCGTATTCCGAAGATAGTTGCCAGTCGTTTTGGTCCTGGGTTTCGATCACGAATTTACCGTTGGCATCCCGGCGGGTGATATACACCTTGCTGTCCCGGGTATTTTCCGGCAGCAGATACACCTCGTAAAATTGCTCGCTCAGTTCGATCTCACCGATACCGGGACCGGCCAGCCGGAAACTGCGCAGGTCCGCGTAGCGGTATTCCTTCCCGGCCGGGAAAACGATCTTATCCTGATAATCGAAGGCAATGGCGTTGAGGCGGGTGAAATTGGGCGTAAGGCCGATAATGGCATTGTCCCAACGTCCGTTTTGCAGAATGGTGGCCTTTACTTCCTGCTGGGGGCTGCGGATCGGGAATTTATCGTAATCCACCTCAAAGTCGATCTCCTGGTGGGTACGGGTTTTACTCACCTTGGCCGGCGATACCAGTTTGCCGTCCACCCGGACCCGCGGATCCACCACTACAAAACGGCGGGTGATCACCGGCACTTTGTAGGATTCGTCTTCGTAAATGATCAGCAGGTAATTGCCGGATTTGGTCCAGCGCATATTGCGGGAAGGAAGTTCCACCTGGTAGTGCGTGAACTCCTTCAGTGTCTTAAAAGAATAGTTGTAATCCGTGATGCGGTCTTCACTGAAGCCGTCCAGGTATTCGAGCTGGGCGATATTGGAGGGTTTCCAGTCCTGATCACAGTGCACAAAGGTGTAGGTATAATCCTTGACGTCTCCGTCCAGATCGTCAAATTCCAGCAGGAGTGGCAGATCGGAACCGAGATTGATCACCGGTAAACTGAGGTAAAGGTCTTCTACCCGAAAGGTGACCGAGGCGATATTTTCCTGGTATACGTAATTGTCGAAAACCACATCTTCCAAATCCTGGGCGAAAACGGTTCCTGCCGTCAGGATCGTGGCGAAGAGCGTAGCAACTATAAATCTCATGTATGTTAGTTTAGTCGAAAGTCGTTTGTCAAAACCCGGCGGCGCCGGCCGTGTCGGATTACTTTTTACTTACCCAGCGGTTCCCTTTGATCCAGAATCGCCAGGACCAGTCCTTACATTCTTCGGCGTAATCGATGCCGATGCGCGGGCCGCTGCAAATGTCCTCCGGCGGCAACACTTCCTGCCGGTCTTCAATCCAGATGGGGCTTCCCGGATCGGTAATGCTGATACCCGTGTAGGCTTTATCAATGCCCAGGGCCTTAGACATAACGCCGGGGCCTGCGGTTAATTGTGGTTTTAGGGTATTCATTCCCCGCCTTTCCTGCATGATCTCGATGCCGTCGGTCGGCTCGATGGCCCGGATGAGGATAGCGTGCGGCATGCCGGCCTCCGCCGTGACCACGTTGAACAGATGGTGGATGCCGTAGCACAGATAGATATAGGCCACGCCTCCGGCTTCGAACATTACTTGGGTGCGTTTGGTGAAGCGGTTCAGGTGGGCGTGGCAGGCTTTATCATCGGGGCCGCGGTAGGCTTCGGTCTCCACGATCCGCCCGGCGGTAAGCCGATCTTCGAAATTGGTTACCAGGAACTTACCCAATAATGCCCGACTGATGCCGACTACATCAGTACTTTGAAAAAAATGATCCGGAAGTCTGAACATGAAAAATGTTATCGATGTTATAAAGCGGACTACAAACTTAGGCAACATTCCAGAATTTCGCCAAAGTAGTCTGTAGAAAGTGGAAGGCCGGTAATTCACGATCGGTCCGATGCACTACCAAGCCGCCCCTTCTCCTCGTATTGTCCCCAATTTTATTACTGAAGATGCCAAAGTTCGTGATCTGCCTGGCGCAGGGCGAAATTGGAAAGAATTGACCGAACCGAAGCTGAGACCCGGAAAGTCAGCACCCGGATTTTGTACTTTATGTGACGGCATTTCAACTTTGGTAATTAAAAAACGGAAAGAATTTTATAATATTAACTCAAACTACTATATTTGGTAGCCATTTCAAACCCAAACAAATTAAATTCCGGGCCGCCAATAGCGGTATACCTTTGCTTAATAATCCACAAATAGCCTCCGCAAGACCCCAGTTCCGGAATTAACGCATTTCTACATCTTATATCTATCTCTACCCAACTACAGCACGCGGTTGATAGACCTGTGACTGCTCTGACTATCTACTTCGAACTATGAGATTTGCTCATGCAAGGTATTGTCCCTGTCATGAACTGAAAAGTATTGCTAGTTCACAACATTAGATACTGTTCACGACGGCCTTTTCCCTCGTATTTTCCTTAGCCCCCCCAACCCTTTGGAGGGCCCCGTGCGGTCTATATGTTCGGAGGATTTTTCCGGATAAGACCACCCTAATATTGTATGTAATCCACTCCTGTACGGGATATGGAAACAGATTTTTTATACCATCTTTCTAATCAAACTCTAACAAATTATGATGCTATCTCGACATCAAGCTCAAACCAGGAGCAGCCGCATGCAGCACTATGCCTATCGGTATTCGCGCATGCTGGGGCTTCTCTTTTACTGCCTGCTGGCTGCACTGCCATCGGGTTTCGGGCAGGAAGAGCCCGACGAACTGGTTCCCTGCACCATTGAAACCTGTCCACCTTCCGTTAAGGTTTCCTGCGGTGAACTACTTGATCCCACCGCACTCGGCGAACCCGAACTGATCGGCGACGACTGTGAGGAAGCAACGGTGACGTATTCCGATGCGCTCGGCGGCGGGGCCTGCTCCCAAACCATAGTGATCGTCCGGACCTGGACGGTAACCGACACCGCAGGTAATGCTACCACCTGTAAACAGTCCATTGAGATCGTGGATGAAAGCGATCCGGTGATCGTCGATCTGCCGGATGATTCCATCGACGGTTGTGCTACCGAATGGCCAACTCTGAAAACCACCTGGAGCGATAACTGTGCCGATGGTGGAGAGATCACTGCCGAAATGGGCCCCATTGAGACTTCGGAAGATGATGATTGCATTCAATTCCGGATCTACACGTTCACAATTACCGATGCTTGTGGAAATTCCGCGACGGAAACAACAAAAATTACCCGTGACAACAGTACAACGAAACCCGAGGTAAAAGACCTGCCGAATTTCACCATAGAGTGTGGTGATGACTGGCCCGACCTGGAAACGAACTGGTGGGATGATTGTGATGGCGAAGGTAAAGTAGCGGGTGTGCCCGGTCCGGTGAAAACGGATGGGTATGACCTTTGCAAAGAATACCGCATCTATACCTTTAAATACGTCAATGGTTGCGGCAAATACGACGAAGAAACCACTAAGGTGACTCGTCTGAACGGCAGTGCTCAGCCGGAAGTAAAAGACCTGCCCAACTTCACCATTGATTGTGGTGACGACTGGCCCGAACTGGAAACCACCTGGTGGGATGACTGCCTGGGTGAAGGAAAGATCGTAGGTGTTCCCGGTCCGGTGATGACCAATAGTTACAATCCCTGCCAGGAGTACCGGACGTATACCTTCAAATTTACCAATGCCTGCGGTAAACTTGACGTAGAAACCACTACCGTTACCCGTTTGAACGGCAGTGCGAAACCGGAAGTAAAAGACCTGCCGGACATGACGATCGACTGCGGTGACGACTGGCCGGAGCTGAAAACCAACTGGTGGGATGACTGCCAGGGCGAAGGCAAAGTGGTCGGTGTACCGGGTGAAGTGAAATACGATGGTTACAATCCGTGTGTTGAATACCGGATCTATACCTTCAAATTCACCAACGCCTGTGGTAAATCTGATACGGAAACGACCAAAGTAACCCGCTACAACGGCAGCGCGAAACCGGAAGTGAAAGACCTGCCGGACATGACGATCGACTGCGGTGACGACTGGCCGGAACTGAAAACCAACTGGTGGGACGACTGCCAGGGAGAAGGCAAAGTAGTCGGTGTACCGGGTGAAGTGAAATACGATGGTTACAATCCATGTGTGGAATACCGGATCTATACCTTCAAGTTCACCAACGCATGTGGTAAATCCGATACGGAAACGACCAAGGTAACGCGCTACAACGGCAGCGCCAAACCGGAAGTGAAAGACCTGCCGGATATGACGATCGATTGCGGTGACGACTGGCCGGAGCTGAAAACAAACTGGTGGGACGACTGCCAGGGCGAAGGCAAAGTGGTTGGCGTACCGGGTGAAGTGAAATACGACGGTTACAATCCGTGTGTTGAATACCGGATCTATACCTTTAAATTCACCAACGCCTGTGGAAAGTCCGATACAGAGACAACTAAGGTGACGCGCTATAACGGCAGCTCCAAACCGGAAGTAAAAGACCTGCCGGATATGACGATCGACTGCGGTGACGACTGGCCGGAACTGAAAACCAACTGGTGGGACGACTGCCAGGGCGAAGGCAAAGTGGTTGGCGTACCGGGTGAAGTGAAATACGACGGTTACAATCCTTGCGTAGAATACCGGATCTATACCTTCAAATTCACGAACGCTTGCGGTAAATCCGATACGGAGACGACCAAGGTAACGCGCTACAACGGCAGCTCCAAACCGGAAGTAAAAGACCTGCCGGACATGACGATCGACTGTGGTGACGACTGGCCGGAGCTGAAAACCAACTGGTGGGACGACTGCCAGGGCGAAGGCAAAGTGGTCGGTGTACCGGGTGAAGTGAAATACGACGGCTACAATCCTTGTGTAGAATACCGGATCTATACCTTCAAATTCTCCAACGCTTGCGGAAAATTCGATACGGAAACGACCAAGGTAACCCGCTACAACGGCAGCGCCAAACCGGAAGTGAAAGACCTACCGGACATGACGATCGATTGCGGTGACGACTGGCCGGAGCTGAAAACCAACTGGTGGGACGACTGCCAGGGCGAAGGCAAAGTGGTCGGTGTACCGGGTGAAGTGAAATACGATGGCTACAATCCATGTATTGAATACCGGATCTATACCTTCAAATTCACCAACGCTTGTGGTAAATCCGATACGGAGACGACCAAAGTGACTCGCTACAACGGCAGCGCGAAACCGGAAGTAAAAGACCTGCCGGACATGACGATCGACTGCGGTGACGACTGGCCGGAGCTGAAAACCAACTGGTGGGATGACTGCCAGGGTGAAGGCAAAGTAGTCGGCGTACCGGGTGAAGTGAAATACGACGGATACAACCCATGCGTAGAATACCGGATCTATACCTTCAAGTTCACGAACGCCTGTGGTAAATCCGATACGGAAACGACCAAAGTAACCCGCTACAACGGCAGTGCGAAACCGGAAGTGAAAGACCTGCCGGACATGACGATCGATTGCGGTGACGACTGGCCGGAGCTGAAAACCAACTGGTGGGACGACTGCCAGGGTGAAGGCAAAGTAGTCGGTGTACCGGGTGAAGTGAAATACGATGGCTACAATCCATGTATAGAATACCGGATCTATACCTTCAAATTCACCAATGCTTGTGGTAAATCCGATACGGAGACGACCAAAGTAACGCGCTACAACGGCAGTGCGAAACCGGAAGTAAAAGACCTGCCGGACATGACGATCGATTGCGGTGATGACTGGCCGGAGCTGAAGACCAACTGGTGGGATGACTGCCAGGGCGAAGGAAAAGTAGTCGGTGTACCGGGTGAAGTGAAATACGATGGTTACAACCCATGTATTGAATACCGGATCTATACCTTCAAATTCACCAATGCTTGTGGTAAATCCGATACGGAAACGACCAAAGTAACGCGCTACAACGGCAGTGCGAAACCGGAAGTAAAAGACCTGCCGGATATGACGATCGACTGCGGTGACGACTGGCCGGAACTGAAAACCAACTGGTGGGATGACTGCCAGGGCGAAGGCAAAGTAGTCGGTGTACCGGGTGAAGTGAAATACGATGGCTACAACCCATGTATTGAATACCGGATCTATACCTTCAAATTCACGAACGCCTGTGGAAAATCCGATACGGAAACGACCAAGGTAACCCGCTACAACGGCAGCGCGAAGCCGGAAGTAAAAGACCTGCCGGACATGACGATCGACTGCGGTGACGACTGGCCGGAGCTGAAAACCAACTGGTGGGATGACTGCCAGGGCGAAGGCAAAGTAGTTGGTGTACCGGGTGAAGTGAAATACGATGGCTACAATCCGTGTATTGAATACCGGATCTATACCTTCAAATTCACCAACGCTTGTGGTAAATCTGACGAGGAAACGACCAAAGTAACGCGCTACAACGGCAGCGCGAAACCGGAAGTGAAAGACCTGCCGGATATGATGATCGATTGCGGTGACAACTGGCCGGAACTGAAAACCAACTGGTGGGACGACTGCCAGGGCGAAGGCCAGGTAGTTGGTGTACCGGGACCAGTCCAGTACGACGGTTACAATCCGTGTATTGAGTACCGGATCTATACTTTCAAGTTTACCAATGCCTGCGGTAAGTACGACCTGGAAACAACCAAGGTAACCCGTAAGGACAACAAAGCACCCGAATTACCGGTGCTCGGAGCGGATGACCTGACCTGCTACGATGAGATCCCGGATCTCGACGAACTCATGTGGCTGATCAAAGAAGGCGTAACCGATAACTGTGATGATAATCCGACGGCGGAAATTATCAAAGATACGGGTGAACCGACCTGTGAATACGGTAGTTTCAGCCGGACGTTCACCGTTCGCCTCTGTGATGCCTGCGGCAACTGTAAGGAAGTGGATATCACCTATTCCGGTACCTGTAGTGGAATGACTTCCTATTGCACCACTACCCAGGGTGGCTGGGGCAATCAGGGAACTTACCTGCCATGGAACAATTACGACGGTATGGCCAGCAGTAAGGATATTATTGCCGAACTGATCGCTACCTACGGTAATATCGTTATCGGTAGACAATACGGCGGTAGTTCACTGACCATCCAGAGTGCCGACTGTGTGATGGCCTTGTTGCCGGGTACTGGCAAACCGGGACGCCTGCCGTCCGGCGATAAAGTATCCAAGTCTGAGGAAGGATGTGCCCCTTACGGTGGAGACGCACTCTCACCGGACGGTCGCCTGAATAACAGCATGGCTACCCAGACCATTGCACTGCAGCTCAACCTGTGGTACGGTATGAAGATGCACGGAAAGAGTATTGGTGAACTGCGGATCGGCGACAAAGGGCTTGACCTGAAGATCAAGGATCTGCCTTCTATCATTAAGACGGTAGATGATCTGCTGACTTACGCCAACCTCCAGTTGGCCGGTGCGGGTGGCTCCAGCTACAACAGCATGTACGCTATTGCCGAAGCGCTGACCAAGGTAAACCAGTATTTCACCGGGTGTGAAATGACGCCGGTTTACGAATGCGAAGGTGAAGTGCCGGATCCGGATTGCGAAGATTTCTGTACCCTGACGCAGGGTGGCTGGGGTAATGCCGGCGGAAAGTATCCGTGGTCCAACGATAACGGCAAGGCCGGTACTCTGGATATCATCAGTGCCCTGATGACTACCTACGGGGACATTCTGCTCGGAGATCCGGAGGGTAACTCCCTCTCTATCCAGAATGCACAGTGTGTGATCGATCTGTTGCCGGGCGGTGGTCAACCGGGTGTCCTGCCGGAAGGAGATATGGTAGCTGACGGAGGCAACTGTAAACCTTACGGTGACGACAAGCTCAATAATCTGGCTACCCAGACTGTTGCGCTCCAGTTGAACCTCTGGTACAACCTCGCACTGAAAGGCATTAATCTCGGTGGTCTGGAACTCGATGGAAAATGTCTGGATATTGATCTGGGACACTCCATGGATGATCATCAACTTTTGCTGGTTCAGGACCTGTTGGATTTTGCGAATCTTTATCTGAGCGGTCAGATCGGTTCCGATAAAAGTGTAGCGGGTAAACTGACGGAAGCCATTGCTGAGATCAACGAGGAATTCAATAACTGCGGTGCTGCTTATTCGGTACTTCCGGAAACGGATGCTACGGCGCCGGATCAGTTCCGGGTCTATCCCAATCCTGCTACCGACCACGCAGAATTACAGTACGAAGCCCAGGAAGACGGCACTTTGATGGTTCGGATCATGGACGCTAATGGTCAATTGATCAAGTTCAGAGAATTCGAGGTGGTCAAAGGTCTGAATTACCTGGAATTGATCACGGAAAGACTGAGTTCAGGAATGTATTACATTGTCACCCAAAAGGACAAAGTAATGCTCCAGGACCGGATCGTGATCATGGAAAAATGACGCTATGAATAATTTGTAAATTCGATTTCGAAATAAGAGAGGGCTTCCCGGTTTGCCGGGGAGCCTTTTTTTGTCCCGGCAAAGCAGTGGTCGCTTCCGAGCAGGGGGAGGTCTACATCCTCGATCTTTTGAAGGAGCAGCACAGCATATCACTGTGGCCGAATAGGAGAGGGATTTGAGCGGTTTGGTCCTCCGGATAGGCAGCTCCGATGAATACTTTGGAGGTGATTAACGTACGTAATGTTGGCTTAGTTGGAAGGATATAGGGGATATTGGTAGATAGCGCTCCGGATGAAGTCCGTGACAAACTACGATCCCGGCGCCGCACTGATCCACAAATCCGGATAGGATTATGCATTTCACGGCACTTCCGGAACCCCGGGATCCAGTTGAAAAAGTGCTGATCAAAAGTGTGAAAGAATTGAATGGAAAAAATAAATATATCATCCGTCGGCAGGTAAACTTTTGATTTTTAAGTGATTTCGGCTTATCTTTGGAAGACGATACAGAGATATATAAAAGTCCCTTCGTTACTAAATGTCCTATACTAGCGTTAGCCACACGGCTCCTGCTTGCTATCATTAACTACATCATCCACACACTACTTCACGACCGATCCCCCCTCTAATGGCACTAGATGCCCTGGATATTCTTATAGCAACTATTGGCGGTTCCCTTCGGAATCGTGACTGAATTGGATTTAAACATACTACATACTAAAAAAAACTTTACTATGAGAAAATTGAACACAAGCGGCTTTTCGCCCTGAACACGGTACAGGGCAAGGTAAAAGCCGCGGCCATCTCGGGCGCTAATTTTCTGAAAAACAATTATTTAGGTAACCATTGTTGCGTTCATCCGGTGCTAATGCGTTTCAACCTACGGATTATGCTCCCGGTGCGTTCTGCTGACTTTCAGAGGATTATGCCTCCTGTCGCCGTTACCACACGCTTACCTTCCCGTCTTTAAGTTAAGTAATGCTTACGGCTTTGGTCCGGTCAACGGACGAAAGCGTGTTGATCCATGATCGCTATTCCTATGCTGTTGCATAGGGATGGGGCCTGCTGTCTCAGTTCGTCTGGGCCGGGAGGGGTCTGGCTTATCACATACTAAATCCAAAAGTCTTTAATCACATGAATAATTCCAATCAAATGAAAATGCATTGGCATTTACCGGCCAGCGTATTGTCACGATCTTTCTCTGTTCTTTCTCTGCTATTTGCCATATCTTTTTCTCCCCTCCTCGCACAAAATGACAGTCCCTGCGAATGCGTTCAGCGCTGGCAGGGAGGTGCCCACTGGAATGAGGACGGTACCATTAACGATGCTCCGAACGCTCCCAATCCATTGGGTATCATCCGGTGCGGAAGCTCTGCCGAAACACAGTCCAATATCAAACCGGGAAATTGTGTCTATAATCCGGATGAGTTTACCATCGATGTGGAACTGTATCCGTGTATTGATCCCAGTACCCAGAAGGAGGTAGCCGCGGTCAATCCAACCGCGGGAGAGCCTATTATCTGGCTGAATCTCGATGTCCGGCCTAACGCTGGATCTTTTCAGGTGCAGATCAATGACAACTCCGGCGATAAGATCGCCTGGGCACTGTACTATTCCCTGAGCTTTGAGGCCGGCCTGAACGAAAACGGGATCAGTGGAGATTGTAATACCCTGGTGCTGGCCGCCTGTGGAGTGGAAAGCTCCAATACCTGGAATACCCTGCCGGTTCCCAGTTTTTCGCAACCGACGAACTATTATCTGGCGATCTGGGACCAGGATGCGGACGGCGACCTGTCGGTCAATAACTTCAAAGCCCGCTTTGGCTGTGGAGACGCCGATATTTTAGTTTGTAATCTGGAGACCGGCCCCGAAACGACCGAATGCCAGACTGAAACCTACACCGTAGCCGTGCCCATTATGGGGATCAACGGTAATTATGTCGGTTATGATCCCAATGCTACACCGCCTTATTCCGATCCCGTATGTCTGACCAATTCCGGTACTACGGACGTTACCTCCGGCACCATTCTCATGACTTACCCAAAAGACGTTGCCACCTATAATATTCAGATCGCAATCGATGCCGATCCGGACGATGATTGTCCTGATCCGATTGTTCCGGAAAACTGCGGGGCGACGATCACGGGTGATGCGCCGGTTTGCTGCGAAGCGCCGCAGCTGACCTGTCCGGGGGATCTGACGATCTCCTGCGAATCGTCCATCGATCCGGCTCTGGTCGGTACGCCGGAAGTCACCGACGGATGCGGCGAAGTGAGCCTGAGCCATTCGGATGTGGTTACCGGTGGGCTGTGCGCTTCGGAAAGCGTGATCGTTCGGACCTGGACGGCTACTGACGAAGCCGGCAATGAAACGATCTGTGAACAAACGATCACCGTGCAGGACCTGACGGCACCCCTGGCGCCTCAGGCCCCCGAAAATGTAACGGTTTCCTGTGCTGCCCTGATCCCGGAGATGCCGGACCTGGTAGCGATGGACAACTGCATGGGAGAAGTTGCAGCTTTGCCCAGTTCGAGTATCACCGGCGAAACTTGCGTGAATAATTTTACGATCGAGCGGGTCTGGACCTTTGTGGATGATTGTGGAAATACCTCCAGCATTTCGCAATTGATCACTGTAGTGGACGAGACGGCTCCCCTGGTGCCCGAACCGCCGGAAGATGTAACCGTCGATTGTCTGTCCGAAGTGCCTCCGGGCATGGATCTTACCGCTGACGACGGTTGTGAAGGAACGATCACGGTCAGCCCCGAAGATGCGGTAACGCCGGGTGAGTGTATCAATGATTTTGTGATCCTGCGTACCTGGACCTTCGAGGACGCCTGTGGAAATGTGTCCAGTGTCTCACAAACCATTACGGTAAAAGATGAGACGGCTCCGGTAGCACCCAATCCTCCGGCCAATGTGACGGTTTCTTGCGCCTCGGATGTACCAGTGGAAGTTGAACTGACGGCTACAGACAATTGCGATGGCGACATCACGGTCGGCCCGACTTCGGTAACTACGGAAGGGGAGTGTGCCAACGACTTCACGATCGTACGCACGTGGACCTTCGTTGATATCTGCGGCAACACCTCCAGTGTTTCCCAAACCATTACGGTGAAAGACGAGACAGCTCCGGTAGCACCGAATCCACCGGCGGATGTAAGAGTTTCTTGTGCATCAGATGTTCCAGCGGAAGTTGAACTGACGGCTACAGATAACTGCGACGGCGATATTACGGTTGGCCCGACCTCTGTGACTACGGAAGGAGCGTGTGCCAACGACTTCACGATCGTTCGCACGTGGACCTTTGTGGATATTTGCGGAAACACTTCCAGCGTTTCTCAAACCATTACGGTCAAAGATGAGATTGCTCCCGTAGCGCCGAATCCTCCGGCGGATGTAAGAGTTTCTTGTGCATCAGACGTACCGGCGGAAGTGGAACTGACTGCTACAGATAACTGCGACGGCGATATTACCGTTGGTCCGACTTCGGTAACTACGGAAGGCGCGTGCGCCAACGACTTCACGATCGTACGGACCTGGACCTTTGTGGATATCTGCGGCAACACCTCCAGTGTCTCGCAAACCATTACGGTAAAAGACGAGACGGCTCCGGTAGCACCCAATCCTCCGGTCGACGTGACGGTTTCCTGCGCCTCAGATGTACCGGCGGAAGTCGAATTGACGGCTACAGATAACTGCGATGGGGACATTACCGTTGATCCCACTTCGGTAACTACGGAAGGAGCCTGCGCCAATGACTTCACGATCGTCCGCACCTGGACCTTTGTCGATATCTGTGGTAACACTTCCAGTGTTTCTCAAACCATTACGGTCAAAGATGAGATTGCTCCCGTAGCGCCGAATCCTCCGGCAGATGTAAGAGTTTCTTGTGCATCTGATGTTCCGGCGGAAGTTGAACTGACGGCTACGGATAACTGCGACGGCGATATTACGGTTGGTCCGACCTCCGTGACTACGGAAGGGGCCTGTGCCAACGACTTCACGATTGTGCGCACGTGGACCTTTGTCGATATCTGTGGTAACACCTCCAGTGTTTCTCAAACCATTAAGGTAAAAGATGAGATTGCTCCGGTAGCACC